>NZ_VKKX01000013.1 GCF_008271655.1 Gemmobacter caeruleus
GACGACGGCCTGTGTCCGAAACCGATAAAACCTGAATGCGGGGGGTGTCTTCGTGTGCGTCCATGAGGACGTCCGCTAACACGCAAAACACAAAACCAACCAGACGGCCCTCGGCGCAAGCTTACTACAAAAATGGCCTGAAACGGTTAGAGGTCAGCGAGACCAGAGCGGTAAATAGCTCGAACTGCCCCGCGATGCTTGCGCTCAGATGTAGAACTTGAACGGCTGTCTTTCAGCATCCTGAGCACTCCCCATGACCAGCACATCGCCGACCTTGTCGGCAAACCGGACCGTAACCGGGAGGGAATCGGCGAACGCGGCCGAGTTGTAGTTAATCTTTGTGAGTTTCAGAATGTCCGACAGAACGACCGCGATGGAAGGTATGTCGCCTGTCGATCTCAGGATAGTCACCGAGATCGGGTTGGGCGTCTCAGGACCCATGTAGGTGTCGAGACGCGGCGTATACCCCGATGTCCAGAGAAACGCGTCCCGCTCACCTAGTACAACGGCAGTCCCGCGAATACACGGGTAGTCACCATCTCGGAATAGCTTCATGTCCCCCGAAGTAGGCCGTATCCGTACACCGGTGATAGTCGTTCCCGACGGCGCAGCCTCGGCGAAGGCGTCCCATTCATCTGGGCTGAATTTCGTCTTGCCGTGAATGAACAGCTCCTTCGGATCCGCACCGAACTTGGTCCGGTACGTCTCGATGACCCGCTCAATGAGACCGCGGGCGGCGTCCTTTGAAAGGTGGAACTCCTTGCCCTCGGTATACCAGGGGCCGTTTGCCCCACGAAACACGACCCCGTCGCCCTCGCTCAGAAACATTTGCGCAGCACAGCAGGCATGGTGGTCGCGATGGTTTGGAATCAGCTTGAAAACGAATCCGACGTAGCAAACTCCCTCGCGCATGCCCGCCACCTTCCATGGTGGCCTAGACTGACTCTTGTAATAGAGCGCCGTCGCAAGATTCCAGGCGACCGTTGCCTGGTCCTGCGTACCCCTCTTAGGGCGCCCCATGCGGTCGAGATGCTTCTCAGGAGCGATCGTCGTTTCGCGGATGATCTGGCAAGGCTGTGCGTGAACTAGGAGCTTGGCCTTCATTTGGCGGTGAAAGTCAGGAACGTCGTCGAAAATGTCCTCTGCGCTAGTGTCGAGCAAGCCGTCGAATAGTGGCAGGATCTCCCTTCTCTTCGTCTTCCTGGCGAACTCGCCAGGGGTAAGATGCTGGGATTTTCGCCCACTTCCGGTCGATCGGCATCGCTCATGGACGATCTCCGGAACGACCATGAGCCAGACGTCGACGGCCGCTTCCTCGTTCCTGAGATGTCGGACCACTGCATCGACATATAGGTCGGCAGTTTTCGCCACAGCTTCGTGGTGATTTGCGATTGTAGTCGTGCGCTCGATATCTGCCAAATCGAGATTGTAGGTCACTAGTGCCTTCTCGTCGACTGTAATCGCGAAGGCCTCGCGAAGGCCCGGAAAGTCCGAAAGGTGAGGGCGGTCGGCCTTCTCGCGCTCACCAGCCACCGGTACCGAGATCCCGGCGTTCAGTCGTGCGAGCCACGACTTCAAGTCCTCGATCCCCGCTGCTGTGCCGACTACGCCGACGCGTACCACTGTACCGGCGACTGATACGCCCGCTGGCCCATAAAGGAAAAGACCGTCCTTAGGATGGTCGAGACGCTGACCGTGGCCGAACTCGAGGTCTGGCTCATCGATGAAAAGCGTTGTCAACGATACCTCGGGCAAGTCCGTCATGCTTCGTACTCCCCGAAGAATCCGTCGAGCGTCGAGATGTCCTTCTCCTCTGCGTCTTCGCCCAATTCGTGCAGTTGTCGAGCTGTTACGGGTACCGTGACTTGGATAGGCATGGCGTCAAGGACGATGTATGACCCACCTCCGGTCGGCAGGGTCACATAAGGACTCTCGCCCGCCATCAACTCCAAAATGGCCATCAACCTCCCGTGCCAGGCACGGTTGCGCCATGCACTGCAGACGCCTCGCCGCAAACGGTGCTGCGCGCGCGGATCGTCGATGACCGTACCCTTCTTCATTCCGTTGAGTTCGGAGAAGAGAACACGCGCTTTGAGGCGGTAGTGGGGGAATGGAAAGAGGTTGGGATAGGCTGTGACACCGAATTCCCAAAGCTTTTTGCGTGCAATGTTGCGGAGCACGGAAGAGCGTCGCTGTCCTTGCCGCCCCCAACGGATGCGCTTCCCAATCTCAATCTTGGCGTCACTTACAATCGCCGCGAATCCACTGGAAAAGGTGTGCTGAAGAAAGCCCTGCTTCCTACACTGCATTTCCCAAGCCAGCCGAAAGAGATTTACGAGGTGGCGACGGGCATCAATCGACCCAAGACTCGAAGCTGGGTGCCCGTTCTCGCAGAAGTCTGTATAGGCGACGGACCAGAGAGTTTCAAAGCGCCCGGTTGCCGGGAATGCAGCCTCGAAGTCTGAAGCTGTCGCAAAGGAGAGATATCCGCCGGCATGCTCGAGTACTGGAAAAGGCGACTCTTTCGCCAAGGCCGCGATCCGCTTCTCGCTCAGACTTCGAAGCGGCCTAACATGGTAAATCTCGTCGGGGACCGTCAGCACACGAAGCCAGTTCGAGGTAAGAACCTCCGGCTCTCGCCTTAACGCCACCGATTGGCGCCGCCGGTATGCCGCCCACCCATGCTGAATGGCTCGGGCTTCCGACCGGGGCACGTTCTCCTCTTCCAGAAACTCAAGGAGCCTCGTCAGACCGCCAGCCCAATTTCTTTCAAAATCAATGTATTGCAGACTTCCAATCCCGAATAACTTCTTGAAACGCCGCATCTTGAGAGGAACAATGAACCGCGGATCGTTTAGGGAGCGGGATAAGTCCTTCGCAATCTCAATCTCCTCCAGGACCCCTTCGCGAGCCAACGTCTCATCGCTGCAGCAAAGGAGCATCTTGACCGCCTCGTCTTGCAGAGTCCGAGTGATCTTCAACCGCCAACCGTCCCCAGGAGACAAGTCGAGGATGTCGGCGAAAACCTCATACCCATGGGCCTCGAGGCGAGGTGCCAGCCAACTTGCGAAGGCATCATCACCAGGAGTCGCCTTAGAAATGAACAGCTTGGTGCGCGGAAGGG
The DNA here is from genome assembly GCF_008271655.1 of Gemmobacter caeruleus. Taxonomy (GTDB): domain Bacteria; phylum Pseudomonadota; class Alphaproteobacteria; order Rhodobacterales; family Rhodobacteraceae; genus Gemmobacter; species Gemmobacter caeruleus. Next base: position 3,125 of record NZ_VKKX01000013.1, read on the forward strand.
CTGCTTTTTCGGTCATGAAACCAAGATAGCTGGAGGAGACCATCTTTGTAAGCGAGAGCACAGGTCCCCGCGCGACTGTTCCGCATGTTTGTCCATACTTTTGTGACCAAGATCACTGCTTGAAGACGTTCATGCCGTTCTCGTAATCCTTAGCGACCGAACTTCCGAACTAGTTCATGCGGTCAACGCATACACATTGTTTGTCGATCAGACAGTTGCAAAATTCAGCGCGGACTGCGGAGCCTCTCCACAGGGCACGCCAGGTGTGGAGCGTGTTCTCGATTCCACTCTATATCGCGCACGTCGACGAGAATAGCTGCGCTTCGTTCAGTCGAACAGTCCGGGTTGGGCCGCCGCCTTCGCCTTCTTGCCCTTGACCACCGGCGCCGATGCCAAGGCACCCGCGCCAGCCAACGATGCCTCGGTGAGCAATGGGCCCGCGCAGATTTCGCCCAGAAGAGTAGCCTGTGCGGGTTCTAATGCCACCAATCGACCAAGGACGTGCAACAGGTTCAGCAGGTCTTCGGTATACTCGGGCAACCAGTGATCGGGCTGGATCTTGTCCAGCGCTGATGGCGGCCGGCGGTCGCCGATGACCGGGCGGGTGCGGTCGGCCTTGCGATAGCTGAACCACTGGCGCAGGACGTTACGGCCGGAAACCTGATACTCGGCCACGGCGGTTGAGACGTTTTCGATGAACCCTTCCCCAACATGTAGCCGACCCGTCGAAGGGTCGTGGTGCATCGTGTCGGGCAAGGGGTTCGGCGCGCCGGGGATGGTGCCGCCGACCGGGATCGTCGGCCCCTGCCCCTTGGGCATCCGAGGGGGCGCCGCGGGGCGGCCAGACGCGGGGTCGGCAAAGCGTTCGCCATAGGTGTGCAGCCATATCACTTCGCGCCCCAGGGTGACGGCCCGGTCGAAAAGGGCGGCGTCTGCGGTAACCGGCACGCGCAAACCGGGGCGGATCAGGTCTTCCTTGAAGCGCGCCGTGAAGGCGGGATGCGCCAGAAGCGCCGCTATATAGGCCATGACGTCGGGCGCGGTGACGGGTTTGCCATAGGTGATGGACAGATTGCTAAGCAGCGCTTTCTTGACATTCGGGACAGATGAAGCCGCATCGCGCCAAAGCGGAAATGTGCGACCAGAAAAGGAGCCGCGGTAGTGGTCATGGTCTGGAATTAGGGACGTAAACGTGATGGCCGGTCCAGATTTCGGTGACGTTTTTTCCAAAGCAGTGAAGAAAAACTGCTGCGACGAGTAGTTGTTCCAAAGTTCGGGATTGGGCCTATTAAGCAGACGATTGTCTGGGATAATCCACTGCCGATCAAACGATCGGAATGCATAACGGGTCGGTGCAATAGGTTTTCCTGTTTCAACACCAACCGGTGATGACCGAAACTCGTGTCCGGCTAGACCTATTTTCGCCGGTTTGCTCAGCGTCTTGTCACCACCTTCGTGCGGATAAAAGAGCGCTTCCTTCACCTCAGGGATCTTCTCCCTTACCAATCTGGCCCAACGTGCGTTGAGCGTTGGGACGTCTGGCGCAATTACCCAAGTCCGTCCCGGCATCACGCCTGAGCCATCATACTCGAACAGTTTCTCGATTGCTGGAAATCCAGCCCATTCCGCTTTGGCTTCTGCCAGGAACGGTGCTCTCCAATCGCTTGGTCCGAGCTCCCAACCTAAGCTTGAAAGGGTGACAGTTTCGAGTTCGGCGAATTTGGCCTTACGAGGACCAGCAGCAAGCCTCCGTACATGCACCCGTGCAGGGGTGGAGCGGTCTTTGCCCATCTTGCGAGCCGCTAGCACAATGCAAACGGGATGCTGCACACCCTGAAAAATGCGTGTCGCAACCTCGGGCTGATGTCCTTCCGGTGAGCAGTCGATAACCCAGATATCGGAACAATCACGGCGCAGTTCCATCCGCATCTTCTCGAACCCGGGGCCGTTCAGGAAACCCGAGACGGTTATGTACGTGACAATGCCGCCTCGATCATCGGACGCTTGCCCGGTCGTCTCGAACAGGTCAGGCGCAAAAACCTTCCATGATGCCCAACGCCAGAAGAACACGTAAAGGTTCTTCAGATGTTTTGCGTGCGCGCCTAAGCCCCAAGCAAGCGGCAAGTCCCAATGCTTCATCGGCGCGGCGCGGCCATCACTGCCCCTTTCGACCCATCCTCCGCGACCCTTGGCCTTCTCCTTGTAAGGCGGGTTGCCGATGACGACGGTGATCGGCTCGTCCCGCTTGATGGCATTCGCCTCTTTCCGCGAATTGCCGATAGGGGCCAGCATGGTCGAGAACTGCGTCTGCGCTGCATACGGGTCGCCAAGTGTGTCGGTCACGAACAGGCGCGGCTGCGGCAGGTTGCCGCTTGACCCGCCACCGGTGGCCGAGACGCCCATCAGCGCACGCATTTCCGCCATCAGCCGCAACTGCGCCACGGCAAAGGGGCCGAACTGTAATTCGAACCCGATCAACCGATGCGCGGCTGCGCCCAAGGCCGGGCCAACAGCGCCTGCGCCCTGATCATCGGCCACCGTCTCGGCGATCTTGCGCAGCACACCGAGAAGGAAGGTGCCGGTGCCCGTCGCCGGATCGGCGATGGTGACATCCTTGGCGGCGAGGCCCTCATGGCGGCCAAACAGGGCGGGGTCACGCAAAGCTTCGTCCGTCAAGCGGACCATGGCCTGCACCACCTCGGGCGGAGTGTAGTAGCTGCCGGTCTTCTTGCGCAGGGCGTTGTCGTAGACCTCGAGGAAGTCTTCGTAGAAGTAGAGCCAGGCATCGGGCTTGCCCTTGGAGAGGGTGGGCCAATGCACCTCATGCAGCACACGGGTCAGAGTCGAGATTGCGGTGGACAGCGCCTTTTGCGTCTGCGGATCGTCCGTCAGCAGGCGCAGCGCGGTGCCGATCAGCGTGTTCGTGTCGCGCAGCGCGAGGGCGGCATGCGCGATCCCCTTGTCCAAGGGGATATCCTGTGCGCGCGCCATCAACAGACCAAAGGTGACGGCCTGCGCATAGCCATCGGCAAACTGCGCGTCATCGGCCTGCGGAAAGAGGAGCCCCCGCCATTCAGTGGCAAGATCGGTCAGGCTTTGGGTGCCGTTCTCCAGTTCTTCCAGCACCTCGTCGCGCAACAGACGACAGAGGCGCGCCGAAACCTCGGCCAGTTTGCGCGGGCTGTCGGGCGGGATGGGGCTCCAGCTCAAAAAGTCCGTCAGGAGAGTGACGAGCGTTTGGGGGGCGGTAAGCTTGGCACCCGCTGTGTCGAGATCACCGGAGAGATGAATGATCTGGCCGACGAGGGCGCCGTTCTGCCAGAGGCTGAAGGACTGCCCGTCGCTGTAAATGAGGTTCGGCAGGGACCTGAGCTTTTGCCACTGACGCTTGTCATGCGGGTCGGTGAACTTGCGCGGATCGGCCCCCTTGCCTGGGGCCTTTAGTTCGATGAAGCCGGTAAGTGCGTTGCGAACGGTGACGGCATAATCAGGTCTGGTCCCCAAAGCCGAAAGGGTGCTTTCGCCGACAAGCGTGACCCAGCCGGGCTGCTGGCCAGCGGCTTCTGCGAGCGCTGTGATCAGTTCCTCAAGCGGTGCACGGATGTTGTCCTCCGGAGCGCCCGTGATCGCAGGGCTCGAGAGCTTGGCCTTGGCGGTCGCGCCGTACTTTGAAATGATCTGGTCAAACATGAACTGCCCCGGCGTGCTTTTTTGCAACCCTAGCTGGAATGGCTGTCAAAACAAGGCATTGCTGACCCAAACCAGTGCCCCGGCGCTGTTGTCGGTTCAGACCTTTCTTGCTGGTGGGATCAGCGCGGGAGGAAGGCAATAACCCCGCCTCCGCTTGATCGCCGCCAATTTCATGAGTGCAGTGATCGCCTTGCCTTCGTCATCGTGCGTCTCGATCAAAACCTGGCCGCGATACCCGATCCGGCCCCACTCACGAATAAGGCAAGCGCCGCCAAAAAGGTCTCGCTGAACGCTTAAGCGGTAGAAGCGACGCATGTTGCAGGCCGGATCAATCCGTCTCAGATGAAGATCGGTCGGAAAGACTTCGAGCTGGACAGCTTGATCAAACATATAGTGATCCGGATTGCCGCACACACCGTATCAGGTAGCGCCCCCCTACTCCATCTCGATTTGCTGCACTGCCATTGCGCCCCTCTGACGTTTGGCCTTGGCACGATATCGGGCGATCTTGGTCGCCGCGATCAGAAGCGCCTCCTGATCGGGCGACCGGCCAGGAAAATTGTATAGCGCCTCCCCTTCGAAAAGAAGGTAGGCGGCGGCATCGTAGACTGTTGCAGCCCAGTCTTCGTCCTCATAGACGCCGATGCCCATCGAACCATGGTCGGCCATGATCTGTGTGCGCCAGCGTGGGGAACCGTCTGGACCGAGCGCCTTGATCACCCCTTTGTACTGGGAAGAGGTGTTCCGCTTTGACCGCCGATTGCGCATGACAGCTTGGCGACCAACCCGATGTTCAAGGTTCGAAACACGACAGTCGAACGTGATCTTGTTCTCGAACGAGATCTGCTTGAGGTCGTCATAGCTGCGATCCGGACACTGAAGCTTCATGACGTACCGCTGCAGGGAAATTCGGCGACCATCGATGTCCGCGACAGCATGGATGTGATCGCCGCGAGAAATCACCGCGTACCAACGATGGGCCCGTACCCGCCAGTCGAAGCGCTTGTCGACGATGGCCACAAGGTCACGGGACGTAGCGACCAAGGCGATAGACGCCGGGGCAAGGGATTGAATGAGCGCGTGTATCTCTGCTCTGGTTTTTTGAACTGGGCTTTGCATGGTCTTCTGAACCTCTAGATGCGGTTACGTCCACCGATCGCCAAACCTGGAAACGCCGCGGCGCAAGGTCTGGCACCCGCATTCCAACGGATGCCAGTCACTTTGGCCGATGGAAAAATCAGGCTGGGGCGTTTTCCGTTTCAGGCCGTTCCGACGTGGGGAACGGCTCACTGAACATGTCGAGGGGCGTGGCTCCGCAGTAGGGGCAATGCCACAAGTTCTGGGCCATCTGGGCTCCAGAAGACTCGCCATCGCAATGCAGGCAGTACCATTTGTCAGACCGTTCATGATTGAGCGGGTGCATCGCACGACCGTCAGCGTCCGGCTTCGTCGAGTTTCTCGGCCAGTCACGCGCGATTTCCGCTCGAACCTGCCTTGCTTTCCATTCGGCGATGGGAAGCGCCTTGGCTACAAAGGCCGGGTCTTGGATCGGGTTATTCTTAAAGCGCCGATCGGTGATCAACAACTGCGGTTTGCTGGAGGGCGCTTCTCGGATGTAGATACACCAGCCACGCCCCCTCATTCTTGTATCCCGCAGGACATCGTCAAGTTTATAGGGGTGCTGCCCGATGAACCCTTCGTCGGGGTAGCTTTCATCGCCGCGCAGAATCTCTTCAACCTTAGCAATGTCCTGAGCTGTCGGCTGCCAGCCCAACTTCGCCTTGCTGGCGAGCGCGTGCCAATGTGCAAAACCAATTGCCTGTGCGGCACGCTTTTGCACCTTATGAAGTTCCGCACCACTTGCCCGTGCACAGGCCTTTGAGATGCGCTTTAGATCCTTGAGGTAGTCGTGAGAAGTCATGATCCATTCCAATTCCCGGATCCGACTAGGTGCCCGCTACTAATCAGACCCGTTCGAAAAGGAACGGGGTGATGTGGATGAAGCACTGCTGAGCTTTGCATGGCGGACACACAGGCCTGTGCTGAAGGCCACGGCCAAAATGGGGGATAGGTCCTTTTGCGTCAAGTCCAGACACGTGCCTGAGGCGCAATCCGCCCGATGAGTGAAGGGGGCTCACGCCCCCTTCTCGAACTTCATGACCGGGATACCCAGCTTCTTAGCCTTGTCGGCAAGGTTCTCCTGGATGCCATTGCCTGGGAAGACGAGGACGCCCACGGGCAGCACATCCAGCATGGCGTCGTTGCGCTTGAAGGGCGCGGCCTTGGCGTGCTTGGTCCAGTCAGGCTTGAAAGCGACCTGCGTCACGCCCCTAGCCTCAGCCCATTTGGAGGCGATGAGTTCCGCGCCCTTCGGGCTGCCACCATGCAAGAGGACCATGTCGGGATGCTTGGTCCGGACCTGATCGAGCTTGCCCCAGATCAGGCGGTGGTCGTTGAAGTCGGTCCCACCGGTGAGGGCGACCTTGGGGCCTGCGGGCAGCATCACCTCGGTTTCCGCGCGGCGCTTGGCGGCCAGGAAGTCGCGGCTGTCGATCAGCGCGGCGGTCATGTGCTGGCGGTTCACCATCGAGCCAGTGCGGGGGCGCCAAGTCGATCCCGTGTGATGGACGAACTCGGTGGCAGCGTGATCGCGCATCATGTCCATGCAGTTCCGCCGTTCGATCAGCGTCAGGCCTTCGGCCGTCAGGCGCTCGAGCTCGTTCGCCTTCACCTCGGAGCCGTCCTGCTCGCGCTGGAGGCGGCGCTGCGCCTGTTCGTTCTCATCGAGCGACCGTTCGATCCGGGCCGTGGCGCGGTGGAAGAGGTTAACCTGGCCCCAGAGCACCTCTTCGAGGTCGGGTTCCATGCGGGTGTCTTCCAGGGTCGCGACGAGGGCGTCGAAGATGTCGGCGACGGCGACCGCAAGGCGCTGCCCATCGGGCATCGGGCGCGGATCGGGCTCGTCAAAGGGGCGGTAGCCATAGAGCTGCAGCTCGTCGAGCGCATGGGCGGTCTGGGATGCAGTGTGGACGGGTTCATACGCGTCGTCGTGGGTGTGGATCGTCATTGGTTTCTTGCCTCCGGGCATCAACTCGTCCGCGCGTCATCCCGCGCAGCCTTCATGGGCTGCAAAAGCCGTGGGAGGGGACGCCCCTTCACCCCCTTTCGGGGCCGGAACGCATGTGGAGGAGGACGGGGGGCGGCTGATTTGGCTCTCGCGATGCAAAGGCGGGGCTCGTCCCCGCCGGCGGAAATCAGTCGCCCCCCGTCCTTGAAGGGGCGGCACCTTTGACGGCCGCCTGCCCATCTCTTGAAGGCCGTGTGGGTGACGGGTGGATGAGATTGCCCGGGAAGAGGCAAAGCAACGGTACACAGCCATGACAGGGATCCGTGACCCCTGCCCCGCTGTCCCGTGACCGCCCCCTGCGCGACGCTGCTCAGCCTGTCAGGCGATGCCAATCCTCGGGCCCGATCTGCCCTGCCAGATGCTGGCGCAGCGCCTTCTTGCCGTTCGCTCGGAGATCATCGTTGAAATCCCCGAGCCGCGGCTCCACCACCCGAACGGCAATCCCGACCTCGGTTGCTCTGGCGCTCAACCTCTCTGCCGCGCGTTGCCCGGCGGGATCGCGGTCGATGGCAATGTAGAGGCGCTGCAAGCTCTCCGGCAGGAGGACGGCTCCCAGGTGACCTGATGAGAGTGCAGCCCAGACGGGAAGGCCGGGCACTGCCTCAACCAAGGACAGCATGGTCTCGATGCCTTCACCGACGACAAGGATTTCGTCATGTGGGGACAGCCTGACGGCATTGCCGAGGAGGTGACCCATGGCACGCCGCTGCGTCTCGACAGCCGCCTTCCCCTGTCCGTCAGGTGCCAGCCAGGTGCGATGCACACCCTGCACGGCCCCTGCCCCATCGGTAACCGCCGCGATCAGCGCCGGTCTAGCGATGCTTCGGGTCTGACCCTCATCCCGATGCCAGCACTTAGGGTGGAAGCGCAGGGCGCTCATCATGCTGCCTTGGGTGATGCCCCGGGAGCCGAGGTAGGTGTCGGCGAGTGTACCTGCGACCGGCACCGAGGCTGCGAACAGCCGCGCCGCTGCCGCCGGCGTGCCACCGGGGGCCTTGGACTTTCTTGGCACTAGCGCATCCGGGAGTACCGGCTGCGGACGGCCCAGATGCGCCCGTGCCTCGGCCAGAAGATCGGGAAAGCGGGAGATCCCAGTCCTCTCGCGGATGATGTCGAGAAGATCGCCATGCTCGCCCGTGGAGCCGTCCGTGAACTTGCCGGCCGCGCCTGGCCCGGAAGCAGGCCCGGTCAGGCGCACGAAGAGCGAGCGGCCAGGGTTGTTCTGCAGGTCGCCCACGATCCAGTAGGAGCCTTCCCGCCGTCCAGCGGGAAGGTAGGCGCGACAGACGCTCTCTGCATTCTCTGCCAAAGCGCGGATCACATCTTCGGTCTCGGAATACATGGCTCAACAACCACCGCGTGCATGTAGGCCCGTCACAGGACAACGTGCAAGCAGACGATCCAGCACTTTGACCCCGCTTGCGTCCGTGGGGGCGAACAGACGCAGCTTCCAACTGATGATCTCCGAGAAGAAGCCATCGGCCTTGAGCCGGTCCTTCTGGGCTTCGGTGAACCCGGACAGTTCGATCCGGTTCACGCCCATGACTCGTGATCGATGCAACTCCATCCCTTCGGCCAATCGCACGACGGTCTTGCCCTCGAGAACGAGGGCATGAGCTTGCGCCGCAGTCAGTTGCGGCGCGTCGCTTGCGAGCGTGGTCGCGACCCATGCCGGGGAAACCCGGCGGCCGATGATGCGCTGGCCATCGTCGGTTTGCAGCCGGTAGACGCGGGTTTCGTCCTGGGGAAGCTGCTTCCAGATCGGCAGCAAGAGCCCCGCCACGATATGCAGGGTGGACTCGCTGAACTCCGGCACCTCGGCCAGTTCCGCGGTCCAGGCGGTGGCGAAGGCCGCGCGGTCGGCCTCGAGCCAATGGGTGTCCTCCATCATCCTAGCCGGCACCGTGCTGGCCTCCGTTGGCCGGATCAGACGAAGGCGGGGCTCGATAGTGCCGTCATCCAGCATCAGGCTGGTGGCGGGCACCTGCACTGCGGCCCGACCTGAGCGGCTGTTGACCAAAAGCCGCGCCTTGGGGTCATCCAGCCAGTCGAGCGCATCCGCGAGCGAGGTCGGTGCGTTGCGCCGCTTTTCCGCGATGGTCAGAAGCTGGGTTTCTGCGCTGGAGCCGGGATGCGTGTAGATCACCCGCGCATCCGTGACGCGGAAGCTTTCTGCGCGCAACGTCTCTAGCCCGAGGTCATAGACCCCGGCGGCGATAGCACCCTCGATCCTCTGGTCGAGCAATTCCTCGAAGGCCGAGAACAGCACGGCCTGCATGTCGATCGTCAGCGCGAGCAGGCGATTGAGGAAGGTCGTGATCGGCGGCAGGTCGTCCTTCAGACCGTTGTCATCGGTCAGGCTCAGACCGGTGGCATCCTCGAAAGCCCCGAGCGAGCAGCCAGCCACATCGCCGCGATAGATGCGGCGGTAGAGTTGGCGCAGGGCATCGCGAGCGTAAGGCGACTCGAGGTTGTCCTCGGGGCGGAACAGCCCCTGTCCGCCGGTCTGGCGCTGGCCCCGCGTGATGGCCCCCAGCGTGTCGAGGCGGCGCGCGATGGTCGAAAGGAACCGCTTCTCTGCCTTCACATCCGTCGCCACCGGCCGAAAGAGCGGCGGCTGCGCCTGATTGGTGCGGTTGGTTCGGCCGAGGCCCTGGATGGCCGCGTCCGCCTTCCAGCCCGGTTCCAAGAGGTAATGCACCCGCAAACGCTGGTTCTTTGCCCCAAGATCGGCATGGTAGCTCCGACCCGTGCCGCCGGCATCCGAGAAGATCAGGATGCGCTTCTGATCATCCATGAAGGCGGAGGTTTCCGCGAGGTTGGCCGAGCCAGCCCGGCTTTCCACGACGAGGCACGCGGCAGCGCCCTCGCCCTTCCTGACAATCCTGCGCGACCGGCCCGTAACTTCGGCCACGAGGTCGGTACCGAAGCGCTGGACGATCTGATCGAGCGCCCCCGGAACGGGCGGCAGAGAGGCCAGCTTCTCAATCAGCGCATCACGCCTGCGGGCGGCCTCGCGGCACTCGACTGGTTGGCCGTCGCGTACCACGGGCCGCGAGGACAGGTTGCCCTCGCTGTCGGTGAAGGGCTCGTAGAGCTGCACCGGGAAGGAATGGGCGAGATAGTCCAGGACGTATTCCCGCGGGGTGATGTCGACGCGGATGTCGTTCCACTCCTCGGTTGGAATCTCCGACAGGCGGCGCTCCATCAGCGCCTCGCCCGTCGAGACGATCTGAATGACGGCCGCATGGCCCGCGGCGAGATCGGCCTCAATGGCCGCTATCAGGGTGGGGGTTTTCATCGAGGTCAGCAGATGGCCGAAGAAGCGCTGCTTGGCCGACTCGAAGGCCGAGCGCGCTGCGGATTTGGCCTGCCGGTTCAGCGTGCCAGTCTCACCCGTGATATTGGCCGCCTCCATCGCAGCGGCGAGGTTGTTGTGGATGATGGCGAAGGCCCCGGCATAGGCATCGTAGATGCCGCGCTGCTCGGGGCTGAGCGCATGCTCCAGCATTTCGTATTCGACGCCGTCGTAGGAGAGCGAGCGGGCGGTATAGAGGCCCAAGGACCGCAGGTCGCGGGCAAGGACCTCCATCGCGGCGACTCCGCCGGCCTCGATGGCCTGCACAAACTCGGCACGGGTTGCGAAGGGGAAATCTTCGCCGCCCCAGAGGCCGAGCCGCTGCGCATAGGCGAGATTGTGGACCGTCGTGGCTCCCGTGGCCGAGACATAGACCACGCGGGCATTGGGCAGCTTGTGCTGCAGGCGCAGTCCCGCCCTGCCCTGCTGCGAAGCTTCCGTGTCGCCACGCTCGCCCTTGGATCCGGCGGCATTGGCCATGGCATGGCTTTCATCGAACAGGATCACCCCGTCGAAATCTGCGCCCAGCCAGTCGACGATCTGGTCGACGCGGGATTTCTTGGCCCCGCGCTCTTCGGAGCGCAGGGTGGCGTAGGTGGTGAAGAGGATGCCCTCAGAAAGCGGGATGTCGCGGCCTTGGGCGAAGCGCGACAGGGGCGTGACGAGCAACCGCTCTCGGCCGAGCGCAGACCAGTCGCGCTGCGCGTCCTCGAGAAGCTTGTCGCTCTTCGAGATCCAGAGCGCCTTGCGACGGCCCTGGCACCAGTTGTCGAGCAGGATCCCGGCCGACTGGCGGCCCTTGCCCGCCCCGGTGCCGTCGCCAAGGAAGAAGCCGCGGCGAAAGCGGACAGCGTCCGCGGCCTCGTCGGGCGCAGCGGAGACTATGTCGCCGGTCACATCGACGGTCCAAGACCCCGCGAGATACGCGGAATGCGCCTCGCCCGCGTAGATGACGGTCTCAAGCTGCGCGTCGGACAGCATGCCGTCGCGTAGCACGGCGGCGGGCAGTTTGGGACGATAGGAGGGTTTGGGGGGCGCAACGGACGCCATAGCCGCCGACTGCACCAGCTTGGTCGGATGCGCTTCCGCGCCGGGGATGTCGATGGCCTGCATGCGGAAGGTCTCGTAGATCGCGTCTGAAATGCGCGCGGAGCCGAGGTCGTCCTCCGTCTCGCGCAGGGTGTAGCCGAGGTCTTCGGCATCCGGCGTGGTGACATGCACATCCATCTTGGCCGCTGCCGTCGACCCCAAGGGTCGAGCGGTGAGGCCGGAGGAACGGCCGGGAATTCCCCGGAAAGGGGAAGTGGTCGGGGAGCACGCGACTGCGCCCGCATCCATCTCGAGGCGTGGCGGGACCTCTGCTACGATCCGGGCGAGGAGCTGCGGCGCATCGACGGACATCGGCCGAGCCAGATCGGCGGTGATGCCGCCCGCCTCGCCACCACGACATTTGTCGAAGACCGAAATCCGCGTCTCGAAGCTGGTGCCGTGTTTGGCATAGGCCGCACCCGACACAGCGCCGGTGAAGACCAGATGCGCGCGCTCGGTGAGACGGCTGAACGTCTCGGCCCAGGCGGGCGCATCCGGTGCGAAACCGGCCCCTGTGATAGCGACCAGCCGACCACCGGGGGCCAGCCGGGCAAGCGCCGAGCGCAGATGGCGCGCTGTCGCCTCGGTCGTCCGACCATCGACATTGGCCACGGCAGAGAATGGCGGGTTCATCAGGATGACGCTCGGACGAACGCCCGCGTCCAAATGGTCGTCGATTTGCGCGGCGTCGAAGGTAGTGACGGGACGCCCCGGGAAAAGGTGACGCAGAAGGTCGGCGCGGGTCTCGGCGAGTTCGTTCAGCGCGAGACTGCCTCCCGCGATCTCCGCGAGGATCGCCAAAAGCCCGGTCCCGGCCGAAGGCTCGAGGACGAGGTCACGGGGCGTGATCTGCGCTGCCGCCATTGCAGCCAGTCCCATGGGCAGCGGCGTCGAGAATTGCTGGAAGCGCTCCATTTCCTCCGATCGCCGGGTGTGCGTGGGCAAGAGGCCCGCCACTTTGGCGAGGATCGGCAGCAGGGCAGCGGGCGAGCCGGAACGGGCGAGCAGCGCACGGCCGAACTTCCGCAGGAAGAGGACCAGCGCCACCTCGCCCGCCTCATAAGCGAGCTTCCAGTCCCAAGCGCCATCGGCATCGGAACCGCCAAAGGCGCGCTCCATTTCGAGGCGCAGACGCAGCGCGTCGATCTGGAACCCCTGCGCGAGGTCGGGCTGCAGCGCCTCGGCCACTGTGAGGATCGCGGGCGCGGGATCAACGGACGGGACAGGGACGGGAAGCACAACGGGCGCGAGATAGGTCATCGGGAAGCTCCGGAATGAGGGACAGGATCAGCCCCGGACACCCTCTCTCGGGCACCCTCAGGCCTGATCCTCCCCGGCCCCTCTCTCCCTCTCGAACCGGTGCGTTGCGGACGCTTGGCTTGATTTTGTTCCTGTAATGTTCTATATTGAACACCAAGCCAAAAAGGGAGTTTCCCGATGGACAGCACCACATACGCCTTGCCCGCGACGCCCAAGCAGATCGCCTATGCGCGGACGCTCGCCCTGCGCAACCAGACCCTCCTGCCCTGGGAAGTTCAGCAGGACCGCCGGTCGCTCAGCGGCTGGATCGAGGCGCAGGCCCAGCTGAAACCGGTATCTGACATGGACCGGCTGCCCACGTCGAAGCAGGTGGCCTTCGCGGAGAAACTCGCCCGGATCAAACGGCGCGCCGTCCCGGAGGAATGCTTCCGCGACAAGGGGCTCATGTCGAAGTGGATCGACGGGAACAAGTGATCCCGACACCGGCTGGCTCCGGCCCTCCGGAGCGTCTGCCATACCATGGCTTGGCAACCGAAGCTCAATTGCCAACCTATAGGTTGGCAGGTGCGACCTTCAGGACTTCAACCTCGGTCAAACTCCTGTCCGAGCCGCGCCAGATCCGCGAGTGCGGCATCTTTTTTCTGCATGTCGTCCTCTTCAGCGATCAGCTTGCGAACTGTGCTGACGGACAGGAACATTCTGAGCAGGTTCGAAGGCAACGGCTCAAACCCGTAGCTCTCGTAAAGCGCCTTGCGGCGCGCAACGCGGTCTGGATCGCCGCAGTCGAGCACATCGAGCATGACGACGGCGACGCCAATGGCGTCGGCCGCAACGGCAATGCGCCGTAGGGCGTCGACCAAAAGATCGCCGCCAAACCCGGCACCGCTGAACTTCCGATCCCGCCCGATCATCGAGATATAGGCGGCAGGAATGTTGCCATGCGAAGGCCGGGTCCGCGCGAACTTCGCAGGCAGATCCGTGAACTGAACGGCGTGCGCGTTCAGGGCATAGAAGCCGATAACCGTCCCGTCAGGGTCGACCATCACATAGAGGCGGACATTGTCCGCCTTGGCGAGCTTGTTCGCGGTCTTCTGGAAATATTTGTCGACTTGCTCGACCCCGCAAGAAAAAGCCGCCCGATCATGCTTCGAAGGATCGAACGGCTCGATGGTGTAGGCGGCCGGTTGTGACGTGGCCATTTACTTCGACACAACCGTGTCGCTGTGTCGACGGAAGGCCGCGCGCAGGGCATCGGTCGGCGCAGCTGGTGCATCGAGCGCCGCGAAGAACGCCTCATGATCGACCGGCTGCAGCACGGTGCGTTCATGCGCTGCGATCGTTGCAAGTGCGGCCTGGTAAGCGGCATTCATCGTGAAGACGGAATCGTCGACACCGGACAGGGCCGCCGCCTGTTGGATGGCAGTCTTGATGCGCGGCTTCGTCCGGAAATTCATCCGGGCCTCGTTGCGCTCGTCGATTGCGCGCGTGGTATCGTGGAAACCGAGCATGGTCGCCTCCTGTAATGTCTTGTCGATATGTACGCCAGATCGACGTACGTTTCAAGTATGCGGTTTGGAAAGTTCTTCGAAGGGTGCGCCTCACCCGAACCGCCGCCCGGCTTCGGTGAAGGTGTACTCATTGACGATGATCCCCTCCTCGATGGCCTCGTCCGAGGTGAGGTGGTCGTATTCAGCCTCAAGTTGGCGGTAGAGCCATCGTGCCAGATCACGCAGCGCCTCGGTCACCGTCTCCTCGGCGTCCTCGGTCGGCGGCTGCCAGGTCGGGCTGTCGCGCGTGGCGTCCACCGACATGGTGTATTCGTGGTAGTAGCGGCCCCGATGGCTGACCTCAGCGGCAAGCTGGTAGAAATTCCGCCGCTGGATGGCCTGCAGCCGGTCGGCGATGCCATGGAGCGTCGCATCGGTCGGGGCGTAGTCCCGAATGCGCGCGGCCGCGCCCTTGGCGTGAGACCAGTAGCCCTCGAAGCAAGCACCGTCGCCCTGGCTCCAGAAGCCGGAGAACCAGATGCAGGGCTTGGCCCGCGTCCCGCCGCCCATAAGGCGGACGGGTGTAGTCTTCAGGCGGATGCCGAGGATTTCGCAAACCCGCTGGAAATCGTCATAGACCGCGTCCCACCAATCGTCGTGGGGGCCAAGCTCGCGATACCAGCTCCGCGCCTTTTCCTTGGCGGCATCCGAGAGTTCGGGGAACTGGTAGACAGTGGTGCAGATGATCTCAGATGCCGTAATGGGGCGGGCGCCCGGCGCTGAAGCTGCTTTCGAACTTTTCCCGCTAGGAAACTCGGGCACTTCGTCGCTTGATTCAAGCTGCCTGTCGTTTTGATCAAGAGGGGAGTGACCTATGGGCGTTTTCGTTGGCATCGACGTATCTCTCGAGAATTGTGCGGTTTGCGCCGTGGACGAACACGGCAAGCTTGTGAAGGAAACGAAAGTCGCAAGTGACCCCGGAGCATTGGACGCCTGCATCAAGGGCATTCCGGGAGTGGTAGAGGCGATCGGTATCGAAGCCGGGCCCTTGTCCCAGTGGCTTCATAAGTCTTTGACCGACCTTGGACTGCCAGTGGTGCTCATGGAGACACGGCAGGTGAAAGCCGCCTTGAATGCGGCGCCGGTAAAGACCGATCGCCGCGATGCTGCTGGCCTGGCACGTTTGCTGCAAATGGGCTGGTTCCGGCCGGTCCATTGCAAGTCGCTTTCCGCACAGGAGCTGAGGGTGCTTCTCGGTGCGCGCCGATCCGTGCAAGACGCCGCTATCAACATCGAGATGTCTATTCGGGGCATGCTGCGCAATTTCGGACTTCGACTTGGTCGGATCGGCAAAGTCAGCTTTGAAGACCGGGTTCGCGAATTGACCGAAGGCAACAAGCTCATCCAGCTTTCAATCGAACCGATGCTCAGGGCTCGGGCTGCGTTGCGCAGCGAGCTTGTGCGCCTAGAACGTATGGCACGGGACATCACGCGCGAGGATCCGGTTTGCCGCTTGATGATGACGATGCCCGGTATTGGTCCGGTCGTCGCATTGACAGTCCGGTCAACCATCGATGACCCCGGCAGGTTTCGGCGGTCGAAAGATGTTGGCCCATCAATCGGATTGACACCTCGTCGCTACCAATCCGGAGAGACGGATATCATCGGCGGTGTCACCAAAGCTGGCGACCTAGACATGAGGACCGCGCTCTATCAAGCTGCCACGGTGGTGATCCACCGCTCCAAGAAGCAGACTTGGTTGCGCGCCTGGGCGGAGCGGGTCGTTCGTCGGCGTGGGGCGAAACGGGCGGCGGTCGCTCTGGCACGTAGGATGGGTGTAATTCTGCATCGGATGTGGGTCGACAATACCGAATTCCAAGCTGCTAGGCAGGTTTAATGCAAGCCAGCCTAGCCGCCGCGAAATGAAAGAAACAATCCGGCCGTCCTGAGAACCGGCCATCGAGGTCCTCACCAGGACGCGGTTTCCGAAGACGCCGCTCGATGCCTTGTCGCCGGAGCTTCTGCTCCGAGCACGTATTTCAGATAGGCGCGCGGAAACCGCAACGAACCAGCATCAAGTTGGCGACCACTGCGTCGACCACGGACAGAAGCGCGAACCGGTGTAGGAAAGCAACCGATGGAATGGTGTCGGACACGCCGGAAGGGGGGTGTCAGCCAATATCTGACCATTCAAGTCTACATGCGCTCGAAACGCTTAGGTTCGGGTGTGTGTTCGTTTGCAAATTACCTATTGACCGAAGAGGCCCCATTACAGAAGGCATCGACGTCCTCCCCGCTCAGCGCAGCGGCCAGCCATTCCTGGCTGCTGGTCCAGCCGACGGATTTGCGTGCGCCGAGATCGATGACATGCGCGCCGCCACCGAAGGCATCGAGGCGCGGTCGGGAGCAGGTGAGGGCATATTATGCCGGGATCAGGATTATGCCGCATGGCCCTCCAGTCGACGAGAAGCATCGACTTGGCATACTGCCAGACCAGCCAAAGATTATTAGGTGCGGCTGACCGGCTTCATGGTCCTGAACCCTCA
>NZ_VKKX01000014.1 GCF_008271655.1 Gemmobacter caeruleus
ATGAGCACAACGGGATCAAGATCGCTATCAAGCCTTCTGTCGATGGCCTTGCGACGGTTCATGATCGCGATGTGCTGATCTACTGCATAAGCCAACTGATGACGGCGCTGAACGAAGGGAAGGAGGTTTCCCAGGTTGTCCGGTTTCGCGCGTTTGACATGCTGGTCGCTACGAACCGGAACACAGCGGGTTCCGGGTACTCTCAGCTGAAGGCAGCCCTTGAGCGCCTAGCAGGGACCAGGATCAGCACGAACATCGTGACCGGCGGGAAGGAGATTTTCAGGACCTTTGGCCTGATCGAAAGTGCCGAGGTTGTTAGGGAAACCCGCGACGGCCGCATGCAGGAAGTCGAGATCAAGCTATCTGACTGGGTTTTCAATGCGATCCGGTCGAAGGAAGTTCTCACGCTGCATCGTGATTACTTCCGGCTTCGGAAGCCTTTGGAGCGGCGCATCTACGAACTCGCACGCAAGCACTGTGGGGCGCAGAAGGAATGGCGGATCAGCCTTGCGCTGTTGCAGAAGAAGTGCGGATCGAACTCTACCCCCCGCGAGTTTCGGCGCCTGGTCATGAACATCATCCGAGAGGATCGGGAACACGACCACATGCCGGACTATGCAATCTCCTATGACGAGCAGGAGGACATGGTCACGTTCTCAAACCGGCAGGGCGTGAAGATGGTGCTGCCTCCGGCAGTAGCGCCGCACCTTGACCCAGATGTCTATGAGACGGCCCGGATGCTCGCTCCTGGCTTTGACGTATACTATCTGGAACGCGAGTGGCGCAGCTGGCTTCCAGAGACGCCGCGCAACCCGGAAGCCGCATTCTTGGGGTTCTGTCGGAAGTGGGTGCAGAACAGGAAGAATACCGGATAATTTCAAATACCGGATTTGTTTTTGTAAAGCTCCCAAGCCTCCTCGATGAGAACGCCTTGCTGCACGCCCCTGCGCTTTGCTTCATTGGCGATCTCTTCGGAAATGCCGGGCATGACCTTAGCGTGGACTTGCCCCGTCCGGGGGCTAGGCTTGCGCCCGCGTCGCTTCTGGCCGTCACGGGCAACGAAGCCCAGTTCCTCCCCTGCCCGCTCTGCCTTCTCGACCGCCTGCGGACTGCGGTCTTTCTCCCGGCTTTTTAGGCGGCCGAGGTCGATGTTGAAGGCTTTTCCGTCCGACATCTCAGACTCCCTCTGCCAGCCGCTTGTAGACCGCCTGGGCGAACAGTGCGGCGTTCTCGATCGCTCCGTCCATGTTCCCTTGGGCGGGCATGTTCCGGAGATTACCTCCGAACTCGAAGAGTGCGGAGAACGCTGCCCGCTCCAGGAGCGGCGGATCGATTAGATCGACGCCTTGTGCCGCCAGTGACTCGGCGATGCCGCTATGTTGCTTCGAACGGACGGCCTTCGTCATCGTGAAGACGACGGCGTGAGGGATCCTCCGATCGAGCGCTTCTTCCTCTTCAGCGATGAGCTGAAGCGCTCTGACACCAATCGTGGCGTCCAACGTGGTAGCTCGCATCGGAGTAATGACGAGATCGGCCTGAGAAATCGCCCGGGAAACAAGCCGCGATGCGACGCCCTCCAAGTCCACGACGACGATCTGACCATCCGTGTCGTGCTGCTTGATGCTCTTCACGATGTCAGACTCGGTGACGCTCGACAGAACCTGAATTCGATCGGGCAGGGGGGCCCGGTCAGCCCAAAGGGTCAGAGAGTGGTTGGGGTCACAGTCCAGCATGACCACGCTCGCGCCTGCATGGGCCAGCTCTGTCCCCAACAGGATCGCCGTCGTGGACTTCCCGGCACCCCCCTTCGGCGATGCGATGACAACGGTCGGCATAGGCGTCTCCATGTTATCCGATAATTATATTAACCGGATAAATTGAAAAATCCAATATAATTGCGCCGCCATAAGTACGCTTGACGTATCTCGTCAAGGCGCCTATCTTCCCAAGCAAGATGATCCTGAGCTATCGCGACAAGAGGACCGAGAGCTTCGCACGCGGCGGGTTCGTGAAGGCGTTTCAGGGGTTCGAGGACCAGGCCGCAAAGCGGCTCGCTATCCTGAACGCCGCGCCCTCTCTGGACGCGCTTCGGGCGTTGCCGAGCAATCGGTTGGAAGCCTTGCGCGGCGACAGGGCAGGGCAGTTCTCCATTCGCGTCAATCAGCAATGGCGCATCTGCTTTGACTGGCCCGAAGGGCAGTCAGGACCAGACAACGTTGAAATCGTGGATTACCACTGACGAAAGGAGGTCAGGCCATGTTCATGAGAGCAGTACATCCCGGCCACGTCCTAAAGGACGAGTTGGAAGAGTTGGGCATTACGCCCACGGAGTTTTCGCGGCAGATCGAGGTGCCGCCCAACCGCGTGAGCCAGATCATCGCAGGTAAGCGCTCAATCACGGGCGATACCGCTCTACGTTTCGGACACTGGTTCGGGACTGATCCGCAGTTCTGGTTGAACCTGCAAGCACAGTTCGACCTGGCCCAGGCGGACAAGGAGACCGGCGCGACGATCAGGCATTTGCCGACCCGCGCGAGCCTGCCGCCGCAGCCCGAACAGCCGCGCCTTGTGTGAGAGCCCATGACGGCAGACCAGTATCTTCAGAACATCCTTTTTCGTGAATCTGTGGACGTCAGTGCGATGTCCCCTGTGCGCGGCATCCAGAGTACCATCAGGCCACTGATCCAATCCTGGGCCGGGCAGCATCTTCGGGGAATCTCACCGAGCGGCTCTTTCGCAAAGGGCACAGCGAACAAGAGTGGGACCGATATCGACCTGTTCATTTCCCTCGCCGATACGGCGACGGCGTCCCTCGGAGATATCTACCACTCGCTCTTCGAGACGTTGAAGGCAGCAGGGGCGACACCGAAGAAGCAGAATGTTTCGATCAACATTCGGTTGAACGGCTACGATGTTGATCTCGTTCCTGCACGTCAGCAGAACATGCTTTCCGAAGATCACAGCCTCTTCCGGCGCCGAGCAAACACCTGGACCAAAACAAACGTCGCGACGCACATCGCCTATGTGATGTACGGCGGATGCATCCCTGAAATCCGCGTGCTGAAGCTCTGGCGGAATCAGAAGGGGCTCGACTTCCCTTCCTTCTACCTGGAACTCGCAGTGATCGCTGCTCTAAGAGGCAGCGGCGGAACCCTCTCACAAAGGGTCTCACAAGCCCTGACCTACATTCGAGACAACCTGACAACTGCCCGTGTTGTTGATCCTTCGAATACGAATAACGTAATCTCCGACGACCTTACCTTACCAGAGAAGCAGGTCATTGTCGCAGCTGCACGCAAGGCTCTAGATGGCTCGTGGGGTGAGTTGGTTCGATGACCTGGTCACTTCCTGCGCTTCTCCAAGGTCTTCACAAAGGCATTCATAATCGCCTGCACACAGCGCGGGAGGTCGCAGGCCATCCCGTTCTCAAGGGCGACGCCGCCGAGACCGTTTGGCTGAGCATGCTAGGCGATTACTTGCCCGAGCGGTATCGCGCGCGGCGTGCCGTTGTCGTCGATAGCAACGGAGCCTTCAGCCACCAGATCGACATCGTCATCTTTGACCGGCAGTACTCCCCTTTTGTCTTCCACCAGGACGGGCTGGATGTCGTTCCGGCCGAGAGCGTCTATGCAGTGTTCGAGGCCAAGCAAGTCATCACAGCTGAGGAAATCACTTATGCCCAGGACAAGGCCGCGAGTGTTCGGGCGCTTTATCGCACGAGCCTGCCTATCCCACATGCGACAGGGATCGCGGACCCAAAGGTGCCGCATCCCATACTGGCAGGACTTGTGACCCTTGAAAGCGGTTGGAAGCCCCCGCTCGGTGACTCTCTGACAAAGAACCTTGGTGCCCGGCAAGACGAGCATGCGCTCGATCTTGGCTGTGTGGCGGCTCACGGAATCTATGCGCGCAACGGCGATGGCGGTTACCAGGTAGAAGAGACCGCGATGGCTGCAACAGCCTTCCTCTTTGAACTGATCGCGCGTCTTCAGGCGCTCGCGACGGTGCCGATGATAGATGTTCGAGCCTATGCCAGATGGCTCAAGGAATAGGTTTCAGGTGGGGATAAGCAGCCCCATCTCATTGAGATTATTGAATCCGTTCAGCATATTCGGCTGAAGGTAAAATGTGTGAGAGGGCAGGGGGCGATGGCGCGACTGACAGAGCAGGAACAACAGGAAATCATCCGGTATCTGGAGGCTGACAAGCCCTTGCCCGACAAATATCGCTTCCTGCTTTTCGAAGACAAACGCGAGGTCGAACTGGTCTGGAATGGGAAGACCAACGAGGTCTCTAATGTGGTCCTGCCCTTCCAGGTCATCGAGCAAGTTGATGAACCGCGCGCCGAGAAGCCCGAGGACACAGCGGCGCAGCAGGACCTGTTCTCGATGGATCAACGCGGCCGTCAGCTCAAAGGCTGGACTAACAAGCTGATCTGGGGTGACAACCGGCTCATCCTGTCATCGCTGAAGAACGGTCCGCTCCGAGAAGAAATCGAGCGGCAAGGTGGCATCAAACTGATTTACATCGATCCGCCTTTCGATGTTGGTGCGGACTTCTCGATGGACATCGAGATTGGCGAGGATACCTTCACTAAGAAGCCGAACATCCTCGAAGAGATTGCATACCGCGACACCTGGGGCAAAGGCGCCGATTCATTCGTTGCAATGATCTATGAGCGAATAGTTCTAATGCGCGATCTATTGAGTGAGGATGGTAGCATATTTGTTCATTGTGATTGGCGTGTCAGTGCTTACATTCGAATGATACTTGATGAGGTGTTCGGAAAGGACTCGATCCGAAACCACATTCTTTGGCTCTACAGCGGTGGAGGTGTTCCCACTACGGAGATGCCGAAGAAGCATGATGATATCTTCTGGTTTACCAAAGGGAAGACTTGGGCGTACAATACGCAGTATCGGCCTTACTCAGAAGGCACTATGCAAAGAGGTCGAACCGCGGTTAAAGGTCCCGATGCAGCTCTGCGAGAAGAAGGAACGCCAATAAACAATTGGTGGCCCGACGTCAAAAAGATCACTAGTCCTACCGATCCTGAGAAGTTGTACTATCCGACTCAAAAATCAGAGGAACTCCTCAGTAGGATAATTAACCTAGCTTCGAGCGAGGGTGATATTATCGCAGATTTCTTTTCTGGATCGGGGACTACAGCGGCATCTGCTGAAAAGCTTGGGCGTAAGTGGATTATTTCCGATCTTGGCAAGTTTGCGGTTCATACCACGAGAAAGAGGCTGATTTCGGTTCAAAGAGAACGGAAAGCAGAAGGTAAGGACTATCGAGCGTTCGAGATACTCAATTTGGGTAGATATGAGCGCCAGCACTATATCGGCCTAAACCCGAACTTGCGCGAAGAGCAGCGGCAGCAGCAGGCCGAGCTGAAGGAACGGGCTTTCCTTGATCTTATCTTGCGCGCCTATCGCGCAGAGAAGACCGAAGGATTTCAGACCTTCCATGGTAAGCGTGCGGGCCGCCTGGTAGCTGTGGGTCCTGTCAACATGCC
This sequence comes from Gemmobacter caeruleus, assembly GCF_008271655.1. GTDB lineage: Bacteria > Pseudomonadota > Alphaproteobacteria > Rhodobacterales > Rhodobacteraceae > Gemmobacter > Gemmobacter caeruleus. Next base: position 5,519 of record NZ_VKKX01000014.1, read on the forward strand.
CGTGTCACGGCTCTTCGTCGAAGAGATCATTCTTGAGTGCCGCAAGAAGCAGATCACCAAGGTTGATATTCTGGGCTTCGAGTTCGAGATGGGCCTTTTCCCGAACGTACTCGACGATGCGCGCGCCAAGGGGATCGACATCGCGCCGAAGTACATCCCGCGTGATGTCTTTGACAAGCGGGCCGTCGAGCGCAACCAGGTCGTCTTCCATGATGTGTCGTTCATCGAAGTGAAGCCACATCTGAAGGGCAACTCCGTTGCCATCGAACTCACGGACTTCTCGGTCTTCTATTCCCAGGACTCGATCGCCTATGCCGAGGCGACTCTCAAGAACAAGGCGACACGGATCGTGGTCGAGAAAGGCCAGATCGTGAAGGTCTCGAAGGATGCGGATGGCATTGTCTCCAAGCACTATCTCACCCGTACCTGGACTGATTGGATCGACTACTGGTCGGTTGACTTTGACTTCGAAAACAAGCGCGAGATCATCCGGCAGCAGGACCCGGCAAGTGGCGAGTGGCAGGAAGTCTGGACTGGCGACTACATCTTCGAGAACGAATGGCAGTCCTTCCGCACCAAGAAGGACCGTAGCATAGAGCTGAAGAGCGTCTTCCATGAGTGTGCACCCGGCCGCCGCAAGGTGGCGGTCAAAGTCGTGGACATCTTCGGCAACGACACGATGACGATCGTGACTGTGAACATCGGAGGGAAGGCATAATGGCACTTCACCCTGATTTCCCGGATTCTCCCCACGCCATCCTTGACCCCTCTATTCGTTGGTTCCCTGCGGACGAGGCTCTTCGCGCTACCAGCATGGACAAGCTTATGCCGCCCCTGGTTGCCTCGCTGCGCCAGAAGGTGAAGGAGTTCCGCGACAGCGGCTATGTCGGTGCAGCCGACACGAGCCGCGCGTTGCTTAGGTGGTGGTTCCAGACGCCCCACCTCCTGCCCAAGGCCGATGGCACGATGGTGGAGTTCCAGTACTTCTTCTCCCAACGGGAGGCTCTGGAGACGATCATCTACCTGCATGACGTTGTCGGTGTGCAGGACAAGTTCGATCTCATGCGCTTCGACAGCAGCGGCGCTGTCTCGGCCAGCATGTTCGACGAAACCTGGCGCCGCTTCGTGGTCAAGATGGCGACCGGCGCAGGGAAGACGAAGGTCCTGAGCCTCGCCCTAGCCTGGAGCTTCTACCACAAGCTCTATGAACCTGACTCGCAGCTCGCCCGAAACTTCCTGGTCATTGCGCCAAACATCATCGTCCTCGACCGTATCTACAAAGATTTCGAAGGCCTGAAACTTTTCTTCGAAGACCCAGTGATACCGGATAACGGCTTCGACGGTCGCAACTGGCAGGATGACTTCCAGCTCACCCTGCATTTGCAGGACGAGGTCAGGATCACGCAGCCAACCGGCAACATCTTCCTGACCAATATTCATCGTGTCTATGCGGGATCAGACATCCCCCCATCACCCGAAGACGATGACAGTATGGACTACTTCCTCGGCAAGCGTCCGACTGGCGCGACGACCGACTCGAAGATCGATCTTGGCATGATTGTTCGCGAGATCGACGAGCTGATGGTCCTGAACGACGAGGCCCATCACATCCATGACTCCCGTCTCGCTTGGTTCAAGTCGATCGAGGACATTCACAATCGGCTTCTTCAAAAGGGTGGGGCTCTCTCTCTTCAGATCGATGTGACAGCGACGCCCAAGCACAACAACGGCGCGATCTTCGTTCAGACCATCGCCGACTATCCGCTTGTGGAAGCGATCTCCCAGAACGTTGTGAAGCATCCTGTTCTTCCCGACGCGGCGAGCCGGGCGAAGCTTTCTGAGCGGCAAAGTGCGCGCTACACCGAGAAGTACGCAGACTATATCGACCTTGGCGTGATCGAGTGGCGCAAGGCCTCGATCGAACATGAGAAGATGGGCAAGAAGGCCATCCTCTTCATCATGACGGACGATACCCGCAACTGCGATGATGTCGCGAGTTACCTTGAGGGCCACTATCCCGACCTGAAGGGCGGCGTCTTGGTGATCCATACGAAAGCCAACGGAGAAATCTCCGAGGCCGCATCAGGAAAGGCGAGGGAAGAGCTCGAACTCCTGCGCAAGCAGGCCAATGAGATCGATGACCCGGCCAGCCCCTACAAGGCCATCGTCTCTGTGCTCATGCTGAAAGAGGGATGGGACGTTCGCAATGTCACGACGATCGTCGGTCTTCGCGCCTATTCAGCGCAGAGCAACATCTTGCCCGAGCAGACTTTGGGGCGAGGGTTGCGCAAAATGTATCCGGGCGGTGTCGAAGAGTATGTCAGCATCGTCGGAACCGATGCCTTCATGGAGTTCGTCGAGTCCATCCAAGCAGAAGGTGTGCAACTTGAGCGCAAGGCCATGGGGCAGGGGACGGCCGCCAAGACGCCGATCGTGATCGAGGTGGACCGTGAGAACGATAAGAAGGACCTGGATGCACTCGATATCGAGATTCCTGTCCTGACCCCACGCATCTACCGCGAGTACAAGAACCTTGCCGACTTGGACCTCACGGGACTAGGCCACCAGAAGGTGATGTACTTGGCCTTCACCGAGGAACAGCAGCGAGAGATCGTCTTCAAGGACATCACCACCGGTGAGGTCACACACACCACTATCCTCGATACGGCCGGTGTGGCGGACTTCCGAAGCGTACTAGGCTATTTCGCCCAGACTATCATGAAGGACCTGCGGCTCGTCAGCGGCTATGACGTTCTCTATGGCAAGCTGAAAACCTTTGTTGAGTCAGAGCTCTTCGACAGACACGTTGATCTCGACGACCCGAACACGCTGCGTAATCTTTCGGAACTCTCCGCGACGCGCACGATCATCGAGGGCTTCAAGAAGGCCATCAACGCGCTCACCGTGCGCGATCGGGGCGACGCAGAAATCAGAGACACGATTAAGCTCCGGCAAACCCGGCCCTTTGTTGTGAAGGAGCAGGGCTACCTTGTTCCCAAGAAGAGTATCTTCAACCGGATCATCGGCGACAGCCATCTTGAGCTGCTTTTTGCATCCTTCCTGGACAGTTGCTCAGATGTGGCTGCCTACGCGAAGAACTATTTCGCGGTGAACTTCAAACTCGACTACGTCAATGCCGATGGGAGTATTTCCAACTATTATCCCGATTTCATCGTTCGGCTCTCCGATGGGCGAAAGGTCATCGTCGAAACCAAGGGTCTTGAAGATCTGGACGTGCCTTTGAAGATGGCCCGCCTTCGGCAGTGGTGCGAGGATATCAACGCAGCTCAATCAGATACTGTGTTCGACTTCGCCTATGTTGATGAAGAGAACTTCAAGAAGCACACGCCGAAGTCCTTCAAGGACCTGCTTGCCGGGTTCCGGGAGTACAAGGATTAGGCCGCACTCATACCCTTCGGATGGTCTTGGTGCTCACCTTGAAGAGCTTGGCGATCTCGGGAAGGGCGCGGCCGTCCTCGTCGCGCATCCGGCGCACTTCGTTTCTCTGTGCCTCTGAGAGGGCAGGGGGGCGGCCGCCGACGCGGCCACGTTTGCGCGCCGCTTCCAGTCCTTCCTTGGTCCTCTCGGAAATCCTCTCGCGCTCGAACTGAGCGATGGAGGCGAAGACATGGAAGACCAGGCGACCGGCAGGTGTTGTCGTGTCGATGTCTTCCGCCAGGGACCGGAAGCCTGCGCCGCGCGCCTTGATGACCTCGACAATGTCGAGCAGGTCGCGCAGGGAGCGCGCCAGGCGGTCGTACTTCGTCACGACGATGACATCCCCATCTCGGAGCTGGTCGAGCAGACGATCAAGCTCAGGTCGCTTGCGCAGCGAGCCGCTGATCTTGTCGGAGAAGATGCGCTGCACTCCCGCCGCCTTCAGCGCATCGAGCTGGGCATCCAGGTTCTGGTCGTCGGTCGAGACGCGGGCATAGCCAAGGATCATGCCCCATTGTGACAAAAACCTCCCAAAACTTCAAAGGTTTTGTCAGGGGGGTTTTGTCCCGCCTAAGTCCTTGTCGCAAGCGTTCCGGCAGGGGAGGGACAAAAACGACCGTTTTTGGTGCATGGGTACTGGCAGGCAGTCTACGTCCGGTGTGCGTACAGACCAAACCTTGTTTTGTGCTCTGTACCGCATCATCTCTGCCCCCCGTTGCGAGTTGACCGAAACATCTGTCAAACGTAACATCATAGAAATACTGGGATCCGGGTCTGGAGCGCCTTTCATGACGAGCAAGTACACCTTTGAAAACCATGGCTTTGAGGAAATCGAAGCGTCTAACGGCATGACGAATGCAGCCGCCTACACGAAGGAGTGTTCTGGCGCACGCTCCGACTGCTGCACGCGCACCTGCAGCGCGGACGCGACCTTCGTTGCGAGCGATGAAGATTGGGCCAGGTTTCTCGACGTTCGGGGCGGTCAGATCCAATATTGATCCGCGACGACGACGACCAAATCGGATCGCTTCGTCTATGGCTCAGGGACGGGGTGGACGTTTACATTTCCCCGGACTCCGTAGTTCACTTCGTCTTTCTATCCACGAGGAAGCGGCTACGCCTGCGGGTAACACCGCTACTGATTGAGTGCCTAGAATGGCTAGACGGCTCCGCGTCAGTCTTGGAGCTGGATGAACGGTATGAAGCACGCGCATCCAGCTTGGACATCAAGCACTCTTCGTCGTTTACCAGTTTCGTTCAGTATCTTTATGGCAAGGGGATCCTTGTCCGGAAGGATTGGATGCAAAATGCGTTCCGCCCAGAGCAAGTTAAACGTTATTCGCGGCAACTGAATTTCTTTCTCGACATTGAGGAGTCCGAAGCTGCGGCTACGGCACTCCTTAAGAGAATAATGGACTGTAGAGTTGCATTGATTGGCGTTGGCGCGGTCGGAAGTTGGATACTCAGAGAGCTTGTTCAAATCGGCTTCCAGCGCTTTATCATTGTTGACCCAAAGGAATTGAAGCCTGCTGATCGCACACGAAATGCGTTCTTCGATCACCGACTGATCGGCAGGCCGAAGGCAATGGTTGCCGAGAGCTTCGTTCACGGCCAAGCTCTCAAGCCAGAGACACGCGCCGTACAAGCGCCGCTCGACATCGATACAAACGTCGAAAAACTGATCGGATCGGATGTAGACCTGATCATAAACACTGCGGACGAGCCCTACATCGGGGCAACAAGCATAAAGCTATCGAGATACTGTGTGACCAAGAGGCTGCCCCTGTTGGTTGCGGGCGGCTTTGACGCGCACCTCGCAAGTCTGAGCGAAATGATTGTTCCCGGCCAAACGCCATGCTCCGACTGTTATGCAAAACATTTCGAAGAGACTTTGCGCGGTTGGAAACCAATCTCCCATCCCATCGTTGATCGCCGACGCGGCTTCGGGGGCCTGCCGTCGTTATCGGCATTTGCCGCCTCCGCCGCGGTACTGAAGATCGTTAGGCTCCTTTCAGAGAGAGGTGGAGATATCGAGCAAGGCCGTGGTGAGTTTCTATTCGATCAGTACAGTATCGATAGCTTCAAGGTGGGAAGAAACCCTGAATGCCCAACCTGCGGCGATTTGGGGAGGCTGCGGGCGCGTGCAGATTGAATTCTCACCCGGATCACATTGGCTGATTCGACCATCCGTTTCCGTTATCCCGGTGGGCGACGGGGTCTTTGATTTCTTTCAGTCTTCGACACGCCGATCCATGCGTTTCCGGCTAAGTTCAGAAATTGCCAGCGTCATCAGAGGGCTTGATGGCAGACAATCCCTTGAAGACATCTGCGAGGTGCATGACGCTTCGGTGCCGCAGATTTCGCATCTCATGGAAGCATTGCACGAGCGGTGCGCCGTTGAACCTAAGGCCGTTCGAGACGCTATTGACGCCGCTGAGCACTACCGCGTCCTGAATTTTCTCGGAGACTACTTTCCTGCAGCAGAGCTGTTTGCTGCCTTCGAAAGGCTCCGCTCAACAAGGGTTGCCATTGTGGGCTGTGGTGCCGTAGGCAGCTGGACCGCAGTACAGCTTGCTCACTCAGGCTTCGAAAACTTCACCGTGATTGATGGCGATCATGTAGAGGAGTCCAACCTTAACCGCTCGATCTTCCTTCACGAGGACATTGGTGCCCCAAAGGTCGAGGCCATCGCATCCGCCCTCCATCGGATATCACATAGGGTTCAGGTCCGGAGGGTCAAAGAGCATGTCCACGATGCAAACGGGCTCCGCGCTTTGCTTTCCGAGGCAAGACCAGACGTCATCGTAAATTGCGCCGACGAGCCGTCGGTGGACCTCACTAGTGAATGGATCAACGAGTACTGTCAGCATCGAGGCGTCCCGTATGTCATCGCAGGCGGGTACAATCTGCACCTGAGCCTGATTGGAATGACGGTCAGTCCTGGTGTGTCGGCATGCTTCAACTGTTCGCGCATCACCCTGGATGAACTCGAAGACAAGTCTTTACAAGGTGTGCGGAGGCTTTGGCGTCCGAAGCGCAATCTGGGAAGTCTTTCCCCGCTAACTGGAATAACTTCGTCGTTGGCGACATCCGAAGTCCTACGACTAGCAGTCAGGTCTGAAAGACTACGTCCAGCCATGTGGAACCGCCGGGGTGAATTCAACTTCCTGACCAACGAACTCTCGTTCGTGAATCTTCCTCCCCGATCAGAGTGCGGATGTACGCCCGACGGCCAAGAGACTGATAAGGAACAAAGAAGCCTGATCTGACTTCGCAGGTTCAGGTCTACGTTACAGTTCCCATCCGAGATCTCTGTCGATTTCGCGCTGCCGCCTGCGCTCTTCGTCCAGCTCCTGCTCGCGTTCTTTCTCGCGGGCCTTTTCACGCTCTTGCTCTTCCGCCCTGGCTTTGCCCAACACATCGGCAAGCCTTCCGCGTATATCCCGGTCGCCCTGGCCCGGCGTGTGATCATGCCCCGCCCCCTGCTCACGCCCGGCAATCCGAGCGAGGCGTTCCTTGATCTCATCCTGGTCCAGCTGCTTCGCCTGCCGCCCTGCGGCGGCGCGCAAAGCCGCCAGACCGGCACTGACATGCCCCTGCCCCTCTTCCCGGGCCTCGGCCCAGGCGTCACGCGCCAGTTCCAGCCGCTCGCGCATTTCGGCAAACATCGCCTTGGCCTGGCGCACCGCATGCACCCGCGCGCCCCGCTGGGTCAGTGGTTCATAGTCGCGGCCCTCGGCCTCGGCGACCAGCTGCGCGCGGCGCTCGATGGCATTGGCGGCAGGACCAAGCTTCAGCTCCGGCTCGCGGTCCAGCTCCTCGGCCTTCAACGTGTCCCCAAGGGACAGCGCCTCTTCGCGCTGCACCTCCAATGACCGATGATCTACGCGTCCCTCCTGCCCCGCCAACTCAAGGGCATGGTTTTGCAGCTCGGCCCAGTAGCCGCGCATGGCCTCGATCTCCGGCCCGCCGGTGCTGGCGGCGTCAAGAATGCGCGTCTTGTCGGTCAGCCCCTCGGCAGACAGGACGCGGGTGGTGGTCAGGATATGGGCGTGATGGTTGCGCTGATCGCCCTCGCGGTGCGGGGCATGGATCGCCACATCTGCAGCCACCCCGTAGCGCTCGACCAGCTGCTGCGCGAAGGCCCGCGTGATGTCGATCCGCGCAGCGTCGGACAGCTCAGACGGCAGGGCCAGTTCCCATTCGCGGGCAGTCACCGAATTGGACCGGGTCTCACGCGCCTCGGCGGCGTTCCACAGCGCGGCCCGGTCCTGCGCCCAGGACGGCGCATCATCGGGGGCGAGAATGAAGCAGGCCTCGACCCCGCGCTTGGCGGTGTAATCGTGCATGCGGCCCTCCCGGTCGCACGCGATGACAGAGGCCGACCGATAGGCCGCCGCCGCCGTGGCGGATCGCCCGGCGCTGCGTTTGATCGTCTTGACGGAGAGGTGGTAGCTGGCCATGGCCGCGCCCTACCGATCCGGTGACGGGCAAAGGCAGGCGGACTGCCAGACAGGCAAACAGGCAGACATGCAAACAGGCAGGCTGTCTGCGGGCCATTGAGGCCAGCATGCCACCACGCAAACGGGCAGACATGCAGCCACGCCGACAGGCGGGCGGTCATGCTGCCGGGCAAGCGCGCGGCCATCGCCAGGACGGGCCATGGTTTGCCGGACAAGCACAGCGCGGCAAACCCGATCCGGCAGCCTGCCCCGCTCTCGGGACAGGCGTAACCGGATCGCCCGCTGGCACGGGCGCCCTCGCGGAACCGCCCCGCTCTCGGGGCCAGTTCCAATGTGGGCGTCAGGGACAGCGGGGCGCGATCCAAGCCGCGCAAGGCTTGGCCAGGATGGGTTCGGGAAGGCGGGACGCGCTTCCTGATCCGGCGCAACAAGCGCCGGACTGGGGACGCCGTCGGCGGGGGGCCATGCCCCCGAGGAGACCGCACGCAAAGCTCGGAAGCGCCGCAGGCGATGGAGAGTTTGCATAAGTGCGCCCTTGACCTTTACAGGCCTACGGGTAACCGCTTGACCTTACCACGTCAATGCGACATTCAACCCAAAGATGTTTTGAATTTCCGGCGTGTGTGAAGGTACGAATGGCTGAGACAGAATTGGAACGCGCCGAGAAGCGCTACGCCCAGGCCAAGGCCCGGCTCCTCGCCCTGAAGAACCGCGAAGCTACGAAGGCGCGCAAGCTGGATACGCGGCGCAAGATCATCTTGGGCGGAGCGCTTGTCGATCTGGCAGAACGGGATTCCAACGCCGCAGCCATAATCGAGCGCCTGGTCCGCAACCTGCCCCGTGAACAGGACCGCAAGGCTTTCGAAGGCTGGGATGCGAAGCAGCCCGCCGCCGCATCTTCCGCGACAGCCCCACCCGTTCCGACGCCCTCGACCTGATCGCCGCCCCTTTCCTTCAGAGGGGGAGCGCAGCTCGCCCCCTGCCCTCTTAGCTGGACCTGATTTCCTTGCAGTATGTATTCACCGCCCTGGGGCTGCTGTCGCGGCTGTCCCTCTTTGTCGTCGTCACCCCGATCCTCGCCGGGTGGTTCTTCGTCTGGATGGTGATCGCCACGGCATTTGCCTGGTTCGCCTGGCTGATCGTGATCATCATCCTGTCGGACGTGCCGATGGGCGAAGCCCTCTGGCACTGGTTCGTGTTCTGGCCGATGACCATTACCGGCTGGATCATCGGGGCCAGCGACTGGTCGAACCGGACCGGCATCAAGCTCTGGGGCCGCAGGCCAAGCGACAGCCATGGCTCGGCCCGCTTTGCCACCCGGAAAGAACGCGCAGCGTTCGAAGGTGGCGACGGCCTCCTGATCGGGCGCGACCTCGATACCGGCAAACTCCTGCGCTATGACGGCCCGGCGCACCTCCTGACCCTCGCCCCCACGCGGGCGGGCAAGGGGGTCGGCACGGTGATCCCGAACCTCCTGCTTACCGAACGCTCGGTACTGGTGATCGACCCCAAGGGTGAGAATGCGAAGATCGCAGGCGAGGCGCGCAAGCGCTTCGGGGCGGTCCATATCCTCGACCCTTTCGGTGTCACCGGCATGCCCGCCTCGGCATATAACCCCCTCGGGCGGCTTGACGCGGAAAGCCCCGATCTGGGCGAAGATGCCGCCTCGCTGGCCGAAGCCCTGGTGATGGACCCGCCCGGCCAACAGTCGGAAGCCCACTGGAACGAAGAGGCCAAGGCGCTGCTGGTCGGGCTGATCATGTTCGCCGTGGCCCATGAGGACGCGGATCGCAAAACCCTCGCCACCGTGCGGGAATACCTGACCCTGCCGCCCGAGAAGTTCCGCGCCCTCATGGAGCTGATGCAGGACAGCACCGCCGCCGGGGGATTGATCGCCCGCGCCGCCAACCGCTTCCTGGGCAAATCCGACCGCGAAGCGGCCTCGGTGATGTCCTCGGCGCAGCGCCACACCCACTTCCTCGATAGCCCCCGGATCGTGGCCGCCACAGCGTGTTCCGACTTCCAGTTCTCGGCCCTGCGGCATGATCTGACCTCGATCTTCCTTGTCCTGCCGCCGAACCGGCTTGATGCCTACAGCCGCTGGCTGCGCCTTCTGGTGGCACAAGCGCTTCAGGATATCGCCAGAGACGCGGAAGCGGCTCAGGCAGGCGCAGAGCGCCTGAAACAGCCCGCGCTGTTCCTCCTGGATGAGTTTGCGGCCCTGGGCCGTCTGGAAGCCGTGGAACGCGCCATGGGGCTGATGGCGGGCTACGGGCTGCAACTCTGGCCGATCCTGCAGGACATGAGCCAGCTGAAGGACCTCTACGGCGCGCGGGCCAATACCTTCGTCGCCAACGCGGGTGTGCTGCAATGCTTCGGGGTCAACGACTTCGAGACGGCCAAGTGGCTGAGCCAGATGATCGGACGGGAAACCACCGGCTATCAGACCGAAAGCCACAAGCCCGGCGATGCACCCTCGACCTCATACAACGTCACGGCACGCGACCTGATGACGCCGGATGAAATCATGCAGTTGCCGCCCCATGTCGAGCTGCTGCGCGTCCAGGGCAAGCCCGTGATCATCGCCAAAAAGCTGCGCTACTTCGCCGACAAAGAATTCGACGGGCTGCACCGATCACCGGATGCGCAACCCGTGAATCCTAAATCTGAACGCTGATCGCGTAACACCTATCTCTGAACACCCATCGCCTATCCCTGATCACGGAAATCATAATGTCCAACCCCGGTTCCGCCCACCCTGCCCTTTCCGACGCCGCCCTTCGTGAAACCCTCGACCTCCTGGGCACTGTCGTTGCCAACATGGCGGGAAAACTGGACCGGCACGGCCAGATTCTCGCGGATGTCCAGAAGGCCACCACCGAAAGCCGGGACGCAGCACAGGCGGCCAAGGCCCATTCCGATCCGCAACGCTACGGGCGTCACATCGGCCAGGAACTCGACAGAGCGCTGGATGCGACCCTCGATCGGCTGAAAACCTTGCAATCCGGCTTCGCCACCGATCGGCAGGAAACCCGCCGCAGCCTGAATGATCTTGTCCGGCAGGAAGAGGCCGTTCTTCAGCACCTTCGGGACGATCTCGAAGAAGCGGGACGCTGGAAACGGCGTATTCCCTTCATAGCCATCTTCGGGTTGGCCCTGGCGCTTGGCCTGACTATCGCCCTGCCCCGGTTCTTTGCAGGCAACGGCGTCGGTTGCGCTGTCCTTGGGGGTGAGTGGCTGCGGGGGCCTGAGACGGGCAAACAGGCTTGCGTGTTCTATGCCGGGTGAGGCAACGAGTGTTCTAGAGGAAAGTTATCCACAGGCCTAGGTGTTAAATATGGGTTAGATTCAGTGTTAAGCGCAGAAAATCGCTCGCAAGCCACTGAAACTAATAACAGATTCTGAGCGGGTCGTGTGTGAAAGTACGAAAGAACGTGTGTAAAAGTACGATGGAGCGTGGGCAAAAGTACGAAAGCGGCTTGCGTGTGTGAAAGTACGAATCAGCGTGGATTTCGAGCGCGCCCTGCCCTACTGTGTGTGAAAGTACGAAAGGCTGCCCTGTGTCTGACGACCATGTAGTGAACCGCTCCCCTCTCCTGCCTGATCGGTATCCGCAGGGCGATTTCTTCGTGTGCGATATCTTCGATGCTGTGCCGAAGGCGGACATGGCCTCGATGGAACACCCGATCTTCTCTCTCTCGACCAAGCCGGATACGCGGGTCAGGGAGTATGAGCACAACGGGATCAAGATCGCTATCAAGCCTTCTGTCGATGGCCTTGCGACGGTTCATGATCGCGATGTGCTGATCTACTGCATAAGCCAACTGATGACGGCGCTGAACGAAGGGAAGGAGGT
>NZ_VKKX01000015.1 GCF_008271655.1 Gemmobacter caeruleus
CAATGGCTCTGGACTTACAACAACGACCGCCCGAACATGGGCATCGGCGGCATCACACCCGCACAGAAATTGAAAATGGCCGCGTGAATTCTACGGATGCACCCCGTTAAAAATGGGGGGATTACCCCGGGATCAGTGGCGAGTGTCCGTCGACAAGTATGCAGTGCCTGAACTTGGTCATATGCTTGTTCAGGACATTGACTTGCAGGATGTCCTGCGTGTTCTCGAACCCATTTGGGCGACCAAGACTGTGACCGCCGACAAGTTGCGTCGCAAGCTGAATGAAATTCTTGATTATTGCACTGTGAAAGGGCACAGGGCCGGTCCTAATCCCGCGCGGTGGGATGGTAACCTCGCTTTCGTATTGCCGTCGCCAGCAGGGGTAGGGGGCGAAGAAAACTATCCGGCATTGCAGTTAAAGGACTTACCCCGGTTCTGGGCAGCGCTTTCCACGCGGGAGGGTATGGGAGCCGCAGCGCTGCGCTTCCAAATGCTCACGGCTACTCGCGCTGGGGCGATCCGTTTCATGTCATGGTCTGAGGTCGACCTCGAGAGCAAAGTTTGGACAGTTCAACCCGGTCGCAGATCGTCAAAGATCGGCCGTCGCGATGGCCCTAAACGCGTCCCATTGACTGAAGAAATGATGCAGTTGCTAACAGCACTTCCACGACAGACAGGCAGCGACCTCGTGTTTTGGGCCCCTCGTGGTGGCGCGCTATCTGATGCCACGCTTGGGAAACTGATGCGCACGATCCATGACGCAGATGTCAGGGCTGGTGGCGGAGGGTTTGTTGACGCGAAGACAGGCGAAACTGTGGTCCCGCACGGCACGCGCAGCGCGTTTAAGGTTTGGGCTTCCGAAATGACAGATTATGATTGGAATTTGTCCGAGGCTGCGCTTTGGCACAAGCTCGGCAACAAGGTTGAGCAGGCCTACGCCCGCACGGATGTTCTGGAAAAGCGCCGTGTCATGATGGCAGCGTGGGCGCGCTTTCTGTCTGAAGATCAGCAGCGTAGCGTTAAGATTGCGAGTGTGGCATGACTAACTGGCAGAACCTTTATGCCCAGCGAGACTGGGACGTGCTTGATGAGTGGTGGCGTCATTATGCTGATCGCACTGATGCACGAAAGCTCCTTGAGCGATTGCAGGCCGACGTGCCGCGCTGCACACGACAAAATGGCATGGAAACGAAACAAGAGTTTGTGCGCCCGGATGAAGCCCCCGAGCAATGGAAGGGAGCCGCAGAAATACTCTATCTGGGTGAACTTGAAGCTTTGGTGGAAGGTGAACCGAGACCAGAACCCGAAATGTGGCGCTAGCGCCGTCAAAAAATAGAGGCCGCGCTGAACTCTGCAAGAGAAGCGAAGGAGGTCACGGAAGGTGATCCCAGCCTTTCGCGTGCCGCGCACGCAAAGGACGCATTGGATGCGCTCGAAAGTGTCGACGGGCTCAGTGCCGCCATGATCCGGGAGGCACCCGCAAAAGATCGGAAATGGCTGCAAGACTTTGCGGAAGATATTACGGCACTCGCCTTCCATGCCGGTCTCGAAACCCGCGCCGCATTGGGCAAGGCTGTTGAAGCGGATGCCGTACGGGGCCTGAAAGTGGTCACCGCCGCAAGTCAGGGCGGGCATGTGCGCGTCAGAAACATGAGCCCCCTGACCGGAAAAATCATCACATTCATGAAAACTAAGATCACTAATGGCACATCAATCAGCTCGGCAGCATCTATGGCCGCAAAGGCCGGTTTGGGCACTTCTGCGGAAGCAAATCGAAGGCTTTGGAACCGATATGGTAAAAAATAGCTTGGAATGTACCCGCTACCCTTTTGCGCAAGGGCATGGTCGTGACGCGTGGCTCTTGTCCAAAGACCGAGTGTTGGCATGCCATTTGGGAGAGGTGGCAGCAGGGCAGGTGCAAGCCTAACCTGATCCGTAGCTCAAATGGTGGAATGTTCTATCGTCGCCGCCTGCGTTCTTGTATTGTTCAGGGCAATCCAGGGTCGGGGCCAATCCATGTGCAACCTCTACGCCCAAACCAAACCGCAGGATGCCCTGCGCCATGCCTTTGACCAGATCGCCGATGACGGCGCGCTGATCGAGGATCTGACGGGCAATCTGCCCTCCATGCCCGGCATCTGGCCGGACTACCCGGCGCCGATCCTGCGGCATGGCCCGCAGGGATTGCAGCTTTCCCTGGCCCGCTGGGGCATGCCGACGCCACCGCATTTTCTGGCGGGCAAGCGCACCGATCCCGGCGTGACCAATATCCGCAACCTTGCCGCGCCGCATTGGCAGCGCTGGTTGGGCGTGGCGCATCGCTGCCTTGTGCCCTTCACCAGCTTTGCCGAACCCGACAGCCGCCCCGGCCCCACCAGGGGCAAGCCGATCTGGTTCGCCCTCGGCCCCGACCGTCCGCTGGCTTGTTTCGCCGGGATTTGCACCGAATGGACCAGCACCCGCAAAGTGAAAGAGGGCGAGGTGACGGTGCAGGCCTTCGGCTTTCTGACCTGCGATCCGAACTGCGAGGTGGCGCGTATCCACCCCAAAGCCATGCCCGTCATCCTCACCCGGCCAGAGGAATGGCGCGATTGGCTGACCAAACCTTTTGACCTTGTTCGCCCCCTGCAAAGGCCGCTGCCGGATGGCGAATTGGAAATCGTGCTGGAAGCCGCGCATGAAGACCCTGCTTGATCCGCCAGCCTGCCCGCCGCTTGGCCTGCGCCCGATGCGCGTGCATGAGGCAGGCGGGCGTGGGCGGCGCAGTTTCGCGCTGTTTCAGGCGGCGCGCCATCCCGGCCCGCTGGTCTGGATCACCCCCGCCCATTTGCCCGAACAGCCCCTGCCCGCAGGCCTGCCCATGGGCGTGGCCGAACGGCTGCATCTGCTGCGCCCGGTGGGCGAAACCGACCTGCTTTGGTGCATTGAGGAGGCGCTGCGCAGCCCCGCCGTGGCGCTGGTGATCGCAGAACCGCAACAGCCGCTGTCCCTCACCGCAGGGCGCCGCTTGCAACTGGCCGCCGAGGCCGGGCGCACCACAGGCCTCTTGTTGATCCAACAGGACGGCGGCAGCGCGGCATCGGAAACCCGCTGGCAGTGTGAACCCGCGCCAGGGCCAGAGGACTCGACTCTGCATCACTGGCAGCTTAATAGGAACAAAAGAGGAACTAACGGCGATTGGATGCTGCACTGGGATGGCACGACGGCTGCTTTCCATCTGGTTTCCGAGGCTGGCAAGCGACATCAGCCTGCGGACCCGGCCCGTTGAAGGGGCCTTTGCCCTGACCCTGCGGTCGGGCAATGCCGATCACCTGCATTGCCTAAACGCTGCCGCGCAGGCGCTTGGGTTGCATCGCGGAATGGCGCTGGCCGATGCGCGCGCCATCTGCCCTGATCTGACAACTCGCCCCGCCGATCTGGCGGCTGAAGCCACCGCCCTCGCGGCTCTGCGCCGCTTTACGGGGCGCTATGCGCCGCTGGTCACGGTCGATGGGGCGGATGGGCTGATGGCCGATATCTCGGGCGTGCCGCATCTCTTTGGCGGCGAGGCGGCCTTGCGCGACGACCTGCAGGCCCGGCTGGAACGCGCAGGTCTGCATGCCCAAAGCGCCATCGCCCCCACCCGTGGCGCCGCCCATGCGCTGGCGCGCCATGGCGGCGGGATTTTGCCGGAAGGGCGGCTGCTGGAAGGCTTGGGCGCGCTGCCCGTCACGGCGCTGCGGGTCGATCAGGCCACCGCCGAGGCGCTCTCCCGTATGGGCCTGACCCGCATTGCCGATCTGGCGCATCTGCCCCGTGCACCCCTCGCGCGGCGCTTCGGGCCGGGCCTTGTGCTGCGGCTGGATCAGGCGCTTGGCGCGCAGGCCGAACCCGTCGCCGCCCCGCCCGAGGCCCCGCATTTCGGCGTGCGGATGACCCTGCCCGACCCCATCGGCCTGCAATCCGATGTCATGGCCGGGCTGGACCGCCTACTGGACCGGCTCTGCGCGCAACTGGCCGCCCATCATCGCGGCGCGCGCCGCCTGCGGCTGGATCTGCGCCGGGTGGACCGTCAGGCCAGCCAGATCGAGATCGGTCTCGCCCGCCCGATGCGCGACCCCGCCCGCATCAAGGCGCTGTTCGCCAAAGGCGTGGAGGAGGTCGACGCAGGCTTCGGCATCGACGCGCTGCGCCTCTCGGCCCCGATCACCGAACCGCTGGCCCCCGAACAGATCGGATCCACCCCGGCCCATCAAGCGGACGCGCTGGCCGACCTCCTGTCCTCGCTGGGCAATCGCATCGGCTTTGACCGCGTGCTGCGCCTGCTGCCCAGCGACAGCCTGATCCCCGAACGCAGCTTCACCCTCGCCCCTGCCGCCTATAGCCAGCCCGCCCCCAGCCCGACCCACCGCACCCGCCCGGCCATCCTCTTCCCGCCCGAGGCCGTCACCGCGACGGGCCACCCGCCCGTGCAGTTCCGCTGGCGCCGGATGCAGCTCACCACCCTGCGCGCCACCGGGCCAGAACGCATCACCCCCGAATGGTGGCTGGAGGATCCCACCTGGCGCAGCGGATTGCGCGACTACTGGCGCATCGAAACCCGCCAAGGCCCGCGCCTGTGGCTGTTTCACACACCGCAAAACCCCGGCTGGTATGCGCAGGGCGAATTTCCATGACCCGCCTTCAACCTGATCCAAATACCCCGGGGAGTGAATTGGCCGCAGGCCAAGAGGGGGGCAGCGCCCCCCATCCGTCTGGCGCCCCCGCCTATGCCGAACTCTGCGTGACCAGCAATTTCACCTTCCTGACCGGGGCCTCCCACCCCGAGGAACTGGTCACCCGCGCCGCCGAACTGGGCCTTGCCGCCCTCGCCATCACCGATCGCAATTCCGTGGCGGGCGTGGTGCGGGCCTATTCCGCGCTGAAGGAACTGGCCCGCCTGCGCACCGAGGCCGAGACTGAGACTGACAGCCACGGCCCCCCCATCCGCTCGCAACAGGTGACCGATCATTCCAGCCGCCAGACCGTGCCGCATTTCACCGGCACGACCAAGGCCCCCCGCCTGCCCGCCGCGCCCCTGCCCAGGCTGATCGCAGGCGCCCGGCTGGTGCTGACCGACAGCGCGGTGGAATGGCTGGCGCTGCCCACCGATCTGGCGGCCTGGTCGCGGCTCACGCGGCTTTTGTCCTTGGGCAAGCGCCGCGCGCAGAAAGGCGAATGCCACCTGACCCGCGCCGATCTGCTGGAATGGGGGCAAGGCATGATCCTGATCGCGCTGCCGCCCGACCCGCTGGAGCACCCCGCGCCGCCCGATCTGCAACCCATCACCCGCGCCTTTCCCGGCCAGTGCTTTCTGGGCGCCGCGCCGCGCTATGACGGGCGCGACCAACCCCGGCTTGACCGCCTTTTCCGGCTGTCGCAGGTCGCCAATATGCCGATGGTCGCCGTGGGCGATGTGCTGATGCACCGCTCCGCCCGCCGCCCTCTGGCCGATGTGCTGACCTGCCTGCGCCTTGGCTGCACCATTGATGGCATCGGCACCCGCCGCCTGCCCAATGGCGAGCGCAGGTTGAAATCCGGGGCCGAGATGGCGCGGCTGTTCGCGCGCTATCCCGCCGCCCTGCGCCGCACGCTGGAAATTGCGAACGCTTGCGCCTTCCGCCTGTCCGATCTGCGCTATCAATACCCGGATGAGGCCGCCGAGGAACCGGCGCAACAGCGCCTCGAACGCCTCGCGCGTGAAGGGCTGCAATGGCGCTACCCCGCAGGCCCGCCGCCCAGGATCGTGCATCGGGTGGAGAAGGAATTGATCCTGATCCGCGAGGTGGACTATGCGCCCTATTTCCTGACGGTGCATGACATTGTGCAATTCGCCCGATCACGCGGCATCCTGTGCCAGGGGCGCGGCTCGGCGGCCAATTCGGTGGTCTGCTATCTGCTGGGCATCACCGAAGTGCCGCCCGAAAGCATCACCCTGATCTTTGAACGCTTCATCTCCAAGGAACGCGGCGAGCCGCCGGATATCGACGTGGATTTCGAACATGAGCGCCGCGAAGAGGTGATCCAGTGGATCTATGAGCGTTACGGCCGCCATCGCGCCGGCCTGACGGCGGTGGTGATCCATTTCCGGTCCCGCGCCGCCATCCGCGAGGTGGGCAAGGTCATGGGCCTCAGCCAGGATGTCGTTGCCCGCCTTTCGGGGCAGATCTGGGGCTGGTCCTCCTCGGCGCCGAATGAGGATCGCATCCGCGATGCGGGCCTCAACCCCGAGGATCGCCGCGTGCAACTGGCCACCCGCCTGATCGCCGAGATCATCGGCTTTCCCCGCCATCTGAGCCAGCATGTCGGCGGTTTTGTCATCACCCAGGGGCGGCTGGATGAGCTGTGTCCCATCGAAAAAGCCGCGATGGAGGATCGCACCGTCATCGAATGGGACAAGGACGATATCGATGCGCTTGGCCTGTTGAAGGTCGATGTTCTGGCGCTTGGCATGCTGACGGCCATTCGCAAATGTTTTGGCTTGTTGGCGCAGCATCGCGGGCTGCGGCTCGACCTCGCCAATGTGCCCCCCACGGACGACCGGGTCTATGACATGCTCTGCCGCGCCGATGCCATCGGGGTGTTTCAGGTCGAAAGCCGGGCGCAGTTGAACTTTCTGCCCCGGATGCAGCCGCGCACATTCTATGATCTGGTCTGTGAGGTCGCCATCGTGCGCCCCGGCCCCATTCAGGGCGGCATGGTGCATCCTTTCATCAATCGCCGCATGGGGCGCGAGCCGGTCGAAGACCTTGGCCCCGCCATGATGGAGGTTTTGGGTCGCACCTATGGCGTGCCGCTGTTTCAGGAACAGGCGATGCAGATTGCGGTGGTGGCGGCGGGCTTCACCCCGTCCGAGGCGGATCGGTTGCGCCGATCCCTTGCCACCTTCAAGCGCATGGGCACCATTGGCAGCTTCCGCGACCGCTTCGTCTCGGGCATGCTGGCGCGCGGCTATGATGCCGATTTCGCCGCCCGCTGCTTTGCCCAAATCGAGGGCTTTGGCAGCTATGGTTTTCCCGAAAGTCATGCCGCCAGCTTCGCCCGGCTGGTCTATGTCTCGGCCTGGCTGAAATGCCATCACCCCGCCGCCTTCACCTGCGCGCTGCTGAACGCGCAGCCCATGGGCTTTTATGCCCCGGCCCAGCTGATCCGCGATGCCCGCGACCATGGGGTCGAGGTGCGGCCGGTTTCCGTGAACCATTCGGCATGGGATTGCACGCTGGAACCCCGCGCCGATGGGGCGCTGGCTCTGCGTCTGGGGTTTCGCCAGATCAAGAGCCTGCGCGAAGAGGATGCCGCCTGGATCGTGGCGGCGCGTGGAAATGGCTATCCCGATGTCGAAAGCTTGTGGCGCCGCGCCGGTGTCCCCCCCGTTACGCTGGAGCGGCTGGCCGAGGGTGATGCCTTCGCAGCCCTTAGCCTCAACCGGCGCGAGGCGCTTTGGGCCGCCAAGGCCCTGCGCGCGCCTGCCCCCCTGCCGCTGTTCGGGTCTGATGGTGAGGGCGGGCAGGAGCCTCAGGTCAACCTGCCACAGATGACCCTGGGCCAGGAGGTTATCGAGGATTACCTCGCCCTGCGCCTGTCCCTGCGCGCCCATCCGCTGGAGGTGATGCGCCCCCGCCTGCCAGAAAGCGTGCCGCATCAACAGCTTGCCACACGGCAAGGCCGCGTCACCGTCACCGGCCTTGTCATCACCCGCCAACGCCCCGGCACCGCCTCGGGGGTGATCTTCCTCACGCTGGAGGATGAGACCGGCACGGCGAATGTGATCGTCTGGCGCAAGGTCTATGAAACCTTCCGCAGGGCCGTGGTCACGGGCCGCCTGCTGCGCATCACCGCCCGCATCCAGCGCGATGGCCCCACCACCCACCTGATCGCCGAACGGATCGAGGATGTCTCCGCCCTGCTTGCCACACTGGGCCAGGCGCTGCCCAAGTTCAGCGACGGCCGCGCCGATGAAACCCTGCGGCCCTCCAACGGCGCCCTGCGCAGCACCGCCCGCCATCCCCGCGAACAGGCGAAAAAACTGTTCCCCAGCCGGGATTTTCATTGACGGGCATGACGCCTTTTACTTCGACCAAAGCCGTCAGCATAAAAAGAAGGGGCACCATCAACAGCGAGAAGCGGCCTGTAACCGTTGGCTCCACAAGCCTGTCAGATCGCAAGAGCCACATCGGTGCATTCACATCTAATAGCTGCGAATGTTGTCTCGTGTGGCGTCGTGTAACTGACGCTGATCTTCACCTGTACACACAGCATGTCGAACACTCGCGCAAGTTTGCAACGTGTGCATAAAATAGTTGGGACAGTGCCCGCCACTGTCCCAACTCAGCCGGTCCACGTTGCCCCCCGGCGCAATCCCGCGCCTGGAGGAGCCCTTATGGCAGAAACCTATATCAGCGATGCCCAGATCGCTGCCCGCTTCGGTGTCCACCGTTCGACACCGTGGCGTTGGGTCAAACATGACGACCAATTTCCCGCTCCGGTGAAACTTTCTCCCGGTGTGACGCGCTGGAAACTCTCGGACATCGAAGCATGGGAGAAATCCCGCTTGCGGGTATCCTGAGCCATGGCACACAAAGACGTTCAATCTGTGCCGGGGTCGCGCGTAGCGACCCCGGTTTTTGGTCGATTGCTGGTGGTTCCTGCACATCCAGCAACCGCCAACTCCTCCGAAAACACCGATTTGCGGAGAACGCCTATATATAAGGCCCGCGCGGTTCTATCGCCGTATGATGGGACGACGAGCAAGGTTTCAGACGCTCTGCCGACTGGTACGCAAGCCAAGTTCATCGCTGCTGCACTGGCCGCCGCCCGGAACGGGACGCCGTTGAACCTCCAGCTCACCCTGCGCTGGGGTAGCTTGTTCAGCGCGGGTGACGCTTTGTGGCTGCGCTGCCAGCCGACCCCAGAGCGGATCGACACTTTGCTCCAACGCTTGCGGAAGTGGCTGGACTATCGCGGCGTGCCGTCGCTTTACATCTGGGTCCGAGAGGCTGCCGGGCCGGAACATGAACATCTGCACATCGCGCTTCACCTGCCCGAGCGCTATCGCGCAAATTTCATCCGCTACATCGCGCGCTTGACCGAAGAGCCGCGCATCCGCCGCAGCCATGCGAAGACGGAGGGCGAAGTTGCGCGGGGCGAGGCGGGGTCATGGCACATCGCGCATGACACGCATCCGCAGCGGGCGGGGGTCTATCTTGCGGCTTACCTTGGCAAGGGTGAGCCTTCACAAGTCCCATTCCGCGGCCAACTGCGCAACAACACCAAAAAGCCAGTGCGCGGCATTCCCTTCGGGGGAACCGAGGCCACAGGCAAGTATGACGCGATGCAGGGCATGATCGTCGGCACGTCGAGCCGCGTGAAGCGGTTTCATATCGCGAAGACGCTGATCGCGATCTCTCTTGGCTATACCGCGTTGTCACCAAAGAACTAACGCCAGACGATCTTGCTTTCCGCGTGGTGGCGAGATCAAAAGAGATCAGGGGCTTTTGCCAAGGCTGCGCCCCTGTCCCCGCCGAACACCTGGGCCCCAATCGGCAGATGGATCGCCTTGCGTGGGAACTGCGCGCGGCAGCCCCCGACATGGCATTCCAAAATTCAGGTAGAGATTTCTGCCAACAAGGCCTCGGCTTGGGCCAGCACCCCCCGGATCGCTGCATCTTCCAGATTGGGCGGGTATCCGTATTTGCGCAGGATGCGCTTCACCAGAACGCGCAGCTTCGCCCGGGCGCTGTCGCGATGGGCCCAGTCTACCGTGACATTGGCCTTCAGCCCGACCAGCAGCTCATGCGCAATCACCTTCAGCTTGTCATCCCCCAACACCTCTACGGCGCTTTGGTTGTCGGCCAGCGCATCATAGAACGCGATTTCCTCAGGCGTCAGGCCGGTTTCCTCGCCACGGTTGCGGGCCGCGCGCAAGTCCTTGGCAAGCGCGATCAGGGTTTGCAGCACTTCGACCGTACTGACCGCATTGGTGTGATAGCGCGCAATCGCTTCCTCCAGCCGCTCTGAAAACTTGCGCGTCTCGATGACATTCGAGCGGCTGCGCGATCTGATCTCATCGTTGAGAAGCTTTTTCAGGGCTTCCAATGCGAGGTTCTTCTTCGCCATCTGGCTGACCTCGGCCAGAAACTCTTCGGACAAGATTGAAATATCCGGCGATGAAAGCCCGGCGACAGACAGGATATCGACAATCTCCGTTGACGCCACAGCGCCATTGACGATCTGGCGGATCGCCAGATCCCGGTCGGCACCGGATCGGCCAGAGGGATCGGCGGCCTTGACCATCGCCGCGCGCACCGTCTGAAAAAATCCCACCTCGTCGCGCAGGGCGCGGGCTGCATCGCTGGCCGAACACAGCGCAAAGGCCTTGGAGAGGGCCAGTACCGCATCCTGAAACCGCCGATGGGCCGCTTTCTTGGCGGCTTCACTGGTTTCTTTCTGCGCCGCCGCGTTTTGCTGCGCGAGAATCCATTCCAACGCCTCGGACAGCATCACGAGCCGCTGCTGGGGCGTGCCCGTCACACCCTCGATATAGTCAAGCCCATGGAACATTGCGCGGACCACATCCATGCGCTCCAGCAGCGCGGCGACGGCTTCGGCCTCATCAATCCCGGCTTGCGTCTGATCCGCCTGGGAATACTGGCCGAGCGCGGATTTCAGGTTCTGGGCAATGCCGATGTAATCGACGATCAACCCGGCAGGTTTGTCGCGGAACACCCGGTTCACCCGTGCGATGGCCTGCATGAGGCCATGGCCGCGCATCGGCTTGTCGATATACATCGTATGCATCGAGGGGCTGTCGAAGCCCGTCAACCACATGTCGCGCACGATCACCAGTTTCAGCGGGTCGTTCGGGTCTTTCGCGCGTTTGGCCAGCAGATCGCGTCGCGCCTTGCTGCCGATATGCGGTTGCCACGCTTCCGGGTCCGAGGCCGCCCCCGTCATGACGATTTTCACAAGCCCGGCATTGTCATCTTCCGAGTGCCAGTCAGGGCGCAGGGCGGTGATCTGGTTGTAGAGGTCCACACAGATACGGCGGCTCATGCTCACCACCATGGCCTTGCCATCCATCGCCTGCCAGCGCGCCTCAAAATGGGCCACAAGGTCTTCGGCCACCATGCGCAAACGTTGTTCCGCACCAACGAGGGCTTCGAGCGCCGACCATTTGCGCTTCAGCCGCTCTTGCTCGCTGAGGGCGTCGTCCTCTGTCAACTCCTCGATCTCTGCGTCAACCAGAGGCTTCGCCGCTTCGGGAAGCTCGATCCTGGCCAAACGGCTTTCATAATAGATCGGCACGGTTGCCCCATCTTCGACCGCGCGGCTGATGTCATAGACGTCGATATATTGGCCAAA
Organism: Gemmobacter caeruleus; assembly: GCF_008271655.1. Classification (GTDB taxonomy): domain Bacteria; phylum Pseudomonadota; class Alphaproteobacteria; order Rhodobacterales; family Rhodobacteraceae; genus Gemmobacter; species Gemmobacter caeruleus. The sequence continues at coordinate 11,380 of NZ_VKKX01000015.1, forward strand.
GACGGCGGGCGTGTTCACATCGTCTTGCTCAATCGGCGTGCCGGTGAAGCCAATGAAAGATGCGTTGGGCACGGCATCCCGCAGGTGCTTGGCAAAGCCATAGGCGATGTCACCGCTTTTCTCGATCCGCGCCTTGAACCCATACTGGCTGCGATGCGCCTCATCCGCGATCACCACCACATTGCGCCGATCTGTCAGCAGCGGATAGGCCGCCCCCTTTTCCGGCGCGAATTTCTGGATGGTGGTGAATATCACACCCCCCGATGCGCGGGCGAGCGCCTTTTGCAAATCCTCCCGGCTTTCAGCCTGAACCGGCGTCTGACGGATCAGGTCGCGGCACATCGAAAAGGTACTGAACAACTGGTCATCTAGATCATTGCGGTCGGTGATGACGATGAGGGTCGGGTTTTCCATCGCCGGTTCGCGGACCAATTGCCCGGCATAGAAGGCCATCAACAGGCTTTTGCCCGAGCCTTGCGTGTGCCAGATCACCCCGGCCTTGCGGTCGCCATCGCCACGGCTGGCCCCGACCGTGCTGGCCACGGCGCGTTTCACGGCGTGGAACTGGTGATAGCCTGCGATGATCTTGGCCAGCCCGCCCGGCGTTTCGCCAAACACGGTAAAATCCCGCATCAGCGACAGGAAGCGTTCTCGCGCAAACACGCCCTCGATCAGCACCGACATTTCCGGCGTGCCTTTGGGGGCCACCGCGCTGCCATCCACGGTGCGCCACGGCATGAAGCGTTCCAGATTGGCGGTCAACGAGCCGATCCGCGCCAGCACCCCGTCCGTGGTGACCAAAACCGCATTCGCGCGGAACAGCGACGGGATTTGCGCCTTGTAGGTCTGCAACTGGTTGAAGGCCGCGCCCAGCGTTGCCGCCTCGGCCCCGGGTTTCTTCACCTCGATCTGAACCGCGCCGGGTTTGCCGGAGGCTCCAACTCCTGAGTAGGATGGAGCATCATGAGCAAGACGACGAACAAGTTTTCCCCTGAAGTGCGCGAGCGGGCGGTGCGGCTGGTCTTCGACAACGAAG
>NZ_VKKX01000016.1 GCF_008271655.1 Gemmobacter caeruleus
GGCCTGGCGCAGGATAGCAAGGATCTGCGCTTCAGTGTATCTGCTTGTCTTCATTCAGAATCTCCTCGTTCATCTTGCCGAGAAAATTCTACTTATGCAGCCCCTTACTTTCGGGGGGGATTACCCCCCGCCCTTCTGCGGTTTTCGCGCGCTCTTGATCCTGCCGGACCCCTATCCCACTGATCTTGCACGCGGATTTCGTCCGTTTGTTGACCTATTGTTGACCCGCAGTTCGGACAGCAAAAAGCCCCGCTGGATGGCGGGGCGCATGTGGTTGATAACATTGAGGGATTTTGGTTGCGGGGGCAGGATTTGAACCTGCGGCCTTCAGGTTATGAGCCAAAACAGGTTGTATCTCAATCAGTAAAGATTATCAAAGACCTATCCGCTAAACCTTTGTTTTCCCGGATCTTTCAACCGTACTTTGGCCGTCTTTCACTGTCATTCAGCGACATCAATCAGGTCAACTCTACTTCAGCAGGTTGACGTGGCGTTGACATGACCATTGCAAAGGATCAATCGACCAAGCTATCGCGCCGCTACTCTGTGCTTTGATTGCATCCATTGAGTTAAACGCGACCCACCTCATCGCTCACTCCATTTGCAAAAAAGCTGCGAACAAAAGTCAAAGCAACGTGTGCGCTGAAATAGGACGAAAACTCATGAATTCTGTCATCTTTAGAGCCATCGGCAAAATCACTAACGCACTTGACTACAAGCCATTCTGGCGCCGGAGTTAGAGAACTGTGGCAAGCCCAAGCTACACCAAACGCTTCCATGTCAACCCCCAGGATCTTTCGATGCTGATCAGCAACCTCTCCGAAGAATTCCTTATAATTTTGAACGGCCGCCCCTGAAGCCATCGGCGAAAAGTGGACAGACGGCAGAACCCCGGGCTTCCATTTTTCCCAGGCATCAAACACAGCCTTAAATGTACCTACCGACGACAGGACAGCCGTGGCACGATTAGCAACCCATGCGGGAGCAGGGACCTGAGTGGGCGAAGGAGAGAAAACAACCTCTCCATCAACTTCCGCAAACTTCCCGCTCCCGTAATCCCAGGTTTGAGAAGCGACAATCGCGTCACCGAGGTTGGAATCTCCCTTCCGACCAGCGCAGACGCCCGTCATCACCACCAAGCGCGGCCGCAAAGTCATAATGGCCTTGCACGTGGCAGCTGTCGCTGCGACCAAACCCATTTCTGTAGGCTTAATGGAATATGCTATCCTAGAACCGCCAGGAGTCGCGACTTCTCCCTTAAAATACAGAGCAGGATCCCCCTCAAAAACTGTCTCTTGCCAAACACCGCCGACAACCCGATGAAGTTCAAGAAGTTCATGCTTCAATAGAGCACAAACGAAAAGAACATCACACTTGGGCTGGGAAGCTAAGGGTGAGGGTTGACTACGCGCTCTCACGTACTGAATCTTTTGCTTTAATCGTAGCCGCCATTCAGAATTCTCAGGCGATACAAACTCAATTCTCCACATCTCTTGAGAAAAATCAGCCTCGGCTGCCTTTATCGCCTCAACATTCTCACTAAGTCCTATAATGGCCTCTGGAAGCTTCACATCTGTGCCACGCAGCATCCTCTTCAATAGATCGGCGCCCCCAGATATGATGGGAGCCTCACCTAGGCGAAACGGGAGAAGAAGGTCCAGGATAAGAATGTCGAACTGAGACTTCTTCATAGCTGTGAGACCACGTGCTGCACACAGTTCCACATGAACTGATTCCTCCGACACGTCGCACTCTTTCAATACCGCAACAATCTCAGAGATCTTTGTGGAGTTGTCATCAACAATCAGTATCTTCATTTCAGTTCGATCCTTTGGCGGAAATCTGCAATCTGCCGACGCCAGCCTGAGCTAGATGATGAGTAATAGACTGAGCCCAAGTATATGTCTTCAAAGTCACGCTTGAACTCTTCATCAATGCTTTCAAGCGTGATCAAGTTTGGAGCCTGTCCGAAGGTTTCAAACATCGATACTACGAGAATACTTGTTTCAAAACGCATCCTGCGCGCACGGGATATAAATTCACGCCCCGCGAACGGGCGCATTTCGTTATATCCGCCGCCACTCGAGGACGAATAATTTGGCAACGTCATATCTAAAATTATGAAACCCGGCCTAGAGTCTCTCGCGAGCTTGAGACCAGCAATGAGAGAATCTGCAACCAAAAGAGAATCCATTGGAAACTCGTTTTGATAGAACCTTTGTATCTCGTCACGCTTAGCAGCGGTATCTTCGACTAAAAGGGCATGCAACCTAATGCTCCTTTATTGACAGAACTGCGAAAGTCATATCGACGACAAAACGGCCCTTCTCATCGTCAACCGAGACCACGACATGGGGATGACCGTCGAAGTAAGTTGATCTAGCAATTTTTGCCAGGCCAGAGCCGCCTTCTTTCGGAATCCGTAGTTCATACTCGCCACTGTTAATCTTTTCCATGGCATCTGATGCGGCAATGTGCGCCCTGGGCAGATCAGTACAATCGCTGGCGAAAACGATACGCAGCTTGCTGGGGTCTTCCGAAAAGATTGACACATCAACTTCGCACTGCAAATCCCCGGAATGATCTCGAACGTTCGTAAATAGAACGTTAAAAACCTCGATCAGCGCCTGGATGGCAAAATCCAGACTAACATTGTCGCCGCCGTGCAGCCGAAGCATAGGGTGGAAGTCACCATAAAACCGACGGACAACGGCACGCGATGCTTCAATAATGTCAAGAAGCGCAATAGGCTCCGAATCTGTCGGTCTAGTCACCCGGAGCCATTCACCAAACTCCCTGAGGGCAATGGAGAAATGATTCCTAGCCCTGTTGATTGCATCAAAGAGAGGAGCAAGATTTCTTTCTTCTAAAAGCTTGATATCTGCCTCAAGTGAGTCGAACGAAGCCTTAAACATTCCTTCTATCTCATGAAGTGTCTGTGCTCGAACTTCATCAAGTTTCTTCTCTACGTTCACCCAAAATATTTCGGCAAACCCATCAAGGAGGTCGTCAACGTCCGAAAACCTCTCAATTTCCGAAATGAAGGCGAGCCGCGTCGCTGGAAGCCATTCCGTCGAAATAATTCCTGCGGGCTTTGCCACACTCTTCACATGTATCATTTCGTCTTTGATGTGCGAGATATTGTGATCGATGCTCTCAGAAAACTTGGCGAGAATAGTCTGAACTTGGTCGAAAATGGCATCATCACAATACATATCGAGGTATTCCGCCCAGAACTCGTTTCTTAAGTATCCGGACGCGTCTTTCTGAGTGATTAGAGACTCTTGGCTCAGCGGACTTCTTAGTTGCGCAGATATCGCCCCATGTCGCATACCAAGACTCAAGTACGAATCGAGGCCGAATCTCGGATCAAAAGAGAACTTGTCTAGGAGATCTCCTACAATTTGTGTGGCGATTTCGTAGGCTTCGTGGTTTGGAACCTTAAAAGTGAAGGCTTCTGTTTCTCCCGACGATACGTGGGCAAGGAATTCATACGCTGCGCCCTTTTCGATTGGCAACAAGCCTGCGCTCAAAAACTGATTCAGACGATGATACTTTTGAACAAGGACGGTCCTCGCCCACTCCCTAATCCCGCGCTCATCACATTGTACCTTCCCGAAATTGAACTTGCGAAGCAGCTCTTTTGCCGCTTGCTGTCCGATCAGCGACTGAAGCTCCGAGTTATATGCTTCGCGATTCTTTGGGTCGGCATCGATCAACAATTGCAGTATCGAAACTCTCTCTGCCTCCATTTCTTCCCAAGTATCAAATTCAAGAGACTGACGCAGAACACTTATACCACAGACATCACTCAGTATTTCGAGTGCTGCAGCACTTCGGTCCTTTAGTTTGCTAGGTACTTCGCAGCCTTGAGACCAAAGGAAACTCTCTACAGCGAGATAGATCACTTCGTCATGTCGATCTGCGCGCTCGCAACGAAGATAACTGAGCGCAAGTATCGCCTCTCTGCTCTCGCAAATCATGTCTAGTATGGAGTCTGTAATCTCGGATAAAATACTGTCGTGCGGGACGTAATGTATAGCCTGGGGGAAGCGCTTGAGGTATCGGTAACAGAATTCAAGTACTTGGAGGGTTTTTCCTTCCGTTAGACCACTTAGGATGGCAAGACGGAATACTTCTTCGTCCACCAGTTCATTTTGATTCAAATGCAGTGAAAGGCTGTCGAAATCAACTCGTACCAGCTGCCGTTCCGGGCATTCAGTGTGCCTAGGGATTATCGTGCTGATGGCCAGTTCTCTGTAGTTCAGCCAGTAAAGAATTTCCTCGATGCCAATCGAGTTTCGACAAGTGTATACGCCCTTTGCGATGATCGAGTACGGGCTTCCTCTGGCAACGTTGAACGCCTCAGAACATGAGACATTAGCACGCCACAGTGACTCTGACTCATTGGTTGAATTCTCTGGAAATAGGTTTTTGAGATCTGTGCGCATATCAGCCGGCATCAACGGCAGTAAGACGCTTCCGCCGCGCAGCCTTGGTTTGACTTTGATATATGCACAAGATCGCCAATCTCTTAGATGTTTCGCCACTGAGAGAAACTTCTCAACGAAATTGGCGTTCTCGTTTGGCATATGGAGAGTTGATACGGTCCAGGACCAGATACCTTCATAGTTATCGACAAGCGGCTGATTTGGAGATATCAGCCGGTTCTCAATGTGCGCTTCGGGATGAACGCCATTAAGCCAAAGCACCCTCTCCAAGAATGACTTCAGGACTTGGCTTTTTACGGGCGATATCAAAGTCTCACTTATATATTCATCTACATATCGCGGGTCAACTCCGCCCTCAGTTTGAACACCCATAGCGTAGTATACAAAGTTTGAGATCGATCTTTTTTGATCCGAATAAAGCGCGCTGCGCATCCATTGGCGCTGTGCTTCGAGCCCATTTTTGCGTCGATAGGCGAACATAAGCGTTTGAATCAGAGTGTACGACCATCCTGTAATGGCTGCGATCCGCACCACCTCATCCGGCATTGACCCAATATTTGCTGCTAGAGAGTCGGCTTGAGATATGAAATTCGTATAAGCTGAGAGCTTCTTGTCTGAATAATTTATGAGAGCAAGTATCCAATCCTCATAGTCAGAATGTGAGACCTCTTCATCAAAGACTGGATTCTGAATCGATTTCGGACTAGCTGCAATAATCCCGCGAAGTGCGTGCGAGTTCCTGTATCGAGGAAAACTCCATGAAACCACTCGTTGAACTGAGTGTGGACCATCAAAAACTGTAACATATCTCGAGATTGGAACTTCACCCTTGCTCAGCCTCAGTTCGGCCTGCCAAGGTTCAATCTTTTGCTTCTTCCGTGCCTTGCGTTCCAGCTTTATTCTCCTCGACAGATGTGACAGAAATTCAGTTACTTCCTGAACTTCATGGTAGTGTCCCACCAGTCCTTTGCGTGCAGCGAGCTGCCATGTCTCGCAGCTCATTTGGCTCGATTACTGCCACCATATCTCCCCACTGGTACAGATGCCAAGCCATCTCGACCCATCCACTTGCCCTGAACGTCACAAGAAGCCCGCCGTCCGCTTGATCGGTCATGACTTGGCCGGGGTGGAACAGAAATTCCCGCGCGGTCGAGGCTGCCGCTGGGCTGAATCGCCAAACCACCTGGCCAAACTCAGCATCTGAATGATACGATCCGAACGACTGGGCAGCATAGGCGTCTAGGTCGAAATCTTTTTCCCGCACGAAGGCTTGTCCGGTGATCCTCGCATCAATGATCCGGTCCAGGCGGAAACGGCGGAAGCCTGGTCCGTTGGTAGGATCGCGGGCGATCAGGTAGTGCCGCGTGCCGAGCAGCACGCCGTAGGGTTCCACGGTCCGGTCCCGCGGCTCTGCGTCCTGCTTGCCTTGGTATCGGATGATCAGTGAAAATGGTGCCTTCAAAGCTTCGGCAATGGCACCTGTCACCAACGGGGAAGTCTTCACCTTCGGGCCAGGACGACAAGCATAGCCCTGCGCTTCCAGCACCGCTTCGGCGTCTACCTCGGCGCGGCGTGCGTGGCTGGATGGCAGGGTGGCCATCAAGCGGTCACGCAGTGCCTGCAGCGCCTCGACCTCCGACTTTGCCCCTTCACGTTCGGCGCGTCGGATGCTCATTTCGAGGGCGACCAATTCCCGTTGATAGATCCCTTGCTTGCCGATCAGCGATGCATCTCGCAACTTCCACCACCGCCGCCGGTCACTGTCGGTCTGGATAGAGATGCTCGGAAAGGTATTCTCCAGCGCGCGCACCATTCGTTGCGCCGTCCTCGTGTTGACGCCGAATTCTTCCGAGATCTCCGGCAGGCTGATGCCACGGTAGCGGGATGCGGCCATTTGGGCCAGCTTCAGCAGCTCCTGCGCCTTGTGGAACGACATGGTGATTCTTTTTCAATGTGACAGGTTCTAACACCCAGCCTAGCGTAGCGTTCACTAGAGGGCGAGTCGCCTTGTAGATTAACGCGGTATAGTTGAATAACTCGAAGCCTTGCCAGCCTCATTGGCGCGGCACGCCTCCGAGAACCGACGGCCCTGACGTCTCGACCCTCTCACCAGCCTATCGCTGGGCCACCTGGACGGGTTGGTTCCCGCGAAAGCTCAGAACGAGGACGGACGTTAGAATGGCCTTACCACCACGCGTATTCTTCACATTGCACGAAACGGCCGCACGTTGGGGCTGTACGATTGCCGATATTGCCGGATGGGTGTGCGACGGCAAGCTGGAAATCGTGACCGGCATTTCAGCGGTCACCTGTGGCGAAAGCCGCGTTTCCGGCAAGGTCGCCATTTCCCCTATGGATATTTTGCCGATGTTCCGGCGCTGCGGAACCGGTCCCAGCGTGGCCAAGCTCACCCGGATCAAGCCCCGCGGAGCCGAAGACGGTGTGTTCATCACGGAGCCCAGCGACGGTGTTGAAATCTCGATCGCCGACCTACTGATCACCGGGACGGAGGTGATGCGGTTCGAGGAAGAGCATGATCTTTTGCGCCGCGTTGGTGGCGGCACAGGGTCCGTCTCACCCTATGATTGGGACGGCATGTACATGACCATCATCCACCGCGTTCACGAGAAAGGCCTGCCCGCCACCCAGTCAGAGCTGGTGGCAGAGTTGCAGGACTGGTTTGGCGAGGTGTCGCAAAACGGCGATGTGCCGGATGAAAGCACGATCCGTCGGCGGGTGCGCCCGATCTGGCGCAAGCTGCGGGGAGAGACCTGATCGCGCCGCGCGTCAGGCAGACTTCTTGTCCGCATCATGAACGATCTTCGGGCGGGGCCGAAACATGCTGGCAACGGCATCGACGCCCGCCCGGAGCGGCGAATCCATCAAATGCGCATAACGCTGGGTCGTCTGCATCTGGCTGTGGCCCAGCAGCTTGCCGATCATCTCCAGCGAAGCCCCCCCACTGACCAGCAGCGACGCAAAGGTGTGGCGTAGGTCGTGGATTCGGACATCTGGCAGCTTCGCGTCCTTCTGGACGTTGATCCAGAAACGGCGGATTTCCTTCACCGGCTGGCCCGGCACATCGCCGGGGAACAGCCATGGGTTGCCCTTTGGCACCAGCAGCTGGCGCTTGCGCACGATGGCCGCAACCTCAGCCGAGATCGGGATGCGGTGGATCTTGCGCTGCTTGGTGCTGGCGGCGGGCTTTGACCAGCTGCCCAGCTCCAGATTGAACTGTTCAAACCGGGCCTGCCGAACCTCGCCCACCCTGCTGCCAGTCAACATGCACAAACGGATGATCCCCGCCGCACGCTGATCCTTGGCGGCATCCAGCACCTCAGCCAGCCTGCCGATTTCCTCTTGCGACAGGAACCTTTCGCGTTCGTTCTCGATCCGCTTCTTGAAGCCAGAGGCCGGGTTGTCTGTTCGCCAGCCCCAGCTGATGGCAAGTGTGAACATCTTGCGCAGCACCTCGCCCACCCTGTTGGCGCGGATCGGCGTGGGCTTCGGTCCTTGCAGCTTTCGTGCGCGGTTGTTGGGCTTTTCCTTTGATGGGCGCGCCCTGCCCTTCGCGATGATGTTCAGCAGTTTCGCCACATCATGCGGCGTGATCTCGGTCACTAGCTTCTTGCCCCAATGCGGTGCGATCAGCTTGGTCAGCATCGAATGCTGGTCCGAGGCATTGGTCTTGGCCAGATGCGGCACATGCTCGGCCAGATAGCGGTCGATCATGTCACTGAACCGTGGCGCCTCGCGCAAGTCGTCCCGCGCCCCCAACGGATCGCCGCCCTCATCAACCAACCGGCGCAACTCTCTTGCGCGTTCGCGGGCGGCCGTCACCGTCCATTCGGGCCAGCGCCCGATTGCCATGCGGCGCTGGGCCCCGGCATAGCGGTAGTCCAGTGAGAAGGAACGGCTGCCCGACCGCAGGATCCGGATGGAAAAACCCCGCACCTCGGTGTCGAAGACCTGGTAGTCGCGCCCAGTCTCAGGGATCTGCTCCCTCACCGTTTTATCGTTCAATCGCAATCACTTGACCAACTCGGCACCTCCTGTCGCCAGTGACACAGGCGTGGATTCGCGCCCTTATCAAGCGAAGCATGACGACCCACCCGGCAATCAGGCGGTGACCGGCGGTGATGCTCCTCTGGGCCGCCGGTCTTTGGATTCATGGGAGTAATTCTGGTGGCTCCTTGCCTTTGACGCCCATCGGCCAGCTCAGGCCAGGCCGGAGAGAATGCAAAATCTGCACTGGCCTCGGGACTGTTTGGCGCAATCGCGGGCGGATTCTGTAAATCGCAAATGAAATCAATGACCGGCAAGGGTCCGCACCCTCTGCCGCCCCTGCGAAACCGTGCGTTCGCCTTTGAGCCTGCGGAAAACGCGCCGAATATCTGTAAAGCACCTGCTTACCGTGAACGTTCCCGCAGCGGATGAGAAATCAAGCACCGCGTCGATGCAGTCGGCTCTGTCGCCGGAAGATACTGGGCTCCCACAATTCACAATGAAATCAATGACCGGCAAGCCTCCGGCGCATCGCTGCCGGTCATCGCCTTCCCGCCACCCCTTCGCCTCTGCGCCTCATGGACCCCGAAACCAGCCCGCTTCGGGCGATGAACGGGAGACAGAGGATGACAGCATCGGGAACTGCACCGCGATCCGCAGCAAGCGGCTTATTGTGCGGCTGGATCAGCCGTCTGGATCTGGCCCTTGAACTGGGCCTGACCGTCGACACCCTGCGTCGTTGGGAAGCACAGCGGTTTGGCCCGCCCTGCGTCCGCGCCGGTCGCAAGGTCTATTACCGGCGCGACGCCGTGCATGACTGGCTGCAATTGCAGGAAGTGCCCAGCCCTCGTCGTGCGGGTGGCCGTCGATGACCGCACCCCTTTCCCATTCCGCTATCACGACTTCCGTCACCGGCGACTGGATGCACGATCGCCTGACTGAGGCGCGCAGCGTTCTGGCCGACAGCACCCAGCATCAGGACTCGCTGGTCATCCTCGCTGCCTGGGTTGTCGTCGGCCAGAGCGACGATGCCCGCGAATGCGGTGACGCGATCGATCTGCTTCGTTTGCTGGATCGGCGCCCGCTGCACGCCATCGCGGCAGCAGCCTTCCCGAAAGGCGGTGCAGCATGAACCGGCGCAGCACACCCGAGGCCGACGCCCAGCGTGCCATCGTGCAGGCGTTGCGCTTCGCCCTGCCCCGCGATGCCATCGTCCATCACTGCGTCAACGAGGTGACCGAGGCCGGGCCCCGCGGCGCGAAACGCCAATCGATCCTGGTCGGCATGGGCGTTCATGCCGGGTTTGCTGATCTGATCGTGATCTCCGGCGGCCGCGTGCTTTTCCTCGAGGTCAAAAGCGAAACCGGCCGATTGCGCAAATCGCAAGAGGTCTTCCGCGACACGGTCTGCGCGCAGGGTTTTGGCTGGGCGCTGGTTCGCACGGTCGACGACGCGCTGGGCGCGCTGGCCGACAATGGCTTCACCAGCCGCGCGCAGCGCCCCATGCGGAGGGCCGCGCCATGAGCCATGACGCCACCAACTGGGCGATCCAGCGGCGCGGGCTGAAGCCGACGACCAAGATCGTGCTCTGGCACCTGTGTGACCGCTTCAACCCCGACTTCGGCTGCTTCCCGTCACAGGACCGGCTGGCCCATGATTGCGAGATCAGTCGCTCCACCCTGAACGAACATCTCGACCGGCTGGAAGCCGAGCATCTTTTGCGGCGGGTGCCGCGCATCGATCCCGTCACCAAGCGCCAGCTGCCAACCCGCTACATCTTGGGGTTCGAGGAAGGCTTTGCACCACATGATCCCGAGCCATGTCCGGATACCGGACACGGGCTTTTGCCCTTTGGCCATGATGCTGAAACTGCGTCTGAAATTGCCAGCATCCCTGCTGATCTGGCAGAGCCGTGTCCGGAAATCGCACACGGCAATCCGCAGGAACCCGTGTCCGGATTTTGCCCCGACCCGTGTCCGGAAAATGCCGAAAGCCGTGTCCGGATTCCGGACACTAACCTTGTAAGAGAACCACTAAGTAAACCAGTAAAGGAGGAGGAGGACGCGGCTGCGCGCGAGGCCGATTTTGATCGGTTCTTCGCGGAATTGCTGAGCGCGCTGGGCTTTGCCGCCAACGCCGCCCTGCCCGCCTGGTGGCAAGGCTGGCCAGCCCGCACACACGTTCGTCGCTGGATCGACGATATCGGGCTGTCGCGGAAGCGTATCATCGAGGTCGCCATCGAGACCCGGGCCGATCATCCGAACCCGCCCGATGGCCCCAAAGCCCTCGACCGGTTCATGGAACGTGCCGCCCAGCGCGACGCGCAGACGGCCATCGCGAATGCCAAAAGCCATAAGGCAAAGCGGCGGCGCAAGCGCGAAGACCCTCCCCGGCTCAGCGACGATGAAAAGGCGGCCTTCTACGCCAAGATGGTCAACGCCGACGGCTTCCTGCCAGTCAGCGCGATCAACAACAGCCTTCGTGATTTGATGCTGGTGCGCGGCTTGGTCACGCCCGAACGGCTCCGATTGCGGGGCGTGCGATGACCCTGCAGCGACAAGTTGGCCGCTCGGGCGGCACCAAAGTTAAACGCGCGCTGGGCGTCCAAGCGGCGCTAGAATGGGCATTCCGCGTAGAACAGGCGCAACTGGAACTGCCGCCACCAAAGGGCGTGACAGAGGAAGGTTTCGGCTTCGGCCTCGAGTACGTTCTGCTGCAGCGCGCGGCGCTAGGCTGCAAGGTGGACGGTGGCCAGTACAAGATGGGCAGCTACACCCATCCCGATGCCGAGGTGATCGCAGCCGCCGTCGCGGGCATGCCCCATAGCCTCGGCGGCATCCGCATGGCGATCCAGGTGGCCGAACTGGCGCGTGCTGGCATGACCCCGGACTGGATGCCGGGCGTCGTCCCGCGCTGTGTCCCATTGGAAATCAAGAACAACCAGCATGGAGAGCGGGCGACGACTATCGTTGTCGGCAGCGAGCGGGTGAAGACGCGCGGCAAGTGGCGATCAGTCGATATCCTGGCTTGCCCAGTCACCTGGCGGCCGCATCCGGAACAGATTGCATCCGCCCGGCGTGGCTATGAGGATTGGTGGGAAGCGCTGGACTGGCTTCGAGATGGACTGCTGGCGGGCGGGATGCTGCGGGAGGTGGAAGTTACAGCGGTTATGCCGAAGATGCGGCCGTGGTTGCATACAAACAACAACCCAAAAGCGCCTCCTATGCGAACTTGATGAAAAGCTCCTCTTCCATACCCAGCTCAGACAGCGCCAGCTTCAGTCGCTCAAACTTGCTGGTAGAATCGATGTTGTGAACCGCGCCGGGTTTGCCGGAGGCTCCAACTCCTGAGTAGGATGGAGCATCATGAGCAAGACGACGAACAAGTTTTCCCCTGAAGTGCGCGAGCGGGCGGTGCGGCTGGTCTTCGACAACGAAG
>NZ_VKKX01000017.1 GCF_008271655.1 Gemmobacter caeruleus
GCTGGAACTAAGGGGCGTATCAAAGACCGTCGAGGGGCAGACACATATCTACCCGACGGATCTGACGCTGGAAAAAGGCACGATGAATGTGCTGCTTGGGCCGACCCTGTCGGGCAAGACATCGCTGATGCGGCTGATGGCCGGGCTGGATGCGCCCAATACCGGTCAGGTCTTCTGGAACGGGGACGATGTCACCGGCCAGCGCGTTCAGGACCGCAAGGTGGCGATGGTGTATCAGCAGTTCATCAACTACCCGTCGATGAGCGTCTATGACAACATCGCCTCGCCGATGAAGCTGATGGGTGTGAACAAGGCCGAGATCGACACCCGCGTGCGCGAAACCGCCGATCTGATGAAGCTTACCCCGTTGCTGGAGCGCAAGCCGCTAGAGTTGTCGGGAGGTCAGCAACAGCGCTGTGCGCTTGCGCGCGCGCTAGTCAAGAATGCCGGGCTGGTGCTGCTCGATGAGCCGCTTGCGAATCTCGATTACAAGCTGCGCGAAGAGCTGCGGGTCGAGATTCCAAAAATCTTCGAAGCCTCGGGCTCGATCTTTGTCTATGCGACGACAGAGCCGGAAGAGGCGCTCTTGCTGGGCGGCAATGTCGCCACCCTGTCCGAAGGGCGCATCACCCAGTTCGGCCCGACCCCGTCGGTCTACCGCCAGCCGGTGGATGCCAACACGGCGCGGGTGTTCTCGGACCCGCCGATGAACTTCCTGCCGATCTCCAAGACCGGCAACCGGATCATGTTCGGCGACGGTCAGAGCGCGGCGGCAACAGGCAAGCTCGCGGAACTGGCCGATGGCCGTTACACCGCCGGGTTCCGCCCGAACCACCTGGAAATCAACCAGCATTCTCCGGATGCCATGCAATTCGCCACGAAACTGTCGGTGACCGAGCTGACCGGGTCGGAGACCTTTGTTCACCTGGACCATTTCGGCGAACGCTGGGTCGGGCTGATCCATGGGGTTCATGAGCTGGATCTGGGCGCGCGGCTCGATGTCTGGCTGGACCCCCGCCATGTCTACATTTTTGGCGAAGACGGCAAGCTGGTGGCACCTGCCGCCTATGCGCTTGCGGCCTGAGGGAGGACACCATGGCCAAGATCACACTTGATAACCTCGCGCATTCCTACCTGCCCAATCCCGGCAGCGAAGACGACTTTGCGCTGAAGGAACTGAACCACGACTGGGACGATGGCGCGGCTTATGCGCTGCTGGGCTCGTCGGGCTGTGGCAAGTCCACGCTGCTCAACATCATCTCGGGGCTTCTGCACCCGAGCCAGGGCCGCATCCTGTTTGATGGCAAGGACGTAACGCACGCCCCCACCGCAGAACGCAATATTGCCCAGGTGTTCCAGTTCCCGGTCGTCTACGACACCATGACGGTGCATGACAATCTGGCGTTCCCGCTGCGCAACCGTGGCCGGGACGAGAGCTATGTCGCGGAGCGCGTTCAGGAAATCGCCCGTATGATCGGCATGGAGGAGATGCTGCGCAAAAAGGCGCGTGGTCTCACCGCCGATGCCAAGCAAAAGATTTCGCTGGGCCGCGGCATGGTGCGCAAGGACGTGAACGCGCTGTTGTTTGACGAGCCGCTGACCGTGATCGACCCGCATATGAAATGGGAACTGCGCACACAGCTCAAGCAGCTGCACCATGATTTCGGGCATACTATGATCTACGTCACCCATGACCAGACCGAGGCGCTGACCTTTGCCGATAAGGTTGTGGTCATGTATGACGGCCGCGTTGTGCAGATCGGCACGCCCGAAGAGCTTTTCGAGCGTCCCGAGCATACATTCGTGGGTTATTTCATCGGCTCGCCGGGCATGAACGTGATCCCGGCGCGGATCGACGGCAACAAGGCCTATGTGAACGGCTCCTATGTCGAGCTTGCGCAGGGCTACAAGCCGCTGGATGGCAAGGTCGAGATCGGCGTCCGCCCGGAATTCGCCAAGCTGAGCCAGACCGAGGGCCTGCCCGTCAAGGTGCGCCGCGTCGAGGATGTGGGCCGCCACAAGATCATCCGCGCAGAGTTTTTCGGGAGCGATATCCACATCATCGCGGGCGAAGACGACCATATCAGCGCCGATATGAACCGTGTCACATTCGATCCTACCCGCGTCAATGTCTATGCCAATGACTGGCGCGTAAACGGGGAGGCCGCGTGATGGATGGCCGTCCGATCCTGACACCGCAACAGATCATGGAACGCCAAATCTAAATGGTTGACCGTTTCCTCGATCAGGCATCCGCACAAATCGCGCGCCCCGTGGCGCACTCGTCCGGGGAGGGGGCGAAGTAATGGAAAAGACAGTCAATCAAAAGGCATGGTTTCTCGTCCTGCCTGTGCTGCTTCTGGTGGCCTTTTCGGCGGTGATCCCGCTGATGACCGTGGTCAACTATTCCGTTCAGGACACGTTCGGGAATAACCAGTTCTTCTGGGCCGGGCTTGGATGGTTCGAAAAAATGCTGCGCTCGGAGCGCATGTGGGACGCGCTTGGACGCCAGCTCATGTTCTCGGGCATCATTCTGGCCATCGAGATTCCGCTGGGCATCTTCGTGGCGCTGAACATGCCGAAATCCGGCTTCTGGTCGTCCTTCTGCCTTGTGCTGATGTCGCTGCCGTTGCTTATTCCATGGAACGTGGTTGGCACGATCTGGCAGATCTTTGGCCGCGTCGATATCGGCCTTCTGGGATACACGCTGGACGCGCTTGGCATCAACTACAACTACACGCAGGACATTCTGGCGGCCTGGGTCACGATCATCGTGATGGATGTATGGCACTGGACCTCGCTTGTGGCGCTGCTGGCCTTTGCCGGTCTGAAATCGATCCCCGACGCTTATTACCAGGCGGCCAAGATCGACCAGGCATCGCGCTGGAAGGTGTTCCGCTTCATCGAACTGCCCAAGATGATGGGCGTGCTGATGATCGCGATCCTCTTGCGCTTCATGGACAGCTTCATGATCTATACCGAGCCGTTCGTCGTCACCGGCGGTGGCCCCGGCAACGCCACCACGCTGCTGTCGATCGACCTCGTCAAAATGGCGCTGGGACAGTTCGACCTCGGACCCGCGGCGGCCTTCTCGATCATGTATTTCCTCGTGATCCTTCTCATCTCCTGGGTGTTCTACACCGTGATGACCAACCTCGATAAGCGGGAGGGCTGATCCATGGCCGATATGACCGTAAACAAAACTTTATCCCGCGGGCTGTCTCTGCCCAAGATCAACAGCCGCCTCGTGGTGATGACCCTCTATCTCCTGTTCCTGCTCTTGCCGATCTACTGGCTGCTGAACATGAGCCTGAAGACCAACACCGAGATCCTGAACGAGTTCACGCTGTTCCCGCGCGACCTCACTTTCGCCAACTACGCCACGATCCTCACCGATCCGGCCTGGTATATGGGCTATGTGAACTCGATCATCTACGTGACGGTGAACACGGTGATCTCTCTCGCGGTGGCGCTGCCTGCGGCTTATGCCTTCTCGCGCTATCACTTCATGGGCGACAAGCATCTGTTCTTCTGGCTCTTGACCAACCGGATGGCTCCGCCCGCGGTTTTCGCGCTGCCCTTCTTCCAGCTCTACAGCTCTGTGGGCCTGTTCGATACACATATCGCCGTGGCGCTGGCGCACACATTGTTCAACGTGCCGCTCGCGGTGTGGATTTTGGAAGGCTTCATGCGCGGCGTGCCGAAAGAGATCGACGAGACCGCCTATCTCGACGGCTACAGCTTTGGTGCCTTCTTCGTGAAGATCTTCACGCCGCTGATTGCCAGTGGTATCGGGGTTGCGGCGTTCTTCTGCTTCATGTTCTCATGGGTGGAACTGCTCTTGAGCCGCACGCTGACCACCGTTGAAGCCAAACCAATTGCTGCGATCATGACCCGGACCCAAGGGGCATCGGGCATCGACTGGGGCGTATTGGCGGCCGCCGGTATCCTGACCATCGTGCCCGGCGCGCTCGTGATCTACTTCGTCCGCAACTACATCGCCAAGGGCTTTGCCCTGGGTCGCGTGTAAGCCTGAAGAAAGGGAGGACTTCCAATGGACTGGATGGCATGGACCTGGCCGACCGCGATCTTCTTCGCCGTCATCGCCTCGCTGCTGATCACCTTCACGGTGTTGGCCATTAAATTCCCGGAAACGCCCCGCACGGGCATTCTGCGGATCGAAACCACGAGGGGCGACCGGCTCTTCATCACCCTTCTGGGCTCGGCCTTTATCAATCTGGCCTGGCTCGGGATCGTTGGGGCGCAACAACCTTATGCCCTCATCGTCTGCCTGATCTACGCCGCCGCGGTCTTCCGCTGGGTGTAGCCACAGGCCCCCGTGGCCGGGACAGGAGGAGACCCGGCCACGCTTCGAACTTCTTCATTCATCGGTTCAAAATGGGAGGATTATACCAATGAACCTCAACCTCAAATCCACAACAGCGGCGCTGCTGGTCCTTGCGGGCCCTGCCTTTGCCGACATGGATGCCGCCAAGGCGTTCCTCGATGCGGAAATCGGCGATCTGTCGTCGATCAGCCGCGCCGAGCAGGAAGCGGAGATGCAGTTCTTTGTCGACGCGGCCAAGCCGTTCGCCGGCATGGAGATCAAGGTCGTTTCCGAGACCATCACCACGCATGAATACGAAAGCCAGGTGCTGGCGCCGGCCTTCACCGCGATCACCGGCATCAAGGTCACCCATGACCTGATCGGCGAAGGTGACGTGGTCGAAAAGCTGCAAACCCAGATGCAGTCGGGTGAGAACATCTATGACGCATATGTCAACGACTCCGACCTGATCGGCACCCACTGGCGTTATCAGCAGGTGCGCAACCTGACCGACTGGATGTCCGGCGAAGGCGCGGCAGTGACCCTGCCGACACTGGATCTGGAAGATTTCATCGGCCTGAGCTTCACCACTGGCCCGGACGGTAAAGTCTACCAGTTGCCGACCCAGCAATTCGCGAACCTCTACTGGTTCCGCTATGACTGGTTCAACGACCCCAAGAACCAGGAAGACTTCAAGGCGGCCTACGGCTACGACCTTGGTGTTCCGGTCAACTGGTCGGCCTATGAGGATATCGCCGAATTCTTCACCGGCCGCGACCTGTCGCACTTGGGTGTCGAGGGCGAAGTCTTTGGCAACATGGACTACGGCAAGAAAGACCCCTCGCTCGGCTGGCGTTACACCGACGCGTGGATGTCGATGGCCGGCATGGGAGACGTGGGTGAGCCCAACGGTCTGCCCGTGGACGAATGGGGAATTCGTGTGAACGAAAACTCCCAGCCCACCGGTTCCTGCGTGGCCCGTGGCGGCGCGACCAACTCGCCCGCGGCCGTCTACGCCGTGACCAAGGCCATCGAGTGGCTGAACAAGTACTCGCCGCCCGCAGCCGCCGGTATGACCTTCTCCGAGGCCGGCCCGATCCCGGCGCAGGGCAACGTGGCCCAGCAGATGTTCTGGTACACCGCCTTCACCGCCGACACCGTGAAACCCGGCCTGCCGGTGATGAACGAGGACGGCACGCCCAAGTGGCGCATGGCGCCCAGCCCGCATGGCGTCTACTGGAAGGAAGGACAGAAGGTCGGCTATCAGGACGCAGGGTCCTGGACGCTGATGAAATCCACCCCGGTGGATCGTGCCCAGGCGGCCTGGCTCTATGCCCAGTTCGTGACGTCGAAAACCGTGGACGTGAAGAAATCCCACGTGGGCCTGACCTTCATCCGCGAGTCGACCGTGCAGCATGACAGCTTCACCGAGCGTGCGGACAAGTTGGGTGGTCTGGTGGAATTCTACCGTTCGCCCGCCCGTGTCGCATGGTCGCCCACCGGCACCAACGTCCCGGATTACCCGAAGCTGGCCCAGCTGTGGTGGCAGAACATCGGCGACGCCATGTCGGGCGCCAAGACCCCCCAGGAAGCGCTTGATGCACTCTGTGCCGATCAGGAGCGGGTTCTGGAGCGTCTGGAGCGTGCGGGCATCCAGGGTGACATTGGTCCCAAGCTGAACGAAGAGATGTCTGCCGAATACTGGTTCGCCCAGCCCGGCGCGCCCTACGCCAAGCTTGAGAACGAAGACGAAGCCCCCCAGACCGTCAGCTATGATGATCTGATCGCGTCCTGGAAGTAAGCCTTCCTCCCCGGTCGGGGCCCTACGGGGCCTCGACCACTCAAATTCCACCAAACAGACATTCGTGCCAGTACGGCGCAGATAAACATCGCTTTGAGGAGAGGCGGTCATGACCCATATTCTGGCCATTGATCAGGGCACGACATCGACTCGGGCCATAGTGTTTGACGCATCCATGACAGCTGTCGCCTCAGCGCAGGAAGAATTCCCGCAGCATTTCCCGAACAGCGGCTGGGTGGAGCATGATCCGGCCGATCTCTGGGCCACGACCGCGGCGACCTGCCGGGCGGCGATCGAGAAATCGGGTGGCGCGCACATCGCTGCCATCGGTATCACCAACCAGCGCGAGACGACGCTGGTCTGGGACCGAAAGACCGGCAAGCCCATTCACAACGCCATCGTCTGGCAGGACCGCCGGACCTCGGCCATGTGCCAGGCGCTGAAGGCGGACGGGTTCGAGGAAGCGGTGACCGACCGCACCGGCCTTCTGCTCGACCCCTATTTCAGCGGTACGAAACTGGCCTGGCTTCTCGACAACGTCGACGGCGCACGCACCCGGGCCGAGGCCGGAGAGCTGGTCTTTGGTACCGTCGATACCTGGCTGGTCTGGAACCTGACCGGCGGCAAGGACCATGTGACCGACGCCACCAATGCGGCGCGCACCATGCTTTATGACATCCGCAAGGGGCGCTGGTCGCAGACGATATGCGAGCGCTTGGGCATTCCCATGTCCATGCTGCCCGAAGTACGCGATTGCGCCGCCGATTTCGGCGAGACGCGCGCCGATCTGTTTGGCCGCCCCATTCCGATCCTTGGCATCGCCGGCGATCAGCAGGCCGCCACGGTCGGGCAGGCCTGTTTTGAATCCGGCATGCTGAAATCCACTTATGGCACGGGCTGTTTTGCGCTGATCAACACCGGCGATAAGCCGGTACGCTCGCAGAACCGTCTGCTGACCACCATCGCCTATCAGCTGGACGGCAAGCCGACCTATGCACTGGAAGGGTCGATCTTTATTGCCGGGGCGGTGGTGCAATGGCTGCGCGACGGGCTCAAGATCATCCGCGAGGCCAAGGAATCCCAACCGCTCGCGGAAGCCGCCGATCCGGCGCAGAACGTGGTTCTGGTTCCGGCCTTTACTGGACTGGGCGCGCCCTATTGGAATGCTGACTGCCGCGGCGCGGTGTTCGGGTTGACGCGCAATTCCGGTCCTGCGGAACTGGCCCGCGCGGCCCTGGAAAGCGTGGGCTACCAGACCCGCGACCTGTTGGCTGCGATGCAAGCGGATATGGGTGGGGCAGGGGATGCTGTTTTGCGAGTAGACGGCGGCATGAGCGCGTCCGAGTTCGCGATGCAGTTCCTTTCCGACATCATCGGGGCCCGGGTCGACCGGCCCAGGGTGCTGGAAACCACGGCGCTTGGCGCGGCCTGGCTTGCCGGGCAGCGCGCGGGGATCTATCCCGCCCAAGCCGCGTTTGCGGAAAAGTGGGCGCTGGACAAGAGCTTCACCCCATCCATGACCGGAGATACCCGGGCCGCCAAATACGCCGCATGGAAACGCGCGGTCGATGCCACAATGAGGTTTTGAATCATGTCCGAACCGATGACCCTGCGCCGCTTCCTGACCCGCTATGCCGAGCCCGGCGGGCTTGATCCCAATCTCATTTTCCTGATCGAGGATATCGCCTCGGCCTGCCGTGTGATCGGCAACCGGCTGCGCAACGCGGCGTTCGAAGGCAATCACGGCCTTGCCGGGGACACCAATGTGCAGGGCGAAGATCAGAAAAAGCTCGACGTGATCGCCGACGAGGTCTTTGCCCGGATCTGCGAAAGCTCGCCGCGTCTTGCCGCGCTGGTCAGCGAAGAGCGTGAAGACGCGGTCTGGCTCAAGGAGCCGAAGGGCGGCGATTATCTCCTGTTCTACGATCCGCTGGACGGATCCTCGAATATCGACGTGAACCTGTCGGTCGGCTCGATTTTTTCGATCTGTACCGTGGGCACGGATGGCGACCGCGATGTACTCAAGGCTGGGGACGCGCAGCACTGTTCGGGATACGCGATCTATGGCCCGACCATGATGCTGGTCCTGACCGTGGGCAGCGGCGTCTACGGGTTTTCCTGTGAATACGGCACCGGCGATTTCCGCTTGACCCATCCGCGCATGACGATCCCGGCGGAAACTTCCGAGTTCGCCATCAACGCCTCGCGCTATCGTCTATGGGACGCACCTGTGCGGCGCTATGTGGATGAATGCCTGGCCGGGATGACCGGCCCGCGCGGGCGCGATTTCAATATGCGCTGGACCGCGTCGATGGTGGCCGAGGTGCACCGCATCCTGACTCGCGGCGGTGTGTTCCTCTACCCGGTAGATGACGGCAACCGCGCGGCAGGTGGAAAACTGCGTTTGCTCTACGAGGCTAGCCCGATGGCGCTTTTGGTGGAACAAGCGGGCGGCGCCGCCACGGACGGCCATAGTCGCATTCTCGATCTTCAGCCCACGGGCCATCATCAGCGCGTGCCGGTCATCCTTGGTTCCGCCAACGAGGTGGACCGAATTGCACAATATCATACTGCGGACGCCGGTTCGGCCGCGTCCTGAGGAAAGGACCCCCCCCCATGGCTCTCGTATCCCTTCGTCAGCTGCTCGATCACGCGGCGGAACATGATTACGCGCTGCCCGCGTTCAACGTGAACAACATGGAGCAGATGCTGGCCATCATGGCAGCAGCGGAAGCCACCCAAAGCCCGGTCATCATGCAGGCCAGCCGTGGCGCGCGCGCCTTTGCCAATGACATCGTGCTATCGCATCTGATCCGCGCCGCGATTGAGCTTTACCCGCATATCCCTGTCTGCATGCATCAGGACCACGGCAACGCGCCCGCGACCTGCCTGTCGGCCATCACCAATGGGTTTTCCTCGGTCATGATGGACGGCTCTCTCAAAGCCGACGGCAAAACACCGACCACGTTTGACGAAAACGTCGCGGTGACCGCCAAGGTGGTCGAGATGGCGCATCTGGTGGGCGTGTCGGTCGAGGGTGAAATCGGCCATCTGGGATCGCTGGAAACCCTGCGGGGAGAGGCCGAGGATGGGCACGGGTTCGAGGGGGCCCTGTCACGCGAACATCTCCTGACCGACCCGGAAGAAGCGGCCGAATTTGTGCGGCTGACCGGCGTCGATGCGCTGGCCGTGGCCATCGGGACATCGCACGGAGCCTACAAGTTCACCCGCAAACCCGATGGCGAGATCCTCGCGATTGACCGTTTGCGCGAGATTCATGCACGCTTGCCGGACACGCATCTGGTGATGCATGGCTCCTCCTCGGTGCCGCAGGAATTACAGGATATCATCAACGCCCATGGCGGCGAGATTGCCCCGACATGGGGCGTACCGGTCGAGGAAATCCAGCAGGGCATTCGCTTTGGCGTGCGCAAGGTCAATGTGGATACGGATCTGCGGCTTGCACTGACCGGCGCGATCCGCACGGTTTTTGCCAAACACCCCGGTGAGTTCGATCCGCGCAAATACCTCGCGCCGGGCATCGAGGCCATGTCCGCCGTCTGCCGCGACCGGTTCGAGCAATTCGGCAGCGCAGGCCATGCGCCCCGGATCAAGCCCATTGCCCTGTCCGACATGGCCGCGCACTATGCCTGCCAGGTAACCGGGAGCGCCGCCGCCGCATGACAGGTTTTGCGCTGACCGCCCCGAACCGCACGATTTTCGGTCGTGGCTGTCGTGTTACGGCCGCGGATGAGATCGCACGGATTGGAACCCGTGTGTTGCTGGTGCGGGGAAGGTCGGTCGCCTGGGTGGACGAACTGGCCGCGGAACTGACCCATTCGGGCTGCTGCCTGCAAGTTGTGTATTCGGCGGGAGAACCGGATCTTGACGACGTCCGCAATGCCGTCGCCTTCGCCCGGGGTCACAGGGCGGAGTGCATTGTCTCTGTCGGAGGCGGCGCGACGCTTGATCTGGGCAAGGCCGTTGCCGGGCTCTGCGTCAGTGAAGGCGATGTGGCGGAGTATCTGGAGCTGGGCAACTCATCCCCGCGGCAGTTGAAAGATCCCCTGCCATTCATTGCGATCCCGACAACCGCCGGAACCGGTGCCGAAGCGACGCGAAACGCGGTGATCGGCGTTCCTGAAAAGCAGCTAAAAATCAGCCTGCGTGATCCACGCCTCCTACCGAATCTGGCGATTGTGGACCCCGCACTGACCGACGGGTCCCCCAAGGCGCTGACGCTGGCGAGCGGGCTGGACGCGATCACCCAGCTCATCGAAAGCTATCTGTGCAACCGGGCCAATCCGGTGACGGACGCCCTGTGCGAGGCCAATATCCGCCCGGCAATGGCCTCATTGCACAGGTTGATGGAAAACGAAAACATCAAAGCCCGCGATGAAATGGCACGGGCCAGCTATCTAAGCGGCCTCGCCCTGTCGAACTCTGGACTAGGGATCGTGCACGGCCTAGCTTCTGTCATCGGAGGCCGAGGCGCTGCGCACGGCGCAATTTGTGGCAGATTGCTGGCATCCGGACTATCGGTGAATTTCGGGGCTGTGACGCGTGGATTGGGCAACGTAGAACGTTTTCATAAAGTAAATGAATGGCTCGCCGATGGTCTTGGCAATTCGGGCGAAGACGGAGTGCTTGCATTGCGTAGTTTCGTAGACGCGAACGGATTGCCTTCGCTAAAAGATCTCGGCGTTCTAAACGCCGAGATAGAAGAGATTGCCGAACTGGCGCTCAGCGCATCTTCAACAAAAGCCAACCCCGTTAAAATTCAATTCGAAGAAATCTGCTACTTGCTGAGAAGTGCTTGAAAGCAAGCTGCTTGCTCCCGAAGACATCAACCATGCTCCGCAATAATCGCCCTCGTCGTCTGAACTGCCGAAGCCAATTCCGTCCGGTTCGTGCTCGAAATACCTAATCCCTCGATATCGAGCGACAGCTTACCCTGGCCACCGCCACTCACAGCGGCACGAGTCGCACGGCCGCGGGCTTTCCCTGAACTCACAGGATCAGTCGTCTGTGCGCTCGGCGCTTTCGAGCGTAAGCATGCGCCGAGAGCCGCGGTTATGCAGCCTTGACGTTGGCTTTTTCCGACGGCTTCCACTGCCACGGCAGCAATTCCGGCAGTCGAGAGACCGGCAGGTCTGAGATCCGGGCGATGACGTCT
>NZ_VKKX01000018.1 GCF_008271655.1 Gemmobacter caeruleus
GCTTGATCCACCCGACTTCGGCCGTTTGCGCGACGACAGACACCGCTCGGGGCGAAAAACGCTTGCCCAGCGAGCAAAATCAGGCGATCTTGAAGTCAAGCGGCAGGCCACTTGGGGAATGTCGGTTAGGCGAGGTTCGTTGTGCGCTTCGCCTTCGAACGGAAAACGTCTCGCACCGACTTGCCGCCAACTCCAATCGCCCGAAATCGATTGAAACCCATTGAATTTTCAGGGAAAAGTGGCAGCCCGTAGGGCTTCCATTGATATGTCTGCCACCGTCTAGGGCTGTCTGAAATACCTATTGTTTCCAACTGCTTGCGGCATTGTATCGTCTGCCCCTGTCTTGTGCGGACTGCCTGCTTCTGCCATTTCATGTGGGTAGAGCATGGGTAGAGGATTTGGACATGGCAACGATTTACCGCCTGACCCCGAAAGAGATTGAAGCGCAGAAGACGCGGGCGCGACTGTCGGACGGCGGCGGGCTGTTCCTGCAAGTGACCGACTGGAAAGGCACCGTGTCGCGGTCTTGGGAATGGCGCTTCACGCTGCATGGGAAGACCCGCAGCATGGGTCTAGGGCCGTATGCCAAGCCCCGCACCAAGGAAGACGCCGACAAGCCCCCCATGATCGGGTTGACCCTGAAAGACGCCCGGTTGAAGGCCGGGGAACTGCGCTTGCTTGTCGAAGCGGGCGTTGATCCTGTCGAAGAACGCCGCGCAAAGAAGGTCGCGCCCGACGCGCCGAAGGTCGTAACGTTCGCCGACGCTTTGAACGAATACATGAAAAGCCCCTACATTCAGAAGACGCTTTATGCTGCGAGCTCAGCAAATTGTTGGAAAGCTGTAAGGCCGTTTAGGTCGAACTGACCTTTTCGGATCATATGTGCGGTCTCGATGCCGGCAATGGTTGCCGTGGCAGAATGGATAGCTTTGAAGCCGAGCATAGGCCCTGTGATGCGCTTGATGAAGCGATGGTCTTGCTCGAGGATGTTGTTGAGGTATTTCTTCTGCCTGATGGTAATCAGCTGCCCATTGCCCTGAAATTTGAGGATCACATTCACCGCCTGAAGGCCCGCAAGATTGGAGCCGCTTTTGTCAACATTGACCACGCCAGGTTGGCCGTTTGTAGCGATAGCCTGTTTGAAGAAACGCCGCGCTGCAGCGGTGTCGCGCCGCTCTGAAAGCATAAAATCAAGGGTTTTGCCGTGGCGGTTGGTTGCCCTATACAGATACGTCCACTTGCCACGAACCTTGATATAGGTCTCATCAACACGCCAAGTCCCCACCAACTTGCGCTTTCGGCGCTGCGCATTGGCTGCGATTTTGGGCGCGTATTTCACCACCCAGCGATTGAGGGTCGTGTGGTCAACTTTAACCCCACGTTCGGCAAGAATTTCCTCAAGATCGCGGTACGAGACAGCATAGCGAACGTAGGAAAAAACGGCGTGCAAAATCACCCATTTCGGATAGCGAGCGCCTTTGAAATCGACTGTCACAGAAAATGCCTCGTTACATCAGTGTCTTGTCAACCTGTCGCAAATTCAGGCACAAAGCGGAAGGCAGAAAATCAATGCAACAGAGCCCTCCCAGTCCTTTGCCAATCGGCGGTAACGGTTGAGCCAGGCGATGATGCGCTCGACGATCCATCGTCGAGGCAGGATGACGAACCTGTGCACGTCCGAGCGTTTGACGACCTCGACGTTGACCTGGGCACCGGCGGCGGCGAGGCCGTCGCGGAATTTTGGTCCCTGCTAACCGCTGTCGGCGTAGAGCTTGAGCAGAAACGGATAGAGGCCGAACAGCGCGCCCATCAGCAACACACCGCCGTCGCGATCCTGCACGTCGGCGGCATGCACGATGGCCCGCATCGACAGGCCCTGTGTGTCGACCAGGACGTGCCACTTCTTACCTTTGATCTTCTTGCCGGCGTCGTAGCCTGGCGGATCAACCGAGCGCCCCCTTTTTTCGGCGCCCTTGACGGTCTGGCTGTCAATGATCGCCGCTGTGGGACTGGCCTCCCGGCCCGCTGCCTCACGACACGCAACATAGAGCGCGTGATGGATGCGCTCCAGCGCCCCGTCCCAGTCCCATCGCCGGAAGTAATCGTTGACCGTGCTCCGCGGCGACAGATCAACCGTTTTTTTAGTTGCCTGCCAGGGACTTGAAGTGACGTACAAAATTCAGAACATCGGCGGGCATAAGGCGACCGATCGCGCGGGTCGAGTAGACAGCTGTCACGATCCGGCCCTCTGGATCGATGACGAACCCGGTCGCTTGGAGGGCTAGCGGATTCTCATTGACGAAGGCGCCGGTGGCTGCGGAAACTGCTCGTGCATCCGCGCTGTAGCCGACCGGAAACCCTAGCTTGTGCTTGTCGACGAGCGCCTCCGATTTTTCCCGATCGTCCGTCGATACTGAGACGACCCTGATCCCGTCCTCGGCGAACTTGTCCGCCGCTCGCGCAAATTCGGCGAGCTGGGCGTTGCAGTATGGACACCAGGAACCACGGTGGAACAGGATAACACCGAACCCGCCCGCCAGATCTCCGGGCAAGTGGATTTCGCCGCCGCCAGCGCGACCAAAGATGAATGAGGGAAAGACGTCGCCATTCTGCAGCATCACAATTGCACTCCTTGTTAAATTTTTTTGGCGCTCAAAGCGCCGAGTGGTCCTTCACCGCTTCTTCCAACGCCCGCTTCAACCCGAGAAAGCGTTCGTCGACTGCGGCCGGGTTTTCGCGGTTGAGCGCGATCATCTGCGCACGTGTCTCGCCGCCGCGGATTACTTCGAACGCCCGGGCTTCGATGCCGGCAACGATCGCATCGGCGACGGCGGAAGCCGGCTCGCGCGAAAAGCCTAGATCGGGTCCGGCGCGGTTCGATTTCATCATGGGCGTATCGGTGCCACCCGGATAGACGGTCATCACGTGGATGCCCTCACCCTTCAGTTCGCGCCGCAACGCCTCGCCGAAGTTGGCAAGCCCGGCTTTCACCGCGGCATAGGTCGCATAGAACGGTGCACCGACGAGCGCTATCCCGGAGGAGATGTTGACAATCACGGCATCGCCGCCTTCCCGCAGGACTGGCAGCGCCGCCCGGGTCAACATGATCGGCGCCACGAGATCGATATCGATCATCGCCTGCAGTTCGGCTTCGGGCGTGTTCTCAAGGCGTCCAGCCCGAACCCCACCTGCATTGTTGACGAGGATGTCCAGGCCGCCGAGCTTTTGCAACGCTCCTTCCAACGTTGTAGCGCGGCCCTCCGGCGTGGCAATGTCGGCGACGACGCCGTGAACCTCACTGTCCCCTGCCTTCAGCTCGGTGACAGCATCCGCGACCATTTTGGCGCGGCGGCCGGTTATAGCTACCCTCGCGCCCTTGGCCAGAAGCGCGTGGGCAAGGGCCAGTCCGATGCCGCTCGATCCGCCAGTGATCAGAATGCGTTTGCCATCAATGTTCACGAGCGTGCTCCTTCCAGCTTATCCTGTGTCCTGTTCTCGAAGTCGGACGCGTTGTGGCGTTCGTGGAGTTGGCTCGACGGCTCGCCCGAAGTCCGGTTGACCTTGCGGCCGCGCGTCACCGCCGGTCGGCCATAGATCTGTTCGGCCCAGCGATTCACGTGCGTGTATTCGTGCGTAGAGAGAAACTGCGCCGCGTCGCCATACTGCCAGCCCTTCACCAGACCGCCATACCAGGGCCAGATCGCGATATCGGCGATGGTATATTGCGAACCGGCAACATACTCGTTGTCGGCAAGACGCCGGTCGAGAACGTCGAGCTGGCGTTTCACCTCCATCGCGTACCGGTCGATGGCGTATTTGATCTTCTCCGGCGCATAGGCATAGAAATGGCCGAAGCCGCCGCCGAGGAACGGGGCCGAGCCCATCTGCCAGAACAGCCAGGATAGCGTTTCGGCGCGCATCGGCTGTTCCGTCGGCAGGAAGGCGCTGCCGAATTTTTCCGCCAGGTGCATCAGAATCGCGCCGGATTCGAAGATGCGGATCGGCGTCGGGCCGGAGCGGTCCATCAGCGCAGGGATCTTGGAGTTCGGATTGACCTCGACGAATCCGGAGCCGAACTGGTCGCCGTCGCCGATCTTGATCAGCCAGGCGTCATATTCGGCGCCCTTGTGACCGGCCTCGAGCAGTTCCTCGAACATGATAGTGACCTTCTGGCCGTTCGGCGTGCCCAGCGAATAGAGCTGGAAGGGATGCTTGCCGATGGGCAGCTCCTTATCATGGGTGGAACCGGAAATCGGGCGATTGATACTGGCGAACTGACCACCATTGCCCTTCTCCCAGGTCCAGACTTTCGGCGGCGTGTACTCTGCGGTATTCGTCATGGTCGCTCCTGTGACGTCTCAATGGCCAGCTTAGGCCGCCGGAGGATAATTCGACGGGAACAGCGCGCGCTTTGTCTCCTCGTCGTTCACTTTCTTGAAGGCGTGGTCCTTGCCGACTTCTCGCGCTCTGGAGGCGGCAGGCCGTGCATCGACAGCTTCGAATAGGCGCTTGAGGTTGGGAAAGGCCGCCAGCGGGTCTTCCGCCCCTTTGCGTACACGGGAGGCGCGATCGAGCCAGCCCCAGGCGGACATGTCGGCGATCGTGTAGCTGTCGCCTATGATCCAGTCCCTCCCCTCAAGATGATCGTTCAGGACCTGATAGTGGCGCTCGGCCTCGCGACGATAGCGGTTGGTCGCGTATTCCTGGCCCTCCGGCGCGGCGAACTGGAAATGCACGGCTTGTCCCGAAAAAGGCCCGAGACCCGTGCCAAGGAAAAGCAGCCAGGACAGCAGTTCGGGCCGATCCTCCGGCGTGCCGAGAAACTTAGCCGTTTTCTCGGCAAGGTAGATCAGGATCGCAGTGGAATCGAAAACCCGCGCTTGCCTGCCTCCCGGACCGTCCGTGTCAACAATGGCTGGTACCTTGCCGTTCGGATTGATCGCCCGGAACGCCGGAGCGTGCTGCTCGCCCTTGCTGGTGTCGACGGCCACGGTTTCATATGGAACCCCTGCCTCCTCAAGGAACAGGGCAATCTTGGCCGGGTTCGGCGTGGGATGGAAATAGAAGCGGATCATGGTGTCTCCTGCGGTTGAATTGACAGTGTTGCAGACGATGGCCGGCTGGCCGCCAGCAGGACGCCCACAACGATGACTGCTATTGCAATGCCTTCGACGAACGACGGCGTTTCGCCCAGGGCCGGGATGGCAAGCAGCGATGCCGCAGCGGGAACGAGAGCGATCATGGCCGTCGCCGCCGAGGCGCCCAACAGCGAAACCGCTCTATTGAAGGTGACGAGCGCAACCGCCCCCATCAACACACCCTGGTAAAACAACTGGAGCGCTATCTCGCTTGCGGACGCGCGGCCGAGATGGCTGAGACCGAAGAGGACATAGGCCGGCAGAAAGACCGCTGCCGACCAGATGCAGATGAGCGCCGCCGCCTGGATCGACGACAGGCCGCTACGGCGAAACAGCAATGTATAGATCGCCCACATGCCACCCGCGGCCACCAGCGCCGCAACGCCGGCTGGACTGGGCGGAGCCTGTGTCGTGACGGCTCCGATGAGGCAGACCAGTCCGGCGAGGATCGCAGCATATCCGGACCACCGGACCCACCCCTGCCGTTCCTTCAGCAAGATGAACGAGAGTATCCCTGCGACGAGAGGCATCGTCGTTGGAGCAATGGAGGCGGCCTGAGCCGCCGAAGTCAGTTTGAGCCCGAGCGCCACGAGGAGCACGAAGGGCGCGCCCCACAGCAATGCAAACAAAAACCCTTCACCCCATGCAGACATGGGAAGGCGCGAGCCGCGACGCAGGACAGCCGGGGCGAGGAGGATGGCGCCCACCCCGAAGCGAAGCGCGGTCACGTCCCAGACCTGCAATTCGCGCGTGACGCTGAACCGGGTCACCACGAACCAGCCTGAAAAGATCGCGATCGATAGAGCAGCCCAGAGCAGACCCTCAAGCCGCGTGCCCCGCCATGACGCCACGCGTTCCGCTCGTGTAACTTCAATCGCCTCCTGGGCAGCCATGATTCCAGCCTTTGGATCGTCCAAGGTTGCCGGCAGAGAAACGATGACGGCGGTCACACCTTGAGTTTTAGTTCACTTGTTCTAGAATGCATCGGCGCGGACAATATGGCAAGACGCGAAGTTGGAATTTTGCGAGAGCGCCGGATGGCAAGACCAAGAGAATTCGATGAGGAAGCCGTGCTCGACGCGGCAATGCAATGCTTCTGGCGCCATGGCTACGAGGCAACGAGGCAACGTCAGTGCGCGACCTTATCGACAAGACCCGGATCACCGGCGCGAGCCTTTACAACGCATTCGGGGATGAGCGCACGCTCTTCGCCAAATCGTTGGACCGCTATGTGGAGAACAGCGTAGCCGACCGTATCCGACGTTGCCGTGCATTACCGCCCCGCGAAGCCATCGAAGCGTTCTTTTCCGATGTCTTGAACCGACATTCCCCAAGTGGCCTGCCGCTTGACTTCAAGATCGCCTGATTTTGCTCGCTGGGCAAGCGTTTTTCGCCCCGAGCGGTGTCTGTCGTCGCGCAAACGGCCGAAGTCGGGTGGATCAAGC
>NZ_VKKX01000019.1 GCF_008271655.1 Gemmobacter caeruleus
GAGGAACTTTCAGGGGAGCAGGTCATGAGAAACTCCCGTTCTCCATTCGTGGGAACCTCGATCGAAGACTTGGCGACGAAGGACAATGTGGGGGCCAAACAGCGGTTATGATAGTCATATTAGAGGTCACCTCTCTGTATGACGAATAATCTTACAAGACCGGCGAGTATGTCAGTCTGCGTGACGATGCCAACAATCTGTCCATTCTCTACTATCGGAATCGACTGAACCCCTTTTTCCGCTAGAACCAGGAGTAAGAGCGATAGATGCGTGGACGGCGTGGCAGTTAGTCCACTCTTGGTCATGACTTGCTCTGCCCTGTCTTTTAGTTCTCCCTCTTTACGACAAGGCTTTTTAGGGGTCTTCGACGTCATCGACAATCCTCTTGATAAAAACCCGGCCTCTTCGCTAAAAATTTTGCTTTGATGTATTACTCCCTTGAACCTGCCTTCTAAGTCGATCACTGGAATGGACGTAACATTATTTTTCCGAAAGGCAGTAGTGACTGTCGTAAGCGAATCATCAACACCAACGCATATCAGTTTGGTAGACATAAAATCCGATGCAGTTAGCTTTCTGGATTTACTTGCTTCGTTTTTTTGTTCGGCCCCTCCAAACACACTCGCTAAGTTGCCGGCGTCAAGATTTAATGACTGGCGATAGTGTCGTGGAATCTTGATAGCGGTTTCGTCATTAAGTGAGATTTTATCTCCCGGGCCTAGTTCGTTTCGAGACCTAAAGTTGTGCTTATTAGGATAAGGGTTTCTCGACAAAAACCCGTAGAGCACCCCAGTCAAGATCAATAACAAAGTGACGGTCGCTACGGGAGTTATCGCAAACCTGTAGCCGAAGGTTTCTACCAGCGAAGGATAAATAGGTACAGTCATTGCGATGGCACCAGCCGGTGGATGAAACGCACGCAAAGTGAACATTGCGAACACCGCAAGACTCACAGCGAGAGGAATCTGAAAAGGAAACTCTGGCAAAACCCTCACCACCAAGACGCCGGTCAAAGCCGATACCGTGTTTCCCACCAGAGCCGACCAGGGCTGCGCTAGCGGGCTCGTCGGGATGGCAAAAATAAGAATCGCCGTAGCGCCAAATGGCGCTATCAAAAATAGGCCGTACTCTGGTGTTGGACTAAGTGCACGAACGAGCGACGTCGCAATTCCGAGGGCGAAACACACGCCAAGACCGGCTCGCATAACCTCCCAATGAGAGGTCGCGCCCATCGCTGGACCATAACCCTTCACATGTTTTGAAATTCGCCATGACTTTAAGGAGTTCATTCATGCTATCCGTTTCTTACTTTGCACGATCTCACTACCGCGGAGGTAGCACTCCCCCTCTGCCACAAGAAAATCACTTAGGCTTACTAGGGTCTGTTGACGTTCACCGCAGGCGAATGATGGTGGCCGCGATGGCGATGAAGGCGGCGAAACTGGTGTCGGTTTTGCAGCAACGCGTGGTGATCCCTCTGTATTCCTTGATCTTTCCGAAGAGGTTTTCGATCAGATGGCGCCACTTGTAGGTGTCGCGGTCGAATTCAGCCGGGAAGCGCCGGTTGGACTTGGGCGGGATCACCGCCTCGGTTCCCGCCTTGGCCAAGGCCTCGCGCAGCCAGTTCGCGTCAAACGCCCGGTCCGCAAGCAGCTTTCCGCCCGAGAGCCGCTCGATGAGCGCCGCGGTGCCACGCAGATCGTGGGCCTGGCCGGGCAGCAGGCGGAAGTCGATCAGGTTGCCAAGCGCGTCGGTCAGCGCCATGATTTTCGTCGTCACGCCGCCGCGAGAGCGCCCGATAGCCTGGCTTTCGGTCCCCCTTTTGCGCCCTGACCGTGGCGGTGGACCTTGACGATGGTGCCGTCCACCATCACGTATTCAAAGTCTGCGTCTTCGGCTAACGCTCTGAACATCATGTAGAATGCATCGGCCTTCACCCAGCGGCGGAAGCGTTTGAACACGGTGTTCCACTTCCCGAACTCTGACGGCAAGTCGCGCCACGGGCAGCCGGTTCGGACGATCCAAAGCACCGCTTCCACGAACATCCGTGGATCGGGGCCGGTGCGCCCCGGATCGCACTCCCGGCCAAGGCAATGCGGAGCGATGGCGGCCCACTGGGCGTCAGTCAGAACGGTGCGGATCAAGCTTGCCTCCCCTGTTGGCAAGCTTGAATCAGACACTACCCGAATTGGGAATCCTCAAACATCAACAGACCCTAGCCCATTAAGTCGGGAACTCTTTAACCATTATTGTTAATCCATCCTCTGGAATGATGAACCGCTTTGGTCCATTGACCATAGAGTCTTTCCCGTTCCTCTGCCTCCATTCGAGGTTTGAATCTTTTCTCAACTTTGATACCCGAAAAGGCGTCTTCAAAACTTGACCAGTAACCAGAAGCCAACCCAGCCATGTAGGCTGCGCCCATCACGGTTGTTTCGGGATTGGTTGGACGCACGACTTCCGCGTTTAATAGGTTAGACTGGAACTGCATCAACCAATCGTTGCGAACCGCCCCACCGTCCACTCTCATGGATTTGATCTCCACACCAGAATCCGCGCGCATGCTCTGCAGAAAGTCTTTGGTTTGATAGACGATAGATTCTAACGTTGCGCGGGCCAAATGAGCCCGTGAAGTGCCTAGGGTAATGCCAATAATCGTACCCCGGGCTGAGGTATCCCAGTAAGGGGCTGCCAAGCCGGTCATGGCAGGAACGAAGTAGACTCCTCCGTTATCCGCTACGCTCCTAGCCAACTCCTCGGTCTTCGCCGAGTCCTCGATTAACTCAGCCCTATCTCGCAACCACTGTACAGCCGATCCTGTCACAGAAGCGTAGCCTTCCAAGGTGTAGGTAGTCTTGCCGTTAATGCGCCAAGCAATGAGTACATTGGTGCCACTGCGCGAGTCAGGTAACTTTTCGCCGACGTTCATGTTGAGGAAGGTGCCAGTGCCGTGTGTGCATTTTACAGAGCCAGCCTCAATACAACCCTGGCCCAAAAGTCCTGATTGTTGATCTCCAATGTTTCCCGTGATCGGAATCTCCACGCCGAAGAGCTCGGGATCGGTCACTCCAAAAAAGCCCGAGTCATCTCGCACCTCCGGCATACCGCTCACCGGCACGTTCAGAAAGTCAAACCATTCCTTATACCATTCGTCCTTGTACAGGTCATAGTAACCAGCGACGGTGGCGTTGGAGGCCGAAGTGGCGTGGACCTTTCCCCCGGTCAGTTTATATATCAGCCAAGCATCGACATTGCCAAAAATGACATCACCGGCTTCAGCCTGCTGACGGGCATTGGGGACATTTTCCATCATCCACCACAACCCAAGCGATGAATAGAGCGGACAGAGGGGCCAGCCCGTGTGCTTGTAGGCTTTTTCGCCCCACTCGCTGCGAATCGACTCGACCATATTGGCATTTCGCATATCCTGCCACACGATTGCAGGATAGATAGGCTGACCGGTCTGTCGATTCCAAGCCATCCGAGTGGAGCGTTGGTTCGTAATGCCAATGGCGCTGATTTCGGTCGGTTTTAGATCTGCTGCCTTCAGCGCTTTTTTCATCATGGCATACGTGGTCTGCCAGATCTCCTCCGGGTCGTGTTCTACGCGGTCAGGAGCTGGATGAAACTGGGTAAACTCGCTGTAGGCTTGGGCCTTAATGTTGCTGTCTCTGTCAACAATCACAGCGCGGGTGCCAGTCGTACCCGCGTCGATTGCCAGTATGTATTTATTAGCCATTGAAAATCCCCTCCTAAATTTTAATCCCTTGTTGGGTTTTGTGTTTGTCCAGCGAGTGCCGCTTCAGCCGACACGTGGTCAAGGCAAATAAGCGCCCGTAAAAGCAAAAAACTGTCCCGCAAGCGGAGCCGAACGACGTGATGCAAGAAAGGCAATCAGCGCGCCCATTTCCTCTTGTTTACCCAGTCGACCGAGCGGCACCTCACGTGCCACCTTTTCTCGGAGAGCCGCGTCCGTCTCCCACTGGGAGGTTGGGAAATATGTGGGGTTATTAAAAAAGTTGGGACCTATCGCGTAGATCAGAATGTTGTCTCGGGACAATGTCTTGGCGGCGGATTCAGCAAGTGCCGTTGTGGCAGCACGCGCAGGACCATAGATCGGATTGTATCCCAAGGGCCGCTTGCCAACCGAAGACGTGATAAAAATTACGGAACCACCGCCTGCGGCGCGCATCGGTTTGATGGCAGATTGAAGAAGTCGAATCGGGAAAATGGTACAAGCCTCGAACATGCGCCGGACGTCTTCCTCGCTAGCTCCTTCGAGTGTCATGCGATTTTGCGGCCTGGGAATATAGTCATTCGAAACAATCGTATCGATTGCGTTTCCGTGTTCAAGCGTTGCTTCCACAAGACGGTCGGGTCGCTGCTCTGAGAGTGCTACACACCCGGGGTTCGCTGAGCAGAAAGTCTCTCGGGCAAGGGGGGCGCCGAAAGTATCGTCGTGACAAACTACTCGATACCCATCTTCGATCAGTGCTTGAACCGCGCCGGGGCCTGCAAACTGGGTCACATTTGTAACAAGAGCAATTTTAGGCGTCTGGTCTGCGTTCTGTATGGGTTCAGCTGTCATTTTATCCTCGTTGTCACTTCGCTTCATTTTTTGATCTGATGTGGTTCCGATTTTCGGCGAGTGGTTAGTTATTTCCTTGGTAAGGCAATCGATTTGACCTCGGTTCCTCGAAGGGGGCGAAAGAAGGAACGAATGTCGTCAATTAATAATTCTGGCGCCTCCATCGCCGCGAAATGACCACCTCTCGGCATGTCCGTATAGCGTTCAAGCCGGTAGATGCGCTTCAGCCACTCTTTTGGTGGATGCCGTATTTCAGCGGGGAAGTGAGCGTAAGCGGTAGGTACGTCTATGATTTCTCCTGGCGCCAATTGCCAACGTTCGCTGGCGCGCTCAAAGTACAACCGAGAGGACGACGCAATTGAACCGCTAACCCAATAGATCATCACCGCTGTGAGCAACTCATCGTTCGTAAAAACGTTTTGTAAGTCCCCGGCACAGTCGGACCAACTTCTGTACTTTTCGATTATCCACGCTGCCAACCCGGCGGGAGAGTCATTCAGCCCTACTCCCAGACTCTGTGGCTTAGTTGCTTGGACGGTGCTATAGGCTCCCTCTTTGAGAACCCATTGCCTATGGGCCTCCAAAAAGCGGTACTCTTGTGCCGTTAAATCGTCCGGCCCATCCAAGTTTGGCTGGATAGACGAGTAATTCAAGTGTAAGCCTACAATTCGGTCGGGATAGGTGTGCGCCATCCGACTGAGGATGGTGGAACCCCAGTCACCCCCTTGCGCTGCAAACTTTTGGTAGCCCAGCACGTCAGTCATAAGGCGGGCGAGGATCTCCCCCATCGCACCAGGATGCATGCCGGGCCGACCTATGTCCGACGAAAATCCAAATCCGGGGAGACTAGGTGCTACTATTGAGAATGCATCAGCGGGATCACCACCAAAAGAGCCCGGGTCAGTTAGTGGACCGATGATTTTCGTGACCTCCAGGAAGGAACCAGGCCAACCGTGTAAAAACAGCAGAGGCATCGGAGCCGGACCTTTTCCGGGCAGATGCACAAAATGAAGATCGACGCCTGAAATGTCCTGTTGGTATTGGGGCAAGGTATTTATTTGACGCTCCGCCTTGCGCCAATCGTAGGTGGTCCGCCAGTAGCTAACGAGTTCACGAAGATAATCGACATCCGTGCCGTAAGACCATCCAGACCCTGATATTGACGAGGGAAACCGTGTTGCGGCGAGACGTTTGTCGAGATCTACTAGGACTTCATCCGGGATGTCGATGACAAACGGCTTGGGCTCCACTACCATAGCGGGTTAGCTCCTTTACCTATAAAAGTTCCCAACGTACCCACGAACCACGGCTATCCGGCTTGCGCCCTAATTCACTACCCACAGTGCAGAATTCTTGGATTCGCTGATCCATCAACACCGCTGCAGAGACTTCGGATGGTAACCGGATAGACACGGCCCTATTTCACTTGTTGTGGTTTCAGCTCGGATCGACCGCAAAACGTCTGTCCCGCGGCAATCCAAAACTGCAAG
>NZ_VKKX01000020.1:0-2500 GCF_008271655.1 Gemmobacter caeruleus
TGGTTGCGGGGGCAGGATTTGAACCTGCGGCCTTCAGGTTATGAGCCTGACGAGCTACCGGGCTGCTCCACCCCGCGTCAGGGTGTTTTGTATCGTTGATGGGGTCTTTTCTAGGTTTGGCGGTGACCTACTCTCCCACGTCTTGAGACGCAGTACCATTGGCGTGGCAGCCCTTAACGGCCGAGTTCGGGAAGGGATCGGGTGTTTAGCTGTCGCTATGACCACCAAACCGAGGAAAGACCCGTTTGAGGAACATCAGGTTGTTCAAGTTTTTTTGCTTTTGACCAGTAGTTTTGCTGTTACTGGATCAAATCAAGCCTATCGAGCAATTAGTACCGGTCAGCTGAATGCATTGCTGCACTTACACCTCCGGCCTATCGACGTGGTGGTCTTCCACGGCTCTCAAGGGAGACCTTGTTTTGAAGGGGGCTTCCCGCTTAGATGCCTTCAGCGGTTATCCTGTCCGATCATAGCTACCCAGCACTGCCGTTGGCACGACAACTGGTCCACCAGTGGATCGTTCACCCCGGTCCTCTCGTACTAGGGGCAACTCTTCTCAAGTCTCCTACACCCACGGCAGATAGGGACCGAACTGTCTCACGACGTTCTAAACCCAGCTCACGTACCTCTTTAAATGGCGAACAGCCATACCCTTGGGACCTGCTCCAGCCCCAGGATGAGATGAGCCGACATCGAGGTGCCAAACGATGCCGTCGATATGGACTCTTGGGCATCATCAGCCTGTTATCCCCAGAGTACCTTTTATCCGTTGAGCGATGGCCCTCCCACTTGGGACCACCGGATCACTATGGCCGACTTTCGTCTCTGCTCGACTTGTCAGTCTTGCAGTCAGGCTGGCTTCTGCCATTGCACTCAACGAGCGATTTCCGACCGCTCTGAGCCAACCTTCGCGCGCCTCCGTTACGATTTGGGAGGCGACCGCCCCAGTCAAACTCCCCACCATGCATGGTCCTGGACCCGGATAACGGGCCGCAGTTAGACATCAAGAGTGCGAAGGGTGGTATCTCAAGGGAGGCTCCACCTGGACTTGCGTCCCGGCTTCGATGCCTACCACCTATCCTGCACATCACAATCCTGATGCCAGTGCAAAGCTGGAGTAAAGGTTCATGGGGTCTTTCCGTCTAACCGCGGGAAGTGTGCATCTTGACACACAGTTCAATTTCGCTGAGTCCACATCAGAGACAGCGGGGAGATCGTTACGCCATTCGTGCAGGTCGGAACTTACCCGACAAGGAATTTCGCTACCTTAGGACCGTTATAGTTACGGCCGCCGTTTACTGGGGCTTCAATTCGGAGCTTGCACCCCTCCTTTTAACCTTCCAGCACCGGGCAGGCGTCAGACTGTATACGTCGCCTTACGGCTTCGCACAGCCCTGTGTTTTAAGTAAACAGTCGCCACCCCCTGGTTTGTGCCCCCCGCCCATAGTTGCCTACAGACGGGGCTCCCTTCTCGCGAACTTACGGGAGCATTTTGCCGAGTTCCTTTGATGTGGTTCTCTCAAGCGCCTTGGTATTCTCTACCAGTCCACCTGTGTCGGTTTGGGGTACGGTCTGATGGAGGGCTATTTCCAGGAACCGCTCAGCAGCCCGACCAATCCGATAAGGCCGAACTACATCTGCGATCCGTCACATCCTCCTGGCCCAGGAATATTAACCTGGTTCCCATCGACTACGCCTTTCGGCCTCGCCTTAGGGGCCGGCTTACCCTGCTCAGATTAGCTTTAAGCAGGAACCCTTGGACTTTCGGCGACAGGGTCTCTCACCCTGTTTGTCGCTACTCATGTCAACATTCTCGCTTCCGATCTCTCCACCGGATCGCTTACGCGCCGGCTTCACAGAAAGCTCCTCGCCTCCATGCTTCCGCGGACGGAAGGCAAGAGGCATGGAGCTATATCACGGAACGCTCCGCTACCACGCATATTGCTATGCATCCTGAGCTTCGGCTCGTGGCTTGAGCCCCGTTACATCTTCGCCGCAGGACGTCTTGACTAGACCAGTGAGCTGTTACGCTATCTTTAAAGGATGGCTGCTTCTAAGCCAACCTCCTGGTTGTTTTGGACGTCCCACATGCTTTCCCACTTAGCCACGAATTAGGGGCCTTAGCTGCAGGTCAGGGTTGTTTCCCTCTTCACGACGGACGTTAGCACCCGCCGTGTGTCTCCCGGATAGTACTCTCGGGTATTCGGAGTTTGCTTAGGCTCAGTAAGTCTGTGGGACCCCATCACCCATGCAGTGCTCTACCCCCCGAGGTATTCGTCCGAGGCGCTACCTAAATAGCTTTCGCGGAGAACCAGCTATCTCCAGGTTTGATTGGCCTTTCACCCCTAGCCACAAGTCATCCAGACCCTTTTCAACGGGTGTTGGTTCGGACCTCCAGTACGTGTTACCGTACCTTCATCCTGCTCATGGCTAGATCACCTGGTTTCGGGTCTGATCCGTCGAACTCATGCGCCCTTTTAAGACTCGCTTTCGCTGCGCC
>NZ_VKKX01000021.1 GCF_008271655.1 Gemmobacter caeruleus
TCAACAGCAAGTTCCGGGCGGAATGTTTGAACGCCCATTGGTTCCTGACGCTTGCGGACGCCCGTGAAAAGATGGAGGATTGGCGTAGACACTACAATGAGGACCCTGCTCATTCGGCGATCGGATGCAACGTTCCGATCGCACTGCATAATCCCGGTGGCATCCCCAGCCTGTCACCGTGAGAGAAGTCGGAAAACTCCAGCTTCCGGCGATGCAAGGTTGGGTCTCAGAGCAGATCGGAAAATGCTCTAACGCTTAATGGCAGGAATTCTTGGGGCTGGGTCAATCCCGTTAGTTCAAAAACAGTTGGGCAGACATCTCAAACTACGTACGTGAATTATTCGCCCCTTGCTTGTATACGGAGCGGGGTCTTAAAGTCATGTTGATACTCATCGTAGCTTTGAGTGTGTATTTTGAAATTTAATCTGTCACTTCGATAGAGGTCTTCAGTGTATTGAAATAAACGGTCGTCTTTGGTTCTAATCAGCCGCTTTATAAGCAGCAATGGGTCGCCGGGCGGGATCCTTAGCATTTTAGCATCCTCGGGCGTAGCCTTGACAGCCTCGATAGTTTGGTGGGCTTCCCCGAGTCTCACGTCGGTTTCACGATGGAGAACCTCGTAGATTGACTCCTTTTCCAAGTCAAATTCGAGAATTTGATAAAAATATCCATAAACATAATAAGATCTCTCTATTATTAACGGCTCATCATCTCCAAATCGCAACCGCTCGATTTCAACCACCTTCTCAGACGATTTTAGTTCCAAAAGACGTTGAATTCGGCTGTTCGGTTTCACCGTCTCCCGCCTGAAAATCTTTGCGTGCGCTTTCTTTCCGTGCTGTTGCATTAATTCGGTGAAACCGATTAAGCGTTGTGCATCTTGCGCTATCTTGTCTTCTTTCTCGGTTACGAATGTCCCTCGGCCGCGTTCTCTCGTCAGAACTCCCTGCTGGATCAACAACTTCACCGCCTCACGAACTGTGCCACGACTTACGCCGTGAATCTCACAAAGTTCGCTTTCACTAGGTATCTTGGTGCCGACAGGATACTTCCCGGCTTCAAATTGACGGCAAAGTTCTTCGTAGATGAGGTAGTATTTGGGTGTTAGAAGATTTCGGTCAGAATTCATCGACCGTTCCTTGTTGATTTCTAGTTGCATAGATATCTAGACATTTTATTGGTGTCAAGATGTGGATGACCCTGACAACAACCAGAGAGGTTCTGTCGCAAAGATTTTGATTTCAGCTCTTTTTCGATTATGCGAGCGTTGTCAGTGGGTTGACAAGTATTTCTGGTGTGGTGAGTTTCAAGGGTGTGCGGTATCCGAAACATGTGATCCTTCACGCGGTGTTTTTCTACGTCCGCTACGCGGTGTCTTACCGCGACTTTGAGGAGATCTTGGCCGAGCGCGGTGTTACTGTCGATCAGGCCACGCTGAACCGATGGGTGGTGAAGTTTGCACCCCAGATCGCCGCCGAAGCGCAAGCCAGGAAGCGGCCGACGGCTACGTCCTGGCGGATGCATGAGCCCTACATCAAGGTTATAGGTCGGTGGACGTATCTCTACCGAGCGGTGGACCGAGACGGTCAAACCCTTGATTTCACGCTTTCTGAGCAGCGTGATCTGGCCGCCGCGCGGCGGTTCTTCAAGCGCGCGATGGCGGCGAACGGCGTGCCCGAGCGCGTTGTGATCGACAAAAGCGGCGCCAATCTGGCGGGGCTTCAGGTGGTGAATGTGATCCTGAAAATCGCAGGCGGCGGGCGGTTGATCGAGGTTCGGCAGGTCAAATACCCGAACAACATCCTCGAACAGGATCATCGTTTCATCAAGCGGATCACCAGACCGATGCTGGGCCTTCAAGGCCTTTCAATCCGCCGCCGCGACCATCGCAGGGATCGAAGCTGCGCTCATGATCCGTAAGGGCCAGATCCCGGCGAATGCTACCTCAGCCTTCCAGATCTTTGCTGAACTCGCAGCATAATTATGTCCAAAATAAAATAATTCCTTCGCCGATCGCTTCTTCATTTCCGCCGTTCGGGCGACGATAGGTATCTAGCAAGGAGAACGAAATGACAAAGACAGACTGTGCAATCGAAACCTCTCGGAAACTGACCACGCCGCTCAGGTTGAGCCTGACCGCCCTCTGCTGTGCGGTCTGGGCGTACGTTTCATTCATGATTTTCAAATTTTTCGGTGGAATGGAAGGATATTCCGCGGCTCTCGTCGGACCCGCTATCGTGATGGCCTATTTGCTCCCGATTGTTATTCTCTCGCTCTTCACCTATCCGGATTGCAAGCTCCGTCGCGAACCCTTCTTCGAAGCTATCAATTGTCACCTTGGCGAGGACGGATTTCCTTCCATCCACTTCAGGATCGCAGTCTGTGCTTCCGCAGTCTTGGCGTTGATTACACTTCGACTGCTTTACGTCGAGTTCGATCTCTCGAGCTTTTTCTGGCAGGAGATCGACACGGGGTTCCCTCCCTTTTTGATGTTGTGCTTCCTCTGCTTTGCGAGTGGTTACAGCTTCCGGTCTGTGCTGATTTTTTGGCGGTAGACCTTCTCAGATGCAAACTCGGAAAGGCGGCTTCGGTCGCCTTTTTTGATGTCCGGGAGTTACTCAGGGCAATCGCGAGCTTCACCGTCGTCATGGGTCCAGGATGGATCAAACACAGACAACAACGGAGTTTTTGATGTCGAGCAAGGAATGCGAGATCGAGGTTGCGGAGCAGGAAGCCGAAGAGGCTCTGACCGCCATCAAGGAGATGATCGCGAAAGCGGAGCGGGATGCCGCCATCGCGCCGGAAGCGAAGCACGACGTCATCGCCACCTTTCTCGGTGAGCCGTCGGATGAGGCTGCCGACCGCATGTACGGCATCGTCATCACGATCCCCGAAGCCCATCTGGACTACTACGACGGCACCCGCCTGGATCTCGGCCAGACGGTCGGGTTCCGGGTTCTCCATGGGGTCGACGGAAAGATTCCGACGCCGGACATCCTGCCTCCCGATCACGAGGGATACGGCCGCCGTGAGGAATGGCTGAACGCGGTATTGGACACCGCACGCGGATCCGTGCTGGCGGCGATCAAGTCCGACATCGCGGCAGAACGAAACGAACGGCGGTGGTGACCATGGAGCTGGCGATCATCAAGCCAACTGACGGCATGACGGACTGCTTTCACGATTTCCGTGTGTGCTACGTCATTGAGCAACCCAATGAGCCTTCGATCTCGTTCAACAAGAGCCATCCGGTGACGGTCGTCCTTCGCGCCGCGACGGCAACCGAGGGCGCGTCGATTTCCTTCCAGCAGAAGCAGGAGAGCGGCGAGTTCTGGCGCGTTGCCGAAGTCCCCAGCGCCGTCGATTTTTCCGGCGACCGCGAGATTTTCTTTTCGAGAGCGGGAGATCTCTTCGACCCCCTGGATGAATATGACTTCACTCGAGGCGGCCCCGGCGTCGTCATCGAATTTGAGATCGCCGGCGGCCGGTCCATCGTCCTCGTCAACGAGGTTGAGGTTCCGAACCCGGTTCGGCTTAACGGGCGGGATCTCGGAAATGCTCTCGGACGGCATTCCGAGGAAGTCGTCGCGG
The DNA here is from genome assembly GCF_008271655.1 of Gemmobacter caeruleus. Classification (GTDB taxonomy): domain Bacteria; phylum Pseudomonadota; class Alphaproteobacteria; order Rhodobacterales; family Rhodobacteraceae; genus Gemmobacter; species Gemmobacter caeruleus. The sequence continues at coordinate 3,592 of NZ_VKKX01000021.1, forward strand.
CGTAGCCTCTCCAAGGAGGGGGAAGAACAAGGGCGGTCTCAGGCCGCCTTTTTCGTGCCCCGGCGCTCCCTGTGCCGTGTGGAATATTTTCCACTTTTCGTCGTCTTGGGCGGCTTTTGTTACGAATCTTCCACATTCGGTCTGCGTGACAGCGGTCCGCGCCGCCTGATTTGTAAAAAATATGAGACAATTCCGGCCAGAAACCGCCTTTTGTCTCAAATATTTTACACCCCCCCTGCACGTTCTCCTTGCTCCGGGAGTTGTCGGCATTGGCGACGTGTTCCTTGCGCCGCCGGCGGCCATCATCAGGGAAACCAGCAAGGAGAACTCAATGAACATAGTCGAAACCGATTACCAGCCGCGAGACTTCGATGTCTACGTAAAGCCATCGTTCCGAGGTGGAGATAGCGGCATTCGTTTCGTCGCACCCCACAACATGGTTGTCATCGACGCGAACGACAGGCCAACTCGTGCTCCCCACCCAACGCTTCCGGACGGCTCCAAGATGCTCGTCATTGACCCTCAGGTAGAGGAATACGAGAGGCCGTCGATCTGCATCAACGGCGGAGACCTCGCTGATGCTGCAAATACCTGTTTCGAAATTATTACGTCTGGGGGCTTTGGGGCGGAGGTAGTTCTCCGTAAGACGTCGGACGGCATCTGCACCATCGAACTCCATGACCAAGAAGAAGCCCCCAAGCTTCTGGGTATGATGGCCATGGATGCGATCCCGGACACCAGGCTCGACACCTCAGACGTCAACCCAATCGTCATGGATCGCGAAGATTTCATGTCCTTCGCCGACGACACGGACACCTACTTCCGCGCCTTCCCCGATTTGCTTTCCGAGGTGGAGTTCTTCGCAGGCGAAAGGGAGGGTTGTCACGAAATTCGTTATTTGGGGCCGGATCTGAACCGGGAGAACCCATTCGAAGGCTTGGTCCCCGGCTTGGCGGCTATTGTTGCCGATCACGCTTTTATGGTCGCCGAGGATTCTCAGGTCGAATTCGGCAAGATCGCTTCCGAGGACGGAGATCGTCTGGAGGTGATGATCAAGGTGCCCGATATCGACACATCGTTCTGGGTTTTCATATGGATGACCGAGAACAATCGTCATCTGCCTTCGGTAGGCTACAAGTCGATATGCGCATCATCTTGTGACAGCAATGATCCTCAGGTCGTTTCAACCATGAATACGACAGAGGTCGCCCTCAAGAAGACCGTTCAGCATTTCTGCGACGTCGCATACAAACTCGATGTCAAAACGGACTTCCGGGATCTCTTTGAAGCCGGGAACGCTCCAACGCCCTGATCGGGGCACCTGGGCCTGATTGAGAGGCGGCTCCGGCCGCCTTTTTCCGTTGTCCGGGAGTTACTCGACATCTTTACGTGTTCCTTGCAACGACGCACCCCATTCTCCTGTAATCGAAAACCGACAGGAGATTTCCATGCCCAATACCCCGCTCGAGTACGAAATTGACGACGGAAGTCGGCCCCGAGGTTCCCTGGGCGACTTCTGGGTGAAGTTCCCGGTGACCTGCCACTGAACTTTCATCCAGCCGCGACCGGAGCCGGTAGCTGATTTACGCCTTTCGGCGTGGGTTGAGCAATCGCCCGGCGCGCGGAACTCTCATCGCGTGCAGCGGGACGGGCGATTGCG
>NZ_VKKX01000033.1 GCF_008271655.1 Gemmobacter caeruleus
GCCAAGTCCCCTCAGGAACAAGACCCACAAACGTGAAGCTGACACTCACATCATCGCCGAAGCTAGTGAGCCGATATGCAAACGTCCGCCGTCGAAAACGACCAAACCGCCCGCATATCCCTTCATTTCCATCAATGTCAAAGAGCACCCGAAGAACAAAAACCAGCACCGCGCCTCTTACTTGGCGCGCCGCCAACCTCATCTCCAGTCCCGCTTCAGCCTCAACCGCTGCGGTGAAGCGGCTTCTAGACCCACCCAACAAAACCCGCAAGCCAAAAATCACTCCCCAAACGCTTTTTCTTCACCAAACAACAAATCTCCCTTGTTTCATTGAGCCTATGATCAGCATCCAGGCAGCCCAACCACGCGGGAACCAGAACGCCAGCCCCGAGGGCAAGGAGAATCGGCGCAGGATACCGCCTGAACCTGCGCCTGATCTTCGGCTTTCGCATTGGGGTTGCGCGCGGGGTGTAACGGGCGCTAGATTCAATCCGTAGCGATCTTCAGGAGTTCGAAAAAATGGGATTCTCCCAAGCGATTCAAACGGTTCTTGTTCGGAAATATGCGACATTCTCGGGGCGGGCCGCGCGTTCCGAATATTGGTGGTTCGCGCTGTTCACCTTTCTTGCGGTCTTCGTGCTGATGATCCCCGCCATGATGACGATGGATTTCAGCACGGGCGAGCCTTCGACCCTGTCCTTCATCTTCTTCGGCCTGCTCGGGATCTTCTATCTGGCGATTCTGATCCCCACGATCGCCGTGGGCGTGCGCCGGCTGCATGACCGCAACATGTCGGGCTGGTGGTATCTGGGCTTCATCGCGGCGAGCTTCATCCCCTTTGTGGGCTTCCTCGCCTCGATCGCCATGCTGGTGATCTTCTGCCTGAAGGGCACCGATGGCGACAACCGCTTTGGCCCCGATCCGCTGAAGCCGATGGGCCGCGCCGATATCTTCGCCTGATGCGGCGAAGCCTTGCGGGCCCGGCGATCCTCGTCGGGCTTGCGCTTCTGACGCCCGCCGCCCGCGGGCAGGAGCGCGCGAGACTGGATGAGACGGTGACGCCCGCCCGCAGTGCCGCGGGACAGGCGGCGGCGGATCTTGCCGCGCGCCAGGGCATTCATGCCGAAATGACCTATGCGACCCGGATCACAGGCGATCTGTCCACTGGCTGGACCGAGGTCGCGCGCCCGGAAAGCCGCGCCGATCCGGCGGGACTGCGTCCGGTGATGGGGCGGGGTTCCACGCTGGTTGTCGTGCTGGTGCTGCTGGTGGCGCTGCTCTTGTGGTTGCGCTTTGGCGGGGCGGGGATGTTGCTGCGCCGCGCGCCCGAAACCCCGCGCCAAAAGACAGCCGCGCCCGAGGCCTGGAACATCAGCGCCGAAGATCAGGCGGGCGACCCCCGCGCCTTGCTGGAACGGATCGCCGCCATGCCCGACCGGAGCGCGGCGCTGGTGCTGCTGTTGCGGCATTGCCTGCTGGCCGCCGCAGGCGAGACCGATACAAGGCTGGCCCGCGCCGATACGGAACGCACGGCCTTTCGTCGTGTGCCGTCCCCCTGGCGGCAAAGACCCGCGCTGCGCCGCATCCTGGAGGCGGCAGAGCTGGCCCATTATGGCGGGCATCCGGTGACGGAACCGGGCTTTGCCGACGCGCTCGATCTCGGGCGGGGGATCTTGCTGAAGCAGGGGGCGGCGCATGCGTGACCGCGTGCCGCTGATCCTTGTAGCGGTCCTGGTTCTGGGCGGGCTGGCGGGGCTGGTGCTGCTGCGCCCGTCAGAGGAGGGGCGGCTGAACGCCTCGGTCATCGGGGTCGATCTGCTGGCGCCGGTGCTGCGCGCATCGGGGCTGGAGGTCGAGCGGTCGAACCCCCGCATCCGCCCCGATATCGAGGAACTGTCGCTGCGCATCCTGCCGCTATACGACACCGATCTGGCGCAAGAGGCGCGCGAACCCGCCACACAGCGTCAGGCGTTTTACGCCACCACCCTGCGCGATGTGACGCTGTCGGATGTGGCCGCGCGCCATTACGGCATGCCGACGCTGATCATGCTGCCCAAATGGGTGGCGGGCACGGTCACCAGCGAAATCGCGCATGAAAGCGTGCTGATCCCCAAGGCCGGGCTGGCGCGCCTGACCGGCCAGCTGGGGGTGGGCAGTCTGCGCCTGCGTCGCGATATCCATGGCATGTGGCAGGCCCCGCTGGAGCTGGCGCCCGGCGTCCGCGCCACGCTTACCCTGTTCGAGCCGCAATTGTTCGACGCCGCGCGCCTGCCCGATATCTGCAAGCCGGAACTGGCGGTCGATGCGGGGGTGCTGCTGGCGCGCTGTCGCTGGCCGCAAAGCGGCTTTGACAGTTTCGTGCTGTCGGATCCGGATCTGTTGAACAATCACGGGCTGACGCTGGGCGAGAATGCCACCCTCGCGGTCGCGCTGATCCGGCGCCTGTCGGGCGCCGCCGATGACGGCGAAAAGAACATGCGTGCCGCGCCCCTGCCCGCCGCCGAGCGCCGCATCTATATCGACACCGAGGGCGAGAACCTCGTCACCTGGTATGATTATGATGACGAGCGGCGCGCCTATGACCGCGACGCGCTTGACCTCGCGCGGTTCTTCGCGCCGCCCTTTACCGCGCTTTGGGCGATGCTGCTGATCGTGCTGGGCATCGCCTTCTGGCGCGGCAGCCTGCGCTTTGGCCCGGCGCGGCCGGCAACACTGGACACGCCCGAGCAGTCGAAGACCGCCGCGATTGCCACCAATGCCCGGCTGCTGCGGATCGCCGGGCATGATGCGCGCATGGTGGCCGATCTGGTGCAGGCCAACCTGTCCGATCTGGCGCAGACCACCTTTGGCCGCGCCGCCGGCGCCGGGGCGCAGGGCCGGGCGCGGCTGTTTGCCCATCTTGCGCGCCGCGACGCCGCCGCGACCGCCGAATTGCAGGCGGTCGCCGCCCGTCTGACCGACCCCGAACACCGTCTGCCGCCACAGGATCTGCGCCGGCATCTCGATACCTTTCGCCGCTTGCTGGAGAGATTGACCCATGTCCCAGGATGAAATGCCCCCGGTGGTCGCCACCGCGCCGGCCATGACGCTGGAGGGGTTCCAGACCCTTGCCGATGCGCTGCGGCACGAGATTCGCCGGGTGATCCAGGGACAGGATGCCCTGATCGACATGCTGCTGGTGTCGCTGTTCGCGCGCGGGCATTGCCTGCTGGAAGGGCCGCCGGGCACCGCCAAGACCTTGCTGGCGCAATGCCTGTCGCAAGTGTCCACCCTTGCCTTCGGTCGGGTGCAATTCACCCCCGACCTGATGCCGGGCGATGTGCTGGGGGTGAACCTGTTCAACTTCCAGACCGGCGAGTTCCGGCTGACTCGTGGCCCGATCTTCACCGATATCCTGCTGGCCGACGAGATCAACCGCGCCCCGCCCAAGACCCAGTCGGCGCTGTTGCAGGCGATGAACGAACGCGAGGTGACGATCGACGGCACGACCTGGCCGCTGGGGGCCGAGTTCTTTGTGATCGCTACCCAGAACCCGATCGAACAGCACGGCACCTATCCGCTGCCCGAGGCGCAGCTGGACCGTTTCCTGTTCAAGCTGCTGGTCGATTTCCCCGATCGCGAGGCCGAAATCGGCATCCTGTCGCGCGGCACCCGCGCGCCGGTGGGCGATGGCCGCGCACCGCTGGTCGCGGTGATGGATCGCGGCCTGTTGCAGCAGGGGCATGCGCTGGTCGATGCAATCCGGCTGGATGACAGTATCGTGCGCTATATCGTCGATCTGGTCCGCGCGACGCGCACCGATGCCGAGGTGCTGCACGGCGCCTCTACGCGGGCTGCCGCCGCGCTGGCGGGGGCGGTGCGGGCGCGGGCGGCGCTTGACGGGCGCGCCTATGCGCTGCCCGATGACGTGCAGACCCTGTTCCTGCCGGCCATGCGCCATCGCGTGATCCTGGGGCCGACGGCCGAGATCGAGGGTCGCAGCCCCGATGATGTGCTGACCGCGATCCTCAACCGGCAGGACGCGCCGCGCTGATGCGCCCGTCGCGGCATATGCTGGCACTGGTGCTGGGGCTCGCTGCGCTGTCGGTGGGGCTGGTGATCCTGCGGCCGCAGGATCACGGGCTGGTGCTTTTGCCCTGGGCAGGGCTTTTGCTGCTGGCGCTGGCCGATCTGGCGCTCAGCATTCCCGCGCGCGGGCTGCACCCCGCGGTGAGCCTGCCCGCGCAGGGCTTTGCCGGGCAGCGGGTCACGCTGGATGTCACGCTGACGGGCAAGCGCCTGCCGCCCCGGCTGGAACTGCGGCTGGGCCATGACGCCGGCATTGATCCGGTGCCGACCGAGCCCGCCCCCCTGCCGCCCGGCGCCGGGGCGGTCACGCTGCGCCAGCCGCTGATGCTGCGCGACCGGGGCGCGCAGCGGCTGACCCGGCTCTGGCTGCGCTATGCCTCGCGGCTGGGGCTGTTCGAGGTGCTGCCGACCTGGCCGCTCGATCTGTCGATCCGGGTCCTGCCCGATATCGGCCCGATCCTGTCCGGCGCGATCCAGGCGCAGATGCTGCCGCTGCTGGACGGCGCCCATGTCATGCAGTTGCGCGGCGAAGGGTCGGAGTTTCACCAGCTCCGCGATTTTGTCCCCGGGATGGATCCGCGCAGCATCGACTGGAAACGCTCGGCCCGGGTCAATGCGCTGGTCGCCCGGGAAACCCGGGTCGAGCGCAATCACCAGATCGTCCTGTGTCTGGATTGCGGGCATCTGATGGGCGAAAGGCTGGGCGCGCTGTCCAAGCTGGATCACGCGATCCATGCCGCGCTGGCGCTGACCTGGGCCAGCGGCCTTGCGGGCGACAATGTGGGGTTCTACAGCTTTGGCGCGCGCCCGCAGCCCTATATCCCGCCGCGTCCGGGCCGCGCCGCCTTTGGCCAGATCCAGCAGGCCTGCACCGATCTGCATGGCGACGAGGCCGAAACCAACCACACGCTTGGCCTTTCGGTGCTGAACGGCAAGCTGAAGCGGCGGTCGCTGGTCGTGGTGTTTTCCGATTTCGTGGACAGCACCTCGGCCGAGTTGCTGGTGGAAAATCTGGCGGTGATGCAGCGCCAGCATGTCGTGCTCTATGTCGCGCTGCGCGACCCGGCGATGCAGGCGCTGACCCGGCCGGCCGGGTCTGACATGGATGACGTGGCGCAGGCCATCGCGGCGACGCGCATCGCGCAGGAACGGCTGGCGGTGCTGGACCGGCTGAACCGGCTGGGCATCCATTGCCTCGATGCGACGCCGACCGACCTGACCGCCGCGCTGATCTCGCGTTATATCGAGATCAAGGCGAAGGAGATGATATGACCCCCGCCGCGCCCGCCCCTGCCCCCGCCGTCGATCCGATCCGCTCTGCCCGGTTCCGCACCGAGCGCGAGGCGGGCTGGTTGCGGCTGGATGTGCTGTTGCGCAAGGCCGAACGCGACGGCACCGCCGCCCTTGGCTATGACGAGGCCCTGGAGCTGGCCAGCCTTTATCGGCAGGCGATGAACGCGCTGTCGGTGGCGCGGGCCATCTCGATGGACAAGGCGCTGCTGACCTATCTTGATGCGCTTTGCGCCCGGGCCTATCTGGTGGTCTATGCCCCGCAGGAAAGCCTGCGCGGCCTGATCGGGCGGTTGCTGGTGCAGGGCATTCCGCAGGCGGTGCGGCGGTCGCTGCCGGCGCTGCTGATCGGCGCGCTGGCGATGATGCTGGGCGCCGTGCTGGGCGCCGTGCTGTTCGATGTCGATCATAGCTGGTTCTACACCTTCGTGCCCGGCGGGCTGGCCGATGGCCGCACGCCCGAAGCCAGCACCGCCTATCTGCGCAGCACGCTGTTCGATGGCGGGCCGGGCGATCATGACGGGCTGGGCAGTTTCGCGACCTTCCTGTTTTCGCACAATACGCAGATCGCCATCCTGACCTTTGCGCTTGGCGTCTTTCTCACCCTGCCCAGCTTTGTGCTGACCTTTTACAACGGGCTGGTGCTGGGCGCCTTTTGGCAGATGTTCGCGTCCAAGGGGCTGGGCTATGAACTGGCGGGCTGGCTGTCGATCCATGGCGTGACCGAAATCGCCGCGATCTGCATCGCCTGCGCGGGCGGGGCGCAGCTTGGCCTTGCCGTGCTGCTGCCGGGTGACGAGACGCGGCGCGATGCCCTGCGCAGCCGCGGGCGCGACGCGGTGAAGCTGATGATCCTGGCGGGGCTGATGCTGGTCTGTGCGGCGGTGCTGGAGGGGTTCTTTCGCCAGATCGTGCAGACGACCGAGATCCGGCTGGCGGTCGGCTGGGGCATCGGCGCACTGTGGTTTGCCTGGCTGGCGCTTGCCGGGCGGGAGGCGCGGGCATGAAGACCTACGCCCCCACCGGACTGCCCGCATGGGAGGCGCGCGGCCTGCTGCGCCATACCCCGCCGGAAAGCGTGCCGATCACCTTTCGCCTTTCCACCCCGGGCGCGCGGTTCGGGGCACAGACGCTGGATATCCTCATCACCTATGGCGGGGTCTTGCTGGCCATCATCGGGCTGACCTGGACGGGGGCGTTTTCCTGGAACGGGCTGATCACCTTTTACGCCCTGCTCACGTTCTTCATGCGGGTGCCCTATTACATCCTGTCGGAACTGGTCTGGAACGGGCGGACGCTGGGCAAGCGGATGGTCGGTATCCGCGTCATCAGCCTGGACGGGCGGCGGCTGACCCCCCACCAGATCGTCGCGCGCAATCTGATGAAAGAGGTGGAGGTGTTCCTGCCGCTGGCCACGCTGTTCGGTGCCAGCACGATGGATATCTGGCTGGGCGGCGCCCTGTCGGCCTGGATGATCGCCACGCTGCTGGTGCCGGTGTTCAGCAAGCTCAATCAACGGCTGGGCGACATGGTGGCGGGCACGGTGGTGGTGGATAACCCCCGGCCGGTGCTGTTGCCCGATCTTTCGGCGCAGGCCGCCGCGCGGGGCTATGAATTCCGGGCCGAGCATCTGGATATCTACGGCCGCTATGAATTGCAGACCCTGGAGGCGATTCTGCGCGAACCGCCGAAATCGCCCGAGGCGCGCAAGCGGGTCAGCGAGGTGGCCCAGACCATCCGCAAGCGGATCAGCTATGACGAAGACCTGCCCGAAAGCCGCGAATGGGATTTCCTGCTGGAATTCTACCGCCAGCAGCGGGAATATCTGGAAAGCCGCCACCTGTTCGGGGATGCGCGTGAAAACAAGTTCCACGCAGCGACGGGCGGCCAGGGCTGACCGCCCCACCCTGCGGCGGGGCGGTGATCATCCCGTCACTTGAAGGCACAGCCTTCGCGGATGCCAAGCGCCTTGAACAGGCTGGCCGCCGGGCAAAAGCCGGTGAACGAGGACTGGATCAGGTTCAGACCGATGAAGACGGTGAACCAGATGAACAGCGGCGACACGAACATCGTCAGCACCACGCTCAGCAGCACCATGCAGCCGGCGAACAGCATCACGGAACGATCAAGGGTCATGGCTTTCTCCTGTCAAATCCGGGGCCTCAGCCCTCGGAGGTTTCTTTCAGCTTGTCGATGCCCAGCACCTTGAGCGCGAGGCTTTCATAGAACGGTTCCGAGGTGCCGGCCTTCAGCTTGCGCATGAAGTATTTTTCAAAGCCCACCTTGGCCAGATGCACCCATTTGCCCGAAGACGACCAGTTCACGTTGCGCGGCGGGATCTGCGGCTGCGCGACAAAGGCGATGCCCCCGTCGCCGAAATCGGCGAGGCAGACGGCGTTCCACGACCCCACGCGGTCGGGTTCCTTGCCGCGCACCAGATTGCCGATGTTATGGGCGGTGGCCGTCACCATACTTTCGATCATGAAGCCGGTCTTGGGCACGCCGCAGGGCACCGGGGTCGGCCCCATGGGCGGGATCGCGACGCAGACGCCGACGGCAAAGACATTGGGGTATTTCGGATTGCGCTGATGCTTGTCCACGATGGTAAAGCCGCGCGGATTGCTCAGCCCCTCGATGCCGGAGACGGGCTTGATGCCGCGAAACGCGGGCAGCATCATGGAAAAGGCGAAGGGCAGTTCCTTTTCGGCCTTCACGCTGCCATCGTCGGCGATCTCCTCCACCACCATCTTGCCGTCCTCCACCCGTTTCACCCGGGTCGAGGTCATCCATTTGATGTGCTTGCCGCGCATCTCGGATTCGAGCAGGCCCTTGGTATCGCCCACGCCATCCAGCCCCAGATGCCCGACATAGGGTTCCGAGGTGACAAAGGTCATCGGGACGCGGTCGCGCACCTTGGCCTTGCGCAGCGCGGTTTCCAGGATGAACAGAAACTCATAGGCCGGGCCAAAGCAGCTTGCGCCCTGCGCCGCGCCGATGATCACCGGGCCGGGGTTCTTGACCAGCTTTTCAAACACCTCGCGCGCCTGTTCGGCGTGATCGACATGGCAGACCGACTGGGTGAAACCGCCATGCGGGCCAAAGCCCTCGATCTCGTCAAAGGCCAGTTCCGGGCCGGTGGCGATGACCAGATAATCGTAGCTGACCGACTGGCCATCCACCAGTTCGATACGGTTTTCCGCGGCATGCAGGCGTTCGGCGGCGACGGGGATGAAGTCGATCCCCTTGCGCGCCATGGTGGGGGCCAGATCGACGGTGATGTCGTCGCGGTCGCGCCAGCCCACGGCGATCCAGGGGTTCGAGGGCACGAAATGGTATTTCGGATCCTTGGTGACGACCGTCACCTTGTCTTCCTTGCGAAGCTGGTCCTTCAGCTCATAGGCCATGATGGCCCCGCCCAGACCCGCCCCCAGAACGACGACATGCGCCATGGTCTTTCCTCCTGTGAAAGGCCCTGCGCTCTCCTCTTGCGGCGGGCCGGTTTCCTTTGGCCCGCCGCGCGACCGGCGGGCCGGTTCTTTGGTCAGGTGCGGAACACCCGGTAGATGGCCGGAATCACCAGCACCGTCAGCAGGGTCGAGGTCAGCAACCCGAACAGCAGCGAAATGGCGAGGCCCTGAAAGATCGGGTCAGCCAGGATCACCACGGCGCCGATCATCGCGGCGATTGCCGTCAGCAGGATCGGCTTGAACCGGATCACGCCGGCATGGATCAGCGTCTCCACCGTCACGGCGCCTTCGTGGCGGATGAAATCCACCAGCAGGATCGAGTTGCGCACGATGATCCCGGCCAGCGCGATGAAGCCGATCATCGAGGTGGCGCTGAAGGGCGCGCCGAACAGCCAATGCCCGGTCATGATGCCCAGAAAGGTCAGCGGGATCGGCGTCAGGATCACCAGCGGCAGCTTGAACGACCCGAATTGCGCGACCACGAGGATATAGATCCCCAAAAGCGCCACGGCAAAGGCCGCGCCCATGTCGCGGAAGGTGACCCAGGTCACTTCCCATTCGCCATCCCACAGCAGCGTCACGCCGCTTTCATCCTCGGGCTGGCCATGCAACGCGATGGCGGGGGCGCCGGGCTGGCCCTCCAGCGCATCACCCACGGCCAGCATGCCGTAAAGCGGCGCCTCGAAATCACCGGCCAGATCGGCCGTCACCATTTCGGCATAGCGGCCATTATGGCGAAAGATCGGGAAGCTGGCCTTTTCCTCGGTCATGCGGATCACATCGCCCAGTTCGACCACCCCGCGGGCGCCCGGCTGCACATTGGCCGGGATCGGCGTCGTCAGCGCACGTTCATCCAGCACGCGGTCCGATTTCGGCCGCTCCAGCGTGATCGGGATCGGATAGCGCCCGTCGCCGCGATGCGAATAGCCCACCACCTGCCCGGAATTGAGCAAGGCGACCGTATCGAACACGTCCTGTTCCTGTACCCCGAAGAAATCCAGATCGTCCGACGAAATCGTCGCGCGCAGCCGCCGGGCCTGCTGGCCAAAGCTGTTATCCACATCGACGATGAAGGGCACCTGCCGGAAGGCGGCCTCGACCTGCGCGGCGGCGGCGCGGCGGGTTTCGGCATCGGGGCCATAGATCTCGGCCAGCAGCGTGGCCATGACCGGCGGGCCGGGCGGCGGTTCCACCACCTTGAGGCTGGTGCCTTCGGGCAGGCTCAGCGCGGCCAGTTGCGCCCGCAGATCCAGCGCGATGTCATGGCTGGTGCGGTCGCGGTCGGCCTTGGGCGTCAGGTTGATCGCCACCTCGCCCAATTGCGGTTCCTGCCGCAGATAGTAATGCCGCACCAAGCCGTTGAAGTTGAAGGGCGCCGCGGTGCCGGCATGGGTCTGCACGCTGATCGCCTCGGGCAGGCCCATGACGATGCGGCCCACATCCTGCGCCACGCGGTCGGTCGCCTCGGTCGAAGATCCTTCGGGCATGTCGATCATCACCGACAGTTCCGACTTGTTGTCGAAGGGCAGCAGCTTGACCGTCACGTCGCGGGTATAAAGCAGCGACAGCGACCCGAAAGACAGCACGATCGTGACCAGAAGGAAGGTCAGGCTGCGGCGCTTGCTGGCGAGGATCGGCGCGGCGATGCCGGCATAGGCGCGTTCCATCCAGCCGGGCCGGTGGCCCTCGGCATGGCTCTCGTGCAGCGGCGCCTTGCCGGCGATCTTGACCATGAGCCAGGGCGTCACGATCACCGCCACGAAGAACGAAAAGATCATCGCGGCCGAGGCATTGGCCGGAATGGGCGACATATAGGGGCCCATCAGCCCGCTGACGAACAGCATGGGCAGCAATGCGGCCACCACGGTCAGCGTGGCGACGATGGTGGGGTTGCCGACCTCGGACACCGCGTCGATGGCGGCCTTCACCCGGTCGCGCCCGTCCTTCATGCCCCAGTGCCGCGCGATATTCTCGATCACCACAATGGCGTCATCGACCAGAATGCCGATGGAAAAGATCAGCGCGAACAGGCTGACGCGGTTGAGCGTGTAGCCCATGATCCAGGCCGCAAACAGCGTCAGCAGGATCGTCACCGGAATGACGATGGCCACCACGATGCTTTCGCGCCAGCCGATCGCCACCAGCACCAGCGCGATGATCGACACCGTGGCCAGGCCCAGATGGAACAGCAGTTCATTGGCCTTTTCATTGGCCGTCTCGCCGTAGTCGCGGGTGATCGTCAGCGCCACCGTATCGGGGATCAGCCGGCCTTGCAGGCTTTCCACCCGGTGCAGCACCTGTTCGGCCACCACCACCGCATTGGCGCCCGCGCGCTTGGCAATGGCCAGCGTGACCGAGGGGGTGCGCGTGATCCCCGTCTCGCCCCGCGTCAGGGTGGAGACGATGTGATCCGAGGTGTCGGGCACAAAGCTGACCTCGGCCACGTCCGAGACATAGACCGGCCGCCCGTCGCGGGTGGTCAGCAGCAGGTTCGCCACCTCGGCGGGCGCGGTCAGGGTCTGACCCGCGACCAGATCGACCTCTTGCCCCGCGTCGCGCAGCTTGCCCGCGTTCAGCGTGCGATTGGCCTGTTGCACCTTGCCCGCCAGCGCCTGCAAGGTCACGCCATAGAGTGCCAGCCTGTCGGGGTCGGGCGCGATGCGGATCGCCTCGGTCGCCTCGCCGACGATATAGGTCAGGCCGACATTTTCGGTCTTGGTCACCTCGGCTTGCAGGCTGCGGGCGATGCGCGTCAGATCGGCGGGCAGGATATCGGCGCCCGGCTTGCCCGCAAGCGTCAGGTTCAGGATCGCCACATCGTCGATGCCGCGCCCCACGATCAGGGGTTCCGGCACGCCCACCGGGATCCGGTCCATATTGGCGCGGATCTTGTCATGCACCCGCAGCACCGCATCCTCGGCCCGGGTGCCGACCTCGAACCGCGCCATGACCAGCGCGTAATCGTCGCGGGTCTGGGAATAGACATGTTCGACATCGTTGATGCCCTTGACCAGAACCTCCATCGGTTCGGTCACCAGCTTCACCGCGTCTTCGGCCTTCAGCCCCGGCGCCTGCACATGGATATCCACCATGGGGACCGAGATCTGCGGCTCTTCCTCGCGCGGGAGCGAGACCAGCGCGACCAGCCCCGCCGCCAGCGCGGCCAGAATGAACAGCGGCGTCAGCGATGACCGGATGAAGGCCCGCGTCAGGCCGCCAGCGATGCCGAGCGGGTGTTTTTGCAGCTTACTCATGGGCGGCCCCAGCCTCGGGCGCCTGCACCAGCACCTTGTCGCCGGCTTGCAGGCCGGTCAGGATCTCCACCCCGTCGGGCATGTGCTGACCCGGCACCACGGCGCGCAGCATCACGCCCTGGGGCGTTTCGACGCCCACGAAATCCAGCCCGTTGCGGGTGACGATGGCAGAGGCCGGCACCACCAGCGCGTCATGCTGCCCCGAGGGCAGGCGCACCAGCACGCGGGCATCCACGAAACGGTCCGACAGGCCCGGCACATCGACATCGGCGACCACGCGGCCCCCCTCGATCAGCGGATAGACCTTGACGATGCGCCCCTCTGCGCCGTCCTGCGCCGATCCGGCCAGCGCCCCGTCGATGAAGATCGGATCGCCCTCTTGCAGCCCCTGGGCGTGGCGCTCCGGCACGGCCAGACGCAGGAAAGTGCCCCCGCCGCCCAGTGTCGCCACGGCCTCGCCCGGCATGAGAACGGCGCCGCGCGCCACCGGCACATCCAGCACCCGGCCGCCCACCGGCGCCAGCACGCTGCCTTCGGCCTGCTGCTGCAAGACCACATCGGCCTGCGCCACCAGTGCCGCCAGTTGCCCGCGCAGCACATCGACCTGGGTGCGCAGCGCATCCAGCCGCTGCTGGGTGGTCACACCCTGCTGGCGCAGATCCTCGCCGCGCTTGAGGTCGGTTTCGGCATTGGCCAGTTGCGCCTTCAGCGCCGCCTCTTGCGATTGCAGCGACGCGAGCTGGAAGTTCAGCTTTTCATCGACGATCCGCGCCAGCGGCTGCCCCGCCGCGACGGTATCGCCCTCTTGCACCGTCAGTTCGACCAGCGTGCCGCCCAGACGCGCGCGGGCCGGAATGCGGTCACGCGCCTCGACCCGGCCATAGACGGCCTTCCAATCCGTCACCTTTTGCGGTGCCAGTTCCAGCGTTTCAGCGGAGGCCACACCCCAGAGACTCATCAGGACCAGGGCGGACAGGGAAAGGGCAATACGCATGAGTCTCGTCCTCTGACTGTTCGGACCAGACATATATTAATTTTTGAATTTGTAAATATGATGGCAAAGAAAAAGGGCCAGGCTTTCGCCCGGCCCCCCTTTTTCACTCCGCCGGATGCGGATGTGCCCTGTTCCACCGGATCGAGGACCAGAGCGCGATGCCGATCAGCCCCGCGCCGCCCAGGCCCGTGATGACCTCGGGAATATGGACCAGCGTCTGCACATACATGATCACCGACAGGATCAGGATCGCGTAAAACGCCCCATGTTCCAGATAGCGGTATTCGGCCAGCGTGCCGCGTTCGACCAGCATGATGGTCATCGACCGCACATACATCGCCCCGATCCCCAGACCGATCGCGATGACAAACAGGTTCTGGCTCAGCGCAAAGGCACCGATCACCCCGTCAAAGGAAAAGCTGGCATCCAGAACTTCCAGATACAGAAACGCGCCCAGACCGCCCTTGGCCGCCGTCACCGTGGCCTCTTGCGAGCGGTCGAGAAAGCCGCCCAGCACCTCTACCAGCAGGAAGGTCAGCAGGCCGTAGATCGCCGAATAGACAAACACGTCGCGTTCCTCGCCATGCAGCAGGCGCGAGAACAGCAGCGCCACGATCAGCACGAAGGCGATCTCCACCCCCTTGACGCTGGCATATTCCGACATGCGGCGTTCCAGCCAGCCGACCCAGTGGATTTCCTTTTCGTTGTCAAAGAAATAGCTCAGCGCCACCATCATCAGGAAGGTGCCGCCAAAGGCCGCGATCGGCAGATGTGCCTCCTGCATGATGCGGGCATATTCCGCCGGCCGTGCCGCCGCCATGATCAGCGCGTCGATCGGGCCGACATGGGCGGCGATCACCACGATCAGCAGCGGAAACACGATGCGCATGCCAAAGACGGCGATGATGATGCCCCAGGTCAGAAAACGGTGCTGCCAGGCCGGCGTCATATCCTTGAGCTTGTTGGCATTGACGATGGCATTGTCGAAGGAAAGCGAGATCTCCAGCACCGCCAGCACGGCGCAGATGAAGAACACCGTGAACATGCCCGACAGCGTGCCGGTGGCTTCCCAGCCCAGCCAGGCGCCCAGCAGCAGGCCGATCACGGTCGAGATGATCGCCCATTTCAGATAGGCGAACAGGGGTTTACGGGTGATTGCGGTTGTCATGGTCTTGCCCCCGTCAAGGGGCGGGTCGCACCAGTGGCGCAACAGGTGATCGCGGCGGACATGAAAGTCGATCCATCGGCGCGTTTTCCCTCGCAGTGCCGACATCGCAGGAACGCCGATTTTCCTGCCAGAGGGGCCCGGTCACCGAGTGAGCGCGCGGGTCACGTCCCGCGCCGCGCCGCATCTAGCGCGCGTCCGTGCCCGAGTCAATCTGCCCGCGATCAGCTGGGCAGAAGCTCGGCCGCGATGATGGCGGCATGGGTGCGGTTGCGGGCGCGCAGCTTGGTGCAGATCGACCGGACATGCATCTTGACCGTCACCTCGCTGATCGCCATGCGGCCGGCGATTTCCTTGTTCATCGCCCCGGCGCGGATGCAGCCCAGCACCTGCAATTCGCGCGGGGTCAGGCTGTCCAGCGGCGGCGGCAGCCGCGTAGGCCGGTCAAAGCCGGGCGGCAGCCAGACCTTGCCATCGAGGATCTGCCGCAGCGCCGCCGCCAGTTCGCGCGCGGCCGTGCTTTTGGGAATATAGCCGGCAAAGCCCTTGGCCAGCGCGTCATTCACCGTCTCGCGCCGGACCATGCCGGAAAACAGCACCACCGGCCGCCCCCCATGCGCGCGCACCAGATCGGCCGATTCCGCCAGGCTGCGCGAATCTGGCAGCGCGAAATCCAGCAGGATCAGGTCGAAAGGCCCGTTTTCCGCCAGCGCGCTGCGGGCGGCGGCCAGGGTCGGCACCGTCTCCACGCTGAAGCCGCCCTGCGCCGTCAGATGCGCGGCGACAAGGTCGCGCACAAGATCGTGGTCATCCACGATCAACAGGCGCACCGGGGCGGCCAGGGCTTCGGGTTCGGTCATGCGGTCCACTTCCTCCTGCGTGGCGGCAGACTAGCACCAATCGCCCGCAGGAACAGCGCTTTCCGGCAGCAGATGGGCCGGTAGTTCCGCCAGCGCGCGCGCCCAGATCCCGCGCATCTCGGCCAGTGCGGCATCGGGGCGGGTGCCGGCGCGCAACGCGGCCTCCAGCCGCTCCAGCCCCGCCAGGGGGGCGACAAGGCCCGCCATGGCGGCCGAGCCACGCAGGCGGTGAATCTGTTCGGCCTGCGCCTCGGGTGACTGCCCGCCGTCATGCAGCGCGGCGGCCCCCTCTTGGTGCAGGCGGTCGATCAGCGCCCGCCGCTGCGCCAGCGGCAACAGCGCCCGCAGATCGGCGATCACGCGCGCGTCCATGTCTTGCCCGGCGGCCGCGGTCCCGTTCTGCACCGCCTGCCCCGCGATCACCGGCCGCAACCCGGCAAGGGTCAGCGGCTTGGCCAGAATTTCGGTCAGCCCCTCGGCGCGGAAACGTTCCAGCTCTTCCGGCAGGCCATGCGCGGTCAGGGCGACGATGCGCGCCTGACCCGAGGCCCCCCGGCCCGGATGGCACGGGTCGCGGTCAGCCCGTCCATCCCGGGCATGGAAATATCCATCAGGATCAGGTCAAAGGGATAAAGCCGGGCCAGCGCGACCGCCTCGGCGCCGTCGGCGGCTTCGGTCACGTTCTGGCCCAGATGGCGCAGCATCTCGCGCAGGACCAGCCGGTTGGTCGGGTTGTCCTCGACGATCAGGATTTCCTGCGCGGGCAGCACCCCCTCATCGGGCAGCGGCGCGCGGTCACCCGGGGCGACGGGGGTGCCGGGCGGCAGCGGCACAGCAAAGCGAAACACGCTGCCCTGCCCCGGCGCGCTGGAAACGCCCAGCGTGCCCCCCATCCGTTCGACCATGCGGCGCGCGATGCCAAGGCCCAGGCCGGTGCCCTCGGTCGCGCGGTCATAGCCGGTTTCCAGCCGCTCGAACGGATCAAAGATCGTCTCCAGCCGATCGGCGGCGATGCCGGCGCCGGTATCAACGACCTCGACCGTCAGCATCTGGTCGCGCGCCCCGCCGGCAAGTCCCGCACGCAGGGTAATGGCGCCGTTCTGGGTGAATTTGGCGGCATTGCCCACCAGATTGGTCAACACCCGTTTCAGGCTGCGGCGCGGCCCGTGCAGCCAGACCCCCGCCAGATCGGGCGCCTCGACCGTGATGCTGTTGCCATGGCGGGCGGCCAGCGGCGCCATCTCCTCCGCCAGATCGCGCAGCAGCGCGGCCATGTCGAAATCGGTCGCGGCTTCCAGCACCGAATCGTCGCCCAGCCGGGCGAGTTCCAGCACGTCATTCACCTGATCCAGCGCCGATGCCGCCGCGCGTTCGGCGATTTCCAGAAAGCGTTGCTGCTTGCGGTTGGGCCTTGCGGTGCGCATCAGGATATCCAGCGCGGCGATCACCCCGTTCAGGGGCGTGCGCATTTCGTGGCTCATCATGGCAAGGAAGCGGGTCTTGGCCTCTGCCGCCTGCACGGCGGCATCGCGCGCGGCACGCAACGAGGTTTCGTGCCGGCGCTGCTCTGACACGTCTTGCAGGAACAGAAAGCGCAGCGGCGCGCCGTCGGTATCCTGACCGGCGGCGATGACCAGTTCGGTCGGGCGTTCGGTGCCGTCGGGCAGCAGCACGCCCACCTCCACCCGCCGTTCGTCGGGGGCGTCGATGCCCATCCCGGCAGGATCGAGCGCGCCTTCCCGCAGCCCCCCCGCCGGCAGGGCCAGCAGCCGCGCGACGGGTTGGCCGATCACCGCGCTGTCGGGCCGCCCCAACAGCCGGGTCGCCGCCGCGTTGACGCCGCGCACATGGCCACCCGGGCCGATCACGATCACCCCGTCGCCCGTCGCGGCCAGCAGGCTTTCCAGATTGCTGCGGGCGCGGGCGGCCTCGGCATGGCGCAGGCGCAGCCGGTCGCCCAGCGACCGCAGCATCCAGGCGGTGCTCAGCAACAGCAGGATCAGCGTGATGCCCACCAGCGCGCTGCCGGTAAGCAAATCCGCCAGGCTTTCGCGCGACCGGGTCGCCGCCTCGATCTGAAGCGCCAGCGCCTGCAACGCGAATTGCCGCATGGGGCGGCGCAGCGCCGCGGTTTCATGGCGGGCGGCGGGCAGGTTCATCGCCAGCAACGCATCGGGCACGTCGATCAGCCGACGCAGCCGCTCGCTCCCCTCCAGCACGCGCTGCCAGTCATCGCCGCCCTGCAACACGCCCAGGACCGGCGCGCGGGCCATATAGCGGTCCACGGTCGCGATCCGGCTCAGATAGATGTCGACCGCTTCGCGCAGCGGGGTCAGAGCGGCCTGCGGACGGGTCGTGCCCAGCACGATATCCAGCTTCAGCAGTTCCACCTCGGTCTGCGCGACAAGCCAGGTCGTGTTGTCGGTCTGGGCGCTGCGGGCATCGTCCAACCGCAGGCTGATCGTATAGCCGATGGCGATCAGCACGCCGATCCCCACCAGCACGACGATGGTGATCGACCAGAGCCGATCCTGCAACCAGCGCAGCCGCCGCGCCAGGGGCGAGGCGGCCCCGCTGCCGGCCTCATCGGCCATCAGGGCAGGCCCACGACGGCCACAAGCTGCCAGACACTTGCGGCATAGATGCCTTCGTCGGCAAATTCCGTCCCCCGGTCATAGGGGTAGACCAGCCAGAGCGGGCCGTTGTCGCGCACGCCAAAAGGGGCGCCGTCGCGGCGGGTGGCGATGATGGGCCAGCCCTCGGTCAGATCGGCCAGGTCCAGATCGGCGAAATAGTCGTTCAGCGCCCAAAGCTCGACCTTGCCGGCGGTGATACCGGCCTTGCGCAGCACCGTCAGCAGGGCGGGGCCGGCAAAGCGGACCTTGCCCTCGGTCCAGATGGTCGAGGTTTCAAAGCTGATCTGCGGCAGTGATTCCAGCGTGGCGCGGTCAAAGGCCACCTCCTGCCCATTGGGGGTGGTGACGCGCAACAGCACGTCCTGCGCCTGCGACATGGTGCCGGCAAGCAGCATCAGGATCACCGACATGAGCGCGGCAAGAACCCTCACCCCATTGCCCCCGGATTGGCCATACCCCTTGCGCCTAGCGCGACTCCCCGCGCGGGTAAAGCACTCTTATGGTCAGGTGGCGGGTGCGCGCTCAGGTCAGGCGCGACAGAAGCGCCATCAGCGTGGCCTGTTCGGCCCGGTTCAGCGGTGCCAGCCCCTGTTCCATCGCCGTCACGGCCGGCGCATAAAGCCGCCGCACCAGATCGCGGCCGCTTTCGGTGATTTCGACCGTCAGGCGGCGGCGGTCGGCGGGGTCGGCGCGGCGGCGCACATGGCCCAGCTTTTCCAGCCGGCCCACCACGCCCTTGACCGTCGCCGCATCCATCGAGGCCTCGCGCCCGAGATGGTTCTGGCTCAGCGCGCCCATCTGATCGAGCCGCACGAGCGCCGCGAATTGCATCGTGGTCACTTCGGGGATCAGCCGGGCAAAGATGCCCTGATAGCGCTGCACCGCGCGGCGCAGCTGATAGCCATACTGGTCTTCCAGGATATAGGGCGCGGGCTCTGTCATGATCCGCCCCTAAACGATGCGCCGCCCGGCTGGCAAGGCTTTTGGCGGTTTTGCCTTGATCCCGCGGGCGGCTTGCGCGCATCTGGCGCGAACCGTAACGCCCGGGGGTCTGTCATGCACCGCCTGCCCGTCCTTGCCGCGCTGATCCTGCTGGCAGGCCCCGCGCTGGCCTGCGCGCTGCCGCCGTCGATCGTGCTGACCCTGCCCACCGGCTATTACATGGCCGCCGCCGCCGCGACGGTGGCGCTGACCGCCTGGCTGGCGCGGCACGGGGCGCCGGCGGGTCTGGCGCCGCGCGTGCTGTGGACGGCGCGCTGGACGCCGCCGCTGATGCTGACCTCTTACCTGTCGCTGCTGGGCTTGATCGGGCTGCTGTTCCTGGGCTTTGCCGGCGCGCGCGATCCGATGCACAACCTGCTGACGCTGATCGTCTGGACCGGGATCTGGGTCGCGCTGCCGCTGGCCTCGATGCTGCTGGGCAATCTGTGGCAAGGGCTGAACCCCTGGACCGGGATCGTCCGGCTGACCCGGCAGATGCTGGGGCGGCAGGGCGGTATCGGGCTGGCGCGGCTGGGGCATTGGCCGGCCGTGGCGGGGCTGCTGGCCTTTGGCTGGTTCATGCTGGTCTCGCTGTCGCCCGACGATCCGCTGGTGCTGGCGCGGGTGATC
Organism: Gemmobacter caeruleus; assembly: GCF_008271655.1. Classification (GTDB taxonomy): domain Bacteria; phylum Pseudomonadota; class Alphaproteobacteria; order Rhodobacterales; family Rhodobacteraceae; genus Gemmobacter; species Gemmobacter caeruleus. Next base: position 19,346 of record NZ_VKKX01000033.1, read on the forward strand.
ACCGTCTATCTGCTGGTGATCTACATTCTGGCCGTGCTGGAGGGCGAAGACTGGCTCGCGAGGGGGGAGTTCCTGACCGTCTACCTGACCGCGCTGTCGCGGCTGGCGCCGATCTGGCGCGAAGGTGGGCGGCGGTTGATCGGCCTGCCCGGCGCGCAGATTCCGGGTCTGCCGCCGCTGACACGGTCAGAGATCGCGTTCCTTACGCTGATTCTGGCGATCCTGACCTTTGACGGGCTGATGGAGACGTTTTTCTGGCTGGCCCTGATCGGGGAAAACCCGCTGGAATTCACCGGCCGTTCCGCCGTGCGCGGGGTGAATAGCGCCGGCCTGCTGGCCGCCTGGGCGCTGACCGCCGCCACCATTCTGGGCGCGGCCCGCTGGGGGGCGCATCTCGGACGGGTGCCGGTGCCGGCGGGGGCGGTGCTGCTGTCCTTTCTGGCCATCGCGGCGGGGTATCACGCCGCGCATTACCTGCTGACGCTGCTGACCGCCGGGCAATACACGCTGTCGGCGCTGAACGATCCGTTCTTTCGCGGCGATGCGCTGCTGGGGCTGGAGCCGTTCTATGTCTCCATGGGGTTCCTGACCGACCCCGCCACCATGCGCCTGATCTGGAACCTGCAATTCGCGCTGATCCTGGGCGCGCATCTGCTGGCGCTGGTGCTGGCGCAGCGGCTGACCCCGGCCGGCACGGCGCCCCGCGCGCATCTGCCGATGACCATCCTGATGGTGCTTTACACGGTTCTGGGGCTCTGGCTCTTGTCAACCGCCCGGGGGCTGTGACATAACTATCTGCAAACATTGATAAATTCATGTGCGCACCAACAATATCGGCCCGGCCCAGCCGGCCCCATTGGAGACGACCATGACCCATCTTCCCCGCCGCTGTGTTCTGGCCGGACTGGCCGCCGGCTCGGCGCTGGCGCTGTCGCCCGCGCGTTTCGCGATGGCGCAAAGCGCCGCCCCGATCAAGCTGGGCTTCCAGTTGCACCGCACCGGGATCGGCGCCTCGTATGGCCGCTGGTATGAACGCACCGCTCAGGCCGCGCTGACCCGGGTGAATGCCGCCGGCGGCATCAATGGTCGCCCCGTCGAAATCGTGTTCGAGGATGACGGCACCGACCCCAAGCGCGGCGCCGAGGTGGTGGACAAGCTGGTGTCGCAACATGGCTGCGACCTGATCTTCGGGCCGCTGTTTTCGCATGTGGTGATCGGTTCGGCGCCGCGCGCGGGCGAGTTGAAGGTGCCCTATCTGGTCTGCTCCGAAGGCTATCACGTCGCCTCGGGCATGCTGAACCGCTGGACGCTGCAACCGGGCATCACCGATGTCCGCGCGCAGGTCAGTTCGATGGCGCCCTGGGTCACCTCGACCCTGGGCAAGAAGGTGACGATGGTCTTCCCCGACTATGCCTTTGGCCATGACCACCGCGATTTCTTTACCGCCGCAGTCGAGGCTCAGGGCGGGCAGATCGTGGCCAAGATCGCGGTGCCGCCGACCGAAACCTCGTTCACCCGCTATTTCCCGCAGATCCCGGCCGATACGGATGTGCTGTATCACGTCATGGTCGGCCCGGCGGTGCTGACCTTCGTGAAAGAACTGGGCGAATTCTACGGCAGCGGCGCGCGCCCGCAGATCTTTGGCTTCATCGACAGTCTGGAAGCGGTCGATCTGGCCGGGCCGGGGCTGGAATTCCTGGAAGGCACGCATTTCTGGGAGGGGCATTGCCGCGTGAAACAGGCCGATGCCCCGGCATGGGAAGGCGAATACCGCGCCGCCGTGGGCGTCGATGACAATGGCGCCTCGGTCTCGGATGCCAAGGACGTCGCGACCTATGCGCATATGTTCTCGGTCTGGGAAACGCTGTCGGTCATCAAGCAGGGGATGGAGGCCGCGGGCTATCAATCCACCGCCGACCGACAGAAATTCGTCGAGGCGGTCGAGGCGATGACAGGCTTTGACGCCGGGCTGGACCATGTGCAGGGCACCAAGACCTTCAACGGCAAGACCCACCAGGTCTTCGGGCAGCAGTTCATCTCGAAGGTCGAGGGGGGCAAGCTGATCCGCGTGCATGCAACCGCGATCGAGGATGGTCTTTATCCCGATGCCGTGGATTATACCACGCAGAGCTTCTGACCGAAGCGGGGGCCGCCAAGGCCCCCGCCGCTTTTCGAGGGAACCATGGGCACCGGACCACTTCTGCTTCTTGCCACGCTGGAGGGCACGGTGATGGCCGCCGTTCTGGCGCTGGCCGCCGTGGGCCTGAGCCTGACCTTCGGGGTGATGCGCGTCGTCAATGTCGCGCATGGCGAGTTTTACATGCTGGGCGCCGTGCTGGCCTGGGCGGTGGCGCAGGCCGTACCCTCGGCGCCGCTGGGCTTTGTCGCGGCTTTGCTGATCGCGCCGCCGCTGGTGGCCGCGCTGGCCTGGGTCACGGATACGACGCTGCTGAAGCGGCTGAACTACGACCCGGAATCGACCATCGTCGCCACCATCGGCCTGTCATACCTGCTGCAACAGGGCGCGCTCAGCTTCTTTGGGCCGGATGCGCGGCCAGTGGCGGCGCCGTTCAGCCTGCGGCTGCAATTCCCGTGGTTCGGCTATTCGGGCTACAAGCTGTTTGTCGTGCTGGCGGCGCTGCTGGTGCTGGGGGCGGTATGGCTGTTCCTGCGGCGCAGCAAGGCCGGGCTGGTGATGCGCGCGACGCAGGTGGACCGCAACACCGCCCGCGCCTTCGGCATCAATGTGGACCGGGTCTATGCCGGCACCTTCGCGCTTGGGGCGGGGCTGGCGGCGCTGGCCGCGGTGCTGGTGGTGCCGATCTCGCAGGCGCATTACCTGATGGGGCATGATCCGCTGCTGCTCAGCTTCATCGTCGTCATCATCGGCGGGCTGGGCAGCCTGCGCGGCACGCTGATCGCGGCGCTGATCATCGGGCTGGCCGATGGCATCCTGTCGATGCTCTACCCGCCGACACTGGCCAAGATCGTGGCGACGCTGGCGGTGGCGCTGGTGCTGGTGTTCCGCCCGCAGGGCCTGTTCGGGGCACCGGCACGATGAAGGCGCTTGTCCTGCATCTGGCGGTTCTGGCGGCGCTGGCCGCGATGGGGTTTCTGCTGCCCCCCTATCATCACGGCATGATGGCGCGGGTGCTGGTCATGGCGGTCTTTGCCATCGGTTATAACATCGCCTTCGGCTATACCGGGCTGCTGAGCCTGGGCCATGCGCTGCATTTCTGCGCCGGGATGATGGCCTGCGGCATCGCGATGCGCGAAGGCGTCGCGGCGGGGCCGGCGTTGTTGCTGGGCCTGGCCGCCGGCGGGGTCACGGCGCTGGCGACCGGGCTGCTGGCGCTGCGCACCGCCGGGGTCAGCTTCATGATCGTCACGCTGATGTTCGCGCAGGCCTTTCATCTGGCGCTGCTGTATTACGGGGGCTTTACCGGCGGGGATGAGGGCTTTCCCCTGCCCGGCGCCGCACGGCGGCTGTTCGGGCTGGATCTGACGCAGGCCGGGCCGCGCTATGCCGTGGCGCTGGTGCTGTTCGGGCTGGTCTTGCTGGCGCAATGGGGGCTGGTAAGCAGCCGCTTTGGCCGCAGCCTGATCGCCATGCGCGAGAATGAGGAACGCTCGCGCATGCTGGGCTACAACCCGTTCACGACGAAACTGGCGGCGCTGGTGATCTCGGGCCTTTGCGCGGGCATCGCGGGGGCGGCCTATGGCGTGCTGTTCGGCTATGTCGGCGCCAGCTTTGGCACCACGCAATATTCCATCCTGCCCATGCTTTATGTGCTGCTGGGCGGTGCCGGCACCACGCTGGGGCCGCTTCTGGGCGCCGGGCTGATGGCCTGGCTGATCGACGCGGCCTCGGGGTTGACCGACAGCCCGCTGGCGGTGATCGGCGTCACGCTGATCGGGCTGGTGGTCTTTGCGCCCCGGGGCATTCTGGGCACGCTGCGGCAGAGGGGGCTGAAATGGCTGCCGTGATCCTGGAGGCGCAGGGCCTGTCGCGCGCCTTTGGCGGGTTGCGCGCGGTGGATAATGTCGATCTCACCTTGCAGGAGGGCGAGGTTCACGCCCTGATCGGCCCGAATGGCGCGGGCAAGACCACGCTGGTCAGCCTGCTGTCGGGGCGGCTGACGCCGGATGCCGGGCACATCCGTTTTGACGGGCAGGATATCACCCGCCTGCCCGCCCATGCCCGGGTCGCGCGCGGCATCGCCTATACGTTCCAGATCACCTCGATCTATGCCGGGCTTTCGGTCTTTGACAATCTGGCGCTGGCCGTGCAGCGCAGCCGTCCGCGCGATCTGACCGCTGCCGTGCAGGCGGCCGCCCTGCGCGTGGGGCTGGAGGGCGAATTGCAGGCCGAGGCCGGTGCGCTCAGCTACGGGCATCAGCGGTTGCTGGAGATCGGGATGGGGCTGGCACTGGCGCCCCGGCTGCTGATCCTGGATGAACCCACGCAGGGCCTTGCGAATGGCGAGATCAACGATTTCATGACGCTGGTGCGCGGGTTGAAGGGCACGACCGTCCTGCTGATCGAACATAACATGGATGTGGTCATGGCGCTGGCCGACCGTATCACCGTGCTGCATTTCGGGCAGGTGCTGGCCAGTGGCAGCCCGGCGGCGATCCGCGCCGATGCGGCGGTGCAGGCGGCCTATCTGGGGGGCGCCGATGCTGCGGATTGAGGGGCTGACCGCCGGTTACGGCGACAAGATCGTGCTGCGCGGGGTGGATCTGCGGGCCGAACCCGGCCACGTGACCTGTGTCATGGGCCGCAATGGCGCGGGCAAAACCACGCTTTTGCGCAGCATCATGGGCCAGACCCGGCGTCATGCCGGCATCATTCACCTGAATGCCACGCCCCTGCATGACCTGCCCGCGCATGAGGTGCCGCGCCACGGCATCGGCTATGTGCCACAGGGGCGGCGGCTGTTCGGGCCGCTCAGCGTCGCGGAAAACCTGGAGATCGGGCTGATGGTGCGGGCGCATGACCCCGCCACGCGCGAAAGGGTGCTGACGCTGTTTCCGCGCCTGCGCGAACGGCTGGACCAGCCCGCGGGCACGCTGTCCGGGGGCGAACAGCAGATGCTGGCGCTGGCCCGCGCGCTGTGTCTGGAACCGGCGGTGCTGTTGCTGGATGAGCCGACCGAGGGGCTGCAACCCTCGATGATCCGGCTGATCCGCGACAGCGTGACCACGCTGAAGGCCGCGGGCGTCGCCATCGTGCTGGTGGAACAGCGGGTGGAGGCGGTGCTGTCGATCGCCGATACGGTGGTGTTCATGGCACAGGGCCAGATCGCCGAGACCCTGCCGGCCGCCGGGCTGACACCCGATGCCGAGCCATTTCGCCGTCATATCGGCATCTGACCGGGCGCCGGAGATCCGGCACCCGGCAAGGCGGTATCAGTCGCGCAGCAATTCGTTGATCGAGGTCTTGGACCGGGTCTGCGCATCGACCTTTTTCACGATGACCGCGCAATAGAGGTTGATGCCGTTCTTCGACGGCATCGACCCCGCCACCACGACCGACCCCGCCGGAACCTCGCCATACATCACCGCTCCGGTTTCCCGATCGACGATCTTGGTCGATTTACCGATGAACACGCCCATGCCCAGAACCGAGCCTTCGCGCACGATGCAGCCCTCGACCACCTCGGACCGGGCGCCGATGAAGCAATTGTCCTCGATGATGGTCGGGCCGGCCTGCATCGGCTCCAGCACGCCGCCGATGCCGACGCCGCCCGACAGATGGACGTTCTTGCCGATCTGCGCGCAGGAACCGACGGTGGCCCAGGTATCGACCATGGTGCCCTCATCGACAAAGGCGCCAAGGTTCACGAAGCTGGGCATCAGCACCACGCCCTTGGCGATATGCGCCGATTTGCGGACGATGCAGTTCGGCACGGCGCGAAAGCCGGCGGCCTTGAACTCGGCCTCGCCCCAGCCAAGGAACTTGCTGTCCACCTTGTCCCACCAGCTGCCGCCTTGCGGGCCGCCGGATTGCAGTTCCATGTCCTTGAGGCGAAAGCCCAGCAGCACCGCCTTTTTGGCCCATTGGTTCACATGCCAGTCGGCGCCGCGCTTTTCCGCCACGCGCAGGGTGCCGGCGCCGAGTGCGGCCAGCGTCGCCTCGACGGCATCGCGGGCCTCGCCCTTGGTGGCCGGGGTGATGGAATCGCGCGATTCCCATGCGGCTTCGATGGCGGTTTCCAAGGCAGCGTTGGACATGGGCGTTCCCTTCCCTATGGCGATCAATCGGGCAAAGCTATAGACGTGGCGGCAGGCCCGCGCAACGCCGACAGGAGCATGCCATGACCGATGACACCCGCAGCCACCCGTTCCGCGACAGTGTGCAGGACGTGGCGGCGACCCATCGCATTCCCGACACGCCGCAGACCCGCGCGCCGGCCTATCGGCTGGCCTTTACCGATACCGATTTCCTGATGCGCGAGGAATTGCGCCCGGTGCGGCTTCAACTGGAGCTGTTGAAGCCGCAGATGATTCTCGATGAGCGCGGCATTCGGTCAACGATCGTGCTGTTCGGCGGCGCCCGCATCCCGCGCCCCGAAGACGCCGGCACGGCCCGCACGCCGATGCTGGCGGAACTGTCGAAATACTATGACGAGGCCCGGCGATTTGCCGCGATGATGACGGTGCGCAGCCTGGAAAGCTATGGCCGCGACGATGTGATCGTGACGGGCGGCGGCCCCGGCGTGATGGAGGCCGGGAACCTGGGCGCGCATGAGGCGGGCGGGCAGTCGATCGGGCTGAACATCGTCTTGCCGCATGAACAGGCGCCCAATGCCTATGTCACGCCGGATCTGTCGTTCAACTTCCACTATTTCGCGATCCGCAAGATGCATTTCCTGATGCGGGCCAAGGCGATCTGCATCTTTCCCGGCGGGTTCGGCACGCTGGACGAAATGTTTGAATCGTTGACCCTGATCCAGACGCGGCGGATGAAGCGGGTGCCGTTCCTGTTGTTCGGGCGGGCCTTCTGGGAAAAGGTGCTGAACTGGGAAACGCTGGCCGAGGCCGGCACGATCAGCCCCGAGGATCTGGACCTGTTCCAGTATGTCGAGACCGCCGAGGAGGCGGTGGCGGCAATCGACTCCTTTGTGACGCCCTGCCCCTGAATTTCAGACCGTTGCCCTGCCTGGCGCGCCCGGAGGGGTTTTGCACCCCTCCGGACCTCCCCGCAGGATATTTTTGAACAGATGAAAGCAGGTCAGAGCGGGTCGCGCTGCCAGTCCGGGCTGAAATCAAGTCTTGAGACGCCGGCAAAGCGGGCGAGGCGGGCCAGCTCGGCCTCCAGCCGTGCGAGGCGGTTGCGGGAGGCGCGCAGGCCGCGTTCGTGCCAGAAGGCGCGGATGCGCAGGCAGTCTTCGTCGCGAAAGGCCTTGGCGTCGATGCGGCCGACAAGGCGCGCGCCCTCCATCACCGGAAAGACGTAATAGCCGTATTTGCGCTGTGGTTCAGGCACGAAGACCTCGATCCGGTAATGGAAGCCGAACAGGCGTTCGGCGCGTTTGCGGTCCCGCAGGGCGGGGTCGAAGGGCGACAGGATGCGCAGTCTTGTGGCGGGCTCGGGCGTGGGGGCGGCCAGTGTTTCGGGGTGGATCAGGTGGCGGCGCGGGGCGCCGTCGGCGCCGGCAATGATGACCTCCTGCACCCGGCCCGCGCGCAGGGCCGATTGCGCCCAGTCGCGTGCCTCATCAGGGGTCACGGCGCCCCAATAGGCCGCGATCTCGCCCGGGGTGGCGAAACCGAGCCGGTCGAGCGCGGCGGCGCAGAGCGCCTCGGTGCTGTCGGCGGCCGAGGGTTCGGCACCGCGTTCGGCGGCGGGGATCACCCGTTCGGTCAGGTCATAGACCTTGCGAAAGCCGTCGCGCCGCGTGATCGACAGATCGCCCACCCGCCAGAGATATTCCAGCGCCGCCTTCGAGGGATGCCAGTCCCACCAGCCACCGGCGCCGCGGGCCTCGCCCTCGCCGACATCGGCCGAGGTGACGGGCCCATGATCGGCCACGCGGCGCAGCACCTCGTCGAATTTTTCGTGAAAACCGTCCCGCTGCCAGCCCGTCCAGCGGGCGACCAGTCGGGCGCGGTCGCGGGCAAAGCGGTGGCGCCAATGCGGAAACAGGTGCATCGGCAGGATCGAGGCGTCATGCGTCCAGTGTTCCCAGACCGCGCGCTGCGCATGCAGGCGGTCAAGCGCCGCGGGTTTGTAGGCCTGGCGGCGCGACCACAGGATCATCTGATGCGCGCGGGCAACCGTGTTGATGCTATCGACCTGCACGAAACCGATGCGGTCGATCAGCGCGGCCAGATCGCCGCCCTTGCAGGGGCCGGCAGGGGGTTCGGCCAGCGCGTGTCGATCGAGAAACAGCGCGCGGGCATCGGCATTGGAAAGGTGTGGAAGCGTGGACATGGCGACATGCTAACAGGCGGGTTGCGTCTGGCAAGCGTCATGTTCCCGTTTTGATCCATGCCACATTTGCGCCCGAATGACCGCGCAACATACAGCCCCAGATTGTGATGGAGAAATATATGCCCGCATTGAAATTCATCGCCGCCATCGGCGGCGTGCTGGCTTGCGCGATGCCCGCGCTTGCGCAGGATGTGGCGGCGGATCTGGCGCTGCTGGAAAGCCGCGCCGCGGCTGACCCGGAGCTTGGCAGAGTTATGGAAGCCCTGCGCGGCAATCGCAGCACCCAGCCGGTGGAACAGAAGCTGGAGATGACGGTCGAGCGGGCGTTTCTGCGCGACGGGGCATTGCCGATGCATTACCGGCTTGCAGGACAGATGCGGATCGCATCGAACCGCGCGCAGATGGTCGCCGAGATCTTGCGCAGCGATCTGGACGGCGATTGGCAGATCACCCGGGACGAGCTGAAGGCCACCCTGACACAGCACGGACGCGGCAACGGGGGTAGTGCGGCGGCCTTTGTGCTGGGCGATGCCGATGGCAATGGCGTGCTGGATACGACAGAGATCAAGCAGGCGGTCGAGGCCATGCAGCGCGATCAAGGTCATCTGCGCGGTCAGGAGGCGATGCCCCGGCTGTTCGACCTGGATGACGACGGCATCCTGACCAGGGCAGAATATGACCGGGCGGTTGCCGCCCTGAAAAGCTGAGCCGACCAGCGGGGCTTACAGCCCCGCCTCTGCCGCGATTTCGGCACGCGACTTGCGCGCGCGTTCGGTGGCCGATTTCAGCTGCCCGCAGGCCGCCATGATATCCTCGCCGCGCGGGGTGCGGATCGGGCTGGCGTAACCGGCCTTGTAGACGATATCGGCAAAAGCCTCGATCCGGTCCCAATCCGACCGCTGATAAGGTGCGCCGGGCCATTCGTTGAAGGGGATGAGGTTGATCTTGGCCGGGATGCCCGCGATCAGCTTGACCAGACGTTTGGCGTCGGCATCGCTGTCATTCACGTCCTTGAGCATCACATATTCAAAGGTGATGCGCTCGCTGTTCGACAGGCGCGGATAGTCGCGCAGCGTGTCGAGCAGGGTCGCGATGTTCCATTTCTTGTTCACCGGCACCAGACGGTCGCGCACCTCGTCGGTGGTGGCGTGAAAGCTGATGGCCAGGAGGCAGCCGATTTCCTCGGCCGTCTTGGCGATTTCGGGCACGATGCCGCTGGTGGAAAGGGTGATGCGGCGGCGCGACAGGCTGATGCCTTCGCCATCCATCACGACCTTCATCGCGTCGCGGACATTGTCGAAATTGTAGAGCGGCTCGCCCATGCCCATCAGCACGACATTGCTGACCAGACGGGTTTCATCCTTGGGCGCGCCGGGCACCGGCCATTCGCCCAGATCGTCGCGCGCCACCATGACCTGACCGACGATTTCCGCCGCCGTCAGGTTGCGCACCAGCTTTTGCGTGCCGGTATGGCAGAAGGAACAGGTCAGCGTGCAGCCGACCTGCGAACTGATGCAGAGCGTGCCGCGCGTTTCCTCGGGGATATAGACCGCCTCGACCTCGTGCCCGCCGGCGATGCGCAGCAGATATTTGCGCGTGCCATCGGCCGAGACCTGACGGGTGACCACCTCGGGCACCTCGATCACGAAATGCTCGGCCAGCAGGGCGCGGTATTCCTTGGCCAGATTGGTCATGGCGGCGAAATCGCGCACGCCCCAATGGTAGATCCATTGCCAGATCTGGCCTACGCGCATCTTGGCCTGCCGCTCGGGCGTGCCGGCGGCGATCAGGGCATCGCGCAACTGGTCGCGCGTCAGGCCGACGAGATTGGCCTTGCCCCCCTCCGGCAGCTTGCGCGGGATGGTCAGCACGTCTTGCGTGATCGGCGCCTGCGGCGGCGTCAGATTCGGGGCGGTCATGGCAGATTCCTTCGGATGAAGGCGCGTCATACATGAAAATGCCGCGCTTGCCAAATGGCGGCGCGGCATCAGGTGATCTGGGCGTGCAGGTTACTTGCAGCGCTTGGAGGCGTCTTCCATCGCGGCGGTGAAGCCGCGCAGCGAAAACGTGTCTTGCGTCTGGGTGCCCTTGCCCGAACGGGCGGTCAGCACGGCGGTCGAGCCACGCTTGAGCGCGGTCATGATCGCATTGTCCTGATCGGCATTGGCGGTCCAGGCAAATTCACCATCGGTGAACAGTTCGAACGCGGTGCCATCGACATTCACATTGACGGTGGAGCCGGGCGCAAAGGGATAGCCGCCGGTAAAGCTCACCTCGCCACGGCCACCGCCGCCGGCACGATAGGTGACGAACAGCAGGATATCGCCACGGCGCACCGAGACGGGCTTGCCATCCTTGCTGTTCACCGTCTCCTTCGGGCTGGAAACACCCCAGCATTCCTTGGGCGTGCCTTCCTTGGGTTCGGTAAAGACCGACCAGTCGGTCATCACCGCCACCTGATTGGTCGATTCCTGTTGCGCCAGGGCGCCGGTCGCCGCGGTCACCGCCAGCGCGGCGCCGCCAAGGGTGCGAGCGATCAACGATTTCATGCCTCAGCCTCCAGCCGAATGTGCCTCTGGCCGCCCCGGCCCCGCTTGGACGCGGCTTTTCGGTGGCGGCGCGAATTTCAACCCGATATCCCTGCATATCAGCAAAATGGCAAGGCGCGAAAGGCTGATAGGCAGGGAATCGCGCAACTGTTATGGGGAATGACATGGTGAATGCGGTGCCGATGGCCGGGTTGTGGCGCGGTGGAATGCTGGAAAGCACACATCTTGGGCATGCGGTGATCTGTGATGCCGCCGGCGAGATCGTGGAGGCCTGGGGCAACCCCGACCGGGTGATCTTTCCCCGGTCGTCCTGCAAGATGCTGCAAGCCCTGCCGCTGGTGGAAAGCGGCGCCGCCGATGCCGCCGGCCTGACCGAGGCGCAACTGGCGCTGTCTTGCGCGAGCCATCAGGGCGCGGCGCTGCATGTGACGGCGGTGCGCGACTGGCTGGAAACGCTGGGTCTGGCCGAGACCGATCTGCGCTGCGGCGCGCATGAACCCTATGACCGGACGGAACGCAATCGCCTGATCAAGACCGATGACAGCCCCTGCCAGTTTCACAACAACTGTTCGGGCAAACATGCCGGCATGCTGACCTGGACGCGCCATGCCAAGGCGGGGCCGGAATATGTGGAACCCGACCACCCGCTGCAACGCGCCATCCGCGAGGCATTCGAGGCGACGACCGGCGCGCCCTCGCCCGGTTTCGGGATCGACGGCTGTTCGGCGCCGAACTTTGCCTGCACCGTGGCGGGCCTCGGGCGTGCCATGGCCTATTTCGCCGCGGCCCCCGCCGATGGCTCGGCGCGCGACCGTGCCGCCCATCGGCTGACCCGCGCCATGGCGGCATTCCCGGAAATGGTGGCGGGCGAGGGCCGCGCCTGCACCATCCTGATGCGCGAGATGGGCGGCCGCGTCGCGATCAAGACCGGGGCAGAGGCGGTCTTCGTGGCGATCGTGCCGGAAAAGCGGCTGGGCATCGCGCTGAAGATCGAGGATGGCAATTCCCGCGCGTCAGAGGCCGCAATCGCGGCGCTGCTGCATCATGTGGGCGTGCTGTCCGAGACGGCGGCGCGGCGCTATACGGCGGCGGCGCAGATCAATTGCCGCGGCCTGCACGCCGCGGAGATGCGTCTGGCGCCCGGCTTTCCGGCTGCTTGAAACAGGAAAAGCCCCCGCCTGACAGGCGAGGGCTACCTGAAAGCAAGAACCCGGCAGCACAGGCTGGGTGGGGGCAATCGTCCGCGCCACCGGGCTTTGTTGCACTTGCTACACCCCTGTTATGGCCGGGCGGCGTGGCGAAATTGCGCTGGCGACCTGCGATCCGGGGGTATTTTCGCGGCAGTTTCATGGCGGCGCAGAAGTGTTGATTTGAACCCCTGTTGGTGTCAGCATCATGACATGACGATGATGCCGCCTGTCCCGCCGCAGCCCATCCCCTTTACCCCGCGCGAGGTTGAGGTGGTCAGCTTTGACCGGCACGAGTTGGGCGCCATCCTGTCGGTCTATGGGCGCATGGTCGCAGCCGGCGAATGGCGCGATTACGGGATTGCGGCGCTGAAGGATGTCGCGGTCTTTTCGATCTTTCGCCGCACGGCCGAGGTGCCGCTGTTCCGCATCGAGAAACGTCCGAAACTGCGTCACCGGCAGGGGCTTTATGCCGTGCTGGGCGAGGGCGGGCAGGTCTTGCGGCGCGGGCACGATCTGGCGGCGGTGCTGCGCCACTTTGACCGCAAGATGATCCGCCCGATCGACTGACCCCCGCGCTCAGACCGGGCGCAGCGCCCCGCCGAACCACAGCGCGGGTGCCTGATCTTCGGGCTGGTCGGCGATATCGGCCAGCGTCAGCCCGGCGCAGGACAGAAGATAGTCTTCGGGCGCGGGCAGGCGATGCCCCCCGGGCCAATGCAGCACCAGATCCGCCAGAAGACGGCCATCCGGCAGACGCCCATCGGCGGGAATGGGGCCTAGCGCGGCCACCAACCCCTCCAGCAACGAGACATCGGCGCCGGCCGCATCGCGAAACCGCGTGCCAAGCCGCAACATCCCGGTCGCGCTGACCTGCACGCGATCACCCACCAGCGGGCCGGCGACGACGCGCACCCGCCGGTCAGGCAGGGTGCCGACCTCGGCCCCGGTGGCGGCCCGCAGCCGGCGCCCGCCTTGCGTGACCACCACGCCATCGCGGCGCAGAATGTCGATCAGCGGCAGATGCCTCCCCGCCATGGGCCCGTCGCCACACAGGAACAGGTGGCCCGGCGTGACCCCGGTGCCCCAGAAATCCAGCAGATGCGGCGCCAGCTTGCGAAAGACCCGCGTGACCCGCCCCGGCACCAGCCGCCCCTGCGCATCATAGGAACAGACCAGATCGCGCGGGCGGATCGCCTCGATCGGCTTGTGCCAGCGGCGACCGTCGGATCGCGGCCACATCTCGATAAGGGTGTCGGCGGTGAAGCAATTGTTCTCGGTCTCGCGCAGCGCCTGGATCACCAGATGCAACAGGGGGCTGCCGGGCCCCATCCGCGCCATCGCCTCGATCGCCTGTTCGGGGGTCAGGCCACCCGAATCCAGCAGGCCAAGCACCTGCGCCTTGAACAGCACCCCCAAGGCGCCGGTCGCGCCCAGATCGTCCAGCGTCAGCCGTTCGGCCGACTGGCGCGAGGGTTCGATCTGCAAGAGGGCCGCCCAATCCACATAGCCGGCAAAGCCGGTATTGATCAGCAGGTCGATTGCCAGTTCCGGCGGCAGGCCGTTTTTGGTCAGCGCGTTGTAATAGGAGGTCTCGATCTCATAGGTGTCGGGAAGCTCATAAAAGGTCAGGCCGCCGGGGGCGGTAAAGGCGCCGTCGAGGATATAGTTCAGGTAATTCTGCTGATGGACTGCGGCCACCTGCATGAACATCGTCTCGCGCGCGCCGGGGGCGCCGTAATCCCACAGGTTCGGCACCAGAAAATCGAAGATGCCGGTATGGTCGTCATTGGTGATGAGCCAGGCATTCGCCGCATAGACATCGCCCGCATCCGCCAGCACCCGATAGGCATCGGCGATGCGGCCCTGGTTATGCAGCTCTTGCGCGCGGTTCAGATATTCGACCCGGATGATGTCAGCCATTGCCGTCCCCCGCCAGAAGGTAAAGTTGCGCCCGCGCGGTCGCGTCGATCTCGCCGCCGTCGCGATACAGATGCGCGGCGAAGCAACTGCCGGTGCTCGTGGCGCGCTCGGCCAGGCGCGCGACGACCTCGCCCAGATGCGCCAGCAGCTCTGGCGCGGCGATGGCGGCAAGGCCGGTCACGCTCAGCTCCACCGGGCAGTCAGGCGGGGCCGGGGTCAGGTTCAGCTCGCAGGAACGCGCCACGCCGCCCATCCGGGTGCAGGTCAACCAGCCCTGCACCCGGCCCCCCTGCGGGCCGGTCTGCCAGATCAGGAACAGCACATCCTCTTGCGGCACGAGCGGCGAGCTGCGCAGCAGGCAGGGCGCGACCGGGGCCGCAGCGCCGGTAACAAGGCCGCGCCCCGCCGGCAACGTGCGCGCCGCCCCTGCCGCCGCGCGCAGTTCGGCGGTCAGCCTGGGCAGGGAACAGCGCGTCCCCGCTTCGGCCGCGATGGTTTGCGCCCGGCTGGCCAGCGCCCGGGGCAAAACCGTAAGATCGGGGGTGATCAGATCAAGCCCCGGCCGGTCCGCCGCCGGTTCATGCGCCACCACGAAAAGCGGATAGGCACAGCCCGCCGCCCCCGCCTCGGCACAGGCGGCAAAGACTTTGGCCGCGGGGATGAGGCCCTTGTAATGCACCAGGTCGTCCGCATGCAGCGGCAGCGCCAGCAGCCCCGCCAGCGCGCCCCCCGCCATGATCCGCCTCCACATCGCCGTCGCCCCTTTGCCAGATCAGGCCGTCAACACCATGTCATCGGCCAGCGCCGCAAGCGTGATGTTGCGCAGCGTGAGCATACCGCCGGTGCCGAAATTGAACACGACATCCGCCCCTGACTGGCTGGCATAGGCCGAGATCTGCGCAAAGGTCGTCACCCCGAAACCGCGCAGATCCAGCAGATCCTCGTTATCGGCAAAGTCGGTGATGATGTCCGCCCCCTCATTCTTGGCAAAGATGAAGCGATCGGCCCCGCCCTGCCCGACCAGCACATCGTTACCGCCCCGGCCCATCAGGCTGTCATTGCCCAAACCGCCCCAGATCGTATTGGCCCCGGCATTGCCGCGCAGGGCATCATTGCCTTCGCTGCCTTGCAGGTTCTCGATGCTGGTATAGGTGTCGCCCGCCGCCGCGCCGGTATTGGCGGCGGCATTCTGAAGGTCGGCCACCACGGCCCCGGTGCCGGAATAGGTCGCCCGGTCCGTGCCATTGCCGCCATCCAGACTGTCGGCCCCAAGGCCGCCGATCAGGATGTCATTGCCCTCGCCGCCGCTCAGCGTGTCATCGCCGTCGCGGCCATAAAGCAGGTCGTCGCCGCCGTCGCTGAACAGGTTGTTGTCTGCCGCGTCGCCACGCAGCGTGTCGGCGGCATAGCCGGAGACCAGCGCCTCGACCCCGGCAAAGGTGGTTCCCGCCGCGATGCCGGTATTGAGCGCGGCATTTTCCAGATCGACCACCATGCCCGCCTGCACACCGAACGAGAATTCATAGAGGTTGACCGTATCGAAACCCGCGCCGCCATCGATCACCTGCCCGGCGGCAGAGACCCAGATCAGGTCAGCGCCCGCGCCGCCATAGATCTGATGCCCGGTGCCGCCATAGGCCCAGATGGTATCGGCGCCATTGCCGCCCTCAAAGCGGTTGCTGCCCTCGAAATCCATCAGCGCGTCGTTGCCGTCATCGCCTTGCAGCGTGTCATCGCCGGCGCCACCCGACAGCGTGTTGTTGCCGTCATTGCCGGTCAGGATGTTGTCGGCCGCATTGCCGGTGCCGGTGATATTGCCGGTGCCGGTCAGCAAGAGGTTCTCCACCTCGGCGCCCAGCGTGTAGTTGAAGCCGACCTGCACGCGGTCGATCCCTTCATTCGCGGCCTCGACCACGCGGTCGCTGCTGCTGTCCAGCACATAGACATCATTGCCGACGCCGCCGACCAGACTGTCGGCGCCGCTGTTGCCGTTCAGGAAATCGTCGCCCGCCCCGCCATAAAGCGTGTCATTGCCATCCCAGCCATGCAGGCTGTCATTGCCGGCATCGCCCACCAGCACATTGGCCAGCGTATCGCCGACCAGCGTGTCGTTCTTTTGCGAGCCGTGCAGATGTTCGATTCCGATCAGCACATCGCCTTCGGCATCGCCCCCCTTGTTGCCCCAGCCGGTCGCGCCGCGCAGATCGACCTGCACGCCCAGGGTCGAATGGTGGTAATCGGCGCGGTCGATACCCGCCCCGCCATCCAGCGTATCGGCCCCCAGCCCGCCAAACAGCGTGTCGTCGCCCGCCTCGCCCGAAAGCCCGTCATCGCCGGCGCGGCCCTGAATCAGGTCATTGCCGTTGCGCCCCAGAATGTCGTCATTGCCCGATGAGCCGAACAGCGTATCGGCATAGCCGGTCGCCAGCAGCGCCTCGATATCGGTAAAGACATCGCCCCGCGCGATGCCGCGGCTTTCCGATGCGGTGGCCATGTCGATGCGCAGCCCTTCGGTCGCCGCGGCGTAATCGACCTGGTCATAGCCCGCCCCGCCATCATAGAGATCGGCCCCCGCCGCATCGCGAAAGGTATCGTTGCCGCCCATGCCCAGCAGGGTGTCGGCGCCAGCCATCCCGTTCAGGATATTGGCCGCGTCATTGCCGGTGATGCGGTTCGCCCCGGCATTGCCGGTGCCATTCACATTGCCGGTGCCGGTCAGTTGCAGCTGCTCCACATGGGCGGCCAGCGTATAGCTGACGGCGGCGCGGATGCTGTCATCACCCTGGCCCTCCTGCTCCACCACCCGGTCGCCGGTATTATCGACGACATAGATATCCGATCCGGTGCCGCCCTCCAGCAGATCGACGCCGGTATTGCCGCTCAGGAAATCGGCGCCGCTGCCACCATAGAGCGTGTCATTGCCATTCCAGCCATGCAGGCTGTCGCGCCCGGCCCCGCCGGTCAGCCGGTTGCCCAGATCATCGCCGACAAAGACATCGTCCAGATCGGTGCCGATCAGGTTGGTAATGCGCAGCAGCACATCGCCCGCCGCGGCATATTTGTTTTCCCACCAGCCCGCGGTCGCGGGGCCGCGCAGATCGACCTGCGCCCGGGTCGTCTCGGCGGAATAATCCACCGTGTCGGTGCCGGTGCCGCCATCCAGCGTGTCGCTGCCGGCGCCGCCGATCAGGATATCATTGCCCGCCCCGCCCGACAGGCTGTCATTGCCGCCGCCGCCGGTCAGCACATTGCCATAGTCATTGCCCAGCAAGCGGTCGGCAAGCTGCGACCCTTCGAGATTGAGGATCCAGCTATAGACATCCTGCGCCGCATCGCCGGTGCCTGCCACCGTGCCCGACAGATCGGCGGTCACGCCGGTCGTGGCGGTGCGGTAGCTGGCATAGGCATTGCTGCTGCGCGCATCCGCCAGCGATTGCGCCAGCGTCTCGCTGCCAAAGCCAAGCGACAGGAGCGTGTTGCTTTGCCCATAGAGATAGTCGCGCCCGGCGCCGCCGATCAGCCGCGCGCCGAAATCGTAGCCATAGAGGTAATCGTTGCCGGCGCCGCCATAGAGTTCGTCCTCCGACCCGTCCCAGGCATTGATGCCGCCGCTGCGCTGCCGGGCATAAAGCGTGTCATCGCCCAGCCCGCCATACAGGCTGTCGGCGCCGCCCAGACCGCTTTCCAGCAGGTCGCTTGCCTCTTGCCCCCAGAGCGCGTTGCTCAGGGAGTTGCCGGTCAGCCGGTCGCCCAGGGCGCTGCCCGAAAGGTTTTCGATATTGACGTAGACATCGCCCGCCGCCTCGCCCGTCGCGCCGGGATTGCCGGTTTCGAGCGACGCGATGACCCCGGTTGCGGCACCGGCATAATCGGCGGTGTCCAGCCCGTCTTCACCATTGAGCGTATCGGCCCCCAGGCCGCCGCGCAGGGTATCATCCTCGGCCCCGCCATAAAGCGTGTCATTGCCGGCCTGACCCAGCACCAGATCGGCGCCGCGCGCCCCCCAGACCACGTTGCCCGCCGCATCGCCCAGCAGCGTATCGTCAAAGTTCGACCCATGCAGGTTCTGGATATTGACGAAGCTGTCGCCCGCCGCGATGCCGCTATTCGTCGTGGCATCGCCCAGATCGACCCGCAGCCCGGCCGTTGCGTCGCTGTATTGCGCACGGTCGGTGCCGCCCCCGCCATTCAGCGCATCGGCGCCTTCGCCGCCGAACAGGATATCGTTGCCGCTATTGCCGTTCACCCGGTCATCGCCGACGCCGCCATAAAGCGTGTCATTGCCGTTCCAGCCATGCAGCCCGTCATCGCCCGCACCGCCGGAAATCAGGTTGTCAGCATCGTCACCGACCAGCGCATCGGCAAAGCCGGACCCCGCCAGGTTCTCGATCCCGTTCAGCACATCGCCGGTCGCGTCGCCGCCACGCAAGCTCCACCAGCCGTCGAAATCGGGGCCGCGCAAATCGACCGTTACCCCGCTGGCAGAGGTGGCATAGGCGGCGGTGTCGATCCCGTCGCCGCCAAACAGCAGATCGGCGCCCAGGCCGCCATAGAGCGTGTCATTGTCCTGATTGCCATAGAGCGTGTCATCATCGTCGCGGCCATAGATCACATCGCGGCCAGTCCAGCCGGAGACGATATTGGCCGCGGCATCGCCGCGCAGGTTGTCGTTGAAGGCCGATCCATACAGATCCTCGACCTGGCTGTAGCGGTCGCCCGCCGCCTCGCCGCTATTGCCGCCGGGGCTTTGCAGATCGGCCAGCACGCCGGCCAGCGCCAGTTCATAGCTGGCCGTATCGCGCTGATTGCCGCCGACCAGACTGTCGGCCCCGTCGCCGCCGATCAGGCGGTCATTGCCGTCCTGGCCCAGCAGGGTGTCGTTGCCCTCGCCCCCCAGCAGGCGATCGCCGCCGCCGCCGCCGGAAAGCGAATCGTCGCCCGCATCGCCATCCAGCAGATTGGCGCCGCCATTGCCCAAAAGGTTGTCATCATGGGCGGAACCGCGCAGATTCTCGATGCCGATCAGCACATCGCCCTGAGCCTCGCCTTGCAGATTGCCCAGCCAGCCAGCGGTCGCAGGATCGCGCAGATCGACCTGAACCCCGGTGGCGGAGCGGGCATAATCCGCGGTGTCGATGCCGTCGCCGCCGATCAGCGTATCGGCCCCGCCGCCACCCAGCAGCGTGTCATCGCCCAGCCCGCCATCCACGCTGTCGGCGCCGCCGCCGCTGATGACGATATCGTCACCGGCATCGGCCAGCAGCGTTTCGGCGCCATTGCCGGTCAGCAGCAGGTCATTGGCGGCGGTGCCATTGCCGACGCGGATGCGCCGGGCCACGTCGCCCTCCATATATTCCACCGCCTCGATCGAAGTATAGGTGACGCTGCCCCCCCGCCAGGAAATCCGCAGCGTGCCGGCCGCGACGCTGGCGATGGTCAGGTCGCGATAGTCGATCCCCTCGGCCAGCCGCAGCGTATCCGTGCCCTCGCCCGCGGTTTCGCGGATCGTGCGGTCGCCCATGGCGCCGCGCAGCACAAAGAGGTCATTGCCCGCGCCGCCGATCAGCGTGTCGTCGCCGCTGCCGCCATTGAGCGTGTCATTGCCGGTGCCGCCATAGAGAATATCCGCGCCGTCGCCGCCATACAGCAGGTCATTGTCGGCATCGCCATGCAGCGTGTCTTCGCCGGCATATCCCCGGATCGTGTCATTGCCGCCGCCGCCGCGGATCAGGTCATTGCCGGCCGAGGCAAGGTAATTGTTGTCCGCCGCCCCGCCCGAGGCGGTATAGCCGTCGGTCAGGCCCAGCCGCTCTGCCTCCATGAAGGTCAGCGCCCAGCCGCGCGCAAAGGCGCTGTCCGGTCCGGCCGCGGCGATGGCGGCATCATAGGCCGATTTGTTTTCCAGATATTCCTGGTATTCGGCCGCGATCTGCATGTTATAGACCAGCGTCGAATACAGTTCCGCATCGGTCTTGATCGTCAGGCGCGAATCCTTCAGCGCGACGATCATCTCTTCGCGGGTGGCAAAGCTGTAATCGTCATTCATCAGGGTGACGGCCAGCGCGCGCAGATACAGCACATCGCCCAGCACATCGACCGCCTTGGCCTTGTCGGGCAGGAAATAGGTCCAGCCGTCGCCGTCGCTGCCACCCGTCGTGTGGTTGGATCCGATCAGCATCCGCGTGGCCCAGTCGCTGCCGACGATCCGTTCCACGATGCGCTGAAGGCCCACGACATCGGTGATGCTGGCCATCTTCAGGTCGGAATAGATCGTGTTGGCCCGCGCCACGATACTGGCCAGAATATTGCCGCCCTCGGCGATATCCCAGTTTTCGACCACTTCCACCAGACCGGCATTGTCCATCCCGTCGGCGGCATCGCCGTTGATCTCGGTATAGACGGTCTTCTTGGAAATCTTGATGCCGAGGAATTTCTTCCAGTAGGAATAGGCGCCGAACTTGTGGATATCGTTCACAAGATTGGCGTCCTCGATGATCTCGTCCATCGACTCGATGGTCTTCAGGTCGCCGTCGATGAATTCAAGCTCCTGGATCGTGTCGATGATTCGCGATTGCAGCGCCTCCTGCATCGTGTCGAAGCTGCGCGCGGCACCATTGCGGATGACATCCTCGTAATGGCCAAAGACCAGCCGCAGCGTATCGGCCACTTCGGCGGCGTTGTTCTCGTTCGACTGTGCCTGATCCAGCAGACCGTTCATGAACTTCACATAGGATTCGGCCATCTGCTTGCCGATTTCCTTGTTGCCGCCATCGTCGCTCCAGCTGGTGCCCAGTTCAAACCGGCCGGTCGTGTCGTTGAAGATCACGTTGGTATAGGCTTCGGGATGTTTCTCGAACAGCGCGTCGAACAGTTTGCCGACCAGCGTCGAGACGATCATGATCACCGGATTGAACGACCCGATGATCCCCATCAGCCCGCCGCCCATCTGGATGCCGCTGGTGAATGCCACCGTGAACTTGTCGAGGAAATTCGCAAAGGTATTGAGCGCGAGCGAGGTCAGCCCCGAGGCGATCTGCCCTTCGATCGTCTCGATTTCCGGCAAAAGCCGCTGGAAGCCGATCTTCAGCGTCAGCGACGCAATGCCCGAGAACGAGAACAGGCCGGCGGTCATCGCCTCTTGCGTGCCATCCAGACTGCCGAACAGGTAATCCGTGTCAAATTCCGAAAGGCCAAGCTTGCTCAGGATCGCGTCGTCGAGGCCCAGAAGGTCGCTCGCGATTTCATACATGCCCGCGCCGACCAGATAGCTGACGCCCTGGCTTGCCAGCGAGTTGAACACCTCGCCGCCATAGCTGTCATCGGCGAACTGGCCGAAGACCTCCAGCATGATCCAGTTGGTCAGCTCCTGTCGGGTGTAATCGACGACATTGGCGCCCAGATCGGTGACGATGTCGCGGAAGGTCAGGTTGATGATATTGTCCAGGATATCATCCTGACGACCGCCCGAGGCGATCTGGTCATGGATATAGCCGCCCGTCGCCTCGAACAGGTTTTCCAGGAAGGTGCCAATGATCGAATTGGCCGCGATCCGCTGGAACGGGTTGGTATCGTCGCCCAGCAGGGCCGAGGTCAGGAAGGGGGTCAGCAGGCTGCCCGCATCCTCGCCGAACTTGGCGCCGGTCAGCGAGATCAGCTTGACCGATTCAGGAATGATGTTGTTGTCGGCATCGCGCAGGAACTGCGCCTGCATCAGGTTGCCGTTTTCATCCAGATAGGTGTGATAGATCTCCAGCACCAGCTGGCCGCCCACCGTGACCATCTTGTAGGCGGTCTTGCCCGATCCGTCTGGCATGTCGAGCGTGATGTAATCCGGCCCGGCGATCGAGTTTTGCAGATCCTTCAGGTTTTCCAGCCCGCCCATGGCCAGGGCCTGCATCTCCTCGGGGCTGAGCATGCCGAGGATCGAGGTGTTATGCACCCGGAACCCGTCGGCGATATAGGTGTGGGTCTCCTCCACCTCGAAATTGAACACCAGATGACCGGCGATCCCCGGCAGCATGTCACCCGCCAGCGGGCGCGGCGCGGCGGATTCTGTCGGGAGGGCGCCAAGGGCAAGCGCCTGCATCGGGTCAAAGGCGGCAAGGCGGTGGCTGGCAAACGGATGGGACATGATCAACGATCCTCTGCTTTGGCAGGGGTGAACCCGGACTCGTGCAACTGCTCCTGAAACAGCGCCTCGAATTTCTCGCGCGGGGCAAAGGGGGATATGCAATCGACCACGATGATGTCGGGCCCCGATCGCCAATCCTGCATGCGCATGCGGAATTGCGGGAATTGCAGCGCCTGGCGGATGCTTTCCGACACGCCCGCCCAGGTCAGCGCCGCGATGGGGCGCGGGCCTTCGGTATAGATGCGCACCTGACGCAGCATCAGCGGCACCTGGATGCGGGCCTCGATCTCGTGGATGGGCAGGTCGCGATGGCTGTCCGACAGACCCATGAGCCAGGTGATTTGGCCCAGGCTGCGCAGGAATTCCTCCGACCCCGGGGTCAGCGGGGCGGCATGGGGCGGCGGGGCGTCGGTCATGACAGCCTCCGGCCCGCCGGATGGCCCGGTGCCGTCAGACGCGGCGGCGCATCCTCCCATTCCGCCGCGTCAAAGATGGCGGCAAGGTCGGTGCCGCTGCGGGCCAGAACGTAATCCTCGGGGCGGGGCAGCTGGTCCGACAGGGTCCAGTGGAACATCCGTTCCTGCCCGTCGGGCATGCGCACCAGCCCCGCCTCGGTCAGGGTCGCGCCCGCGGCCACCAGCATGTCGGCCAGCGACAGGTCGCGCCCGTCGGGCAGACAGACCCGCGTGGCCGCACGCATCTGCCGCGCATCGCGCACCAGCAGCCCACCTGCGGCATCCAGCGTGCCAAGCGCCACCCAGATCAGCGCCACGTCCCCCTCGGACCCGACCGGCGCGCCGGTCGCGGCACGGATCAGGCCGCCGTCGCGCGCCACCACCGCCCCGTCGCTGCGCAGGATGTCGATCAGCGCCACATATTGCCCGGCAAACCGCCCCTCGCCACAAAGATAGACATGGCCGGGGGTGACCCTGGTGCCATGAAAATCGAGCAGTTGCGTCGCGCGTTTGGCAAAGACCCGCGCCACCCGCCCCGGCACCAAGGCGCCCTGCGCATCGAAGGACAACACCATGTCCCCCGCCACGATCCGCTCCACCGGCTTGTGACTGCCATCCGCCATGTCGATCAGGGTGCCGGCGGCAAAACAGTAGCTGGGCGGCATCATGGCGAACAAAGCCGGATTGTCGGCATAAAAGCCGCCCTCGACCATCGCCGCCTCAAAGGCCTGTTGCAGGGTCTTGCCGTCCTTGCTGGCGCCCGCGGCTAGCAGTTCAAGCAGAATTTCAAGATTGGTGGCCGGCAGCCCAAAAGGATTTGGGACCAGTTCGGGGTGTTTCTCCAGAATGTAATCGCGCAGCATCGACCCAATGGTCCACAACGGATCATTGCCCGCCGTCGTGGACAGACCCGAGAAGCTCTGCGTCAGCAGATCGGCGAACTGTTCATATTCGGGCACATAGTTGCGATTGCCGCCATGGGCGGGATCAAACCAGCTGTCCAGCGTGGCTTCGACCCCGATCACCATGTCATTCAGCTGCTTGATCAGCGCACTGTCGCCATATTGCGCCGCCACGGCCAGCGCGGCCTTGAGCCCGTCGATGCTCTGATAAATCTCATAGCCCTTCCACAGCAGCCCGACGCCCAGCATGGTGGCAATGCTGCTGATCAGAACCTCTTTCCCGATATCGAGGGCGATATTGTCGATCTTGTCGCCGATCACGCTTGCGATATTCGAATTGCCCAGCAGGCGGATCATGCTGGACACATCCAGATCGCTCAGCACGCCGCTCTCCACGAAGGCATAGCCCAGCAGGGTCAGCGACAGGCCATCGACAAGGGCAGAACCTTTGTCCATGCCCCCGATCACATGAACGGCGGCTTGGGCCATATCCGGGCTGAACAGGCTGAATGCACCGGCACCCGCGCCGAATGTCAGCACCTTTGGTCCGGTGCCGTTCAGGAAGTTGGAGACGAAGCCTGGCGTGTATTTCGCGTCACCATAGGCCATTTCGTGCAACAGGACACCTGCCGCCTCACGAGCGTAGATGTTGCCGGAAACCAGCTTTTGCCGCGCCTCCAGCGAAAGCTTGTCATATTCGGCGTCCAGCGCACGCACATAGGCCTGAAGCTCCTGCGCCCTGACTGCCGGGTCCATGCTGGTCACGGCCGAGAACGCGCCGGAGTAGATGGGGCTTTTGCTGTCCACCCAGACCGGAATGGCGATACCGGCAACCCCGAGCTGGTATTCCAGCTTGTTCTCGATGGTCGCCATTGTGGTGTTCATGAAGAACCCCGACCCGTCGCCGTCAAACTTGTGCAGCGAAATCTCACTGCGATAGTCGAGGAACTGGGACTTCAGGTAGTTGTTGACGCCGATCAGTTCGCGCGCGAATTCGGCAAGTTTCGCTGTCCGCGCGGCGCCGGTCAGTCCTTCCAGTTCTTCCTGCATTCCCGAAAGAATGCTGTCGCGATACCAATCGGTATAAGCCCCATGTGGACCGGAATGGACATTGAGGCCGAGCACATTCGATGTATTGGGCAGGCCAATCAGGTTGAAATCACGACTGTTCTGATACCACAGCCCTCGCGTCTGCATTTCACGAAGGAACGCGAATTCATTGAAAAGTTGTGTCGGAAGGATGTGATGCGCCTGCGTATCCGCCATAATGGCCCTCTCAAACTCTAGACTGACGGGATGTGCCGCTCAGATTTCGGTGCAAAGCCCGAAATCGAGGCCCAGTGTTCCCCCCAGGGCTTCGGCGCGGTGTTTGAAATCGTCGGTGCAGAAGATCGTTCCGGTCACCTCATCGGCCCAGAGGCTCCGCCCGGTGGCGGTGGCGGCGTGGACGACCCTTTGCAAGGGATAGGTCGCGGAAAGCCGGATCGAGGTCTTGTCCAGATGCGGCAGGTAGGTGCGCATGATCCGCGACTTTTCCAGATCGACCGTCGGCGCGTAATCCATGATCAGTGCGGCCAGATAGCGCCCGGGCGAGGGTTCCCTGGCCTTTTGAAACCAGACATCCGACAGCGGCACGAATTGGTGCCGGCCCGGCGCCATCACCTCGGCCAGGGCGGCGAATTCGGTGCTGACGATCATCAGGTTCTTGTGGATGCCGGCGCTGTGCAGCGGGCGCGCGGGGGTTTGCATCAGCTCGATCCGGCTGCGCTGCAACAGCGACACCTCGGCATCGTTCAGCGCACGGGGGCCGTTCAGGCTGGGCGAGAAAGAGAACAGTTCCGCGTCCTCGTCACCGGGATCCTTGCCATCGGGCGGCCAGATATGCGCGCCGATATGATGGGCCGCGACCAGAGATACATCGACGCGAAAAATTGTCATACGCTTGCACGAACCGACAGCGCGGCATGACAGGTATCACGCCGCGAAGAATGTCAGCCCACTGTCCCCACAGGTTGATCTTTGCACCCATTGATTGTCTGGCCCCCCGACGAAAATCAAGGAGATTTTCGCCGGGCGCCGCGGGCGTTCCAGGCGGGGCCAGGCAGGGCAAAAGGGTCAGCCGTGCTTGATCATCACATGCCGCACCACGGTATAATCTTCCAGCGCGTAAGAGGACATGTCCTTGCCATAGCCGGACTGTTTCAGCCCACCATGCGGCATTTCATTGACCAGCATGAAATGCGTGTTGACCCAGGTGCAGCCGTAACGCAGCCGCGCCGCCGTGGACATGGCGCGGCCGACATCGCGGGTCCAGACGCTGCTGGCCAGGCCATAATCGCTGTCATTGGCCCAGCTCACCGCCTGATCCACATCCGAAAACGGCGTGATGGACACGACGGGGCCGAAAACCTCGCGCCGGACGATCTCGTCTTCCTGCCGCGCGCCGGCGATGACGGTGGGGCGGTAGTAAAAGCCCTGATCCATCGCCGCACCGCCGGTCGTCACCTCGACATGGCTCAACTCGCGCGCGCGGTTCACGAAACTGGCGACACGGTCGCGCTGGCGCAGGCTGATCAGGGGGCCGATCTCGTTGGTGGCGTCGTCGTCATTGCCCAGCTGAATCGAGCCGACAGCGGCGGTCAGATCGGCGACCAGACGGTCATAGACCTTCTTGCCGGCATAGATCCGGCAGGCGGCGGTGCAATCCTGCCCGGCATTGTAATAGCCAAAGGCGCGCAGCCCCTCGACCACCTCGGCGATATCGGCATCGTCGAACACCACGACCGGCGCCTTGCCGCCCAGTTCCAGATGGGTGCGCTTCACCGTTCGGGCGGCGGCGTCCAGCATCTTGCGCCCGGTCGCCACATCGCCGGTCAGGCTGATCATATCCACACCGGGATGGTTGATGAGGTAATTGCCCACGGTCTGCCCGCGCCCGGTGATGACGTTCACCACGCCTTCGGGCAGTTCCTCGGCCAGGATGCGCGCCAGTTTCAGCGCGGTCAGCGGCGTCTGTTCGCTGGGCTTGAACACCACCGCATTGCCGCCGCCGATCGCCGGGGCCAGTTTCCAGGCCATCATCATCAGCGGGTAATTCCAGGGTGCGATACTGGCCACCACGCCAATGGCATCGCGGCGGATCATGCTGGTATGGCCGGCCAGATATTCACCCGCCGCCTGCCCATGCTGGGTGCGCACCGCGCCCGCGAAAAAGCGGAAGCAATCGACGATGGCGGGGATCTCGTCATTGGTGGCGGCGTTGATCGGCTTGCCGCAGTTCAGCGCCTCCAGCGCGGCAAAGGCGGTGGCCTCGGCCTCGATCCGGTCGGCGATGCGCAACAGCGCCGCCGCGCGTTCGCCGGGGGTGGTGCGGCTCCAGCCGTCAAAGGCGCGGCGGGCGGCGACGACCGCCGCATCCACCTGCGCGGTCGAGGCCTCGGGCACGTTCAGGATCAGCGCGCCGGTGCGGGGGTTCAGGATCGGCTCGGGCGCCTCGGTGCCGGGCTCGAAGCGCGCGCCGATCAGCAGCGCGGTGTCGATCTGGGTCATCTCTCTCTCCCTCATTTGCCCGAACCGGCGATGTCGCTGCCGTTGCGGGTCAGGTAATAGGCGGTCAGGATGGGCAGGAAGGTGGCGGCGAAGACCACGATGGCCACCACATTGGTCACGGGCCGCTGACGCGGGCGGACCAGTTCCTGCAACATCCAGATCGGCAGGGTGGATTGCTGGCCGGCGGTGAAGGTGGTCACGATCACCTCGTCAAAGGACAGCGCGAAGGCCAGCATGCCGCCGGCCAGCAGGGCCGAGCCCAGATTGGGCAGCAGCACATGGCGAAAGGTCTGGAACCCGTTGGCGCCCAGATCGGCGCTGGCCTCCAGCACCCCGCCCGACAGGCGGCGAAACCGCGCGACGGCGTTGTTGTAGACGATCACGATGCAGAAGGTCGCGTGGCCCAGGATGATGGTCCAGACCGAATAGGGGATGTCCATCACCGAAAAGGCCGACCGCAGCGCCATGCCGGTGATGACCCCGGGCAGGGCAATCGGCAGCAGGATCAGCAGGCTGATCTGTTCGCGCCCGAAGAACCGGCTTTGCGCCATGGCGGCGGCGACCAGCGTGCCCAGGATCATCGCGACCAGCGTCGCCACCGCCGCCACCTGCACCGAAAGCCAGAGCGGCGGCCAGATATCGGCGCGGTGCCAGGCCACGCCAAACCATTTCAGCGTCAGGCCCGGCGGCGGGAACTGATAGCTTTTCTCCTCGGTGGTGAAGGCATAGAGGAAGATCAGCAGGATCGGCAGATGCAGGAACAAAAGCCCCCCGATTGCCGCCAGCCGCAGGCCAAAGGATGCGCGGTCAGAGTGCATCGAACGCCCCCATCCGTTTTGCAATCGCCAGATAGGCCAGCATGATCAGGATCGGCACCACCGCAAAGGCCGCCGCCAGCGGGATGTTCCCGGCCGTGCCCTGCAACTGATAGACCGCCAGCCCGATGAACCGCGCCGAGGTGCCGATGATTTGCGGGATGATGTAATCGCCCAGCGTCAGCGAAAAGGTGAAGATCGACCCCGCGACGATGCCGGGCAGCGCCAGCGGCAGGATGACCGTGCGCAGGGTCTGGCCCCGGCTGGCCCCCAGATCGGCGCTGGCCTCCAGCATCGACAGCGGCACCCGTTCCAGCGCGGCCTGCATCGGCAGGATCATGTAGGGCAGCCAGATATAGACGAACACGATGAAGGTGCCCAGGGGCGAGGTGGAGAGCGAATTGCCCCCCAGCCCCGGAATGGCCAGCACCCCGTTCAGGATCATCGACAGGCCCAGCCCGTCGGCGGCCCAGGTCACGATGCCCTCTTTCGCAAGGATCAGCTTCCACGCATAGACCTTGACCAGATAGGATGACCAGAGCGGCAGCATCACCCCCAGATAGAACAGCGCCTTCATCCGCCCCCGGGCAAAACGCGCGGCGAAATAGGCGATGGGAAAGGCGATCAGCGCGCAGGCCAGCGTCACCGCCGCCGCCATGGCCACGGTGCGCAGGATGATGTCGAGGTTCTGCGCGCGGAACAGCTCTGCATAGGTCTTGAGGGTGAATTCCTCTTTCACCACGCCGGAAAATTCGTCGATGGAATAAAAGCTCTGCACCAGCAGCGCCGCCAGCGACCCCAGATAGACCAGCCCCAGCCAGATCAGCGGCGGGGTCAGCAAGATCAGCAGCAACAGACGCGGATGGCGCCAGAACAGCGCGGTCAGCCGGTCGGCGGGCCCGCGTTCAGGCAAGATGGCGGGGGTGGTCTGCATGATCAGCCCTCCATCACATGCAGATCGGCGGGGGCGAAGGCAAAGCCCGTCTCGGCGCCCGGATCGGGCAGCGGCTGGCCTGCCGGCACCAGCACCGCGATTTCGGCCCCGGCCACCTGCACCGTGACGCGCGACCCCGCGCCCAGATAGCGGATCGCGGTGACGATGCCGCGCCCCTGCCCCTGATCCGTCAGGCGCAGCGCCTCGGGGCGCAGGCTGGACCAGCGGGCAGGGCCGCCCAGCGCCGCCGTCACCTCGGGCGCCAGCACATTGGACGATCCGACGAAATCAGCCACGAACCGGCTTTGCGGCCGGGCATAGACATCTTGCGGCGTGCCGATCTGCGCGATGCGCCCGTCATGGAATACCGCCAGACTGTCGGCCATCGACAACGCCTCGTGCTGGTCATGCGTCACGAAGACAAAGGTGATGCCCAGCCGCTGTTGCAGGGCCTTCAGCTCATCCTGCATCGCCTCGCGCAGCTTGAGGTCCAGCGCGCCCAGCGGCTCGTCCAGCAGCAGCACCTTGGGTTCGTTCACCAGCGCCCGGGCCAGCGCGACGCGCTGCCGCTGGCCACCGGAAAGCTGCGCGGGCTTGCGGTCGCCAAAGCCGGGCAGCTTGACCAGGTCCAGCATCTCCTCGGCGCGGTCCAGCCGGCTGCGGCGGTCGATGCCCTTGACCATCAGCCCATAGGCCACGTTGTCGCGCACGGTCATATGCGGGAACAGCGCGTAATCCTGAAAGACCGTGTTCACGTTGCGCCGGTTCGGCGGCACGTCGCTGACATCCTGACCAAAGATGCGGATCGCGCCGGAGGTCGGCTTTTCAAAGCCCGAGATCAGCCGCAGGCAGGTGGTCTTGCCCGATCCCGACGGGCCGAGCATGGCAAAGAATGCGCCTTCGGCGATGGTCAGATCCACGCCATCCACGGCGCGGACGGTGCCGAAATGGCGCGCGACGCTTTGAAATTCGACCGCAGGAGTCATGAGAGGGCAATCCGATGGCGGCGCGCGCGGAACAGGCGGCCGCACGCGGTTGGAGGGAGGGGGTGGGGAAGGGCGCGCCCGGGACGGTGACCGATCATGGCCCCGGGCGCGTGGCGGCTCAGCGCCCGCCGATCACGCCGATATAGTCGCTGACCCAGCGGTAATAGGGCACGCAGGCACCTTCGCCCTGGGCACAATTGGCGACCGGGGTCTGCCAGAAGCGGATCCTGTCAAAATCCTTCAACCCGTTGGCATCGCAGCCTTCCTGCGTCTGCATCCCGCGCCCGTCGGTGCAGGCCGCCGGCACCGAAGGCACCGCGCCGAACCAGACCGAAAGGTCGGATTGCAGGTTCGACGACAGCTGATGGTCGAACCACATATAGGCGCAGTTCGGGTGCTGGCTGTCGGCATGCAGCATGGTCGTATCGGCCCAGCCCGTCGCGCCCTCTTGCGGGATGGTGCTGGCAACCGGCACGCCATCGGCCTTGAGCAGATTGACCTGGAAGGGCCAGGAGCCCGAGGCGACCACGCCCTCGTTCTTGAAATCGTCGATCTGGATGAAGGCGTCGTGCCAGTAGCGGCCGACCAGCGTGCGCTGGACGCGCAGCAGATCGAGCGCGGCCTTGTATTGATCCTCGTTCAGCTCATAGGGCGAGGTGATGCCCAGTTCCGGCTTGTGCGCCATCAGGAACTGCGCGGCATCGGCGATATGGATCGGGCCGTCATAGGCCTGCACGCGGCCCTCGTTCGACTTGCCATCCGGCAGGTCCATCTTTTCGAACACCACGTTCCACGAGGTCGGCGCCTCCTTGAAGACCTCGGTGTTATACATCAGCACATTCGGCCCCCACATATAGGGCACGCCGTAATGCTTGCCGCCCACGGTATGCCAGGGCGCATCCTGAAGGCGCGGGTCGATGGTGGACCAGGACGGGACCAGATCCTTGTTGATCTCCTGCACCTTGCCGCCGGCGATCAGCCGCAGCGAGGCATCGCCCGAGGCCGTGACCAGATCGAAGCCCCCTTCGTTCATCAGGGCGACCATCTCGTCGCTGGTATTGGCGGTCTTGATGGTGACCTTGCAGCCGGTGCTGGCCTCGAACTTGGTCACCCAGTCGAATTTCGGATCGGTCTCGCCGCGCTCGACATAGCCGGCCCATGCCACGATCGACAGCGCGCCTTCGCCCTGCCCCAGCGCGGTCATCTGCGCCGCTGCCGGCAAGGCGCCGATGGCCAGCGCCATAAGGCTGGTTCCGGCCAGTTTCAGTCTCTGCACCTTCGTCATCGGAAATCTCCCTGTTTGGTCGCGCGGTCGGGCGCGCGGAACGCCGGTCTTCCGGTCTGGGAAAAAGGTGCGGCGACGGCCGAGCTTTCGCAAACACAAAAACAAGATGCCATGTATCGGAAAAACCGAACGCTCAGCGCGGCGGGATCGCGGTCTGGGCCGAGCGCACGAAATTCAGCGCCGGGGCTGCAAGCGGCGCGCCCCGGCGCCAGGCCAGCCCCACCTGCACCGTGGGCAGATCGCCCGACACGTCGCGGATCTCGATCCGGTCACCTTCCAGCGACCAGGGGCGGTAGACCAGACTGGGCAGGATCGCGAGGCCGGCGCCGGTGGCGACCAGGCTGCGCACCGCCTCCACGCTGCGGGTGCGGAAGGCGATCTCGGGCTTGACCGGCAGGGCGGCGGTCAGGCGGCGGGTGCTTTCCTCGATCTCGTCCACCATCAGCTGAATCATCGGCAGACCCGCCAGTTCCTCCAGCGCGATGGCCTCTTGCTGCGCCAGCGGGTGCCCCAGTGGCAACCACAGCCGATAGGGCGAGACGAGCAGCGTCTCCACATGCAGGGCCATGCGGTCACGCACCGACCAGGTCAGCAGCACCGCCACATCCAGCTCGCCCCCGATCAGCAGATGTTGCAGATAATCGCCGGTATCCTCGATCACGTTCAACTCTACCAGGGGATGGGCGCGGCGAAAGCGTTGCAGGATATCCGACAGAACATAGCCCGCCACCAGCGAGGTCACCCCGAGCGACAGCCGCCCCGTAGCCTGTTCGGCCTCGTCGCGAAAGGCGCTGCGGGCGGCGGCGACATCGGCGAGGATCTGGCGCGCATGGCGCAGGAAGGCCGATCCCTTGTGCGTGATCATCAACCCCCGCGCCTGCCGGTCGAACAGGGTGACGCCCAGATCATCCTCCAGCGCGCGGATCGCCTCGGTCACCGAGGATTGCGAGATCGACAATTCCCGTGCCGCGCCCGAAACGCTGCCCGCCTCGGCCGCGGCCACAAAGAACTGAAGCTGTCGAAAGGTAAAGGCCATGGACGGCGATCAGGTCGGATCGGCCGGGGGCTGTCAAGCGAAAGGTCGGGCGCCCGGGTTGCGGAAAATTCGTCCAGAAAACCGACAATTCGCGCCCGTGCCCGGTAAAAGTTACCAATTCGTTAACAGAATCCTTGGCAATGCGCGGCTGGCTGCGTTACGTTCAAGGGGTGCGGGCATGGCGTTCCGATTTTGGAACATTTCCATCCCATGTGCATTGTGACGAGTCATTCATCCCTTTCCCGGCCGTTTTGGCCTTTGTGATTGCCATGGTTCACGCGTGGCAGAAGCCACCGTAAAAACACATATCGAGCAAGGATTGTCAGGGAGCAGGCCCCTAAAAACGGGAGTGCCACCGTGCGTAAAGTCATTCTGACCGGAGGGGCCGGATTCCTCGGATCCCATCTGACCGAACATTTTCTCACCCTTTATCCCAAGGCCGATTTCGTCATCATTGATGCCATGACCTATGCCGCCCGCCGCGAATATCTGCGGCCGGCGCTTCAGCAATCCAATGTGACCTTTGTGCAGGCCTCGATCTGCAACCGGCGCGAGATGCTGCGCCAGTTGCGCGGGGCCGATCTGGTGCTGCATGCGGCGGCGGAATCGCATGTGGACAATTCCTATGCCGACAGCCGCCCCTTTCTGCGCAGCAATATCGAGGGGACCGTGACGCTGTTGCAGGCGGCGGTGGAAAACGGTGTGTCGCATTTCGTGCATGTCAGCACCGACGAGGTCTATGGCGATTGCCGGGGTTTTGACGCGACCGAACGGTCGCTGCTCAATCCGACCAACCCCTATTCGGCCAGCAAGGCCGCCGCCGAGATGTTCGTGAAATGTTTTGCCCAGTCCTTCGGGCTGGCGACGCGCGTCGTGCGGGCGAACAACATCTATGGCACGCGGCAATATCCCGAAAAGCTGATCCCCAAGCTGATCGTGGATGCGCTGGCGGGCCGGCGGTTCCGCGTGCATGGATCGGGCATGGCGCGGCGGCCCTTCCTGCATGTGCGCGACCTGTGCCGCGCGATCGAGACGGTGGTGACCCATGGCGATGACGGGGCGATCTACAACGTGCCGGCCGCGCGGGATTACAGCGTGAACGAGGTGGTGAACCTGGTCTGCGCCGCGATGCACATCCCGCGCGAAAGCTTTGTCGAACATGGCACCGACCGGCCGCATAATGACAGCCGCTATGGCATGACCGGCGAGGCGATCCACAGCCTCGGCTGGGAAGCCGAGCGCGAATTGTCGGAAGACCTGCCCGCCATCGTGCAATGGTATCGCGAGAACCTCGCGCTTTATCTGCGCGAGCCGGCCCAGGTGATGCGGATGCCCGCGCGGCTTGGCTATCGCTTTGTGCCGGCCCGGCGGGGCGAGGGCAGCACCTATGTCGGCAGCGGGGGCTGAGCGGTTTGGGCCGCGTCGTGCAACAGGGCGCGGCAGGCCCGGGCGGCCTGCCCCTGCCCCCAGCCCGGCCGCGCCAGCGCAAGCCGCGTTTCACGGGACATGACACCATGGCGCAGCGACAGAAAGCGTCCGATCGCCAGACGGCCCGGCAGATCGGCGATCTGCCCCGGCGGGGTGGCATGCGGCAGGCAGGTGACGCCCGCCCGCAGCCCGCAATCGCGCGCGATGCGCAGCGTCTCGCCGGTGGCCCCGCCATTGGGATAGGCGATGACCTGCGGCGCCCGGCCGCAGAGCCGCGCCAGATCGGCCTGCGCGCCCGCGATTTCGGCCCGCTGGCCCGCCGCGTCCAGCACGGGCAGAATGGCATGGGCGCGGGTATGGTTGCCGATCTCGATCAGCGGATCGGCGGCGAAATGCGCCAGCTCCTCCGGGGTCATCGGGCGGTCCTGCGCGCCCTGCGCGATCAGGGCATCGGCACCGAATTCCGCCAGAATCCGGGCGCGGATCGCCGCGGGCGGCAGCGCCTTGAGCGCCTCGCGCCGGCGGGCGGCGATATCGGGGGCCAGGCCGCGCCGGCACGACTCGCGGTGCAGCGCATCCCACCAGAACGCTTCGCCCGACAGGATATTGCCGCTGGTGACAAAGACCGTCGCCGGCACGCCATGGCGGCGCAGCACCGGCAACAGGCCCAGGTTGTTGGCATAGCCGTCGTCAAATGTCAGCCAGGCCGCGCGCGGGGGCAGTGGCGCCGCCAGATCGCGCGCGGTGATGCAGCGATAGCCCCGGTCGCGCAGCAGGCCGATCAGCCGGTCCAGATCATCGGGGGTCAGCACCTGATACGGATCGGCGCCCGCCTCGGCCCCGGCCCCCTCAGGCCACAACCCGTGAAAGCCAAAGGTCACCAGCCGGGCAGGCCCTGCCCCCGGCAGGGCCGAAAGCGCCAGATCCACCGCCTTGACCAGCTTGCCCCGCATGCCCCGCCTTTCCGCTGCCGTTACGGCATCATGGCGGCGGCGGGCGCGCATTTCCAGCCCGCAGTTCCGACCCGAAAGGAATGACCCATGACCACGCCCATGGTTTCCGTCATCATCCCGACCTACAACGCCGCGCGCTGGCTGGGGCTGGCGGTCGATTCCGCCCTGGCCCAGACCCTGACCGAGATCGAGGTGCTGGTCTTCGACAATGCCTCGACAGATTCCACGCCCGAGGTGATGGCGCGCTATCACGACCCGCGGCTGCGGTATGAGCGGGCAGATCGGAATGTCGGATTCGCGGGGAATGTGACGCGCGGCATTCAGGCGGCGCAGGGACGCTATTTCATGGTTCTGGGCGCCGATGACGTGCTGGAGCCGCAATTCCTGGCCGCCGCCGTCGCCCGGCTGGAGGCCGAGCCGCGCGCCGCGATGCTGCATGGCGCAGCGATCTGGATCGACGATGACGGCCGCGCCACCGGCCATTCCGGCGGGCACTGGCCACCGCGCAGCACCGGGGCAGAGGCATTCCTGCGCTGCTTTACCGACGGGTTCTGCTATTCCACGGTGATTTCGCGCAGCGCCCCGGTCAAGGCCCTGGGGGCGATGGATGAAACCTGGGGCATGATCTCGGATAGCTGGCTGTTCCTCAAGCTCTGCCTTGTGGGAGAGGTGCTGTTTCTCAAAGAGGAACTGGTGCGCTACCGGGTGCGCGAAACCAGTCTTTCCTTTGAGCTTTATGCCGATGGCAAGATGTTCGACGATCATCTGCGCGGGCTGGAAGAGGCCTTTGCCTGGCCCGAGGCGCGCGGGTTGGCCGCGCTGCGCGGCGAGGCGCGGGTAGCGGTCGCGCAACAGGCGCTGGATACGCTGCACATGACACGGCTGGGCAGCGGCTGGTGGGCCGCGATGCGCAAGGCCGCCAGCGTGGCAGGGAGGGTGCCGGCGGTGCTGCTGGCGCCGCGGGCCTGGGCGCGCATCCTGTTCGCCGCACTGCCCGCTCCGGCGATCCGTATGCTCAGGGCGCGGCGCAAGCGCATCGCCATGGGGCCGGGCGGTGCCCTTGCGCCGGAAAAGGCGTGACCGCGCTTTCGCATCATGGCGCC
The DNA here is from genome assembly GCF_008271655.1 of Gemmobacter caeruleus. Classification (GTDB taxonomy): domain Bacteria; phylum Pseudomonadota; class Alphaproteobacteria; order Rhodobacterales; family Rhodobacteraceae; genus Gemmobacter; species Gemmobacter caeruleus. Next base: position 55,022 of record NZ_VKKX01000033.1, read on the forward strand.
GGCATGGCGCCGACCGAGACGCTGGCCCCCGCGCTGCGCCGTGCGGCGGTGGTCACGGTCTTGCGCATCGGGCTGCTGGGTCTGTGGTTCTTCGCGCTGATCCGGGCCTATCGCGCCATCGGCGACCTGCCCGGCGGTCTGGCCGAGGCAGGGACGCTCGCCTTGCTCATGGCGGGGATCAAGCTTTTCACCTCCGCGCTGTCCGATCCGTTCGACCTGCGGGTCGTCGGTCAGGTGCCGGCGCTGGCCGAGGGGCCGGCCCGCGTGGCAATCTGGCGCGCGGCGCAGCAGGGGCGGCTGCTGGCGGCGGCGCTGGTATTGCTGGCGGGGCTGGCGCTGGCCGGGCCGCTGGCGCGGCATCTGCTGCATGCGCCCGACGCGGCCGGGGCGGTACGGCTGGCCGCATTGGCCGCCGCGCTGGAAATGGCCTATCGCGGATATCTGTCCGACAACCAGTCGCGCGAACGCTTTGGCCGATTCCTCGCGCTGGAGGCCGCCTTGCAGCTGCTGCGCATCGCAGGATTGCTGATCGTGGCGCGGGTGGCCGGGCTGACCGCGGCCGGGTTTCTGTTCGCCTATGCCGGGGCGACGGCGCTGGTCTTGCTGCCGGCCATTCTGCTGTCAGGCGCGGCGCGGGCGCGGCTGTGGCAGGTGGTGCCGGGCGATCTGGCGGCCTGCTGGGCCTATCTGCGCTGGATCGTGCCCGCCATGCTGCTGGCCGCCCTGGTCGAGCGGCTGGACATCTTTCTGCTGACCAGCCTGCGCGGCGCCGCCGAGGCGGGGCTTTACGGCGCGCTGCTGCCACTTTTGCTGGTGCCTGAGATGGTGGCGGGCTTTGCCGCCCATGCGCTGCAACCCCGCATCGCCGAGATGATGGCGCGCGGGCAATTGCTGCGCTTCTGGGGTGGCGTTCTGCGGCTGACCGTGCCGCTGGCGGCGCTGGTCGGGCTGGGGGTCGCCTTGCTGCCAGGCGCGGTGATCGCGGCAACGATCGGCCCGGCCTATGCCGAGGCGGCCCCTGCGCTGCGGTTGCTGGTGCTGGCGGTGATGGCCTGGGTCGCGGTGGTGCCGGTGCCGCTTTCGGCGGTGGCGATGGCGCGGCCACGCCTCACGCTGACCATTACCGTCGTGCAGGCGGGGCTGATCGCGGTGGCGGGGCTGGCGCTGATCCCGTCGCATGGCGCGACAGGCGCGGCGGTGGCGGTGCTGATCATGCGGCTGGGCGTGGGCGCCATGGTCTGCGCCGCCGCGCTGCGCCTCCCGGCGGAGCCGGTGCCATGACGCTGCGCATCGGTCATGTGAAGGGCAATTACGGCCAGGTGGGCGGCATCGAATCCATGCTGGAGGGGGTGATGCCGCATCTGGCGGATCAGCCCGGGGCAGAGCCGGTGGTCTATTTCCTGACCCGCACGCGCGACCCGGCGCTGGAGGCGCGATTGTCGGCGGGCGGGCGGGTCACGCTGCGCCCGATCCGCTGGCGCGGGCTGGCCGCCGCGCCGCTGGCGGCACGGGCGCTGGCGCGGGCCATGGCGGCGGATGGCGTGGCGGTGATGCACAGCCATGACATGCGCGCCAATCTGCTGGCGGCGCTGCAACAGCCCTTTTCGCGCAGGCGGTGGATTTGCCATATCCATGGCTGGCTGGGCGCCACGCATCGCCCGCTTTACCGTGCTTTCGAGGCGGTGGACCGTGCCCTGATGCGCCGCGCCGATCTGGTGCTGACCGGGTCGCATGCCACGCTGGCCGAGGTGCAGGCCGCCGGCGCGCGGCAGGCGCGGATGCTGCCCAATGCCATCGCGCTGCCGCCCGATCTGCCGCAGGCCGAAGCGCGGGTGCGGCTGGGCCTGCCGCCCGGCGCGGTGATCTTTACGGTGATGGGGCGGCTGCATCCCGGCAAGGGGCAGGATCTGTTCCTGCGCGCCCTTGCCGCCCTGCCGCGCGAGGCCAACTGGCATGGTGTCCTGACGGGCACCGGCCCCGAGGATGCGGCGCTGAAATCGCTGGCCGGCGATCTGGGCATCGCCGCGCGGCTGCGCTTTACCGGCTTTGTGGAGGCGACGGCCCCCTGGGTCGCCGCCAGCGACGTGATCGCCGTGCCCTCGCGCAAGGAAAGCCTGCCGCTGACCTGCCTGGAGGGGATGGCGGCGGCGCGGGCCGTCGTCGCGGCGGCGGCGGGCGACCTGCCGCGCGTGATCTCAGATGGCCAAAGCGGGCTGATCGTGCCGATTGACGATGCGGGCGCGCTGGCCACCGCCTTTGCCCGGCTGCTGCCCGATGCCGCGCTGCGCGCCCGGCTCGGCGCCGAGGCCCGGGCGCAGATCCTGCGCGACCACACCGCCGAGGGGCTGGCCCGGCGCATGACCGACGCGGCCCGCGATCTGGTCGCGCCCGAGGCTCAGCCCGCGACGGCCACCGTGCGGTCATAGATATCCGACAGGCGCTGACGAAAGCGCGGAACGGAAAATTCATCCTCTTGCCGCGCGCGTCCGGCTGTGCCGATGCGGCGCGCAAGATCGGGGTCGTTCAGCAGCCGCAGCACCGCGACCTCCAGCGCGCCGGCATCGCCCGGCGGCGTGAGCAGGCCCGACAGACCCGGCTCGATGATCGACAGCGGGCCGCCCGCGGCGGTGGCGATGACCGGGGTTTCCACCGCCATCGCCTCGATCAGCACCAGACCAAAGGGTTCTGGCTGGATCGAGGTGTGGCAGAACAGATCGAACCCCGCCATCACATCGGCCATGTCGGCCAGCCGGTAGCGCCAGCCCAGAAAATGCAGCCGGTCCGGCCCCAGACCCAGCCGGGCGGCCTGGGCATGCAGTTCGGCCTCATGCGCCTCAAGCCCGGCAGGTGCGCCGCCCGCGATGACAAAGACCGCATCGGGCCGCGCCTGCGCCACCCGGGCCGCCGCCTCCAGAAACACCGGCAGGCCCTTCCAGGGATCAAGCCGCGCCGCCGCCCCCACAATGGGGCGGCCCGGCGCGATGCCCAGTTCGCGGCGCAGCCGGCCACGATCCAGCCCGGCGCGAAAGGCAGGGCCATCCAGCGCGTCGGGCATGGTCACCGCATGGGTCGGCCAGCCCCGCGGATAGAGCGGATCGAGACAGGCCGGCGTCATCGCCAGCACCGTGTCGGACAGCGCCGACAGCATACCGGCATAGGCCCGCGTCAAGAGCGGCACGCGCGGCGCCATTTCGCGCACATGCCACAGATAGGGCACCCGCGCCCGCCGCGCGGCAAAGGCGCCATACAGGCAATAGAGCGAATTGCCATGCACCAGATCCGGCCCGATCTGCCGCATCAGCGCCGCCAACCGCCGCACCGTGCCGGGAAAGCGCCCCAGATAGCGCGCCTGATAGGCCGGCGAAGGCAGCGTGCGCAATTGCTGCATCGGCAGGAAATGCAGCTCTGCCCCGGCGGCGCGCAGGCGCGGCACCAGGGGTCCGTCGCCCGGCAGCACGACCGATGAGCGCTGCCCGGTTTCGGCCATCGCCTCGATCGTGCGGGCCAGCGCGATGTCGGATCCGCCCACCTCGGAATTGGGCTGCACATACAGCACATGGCGGCCCGGCGCGGTCATTCGCCCCGGCTCAGCAAGCTGCGGCTGCCGCTCTCGCCCATGAGCCCGACGCGCCGCGCGGCAAGCAGCAGGCCGATCATGATCCAGAGGATCTTGAGATATTTGTTATGGCCCAGAAAACCGCAGACCAGAAAGGCGACCAGCCCCGCCTTTATGCAGATCGCGAGCAGCCGCAGATGCGGCGGGCCGGTCTGTTCCAGCCGCGTCGCCTCGCGCCAGACGATGCCGATCATCAGGGCATAAAGGCCCAGCCCGACCAGCCCGTATTCCACCAGCAATTCCAGCGCCAGATTATGCGCACCGATATTGGTGACCAGTTCCCGCCCGTCGCGCACCGCAGAGACGGTATCGGCGGCCCAGGCCTCCAGCCGGGGATCCTCGGGCAGGCGCGTCTGCATGTCTTCGTAGAATTTCGGTCCAAAGGATTTGAACCCCGACCCCAGAAAGGGATGCTCGGCGAACATCCCCCACGCTTCGGTGACGAAAAAGGTGCGCAGCGGGGTGGAGCCTTCTTTCAGGTAGCGCGACGAAAACATCCGGTCGGCAAAGCCTGCCGGCATGGCCACCATGGCGACGATGGCCACCGCGCCCAGGGCCGCCAGCAGCGGACGCAGCGGCACCACGCCGCGCAGGATGAGGTAAAGCCCCGCAAAGCCCAACCCCAGAAACCCGGTGCGCGTATAGCTGAACACCAGCGCGATCATCTGAAGCCCGGCCAGCCCCAGAAACAGCGCCCGCATCCAGAAGCCCGGCCAGCGTTGCCAGCAATAGATCAGCAGCGGCAGCACGATGGCGATGGTATAGGCCAGCCAGTTGGCATCACCGATGCCGCCGGTGATGCGCTTCAACACCACGCCTTCCAGCGATTCCCGGTCGATCACACCGCCCAGGGCACCCGCCGCGACCTTGGGGTCGTCGGATTCCACCGCCAGCGAGGGCAGGAAATGTTCGGCCGCACCGATGATGCCGCAAAGCGCGATGGCCGCGAAAATCGCGACCACCGTCTGGTCCAGCGCGCGTTGCCCCTGCCCGCCGATCGTGGCGATCAGCCAGCACAGCAGCGCCATCTGCACAAAGCGGCCTGTGCCCTCCAGCGTCGCGATCTCGGGGTGATAGGGAAAGAAATCCCAGATCAGCACCGGCACCGCATAGGCCAGCATCGCCGCATAGACCGGCGAGGCAGTGATCTTCCAGTTGGCAAAGATCTGGTGCAGCAGGATCGCCACAAGCGAGACCATCGCAAAGACCTTGGACAGGCTGGCCGGCGCCCCGGTCACCGGCGCGCTGCCCAGCACCTGAAGCGAGGTATTGGCAAAGATGTTGATCCACAGCCCAACCATGGGCGAGGCAAGGCTGAAGGCAACCGCGGCCAGCCCGATCAGCGCGATGGTAGCCTTCATCGGGTCGAGCAGCGCCGATAGCAGCAGCCAGCACAGGACCAGACCGCCGATCATGAGGCCTTGCGTGGGCCCGAAATCCAAACGATGGCGCAAGCGGAACAAAACGATCCTCCGGCAATCGGGACAATAAAATGGCGACGGAATCTGAAAACTCGGGTTAGGCTAATGCAGGAAAGCCAATTCTTGCAAAGAAATTCCGGATGAAGGGCCGTTTTCACCCCCGCTACGCCCGGAAGGGCGGCAGATCATGACCGTCGCGCCCGACCTGCCGCCCGGCGACCGGGTGCTGGTGACCGGGGCGACCGGCTTTGTCGGGCGCCATCTCTGCGCGGCGCTGCGGGCCGGCGGGGGTGAGGTCATCGCGCTCAGCCGGTCAGGCGCGGGGGACGGGGGGCTGGCCTGCGATCTGGCGCAGGAACCGCCGGCGCGGCTGGCGGCGATGCGCCCCGCCGGCACGGTGTTTCACTGCGCGGGCGTGACCCGTGGCAGTCTGGCCGAGCTGGAGGCCGGCAATGTCACCGCCACCGCCCGCCTGCTGGAGGCCGTGGCGGCATGGCGACCGGCGCCGCGTTTCGTCATCCTGTCATCGGCGGCGATCTGGGCGCCGATGGCCCCCGACCAGAGCGCGATCGACGAAAGCCACCCCTTCGGCCCCGTCGGCGCCTATGGGGAGACCAAGCTGCGGATGACCGAACTGGCGCTGGCCTCGGGGCTGGATGTGGCGGCGGCCTGCCCCTTCAACATCATCGGCCCGGGCCAGCCCGACTGGCAGGTGCCGCAGGCGCTGTTGCAGGAGTTGCGGGCCGATCCGCATCGCATCGCGCTGCGCGATCCGGCGGTCATCCGCGACTGGATCGACGTGCGCGATGTGGTCGCGGCGCTGCGGCTGCTGGCCCGGCCCGGCACGCCGGGTGGGCTGTTCAACATCTGCACCGGGCGCGGGCTGTCGCTGCGGGCGATTCTGTCGGATCTGTGCCGGATCACGGGATTTTCGCCGCAGATCGACGCCCCCGAGGGGCCTTCCACCGCTTCAAATGCCCGCAGTATCGGCAATCCGGGGCGAATCTTCCGGGCAACCGGATGGAAGGCCGATATCGGGCTGGACTCATCGCTTTTCGATATGGTTCACTTTGCAGGTGCCTGATTTTGGCGGCATTGTCGTTAACGTATTTGAGCAGATCAGATGTTTTGGAACGGTAAGAAAGTCCTCGTGACCGGGGGCGCCGGTTTCATTGGTAGTCATTTGTCCGAGTCCTTGCTGGCATCCGGCGCCGAGGTGACGATTTTCACGCGCTATTCCTCGAACGGGATTCAGGGCGCCCTTCTTGATGTGCCGCCGCAAACCTTTGCGCGGCTGCGGATCGTCGCCGGCGACCTGCGCGATGCCTCGGGCGTGGATCAGGCGGTGGCGGGGCAGGATGTGGTGTTCCATCTGGCCGCGCATATCGGCATTCCCTATTCCTATGTGCATCCCAATGACGTGGTGCAGGTCAACATGAACGGCACCGCCAATGTGCTGGAGGCCTGCCGTCGTCATGGCACCGCGCGGCTGGTGTCCTTTTCCACCTCCGAGGTCTATGGCACCGCGCAATATGTGCCGATCGACGAGGCGCATCCGCTGCATCCGCAATCGCCCTATGCCGCGACCAAGGTCGGCGCCGATCAGCTTTGCCTGTCTTACCACCGCTCTTTCGGGCTGCCGGTGACGGTGTGCCGGCCGTTCAACACCTATGGCCCGCGCCAGCCGCCGCGCGCGGTGCTGCCCACGATCATCTCGCAGGCGCTGGCCGGGGACGAGATCCGCCTCGGGTCGCTGACACCCCGGCGCGATCTGGTCTATGTCGGCGATACGGTTTCCGGCGCGATGGCCCTGGCGCAATGCGACGCGGCCCTGGGCGAGGTGGTGAACCTCGCCACCGGCAGCGATGTCGCCGTGGGCGATCTGGCCGAAACGGTGATCCGCCTGTTGGGCGGGGGCAAGCGCATCGTCACCGACAGCGCCCGCATCCGCCCCACCGCATCCGAGGTGATGCAATTGCTGGGCGGCGCCGAAAAGGCACGGGCGCTGACCGGCTGGACCGCCGCCACGACACTGGACGATGGGCTGGGGCGCACCATTGAATGGGTGCGCCGCAACCCGCAGATTTTCAAGGATCTTTCTTACAGAATCTGATTGAACGGAGGGCATCATGAAGGCTGTCATTCTGGCCGGCGGACAGGGAAAGCGGCTCAGGCCCTTTACTTCCGTGCTGCCCAAGCCGCTGATCCCCATCGACGACCGCCCGATCCTCGACATTCTGCTGAACCAGTTGGCCAATCACGGCGTGACCGAGGTGGTCATCGCGCTCAATTACCTCGGATCGCTGATCCAGTCCTATCTGGAGGCGTCGGAGGTTGGGAAGCGGCTGAAGATCCGCTATCACTGGGAAAGCCAGCCGCTTGGCACCGCCGGCGCCATCGGGACGGTGGAAGACATCGCCGACGCGCCCTTTCTGGTGATGAACGGCGATCTGCTGACCACGCTGAACTTTGCCGAAATGTATGCGGCGCATCTGGCGCAGGGGGCGGATCTGACGGTGGGCACCACGCGGCTGTCGGTGCAGGTGCAACTGGGCGTGCTGGATATCAGCGAGGCGGGGCTGATCACCGGCTATCACGAAAAACCAAGGCTGGATTATGCCGCCAGCATGGGGGTTTACGTCTATTCGCCCGGCATCCTGCCCTTTATCCGGCCCAATACCTATCTCGATGCGCCAACCCTGGTGGTGAACCTGATCGAGGCGGGGCGCAAGGTCTATGCCCACGCGCCCGACTGCCGCTGGATCGACATGGGCAACCCCGGCGAACATGAACGCGCCTGCGAGGAATTCATCACCCATCGCGATCTTTACCTGCCGGGTGCGGCATGAAACGGCTGCTGGTCCTGCTCGCGCTGATCGGTGCTGCGCCGCTGGCCGTGATGGCGGGGCCGCAGCTTGACGAAGGCGATGTGCTGACCCTGCGCATTGCCGGGATGGCCGATATTTCGGGCGACTGGCCGGTGGGGCCGGGGCGCAGCCTGACCATCCCGGGCCTTGGGCGTATCGACGATCTGGCCGATGTCGAAGACCTGAACGGGCGCTTGACCACCCTGCTGGCCGAAAGGCTGGGCGCGCCGGGGGTCAGCTTTTCGCTGGTGGTGCGCAGCTATCGGCCGGTGCTGGTGGGCGGCGCGGTCGGCACCCCGGGGCCGGTGACCTATCGCCCCGGCCTGCGCGTGATCGAGGCGGCGGCGCTGGCCGGGGCCTCGGGCGGGGGGGATCTGGCGCGCCAGATCACCATCCAGCAGGAACGCGACCGCCTGTTGCAAGCCGAGGCGCGGCTGGCCCGTGCCCTGGTGCGTGCCGCCCGTCTGGGCGCGGAAATGGCCGGGCAGGAATTCACCGCCGATCCGATGCCCGAGGTTGCCGCGCTGATCGGCGCGGAGGAGGCCACCCGCCTCATCGCGGCGGAGCGCGAGATCGCGACCACCCGCGCCGAGACCCGGCGCCTTGCGCTGAGCCGGATCGAAAGCAGCCTGACCATCGGCGCCGAGGATATCACCGCGCAAGAGGCGGTGAATGCCAGCCTCGAACAGCAACTGGTGCTGGTGCGCGACAATCTGGTCAAGTTGCAGCCGCTGTTCGACACCGGATCGCTGACCGGCGCCCGCATCCTGGAACTGCGCCGCGATTTCGTCGATATCGAGGGCCGGGTGGGCGAGGCGCGCGCCACGCTTGCCAAGGCGCGCACCGGACAGGCCGTGCTGGCCGAGGAACGCGACGCCTTTGATTTGTCGATCCGGCTGGATCTGCTGGATCAATGGATCCAGACCCAGTTGCAGATCGCCGAGGCCGAGGCCGCACAGGATACCGCCGCGACCGCGCTGACCGCGGCGGGGCTGGGCGGCGGCGCCACGCGCCCCGGCGATTGCCAAACCACGATCCTGCGCCGCAAGGCCGATGGCACGCCCGACCTGCTGCCGGCCGAAGCAATGACCGAAGTGTTACCGGGTGACTTTGTTCAGATCGGGCGCGCGACCCGCGCCTGTCCGCAATTCCTCCTGCTGGGAGAACCCGGACCATGAACTCTGCCTTTCAGAAGCGCCGGTCGGAACAGACCGCCTTCGACACGACCCCGCCCCGCGCCACCCCGGCGTCGCTGACCTGGACACCGCCCGATGTGCTGCGCCTGATGGCCGCGCTTGGCGGTGCGTGGCGGCAGATCCTGCTCTGGCCGCTGGTGGCCCTGGTCGCGGCGGTGATCTATCTGATCGCCTCGAACCCGACCTATACGATCAGCGCCCAGCTCATGCTGCGGCCCGGGGCGGAACTGGCGACGCCGGCCACCGTGTCGGTGCAGACCAACCAGCCCAATAGCGGCGGCATGACCCGGATCGAGGATGTGACCGCCGAGGTGCAGATCATCAAGGATCCGGCCCTGGTGCATGCGGTGGTCGCGGAACTGGGCGAGGATTTCTTTTTTGGCGATGACCCGCCGCAGGGCTTTTTCCAGACGGTGAAGCATTACGCCAAGGCCAGCGTCGCCTGGCTGAAATCTTCGGCCCGGGGGGTGCTGGTCTGGATCGGGCTGCTCAAGGATCTGTCGCGCGACGACATGGCCGAACTGATGCTGCAACGCGCGCTTGAGGTGACGCAGGTCACACGGTCGGATATCGTGGAACTGTCGCTGGCCTATCCCGATCCGGTGGCGGGCAAGGTGGTGCTGGATACGTTTCTGGCGCGCTATCAGGCGCGGCGGGCCGAGATTTATCGCGACACCCGCCTGCCCGATTATTTCACCGGCCAGTTGGACGGCATCGCCACCCGCCTGCATGAAACCGAAGACCGCTACCGCGACACACGCGCGCGGCTCAAGGCCTGGTCGGTCGAGGAACAGCGCACCATCACCGTGCAGCGGCGCGAAAAGCTGGTGGAGGCGCTGGCCCTTGCCGCCGTCGAAACCCAGGAAACCGAGGCCCGGTTGGCAGAGATCGACCGCCTGCTGGCCGAGGCGCCCGATCAGGTGGAATCGAGCCTGGCCGAAAGCACCAATCCGGTGGTGACCGACCTGCACCGCCAGCGGATCAAACTGCAACTCGACCTTGCGGTGGAACGGCGGCTGCGCGGCGAAGGGTCGGCGCAGGGGCTGGTTCTGGCGCAGCAACTGGCTGAGGTGGACAGGTTTCTGGACTCCGAGCCCGCACGGGTGGCGGGCGACAGCATCACCCAGGCCAACCCGATCCGCGACAGGCTGCTGGCCGATCAATCCGACAGCGCGCTGAAACTGGCAACCCTGCGCGAACGCAGCGCCGCACAGCGCGCCGAGCTGGCGCAACTGGAGGACCGCCTGCATGAGGTGGATGCCGCCGCTGTCGATCTGGCACGGATGGAGCGTGATCTGGCACAGCTGCGCGCCAGTCAGGATCGGTTCCAGCGCGGACTGCAAGAGGCCCGGATCGCCACCGATCTGTCCGAGGCGCGCATCTCGAACCTGGTGGTGCTGGCCGAACCCAAGGCCGGCCTTGCCCCCGACAAACCGCGTGTGTCGCGCGTGCTGATGGTGGTGCTGGTCGGCGCGCTGGTCATGGTCATGGGCTGGATCCTGCTGCAAGACGCGCTGCACCCGCGCCTGCGCGCCAATGGTGACATTCGCGCCATCGTCGGCCCCGATGTCATCGTGCGCGCCGCCGGCGAACGGCGGGCCACCCCCTCCGAGGAGGGCCGGTCATGACCCTGTTTGCCCGAAAACAGCCGCGCGAATGGCCCGATCCGGTGGCCGAGACCGCCGCACGGGTCTGGCTGGATCTGCGGCGCCACAGCCTGAAAAGCCTGGTCGTGACCGGCTGTCGTGGCGGCGAGGGCGCGACCACCCTGGCCGAGGCCCTGGCCCGCGTGGCGCAGCAGATCGACGGGCGGCGCGTGCTGCTGATCGACGCCAATCCGATCGCGCCCGATCTGTCTTCGCGGCTGGCCGCGGGCGCCGACCGCGAAGACCCCGCCGCGCGGATCACCATCGCGCCGGGGATCACGCTTTGCCCCGGACTTGCCGCAGGCAGCGTCCTGCCGCCCGATGCCGAACTGACGCGGTTTCAGGATCAGGCGCAAAAGGCGCATGACCTGCTGATCTGGGACAGCCGCGCGATCAGCCTGTCGCTGGATACAAGGCGATTGATCGGGCTGGTGGGGCTGGTCGTGCTGGTCACGCAATCGGATGTGACGCGGGCCGATCACCTTGCCGCTGCGATGAACGAAATCGCGGCCCTGTCGGCCCGGCCGCTGGCGGTGATCCGCAACCGGGCGGGGCGCACGCCATTTTCCATCAGCGCCGTGCAGGATTGACCTCAGCGCAGCGCGGCGACCGGGCTTTCCGCGCGATAGGCCGCCAGTTGCCGCAGGCTGGTGGCGCGCATGTCCTCCGCCCGGGCATGGGCGGCATACCAGGCCGCGGTTTCCGCGATGGCGCGGCTGGCGGGCCAGGCCGCCTGCCAGCCCAGAACCCGCTGCGCCAGACTGGAATCGACGCGCAGCACCGCCGCCTCGCCGGCCTGCGGATCCTCTTGCACGATGACGCGGGTGGCGGGCGCGCCCATCTCGGCCACGAAATGCCGGGCCACTGTCTCCACATCCGGCATTCTGGTTTCGGTCGGGCCGAAATTCAGCGCGGGGGGCAGATCCGCCCCGGCCAGCAACCCCGCGCCGAACAGAAGGTAGCCGCCCAGCGGTTCCAGCACATGTTGCCAGGGGCGGGTGGCCCGGGGCTGGCGGATGGTCTGGTCGCGCCCTTCGGCGATGGCGCGGACGAAATCGGGGATCAGCCGATCCGCCGCCCAATCGCCGCCGCCGATCACATTGCCCGCCCGCGCCGTGCCGATGCGCGGCACGGATACCGACCCCGCCGCGCGGTGAAAGGCGGCCGCGCGATAGGTCTCGGTCACGATTTCGGCCGCGGCCTTGCTGGTGCCATAGGGTTCGTGTCCGCCCAGGCGGTCACCCTCGCGAAAAGCCCAGGGGCCACCGTCATTGGCATAGACCTTGTCCGAGGTGACCACGACCACCGCCTGAACCGTGGGGCAATGCCGCGCCGCCTCCAGCACCGCCACCGTGCCAACGACATTGGTCATCACCGTGCAGACCGGATCGCGGAACCCTGCCCGCACGATGGGCTGCGCGGCGAGGTGGAACACGATGCGCGGCGCGGCAGCGGCCATGGCGGCGCGGACGGCCGGGGCCTCGGCGATCTCGCCGCGCCCGTCGGTCAGGTGATTGGCCAGATGCATGAGATCAAAGGCCGCAGGCTGTGTCGGAACCGACAGGCTGTAGCCGCTGACCCGCGCGCCCAGTTCCGTCAGCCAGAGCGCCAGCCACGCCCCCTTGAAGCCGGTATGGCCCGTCAGAAACACCGGACAGCCGGCATAGGTTTCGGCAATGGTGGTCATGCGTCCCGCCCCCAATCGGCCATTACCCCGGCCAATCCCTGCGACAGGCTGATCTGTGGCGCCCAGCCCAGGGCGCGCAGCCGGTCGGCATTCGAAATCTTGACCGAGGTTTCGCCCGGCGCGTCATCGGTGATGACCGGATGCAGGTCGGGCCGGCCAAAGGCGCGCAGCGCGGTCTGCGTGATTTCCAGCGTGGTCATCGGCGGGTCGCCTGACAGGTTGAAGGCCGTGCCGGCAATGCCCGGCTCACCCGCGCGCGCAACCAGAAGCCGCAGCCCCGCTACGCAATCCATGACATTCAGCAAGGCCCGGACCGCCCGCCCGCCGCCGCGCAGTTGCGGCGGCACGCCGGCGCGGACGGCGGCGGCAATGCCGGGGATGATCCGCGCGCCATTGGCATCGCCCGGCCCATAGACATTGCCCAGCCGCGCGATGGTCACCGGCAGGCCATAGGTGCGGGCAAAGCTGACCGCCGCCAGTTCGGCCATATGCTTGCTGATCTCGTAGGGGCCTTGCGCACGCAGCGGGGCCTCCTCCGTCACGGCCTGGCCGCCGGTCTCGCCATAAAGGCTGTCGGTCGAGGCCAGCACGCAGCGCGCGGCGGGGGCATGGCGGCGCAGCGCCTCCAGCAGGGTCCAGGTGGTGCGGGCATTGGCCTCATAGACGGTCAGCGGGTTCTGCATCGCCGCGCCGATCTGGCTGAAGCCTGCCAGATGATACACCATGTCCGGCGCGGCCCGCGCCACCGCCCCGGTCATATCGGGGTCGATCACGGGCGTCACCTGCGGGTGATCCACCAGACCCAACCTGCAAAACAGCGCCGAGGGCGCGCCGCGCATCTGCGCCACGACCGGAATACCATCGGCGGCCAGCGTCGCGGTCAGCCAGCAGCCGACAAAGCCCGACGCCCCGGTGACCAGCGCCGTCATCCCTGCCCGTCCGGCACCCGCCAGGGCGCATTGCCGTCCGCCCAGAGCGCGTTGAGCATCCGGTAATCCTTGAACGTGTCCATGCACTGCCAGAATCCGGCGTGATCATAGACCTTCAATTCGTCACGCTCTGCCAGTGATTCCAGCGGCTCCTTTTCCAGAATGCACTCCGAATCATTGCCGATGGTTTCCAGAAATCGTTGTTCAAAGACGAAGAATCCGCCATTCACCAGCGATTTCAGCGGCGGCTTTTCGACGAATGCGCGCACAGAATCACCCTGACAAATCAATTCGCCGAATTGCGACCGGGTATGAACGCCGGTCAGCGTGCCGGTCTTGCCATGCGCCAGATGAAAGGACATGAGCGAGGCGAGGTTTATATCCGAAACGCCATCGCCATAGGTCAGGCAGAAACGATCGTGCCGGATATGCGGCGCCACACGTTTTACGCGAGCGCCGGTTTGCGTAGTCGCGCCTGTTTCGGCAAAGGTGATTTCCCAATCCAGATGCTGCGACTGGCCGAGGAACTCTTGCCGACCATCCGACATATGCAGCCGCAAATCGCGTTGCCGCAATTCACGTTCCAGAAAATATTCTTTTATCATCAGCCCCTTGTAGCCGATGCACAGAATGAATTTGCGAAAGCCGTAGCTGGCGTAATGGCGCATGATATGCACCAGGATCGGCTCCTCCCCCAGGCAAATCAGCGGCTTTGGCGTATCCTGGGTGAGGGCGCCAAATCGCGTCCCTTCGCCACCGCAGAGAATGACCACCGGAATTTCGGCAAAGCTGTCATATTTCATGCAGGCCTCGGAAAATTAAACGCCCCGGCCGCTACCGACGGATTGACAAGACATTTCCGGCAGAAACCGTTACGCAGAAAAATATTGATTGAACGTAATAAGGGTATAAGCTGACCTTACTTTCGTCAAGCTCGTCAGGGCTGCCATTCATTTGAATAACGGGGCTGCATTATGCGTTTCGCATGGCAATGTGGTGCCTTATACAGTTGCATGATTTTTTTCGGTCTGGCGCAAATTCCTCTTGTGCCACTGCACCTTGATGCGGCCATGGCCGAGACCTCGCCCGCCATGCGCAAGAGCGGGAAGTTCTATCGCGGCACCATCATCGCCTCGGATCCCAGCATCGAGGTGACCGAGGGCGGGCTGGTCATGGTCTATACCGATCTGGACATGACAACCGGCCGCACGGTGATCGCGCGGGCGGTCTCCTCCGACGGGCGGTCCTGGCAGCCCGAGGGCGGGGGCGGCGCGGTGAAGGGCATGATCATGGCCGGGCGGCCCGATGCCTGGGATCAGAATGTCGAGAGCGCCGAACTGGTGCGCCACGGCCGGCAATGGGAGCTGTTCTTCGCCGGTTATCGCGACGAGGGGGTGCCGGCCAAGGGCTTTCCCGCGGCCTTATGGATGGCAACCTCGGCCGACGGGCGAAATTTCACCCGGGTTAGCGACGATCCGGTGATGCGACCGACGCCCGGCTGGTATGACAATGACGCGATCTACAGCCCGTCGATCTGGTTCGACGGCACGACCTATCACATGGTCTATGTCGGCCATGCCTACAGCGATTTTTCGCGCATAGGCTCAGGCGGGGTGTTCTTGCTGGGCGCCACGTCAAGCGATGGCCGCAACTGGACCAAATCGCCCGAGCCGATCGCCCGCCCGGGGCAGTTCAAGGGCTGGCGGCGTGACGGGCTGGCCGAACCCTGGCTGGTGCCCAACCCCGAAGGCGGGTTCCTGCTGTTCTATACCGGCCTGCACGACGAGGATCGCGCCATTGGCGTGGCAACCGGCCCCTCGCCCGACGGACCCTGGGATTTCGGCGCGCGCCCGCTGATTGACAAGGGCAAGCGGCGCGACCGGGACGGCCATCAGGTGCTGGCGCCGTCGGCCGTGGTGCAGAATGGCGTGCTGCGGCTGTGGTATCTGGCCGCCGATCGCAAAGGCGCCTTGACCATTGGCGAGGCGGAGGGCGCGCTGCCCGAGGCCATCGTCTCTACCAAGTGAAACCGCATGCGGGAGAAACCCATGCCCATGCCCGACCACAGAGCCGCCGCCAAGCAGGACCGCGAGGCCGCCTTCTGGGATGATGTCGCGGACCGCGCCGAGACGGATGACCACACGCTGCGGGTGCAGCGCCAGGACGGGCATGACCGCACGATGCCCTGGCTCGATCATTTCGACATGGCCGTCTTCCTTGACGCGATCGTCGCCCATATCGACCTGCGGCCCGGGCTGCGGGTGCTGGATCTGGGCTGTGGCCGGGGTTTTCTGTCGGTCGCACTGGCGCATCGCGGCGCCGAGGTGACGGGGGTCGATATCTCTCCCCGTTCGGTCACCACGGCGCAGCATCGCGCGGTGATTTCAGGCGTATCGCCGCGCTGCCGTTTTTGCGTGATGGATTGCGAGAACCTGGATTTCCCCGATGCCAGCTTTGACGCGGTGGCCGGCAGCTGCGTCCTGCATCACCTCGATCTGCACCGCGCCGCGACCGAAGTCGGCCGCGTGCTGCGCCCTGGCGGCAAGGCGGCCTTTATCGAATCCATGGGCCTCAATCCGCTGCTGATGGCGGCGCGGGCGCTGCTGCCCGGCCGTTTTGGCATCGAAAAGGCCTCCAGCAGTGACGAATATCCGCTGACCAAGCGCCGTCTGGCCCAATTGCGCCGCAGCTTTGACGGTGAATTGCGGCATCTGTTTCCGCAGGTGGTGTTCCTGCGCATGGGTGCCTATCTGCCCTTCCTGCGCTCGCCGCTTGCCGAACGCACGCTGCGCGGGCTGGACCACGGTTTGAACACGATCCCCTTTTGCAAATCCCTTGGCTATTTCGGACTGATTGCCGCAGAAAAACGAAGGAATGTTCACTAATGCAGGATGAACGCCCGACAGGCGTTTCGCGTCCTCCGCCCGTTCTTGCACCCGGCACACTGGATTTTGTCTGTATCGCGGTGTCGAACTGGGGGGTTGTCGCCTCGAACCCCGATTACACCATCCGCCATCTCGCGCGGCTGGGGCATCGCGTTCTGGTCGTGGAGCCTTTTGAATCGCTGTCCTCCTGGGTGCGCAGCGCGCGTATCCAGAAACGCAAGCGCGCGGCCGGCACGGCGCTGCGCGAGGTGGAGCCGAATATCTGGGTCTATCGCCCGCCACCGCTGGCGATGATCGGCCAGTCGCGCCACCCCGCCGCCGCCCGGATCAGCGGGCGGCTGCTCTCGCGGCTGGTGCGGCGGGTGACGCGGCGGCTGGGCTTTCGCGACATCTGCCTGTGGAGCTTCATGTATAACACCGGCACGCTGCTGCGGGATTTTCCGGCGCGGCTGAAAATCTATGAATGCGGCGATGACGATGCCGCGTTGGCCCGGACCGAGGCGCAGCGACGCACCGTGCGCCAATTGGATGCCGAGGTTTGCGCCGCCGCCGATCTGGTCTTTGCGGTGACCGAGGAGCTGTGCGCGCCGCGTCGCGCCACCAACCCCGACACGCACGAGGTGAATTGCGGGGCCGATATCGGGTTCTTTGGTCAGGCCCTGCGCCCCGAAACCCCGGTGCCTGCCGCGATTGCCGGGCTGAAACACCCGGTCATCGGCTATTTCGGCGGGCTCGACCCGTGGAAGATCGACATACCGCTGATCGCCGCCATGGCGCGGCTGCGGCCCGACTGGTCTTTTGCCTTTGTGGGCTATGTCTGGTTCGGCTTTGATCCGGCGGTATTCGGCGGGGTCAGCAATGTCCATATCCTTGGCCCGCAGGATTATGCGCGCATTCCGGGCTTCATGAAGGGGATGGATCTGGGGCTGATGCCCTTTCCGCTCAATGACATCACGCGCAATGGCGATGCGCTGAAATGCTACGAATACCTCGCGGCCGGCTTGCCGGTGGTGGGGCGCGACGTGCCGGTGGCGCGGCGGCTGCGGTCGCTGGTCGCCGTGGGTGACACACCCGAGGAATTCATCGCCGCCTGCGAGGCCCAACTGGCCAGCCCCGTCACCCGCGCCGCGCGGGCCAGCGCCATGGCGGGGCATGACTGGTCGGTGCGGGTGGAACGCAAGTTGCGCCTGATCGCGGAGCGGCTGCCATGACGATCGGACAGCGCTTTGCCGAAACCGCGTCCCAGACCGCCGCGCCGGATCTGTCGATCCTCTTGGTCAGCCATGGCCATGGCGATTTCGTGCGCGATTGTCTGGCCTCGCTGGATGCGGCGGCGCTGCATGGCCTGCGGCACGAGGTGATCGTGCTGGACAACCTGCACGAACCCGATTTCGCCACCCGGATCGGCGGTCTGCACCCGGGGCTGATCTTGCTGCACAATACGCAGCCGATGGGCTTTGGCGCAAACATGAATAAATGTGCGGAAATAGCGACGGGGCGGGTCTTGCTGATCCTGAACCCCGACACGGCCTATCATGCCGGCGATCTCGCACAGGCGCTGCGCCTGCTGGAGGATGACCCCGCCTGTGGCATCGTCGCGGCGCGGCTGGTGAACGAAGATGGCAGCGATCAGCGCAATTTCCGGCACTTTCCGACGGCAGCGATCACCGCGCTGCGCGGCTTTGGCGTGCAGGACTGGGCGCGCCAGCCCGGCTTTTATCGCCGCTACATGATGGAGGACCGGCCGCTGGACGGCCCGACCGAGGTCGATTGGGTCTATGGGTCGTTCATGCTGATCCGGCGCAGCACCTTTGCGGCGCTTGGCGGCTTTGATCCCGGCTATTTCATGTATTACGAGGATGTCGATCTCTGCCTGCGGCTGCGGCGGGCGGGGCTGAAGATCGTCGTCGATCCGCAGTTGCAGTTCTTGCATCACCATCAGCGCAGCTCGGCCCAGCGTGGCGAAACGCGGCTGCGCGCGCATCACCTGCGCAGCTTTCGGCGCTATCTGTGGCGCAGCCATGCCTGCCTGTTTCCGCCCGCCACCTCGGACCGGCCCGATCCGGTACCGCAGCCGCTGCGC
Source organism: Gemmobacter caeruleus (assembly GCF_008271655.1). Taxonomy (GTDB): domain Bacteria; phylum Pseudomonadota; class Alphaproteobacteria; order Rhodobacterales; family Rhodobacteraceae; genus Gemmobacter; species Gemmobacter caeruleus. Next base: position 73,352 of record NZ_VKKX01000033.1, read on the forward strand.
GGGGCGCTGCCGTTTCTGCTGGCCGCGGCGCAACTGGGCGCGGTCTGGCTGGCCGGGGGGCTGGCCGCCGCGCTGGCGCCGGCGGGAACGGGCAGTTTTCACGCCTTCGGACTGGGGCTGCTGCTGGTGCTGGCGCAGTATACGCTGGCGGAATATGCGCCCACGCGGCTGGGCGACACGCCGCGCCGGGTGATCGGCGTGCTGGAGGGGCTGGTGCTGGCCAGCCTGCCCTGGATCCTGCTGCGGTTGATCCCCGGCGGGGCGCCGCCCTCTTTTCTGGCGCTGGCGGGGTTTCTGGCGCTGGCCGCGCTGCTGGCGGCCGGGGTGACCTATGGGGTGACACTGGCGATCCCTGCGACCGGGCTGCGGATGGCGGTCGTGACCGATGGCAGGGCCGGCGGGCTGGCGCAGGGGCTGGGCCGGCCGGTGCCGGTCGCGATGACGGTGATCGAGAGCCAGGACATCGCCGCGGGCACCGGCGCGGTGGCGCAGGCCATCGCCGCGGCGCTGCGGGCCGGGCGGATCGACGCGGTGCTGCTGGTCCTGCCCGAGGCGCGCGACGAACGCGCGCTGCGGCTGGTGCGGGCGCTGTCGATGTTCGACCTGCCGATCTGGCATCTGCGCCGCGAACCGGGTCAGCCCCCCGACCGCCCGATCCTGCTGCGCGGCCCGCTGCGGTCGCGCACGCGCGAGGGGTTGAAGCGCGGGCTAGACCTGCTGCTGGGCCTGTCGGCGCTGGCGGTGCTGGCAGTGCCGATGCTGATCGTCGCCGCGCTGATCAAGCTGGAGGATGGCGGCCCGGTCTTCTTTGCCCAGCCGCGTGACGGGCGCAACCAACAGCCCTTCGCGATGCTCAAGTTCCGCACGATGAAGGCCCGCGATACCGACCGGCGCGGCGATCTGCTGACCCTGCGCAACGATGCCCGCATCACCCGGATCGGGGCCTTTCTGCGCAAGACCTCGATCGACGAATTGCCCCAGCTTTTCAACGTTGTGGCGGGGCATATGTCGATCGTCGGGCCGCGCCCCCTGCCGCTGCATTTCCACTTTCACGAGGTGCTGTTCGAGGCGGTCGTGCCCGACTGGCACCACCGCCACCGCGTCAAGCCGGGCATCACCGGCCTGTCGCAGCTGCGCGGCCTGCGCGGCACGCCCGAAACCGCCGAGGGCGCGATCCGCATGATGACGGACCGGGGGCTTTACGACAATCTCTACATCGACAACTGGACGATCTGGCTTGATCTGCGGATCATCGTCATGACACTCCTGTCGGGGGCTTTCATGGCCGGGGCCTATTAGACGCGCCCTTGCCAGACAGCCGCCACGCCGCTAAACCGTTCCGGCGTGGCCCCGTTAGCACAGTGGTAGTGCAGCGCTCTTGTAAAGCGAAGGTCGTTCGTTCAAATCGGACACGGGGCACGCCGGTCCACCCGCCCGCCTCAGCCCTCGCCGGGGTCGCTTTTGGCCTGACCCAGCTTGAAGGCGATCTGCCGCAACATGCCGTGAAAGGTGCGCACCTCGGCCGTGGTCAGCGGCAGGCGCGACCACATGTTGCGCAGCGACACCTTCATCCCCGGCGCCTTGGCCGGCGGGAAGAAAAAGCCCGCCTGCTCCAGCCGCTCCTCGAAATGATTGGCCAGTGCCTCCACCTCATGCGCGCGGGCATATTCGGTACGGGCAAAGTTCATCACCTCGGGGGCGACCTCGGCCTTTTGCCGCGCCCATTCATAGCCCATCAGCAGCACGCATTGGCCCAGATTGAGCGAGGGGAAATCCGGGTTCACCGGCACGGTCACGATGGCATTGGCCAGCACGACATCCTCATTCTCCAGCCCCGCACGTTCGGGGCCGAACAGGATACCGACGCGCTTGCCCTCGGCGCTCAGCGCGCGGGCATATTCCATCGCGCGTTCGGGGGTCATCACGGGCTTGGTCAACTCGCGCCCGCGGGCGGTGGTGGCAAAGACGAAATCGCAATCGGCGATGGCGGCCGGCAGATCGGCGAACAGGCCCGCATCATCCAGCACACGGCCGGCGCCGCTGGCCATGGCCACGGCACGCGGATTGGGCCAGCCGTCGCGCGGGCCGACGATGCGCATCCGGGTCAGGCCGAAATTCAGCATCGCCCGCGCCGCCGCGCCGATATTCTCGCCCATCTGGGGCCGCACGAGGATGAGAACGGGGTCGGTCATGCGTTTCCTCTGGATTTGCCGCGCGGACGCCTTACGCTCAAACCCCCAGCAAAACAAGGAGCGGGCCATGGCTTATGAGGAAGGGCTGGCGCAATTGCTGCGCGACGATCTGGGCGATGCGGCGTTCACCGAACAGAAGATGTTCGGGGGTCTGGCCTTTCTCATCGGCGGCAACATGGTCTGCGGCGTCCACAAGGGCGGCGCGATGTTCCGCCTCGGCAAGGAACGGATGGACCAGGCGCTGACGCTGCCGGGCGTCGCGCAGATGGCGATGGCGGGCCGCGCCATGACCGGCATGGCCGAATGCCCGCCCGAGGTGCTGGCACAGGATGCAACGCGCGGGGCGCTGATGGCGCTGGCGCTCGACTGCGTGCGGGCGCTGCCGCCAAAAGTAGCCAAAGCCCCGAAAACCCGGTAAAGGGCGGCAAATCGCACCCATTCGCCCGAGAGCCATCGCATGTCCGACGCCGACCGCCCGCAGCTTTACATCGTCACCCCGCCCGAATTCGATCTCGATCTCTTTCCCGACCGGCTGGCCGCCGTGCTGGACAGCGCCGAGGTTGCCTGTGTGCGGCTGGCGCTGGCCGCACGGGATGAGGATCGCGTGGCCCGCGCCGCCGATGCGCTGCGCGAGCTGTGCCATGCCCGCGACGTGGCGCTGGTGATCGAGCGTCATGTGCTGCTGGTGGAACGTCTGGGCCTCGATGGCGTTCACCTGACCGATGGCGGGCGCAATGTGCGCAAGCTGCGCAAGGATCTGGGCGAGGATGCGATCATCGGCGCCTTTTGCGGCACCACCCGCCACGAAGGCATGGCTGCGGCCGAGGCCGGCGCGGATTATGTCAGCTTCGGCCCCGTAGGCGAGACGCCGCTGGGCGACGGGTCGCGCGCCGAAGCCGATCTGTTTCAGTGGTGGTCGGAGATGATCGAGGTGCCGGTGGTGGCCGAAGGGGCGCTGACCGCCGCCCTGGTCGAAAAGCTGGGCCCGATCACCGACTTTTTCGGCGTGGGCGAAGAGATCTGGACGGCAGATGACCCCGCCGCCGCGCTTCGCGCCTTGCTGGCGCCGCTCAGCTAATCTGCCCAAAAAACGGGCATTTGTAGCACCGCCGCCCAATCGGGCGGCGGTTTTGCGTGACAAGGGGCGCAAAGCGCGCAGGATGGGCAGAAGCCCCGTCCGCGCTGACTAGACTGGGGCCAGCGCGACCAACAGGGGCCCCATCATGGCGATCCATGCCAGCATCCATCACCTGACCCATTACAAATACGACCGCCCGGTGACGCTGGGCCCGCAGATCATCCGGCTGCGCCCGGCGCCGCAATCGCGGACCAAGGTGCTGTCGCACAGTCTCAAGGTGTCGCCCGGCGGGCATTTCGTGAACCACCAGCAGGATCCCTATGGCAACTGGCTGGCGCGGTTCGTCTTTCCCGAGCCCGTGACCGAATTTCGGATCGAGGTCGATCTGGTGGCCGACATGTCGGTCTATAATCCCTTCGATTTCTTCGTCGAAGACAGCGCCGAATTCTGGCCCTTTGAATATCCGCGCGATCTGGCCGATGATCTGGTGATCTACCGCACGCCAGAACCCGCCGGCCCGCTGCTGGAATCGTTTCTGGAAACCGTGCCGCGCGACAAGGCCCGCACCACCGATTTTCTGGTGGCACTGAATGCGCGGGTGAATGGCGTGGTGAATTACACCATCCGCATGGAGCCCGGCGTCCAGACCCCCGAAGAGACGCTGCATGCCAAATCCGGCTCGTGCCGCGATTCGAGCTGGCTTCTGGTGCAGGCGCTGCGGCATCTCGGTTTCGCGGCGCGCTTTGTCTCGGGCTATCTGATCCAGTTGGCGCCGGATGTGAAATCGCTTGATGGCCCTTCGGGGACCGAGGTCGATTTCACCGATCTTCACGCCTGGGTGGAGGTCTATATTCCCGGTGCGGGCTGGATCGGGCTGGATCCGACCAGCGGCCTTTTGACCGGCGAAAGCCATATTCCGCTGGCGGCCACCCCGCATTACCGCAACGCCGCGCCAATCTCGGGCGGGTTTTCGGCGGTCGGCACGCCCGAGGTCAGCTTCGATTTCGACATGCAGGTGCGGCGGGTCGCCGAACATCCGCGCATCACCAAACCCTTCAGCGATACCGCCTGGGAGGATCTGAACGCGCTTGGCCGGAAGGTGGATGAAAGCCTGCGCGACAGCGATCTGCGCCTGACCATGGGGGGCGAGCCGACCTTCGTGTCGATCGACGATTTCGAGGGGGCAGAGTGGAACACCGCTGCCGTCGGCCCGCAAAAGCGCGACCGCGCCGATGACCTGATCCGCCGCTTGCGCAGCCGCTTTGCGCCGGGTGGTTTCCTGCATTACGGGCAAGGCAAGTGGTATCCCGGCGAAAGCCTGCCGCGCTGGACCTTCTCGCTCTATTGGCGGCGCGACGGGATGCCGGTCTGGCAGAACCCCGATCTCGTCGCGCGCGAGGCGCAGGATTACCAGGTCGGCGCCGCTGAGGCGGGGCGGTTCATGGAGGGGTTCGCCGAACGGCTGGGCATTTCGCCCGAACACGCGCAGCCCGCCTATGAGGATCCGGCGGAATGGATCCTGAAAGAGGCCAATCTACCGCCCAATGTCAGCCCCGAGAACAGCAAGCTGAAGGATGCCGAGGAACGGTCGCGCTTCGCCCGGGTGTTTTCGCGCGGGTTGACCGAACCGTCGGGCTTTGTCCTGCCGATCCAGCGCTGGCAATCGCAGGCCAGTGGACCACGCTGGCGGTCGGAGATGTGGAAGCCCCGGCGCGGGCATCTGTTCCTGGTGCCCGGTGACAGCCCGGTGGGCTATCGCCTGCCGCTGGCGGGGCTGCCCTATATCCCGCCGGCGCAATATCCCTACAGCTATCCGGCCGATACCTCGATCCCGCTGGCGCCGCTGCCCGATTTCCACGCGGCGCTCGCCGCCCGCCGCGCCGAGGTGCAGGCGGAAATCGACCGTCTGGCGCGAGAGGAGGCGCTGGAGCAGGCCGCCATGCTGCCCGAGGTCAGCGCCGATTTCGCCCAGCCGGGCGCGGTGAAGGCCGATACCGGCCGCCGACAGCCGGTCGTGGCGCAGATGGGCGTGGACCCCGCGCAAGGCTGGGTGCGCACCGCCATCGCGATGGAGCCCCGCGACGGGCGGCTCTGTCTGTTCATGCCGCCCTGCGAGACGCTGGAGGATTACCTTGAATTGCTGGCGACCGCCGAGGCGACGGCGGCCGATCTGAACCTGCCGGTGCATATCGAGGGCTATGCCCCGCCGCATGACGCGCGGCTGAATGTGATCCGCGTGGCGCCCGATCCCGGCGTGATCGAGGTGAACATCCACCCCGCCCATAGCTGGGAAGATTGCGTCGCCACCACCGAGGCAATCTATGAGGAGGCACGGCAAAGCCGTCTGGGCGCCGACAAGTTCATGATCGACGGGCGCCATACCGGCACAGGCGGCGGCAACCATGTGGTTGTCGGTGGCGCCACGATGGAAGACAGCCCCTTTCTGCGCCGCCCCGATCTGCTGAAATCGCTGATCCTGATCTGGCAGCGGCACCCTTCGCTGTCCTATCTGTTCTCGGGCCTGTTCATCGGCCCGACCAGCCAGGCCCCCCGCATCGACGAGGCGCGGCATGACAGCCTGTATGAACTGGAAATCGCGCTGGCCCAGATCGGCGATCCGGTGGCGGGCGGCCCCTTGCCGCCGCCCTGGCTGGTGGACCGGCTGCTGCGCAACATCCTGATCGACGTGACCGGCAATACCCACCGGGCCGAGATCTGCATCGACAAGCTTTATTCGCCCGATGGCCCGACCGGGCGGCTGGGTCTGGTGGAATTCCGCGGCTTCGAGATGCCGCCGCATCCGCGCATGAACCTCGCGCAGCAATTGCTGATCCGGGCGCTGATCGCGCGCTGCGCCAAGGCGCCGGTGCGGGGCAAGCCGGTCCGCTGGGGCACGGTGCTGCATGACCGTTTCATGCTGCCGCATTACATCTGGGCCGATTTCCTGTCGCTGCTCGACGATCTGGCGCAACATGGGTTCAAACTGGATCCGGTCTGGTATCAGGCGCAGGCCGAATTCCGCTTTCCCTTCTGCGGTCAGATCGAGGTGGAGGGCGTGCATCTGGAACTGCGGCAGGCGTTGGAGCCGTGGCATGTGCTGGGCGAAACCGGTGCCATCGGCGGCACGGTGCGCTATACCGACAGCTCGGTCGAACGGTTGCAGGTGCGCATGACCACCCTGTCGCAAGACCGCTACCGCATCATGTGCAACCGCCGCCCGGTGCCGCTGACCCGCACCACGACCAGCGGCGAAAGCGTGGGGGGCGTGCGGTTCAAGGCCTGGCAGCCGGCGGCCGCCCTGCATCCGGTCCTACCGGTCAATGCGCCACTGACCTTTGACATCTATGATGACTGGTCGGGCCGGGCCATCGGCGGCTGTGTCTATCACGTCGCCCATCCGGGCGGGCGGAATTACGACACCTTCCCCGTGAACGGATACGAGGCCGAGGCACGGCGGCTGGCACGGTTCGAGGCGCATGGCCATGCGCCCGGCAGCTATGTCCCCGCGACCGAGGCGCCGCATCCGGAATTTCCGATGACGCTCGACCTGCGGCGCGCGCCATGGATATAACGGGGGCATGAACATCGCCACCGCCGCCCCCGATCTGCCCGAAATCCTTCGGGGTTATGTGCCGCAACCCGGCGTGGCGGACGAATTGTTCGACGCGCAGGGCGTCATGCGGCCGGTCTGGGCGCCCTTCATCGCCCAGTTGGCCGGCCTGTCGGCCGAGGATGTGGCGGCGCGTTTTGCCCGGGGCGAGCAGTATCTGCGCGATGCGGGCGTCTATTTCCGGCTCTATAGCGGCGGCCCGGCGCAAGAGCGCGAATGGCCGCTGTCGCATGTGCCGGTGCTGCTTTCCGATGCCGACTGGCAGGGCATCTGCGACGGGCTGGCCCAGCGGGCAGAGCTGCTGGAACAGGTCATGGCCGATCTCTACGGCCCGGGGCGTCTGGTGGCCGAGGGTCATCTGCCGGCCGAACTTGTCGCGCAGAACCCGAGCTGGCTGCGCCCGCTGGTCGGCGTTGTGCCACGGTCGGGCCACTGGCTGCATCATCTGGCCTTCGAGATCGGGCGCTCGCCCGACGGGTCGTTCTTTGTGCTGGGCGACCGGGCGCAGGCGCCCTCCGGTTCGGGCTTCGCGCTGGAAAACCGCATGGCGACCATGCGCATCTTCTCCGACCCGTTCCCCCGCGCCAATGTGCGGCGTCTGGCCGGGTTCTTTCGCGGCTTCCGGCAGGCGATGGAGGATCAGGCCGGGCCGGGCCGGCGCATGGCGATCCTGACGCCGGGGCCGAATAACGATACCTATTACGAACATACCTATATCGCCCGCTACCTTGGCATGACCCTGCTGGAGGGCGAGGATCTGATCGTGCGCGACGGCGAAGCCATGGTGCGCACCGTGCGGGGGCTGGAGCCGCTGGGCCTGCTCTGGCGCCGCATCGACAGCGAATTCGCTGATCCGCTGGAACTGAACGAGGGCTCGCAGATCGGCACCCCCGGCCTGATCGAGGCGCTGCGGCAGGGCAATCTGGGCCTGGTCAATGCGCTCGGCTCAGGGGTGATCGAGGCGCGGGCGATGATGGCCTTCCTGCCCCGCATCAGCGAGGTCTTGCTGGGCGCGCCGCTCAAGCTGCCGAATATCGCGACCTGGTGGTGCGGTCAGCCGCTGGAACGCGCCTATGTCGAACAGAACGCGGCCGGCATGATGATCGGCGCGGCGCTTGATCCGGCCTTGCCCTTTGCGATCGGCGCCGAAACCGTGCTGGGCGGACAATTTCGCGGCAGTGCCAGCCCCGGCCCCCTGCCCGAATGGCTGGCCCGCGAAGGGTCGCGGCTGGTCGGGCAAGAGGCGGTCACCCTGTCCACCACCCCGGCCTGGAGCGAGGGGCGCCTGGTGCCGCGCCCGATGACGATCCGCGTCTTTGCCGCCCGCACCCCCGAGGGCTGGACCTTCATGCCCGGCGGCTATGCCCGCATCGGCAAATCCGACGATACGACCGCGCTGGCCATGCAGGCGGGCGGGTCGGTCGCCGATGTCTGGGTGGTGGCGCCGCGCGCCGTGGCGCCCGACAGTCTGGTCCCCGGCAGTAGCTTCGAGCGCAGCCCGCCCGGCATCCTGCCTTCACGCGCGGCCGACAACCTTTATTGGCTGGGCCGCTATATCGAACGGACAGAAGGCGCGATCCGCCTGCTGCGCGCCTGGCATCTGCGGCTGGCCGAGACCGGTGACCGCGATGAGCCGCGGTTGCAACTCATGTCGGCGCATATGGCGGCGCGCGGGCTCAACCCTGATTTGCCGATCCCCGAAGGGCTCGCACTGCTGATCGGGGCGGCACGCATTTCGGCCGCGCGCGTGCGCGACCGTTTCTCGCCCGATGGCTGGGGGGCGCTGAACGATCTGGCGCGCACCGCCGACAAGCTGGCCGCCAAGGTGAGCGATGGCGATGACGCCGCGCTGGCCATGTCGATCCTGTTGCGCAAGATCTCGGGCTTTTCGGGGCTGGTGCATGAAAACATGTATCACTTTGCCGGCTGGCGCTTTCTGTCGCTGGGCCGGGCGCAGGAACGCGCCGATGGCACGCTGATGTCGCTTCAGGCCTTTGCCGACCCCGCTGCCCCGCCCGGCACGCTGGATGTCGCGATCGAGATCGGCGACAGCACCATGACGCATCAGCGCCGCTACCGCTTTGGCCCCAGCCGCGAGACCGTGCTGGATCTGCTGCTGCTGGATGCGCAGAACCCGCGCTCGGTGCTGTATCAGATTGCGCAGATGCGCCACCATGTCGGCAAGCTGCCGCAGGCCGGCAGCGGCGGGCGCCTGTCGCCCCTGGAACGCGCCCTGCTGCTGCTCGATACCGATCTGCGGGTCTTCGGGCCGTCGGACGTGACGCCCGCGCAGCTTGACGACCTGCGCGCCCGCCTGGCCGAGGTGTTCGACCTGCTCGCGCTGTCTTTCCTGAGGTAGCCGATGCGCTATGACATCCAGCTGACCATCGACTATCACTATGACGCACCTTCGGACCATGCGCGCAACATCCTGCGGCTCTTGCCGCTGGAGACACCGCAGCAGACCGTCACCGCGCGGTTGCTGACAGTCGATCCGCCCCCCGATGAACGTCGCGACCAGCAGGATTTCTTTGGCAATGCCATGACCACCGTCGCCTGGCATCAGCCGGTCGAAAAGATCAGCTTTCGCCTGCGCGCCCGGGCCGAGCGGCACCCCCAGCCCGTCAGTGACCTGTCGGCGCCGCTGGCCGATCTGGCGGCGGATCTGGAACAGGCGGGGCTTGAACCGGCCTCGCCGCTGCATTTCCTTGGTGCCTCGCCCCGCATCCCACCCGAGGCAGAGATTACCGCCTTTGTCCGCGCCGCCCTTCCCCCTGCCCCCAGCACCCGCGCCGCGGTCGAGGCCATCGGTCGCGCCTTGCATGAGGTGATGACCTATGACGCCGAGGCGACCGATGTCGGCACCACGCCGCAGGCGGCCTTTGCCCTGCGGCGCGGGGTTTGCCAGGATTTCGCGCAGATCATGATCGCGGGGCTGCGCGCGCTTGGCATTCCGGCGGGCTATGTCTCGGGGTTTCTGCGCACCTATCCGCCGCCGGGCCAACCTCGGCTGGAGGGGGTGGATGCCATGCATGCCTGGGTTGCCGCCTGGTGCGGGGCGGCGCAGGGATGGGTGGAATATGACCCGACCAATGCGCAATGGGCGGGCGAGGATTACATCACCGTGGCAATGGGTCGCGACTATGCCGATGTGGCGCCGGTGCGTGGCGCGCTGCGCTCCGCCGGTGGGCAGGACAGCACGCAGGCGGTGGACGTGATCCCCCTCGACACCCCGACACCCGGCTGAAGGCACGCGCGGGGGCGACCGCGACCGGCTGCTGCCGGCGGGCGCGATCTGCCGGGTCGCCCCTGTCTGACAAAAAGGGGGCCGTGTGGCCCCCTTTCTGCGTCAATGCACCCTTGCTTCGGCCGGTTTTTCGCGGCGCGAGGCGATCACCCGGTCGCCCAGGATCAGGCCATCCGGCCCGGCAGTCACCGTCACTTCGCTGCCATCCAGCACATCGCCGGCCAGGAGCATCTCGGCCAGCGGGTCTTGCAGGTTGCGCTGGATCACCCGCTTCAGCGGGCGGGCGCCAAAGACCGGGTCATAGCCTTCATCGGCCAGCCATGTCTTCGCCGCGTCATCCAGCGCCAGCGCGATCTTGCGATGCGCCAGCCGTTTCTCCAGCCGTTTCAGCTGGATTTCCACGATGCCGCCCATATCCGCCCGGTTCAGCCGGTCGAAGATGATCTGCTCATCCAGACGGTTGAGGAATTCGGGGCGGAAATGCGTCCGCACCGCCTCCATCACCTCGGCCCGCGCCGCCCCGGCATCCGCGCCCTCGGGGAGTTCGCTCAGCGACCGCGCGCCCAGGTTCGATGTCAGGATGATCAGCGTCTGCTTGAAGTCCACCGTGCGGCCCTGACCATCGGTCAGGATCCCGTCATCCAGCACCTGCAACAGCACGTTGAACACGTCGGGATGGGCCTTTTCCACCTCGTCGAACAGAACGACCTGATAGGGCCGGCGCCGCACCGCCTCGGTCAGCACGCCGCCCTCGTCATAGCCGACATAGCCGGGCGGGGCGCCGATCAGCCGCGCGACAGAGTGCTTCTCCATGAATTCGCTCATGTCGATGCGCACCATCGCGGTTTCATCGTCGAACAGGTATTCGGCCAGCGCCTTGGTCAGTTCGGTCTTGCCGACGCCGGTCGGGCCGAGGAACAGGAAACTGCCCAGCGGGCGGTTCTCGTCATTCAGCCCGGCGCGGGCCCGCCGCACCGCCTTGGACACGGCCTCGACCGCCGGTCTCTGGCCGACGACGCGCTTGCCCAGCTCGTCCTCCATGCGCAGCAGCTTTTCCTTTTCGCCTTCCAGCATCTTGGTCGTGGGAATGCCGGTCCAGCGTTCGACCACCTCGGCGATCTGTTCGGGGCGCACGGCCTCGGCAACCAGGGCATCGCCCTGCTTCGCCTCGGCCTCGGTCAACTGCTTTTCCAGGCCCGGAATACGGCCATATTGCAGCTCGCCCGCCTTGGCGAAATCGCCCTCGCGCTTGGCCTGTTCCAGTTCGGCCCGGGCGCGGTCAAGCTGTTCCTTCAGCTCGCGCGCCTGTTCCAGCGTGTCGCGTTCGGCCTGCCATTTGGCGGTCATGGTCGCCGACTGATCCTGAAGATCGGCCAGTTCCTTTTCCAGCTTTTCCAGCCGATCGCGCGAGGCGGCGTCATCTTCCTTCTTCAGCGCCTCGGCCTCGATCTGGAGTTGCAGGATCTGGCGATCCAGCGCGTCCAGTTCCTCGGGCTTGCTGTCCACTTCCATGCGCAGGCGGCTGGCGGCCTCATCCACCAGGTCGATCGCCTTGTCGGGCAGGAAACGGTCGGTGATGTAGCGATGCGACAGCGTGGCCGCCGCGACCAGCGCCGCGTCGGAGATGCGCACGCCGTGGTGCATCTCGTATTTTTCCTTGATGCCGCGCAGGATGGAGATCGTGTCCTCCACCGTCGGCTCCTCGACCATCACCGGCTGAAAACGCCGCGCCAGCGCCGGATCCTTCTCCACATATTTGCGGTATTCATCCAGCGTGGTCGCGCCGATGCAGTGCAATTCGCCCCGCGCCAGCGCCGGCTTGATCAGGTTTGCCGCATCCATCGCGCCATCGGATTTGCCGGCGCCGACCAGGGTGTGCATCTCGTCGATGAACAGGATCACCTCGCCCGCCGCGGCCTCGATTTCCTTGAGGATTGCTTTCAGGCGTTCCTCGAATTCACCGCGATATTTCGCCCCGGCAATCAGCGCGCCCATGTCCAGCGCCATCAGTTTCTTGTTGCGCAGGCTCTCCGGCACGTCGCCATCGACGATGCGCAGCGCGAGGCCCTCGGCGATGGCGGTCTTGCCCACGCCGGGTTCGCCGATCAGCACCGGGTTGTTCTTGGTGCGGCGCGACAGAACCTGCATGGCGCGGCGAATTTCCTCGTCGCGGCCGATGATCGGGTCGATCTTGCCCTCTGCCGCCGCGTCGGTCAGGTCGCGGGCGTATTTCTTCAGGGCCTCCATCGTGTCTTCGCTGGAGGCGCTGTCGGCTGTGCGGCCCTTGCGGATATCATTGATCGCGGCATTCAGACCCTGCGCGGTGACAGCCCCCGCCGAAAGCGCATCCTTGGCGCGGGTATTCACCAGCGCCAGCGCCGTCAGCAGCCGTTCCACCGGCACGAAGGCGTCGCCCGCCTTCTTGGCGACCTGCTCTGCCTCATCCAGCACCCGCACCAGCGAGGGGTCGATATAGGCCTGCCCGTCACCGCCCGAAACCTTGGGCTGCTTGGCGATGGTGGCATTGACGGCCTCGTTCACGCGCTCGGGCGCGCCGCCGGCACGGCGGATCAGGTTCGAGGCCAGCCCCTGTTCGTCATCCATCAGCGCCTTGAGCAGATGTTCGGGCAGCACGCGCTGATGGCTTTCCCGCATCGCGATGGTCTGCGCCGCCTGAAGGAAACCGCGCGACCGTTCCGTGAATTTCTCCAAATTCATCGGCATTCTCTCCTTTCAAAAGCACCGTTCACGACCGCCCCCGAAAGGCACGGTCCCTCGGCCTTGTTCCTCAGATGGGATGATCATGCCCGCCCCGCAAGCCCGCCGCCATGACCTGCGACAACTTTTCGTTCGCGGCTTTCCGCCCATGGCCGGCGGGCGCATGGGGTGCGGGCATTTCCCCGCCGATGCGGCGGGCCCCGATCGGCGGGCTTTGGCAGCAGGGCGCCGGGCGGCGCGGCTTTCGCTTGCTGCGGGCGGCGGCAGGACGCAGGCTCGCCCGTAACCGGAAACACCGTTCACGAAACGCCATCCCCACGCGCGAGGCCCGATGCAGCACGCCCTTCACCCCATTCTCAGCAAGGCCCGCGTGCATGGGTTGGCGATCAATGTCGCGAAATCGGGGCTTTGCCTGAACGACCCCGCCGAATTGCGCATCACCGATGAGGGCGTGCTGGAGGTGCACGCCATCATCCGCCGGCCGCTTCTGGGCCTGATCCCGCGCGCGGCGCGGTTGCCGCTGGGCCATCTGGGGCCGCATACCGTGGCGCGGATCGCGCCCTATCTGCGCGACGAGACGCCGCTCCGGCTGCGCATCGTCGGGCTGACGCCGGAATATATCGCCCAGCCCGAGATTTTCGTGTCGATCTGGGGGGCGTTCCGGCCGGAATTTCCCGGCCCCGCGCCGCTTACGCCGCCTGATAGCGCATGAAGGCAAAGGCCCGCCCGTCGGGCGACCAGCAGGGCACGTTCAGGCTGCCCTGCCCGCCGTAAAGGTCGATCACCGGGCGCCGGTCGCGACCATCGGGGGTCATGAGCCAGAGCTGCACCTCGAGATCGCGGGGATGGCCCTCGGTGCCGGGCGGGTAGGACAGATAGACCACCCGCCGCCCGTCGGGCGAGGGGTGGGGAAACCAGTTCACCCGGTCATCGACAAAGACCTGCGCCGCCGCGCCGCCCTCTGGTCCGCCCTCTGGCCCGATCCGCCAGATCTGCGCATGCCCGCTGGCATCGCTGTTGAACCAGATCGCGCCATCGGGGGCGAAATCCGGCCCGTCGTGATGGGCGGTGCCGGGGGTCAGGATCCGCTCCTGCCCGGTGTCGAGATCCATCACCGCGATGCGCACCACCCGGTCGCCCCGCGCGCAGGCATAGGCGATACGGTTGCCCTGCGCGCCATGCCACCAGCTTGGCCGCAGCGGCACGATCTGCCCGGCACCCAGCACATAGATGCCCGCGCCATGGCCATCATGGGCGGAAAACACGATCTCACCCCCCGGCAGAAAGCCGTGATCGTTGTTGCAACGCAGCCCTTCAGGCGTGGGGATCGGGGTCAGCCCCGCCGCCGTGGCACGCCAGAGCCGCCCCTCGCCATTGACCAGAAACCACCCCTCCGGGTGCCAGTTCGGCGCCTCGATCAGGCGGGGTGTGCGCAGCACCACGCGGGTTTCGCCGCTGGCGATGTCATGCACCTCCAGCGACGACCGCCAGGTCATTCGCGGGCTTTCGGGGTCAGCAATTTCGCCGGGCGCAACGCCTCGGCCGCCTTGAACAGGCCGAAGGTCTGGTTGACGTAATTCACCACGCCGCCGATCTGTTCCAGGTATTTCTGCAATTCGGGCGTCCGCTCGGCCTCCATCACCTGCACCGGGCGGTCGGGGCCGTCGCCCTCGAACTGCACATAGAACAGCGGCTCGCCGCGTTTCAGCACGATATCCTTTTCCGGCTCGTGCCATTCAAAGGCCCACATCAGCGGGCGCGGCCAGACATTCAGCGGGAAACGCCCGCCAAAGATCGTGCCGGGCAGCGGATCGCGGCGGTAATGCATGAAGGCCGAAAGCTGCGTCACATAGACCAGCTCATCGGCGATGAAGCAGTAGGGCAGCGACAGCTGGATCGTCGGGCGGTCGGGGTAGCGCCATTCGACCTCGTTCACCAGGGTCAGCACCTCGCCCAGCTTGTTGGCGCGGATGGTCGAGGCGGCACCGGCCCGGTTGATCAGATGTGGCTTGCCCTTGTCGTCGCGGCCAAAGCCGATCTGGATGTCAAAGGGGCATTTGACCATGAAATACCGGCTTTCCAGCTGAATCACGCCGGGGCAGCGGCTGGCGGATTTGGCATGGGCGCGGTTGGTCTGGCGAAAGCTGACCCGTTCGGGCGGGTCATACAAAACCGCGCCCTTGTCAGAGGTCAGGAACCAGCCCACGTTGATCGGGCCGGATTTCGGCCCCTCGTCGGGCCGGTCGAAACTCAGGTTGATCTGCATCGTTACGCCTCACTTGTTTGGGCAAAGCGTCCATCGCGGCGCGGCGGATGTCAACGCGGCGCTTGGGCCGCGGCAAGCAGCGCTGCCACGCGGTCGGCGCGGGTCTGGCGGGGGCAGGGCGGGGCAAATCCAAACGCCGTCACGCGCGGGTCCGCCGGCATTTCGGCCGCGCAAGAGGCGTGCAGTTCGGCAAAGCCCGCCGCCGCGAAACGCGCCGCATTGGCCGGGGTGATGCCCGACCCGGGCAGGATCACGATCCGCCCCGCCGCCTGCGCGCGCAAGGCGACCAGCCTGTCGAACCCGTCCTCGGCCCGCAGCGCCTGACCCGAGGTCAGGATATGGTCAAAGCCAAGCGCGATGGCGGTTTCCAGCGCCGCCTGCCAATCGGGCACCAGATCGAAACAGCGATGCAGCGTGCGGCCCATGCCCTGCGCGGCGGCGGCCATTTCGGACAGGGCCGCAGCATCCAGCCGCCCATCGGGATGCGAGGCACCCAGCACCACCCCCTCCAGCCCCGCCGCGCGGGCCGTGGCGATATCATGCAGGATCGCGTCCCGCTCCGCCGCAGACCAGACGAAATCGCCGTCACGCGGGCGCATCATCGCGCGGATCGGCAGATGGTGGGCGACAGCAGCCCGCATCAGCCCGGCAGAGGGGGTCAGCCCGCCCAGAGCCAGCGCCGAACACAGTTCGATCCGCCCGGCCCCGCCCGCCACAGCCTCGGCCAGACCCGCGGCGGTATCAACGCAAACCTCGATCAGCACAGCGCGCCCCAACCGCCATGCGAGGCGCCGATCAGCCCGGGTTCAACCGTCAGCGCGGCGGGGCGGATGACGCCCTCTTGCGGCCAGAGCCGCCGCGCGGCAACCGCCTTGTCCAGCGCGGCGACCAGGGGCAGCGCGCGGCCCAACCCGCCGCCCACCGGCACGGCGGTCGCCCCCACCACGTTCAGCACCATGGCCAGCGGGCCGGCCATGATCTCCAGCCAGATCGCCACGGTTTCGGCGGCGGCCGCCGCGCCGGATTGCCAGCCCGCCACGATTTCCTCCGATCGCAGGCTTTGGCCGCTCAGATGGCGATGCAGTTTCTCGATCCCGCGCGCCGATCCGATGGCGTCCAGACAGCCGACCTGCCCGCAGCCGCAGGTCATGCGCGGCACGTCGCGGCCCAGCGGGCGGCTGTCCTGCACCGGGCCATGCCCCCATTCGCCGGCAAAGCCGCCCGCGCCGGTGACCAGCCGCCGGTCGATCACCAGACCGCCCCCGACCCCGGTGCCCAGGATGACCCCGAACACCGTGCGATGGCCGCGTGCGGCACCGCTGCCGGCCTCGGCCAGGGCAAAGCAATCGGCGTCATTGCCGATCCAGACCGGCAGGCCCAGTTCCGCCGCCAGATCCTCGGCCAGCGCGCGCCCGTCGAGACAGGGGATATTGGCGATGCGCATCCGCCCGGTTTCGGGGTCGATGCAGCCCGCGATGGAGATGGCCACCCCCCGCGCCCCCGCGCTCATGCCGGCCAGCACCGTGGCAAAGGCGTTGAAATCGTCGCGCGGGGTGGGCGCCTCGTTCACCGGGCCAAGCTGGCCCGGGGCGGGTGACAGCGTGCCCCGGATGCGTGTGCCGCCGATATCAAAGATTGCCAGCATCATCGCCCCCCTGTGCCGCGCCCGCCCTTCCTAGCATCGGATGGCGCCGCTTGACAGCGCGCCGATCCCGCCGCAAACCGCCGCAAACCCGACAGCGAAGGAGAAGCCGATGAGCGATGACCGTCTGATCGTGGCACTGGATGTGCCGAATGTGGTGCAGGGCCTCGCACTGGCCGACCGGATCGGGGATGCCGCAAGCTTTTACAAGATCGGGTTGGGCATGCTGACCGGGGGCGGCTTCGCGCTGGCAAACGAGCTGAAGCATGAACGCGGCAAGCGGGTGTTTCTGGACATGAAGCTGTTCGACATCGGCGCCACGATCGAGGCCGCGGTGCGGGGTATTGCCCAGCACGGGCTGGATTTCCTGACGGTGCATGGCGACCCGCAGGTGGTGCGGGCGGCCGCCCAGGGCAAGGCGGGCACCGACCTCAAAATCCTCGGGGTGACGGTGCTGACCTCGCTTGACCGGGCGGATCTGGATGCCAACCTGATCGTGCCGGGCGACATTCACCAGATCACGCTGGAACGCGCCGCCCGCGCGTTGGAGGCCGGGGCCGATGGCGTCATCGCCAGCCCGCAAGAGGCCGCGATGATCCGCGCCCTGCCGCAGGCGGCGGGCAAGTTGATCGTCACGCCGGGCGTGCGTCCGGCGGGGGCGGCGCTTGGCGATCAAAAGCGGGTGGCGACGCCGGCGCAGGCCATCGGCGATGGTGCCGATCACATCGTGGTGGGCCGCCCGATCTGGCAGGCCGCCGATCCGGCCGCAGCCGCGCGGGCGGTGATTGCCGAATTGCCGCGCCGATAGGAAAACGGCCCCCGAAACGGGGGCCGTTCACGCGGTCATTCAAGCGACCCGCCCGGCGATCAGTTGCCTTGTTGGGCCGGGGCGGCGGGCTGTTCGGCCGCCGGGGCGGTTTCTGCCGGGGCGGCCGGGGCCGGGGTGGGGGTGTCCACGGTCACATTCACCTCGGACGGGGCCGAGGGCGTAGCGGAACCGCTGTCCAGCCCCGGAACGCCGTTGGCGATCCAGATCACCCCCAGCAGCGCGACGACGCCGCCCAGGATGAACAGAATGAAAGAGGTGGCGCCGCCGCCGCTCTTTTCGGTTTCGATGACGGTGGTGCCGCGCGTGTCGGTCGTGCGATAGTCGGTCATGGCGTTGCTCCTGCAAGGGATACTTGGCAAAGGAACGTGCGCCGGCCGCCGATGGTTCCCCGATCAGTCGTTGATATCGCGCGTCCAGCGCTTCACCTCGCCGCGCTCATAGCGCAAGACGGCACGCAGCACCGCCCAGGCCAGCAGCGACAGCACGGCAAACAGCGCGAGCTGCGCCGCCAGCGACAGCGTCACCCAGCCGGTCCAGAGCAAGCCGCCCACCAGCACCGCACCGATGGCGAAACCCAGAAAGACATAGCCGGGCATGAACAGCTCCAGCCCGCCCAAGGCCATGCCCGCCACGATCCACATCCACCAGGTCATCGGTCATTTCCCCCGGAACATGGCAAAGGCATTGGCAAAGGCCTCGGCCGCCTGCGCCGGCAGGACCAGCGTATGCTTGCCCTCGCCCTCGGCCAGCTTGGCCAGCGCCTCGACCTGCTTGAGCGCCACCTGATACTGTGCCGCCTCAATGCCGTTGTTCTTGATCGCCTCGGCGATGACGCCGGTCGAATAGGCCTCGGCCTCGGCCAGGACGCGGCGGGCCTTGGCCAGCTGTTCGGCGGCGTAAAGCTCGGCATCCGCGTTCAACTCGACCGCGCGGCGCTTGCCCTCGGCCTCGGTCACCTGGGCGCGGCGGGCGCGTTCGGCGTTCAGCTGCTGCAACATCGCGGCGCGGGTCGCATCGTCGAGATTGACATCCAGCACCTCGGCCCGCGTCACCTCGATGCCCCAGTCATCGACCATGGCCGCGACCTGTTCACGCACCTTGGTAATCAGATCGGCGCGGTTCGACTGCACCTGATCCAGCTCCATCTTGCCGATCTCGCTGCGCACGATCCCCGCCACGGTGGTGGCAATCGCACCATCCACATCGCGGATCCGGTAGACGGTCTTTTCCGGCTCGATCACCCGGTAAAAGACCGAGGTTTCCACCTTGACCAGCACGTTGTCGGCGGTGATCGCGTCCTGGGTCGCATTGGGCAATTGCCGTTCCAGCACCGAAACCTTGTGCGCGACGGAATCGATGAAGGGCACGATCAGGTTGATGCCCGGCCCCAGCACGGCGCGCAGCTTGCCAAAGCGTTCGATCACATATTTCTGGCTTTGCGGCACGATCTTGACCGCCCAGAACACGACGAGAATGACAAGCGCGGCCAGCCCCAGCAACACGGCATTGCCGCCCAGAAATCCCTCAAAATCCATCATCAAATCTCCTCATGGTCCTGTGCGCAGGATGATCTTCACAAGTCGCTCAATCAATAGGCAGTTGATTCTGCCCAGAATCAGCCAAATAGCCGTGCGATCTTGCGCCCCAGTATTGATAGTCGGAAATTTATTCGAACATAGCACCAATATGCAGTGATTTCTTCGATCAAATCCCTGCGCCGCGCCGAAGGACGCCAAGAAATTCCATCTGTTTCAGATATCATTTCTTCAAGCCTTCCAGACAGCCCTTCCAGACAGCGGAGCGACCCATGAAGATCGTCATCCTCGGCGCCGGTGTGATCGGTGTGACCTCGGCCTGGTATCTGAGCCGCCAGGGCCATGAGGTGACGGTGATCGACCGCCAGCCCGCGCCCGCGCTGGAAACCAGCTTTGCCAATGCCGGCGAGGTCAGCCCCGGCTATTCCGCCCCCTGGGCCGCGCCGGGCATCCCGCTCAAGGCGCTGAAATGGATGTTCCAGAAACACGCGCCGCTGGTCATCCAGCCGCGCCCCGATCTCGCCAAACTGTCCTGGATGGCGAAGATGCTGATGAACTGCACCGCCGATGCCTATCATGTGAACAAGTCGCGCATGGTGCGGCTGGCCGAATATTCGCGCGATTGCCTGGGTGAGCTGCGCGCCGAGACTGGCATCGCCTATGACGAACGCATGCAGGGCACGCTGCAACTGTTCCGCACGCAAAAGCAGGTGGAAGGCGCCGCGAAGGATATCGAAGTGCTGCGCGAGGATGGCGTGGCCTTCGAGGTGATGGACCGCGCGGGCTGCGTCGCGGCCGAGCCGGGCCTGGCTGCCAGCGCCGACAAGATCATGGGCGGGCTGCGCCTGCCGGGCGACGAGACCGGCGATTGCTTCAAGTTCACCAACCGGCTTGCGGAAATGGCCACCGCTGCCGGGGTGAAATTCCGCTGGGGCGTGGCGATCAAGCGCATCCATGTGGAAATGGGGCGCGTGGCCTTTGTCGAAACCTCGGAAGGGCGGGTGCATGCGGACAGCTATGTGCTGGCCATGGGATCGTATTCGCCGCTGCTGGCCGGACCGCTGGGCATCAAGCTGCCGGTCTATCCGCTCAAGGGCTATTCGATCACCGTGCCGATCCTCGACGAAAGCCGCGCCCCGGTCTCTACGGTGATGGACGAAACCTACAAGATCGCGATCACGCGGCTAGGCGACCGGATCCGCGTCGGCGGCATGGCCGAGATCGCGGGCTTCGACATGTCGCTGAACCCCAAGCGTCAGGCCACGCTGACCCATTCGGTCGAGGATCTGTTCGGCGGCGCGGGCGATCAGGCCCGGGCAGAATTCTGGACCGGCCTGCGCCCGATGACACCCGATGGCACGCCGATCGTCGGCCGTTCGCCCATCGGCAACCTGTTCCTGAACACCGGCCATGGCACGCTGGGCTGGACGATGTCCTGCGGCTCGGGGCGGGTGCTGGCCGATATCATCTCGGGCCGCCTGCCCGAGATCGAGCATGCCGATCTGGGTTATGCCCGCTATGAACGCCAGGGCGCCATCCGCCCGGTCCTGCGCCCCGCCCCGGCGGCCTGACCCGCGCAGCCTGACTTTGCGGCCTGACCCGCGCGAGGCGCAAATTTTCGACGAAAATTTGCGCCTCGCGCCCGGCGGGGGGCGTGGTATCCTGCGGCCATGCCCGCGCTTTGCCGTTCTTGCCTCTGTCAGTTCGAAACCGGGCCGCGCTGCCCGGAATGCCGCAGTCCGCGCATTCTGGCCCATCCCGAGTTGTTCACGCTGTCCATCGCGCATATGGATTGCGACGCCTTCTATGCCTCGGTCGAAAAGCGCGATAATCCCGATCTGCGCGACAAGCCGGTGATCGTGGGCGGCGGGCAGCGCGGGGTCGTCTCCACCTGCTGCTATATCGCGCGCATCTCGGGCGTGCGGTCGGCCATGCCGATGTTCCAGGCGCTGAAGCTGTGCCCCGAGGCCGTGGTGGTCAAGCCCCGGATACAGGTCTATGCCGAGGTCAGCCGCGCCATCCGCGCCATGATGCAGGAACTGACCCCCGCGATCGAACCGCTGAGCCTGGACGAAGCCTTTCTCGATCTGACCGGCACCGCCCGGCTGCATGGCGCCCCGCCAGCGGTCACCCTGGCGCGGCTGGTGCGGCGGATGGAGGCAGAGCTGGGCGTCTCCGGCTCCATCGGTCTGTCGCATAACAAGTTTCTGGCCAAGATCGCCTCCGATCTCGACAAGCCGCGCGGGTTTTCGGCGATCGGCCGGGCCGATACCGCGGCCTTCCTCACGCCGCGCCCGGTGCGCATCATCTGGGGGGTCGGCACTGCCACCCAGACCGCGCTGGAACAGGCAGGCATCCGCAGCATTGCCGACCTCCTCCGTTGGGACAAGGCCGACCTGACCACGCGTTTCGGCCATATGGGCGCGCGGCTGTGGCATCTGGCGCGGGGTGAGGATCAGCGCCGCGTCACCCCTGATGAGCGGATCAAGTCGATCTCCAAGGAGACCACCTTTCTGGAGGATACCGCCGATGCCGATCTGCTGGACGGGCATCTGTGGCGGCTGGCGGTCGCTGTGTCCGACCGGGCCAAGGCCAAGGATCTGGCCGGGCGGACCGTCACGCTCAAGCTCAAGCGCGCCGATTTCACCACGATCACCCGGCGGCATGTGCTGGCCGCGCCCAGCCAGATGGCCGACCGCATCTATCGCGAGGCACGGGCGCTGTTTGACCAGGTGCCAAAAGGCGCGGCTTATCGGCTGATCGGCTGCGGCATCTCGGATCTGGTGCCGGGGGCCACGGCTGACAGCACGGGTGACCTGCTCGACCCGCAGGCAACCACCCGCGCCCGGGCCGAGGCCGCAACCGATGCGATCCGCGCACGCTTTGGCCGCGAGGCGATCATCAAGGGCCGCGCCCTGCGCTGAAGCCGGGCCTCTTCGGCCAGATCTTCGGCGATCCGCCGAATTGCGCGTAGCGTCCGGGCCACAGCCTTCTGGGGACACCCAAGCGTGCCACAAAATGAAAAGGGCTCAGGCATTTCAGCCTAAGCCCTTGAATTTCATGGCGGACCCGGAGCGATTCGAACGCCCGACCCTCAGATTCGTAGTCTGATGCTCTATCCAGCTGAGCTACGGGTCCGTCTTGAGCGCGGATTTAGCGGCAGCGGGGCGGGGATGCAAGGGACAAACGCATTGCGCGGCAACTTTCTTTTGGGCAGCGCGCGGCGGGTCAGGCCGGGTGATCGGCGCCGGCGGGGCTGTCTTCGCCCGCGTCGATCCCGCCGGAGCGCGGCAGATGCAGCATGAATTCGGTGCCTTCGGCATCGCTGCGCACCAGATCAAGCCGGCCGCCATGGCCGCGCACAAGTTCGGCCGCGATGGCAAGACCAAGGCCGGAGCCTCCCTTGCGGGCCGAACCCTGAAAGGCCATGAACAGATGCTCGCGCGCCTTGGGCGGCAGGCCGGGGCCGGTATCGCCGACGCGAATCCACCAATCCTGTTCGCCCTCGCCGCCCGACAGCTCGATCGTGCCGGGCTGGCCGGTTGCCTCGATCGCCTGCCGGGCATTGCGCACCAGATTGGACAGAACCCGGTGCAGCTGTTCGGCATCAGCGCGGATCATCATCCCGGCGGGCGCGTCGATCAGGCAGGCGGGATCGGTCTCGCGCGACAGGCCCTCGGCCTCGGCCACCTCCTCCAGCAGGGGGCGCAGGGCAAAGCGGGTCAGGCGTGGCGGATGTTCCTCGGCCTTGCCGAAGGCCAGCGTCGATTCGCACAGATTGACCGCCCGCGTGATGGAATTGAGCAGCTTGGGCGCGGCGCGGGCCACGCCGGGATCGGCGCTCTGCTCGATCCGGTCGGCGAAAAGCTGGGCCGAAGTCAGGATATTACGCAGGTCATGCGCAATCTTGGCCACGGCGCCGCCCAACTGTGCCAGCCGTTCCTTCTGGCGGAAGGCGGCGATCAGCTCGGTCTGCATCTGACCAAGCGCCTGTTCGGCGTCGCGCAATTCGCGCACCCGCGCATTGGGGGTGATAACGAGGCGGGCATCCTCGGGCGCGGCGGCATAGGCCTGCATATGCCGCACCACCCGGCGAATCGGCACCACCATCAGCCGGCGCACCGCAAAGAACAGCATCGCCGCCGTGATGACCGAGATCAGCGCCGACAAAAGCAGGATCCGCAGCCCGTAATCCAGCATCTCGCCGCGCAGCGGCCCCTGGCGCAGCGTCACCTCGATCAGTAGCCCGGCCTGCTGCACCGGCTGGCCGATGACGCGGATCACCGGGTCTTTCGGCGTCCACAGCACGTCGAGCGCGTCGCGGATCAGATCGAAAGGGCCAGCCATGCGCAGGTCGTAGGTGGCAGCGACGGGTTCGGGAATGGGCGAGGACAGCGCAAGCTGGCGCACCTCATCGCGCCGCAGCACCACGTTGAAGACGCCGGCATTCGCCAGCAGTTCACGTTCCAGATCGGCGCCGACCACGCCGCCCGCCTCCAGCGCCAGCGAGGCGATCTGTGCCTTTTCCAGCCGCGCCTGAAGGTAGTCGAGCCGGAAACGCGCGATCGAGGGCACAAAGATCAGCACCTCGGCCAGCATGACAAAGGCGACGGTCAGCAACAGGAACCGCCCCGAAAGCGTGTTCAGAATGCGCGCTGCCAGCCGACCTATCACCTTGCCGCCCCTTGCCGGGCCGCCGATGCGCGCCCCTTGCGCAAGGAATATCAAAGAGTTTTGACAAAAGACAGGTGCGCCGAGGGCGGGCGGCGGGGCGTGCGACAGTCGAAACCGCGTGCGGATGTCACAAGGGGCCGGGAATGTTGTCGCAAAGGCGGAAAATTCGGGATTCCCGCCTGGCTTGGCGTTGACTTGGGGCCGTGCCGCCCTTAAGGAACGGGCCTCAGTTGCCGCGGCCCTCGAATCTTTCGGGGTTCGGGCTGCATATGAACGCTCGGTTACGGAGAGCCGCGATGAAACGCACGTATCAACCGTCGAACCTGGTGCGCAAGCGCCGCCATGGTTTCCGCGCCCGCATGGCCACCAAAGGCGGCCGTCTGGTGCTGGCTGCCCGCCGTCGCGTGGGCCGCAAGAAGCTGTCGGCCTGATTTCCCTCTGGTCCCTTCGGGCCGGACAAGGAGACACGACATGACACCGCCGCAGGCAGAGGAAGCAGACCGCATCGCGGAGGCTTCCGACAGCCAAGCGGCGGTTTCGTCATGCGCGGGTTACACGATTCTGGCCAAGCGCGCCGATTTCCTGCGCGCGGCCTCGGCCCGGCGGCAGGGGACCGGCGGTTTCCTGTTGCAGGCGCGCGAACGCCGCGACGGCAGCGATGCGATTCGCGTGGGCTTCACCTGTTCCAAGAAGATCGGCAATGCGGTGATGCGCAACCGCGCCCGGCGCAGGCTGCGCGAGATCGTCCGCGCCGTGCTGCCGGGCCTGGCGCAGCCGGGTTGGGATTATGTCCTGGTGGGGCGACCCGGCGCCACGATCGAGCGCGACTTCGCCACGCTCAAGACCGATCTGGAGGGTGCGCTGCGCCAGATCCACCGCCCGCGCAGCGCGGCATGAAAAAGGGGCCTCGCGGCCCCTTTTCCTTATTTCCGCAGCGCGCCGCCGGTGGCCTTGGCGACCTTTTCGACGATCTTGGCCGACACGGCCTCGATATCCTTGTCGGTCAGCGTGGCCTGTTGCGGTTGCAGCCGCACCGTGATCGCGATGGATTTCTTGCCCGCCCCCATCTGCGCCTCGGCCTTGTCGCCGGTGAACTGGTCAAAGACCCGCACGCTGTCGATCAGCGCCTTGTCCGACCCGGCGGCGGCATTGACCAGGGTCAGCGCCTCGACCCCCGCATCCACCACGAAGGCGAAATCGCGTTCCACCGCTTGCAGGTCGGAAATCGCCAGCGCGGGGCGGGTCGGTGTCTTGACCTTGGGCTGCGGGACATTGGCGATCTGCACGGTAAAGGCCACGGCGGGGCCCTTCACGTCAAAGGCTTGCAGGAGGCGCGGATGCACCTCGCCAAAGGTGGCCAGCACGTTCGGCCCCAGCCCGATCACCCCGGCGCGGCCGGGATGGAACCAGGCCGGCACCTTGCGGGTGATCTGCACCTTGGCCGGAGCGCCGATGGCGGCCAGCGCCGCCTCGGCATCGGCCTTGGCGTCGAACACATCCACCGCACGGCGCGAGCCATAGGGATCACGCGCGGCCGAGGCCCCGATCAGCAAGCCCGTCGCCACCGTCACCTGTTCGCCCGGCTCACCGCCCGAAAAGACCGGCCCCACCTCGAACAGCGCCAGATCCATAAAGCCGCGCGCCTGATTGCGGGCCGCCGCCCGCAGCAGGCCCGGCAGCAGATCGGGGCGCAGATGGGTCATTTCCGACGAGATCGGGTTTTCCACCCGCACCGCATCGGCACCGCCCCCAAAGGCAGCCGCCGCCGTCTGGTCGATGAAGCTGTAGGTCACGCATTCATTGTAGCCCAGAGCCGCAATGGCCCGGCGCACCGCCTTTTCGCGGGTCTGAAGCGGGGTCAGAATCGGCTTTGGCACGCCCGGCTGGCGGCGCGACATCGGCTTGCCCACCAGTTTCGACAGCGAGGCGACGCGCGCCACCTCCTCCACCAGATCGGCCTCGCCCTGCACATCGGGGCGCCAAGAGGGCGGCGCGGCCTGATCGCCGGTCAGGGTGAAGCCCAGAGCCGTGAGCGTGGCGCGTTGATCGGCCTCGGGGATTTCCATCCCCACCAGCCGCTCCACCCGCGCGGGATCAAAGCGATAGCTGCGGGCGGTATCGGGCACCGCGCCATCGACCACGATTTCCGACGCCTCGCCGCCGCAGAGATCCAGAATCATCTGCGTCGCCAGATCCAGCCCCGGCAGGGTGAAAGCCGGGTCCACCCCGCGTTCAAACCGATAGCGCGCATCGGAATTGATCTTCAGCGCGCGGCCCGTGGTGGCGATGGTGATCGGATCCCAATAGGCGGATTCGAGGAAGACATCGGTCGTATCCTCGGTGCAGCCCGACAGTTCGCCCCCCATGATGCCGGCAAGGCTTTCGGGTTGGGCATCGTCGGAAATCAGCATCATCCCGGGTTTCAGCGCATAGGTCTTGCCGTCCAGCGCCAGCAGTTCCTCGCCGCCCGCCGCCGGGTGGATCCGCAGATCGCCCTTCACCTTGGCCACGTCAAAGACATGCAGCGGGCGGTTCAGCCCGAAGGTGAAGTAATTGGTGATATCGACCAGCGCCGAGATCGGCCGCAGCCCGATCGCCTTGAGCCGCGCCTGCATCCAGTCGGGCGAGGGGCCGTTCTTCATGCCGCGAATGGTGCGGCCGGCAAAGAGCGGGCAGCCCCGGGCCTTCAGGCTGTCGTCGATCTTCACCCCGACGGGCGAGGCAAACCCGCCCTTGATCGCCGGGATTTCCAGCGCCTTCAGCGTGCCGAGACCGCGCGCCGCCAGATCGCGCGCCAGACCGCGCACGCCCAGGCCATCGGGGCGGTTCGGCGTGATCTTCACATAGATCATCGGGTCGTTCAGGCCGCGATAGTCGATGAAACGCATGCCAACCGGCGCATCCTCGGGCAGGTCGATGATGCCGTTATGATCGTCCGACAGTTCCAGTTCGCGTTCCGAACACAGCATGCCATTGCTGTCCACGCCGCGGATATTGCCGGGTTTCAGGTCAACCCCGGTGCCCGGAACATGGGTGCCGGCGGGGGCAAAGACGCCCACCAGCCCGGTGCGCGCATTGGGCGCGCCGCAGACGACCTGCACCTCCTCCATCGCGCCCTCGGGGCCGTTGGGCCAGGTCGCCACGCGGCAGACGCGCAGGCGGTCGGCATTGGGGTGCTGCACCGCCTCGATCACGCGGCAGATGCGAAAGGCGCCCAGCCGGGCCTCCGGGTTCGACACGTCCTCGACCTCGTGGCCAAGGTCGGTCAACGCGGTCAGAATCGCGTCAAGCGTGGCGTCGGTGTCCAGATGATCCTTCAGCCAGGACAGGGTGAATTTCATGGCGGGCCTCTGCGGAATGGGTCGCACTGGCCTTAGCGCATCGCGGCGCCAAGGGGAAGGGCGGGCCAGAGGCACGTTTCCGGGGTGGAAACACCTTGTCGCGCATAGGGGATGCGAAAATTTACCATTGCGTCAGAACTATGGCGTAAAATCGGCGCATGGATGACTGGCTTCGCATTCCCAAGGATCGGCCCCGCCCCCACCCTGTCCGGTGGTCGCTGACGCTTGGCATGTTCATCCTGCTGCTGCTGATCCGCTACGGGCGCGTGGTGGACTGATCGCCGGGCAGGTCGCGGATCATCGTCGCGGCACCCTCAAACCCGAAGGCGTGCCGTAAAAGACCCAGCCTGTCATGGCCGATCACGCGAAAGCCCATCCGCTCATAAAGCTGGCGGGCGCGGATATTGCGGTCGATCACCTCCAGTTGCACTGCGCCATAGCCCCGGCGCACCGCCTCGGCGCAAAGCGCGTCAATCAGCGCGCGGCCGATGCCCTGCCCCCGCACCCCCCGCGCGACACAGATGCCATCGACCAGAAAGCGGCTGTTATCCACCTCGCGCATCAGCGCCGACAACAGCGCCAGACGCCAGAACGCCCCGATAGGGCCATAGACGGCGCGCAGATCCTGCCAGCCGCCATCGGCAAAGGCGCCCTGCGGCGACTTGAAACCGGCGAGGCCCAGCAACTCGTCCCCGACTTCGGCGATCAGCACATGGTCGGCCTGCATCACCCGTTCCAGGTAGGCCAGCGCCTTGCGCTCCGGCCCCATGACGCGGCCCAGCTTGCTGCCGAAGGCCTCCCAATACAGACGGGCGGCGGCGGCGCGGTGGTGGTCGGGCAGGCCCCGCGACAGCCGCATCACAAGGCCCCCGCCAGCGCGGCGCGATGGCCGGCACCCAGAATCCAGCCCTCTTCGCGGGCGATGGCCGGCACCGACCAGAGCGGCGCCAGATCGCCCCTGCCCGCCAGCCGCGCCAGGGCACGGGCCAGAAGGCGCACCTGTGCGCGGTCCTTGATCGCATCGCCCGCCGCCCGCACCTCGGGCGCGAGGATCGAGGGATAGACCTCGGCCAGCGTGACGCGCGCCAGCGGGCCGGGCGGCGCAAAGGGCCAGACCGCGACCCCTGCCCGGCGCGCCAGCCGCGCGATCAGCGGCAGTCCGGTCAGGCTCTGCGATCCGACCGACCCGGTGGTATAGAGCTTCCAGACCGGCTGGGCGCCAGGCACCGCGCGCTCCACCGCGCGACGTTCGGCAAGGCCGAGCGCGGGATAATCCACCAGCTTGCGCGGCGGCAGGTCGGGCAGATCGAGCCCCGCCGGGCGGCCCCAGAACGGCCCTTGCCCAAAGCGGCGGTTGATCCCGGCGGCCACTTCAAAGCGGTTGTTGCGGTTGCGCGGGCCGTCGATGATGCGCGCGTCCAGCCAATCCCACACCGCGCGGGCGGTGGCCTGCCCGGTCAGCCGCGCCGCGAAACCTGTCGGATAGCCCATCGGGAAATCGAACCCGACCAGCCATTGCCCCGTCGCGGTCAGGCCGGTCAGCAGCGCCTCGGCCTCGGCCCGGCTGCGCAGGTAATGCACGGCCTCGCCCTCGGGGGTGCAGGTGCCGATCCAGATCGCGTCGGCCGAGGGCGCGCGGGGCGAAAGCTGCGCCGCCGCCGACCAATCGACCACCGCCACCCGCAGCGCCATCATGCCAGCGCCTGTTCCGCCAGGGCCAGGTCTTCGGCGGTGTTGATGTTGAAGAACGGGTCGGGCGTGGTGGCGGCAAAGCGGGCCACCGCCGCACCGGCGCAGAATTCCATCAGCCGGGCGCCACCGCCGGCGAGAAAGGCGCGCAGCCGGTCGCGCTCCGTCCGGGGCCAGAGCGCGCAGGTCGGGTGCAGGCGGCCCGCGCTTTGCGCCACCGCCAGCCCGCCATCGCCGGCCAGCCAGAGCTGCGGCACCAGATCGCCGGGCAGAAAGGGCGTATCGACCGAGACCGACACGACGGCATCCGCAGCTTCGGCCCAGTCCAGCGCCGCCAACACGCCCGAAAGCGGGCCCTGCGATTGCGCATCGGGCAGCACCGTCAGGCCGGCAAAGGCCAGGCGCGCGGGGTCGCCATTGGCCGAAAGCGCCAGTTCCTCTACCTGCGGGGCAAAGCGGTCTTGCACATGGCGCAGCAGCGGCTGGCCGTGCAGCGTCACCAGTGCCTTGTCCGCGCCCAGACGCCGCCCCGCCCCGCCGGCCAGGATCACCCCGAAAATCCGCACCCCTGCCCCCGTTGCAACTGCCTGTCGCAAGGCCTAAGCCTTCGGTCACCTTCCGTAAAGCGGTCCGTCCATGTCAGCCTTCCCGCGCCACATCTTTCGTCAGGGCCTGATGGCCTCGGCCCCGTTCACCCTGATGATCGTGCCCTTTGGCGCGCTGTTCGGGGTGCTGGCCACCGCGCAGGGCATGACCGTGACCGAGGCGATGGCCTTTTCGATCGTGGTCATTGCCGGCGCGTCGCAATTCGCGGCGCTGCAACTGATGCAGGAAGGCGCGCCGATCCTGATCATCATCCTGACGGCGACGGCGGTCAATCTGCGCATGGCGATGTATTCGGTGGCGCTGACCCCGCATCTGGGCCGGGCAAGCCTGTGGCAGCGCATCCTCGTGTCGTATTTCCTGATCGACCAGAGCTATGTGCTGGGCGCCGCGGAATTCGACCGCCGCCCGGATTGGGGTCTGGCCGAGAAGCTGACTTTCTACTTTGGCGTCATCACCCCGATCTGCGGCCTGTGGTATCTGGCGACCTGGGTCGGCGCCAGTTTCGGCCGTGCATTGCCGGCGGGCTGGCCGCTGGATTTCATCGTGCCGGTCAGCTTTCTAGCCATGGTATCGCCGCTGTTGCAGACCCGGGCGCAGCGGGTGGCGGCCGGGGTTTCGGCCGGGGGCACGCTGCTCTTGTGGTGGATGCCCTATTCCAGCGGGCTGCTGGTGGCCGCGCTGGCGGCGATGATCGCCGGGGCCGTCGTCGAAACCCAGGAGGAGCGCCGCCATGCCGGTTGAGGCCATCGCCGACAAGGGCCAGCTCTGGACCATCATCCTGGGCCTGGGCCTGGGCACCTATCTGCTGCGGTTTTCCTTCCTCGGGCTGATCGGCAATCGCAGCCTGCCGCCGCTGGTGCTGCGGATGCTGCGCTATACGCCGATGGCGGTGATTCCGGGGCTGGTGGCGCCGGCCGCGGTCTGGCCCGCCGCCACCGGGGGCGAGACCGACCCCGCCCGGCTGATCGCGGTCGTGGTCACCGTGCTGGTCGGGATCCGCACCCGCAACACGCTCTGGGCGATGGTCGCGGGGGCGGTGACGCTGGGGCTGGGCCTCTGGGCGCTTGGCTGATCACTCGGTCAGGCGGGGATCGCCCGCCTGCACCATCAGGATACCGTGATTGTCATCGGCATCGTCATCGGTGATCGTGCGTTCGGTCACGCCCGGCAGCCGGCCAAAGGCCTTCATGAAGGTCTTGGGGAACATGGTGGTCGGGAGCGTTTCAAAGCCCGGCACGCCATGCAGGATTTCTGAAATGGAATCGGTGCAATGGGCCTTGGGCACGGCGCCATAGGCCATGGCGCGCTGCATCACCAGTTCGGCCACGCCGGCCGGCACCTGCACGGTCTGTTCGACCACATTATAGGTCTCGCGGGCGTGGTAATCTATGTAGAAGTTGACCATCTTTTCGGTCATGCCGAAATGCACGTCATTGCGTTCGGCCAGACGCGGCAGTTTCCAGCTTCCGGCCGGATCGAACATGATGCGCTGCGATCCGTTGATCATCAGCCCCGAATGCGCGCCCGACTGGTTGGAATTGCTGATCACCGTGAACAGCGTGATCGCGGGCGGGCCGTCATGCACATAGCGCGCCTTGGCGACGGCCTCGTCCGGGGCCCAGGTGGGTTCGGCGGCACCACAGGCCGCCAATGCGCCGCACAGCGCAAGCACGATCAGATTGCGGCGCATCCGCACACCTCGGCTATTCGTCAGAAAACAGGAAATCAGGCGTTCACAAGCGCCATGAAGATCAGCACGCCGATGGCGATGGCCGCACCCCAGGTGGTGAACTTGATGAAGGCCGCGAAGGTCTTTTCCTGGGCGCGGATGTCCATGCTGCCCTGCTGATGCTCGGCCATGACCGATCTCTCCTGTGATTGCGCGTTTTCCGCCTGTTAGCCGATTCAGGCGGGTCTGTCACGCCCCCTGCTGTGCGACCTCGGCCTCGGGGGCGGTCGGTGTGTCCCAATCGGGGGCAAGTCGAAATCCGATGCGGCGGGCGGGCATTTCCGGCTCGGCATGGGGCACCGCGCGCAAGACGACATTGAGCTGCGTGACATGCTGCACCAGCTGCATCTTCTGCCCGTCCTCGTCGCGGCCGTAGAAGGTGACCAGATCGGGGTCGAAATAACCCAGCCCCTCGATCATCAAGACCCCGGCCTCGCCGCCGGCAAAACCCATGGCAACCTCGTGCCGGGCGTCAAGCTGGCTTTCAAAGTTGCGGATATACAGGATCAGCCGCTCATAGGCCCATTGCGCCTCGCTTTTCTCCTCGACCGGCTGGCGGGCCAGCGCGGCGGGAAGGGGCTGCTGTTCAGGCGTGAGGGGTGCGTTCGGGTCGGCATGCACGACGCCCGCACAGGGCAGGGCCGCATCCTCCAGCATCTCGGCCGAGGTCTTGATCTCGTCGGTCATGCGCGCTCCCACAGCCAGACACCTTCGGCTGTCAGGAAGCGACGGACCTGCCCGCGATGCAAGAGGTAATTCAGATGCGCGACGGCCTCGACCATGGCCAGCCCGTATTCCGCCGGGCCGATCTGGCGGCGGAACAGCGCCGGAAAGCAATCGCAGGCAGAGAGGGGCGCGCGCAGGTGATCCAGCAGGCGGGCGATGGCGGAATGGTGGTTTTCCTCCATCTGGCGCAGGCGCAGCGGCAGGCCGGTGAAGGGCAGCTTGTGGCCCGGCAGGACGTGGTGGCGATCCTCCGCCAGGGCGGCAAAGCGGGTGCAAGAGGCGATCCAGTCGCCCAGCGGATCGGCCATCGGTTCGGTCGGATAGACCCCGATATTGGGCGAGATCGACGGCAAGAGCTGATCGCCGCCGATCACCAGATCGTCCTGCGCGCTCCAGAAAGTCGCGTGTTCGGGGGCGTGGCCATCCCCCATATGCACCCGCCAGTCACGCCCCGCCATGGTGATGCGGTCGCCCTCGGCGATGCGGATAAAGCCCAGCGGCAGCGGATGCACCATATCGGCAAAGTTGAAGGGGCGTTCGGCGGCGCGCTGTGCCAGCACATCCGGCGCCATGCCGGCGCCGCGCCAGAAGGCCATTTGCTCGGCCGTGGCCTGGGGCTGTTCATCCAGCGTCAGCATCCGGGCATAAAGCCAGGCGGTGCGGGTGGTCACCAGCTCGGCGCCACGCGCCTGAAACCAGCCCGCCAGCCCGACATGATCGGGGTGGTGATGCGTGACCACCACGCGCCGCAGCGGGCGCCCCGCCAGCGGTCCGGCCAGAAAACCCTCCCATATGGCGCGGGTCTTGCGGCTGTCAAAGCCGGTATCGACGATGGTCCAGCCATCGTCATCGGCCAGCGCATAGACATTGACGTGATCCAGCGCCATGGGCAGCGGCAGGCGCAGCCACAAGACGCCTTCGGCCAGTTCCACGGCGGAACCGGCCTCGGGCGCCTCGCGCGGGTAACGCAGCGCGGCGGTCATGAAGCCAGCAGATCGGGCGTCAGCGCGTAAAGCCCGGCGGCCCCTTCACGCATCTGCGCGATCAGCGCGGCATGTTCCGGCAGCAGGCGCTTGATCGCCACCGCGGCCAGCGGCAGGCGGGCCGGGTCGGCCAGCGCGGCCTTGAGGTGGTAATGCCCGCCCAGCACCCGGGCAAAGGCGCGCAGATAGGCGGTGGCGCCGGCATTGCGGTCATTGGCATCCTGCGCGACCAGCCATTCGGTTGCCTCGCGCAGCGCCTCGGCCGCGTTCCAGACCGCGCCGGCCAGATCGGGATTGGCCTCGCGCGCCTCGCGGGCGTGGTCCTCTACCTCTTGCAGCAGGCGATAGGCGGCGGCCCCTCCATCCATCATCTTGCGGCCCACCAGATCCATCGCCTGAATGCCGTTCGTGCCCTCATAGATCGCGGTCACCCGCACATCGCGGGCGAATTGCGCGGCGCCGGTTTCCTCGATGAAGCCCATGCCGCCATGGACCTGCACCCCCATCTGCGCCACCTCATTGCCGATATCGGTGCCAAAGGCCTTGGCGATCGGGGTCAGCAGCGCGGCGCGCGCCTGCCAGTCGGCATTGCCGGTGGCACGGCCCATGTCGATGGCCACCGCACAGGCCAGCGCGATGGCGCGGGCGGCAAAGGTTTCGGCCTTCATCACCGCCAGCATCCGGCGCACATCGGCATGGTCGATGATCGCGCCCTCGCCCAGCGGGGTCTTGCCCTGCTTGCGTTCCTGCGCATAGTCCAGCGCCTTCTGAAACGCGGCCTCGGCCACGGCCACGCCCTGCATGCCCACGCCCAGACGCGCGTTGTTCATCATGGTGAACATGGCGGCCATGCCCTTGTGTTCCTCGCCGATCAGCCAGCCGGTCGCGCCGTCATAGGCCATGACCGCCGTGGGCGAGCCGTGCAGGCCCAGCTTGTGTTCCAGGCTGACCACCTTGAGGCTGTTGCGCGGGCCGGGGTTGCCCGCCGCATCGGGCAGGAATTTCGGCACCATGAACAGGCTGATGCCGCGCGTGCCCGGCGCGCCATCGGGCAGGCGGGCCAGCACCAGATGGCAGATATTGCCGGCGAAATCGTTGTCGCCCCAGGTGATGAAGATCTTTTGCCCGGTGATCGCATAGGTGCCGTCGCCATTGCGTTCGGCCCTGGTGCGCAGCGCGCCGACATCCGACCCGGCCCCGCCTTCGGTCAGGTTCATCGTGCCGCACCATTCGCCCGAAATCAGCTTGGGGATATACAGCTCCTTGATCGCGTCGCTGGCGTGATGTTCCAGCGCCTCGATCTGGCCTTGCGTCATCAGCGGGTTCAGTTGCAGCGCCAGACAGGCCGACCCCATCATCTCGTTCACTGCGGTCGCGACCGAGATCGGCAGGCCCATGCCGCCATATTCCGGGTCGGCCGACATGCCGACCCAGCCGCCCTCGACAATCGCCTGATAGCCTTCGGCAAAGCCGGGCGAGGTGCGCACCACGCCGTTTTCCAGCCGCGCCGGCGTCAGATCGCCCGCGCGGTTCAGCGGCGCCAGCACATCGGAACACAGCTTGCCCGCCTCGGACAGGATCGCCTCGACGGTTTCGCCGGTCGCCTCGGCGAACAGATCGGTCGCAGAGACCTGTTCCAGCCCGACCACATGGTCAAAGACGAAACGATATTCGGAAACCGGGGCGCGATAGGGCATCTTCTCTCCTTCACCGCGCTTGGCTTCGGGCGGGCGCGGGTCTATCTGGGGGGCAGGTCTTGCGGCCAGAGATTAACGCAAGGTCACATCGCCTCAACATCAACGCTGCGTCACGAATGCCCGAAACCCTTCATCTTGCCGCCACGTCCGACGGGATCGCACAGGCCGCCGCGTTGCTTCGGGCGGGCGGGCTGGTCGCGATGCCGACCGAAACGGTCTATGGGCTGGCTGCCGATGCACGCGATGACCGGGCGGTCGCGCGGATCTACGCGGCCAAGAACCGGCCCGCCTTCAACCCGTTGATCGTGCATCTGCCCGATCTGGCCAGCGCCGAACGGATCGCGCGGCTGTCGCCCGAGGCGCGGGCGCTGGCGGCGTCGTTCTGGCCGGGGCCGCTGACCATGGTCTTGCCGTTGCGCCCGGATGCCGGCCTGTCGCCGCTGGTGACGGCGGGGCTGGACACCGTCGCGATTCGCCTGCCCGCGCATCTGGTCGCGCGTGATCTGCTGCGCGCCGCCGGGATTCCGCTGGCCGCACCTTCGGCCAATCCGTCGGGCCGCGTATCGCCCACGCGGGCCGAACATGTGCTGGCCGGCCTTTCGGGGCGGATCGAGGCGGTGCTGGATGGCGGCGCCTGTGCCGTGGGGGTGGAAAGCACCATTCTGGGGCTGGACGGCCCGCCCGCCCTGCTGCGCCCCGGCGGCGTGCCGGTCGAGGCGATCGAGGCGGTTCTGGGCGCCCCCCTCGCCTTGCCGGGCGACCCGACCCTGCCCAAGGCGCCCGGGCAGCTTGCCTCGCATTACGCGCCCGAGGCGCGGCTGCGGCTGAACGCGACCGAGGCGCGGGCGGGCGAGGTTCTGGTGGGCTTTGGCCCGGTGGCGGGCGCGTTGACCCTGTCGGCGCAAGGCGATCTGCTGGAGGCGGCGGCGAACCTGTTTCACCTCTTGCGCGAGGCCGATGCCCTGGCGGGCCCCGGCGGCGCCATCGCCTTTGCGCCCGTGCCTGAAACCGGACTGGGGCTTGCCATCAACGATCGTTTGCGCCGGGCCGCCGCGCCGCGCCCCTGATCTGCGCGTCATGATCCGGGTCGGCGCCCGGCACGGGGTCATAGCCGCTGCCGCCCCAGGGGTGGCACCGGCAGACCCGATGCACCATCAGCCAGCCGCCGCGCAGCCCGCCATGACGTTCCAGCGCCTCCAGCGCATAGGCGGAACAGGTGGGTTGATAGCGGCAGCCATGCCCGACCCAGGGGCTGAGAACCAGCCGATAGGCATGGACGGGCGCGGCCAGCACACGCGCCAGCGCCGTCATTCCCTGCGGCTGTTTCGCGACCATCGCGCACCTACCCTTCTGCCCCGCCATCCTCGCCCGGCACGCGGCCAAGGTCCAGCCCGCTTCGGGGTTTCGCGGCGCGGCGCTTTGCCCTAAAAGCGGGGCGATCATCAGGAGGCAGGCATGAGCTTCAACACCTTCGGGCATCTGTTCCGCGTCACCACCTGGGGCGAAAGCCACGGGCCGGCGCTTGGCGCCACGGTGGATGGCTGCCCGCCGGGGGTGGAGATCGACGCCGCCGCCCTGCAACACTGGCTGGACCGGCGCAAACCCGGGCAGAACAAGTTCACCACCCAGCGGCAGGAACCCGACGCGGTCAGGATCCTGTCGGGCACTTTCGAGGGGCGTTCGACCGGCACGCCGATCCAGTTGATGATCGAGAATACCGACCAGCGATCCAAGGATTACGGCGATATCGCCCGGTCGTTCCGGCCCGGCCATGCCGATATCACCTATCACCAGAAATACGGGCTGCGTGACTATCGCGGCGGTGGCCGGTCCAGCGCGCGGGAAACCGCGGCGCGGGTTGCGGCCGGGGGTGTGGCCCGGGCGGCGCTGGCCGCGCTAGCGCCCGGGCTGACGATCCGTGGCTATATGGTGCAGGTCGGCCCGCATCAGATCGACCGCAGCCGGTTCGATCCTGCCGAGATCGAGCGCAACCCCTTCTGGTGCCCCGACCCGGTCGCGGCGGCGGAATGGGCGGCCTATCTCGATGACCTGCGGCTGAACCACAATTCGGTCGGCGCGGTGATCGAGGTTGTGGCCTCGGGCGTGCCGGCGGGGCTTGGCGCGCCGATCTATGCCAAGCTCGATAGCGATCTCGCCGCCGCGATGATGACGATCAACGCCGTCAAGGCGGTGGAGATCGGCGAGGGCATGGCCGCCGCCGCCCTGACCGGGGTGGAAAATGCCGACGAGATCCGCATGGGGCCGAACGGGCCGGAATTCCTGTCGAACCATGCGGGCGGCATTCTGGGCGGCATCTCGACCGGGCAGGATGTGGTGGTGCGTTTCGCGGTGAAACCGACCTCGTCGATCCTGACCCCGCGCAAGACCATCACCACGACGGGCGATGAGACCGAACTCATCACCAAGGGCCGGCACGACCCCTGCGTCGGCATCCGCGCCGTGCCGGTGGGCGAGGCGATGATGGCCTGCGTGCTGCTGGATCATCTGCTGCTGGATCGCGGGCAGACCGGCGGCCAGCGCGGCGCGATCGGCTGACCGCGCCTCAGGCCAGCGCCTCGATATCGGAGGCGATGTCTTCGGCCAGACGCGCCACGCGGTCGGCGGCATCGGTGCGCTGCGCATAGGCCCGCAGCCCGAAGATCGACGCCTGCAACCGGCTGGCTAGGCGCGCCGTATCCTGATCCGGGCCAAGCTGACCGGCGGCGCGGGCGGCCTGAAATGCCGCCTCGAACTGCGCCTCGATCCCGCGCATCATGTCTTCGGTCAGGCCCCGCAGCGCCGGGTCATCGTCAGGCGTTTCCAGCAGGGTCTTGACCAACATGCAAGCGCGCGAGGGCGCCGCCTTGCGTGCGGGGCTGCCAAGCTGGCGCACATGGGCGGCCAGCCCGGCCAGAGGTGACGGCGCCGCGGCCAGCGTCGCCTGCAATTGCCGCTCCGATTCGGCGGCATAGCGGCGCAGGGTTTCGGCAAACAGCGCCTCTTTCGATCCGAAGGCCGCGTAGATCGAGCCCGGGCGCATATCCAGCGCGGTCTCCAGATCCTTCAGCGAGGTGGCGTGATAGCCCTTGGCCCAGAACAGCGCCTGCGCCTTTTGCAGCACCTCGTCGCGATTGTAACTGGCCTGTCTGGGCATTCCGCCATCCGCTGAATTTTGAGTGATCGTTCAATTTATATCTTGAGTGATTGCTCAAGTAAAGCTATTCACCGGAATCATTATTGAGCAATCACTCAAGAAAGGAACCCGCCATGACCGCCTTCCCGATCCACAGCATCGAAACCGCCCCCGAGGCCAGCCGCGCGCTTCTGGAACAATCGAAAGCCGCCTTTGGCCGTGTGCCCGGCCTGCATGGCGTGATGGCCGAAGCGCCGGCCCTCCTGGACGGCTACAAACACCTGCACCGCCTGTTTGCCGAGGAGACAAGCTTTGACAAGGATGAGCTGACGGTGGTCTGGCAGAGCATCAATGTCGAACATGAATGCCATTATTGCGTGCCGGCCCATACCGGCATCGCCCGGATGATGAAGGTGGATGACGCGATCAGCACCGCGCTGCGCGACGAAACTCCGCTGCCGACCCCGCGGCTGGAGGCGCTGCGCCGCTTTACCCTGCAAGTCGTGCGTCAGCGCGGCGCGCTGGAGGAGGCGCAGGTTCAGGCTTTCCTTGATGCCGGCTTTACCCGGCAGCAGATTCTGGAGGTGATCCTCGGCGTGGCGCAAAAGGTGATGTCGAACTACACCAACCATATGGCGCAGACGCCGGTCGATGCGGTGATGCAGCCCTTCGCCTGGCGGAAGGCCACCCCGAACGCCGCGTGACGGCAGGGGTGCGGGCGTGCCCTGCCGCCCGCGCCTTCACGGCGCCGCGCCCAGGCTGATCTCCACCGCGCGGGCATAGCTCAGCTCGGGGTCGAAACGGCCCTCGTTCAGGAACAGGATGGTCTGGGCGATCACCTCGGGGTTCAGCATCATGAAGGTATGCGTCACCGGCAGGGTCAGATGCGCCTTCATGCCCGCCACCTTGGTAGACAGGACTGAAACCTTGCCATCATCCGGCCCCGCGATGATCGAGGAATAGATGGGATTGAGCGAACGGTTGCCCGCGATCACCCCCAGTTCGAAATCCGGCAGCGGCAGGGCGCGCGGCACCGATTGGCCGTCGGTGCCCAGCTCCATCCCCGCCGGGCCGTTCAGCCATTCAAACGCCCCCACCTCGCCAAAGGCATCGACCAGTTCCGACCCGTGATTGGGCGGGGCCAGCATCACCACCCGGCCCATCAGCGGCGGATGGTTGTCGCGCAGCCAGGCGCGCAGCAGGATGCCACCCATCGAATGCGTGACGAAATCCACCCGGTCGGCGCCGCATTGCGCCACCGCTTCGCCCACCCGGGGCGCCAGATCGGCAATCGTGGCCGAGGTCGAGGGGTAGCCCTCATTCACCACGCGATAGCCTTGCGCGGCCAGCGCGCTTTCCATCGCCAGCAGCGATTGCTCGGTCCGCGCCAGGCCGTGCAGCAGCACCACGCAATCGGCCCGCAGCGCGCCTGCGGGCGCCAGAAACACAAGGATCAGAAACAGGATACGCGCCATGGGTCACCTCTCTTGCCGGAAAAGATGGACAAAGCCGGGCGGCTCGGCAAGTGTCGGGCGATGAAGACGCCCTCACCCCGCCTGGCCGTGCGCGGCCTGATCCTGCATGAAAACCGCTTGCTTCTGGTCAATGCCTGGGGCGGCGGAGTGTCCGATTTGTGGTGCGCCCCCGGCGGCGGGGTGGAGCGTGGCGCCTCGCTGCCCGACAACCTGATCCGCGAGATCCGCGAGGAATGCGGGCTGACCGTCGCGGTGGGTGACCCCTGTCTGGTCAACGAATTTCACGACCCGGGCGGCACATTTCATCAGGTCGATGTCTATTTCCGCTGCACCATCACCGCGGGCAGCCTGTCGCCCGACTGGCGCGACCCCGAAGGCGTGGTGACCGAACGGCGTTTCTTTGCACAAGCCGATCTGGCCGCGATCCGGTTCAAGCCCGACAGCCTGCCCGCCGCCGCCTGGGGCGAGGGCGTGCTTTATGACCCGCTGGAGCCGATTGTCCGATGAGCCGCGCCTTCGTCAAGGAAGACACCGCCGATATCGCGCCGCTGCCCGATCTGCCGGTCTCGCCGCATCCCAATCTGGTGACGCCGCGCGGGCTGGCCGATCTGAACCGGCGCCTGCTGGCCGCGCAAGAGGTGCTGGCCGCGCTGCGGGCGCGGCCCGAGCGGCTGGACAAACTGCCCGAGGCCGCCGCCGAACGCGATATCCGCTATCTTGAGGCGCGGCTGCGCAGCGCGATCCTGATCGACCCCCGGGCGCAGGATGCGACCGAGGTGCGTTTTGGCCATCGCGTGACGGTGACCGATGAAGACGGGCAAGACGCCGTCTATGAAATCACCGGCGAGGATGAGGCCGATGCCCGGCTGGGGCGGGTGGCGCCGCATTCGCCGCTGGCCCGTGCCCTGTTGGGGGCCGCCGTCGGCGACAGCGTCGTCTGGCGCCGGCCCGCCGGTGCGGTCGAGCTGGAGATCCTGAAGATCGAGGTCGCCGATGACTGAGTTTGCCATCCGCCCGCTTGACCCCACGTCCGATCGCGCGGCGGTCGAGGATCTGTTCCGCCGCGCCGCCGATTATGTGGAACTGGAGCGCGGCCCCACCGACCCCGCCGCGCTGGCCGAGGAGTTCTTTACCGATGCCCCGCCGGGGATCGACCCGGCGACCAGCCTGCGTCTCGGGCTGATCGGCCCGGCGGGGCTGATCGGCAAGGTGGATGCGGCCTTTGGCTATCCCGACCCGCAGGACGCCTATATCGGGCTGATGATCCTGGACCCCGCCGCGCGCAGCGGTGGCCACGGCGCGCGGCTGTTGCGCCATGTGGAGGCTGCGGCCCGGGCGCGCGGGGCGACGCGGATCCTGATCGCCGCGCTGGAGGCGAATGTGAGGGGCCGCGCGTTCTGGACGCGCGAAGGCTTTGTTCTGGAACAGATCTTTCCAGACCGCGACTATGGTCAGCGCCGGCACAACCTGCACCGGATGACCAAGGCGCTGTGACCGGGGTCAGGCCGCGGTCACCCCTGCGTCACAATGGCTCCAGACCCAGCCGCAGGGGGCCAGTGTCAGCGCCCCACCCTTCAGAACCGCCCCCGATTGCGGGCCCTCCAGCGCCGCCAGCCCCTTCACCCGCAGCGTGACCGGCGCATCTGACAGGTTGAAGACGCAAAGGACAGACCCCGCCGCCCCGTCGCGCCGGAACGCGAGCACCGGATCTGGCACGTCGAAAAACACGCTGCGCCCGTCGCGCAGCGCACTGCCCTTGCGCCAGTCGAGCAGCGCCCGATAGAGGTTCAGCACCGATCCCGGCGCCTCTTGCGCCGCCACATTGCGCGCGCGCTGCGGGGGCTTGACCGGCAGCCAGGGCGTGCCGCTGGTAAAGCCCGCCTGCGCCGAGCCATCCCAGACCATCGGCGTGCGGCATCCGTCACGCCCCTTGTAATCGGGCCAGAAGCGGAAACCGGGCGGATCGGTCAGTTCGTGATATTCAATATCGGTTTCGGTCTGGCCCAGCTCCTCGGCCTGATACAGACAGATCGACCCCTCAAAGGACAGAAGCATGGCCGCCGCCAACCCGGCCACGGCATCCTGCGCCCCATATTCGGCCCAGCGGCTGACATGGCGGATCACGTCATGGTTGGAAAACGCCCACATCGGCCAGCCCTCGGGCGCGGCGGCAAAGAAGCCCTCGATCCGGCTGCGGAAATGGGCAGGCGTGAATTTCGGCCCCAGCATGTCAAAGCTGTAGGCCATGTGCAGCCGGCCCGGCGCGGTATATTCCTCCATGATGCGCAGGGCGCGGCGCGGGCCTTCGCCCACCTCGCCCACCATGCTGCGATCGTCATATTCATCCAGCATCGCGCGCATCCGTTCCAGAAACGGCAGGTTCTCGGGCCGGCATTTGGAATATTCGTGGTCCTGCATTTCATAGGGATTGGCGGGGGGCAGGTTTTCCTCGCGCGGTTCCGGCCCGTTGTCGCGCAACTGCGCATCGTGGAAATAGTAGTTCACCGTATCGAGGCGGAAGCCGTCCACCCCCCGATCCAGCCAGAAACGCATGGTGTCCAGCAGGTAATCCTGCACTTCGGGGTTATGAAAGTTGAAGTCGGGCTGGCTGGTCAGGAAATTGTGCAGGTAATATTGCCGGCGCCGGCTGTCCCATTCCCAGGCCGATCCGCCAAAGACCGACAGCCAGTTGGAGGGCGGCGCGCCATTGGGCTGCGGGTCGGCCCAGACATACCAGTCGGCCTTGGGGTTGGTGCGGCTCTGCCGGCTTTCGACAAAGGCGGGATGCTGGTCGCTGGAATGGCTGATGACCTGATCCACGATCACCTTCAGGCCCAGCTCATGCGCCCGCGCCAGCAGCGCGTCGAAATCGGCCAGCGTGCCGAACAGCGGGTCGATGTCGCAATAGTCGCTGACATCATAGCCCATGTCGGCCATCGGGCTTTTGAAGATCGGTGACAGCCAGATCGCATCGACGCCGAGCGAGGCGATATGCGGCAGCCGCGCGGTGATGCCGGGCAGATCGCCGATCCCGTCGCCGTCGCTGTCCTGAAACGACCGCGGATAGATCTGATAGACCACCGCCCCGCGCCACCAATCCGCCATCGCATCCTCCGCGCCCGTGTTCGCGCTAACATCCCAAGATTGCTGCATCGCCGCAAGCCTTGCCCGCCATAAGGCCGGCGCTGTGCCCCGGCGACAACGCCGGACCCGCTTGCGCGGCGACCAGGCCCTTGCCGGGCCGCGAAAACCGGCGCTTCGATCACAAGGCGGCATTGTATGGATCACAAAAATGAAATTGACCCTGCCGCCCCCACGCCGCACCTTCCGCCGAGTTTGTCGGAGCGCGCCATGACCCGTCCTGCCCTTTTTACGCCGGTGCTGATCGCCGGCTGCGTCATCTTGCTGTTGAATTTCGCCCTGCGGGCCAGCTTTGGGGTGTTCCAGCTGCCGATTGCCAATGAATTCGGCTGGCCACGCGCCGAATTTTCGCTGGCGATTGCCATTCAGAACCTGGCCTGGGGCATCGGCCAGCCGCTGTTCGGCGCCGTGGCCGAAAAGATGGGCGACCGCATGGCGATCATCATCGGCGCGGTGCTTTACGCGCTTGGCCTTGTGCTGACCTCGATAGCGACGACCCCGGCCGCGATGCAGATGCTGGAGGTGATCGTGGGCTTCGGCATCGCCGGCACCGGCTTTGGCGTAGTGCTGGCGGTAGTGGGGCGCGCCTCGGCGCCGGAACACCGCTCGCTCGCGCTTGGCATCGCCACGGCGGCCGGATCGGCCGGGCAGGTGGTGGGGGCGCCGCTGGCCGAGATATTGCTGTCCTTCTATCCGTGGCAGACGGTTTTCGTGATCTTTGCCGGCATCATCCTGTGCAGCCTGCTCGCGCTGCCCTTCCTGAAATCCGATCACGTCGCCAGCCGGGCCGAGCTGGAGGAAAGCCTGGGCACGGTGCTGAAGCGCGCCTTTGCCGACCCGTCTTACATCATGATCTTCCTGGGGTTCTTTTCCTGCGGCTATCAGCTGGCCTTCATCACCGCCCATTTCCCGGCCTTCGTGACCGAGATGTGCGGCCCGATCGACCCGAACGGGCCGCTGGCGGCGCTTGGCATCACCTCCACCTCGGCGCTTGGGGCGATCTCGATCGCGGTGATCGGGCTGGCCAATATCGTGGGCACGATCTGGGCCGGTGCGCTTGGCAAGAAATACACCAAGAAATACCTGCTGGCGGGGATCTACACCGCGCGGACCATTGTCGCGGCGCTGTTCATCATGCTGCCGATGACGCCGACCTCGGTCCTGTTGTTCTCGCTGTCGATGGGTGCCCTGTGGCTGGCCACCGTGCCGCTGACCTCGGGTCTGGTCGCGCATATCTTCGGGCTGCGCTACATGGGCACGCTCTATGGCTTTGTCTTCCTGTCGCATCAGATCGGCGGGTTTCTGGGCGTCTGGCTGGGCGGCAAGATGTATGACCTGACCGGCGGCTATACGCTGGTCTGGTGGATCGGGGTCGGCGTCGGCGCCTTCTCGGCGCTGGTGCATCTGCCGATCCGCGAGGCGCCCTGGGCGGCGAAGGCGGCCTGAGATGAAGCTGGGAATTGCCTGTCTGTTCGCCGGCTATGTACTGAGCCAGTTCTACCGCGCCTTCCTTGCGGTGCTGACCCCGGTGCTGAAGGCCGATCTGGGTGCCACGGCCGAGGATCTGGCTGCGGCATCGGGCCTGTGGTTTCTGGTCTTTGCCGCCATGCAGGTGCCGGTCGGCGTGGCGCTCGATCGGGTGGGGCCGCGGCTGACGGCCTCGGTCCTGCTGATGGTCGGAGCCCTGGGCGCGGCGGTCTTTGCGCTTTCCACCGGGCCGGGCGGGATCAAGATCGCCATGGCACTGATCGGGGTCGGCTGTTCGCCGGTGCTGATGTCGGGCTATTTCATCTTTGCCCGCAGCTTTCCGCCCGCCGTCTTTGGCACGCTGGCGGGCGCGATGGTGGGGATCGGCAATCTGGGCAATATCGGATCGTCGCTGCCCCTGTCGCTGGCGGTGGAGGCCTTTGGCTGGCGCGGCACGGTCTGG
Organism: Gemmobacter caeruleus; assembly: GCF_008271655.1. Lineage (GTDB taxonomy): Bacteria > Pseudomonadota > Alphaproteobacteria > Rhodobacterales > Rhodobacteraceae > Gemmobacter > Gemmobacter caeruleus. The sequence continues at coordinate 117,593 of NZ_VKKX01000033.1, forward strand.
GGGCTGGCGGCGGTGACGGCGCTGATCGCCGGGCTGATCGTGCTTCTGGTCCGCGATCCGGCCCGGGTCGAGACGCAGGCACGGGGCTCGCTGCTCGATCTGCTGCGGATGCGCAGCCTCTGGCCGATCTTTGTCATGATGGCGCTGTGCTATGCGCCGGTCGCGGCGCTTCGCGGGCTGTGGGTCGGCCCCTATTACACAGATGTCTTCGGCGCCACGCGCGACCAGATCGGGCAGGTCACACTGATGATGGGGCTGGCCATGGTCGCGGGCAGCTTTGCCTATGGCCCGCTGGAGCGGATGTTGAAAACCCGCAAATACCTGATCATGGGCGGAAATCTGGTGGCGCTGATCGCGTTGCTGGGCTTGTGGGCCTGGCCGCTGGCAGGGGGCTGGACGACGGCGGGGCTGCTGATCCTGTTCGGGTTGGCGGGCACCTCATTCCCGATGGTCATCGCGCATGGCCGCGCCTTTCTGCCCGCGCATCTGACCGGGCGGGGGGTGACGCTGCTGAACCTGTTCGGCATCGGGTCGGTCGGGGTCGCGCAATTCATCACCGGGCGTCTGTCGGCGGCCGTGGCCACCCCGCCGGTCGAGGCGCCCTATGCCGCCATATTCCTGTTCTTTGCGGTCACGCTGGCTGCCGCGCTGGCGATCTATGCCTTGTCGCAGGACCGCACCGATTGACCTTTGCCGGCCGGCCCCGCAGTCTGGGCCGGCTACTGACCGCAAGGGCCGCCCGATGATCGTTTATCCCGCCGAATACAACGCCCGCAAAGAGGCGGTCTTTGCCGCGCTTGCAGGGCTGGAGGGGCAGGCCAGGCGGTTGCGCATGATCCCGCTGCGCTTTCGTGACTGGCCCGAGACCCCGGCCCGGGTCGAGGCCGCGCTGGCCCGCGCCAAACGCCAGCCCAAGGGGCCGCTGGCGCGCTGGTTCAAGCGGCAGTTGATCCGCGGGCAATACAACTGGGCGCGGGCGCATTTCACCGCGCATCCCGAGGATCTGGCGCTGGCCTGGAACGGGCTGACCGGGTCGCGCATGGCCTTCATGGCGGGGGCGCGCGATGCGGGCGCCGCCACGCTTTACGCGGAATTGGCGCCGCTGCCCGGGCGGATCACGCTGGACGCTGGGGGGGTGAATGCCGAAGGATCGGTGCCGCAAGACCCGGGCTTTTACCGTGCCTGGGCGCAGGATCAGGACATGTCCAACTGGCGCGAGATCGGCGCCGGGCTGACCGCCCGCGCCTCGCGCCGTGCCGATGTCGGCCAAGGCGGCGGGGCGCTGCCGGAAACCCCCTTCCTGTTCTGCCCACTTCAGGTGCCCGATGACAGCCAGGTCACGCTGTTTGCCGGCTGGTGCGGCGGGATGGACGGCTTTCTGGCGGCGCTGGCGCAGGCGGCGCAAGCCTTGCCCGAGGGTTGGCACCTGCGGCTGAAGGAACATCCCTCGGCCCGGATTTCGCTGGCCGAACGGCTGGGGCCGCTGCTGCAATCGGGGCGGCTCGTGCTGGACAATGCGACCGACAGCTTTGCCCAGATCGCGGCCAGCCGGGGGGTGGTCACGCTCAATTCCTCGATGGGGTTGCAGGCGTTCTTTCACGACAGGCCGGTGGTGACACTGGGCCGGGCCTTCTTCAACCTGCCGGGCCTTGTGCAGCATGCCGAAAGCCAGCCCGCGCTGGATCGGCTGTTTGCCGCACCCGACCGATTGACCTATGACGCGGGTCTGCGCGCGGCCTTTCTGTGCTGGCTCGACCGGGTCTATTACCCGCGTTATACCCTTGATGCCGAGGGGCGCGCCGAATTTGACCGTGGCGCTTTCGCCGCAAAGCTGCGCGATGCGCGGGCGCGGGCGAAATAGCCCGCCGTTGCCTGCAAGAATCCCTTTCCCCCGCCCCCCCTTTGCGCTAACGGGCAGGCGTCGCTTTTGACACTTGGAGGACCCCCCGATGGGCTACAAAGTCGCCGTCGTCGGCGCCACGGGCAACGTGGGCAAAGAAATGCTGAACATCCTCGCCGAGCGCGAGTTTCCGGTGGACGAGATTGTCGCGCTTGCTTCGCGCAACTCGCTGGGCACTGAGGTCAGCTTCGGGGACAAGACTCTCAAGACCAAGGATCTGGCTGAATTCGATTTCACCGGCTGGGACATCGCGTTTTTCGCCATCGGGTCGGATGCGACCAAGATCTATGCGCCCAAGGCCGCGAGCCAGGGCTGCGTGGTGATCGACAATTCGTCGCTCTATCGCTATGACGCCGATGTGCCGCTGGTCGTGCCCGAGGTGAATGCCGAGGCCGTCGATGGCTACAAGGCCCGCAACATCATCGCCAATCCCAACTGCTCCACCGCGCAGATGGTGGTGGCGCTGAAGCCGCTGCATGACCGCGCCAAGATCAAGCGCGTCGTGGTTTCGACCTATCAATCCGTGTCGGGCACCGGCAAGGAAGCCATGGACGAGCTGTGGAACCAGACCAAGGGCCTGTTCGTGCCCGGTCAGGAAGTGGCGCCCAAGGTCTATCCGAAACAGATCGCCTTCAACGTGATCCCGCATATCGACGTTTTCCTGGACGATGGTTCGACCAAGGAAGAATGGAAGATGGTCGCGGAGACGAAGAAAATCCTCGACAAGTCGATCAAGGTCACCGCGACCTGCGTGCGCGTGCCGGTTTTCGTCGGCCATTCGGAATCGATCAATATCGAGACCGAAGAGCCGCTGGACTGGCAAGAGGCGCAAGACATCCTGCGCGAGGCGCCCGGCGTCATGGTGGTGGATAAGCGCGAGGCCGGCGGGTATATCACCCCGGTCGAATGCGTGGGCGATTACGCGACCTATGTCAGCCGCATCCGCAACGATTCCACCATCGAGAACGGGCTGAACCTGTGGTGCGTCAGCGACAACCTGCGCAAGGGCGCGGCGCTGAACGCGGTGCAGATCGCCGAGGTTCTGGGCAAGCGCTGCCTGAAAAAGGGCTGATCCGGCCCCGCCAGACGGCAAAAGGCCCCGCCTTCGCGGGGCCTTTTTCATGCGGTTACAGCTTGAATCGCGCCAGTCTTTCGTAATGCGGCAGGGCCTGATCGCACAGCGCCCGGCCCCCTGCATCCAGTTCCGGCAACGGCCCTTCGGGTTCATCAAAACCGGTCGAGGCATGGACCGCGTTATACCAATGCGGCGCCCAGACCCCGTCAAAGGGCTTGGCCCCCGCCGGCCAGCGCAGCATTGCCTCGGTAAAGGGAATGCCAAGCGCGGCACAGAGCCGGGCCAGCGTCTGATGCGGCATCTCGCGGATATCGGCGCTGTCCACCACCGGGGGCGCGGCGCCGATCCGCTGCGCGACCTGATCGAACAGTTCAGCCTGCTGGACAAAGCCGATATCGGCCAGCGTCGGGCTTTCGCGCTTGCGCGAATAGCTGGCGATCACCCGCGCCGGGTGGCGGATGAGAAAGACATTGGTCAATTCGCGCAGAAAGCCCCGGTCGAAACCGGGGATCATGTGCAGCGTCATGTGCTTTTGATACCAGAGCGGCTTGCCTTCGGGGTTGGGGCCGATGCAGTCCGCCACGACCTGCGCCGGATCGACCGGCTGCGCCGCCATGACCGCGTCGCGCATCGGATGGTCGATGCCGGTCGCCGCCAGATAGGCCGCATAAAACGGCTCGTCGCTGACCGCGCAATCGCCGCGCGCGGCAAAGGCATACATCATGGCTGTCGAAAGGTTGCGTGGCCCCGACCACATCGCGATTTTCATGCGCCCACCAGTTGCTTGTAAAGCCCTCGCAGCCGTTCCGTCATCGGCCCCATCTGGCCGGTGCCGATCTGGCGGCCGTCGATCACGCCCACCGGCGTCTGCGCGCCAAAGGTGCCGGTCAGAAAGGCCTCATCGGCGGAATAGGTATCGACCAGGCTGAAATTGCGTTCAAAGACCGGAATGCCATTGGCCCGGCACAGCTCGATCACCTTGCGCCGCGTGATCCCGTTCATGCAGTAGTCGCCGGTCGAGGTCCAGACTTCGCCCTTTTTCACGATGAAGAAGTTGCAGGCATTGGTGGTGTTCACGAAACCATGCACATCCAGCATCAAAGCCTCGTCCGCACCGGCCTTTTGCGCGGCGATGCAGGCCAGGATGCAGTTCAGCTTGGAATGGCTGTTGAGCTTGGGGTCTTGCGTCATCGGCAGGCCGCGCAGATGCGGCACCGTGGCCAGCGTGATCGGGCGCGGGATGCGCGGGCGCGAATGTTCCATGATGATGGCCACGGTCGGGCCCTGCTGGCTCAGCGCCGGGTGCTGAAACGGGCGGGTCTTCACCCCGCGCGTCACCATCAGCCGCGCATGGGCATCGGTCTGCATCCCGTTCGCGGCTTGCAGATCAAAGATTGCCTGTTTCACCTGATCGGGGGTCAGGCCGATTTCCAGATCAATCGCCTTGGCGGCCTCGAACAGGCGTTCCATATGCTCGTCCAGAAAGGTCCAGCGCCCGTTATAAAGCCGCACCCCTTCCCACACGCCGTCGCCCAGCATGAAGCCGGAATCATAGATCGACACCACCGCCTCGGCGCGGGGCACGATGCGGCCGTTCAGATGGAACAGAAGCGCCGCGTTACGGGCGTCTTCCTCGGCCTGATGGGTGGAAACGTGATCGGTCATGGCCCCTCTCCTGTGCAAGGGTCAGGCTAGGGCCGGACCGCCGGCGCCGCAAGGGCCGGCACTGCCGCATCAACGCGGCAGGTTGGGACCGCGTTCTTGCAGACGTTTCAGATTGGCACGGGTGCGGCGGCGCACCGGCTTCAGCGCCGCCATGGCGACAGAGGCCGCACCCTTGCCGCTCAGCGCCGCTTCGCCCGCGCGCAGGGTGGATTGCAGCACCGCATCGGCCTTTTCGGCAACCATGCGATAGGATTCCTCCGGCGTGGTGTTCCAAAGCCCCGCAAGGCCCCAAAGCCGCATCGCGATGACCATCTGCGCCTCGGCCATCATCATGCCTGCGGTGGTGGACAACTGCATCGCCTGTTTCGGTGTGAAAAACATGACCATTCCCGCTCGCTGCACATGGCAGGGAGCATGACAGGCGCAGGGGGCTTCGCAAGGTTGACCTTGGGTCAATATGACGAAAGTCGAATATGTTTGCCCGATCAGGCCAGGATCAGGCCGCCTTCCTCCTCCAGAAAGCGCACGATCTGATCAACCCCGCGGTTGTGCCGCATCTGCGCCAGCACAAAGGGGCGGGTGCCGCGCGCCAACCGCGTATCCGATTCCAGTTGCGCCAGATCGACCCCGACATGCGGCGCGAGATCGGTCTTGTTCACCACCAGGAGGTCCGACCGCGCCAGCCCCGGCCCCTTCTTGCGCGGAATATCCTGACCCGCCGCAGTGTCGATCACATAGATCGTCAGATCGGCCAGTTCGGGCGAAAAGGTCGCCGCCAGATTGTCGCCCCCGCTTTCGATCAGGATCAGGTCAAGGTCGGGAAAGGCCGCCCGCAGATCCGCCAAGGCGGCGAGGTTGATGCTTGCATCCTCGCGGATCGCGGTATGTGGGCAACCGCCGGTTTCCACCCCCCGGATCCGGTCCGAGGCCAGAACCTGCGCGCGGGTCAGGTAATCGGCATCCTCGCGCGTATAGATGTCATTGGTGATGACGGCCATCGAACAGCGCGGCGCCAGCGCGGCGCAAAGCTTTTCGGTCAGCGTGGTCTTGCCGGCGCCCACAGGGCCGCCAATGCCGACACGCAGGGGTCCGTTCGGGCTGGTCATGTGCGAAATATCCTGACTTCCTGTGTTTCGTGCCGCATCGCCGCCATATCGGCGCCGGGGGTAAAGGTGGTCACCTCGTCCAGCGGCAGCGCCGCCGCCTCATGCGCCAGTTCGGCGATCAGCGGCGCCAGCCGGGTCAGGATCGCCTGCGCCTCGGTCTGGCCCAGCGGCAGAAAGCGCGTGGCGGCCGAAACCAACTGCGCCGCCGCGCCATGCAGCAGCAGCGACAACACCTCAGGGGTCGAGACCCGCAGCGCCCGCGTCGCCAGCCCCACCGCCACCGGATAGGGCCAGATTGCCGGTGCCGTCCCGTGTATCCCGGCAATCAGCGTGGCAAAGGCGCGGCCCTGCTCCATAAGTTCGACCGCGCGCTCGGCGCTGCTGGCCATGGCGTGTAACAGATCGGCCAAGCCTTGCGAATCGTCGCCCGCCCGCGCCCGCGCCACCACCACCGCATCCAGCCGGGGCGTGCCCAGCCGCAGCACGTCGCGCACCCATTGCTCCACCCCCGCCGCATCGGGGACAAGGCCGGTGGCCATCGGCTCCTCCAGGCCCTGACTATAGGCAAAGCCGCCGATCGGAAAGGCGGGTGAAAGCCATTGCACAAGGCGCAGCCGGTCATCCATGGCTGTGCAGAACCCCGTCGCCATGGTGATGGGCAAAGCCATGATCGTGGCTGCCATGGTCATGCCCCATCGTGCGGCCGTGGCCATAGGCGCCCCCTTCGGGGCGGAAGGCGGCCTCGGCGATGGTCAGGCTGGCACCCAGCCCGGTCAGCATGCGTTCCAGCACATGATCGCGGCGGATCACCAGATGATCCTCCTCGATCTGGCAGGGCGTGTGACGATTGCCGATATGCCAGGCCAGGCGCGGCAGGTCGCCCCGCACCTGAACCACAGGCTCTACCGCCGCGATGACAACGATCAGCCGCCCGTCCGACAGCGCAAAGGCGTCGCCCTGTTCCAGGCTGACAGTTTCGGGCAGATCGACCAGAAAGGCGGTGCCGTCTTCGGCCACCAGGCGCTTGCGGCGCAGAAACCGCGCGTCATAGCCCAGCACCACGCGGCTGTCGGCGCGCAGCCAGGTGCCGGCGCGTTGAATGGAATGGGAATGGGGCTGTTGCATGATTCCTTAACCTTCCGCGCGGAGGCTGAGATGGAGAGTTTGATGAAGGGAATCGCCATGCCGGACCGCACCCCCCAGGAAGAACTGACCGAACTGCGCGCCCAGATCCGCCGCCTGCAATCGCGCGAAGCCGCCCTCGCGCTGGAGGTGGAGGGGACGGGCCCCGCCCCCCTGCGGCCCGGCTGGCCGATCCGCCGCATGGTGACCCCGGCCCTGCATTAGAACAGGAAATACCGCTGGGCCAAGGGCAGCTCGACCGCCGGCTGGCAGGTCAGCAATTCGCCATCGGCGCGCACCTCATAGGTTTCGGGATGCACCTCGATCATCGGCGTGGCGGCGTTCAGCCGCATGTCGGATTTGCCGATGGCGCGGGTATTCTCCACCCCGTAAAGCCGCTTTTGCAGCCCCAGCGCCGCGCCCACGCCCCCCGCCATTGCCGCCGCGGACAGGAAGGTGGCGCAGGCCTCGGCCCGCGCGCGGCCCAGGGCGCCGAACATCGGGCGCGAATACATCGGCTGCACCGGGATCGACCCGTTCGGATCGCCCATCTGCGCCAGGACGATCAGGCCGCCCATCAGCACCATGTCGGGCTTGGCCCCGAAAAACGCCGGCGACCAGATCACCAGATCAGCGCGCTTGCCGATCTCCACACTGCCGATATGGCGCGCAAGGCCATGCGCGATGGCCGGATTGATGGTGTATTTCGCGATGTAGCGGCGCACGCGCCGATTGTCGTTGGCGCCGGTTTCATCGGCCAGCCGGCCCCGCTGCACCTTCATCTTGTGCGCGGTCTGCCAGGTGCGGGTGATCACCTCGCCCACCCGCCCCATGGCCTGACTGTCGGAGGAGATGATCGAGAACGCCCCCATGTCATGCAGGATGTCTTCGGCCGCGATGGTTTCCTTGCGGATACGGCTTTCGGCAAAGGCCACATCCTCGGGGATCGAACGGTCAAGGTGGTGGCAGACCATCAGCATGTCGAGATGTTCCTCCACCGTGTTGACGGTATAGGGCATCGTCGGATTGGTGGAAGACGGGATGACGTTCTGGCTGCTGACCACCTTCATGATGTCGGGCGCATGGCCGCCGCCCGCGCCCTCGGTGTGAAAGGCATGGATCGTGCGGCCCTTGATCGCGGCCAGCGTGTTTTCCACAAAGCCGCTTTCATTCAGCGTGTCGGTGTGGATCATCACCTGCACATCCATGTCATCGGCCACCGACAGGCAGCAGTCGATGGCGGCCGGGGTGGTGCCCCAATCCTCATGCAGCTTGAGCGCACAGGCCCCCGCCGCGACCTGCTCCACCAGCCCCTCCGGCAGCGACGCATTGCCCTTGCCCGCCACCGCGAAATTCATCGGGATCGCATCCAGCGCCTGCAACATGCGCTGGATATGCCAGGGCCCGGGCGTGCATGTGGTGGCCAAAGTGCCATGCGACGGGCCGGTGCCGCCGCCCAGCATGGTGGTGACGCCGGAATGCAGGGCATCCTCGGCCTGTTGCGGGCAGATGAAATGGATATGCGCATCCATCCCGCCCGCGGTCACGATCCGCCCCTCGCCTGCAATGATGTCAGTCGAAGGGCCGATGATGATCGTGACGCCCGGCTGGGTATCGGGGTTGCCGGCCTTGCCGATGGCGGCGATCATGCCGTCGCGCAGCCCGATATCGGCCTTGTAGATGCCGCTGTGATCGACGATCAGCGCATTGGTGATCACCGTATCCATCGCGCCCCCCGAACGCGGGATCTGGCTCTGGCCCATGCCGTCGCGGATGACCTTGCCGCCGCCGAACTTCACCTCCTCACCATAGGTGGTCAGATCGCGTTCGACCTCGATGATCAGCTCGGTATCGCCCAGGCGCAGGCGATCGCCCGTGGTCGGGCCATACATGGCGGCATAGGCGGGGCGTGAAATGCGGACCGGCATCAGAGTTCTCCCATGACCTGCTGGTTGAAGCCGAAGACGCGGCGCAATCCGGCCAACGGCACCAGCCGCACCTCGCGGCTCTGGCCCGGCTCGAACCGGACGGCGGTGCCCGAGGCGATGTCCAGCCGCATGCCGCGCGCTGCGTTGCGGTCGAATTGCAGGCCGGCATTGGTTTCGGCAAAATGGTAATGGCTACCCACCTGAATGGGGCGGTCGCCGCTATTGGCCACCATCAGGGTGATCGCCTCGGCGCCGTCATTGAGGGTGATCATGCCATCGGCGGGAAAAATCTCTCCGGGAATCATGGCGTTACCCCGCAAACGCCAGGCCAAGCCCGGCCAGCGCGGTCGCCCCGCCCAGGCCTTGCAGCAGCCAGCCCCGCCCGACCGCGATCAGGCGCCGGCCAAGCCCCAGCCCCAGAAGGTGCAGCCCCGCCGTCGTCAGCACAAAGCCCGCAAGATAGGCAAGCTGCCCCGCCGCCGGTGCCTCGGCCCCATGGGCATGACCGTGGAACAGCCCGAACAGCGCCACGACCGGCACCGCCACCCGGACCGAAGGCCGCAGCGCCAGCGCGGTGGCGAGGCCGATCAGCAGGATCGAGGCCAGCAGCATCGGCTCCACCCCCGGCAAGGGCAGGCCCGTCAGACCCGCCACCGCACCTGCGACCATCGCAGCGACGAATGCCCCCGGCAGGGCCCAGGCGGCGCGGCCACCAAAGCGCGCGGCCCAGAGCCCGACCGCGACCATTGCCAGCAGGTGATCGGCCCCGCCCAGCGGATGGGCGATACCGCTCAGCACTGTGGCCGAGGTGGCGTGGCCGCTATGCGCAAACGCCGCGCCCGGCATCAGGATCAGGGGCAGAAGGATGCGTTTCATGATGACCTCTCAGCGGATGGGGTGGTGGACGGTGACCAGCTTGGTACCGTCCGGGAAGGTGGCCTCGACCTGCACGGCGTGGATCATCTCTGGCACGCCGACCATGCATTGCTCTGCGGCGACGACATGCGCGCCTGCCTCCATCAGGTCGGCGACGCTGCGCCCGTCGCGCGCGCCCTCGACCACGAAATCGGTGATCAGGGCAATCGCCTCGGGGTGATTGAGCCGGACGCCGCGCGCCAGCCGGTTGCGCGCGACCATGGCGGCAAGGCTCACCAGCAGTTTTTCGCGTTCGCGGGGGGTGAGGTTCATGTCAGGTCTCCGTTCATCTGCCAGACCCGGGGCATCGCCCGGCCGCGCAGGAGGGTGAGCAGCCGCGCAAGATGCAGGCGCAGCGGCCAGATCTCGCGTGCCGCAAGGCGCAGGATCAGCCGGCCATCCCAGGCCGAAAGCGCGGTATCGCAGCCATCAGCCCACAGCGCGGGCCGCAAGCCGGGGGCGCGATCGGGGGCGCCGGGCGCCAGAAAGGCGATGGTGGCAAAGCAGCGCGCCGCCCCCAGCAGCGCCGGATGGCGGGCCTGCGCCAGCGCGAGATCGCCGATTTCAAGCGATTCCATCCAGGCAAGGCGCCCGTCACGCCAGACCCTGCGACGATCCTGCAACCGCGCGCGGCGCGGCGCCTCGCCCATGGCATGACGGCCGATCATCACCGTCTCGCACAGCAAAAGCGCGGCGTCGCCATCAAGGTGGATATCGGTGTCGCGGCGCAGCCTTGCATCCTCGAACAGGATGGTCTCCTGCGGCAGCCAGTCCAGTGCGGCACCGGCACAAGCGCGCATCTCGATATCGAGCCGGGCGGGCAGGCCCCGGCTGGCATAGGCGCGTTCGGCGGTCTGGGTGGTCGCGGTAAAGCGCAGCGGCGCGGTCAGATGCAGGCCGAAACGGAGCTGATCGCCATCGGTCAGGCCACCCGCCGTATTGAGAAAGATCGCCTCGGCATCGGCATGACGCGGCAAAAAGACCTTGGCGGCGCCGGATTGATGCAAGCGCGTCAAACGGGGCCGCCCGTCGCGGCCGCCCAGCACGACCTCCGCCCCGCCGCAGCTTCTTTGCAAGCCGGTTTGCGCCTGAGCGTCCAGCATCCCGCCCTCCCTTTCACCGCCGAGAGTGCATCAGCGCGGGACAGGCTCAATTCGCATCGGTGCGTCAGGGGGCGTTGACGGCGTCCTGACCGGGGCAATGCCCGCTTTATGACCTTCATGCGCAACTATTGGGCAGATTTCTTACAGGGCATCGCCGGGATCGGATGGCTGCGGTGCTGCTGGCAACTGGATAGCGCCAAAAGCGCGGCTCATGAAGATGAGCTGCGCATCATAATACCGATTGCGCCTCGGCGTTGCGTCATAGGTGACGCGAACCAGCATCTCAGCTTGAGAACCAGGGCGGGTTAACCTGTCCGCGCCCTTGCTAATCCAGCTTGCACCAAAAATTGCAGCCGCGGTCAGCGGCAGCGCTCGCCAAGATCGGGTGGCGCGCGTGGATTCTTTGCAATGGAGTTGTCGCATGGCTGTCATCGCGGCACCGTCGTCTTTGCCCCGGTGCATTTCATGACGCTGCGCCATATCCTGTCACACTGCCCATCCCATTGTCTTGAAACAGCATTCTTTGCTGTTTGATTGTGCGACCCGCGAAGACCACGCTGTTGGCATCAGTCATCAGCGGAGGATCTTCCGTGAACCAGCATACCGAACCCGCGAATTTCGAAGACCGGAACATTCCGCTCGATGCGCCGCATCCGCTTGCTGCGCAGTTCGAGGCGATTACCAAGGAATACACGCTCGACAAGGTGAAGGTGCGTGCGCTTGGCGGCATCAGCGGTGCCATCGTCCAGGGCGCCACGACCTTCATCACCGGCCCGTCGGGCAGCGGCAAATCCACCTTTCTCAACATCCTGGGGCTGGTGGACCGGCCGACCAGCGGCGCGCTTTCGCTGTTTGGCGAGGATGTCACCCGGCTAAGCGATGCGGCGGCGGCGGATTTCCGATCGCGCAACATCGGCTTCATCTTCCAGTCGTTCAACCTGATCCCGGTCCTGAGCCTGCGGGAGAATGTGGAATTTCCGCTGCTGCGCCACCGGATGTCGGCGCGGGCCCGACGGGATCGCGCGGCCGCCTATCTTGAGGCCGTCGGTCTGGGCGGGATGATGGATCGCCGCCCGGGCGAGATCTCGGGCGGGCAGCGGCAGCGCGTCGCGGTGGCGCGGGCGCTGGCGACCGAGCCGCGCCTCATCGTGGCGGATGAACCGACCGCCAATCTCGACAGCCGCACCTCGCGCGAGATCGTGGCGCTGCTTGCCCGGATGCAGGCCGAATTCGACACCACGGTCGTCATCTGCACCCATGAAACCCAGCTTATCCCCCCGCAAAGCCCGGTGATCGAGATCATCGACGGGCGGCTGGCCTGACGGAGCATCCCAAATGATCTGGAAAATCGCCTTTCGCAATCTGGTCAAGAATGGCCGCCGGTCGGTCACGACGGCGCTGGCCATCGGGGTTGGCGGGCTGGCCGCGCTGTTGCTCGGGGGGTTTGTCACCTCGATCTGGTACGGGGTGCAGACCTCGATGATCCAGGACCAGGGCAACCTGCAAATCTATCGCAACGGCTATCTCGAATTCGGGGCCGCCAATCCCGAAGACTACACCATTCCCGACTGGTCGGCCGCCATCGCCCTGATCAAGGCCGATGAGGCGCTGGCGCGCGACATCACCGTGATTACCCCCCGCATCGACCTGGCTGGAATCGCCGGCAATGCGGCGACCGGCAATTCCAAGACCTTCATCGGGCAAGGTGTGGTGGCCGCCGATCTGGACCGGATGCGCCAATGGGACGGTTGGGGGATCGGCCAGCCCGGCACGCCCACCGGCCTGCCGGCCGATCCTGCTGCCGACAAGGTGGTGGTCGGGCTGGGCATGGCGCGCATGCTGGGCGTCTGCGAGGCGCTGGCCGTGCCGGATTGCAAGGACGCCCCCGACGCGGGCGCCGGGCGCGAGGCCGATCCTGCGGCGGCGGAATATACCGACCTTGTCGCGGGCGACGCCGAACTGGCGGGCCTGACCGAACAGGGCACGGGTCTGCCGCAACTGAACCTGATGGCGGCGACCACCGAAGGCGTGCCGAACATCATCCGGGTGGAGATTGCCGCGGCGCGGGCGCAGGCGGTGCGGGCATTGGACAACGCCTTTGTCATGCTGCCCTTCGATCAGGCCCGCGCGCTGGTCTTTGATGGCAGCCCCGAGGCGACGGCGATCATGATCCAGTTGACCAGCCCCGACCGGGCCGAGGCGGTAAAGACCCGCATCCAGGGCCTGCTGACCGACGCCGGGATGGATCTGTCGGCCTATCACTTTACCGAGGTGGACCCGACCTTTACCCGCATCTTCGGCATGTTCGCCTTCATCTTCGCCGTGGTTTCGGCGGTGCTGGCGCTGGTCATCGTGTTCACCATCTTCAACACCGTGTCGATGACCGTGGTGGAGCGGGTGAAGGAAATCGGCACGATCCGCGCCATGGGCTTCCGTCGCGGCTTTGTCGGCCGGCTGTTCCTGGCGGAAAGCGCGCTGACCGGCCTGTTCGGCGCCGCGCTGGCGCTGGCCATGGGGATCGGCCTGTCCCGGATGATCAACGCGGCCGGCGTGCAATGGACGCCGCCCAGCAACGCAACCCCGCTGACCGTGCAGCTGATGGTGCTGGAAAACCCGGTCTTCGCCCTGTCGGTCGCGCTGTTCCTGATCGTGATCGCGGTCGCGGCGGCGATCTGGCCGACCTTCCGCGCCTCGCGGCTCAATATCGTCGAAAGCCTGCAACGCGGCTGACCGGCCGCACCAGCAGAACGCAAACCGAAACACCTATTGAAACAGGAGACTGCAATGACACTCGACCGCCGCAGCTTCAATCAGATGCTTTTCGGCTGTGCCGCCCTGGCCGGGATCGGGGCCATGCCCCGGGCCGCCTTCGCGGTGGACGCCGCCGGAATTCTGGCCCAGGCCGATGCGATCCGGAACCCGCAATCCTCGTTCATGGTCAATGTGGACCTGAAGAATTTCGAGGGCGGCGCGCTGACCGGGCAAACCCAGGTGACCACCCTGTCGCGCCGCGCCGGGGGCCAGTTCCAGACGCTTGTGCATATCAATGCGCCCAGTGCCGACCGCGGCAAGATCCTGCTGCGCAATGGCAACAGCCTGTGGATGTTCGACCCGGCCTCGCAGGCTTCGGTCCGCATCTCGGCCCGGCAGCGCCTGCTGGGCAATGCCTCGAACGGCGATGTGGTCAGTTCCAACCTGATGGGGGACTACGCGCCCACCCTGGCCGGCGAAGAGGCGGTGGTCGATGGCGACAAGAATAGCCGCGATTGCTTCAAGCTGGCGCTGAAATCGCGCGACAAGTCCACGCCCTACAGTTCCATCGAATTCTGGGTGGACAAGGCTTCGGGGCGGCCGGTGAAGGGCAAGTATTACGGTGGCAGCGGCAATCTGCTGAAAGTGTCCTGGTATCGCAAATATGCCAACCAGATGGGCGCGACCCGCCCGACCGAGGTGGTCATCGCCGACGGCTTTGACCCCAACAAGATCACCGTGATGAGCATGAAGGGCTTTCAGTCGCGCAACCTGCCGGAATCGCTGTTCCGCAAGGACGCGCTGGCGGGCTTCAAGCTGTAAGGAGGCTCCGATGCACTGGCGTATCCCCGCAACCCTTGGTTTGCTGACCGGCCTGATGGCCCCTGCGGCGCTGGCCGGGGATTTCGACCTGCCGCCCGATGTCGGTTTGGGGCCGATGGATGTGGCGGACACGGCGACCGATCCGGAGGCCGAGGCGCCGCCGGCCCGGTCGGATACGCTGGTGCTGGAGGGGCGTTTCACCCGGGCAGAGCCGCGCCGGGGCGATGCGCAGCAGTCGTTCCGCCTGTCGGCGCAATGGATGGGCTCGGCGGCGCTTGGCCGCGACCTGGCGCTGCGCTTCAACCTGCGGGGGCGGGCAACCCGCACCGCCGGCGAAAGCTTTGTCTTTGACGAGGACGTGCGGTTCGATGTGCAGGAGCTTGCCTTGAACTGGCAGGCCCGGCCCGGCCTGTCATTCGATCTGGGCCGGGTCAATCTGCGCAACGGTGTCGCGCAAGGCTTCAACCCGACCGACTGGTTCAAGGCCGACAGTCTGGTCACCAGTGACAGCGCCGATCCCGGCGACCGGCGGCTGGAGCGGCTGGGCACCCTGATGATTGCCGGTCAGTCAAGTCTGTGGGCCGATCTGCTCAGCTTTGGCTATCGGCCCAGGATCACCGCCTCGGGTTACGATGCGCTGGCCGGGCACGATGTCTATGGCCTGAACCTGGACCGCACCAACCCGAGCGAGGCGGTCTTTCTGAAATATGCCCCCGCGACGGGCGACAACATCAACCTGACCGCCAGCCTGCTGGTGGAGGATGGCAATCCCGGCGCGGGGCTGGAGATCAGCGGCGCGATCGGTCAACATTTGGTGCTCTATGCCGAGATGTTCAGCCAGAAGCGCCTGTCGCTGGCGGCGGCGGGGATGCCCGGCGGATCGGCCGGATTGCGCGACGATCTGGGCGCGGATGAGGGGCGCGGCTGGCGGCATCAGGCGGCCCTGGGCGGCACCTGGGCCTTGCCCGAAACCATTGTGGGCGCGCGCGACATCTCGGTTTCGCTGGAATATCACTATAACGGGGCGGGCCTGTCCGCGCGCCAGTTGCAGGCGCTTGCCGGGGCGGCTGGCGCCGATCTGGGCCAGGCCGGGGCGCTGCGCGGCTTTGCCGCCACCCGGCAGGAACCGCTGGCGCGTGAACAGATCTTTACCCGCGTCGCCTGGAACGATCTGTGGAACGACGCCGACCTGTCGCTGATCGGTTTCTATGTGCCGGCGGACCATAGCGGTCTGGTGCAGATTTCGGCCGCTTTCCCGTTGAATGACAATGCGGAAATCAGCCTGCGGGCCTCGCGCAGCTTTGGCGATGACACGTCGGCCTATGGCGCGAACCCCAGCCGCACGACCGCGCAGGTTGTCTACAGATACACGTTTTAAGTGTATCGAGATGCCGCTAGAACATCATGAGGAACAGAGGCGCGGGCATTGAGAGTATTGATGATCGACGACGACCTGGAGCTGGGCGAGACCATCGCGCCGATGCTTGAACGCTATGGCATCGCGCTGCGTCTGGCGGGAACGCCGCAAAAGGGGCTGGCCATGCTGCGCGAGGACCACCCCGATGCCGTCCTGCTGGACATGATGTTGCCGGAAATGGACGGGATGGAGGTCTTTCGCCAGATCCGCGCCGCGCCCGAAACCTATGGCCATGCGCCGATCGTGGTGATTTCGGCCCGGGCCGAGCTGACCGACCGCGTAGTCGGGCTGGAGGCGGGTGTGGACGACTATCTGGCCAAACCCTTTGAGCTGCGGGAACTGGTGGCGCGCCTGCGCGCCATCACCCGCCTGCCACCCCGTGCCGCGCCCGCGCCGGGCGTCACGCCGCGCCGCGATGGTCTGGTGCTGGATGCCGGTCGGCTGGAGGCGACCTTCAACGGGGTGCGCGTCGCGGTGACGGAACTGGAAATGCAGCTTCTTCAGGCGCTGCAATCGGTGCGGGGGCGGGTGCTGAGCCGCGCCGACCTGCTGCCGCGCATCGGACATGGGCCGCAAAGCGACCCGGCGCTGGTGGATACGCTGGTCTATCGCATCCGCCAGCGCTTTCGCGCCGAGGGCGGCAATGCCGAGGTGATCCTGACCGTGCGGGGACAGGGCTATCGTATTCCCGAAGGGATCTGGACATGAGGGCCTTTGTGGATCGCGTCTTGCGCTGGATCGGTTCGCAGTCGGTCTTCACGCTGCTGCTGATCACCACGATCGCATCGACCCTGCTGCTGAGCTTTGTGCTGATCCTGTCGCTGCAACGGATCGCCGATGAACATCCCCGCCGTTATCTGGCGCGGGCGCTGTTTCACGAGATCGTCGAACAGGCACAGCGCCCGGGGGCCGGCCCGGTGACCGTGGGCGGCATCGGCCTGATCCGCATGACCCCCGAGGAGGCGGCACGATCGGATTTCGCCGCGCTGTTCGCCGCCGCCCGCAGCGATCGCGACGGCATCGCGATCGAACGCTTCGGCAATCGCTATGCCGCCGGCAATTTCGACGGCAGCACCTTCATCGTCCTGCCCGAATTTGGCGAACCGATCTCGACCTTTGCGCTGTTTCTGGTGGCGGTGGTCATCGTCTCCACCATCTGCGTCTTCGGGTTGATCTACTATCTGATGCGGCGCCTGACGCGGCCGTTCATCGCGCTCAGCGCCGGGATATCGCGCATCGAGGATGGCGATCTGAACTATCAGATCCCGCTGGAGGACACGTTCGGAGAGTTCCGCAGTTTCGCCCAGTCCTTCAACAACATGGTGGCCGAGTTGCAGCGCATTCACGAGGCGCGCCGCCACATGTTGCTGGCCTTGCCGCATGAATTGCTGACGCCCCTGTCGCGGCTGAAGGTGCGCAAGGAACTGGTCGATGACGAAGCGCTGCGCGCGCAGATCGGCAAGGACATCTCGGTGGTCGAGGAAATCCTGGCGTCGATCCTGGCGGCAGAGCGGCGGCATTCCAATGAGGATGCGACCGAACTGGTCGAGATCGCGCCCTATGCCCGCGAACAGATCGCCCAGCAGATTGATGATGGCTATCCGTTGCAGGTGATCAACCAGACGGGCTTTGACGTGGCGTTCTTTGACCCTTTCGTGGTGGGGATCCTGCTCAAGAACTTCGTCTCGAACGCGGTGCGCTATGGCAATGGCAAACAGATCATCGTGCGTTTCCAGCGCGACCCGCAGCGCCCGAAGGCCATGCTGCTTTCGGTGCAGGATCAGGGCATCGGCATCAGCGCCGACCAGATCCCCTATCTGACCGAACCGTTCTGGCGCGTGGACGAATCGCGCGGACGGGCCTCGGGCGGCTATGGCCTTGGGCTTTATCTGTGCCGCACCATCGTCGAAGGGCTGGGCGGACATATCGACATTGAAAGCGAACTGGGCGTCGGCACCACGATTTCCGTCTCGGTGCCGAACGCCATCTGTGAAACCGTCGAAGGAATGGCAAAATGACCCAGGACACCCTGGCCCGAACCGAATTTTTCGATTTCGACACGCCCGAGATGTCGCGTTTCGTGGCGCGCAGTCTTGCCGGATCGGGCGACAGCCAGCGTGAACAGGCCGTGGCCCTGTTCTATGCGGTGCGCGATGGCCTTCTTTATGAAATCTACAACGCCGATTTCGCGCCCGAGGACATGCGATCCAGCGCGATCCTGCGCAAGGGGGCGGGGCTGTGCATCCACAAGTCCATCGTCTACGCCTCGGCCTTGCGCAGCATCGGCATTCCGGCGCGGCTGTGGTTCACCGATGTGCGCAACCATCTGTGTTCCGATCAGCTTGCCCGGCTGATGGGCGACAAGACCTTTCACTATCACTGTCTGGTCAGCCTGAACCTGGACGGGCGCTGGATCAAGGCGACCCCGGTCTTCAACAAGCGCCTGTGCCAGCTGTTCCGCATGCGCCCGCTGGATTTCGACGGGCAGAGCGACTGCGTGCATCACCCCTTCGATGACGAGGGGCGGCAGCATATGGAGGTGCTGCGCGATCATGGCGAATTCGACGATCTGCCGCATGACATGATTCTGTCGGGGCTGCGCCAGAAGCATGCCAGCCTGTTCGCGACGCCGACCAAGTTCCAGTCGGGTTCACTGCGGCGCGACGCCATGTCTGTGACAGCCATGTAAAATAATCGCCTCATGGTGGATATTGCACGGCGGCCCCTCGGCCGCCGCTTTTCATTCTGACAAATCCGCCTCGGTGATAAGTCGCCATATTATCCGATATTTCTAAATATTCGGCGCGAAACTTGGCAATCGGTTCCGGCATTGGCAATCATATTCCATAAATTAACAAAACGTTAGCAGCGCTGTCCTGCGTATAGTCGCTCTCAGGTCACATGACGGTTGATCCGCGAAATGCACGCCCGTGTGAGCCGGTTTTTTTCATAAGGACGACGACATGATCATCAATTCGCTCGACACCATCCAGAATACCGAACGTGACGTTGCCTGGGGCAACGGGCAGAGCCGCCGCCTGCTGCTGGCCGCGGACAACATGGGGTATTCGCTGACCGATACCATCATCGACGAAGGCACCGCCTCGCTCCTGGAATATCGCAATCATCTGGAAGCCTGCTACTGCATCGAAGGCGAGGGCGAGGTGATCGACCAGACCACCGGCCAGACCCACAAGATCGTGCCCGGCACGATGTATGCGCTGGACAAGCATGAAAAGCACATCCTGAAGGCCGACAAGACGATGCGTCTGGTCTGCGTCTTCAACCCGCCGCTGAAAGGGCCGGAGGCCCACAAGCTCGGCGCCGAAGGTTCGGCCTACTGATCCTCCCCAACTGCCCGAGGCCGTATTGCCATGTCTGACAGCATCGTCATCACTGCGACCGCGCTTGCGCTGGCTGAACAGCCTGCCCCTTCTGTCCCTGCGGGGGGCAAGACGGCTTCGGGCGCCTTTTCCATTCTGCGTCTGCCCGAGGAACCGGCGGATCGCCGTCACACGCAACTGTCCAGCCGCCTGTCGCGGCTGATCGGGGAACTGGCCAGCCGGGCCGGACTTTTGCCGGCCGATCTGGCCGGGCCGACCACGGGGCTGGTGTCGGGGTCGCGCTATGGCTGTTCGCTGGTCGCGGACATGCATCGCCGGCTGCGCGAACTGGGCCCGCGCGGGATCGACGCGGTCGGTTTTGCGCAGGCGACACACAACTTTCCCGTTTCGGCCTGCGCGATCGACTATGGCATTCAGGGGCCGGGGATTGCGCTTGTCAGTTCGCACGCCGCCGGGATGGAGGCGCTGACCTGTGGCCGCGACTGGCTGCTGGAGGGGCGCTGCGACCGGGTGATCGTTGCCGCCTTCGAGGATCTCGAAGGCCCGGCTGCGGCGCATGTCGAATTGCTGGCCGCCCCCGGCGCGCCGCCGGTGCATGAAGCCATGGCGCTGGTCTTGCTGGAACGCGGCAGCACCGCAAGGGCGCGGCGGGCAACGGTGCTGGCGGAAATCGCCGGCACGGCCATGATGCGACCAGGCGCCGAAACCGGCGATCTGCGCGCCGTCGCGCAGCGGGCCTTTGGTCATCTGCCCGCCAGCATGGGCATTCTGCTGGCCGCGCCTGAAAGTGCGAGCCCGCCCGAAACGGCAGGTGGCGCGCCGATGCTGGTCGATTGCCTGGCCGTCGGCGGGTTGCTGGCGCTGATCCGCGCGCTGGACCGGCCCGGACCCGGCGACTGGCTGGTGGGTGCCCTTGATCCCCGCACCGGGGGCATCGCCGCCGGCCTGCGCTGCCCGCCAAACGCCTGTTCGGAGGTGGCCGCATGACAGGTTCGGTTGTCATCACCGGAATCGGTGTCGTGGTGCGCGATGCGATGGGGCTTGATGCCTTTGCCGACTGGCTGATGCCGGGTGGCGGATTGCCGGATCGCCCCGAACATTTCGACACGAGCGCATTCCGCGCCGGCAATGCCTATGCGGTCAACCCCGATCGCTGTGCCACTGCGCTGGCGCGTCTGGGTCTTGCCGGTCTTCTGCCGGAGAGCGACCGTGATTGCGCGGCGCATGGTCTGCTTGCGGCGGCCGAGGCGCTGGCCATGGCGGGGCTTGACGATGCGGCGCTGCGCGCGGCCTGTGGCTGTGTCATGGCCACGACCAGCGGCGGCATGATGGACCGCTTTGCCGATGCGATTTGCGCGGGCGATGATGGTGCGGATTACCGCCTGACCGCACCGCCCGGCGCCACGGCCGAGGTTCTGGCCCGGCAATTCGGATTGCAGGGGCCCTTCGCCAGCTTTTCCAGTGCCTGTGCCAGTTCCCCGGCGGCGTTTTCCTATGCGCTGTCGCGGGTGCGCCGGGGCGATACGCCGCTGATGCTGGTGGGCGGCAGCGACCGGATGCGCGCCGCCGATTTCGCCGGGTTCAATGCCTTGCGGGCGATGGATCGCGATTCCTGCCGGCCGTTCGACCAGACACGGCGCGGCATGGTGATCGGCGACGGCGCCGCGATGCTCGTCATCGAGGACGAGGCACATGCCCTGGCGCGCGGCGCCCGGCCGCTGGCACGGCTGCGCGAGGTGGGGCTGGCGCTGGATGCCCATCACATCACCCATCCCAGCCCCGACGGCCTGGCGCGGGCGATGCGGCAGGCGCTGCATCGCGCAGGGCTGGCGCCGGACCAGATCGCCTATGTGAACTGTCACGGCACCGGAACGCCGGTCAATGACAAGACCGAGGTCGAGGCGCTTGCCGCCGTCTTTGCCGATGAATCGGCGCGCCCGCTGATCAGTTCGACCAAGGGCGCCACCGGGCATCTTCTGGGCAGTGCCGGCGCCATCGAGGCGGTGATCACCATTCTTGCCCTGCGGCTGGGTTGTGCGCCGGCCATGGCCACCACCGCCGCGCCCGAACCGACCCGCTTTCCCATGCCGGGGCCAGATGGCCCGGCGCCCTTCGCCGGAACCTTCGCGATGAGCAATTCGCTGGGCTTTGGCGGCATCAACAGCAGCCTGATCTTTGAAGCCTGTGCCGGAGACGCGAGATGACCCGCAGCCTGACCCTGCCCGCAACGGGCGCGCCGCCCGCGTCTTTCCGGGCCGATCTTGTGGCCGAACTTTGCCAGGGGCTTGACCGTTGGCAAGGTGTGTTCAACAGCAACTGGCAAGAGGATGACCGCGCCGGCGTCCTGTCGCAGAACCGCTGGCAGGCGGTGTGCGAGGCCGGGCTGACCGCGCTGACCATCCCCGAGGCCTATGGCGGTCTTGCGCTGACAGCAGCGGAGCTGGCGCAGGTGCTCGAATATCTCGGCAGCATCTGCGAGGATAGCGGCTTGGGCTTTACCCTGGCGACCCATCTGTGCAGCACCTGCATTCCGGTGGCGCGCTTCGGATCCGACGCGCTGAAGGCCGCGCTGCTGCCTGCGCTGGCGGCGGGCGACTGTGTGGGTGCCCATGCCATTACCGAACCCGACAGCGGCTCTGACGCCTTTGCCATGCGCAGCCGGGCGGTGCCCGGCCCCGGCGGATATACCCTGAGCGGCGAGAAATGCTATATCTCCAGCGCGCCGCTGGCCGATGTGATCGTGGTCTATGCGCGCACCCATCCCGACAAAGGCGCGCTTGGCGGTTTCAGCGCGCTGGCGGTGGATCGTCACCTGCCCGGCGTGACGGTCGGCCAGCCGCGCAGCAAGATGGGCCTGCGCACCGCCCCCATGGCGGATCTGCATTTTGACGCCGTGGCCGTGCCGGACGGCGCGCTGATCGGGCGCGAGGGGCAGGGATTTTCCATCCTCGACTATGTGATGAAATGGGAAATCCTCTGTGTCTTCGCGCTTCAGGTCGGCGAGATGCGGCGCCAGCTGCGCCGGTCGATCGACTGGGCAAAGGGGCGCCAGCAATTCGGACAAGCCATCGGCAATTATCAGGCGGTCTCGCATCGCATCGCCGACATGCATATGCGGCTGGAAGGTGCCGCGAACTGGCTGAGCCGCGCCGTTGCCGCGATGGAGGGGGGCGGGCGCGCCTCGCTGGAGATCGCCTCGGCCAAGCTCGCGATTTCCGAGGCCCATGTCGCCAATTCCCTGGATGCGATCATGCTGCATGGCGGCGCCGGCTACATGTCGGAAACCGGGATCGAGGCCGGGCTGCGCAATGCCGTGGGCGGGCTGATCTATTCCGGCACCTCTGACATCCAGCGCAACCGGATTGCCGCGATGATCGGGCTGTGAGGGCGGGGGCATGACGCAGCATATGAAGGATATCGCAGGGCTGGCCCCCACTGGCGCGGCGTTTGCCGAGGCGCTTTTGTCCGCCATCGGTCGCGCGCCGGGCGGGCGCGTGGCGGGTGGCTGTGGTGCCGTGCTGACGCATGACGACATGCTGGCACGGGTCGCACAGATCAGGGTCGGGATGGCCGGGTTGCCGGATGGGCCGGTCGCGATTTGCGCGGCCAAGCGGCCTGATACCATCGCGGCGGTGCTGGCGGTGCTGGCCGACGGGCGGGCCTATGCGCCCCTCGATCCCGGACATCCCGAGGACCGGCTGACCGGCATTCTGGATCTGCTGCGCCCCGCGGCGCTGCTGGTGGATGCACTGGCCGAAGACCGGCTGCGCGGCTGGGCCAGCGCGGCGGGGGTTGCCCTGCGGCGCCTCGATGCGCTGACCGTGCGGGCCGAGCCACCCTGCCCGCGACCCGATGGCGGGCTGGCGGCGCTGCTGCATACCTCCGGTTCGACCGGGGTGCCGAAACAGGTTCGCATCGCCGCGCCGGCGCTGGATCAGTTCAATGCCTGGGTGCGGTGGGAATTCGGCTTGCGGCCGCAGGATTGCCTGCTCAGCCATGCGCCGCTGGCCTTCGACCTGTCCTTTCTCGATATTTTCGCGGGCTTGTCAGTCGGGGCAAGTCTGGCCCTGGCCGATGCCGAAACCGCACGGAGCGGCGAGCGGTTGCTGCGGCTGATCCGCGAGGCCGGCGTGACCGTGGTGCAGGCGGCGCCGTCGGCCCTGGCGCTGATGGTGCGCGCGGCCGAGGGGCAGTGCTTTCCCGCCGTGCGCGCGGTGCTGTTCGCGGGCGAACCGATGCCTGCCCCCGTGCTGCGCGACATCTTCCGGGTGTTTCCGGCGGCGCGGGTGGTCAATGTCTATGGCTGCACCGAGACCAACGACACGTTCTTTTACGACGTGCCGCGCGCCGACACGCCCGATCCGCTGCCCTTGGGCAGGCCCTTGCCCTATGTCTGTCACGAGGTGATGACCGAGGAAGGGCACCCCGTTCCGATCGGAGAGGAGGGCGAGCTTTGGGTCGCCTGCCCCACCACGATGGAGGGCTATTCCGACCCCGCGCTGACGGCGCGCGCCTTTGGCCACTGGCAGGGCCGGCGCTACTATCGCAGCAATGACCGCGTGCGTCTGGGCGAGGACGGCCTGATGCATTTCCTTGGCCGCGCCGACAGCGTGCAGAAGATCAGCGGCCATCGCGTCGATCTGGCCGAGGTGGAGGCGCATCTGGCGCGGCTGCCCGGGGTGGTGGAACTGGCGGTCTATGTGGTCCGGCGTGGTGACGAGGCGCAGCTTGAATGCGCTGTCGCGACCGATGGCCGCGCGCTTGGCAGTCTGGATCTGCGGCGCCATGCGATGACCGCCCTGCCCGCCCCGGCGATCCCGCGCCGCTATGCGATTTCGGCGCAGCCTTTGCCCAAGAATTCCAACGGCAAGATCTGCCGCAGGATGTTGGCCAGCCTCGCGCTGGCCGTCTGATCTGTTCTTTTCCCGCAATCCCAAGGAGCCAACATGACCCAGATTGCCCGTATCCGTGCCTTCATCTGTGCCGAATTCGCCCCCGACATCCAGCCGCAGGATCTGCCGGCCGATCTCGATCTGATCCAGAGCGGGATCATCGACAGCCTCGGCGTGCTGAAGCTGGTGGCCTTTCTGGAGGATGATTGCGGCATCGCCATCGCCCCGGAGGAACTGGATGCCGAGCTGTATCAATCGCTCGACGCCATTGCCGCGCTGATTGACGGCAAGACCGCGAACGCCGCCTGACCACAGGCCCATCAAAGGAGCATCCCGGTGACCCCCGAAGCCGTTGCTGCCGCGCTGATCGCTGGCAAGACACCCGATATCGCGGACATGACGGCCTATTGGCTGGCCACCGATGCCGCGCAACGCCCCAAAGCCGAAACCGTCGCGGTTCTGGCGGCCCTGTCGGCGGCGCCGACGCAGGCCGACAGGGTCGAGGCTTTCGTGCGCTATGTCGATGAAAGCTATGAGGCGCATCAGCTGGCCTGCGGCCCGGCGGCGGTGAATATCGTCGGCACGGGGGGCGGGGCCTCGACCTTCAACATCTCGACCACGGCGGCAATCGTCGCCGCGGCCGCGGGTGGCACGGTGCTGAAATCCGGCTCCTCAGCCTATTCCAGCAGCGTGGGTTCGGCCGATATCCTGTCGGCGCTTGGCCTCGGGCGCCCGATGGCGCTGCCGGTGATGAACGCCATGCTGTCGGAAACCGGGCTCGCCTTCGCACCGGCTTCGGCCTATGCGCCGATCTGCCGCCGCCTTGCCATTGCCGCGCAACCCCTGCCCTTCAAGGTGATCGGGCGTTTCATCAATGCCCTCGGCCCGTTGATCTGCCCCTTTGCGGTGCGCGGCAGCGTGGTCGGCGCCTCCAGCCCCGAAGGCTATGAGGTCATCCGCACCGTCGCGCATCGCACCGGGCGGCGCCTTCTGGCTGTGCATTCCGAACTGGGGGTGGATGAACTGCTCTCGATCGGCCCCAACCGGATCGGATGGGCCGACGGGCAGGCAGATAGCCGGCTTGACCCCGCCACGCTGGGCCTTGCGGCGGGGCCGCTGGTGCTGTTGAGCGGCGGCACCCTCGATCACAACGTCGCGCTGTTGCAGGATGTGCTGCGCGGGCGCGCCCCGCAGGCGGCGCTGGAAACCGTGGCGCTGAACGCGGGCGCGGTGCTGCATGTGGGCGGTCGCGCCGCCAGTGTCGAAGCGGGCACAGCCCTGGCGCTGGATTGCCTGCGCGAGGGCGCGCCCTTTGGCAAGCTGCGGCAGGTGCAACGCTTTGCCCAATCGGTGCGCCGCCATCAGGAGGCCGCGGAATGAGCGTGGGCCGTTTCGTTGCGGCACTGCGCGCGGCCCCGGCGCCTGTCATTGCCGAGGTCAAACCATTTTCCCCGGCGGCGGGCGATCTGATCGGCGCGCGCGACGTGGCCGGGATCGCCGCCGCCTATGCCGGGGCGGGGGTGCCGTGCCTGTCGGTCACCACCGGCGCCTGGCATGGCGGCCGACCCGACATGGTGGCTGAACTGGCACGGACCGGCCTGCCGGTGCTGCGCAAGGATTTCATCGTGTCGCAGGCCCATCTGATGCAAAGCCGCGATCTGGGTGCCTCGGCGGTTCTGCTGACCTGCACGCTCATCCGCCCCCGCGACCTGCGCCGCCTGGCCGAAGCCGCTCTGGCGCTGGAGATGACGCCCTTCGTCGAGGCGGCTTCTGCCACGGAACTGGCCGATCTGGACCTGCCCGAAGGCGCGGTGCTGGCGATCAACAACCGGGATATCCGCACCCGTGAAACCGATGGCGGCGGGATCGAGCGCAGCCTTTCCTTGCAGGCGCAGGCCCGGGAAAAGGCCGGGGCCGGGCTGCTGGTCAGTGCCAGCGGCATCGAGACCCCCGCCGAGGCGCGGCGCCTGATGGCGGCAGGTTTCGACGCGATGCTGATCGGCACCGCGCTGATGGGGGCAGGGGCGGGCATCGGCGATCAGACCCGCGCCTTTCTGGCGGCTGCGCAGCGCTGTCCGGTTCCGCAGGCATGACCCCCCCGAGAAAGCTGCCGCTGGGCACCGAAACCGTCGTGCTGCTGGCGGCCACCCCGGCGGGCTGCCATGTCCTGTCATTTTCGCTGCGCCAGAAGGGCCATGAGGTGCTGTGCTGCACCACTGCCGCGGCCCTGCCGCAACTGGTGCGCGGGGCGATCCCGAGCTGTCTGGTGGTGATGGAAAGTTGCCCGCAGGGCGACGCGATGGAGGTCTGCCGACTGATCCGCAGCCTGGGCGCGCGGATCCCGGTCATCGTGCTGCATTCGGCCAAGCCGCTGGATCAGCGGGTCGCCTTGCTGGAGGCGGGGGCCGATCATGTGGCCGACGGGCCGCTTTCCACGCCGGCGCTGTGCCGTCTGATCGAATTGCTGACCCATCGTCAGCGCCGCATCGCCCTGACCTGATCTACATGATGGCCCGCGCGCGGCTGACCCGCGCGCGGGCCGTCGTCATGCGGCAAGCCGCGCCGCCGTTTCGGTGTGCAGCATACGTTCGACGGCCAGCGCCGCAGAGGTCAGGCAGCCCTCCATCGTATGCCCTTCCAGATAATCCCCCGCGATTTCCAGCCCGCCGATCCCGGCAACGCCGCGCAGAAGATCGCGCTTCACCCGGGTGAAATAGGGGGCATAGCCGCAGATCCCGCCCGTATGGCGAGCAACGTGAAGGCTGGTCCGGTTTGCCGCAATCGGCATCCGCGCCGAGAAGGCCCGTTCCGCCGCGCCGACCAGCCAGTCATCCGGCCGGTCCAGCACATCGCGCGCGGCCTTGCCTGACAGGGTGAACCGGGCATGATGCGGTTGATGCAGGCGGTTGGCCGAACAATGGCCGAGGATCGAGCCGGGTTCGAACATGATCGAATGCACCCCGTCGCGAAAGACCGGGGCGTCATAGACCGCATTCACCATGGCCAGCGGAAAATACCGCACCGACGCGGCCGCGACACGGGCATAGGCCGGCAAATCGACCATCTGGCGCAGCACATGCAGCGGCACGGCCGAAATCACCCGACTGGCCGGCACCTGATGCACCCCGTCGGCATCGGCAATCTCCAGCCCGGCAACTGCGTTGCCCGACAGGTGGATGCGGCGCACCGCCGATCCGTGGCGGATGGTCTTGCCGGCGGCCAGCGCATCGTGGAACTGGCCGACGCCGCCCTTGATCGCGCGGTGCTGCCCCTTGCCGAAGCCCGAGGCAAACAGCATCAGCAGCGATGGATACAGTTCTGACGGCTCCGCCCCGCCCATGATGATGGAAAACAGCCGCATCGGCCCCTCCACCAGCGATTTGGTGAAATGGCGGTCGATCGTCATGTGATCCCAGTCGCGCTCGATCTCTTCGATCAGGCCCGCGGTATAATTCAGCGCTTCGGCCTTGCTGCGGGCTTCGGCCAGGAAGGACCGCAATTGCAGCGCGCCGCGCAGGCCGATGGCGCTGGCCAGACGCAGGTCGCCGGTCAGGGTCTTGCTTTTTTCCAGCGCGACCAGCCGGTCGGCCATCACGATGTGAAATCCGGGATGCTGCGGTTCGAACTCGGTCAGGCCGAAATCACGCAAGAGCGCGGTAAAGCGCGGCCAGGCCGTCGAGAAATTCTTGCCGCCGATCTCGAACATATGGCCGTCGTGCCGGATCGCGGCGGCGCGGCCGCCATGGCCCTGCCCCGCCTCGTGGATGATCGCGGGAATGCCGCGCGCGGCAAGGTAATGCGCGGCGCCAAGGCCGGAAATGCCGGCGCCGATGATGTGAACGGGCTCCATGCTGATCATCCTGTTCTGATGGCCCGCATCGCCACGGCCGTATGCAGCGCGCATTCGGCAAAGGCGATTCCGCCATGGCTGAGCGTCGCGGCCCGGCTGAAGCGGTTGGGCGCGGTTTCGGTGAAATCTGTCGTGCCGTCGATGCGCAGCGCGGCCTTGCGGCCCAGCACCGGCGCATATTGGCGAAAGCTGACCCCGGTCAGGATATCGCGCATGCGCCCGGCATCGGGGTTCTGGCTGTTGATCCAGCGTTGCACCTGCATGAATCCTTCCAGCAGGCAGAGCGGATGCACCGCCTGCACGCTGTCGGTCAGCAGGCAGGTTTCGGAAAGCGGCAGCATCCAGGCGCTGATCCGATCTTCCTGGCGACGCGGCTCTGCGATCAGGATGTTTTCGGGGCGGCTCTTGTTCAGCAACCCGCCTTCCGGCGGCAACAGGCTGAGCGGGCGGTTCAGCCGGCCACCGGCCGCCGGCAGCGCATAGGGCGCCAGCGTGACGGTGACGACGGCCCGGTCCTGTGCCTTTTGGGTCAGGGTGATTTCCAGCCGGTCGGGGCCGGTTTCGCGGGCCGACAACAGGATGGGTGCCTCGAACAGGGCATAGCGGATGAAACGCCCCTCGATCGCCGAGACAAAGCGCCCGAAATGGGCCATGGATTGCGCGAGCTGAACCGCGCCCTCCAGCAACAACAGGCCCGGCACATGGTCCAGCGGATGATCGAAGAAGAACGGGTGATGACGGTCCACCCGCAGCTGCGCGGCAGGGCCGTCGGAACCCGCCACCGGCAGCAGGACGGCATTGCGCGGATCGGTGCGGCTGTCGATCGTTGTCATGATGTGGCCTCTTGCGAAAGGGTTGCCAGCAGGGCGCGTGCCGGGGCCAGCGGGTCGGGCTGACCCAGGCCTTGCTCCACCGCGTCGGACAGGGCGCTGCCGACGATCGCGATATCCGCACCCTCGGCAAAGGCGGCGGCGACATCGGCCGCGGTCTTCAACCCGAAACCAAGGGCGATCGGCTGTGCGGTGACCTGGCGCAGCGCGGCGATTTCCGGGCCGGGGGGCAAGGCGGCCATCGCCCCGCCGGATCGGCCATAGGCCGATACCAGATAGACAAAGGCCGTGGCGCGGGCGGCGGCGGCCTGCCGCAGCTCATCGGTGCCGCCGGCATACAGCGTGCCCACCACCGGCAGGTTCGCAGCCCGGGCCGCGCGGGCAAATTCCTCGGCCATGCGGGGCGGCAGGCCATGCGGCAGGATGCTGGCGGCGCCCGCAGTCGCCGCAGCCGTGCAGACCGCGTCAAACCCCGCGGGGCGCAGCGTATGGCTGGCATCGGCCAGCAGGATCATGTCGATCCGTCCCGCATAATCGGCGACAAGGCGCAGCGCATCCGTCAGCCCTGCCCCCGAAGCCAGCCCCCGCGCATGCGCGCGGCGCAGCGTGGCGCCATCGGTAAAGGCATTGGGAAAGGGCAGGCACAGTTCGACCAGGTCGATCCCCAGCGTCACGCAATGGTCCAGCAGCGCCACGGTCGTCGCAAGATCGGGATCGCCCACCATGATCAGCGGGCAGAGCCTGCGGCGGTTCTGCGCGGGCGCAGCAAAGGGAAGCGGCCAGACCCGGGTCATGCGATGTGCCTGTAGCTTTCGGCCGGCCGGGCCGCCGTGACCAGCATGCGGGCGGCCTTGCGGCAGATATGGCCACCATGCCGGGCCGCGCTGTCGATATCGAAGGCTTCGATCCCGCCTTCCTCGGACAAGAGCGCGATACGGTCCGGGGTCAGCCCGCCCGCCAGCCACAGCCGCCGCCCCGCCAGCCGGTGCCGCCAGTCGCGTAGAACGGGTTCCGGCAGGGCCTTGCCGCAACTGCCGATCTGATCGGCACCGCCGAAACGATCCATCAGATAGATGTCGCAACCGGCCTTGTCATAGGCGCTGATCCAGCGGGCCTCGGGGCAGGCGCCATCTTCGCCAAGGTGCAGCGTCTTGATCACGGTAAAGCCCGCGTCTTTCAGCATCGCCACGTCGCGCGGTGTGTTGAAGCCGTGCAGTTGCACCATACGGACGCGGGTTGGCGTCAGAAGCGCGATCACCTGTTGGACAGGTTTGCGGACACAGACCGCCACGGGGGTCAGGTTGCGGCACCGCGCAGCCAGGGTCGTGAAGCGCAGATCGTCCAGATCGTTGGGATGGCCTTCGATGCCCGTCCAGAGCCCGCAATAGCGCACGGCTTCCTGTTCCAGAATGTCGATTTCCTCGGGCAGACGCGCGCCACAGATTTTCGTTTCCATAGAATCACCGTATTTCAACCGGCCGTCACACTGGATGACCCTTTCTCTGGTCTAGCGAATTCGCGAATTTCCCGGTGTGGCAAAATTTGCAAATTGGTGCAGGTGCAGAAATCTTTTGCCATAATCGCGATCCGGGCAAATGGCGGCAGAATTACTGCCCTATGTGACGGCGCGTAAACCGGAATTATCGCCGGTCGTGACGCCATGCCCCGAATGTAAAAAATACATGTCACCAGGATTGTGATATTGCGCAATGTCACGTCATTTAAGTTCAAGAATCTCTGAAAATTAGATTTTTGTTCTCGGGCCTGTCTCGATCAATCTGCCCACGGACGCTTCAATCCAATTCACCAAAAAATCCAGAACGAGGGATCAAGATGATGCAATTTACCAGAAAGGTTGTCGCGGGCATGGTTCTTGCCGCCGGGCTTGGCATCGGCGGGGCGGCCTTGGCCCAGGACGGCAAGCCGCTGGTGGAACCGGCGGTGCCGACCTCGCCCGTGCTGACCACCTGTTCGCAGGTCATGCTGGGCATGCAGAACCGCTATAACGGGTATGACAGCTGGCGCATCGTCAACATGACGATCACGGACGAAACCGGCGCGGTGAAGACCCGGCGCATCGCGGCGGCGCACAAGAACCAGGGCATCAACCGCCGCCTGCGCTCCATCGTGCTGGAGCCGGCGGAGCTTGAGGGCGTGGAGTCCTATGTGCATGACAATTTCGAGGTGGGCATGGCCGACAAGGTCTGGGTCTGGCTGCCCTCGTCGAAAAGCGTGGTGGATGTGAAATCCGAGGATCTGAGCCAGCGGCTTTACGGCTCGGACCTCGCCGTGGGCGAGATGCTGATCCGCCAGGCGCGTGACTATGATTGCAAGATGTTGGGGACGGGCGTGTTCAACGGCTATCCGGTCTACAAGATCTATGTGAACCCGCGCACCGAAGCCGAAGTCGTCCGCCTGGGTCTGCGTGATGGCGAGGTCTGGGTGGATACCGAAACCTTCATGCCGATGTATTCCAGCTTCAACGCCGATGCGCCGAACGAACAGCGCGTGCTGGAGACGATGGACATGCGGTGGGTGAACGGGGTTTTCGCGCCGGAGCGCTATCGGGTCTCGACGCTGAAGGAAGGCCGCGTGGTGTCGCATTCCGAATTCCGGACCGAGGGCGAGACCTTCAACATGGGCCTGCCCGACAGCTTCTTCACGCTGGAGGATATGGGTTCGGCCGCCAGTGCGTTCCGCGAATATCGCGGTCCGAATTTCACCAACTGACGCCACAATCCTGTCTCTGGCCCCGTGGCGGAGCGTCTCCGCCACGGCCCCTTCCGGGAGATTTCCATGAAGATTCTGTCTGTGATCGACACCGGGGTCACCCGGCTGCTGAGCCTTGTCTATACGCATCGGCTCAAGACCCTGCCGCTCGTGCTTGGGTTGATCTTTTTCTACGTCGCCAGCAATCTGCCCACCATCCAGAAGGATGGCCGGGTCGAGGCTTTCATGCATCCGCAAGACCCCGCGCTGCTGTCCTATTATGCGATGCGGCGTGAATTCGGCCAGGATAACCGTCTGGTGATCGCCGTGGCCGCGCCGGATGTGTTCGACCGCGAATTCCTCACCCGGTTCAGCGCGCTGCATAACGAGATTGCCGAGGGCGTGCCCTATATCTCGGAGATTTTCAGCCCCTACAATATTCCCTTCATCGAATATGAGGGCGGCGGCGTCTATCTGGAACAACTGGTGCGCAACATGCTTCTGCGCGGGCGCGACCCGCACGAGCTGCGCGATCGTATCCTCGATACGCCGCTCTATCGCAATTTCATCATTTCGGCCGATGGCAAGACGGCGGCGATCGTGATCGAGCCCTATCGCTATGCGCCCGATGCCTCGGACTGCATCCCCGATCCGTCCAGCGGACATATCTGCACGCCGAAGGTGGTTCCGGTGGAGGAGCGCCGCCTGCTGGGCGCCCCGCAATATGCCGAGATGGAAACCGCCGCGCAGCAGATCATCGACCGCTATCAGGCCGAAGGGTTCGATATCCACATGGCCGGCGCGCCGGTGGTCAGCACCGAGATCGTGCGCATGATGGAACGTGACATGCCGCGTTTCACCCTGGCTTGCGTCATCATCACGCTGATCACCATGTTCGCGATGACGCGCAGCGTGATCGTGTCGCTGGGCAGCCTGCTGACCTTTGTCACCTCCGTCTTTTCGACCCTTGCCACGGTGGCGGCGACGGGCGTGGCGATGACGCCGCCGACCCAGCTTCTGATCCCGATGACGCTGGTCGTGGGGCTTTGCACCTATATCCATTTCATCACCGCGCTTTTGCGGGCGCGGGCCGAACATGGCGAGGGCAAATCGGCGCTGGCCGCCGCCGTGCAGCGCTGCCATGTGCCGATCCTGTTCGCGGCGCTGACCACTGCCGGCGGTCTGGCCGGGCTGATCGTTTCGCCGCTGGCGCCGATTTCCGATCTGGGCCGTTTCGGGCTGGTCTCGGTCGCGGTGTCCTATGTGCTGGCGCTGTTCTGGGCCACCATGGCCTACCGTTTCCTGCCGCGCCGCTTTCTTGACCGGCAGACGGCCGAGCCGGGGCGCGTCGCGCGGGCCATGCAGCGCATCGCCACGGCCAGCGCCGCCTCTCCGGTCAAGGCGCTGTCGCTGTCGCTTCTGGTCAGCGCGATCTTCGCCTTTGGCATCCTGCGGCTGGATTATTCGCATAACTCGCTGCTCTGGCTGCCCAAGGACAACAAGGCCCGCGTCTCCACCGAGTTCATCGACGCGCATTACCACGGCAGCGTGAACCTGGAGCTGATCATCTCGCCCCGCGACGGGCTGGATTTCCGCGATGCCACCTTGCTGCAACGCATCGAGGATACGGCGCGCAAGGTGCCGGGGCTGGTCAACATCCCGATCGGTCGCCATACCAGCATGATTTCCTTCATTGAGGAAACCAACCAGGCCATTCACGACGGCGATATCGCCGCGCGCAAGCTGCCCGGGCAGGAACAGATCTGGGATCAGGTCCTGTTGCTGGAAGGGCAGGGCAATGACGACATGAAACGGTATGTCAGCCTTGACTACGACACGGGCCGGGTTTCGTTCCAGACGCCCTGGCTGGAGGCGAAGCTCTATACCGATGTGATTGCCACCATCGAGGGCGAGTTTCGCGCCGCGATCGGGGATCGCGCGGATGTCCATGCCACGGGGCTGATCGCGTTGCTGGCGCAAACCTCTGCTGCGGTGCTGTCCAGCGTGACGGAAAGCTATGCGATGTCGCTGCTGATCGTGACGGTCTGCATGATGCTGGCGCTGCGCTCGGTGGGCTGGGGGCTGGTCAGCATGGTGCCCAACGTCCTGCCCTTTGTCGTGCTGCTGGGGATCATGGGCTATGCCGGCATTCCGCTGGATACTTTCACGATCCTCATCGGCGGTATCATCACCGGCATCATCGTGGATGACACGCTGCACCTGTTCCATACCGTGCGGCACAAGACCGAGGAGGGCGCGGGCGTCGTCGATGCCGTGCGCAGCACCTTTACCGAGGTCGGCGATGCCGTGGCGGTGACCACCCTGGTGGTGATGGCAAGCTTTGCGGTCTTCATGCTGTCGGGCATGGCGAATATCCGGGCCTTCGGTCTCTTGATGGTCACGGGGTCGGCGCTGGCTCTGGCGGCGGATGTGGTTCTGGGGCCGGCGGTCATCGCCTTGTTCCGCCGTCGCAGCGATGCGGCGCGGGCACCGGCCATGCAGGTTTCCGATGCTGCCGCATCCTGACCGCGATATCGACCTGGCCGCGTGCGACATGCGCGCGGCCATCGCGGCCTCTGGCGGCGGTCTGCGTCGCCCGGCGATGTCCCCCGATGCAGCGGCGGCCGAAGTGGCGGCGCGCTTTGTCGGGCCGCCGGCGCGACCGCGGCAGGGCGATGAGCCGGTGCTGATCTATCCGCAAGGGGCCGCGCCGGCCCTTTGCTTCGGTCTTTATGGCGGCGAGCGGCGGGTGCGGGAC
This sequence comes from Gemmobacter caeruleus, assembly GCF_008271655.1. Taxonomy (GTDB): domain Bacteria; phylum Pseudomonadota; class Alphaproteobacteria; order Rhodobacterales; family Rhodobacteraceae; genus Gemmobacter; species Gemmobacter caeruleus. The sequence goes on from NZ_VKKX01000033.1 coordinate 151,780, forward strand.
TGGCTGCCCGGCCTGCCCGGGCGCATCGCGCCCGGCCCGCTGGCGGGCTTTGCCGGTGTGGCGCCCCGATGGGCCAAAACCGGCTTGCACGCGGAGCGGCCGGTTGACCTGACCGCCCTGCCAGTGCCGCAGGTCACGCCGCGCGATGCGGGCCGCTATCTGACCATGGGCTTTGTCATGGCCCAGGCCCCTGACGGCAGCATGGCCATTTCCGCGCATCGCATGCTGATCCTTGGCCCGGATCGTCTGGGGATCTGGATGCTGCCGGGCCGCGCCTTGCGTCAGTTGGCCCAAGCGGCACATGACGCCGGGCGGTCGTTGCCGGTCACGATCAATATCGGCGTGCCGCCGGCTGTTGCGATTGCGGCCGCCACCTCCACCGCGACACTGCCGCGAGCGCTGGACAAGCTGGCGATCGCCGGGGCATTGGCGGGCAGGCCGATTTCGCTGACGCGGGGAAGCGCGGCGCCGTTCCTGACCCACGCCGAAATCGTGCTGGAGGCGGAGCTGACCACCGATACTGTGCCAGAGGCCCTGCCCGGCGCCCCCCTCGCGGGGTCGATGCCAGAGTTTCTGGGCTATGACGGGCATGGCGTGCCTGAGCTGCATGTGCTGCGCCTGACGCGGTGCCTGACGCGCCCCGATGCGCTGTTCCAGACGGTGATCGGGCCGGGGCGTGAACAGTCGGTCATCCTGGGCCTGGGTGGCGCCTTGTCGCTGGGCCTGGCGCTGTCGCCGGATTGGGGGCTGCATGATCTGCGCTTTGCCCCTGCGGGGGGCGGGATGCTCTTGCTCTATGCGGCGCTGGCGGGGGATGGCCCCCGCGATCTGGCGGCGCTGGCGCGGGCCATGGCCGGGGTTTGCCCCTTTCTGAAGACCGTGGTCTTTGTCGATGACGACATCGACATTTCCTGCGATGAGGATGTGCTTTGGGCGCTGACCACCCGCGCCCAGCTTGCGCAGGATTGCCACGCCCTGCCCGGCTTTCGTCCGCTGGGCATGGACCCGTCGCAATCGCCCGAATGGCAGGCGGCGCGGGGCACCAGCGTGTTCAAATCCTATGTCGATGCCACAGTTCCGCCGCCACTGCGCCCGGCATTCCGGCGGGCGCTGCCATGACGCAGGCGCGCCCGCGTCAGGTAGCGTTTTCGGTCAGGGTGCCCACCAGCGAATAGCCCCGGCCGCGCACGGTGCGAATGAAATCGGCTGCCGCGCCCGCCTCCTTGATCTTGTTGCGCAGGCGGTAAATCAGCGCGTCGATACTGCGCGTATAGATCACGCTGGAGCCGTGGACCCGTTCCAGCAGCGCGTCGCGGCTGAGAATTTCGCCGGGTGTGGTGGCCATGGTGGCGATCAGTTCGAATTCCATCGAGGTGATGGTCAGCCGCACCCCGTTGACCAGAACCTGCGCCCGTTGCGGGTCGATGGTCAGCACGTTGCCATCCAGATGCAGCTGGCGCTGACCGCCCGCCGCGGCCGGCCCTGCCTCGGCAGGGGCCGGGGCAATATCGCCGTCGCGGGCGTCGCTGGCACCGACCCGCCGCAACACCGCGTTGATGCGGGCGACCAGTTCGCGGGGCTCGAAGGGCTTTTTCACATAATCATCGGCGCCGGTCTCCAGCCCGACGACCATATCGGTCAGATCGGTCCGGGCGGTCAGCATGATGATGGGGGTGTCGCGATAGCTCGCATTGCTGAAGCGAATCTTCTGGCACATCTGCAAGCCGTTGACCTGGGGCAGCATGATGTCCAGCAGGATGATGTCGTAGCTGTCGCTTTCCAGCGCCTTGAAGCCGGCATCGGGGGTGTGAACGGTATCGAGATCAATGCTGTATTTGGTCAGGACGACATGCATCAGATCAGCCAATTCGACATCGTCGTCGATCAGCAGCGCTTTAACCATGTCACTCTCCTTCCTAAATGACCTAACGGAAGTCTTCCTAGTAATAGCGCAGCTCTAGCATCCGGAGCGCGAAAATTGAAGGAAGATTTGACCGCTGTGGTTGAGTACGCGGTTCCTTCGGCAGAATTGTGACAGCGTTAACATTCAGGCCGGGCTTTCTGCCTGCCAGCGATGCAGTTCCGGAACGGCGATGCCGGCCAGATCCAGCGCGCGCGCAGCCATCTGGGTGATCATGTCATCCAGCGTCGCCGGGCGCAGGTAGAATGCCGGGACGGGGGGCATGATGATGGCCCCGTTGCGCGTCGCCTGATCCATCAGCGCGATATGCCCGGCATGGAACGGCGTTTCGCGCAGCATCAGCACCAGGCGGCGGCGTTCTTTCAGGCAGACATCGGCGGCGCGCGCGATCAGGTTGTCGCCATGGCAATGCGCGATGGCACTGAGCGTCTTGACCGTGCAGGGCGCGACCAGCATCCCGTCTGTCGCAAAAGACCCCGAAGCGATGGAGGCGCCGATATCGCCATGCGGATGGACGTGATCGGCCATGGCGCGCACGGCTTCGGGGCGAAGATCGGTTTCCGCCCGCAACGTCCGCAGCCCCGCGGCTGACAGGATCAGATGGGTTTCCACCCCGGGCAGCGGTTGCAGCAATTGCAGCGCGCGCACGCCGATCATCACGCCCGAGGCGCCGGTGATGCCGATGATGAACCGCCGGCGCGGCGACGGGTCGGGCGCGGGGCGAAAGCGGTGATCGTGATAGGACAGGTCGGCAGGCATCATACGCTCCTTCAGACCGTTGCGAACAGAAGCTTGGCGCCCAGGCCGAGGAATGACGCGGCAAAGCAATAGCGCATGCCGGTCATGGCGGCGGGCCGTTCGATGATGCGCTTGCGTGCCAGCGTGGCGGCGAAGCCATAGATCAGGAACACGATCAACGTCATCAGGGTAAAGACCATGCCCAGCCGGAACATCTGCAAGGTCGCGCCGGGTTGGGCCGGATCGACAAATTGCGGCAGGAAGGCCAGAAAGAACATCGACAGTTTCGGGTTCAGGATGTTGATGAACACCCCCCGCCAGACAATCTGCCAGAAGCTGGAGGTATCCTCATGGCCGACGCGGAGCGAACTGCGGTCGCGCAGCGTCATCCAGGCCAGATAGACGAGATACAGCGCGCCGGCATATTTCAGCGCGTTGAACAGGGCGGGGCTGGTTTCCAGCACCGCCGCAAGCCCCAGAAGCCCCGCGAACATCGGCGGCAAGGTGCCCAGCGTGCCGCCGATGGCCGAGGCCAGCGCGGCATTGCGCCCCCCGGAAAGGGCGCAGGCCAGGGTAAAGACCACGCCGGTTCCGGGCGCGATCACGACGATCAGGGATGTCAGCAGGAATTCCAGGGTCATTGCGGCGGTTCCGGGATCACAGGGCCAGCGTCTTGATGACGAAGTCGATATCCTTGTCGCCGCGGCCGCTGAGGTTCACGAGGATCGACTGGTCGGGCTGCATCCTGGGGGCCTGACGCAGCGCATAGGCGACGGCATGGGCGCTTTCCAGCGCGGGGATGATGCCTTCGCGGCGTGACAGGGTCATGAAGGCGTCAAACGCCTCGGTATCGGTGGCGGATTCATAGCGCGCCCGGCCGATATCCTTGAGGTGGCAATGCTGCGGCCCGACGCCCGGGTAATCCAGCCCGGAGGCGACGGAATGCACCGGCAGCGGTTCCCCCTTGTCGTCCTGAAGGTAATAGCAGCGGAAGCCGTGCATGGTGCCGGGCTTGCCCAGCGTCAGGGTGGCGGCGTGCTTGTCGGTATCAAGGCCGTGGCCCGCGGGTTCGATGCCGACCAGCGCCACCTCTGCCGCGTCGATGAAGCCGCTGAACAGGCCGATGGCGTTGGAGCCGCCGCCGACACAGGCCGTGACCTCGGTCGGCAGGGCGCCGGTCATCTCGGTGAACTGGCGGCGCGCCTCGGTGCCCACGACCGACTGGAAGCCCTGCACCATGCGCGGATAGGGCGCCGGCCCGGTGACCGAGCCGATGGCGAAGAAGGTGTTTTCCGGGTCTTGCATGTAGGATTCAAAGGCGCTGTCCACCGCGTCCTTCAGGGTGCCGGTGCCACGCGACACGGGCACCAGCTTGCAGCCCAGGATCTTCATGCGCGAGACATTGGGGTGTTCCTTGGCGATATCCACCACGCCCATGTGAATCTCGCATTCGATGCCCACCAGCGCGGCAGCGGTGGCAAGCGCCACGCCGTGCTGGCCGGCGCCGGTTTCCGCCAGCACGCGCTTCTTGCCCATGCGCTTGGCCAGCAGCACCTCGCCGATGCAATGGTTGATCTTGTGGGCGCCGGTATGGTTCAGATCCTCGCGCTTGAAATAGATCTGCGCCCCGCCGCAATCGGCCGAAAGGTTGCGCGCGTGATAGATCGGGCTGGGGCGGCCGACATAGGTCGCGCGCAGCCGCAACATTTCCGACTGAAACTCGGGGTCGGTCATGGCGGTATCATAGGCCGCACCGATTTCAGCCAGCAGGGCCGCGACGCGCGCGTCGTCGATGGGGCCGCCATAGGCGCCGAAATAGCCCTGCGCATCGGGCACAAGCGTGGCATTCGGGGCGGGGTCGATCCATTGCTGAATATTCATTCGTTTATCCTCTCGCAGGTGGGGCGCTGTGGGTCAGCGGATGTTCGGGGCAGTGATCCTGTCGGACGCTAACGAGAGTTCGGGTGGAGAAGTGTGCAGAATTGTCATCTTCTTTGCGAATGATTGCAGACCCGCGCCATTCGGCCAGATCCACGCGAATGCGTATGGAAATCGGCAGAAATTTGTGCATTTTCAGTATCTTGAAGATGCGCCCCCGCATGCTGGACGCCCGCCGGGTCGTTGCCGCGTCACCTTGTCTGGCCCGGGCGTGGCATTGCATCACATTGCGTGATCAGCCACGAATGCAGCGTCGCGAAAAAACACCTTTTGCTGTTTGAAGGCCCGCCATGCCCGCCCCTAGGGTGAGGTCATGGCCCGAGGTGACGGAACGAGCTGCCGCCACCTTTCCGCCGCGCAGAGTTATCAGATTTCAGATCCGTTCCGGGCTTGCCGGTGCGCGGTTCCGGCCATCGCGGGATGGGCCGGCCGGGTATCGACATGCGCGGTGGACAGACAGGACCGCAAATGGAACAGGCACCGCGCCGCATCACCTGGATTGCCTTCGCTCTCAACTTCATCGTCTATTCCGAGAATTTCGTCGTGGCGCCCTTTCTGCGCCGCCTGGCGGAGCTGACCGGATCGACCCCCGCCGCCATGGCCAATCTGGTGCTGGTCTATACTTTGGGGATCGGCTTCGGGGCCCTGCTGCTTGGCCCGCTGGGCGACCGCTATGGCCGCCGGCCCATGCTGCTGGCGGGGCTGGGCGCCTTTGCGCTGTTCACCGGCCTGACCGGCGCTGTCAGCGGATATGAAGCGCTGATCGTCACCCGCGCGCTGTGCGGTGTTGCGGCGGGGGTGCTGCTGTCCAGCCTGATGGCCTACATGGCCGATATCTTTATCGCCGCCGGCCGGCTGGAGGCCATGCCGGGCGCCATGGGCACCGCGATGGGGGGCATCTTTGCCGCCATCGTTTTCGGCGTGCCCGCGGGCATCTATGCGGGCTATCTGGTGGACTGGAGCCTTGCCTTCTTCGTGCTGGCCTTGCTGGCGGTGGTGGTGCTGGCGCTGGTCGCGCTGGCGCTGCCTGCGGTGCCGGGGATGAAAAGCGGCCTCTCCTATCTGGGCCTGCTGACCTCGGGCTTCCGTCTGTTCACCGAGCCGCGCCTGTTGCTGATCGGGGCGAGCTTCTTTCTGTTCCAGTTCGTCGCGACGGCCTTCGGCACGCATTCGCCGGCCTGGATCCTGTCGCATGGTATCGGGCTGGACATGCTGGCGCTGCTCTATGCCGCCACGGGGGCCGTGTCGGTGCTGGCCGCGCTGCGCTCTGGCGCGCTGATCGGGCGGATCGGACCGGCGGTCGCGCTGCTGCTGACCAATGCGGTCGTGCTGGTCACGTTGATCGGCATCGCGATGGCGGGTTTCGGGCTGGTGCCGCTGGGGCTGCTGCTGGCGGCCTATCTGGCCGGGCTTGCGGTGCGCATGGGGCTGATCCAGGCCATCGCCACTTCGTCGGTGGATCGCATGGCGCGCGGGCGCTTCATGGGGATCAACAACTTCCTGATGCAGATGGGGTCTTCGGCGGGGGTCTGGTTGCTGACGCTGACCTTGCGCACGGTGCCCGACCCTGACGCCGCCTTTCGCATCGGCGTGCTGGGCCTGGCGGGGGTGACGCTGGTGTCGCTGCTGCTGGGGCTGGTGCTGCTCAATCCGCTGCGCCGCGCGACGCCCGCCGCGCCGGGCAAAGGGGCCGCATGATGCATGCGATCAGCTTTGATCTTGCCCGGGATCCGGCAGAATTCCTGCGCAGCGATCCCGGCCTCTCCGGCGGGTTCCACCTTCTGTATCAGAAAGACCAGACCCAGATCATCGCCGCCGATCCGCTGGCCATCTATCGCGTGGCCTGGGATTGCCGGTCGGTGGAGATCCGCCGGCGCGGCATCGACACCCCGGAACGGGTGGAACTGCCCGGGGCGGATCCCTTTCCCTTTCTGAACGCCCAACTGGCGCGCTTTGCCGCCACCCATGCGACGCCGGATGTGCCTTTCTTCAAGGGCGGGCTGATCGGGATCAACAGTTTTGAGGGGCTGAGCAGCTTTCTCAAGATCGACAGCCTGCATCCGGGGCAGGTGCCCTTCGTCTACGGGCTGTTCGACAATTTCATCGTGACCGATCTTGCCGCGCAGCGCTGCCATATCGTGTTCAGCCCCGGCAGGGCGGCAAAGGCGCTGGCGCTGCGGGCGCGTCTGGCAGACTGGGCGCGGGATGACCGCCCCGCCCTGCGGCGGCGCACCCGCAGCCTGACCGAATTTCGCGCGGCGGCTGCGGACCATACCGATTTCGTCGCGCGTATCCGAGAGGGGGTGGAGCGCATCAAGCCGCATCTGACCTGCGGCAACAGTTTCCAGACGGTGCTGAGCCATGAGCTGCGCCTGCCGGTGCAACGCGGCGCCTATGACAGCTTTCTGGCCATGCGCCATCACCCGAGCGCCTACAAGTATTTCGTCCAGTTCGACGATATCCGCATTGCCGGCATCTCGCCCGAGAATCTGGTGATTGTCGGCGACGGACGGGCGCGGATGACGCCGCTTGCGGGCACACAGCCCCGCCATGACGACCCCGAGGCACAGGCGCGCAGCATTGTCGCCCTGCGGCAAAGCACCAAGGAAATCGCCGAACATACGATGCTGGTCGATCTGGTGCGCAATGATCTGGGCCGCATCTGCCAACCGGGCAGCGTGGAGGTGCGGGCGTTCCAGTATGTCGCGCCTTTCGGGCCGGTCATGCATCTGGCCAGCGATGTGGAGGGCAGCTTGTCCAAGGGCGTGACGCCGCTGGACGTGATGCGCGCGCTGTCGCCGGCGGGCACGATGACCGGCGCCCCCAAACGGCGCTCGATCCAGATCATCCGGGAACTGGAGCCGGGTCCGCGCGGCTTTTACAGCGGCAATATCGGCTTTGCCGATGTCAGCGGCGCGGGCGATTTCGCGATCATCATCCGCTCGGCCATCCACGATACCCCGCGCGAGGCCAGTTTGCGGGCCGGCATGGGCATCGTGCTGGATTCCACCGCCGCCGAGGAGGCGGAGGAATGGCTGCACAAGGTCTATTCCGCCGGAAAGGAATGCGTATGACCCGCCGCCATGTGCTGATCATCGACAATTTCGACAGTTTCGTCTTCAACGTGCCGCAGGTCATGGCGCGGGCGCATGATCTGACCTTTGACATGGTGCCCAATGATGCGGTCGAGGACCGGCATCTGTGCCTGGATCGCTACAGCCATGTCGTCATCTCGCCCGGGCCGGGCAACCCCACCGATCCTGCGGATTTCGGCGGGTCGTCGCGGGTGATCGCCTTTTATGCCGGGCGCAAGCCGCTGTTGGGTATCTGTCTGGGCCATCAGGGCATTGCCGCGCATTTCGGCGCGCGGATCGAGACCGCGCGGCGGATCATGCACGGCAAATCCTCGCGGCTGGAGGTCACCGGCGATTGCCCGATGTTCGCCGGGGTCGGGGCGCCGGAAACCATGCGGTATCATTCGCTTGTCGTCGCCCCGGGCACCTTGCCGCCCATGTTCCGCGTGACCGCCGTCACCGATGACGAACATCGCGAGATCATGGCCTTCAGCGCGCCCGAGCAGAAGATCTTTGCCCTGCAATTCCACCCTGAATCCGTCGCGACCCCCGAAGGGCCGCGCATGCTTTCCAATTTCCTGTCCATCACCTGAGGTCGCCATGTGGATCCCCTCTGACGAAAGCCAGCTCAATTTCGTGACCGCCTATCTGGCCGTGAACCGCAAATATCAGGCCGGCACCCTGACCGAGGCGGAGCGCGCCACCTGGCGCGAAACGCAGTTCCGCAAGGTGCTGGACAAAACCCGCCAATCGCCGTTTTACCGCGACCATGTCGATCACGACGCCATCGGATCGCTGGCCGATCTGGACCGGATTCCGTTCACCACCAAGGATCACCTGCGCAGCCGCATGACCGACATGCTGAGCGGCCCGTTGCGCGATGCGTTGTTCTATTACGAGACCACCGGCACGACCGGCCCCGCCACGCCTTGCCCGCGCGACTATCGCGAGGTCATCGCCTCCAATTGCCAGATCACCGAGAACTGGCGCGCGGTCTTTGCCTCGGTCTTTGGCGAGGGCTATCGCCCGATCGTGGGGCTGATGGGCCCGACCGAGGTGCATTCCTTTGGCGATACGCTGGGCACGGTCTGCCAGAACCTGAACCTGTGCAATTTCAAGATCTGGCCCTATTCGCCGGTCATCGGCTTTCCCAAGGCGCTGCAATTGCTGCGCGACCACGGGATCGAGGTCATCGTCTGCACCCCCGGCGTTGCGATGAACCTCATCAAGGCGGCGGCGCATTACGGGTTCGACATGGAGCGCGATTTCGCGGTGAAGGCGGTGTTCCTGACCGGCGAGATGTCCACCCCCGGCCTGATGCAGAATATCGGCTCGATCTGGGGGGCGCAGGTGTTCAACTGCCTCTATGGCTCGCAAGAGGCGTTCATCATGGCCTCGGTGCGGCCCGACGGTCAGATGTATATCGCCGATCCCAACTACATCACCGAGGTGATCGACCCCGCCACCGATGAAAGCCTGGGCGAGACGGGCACCGGCGAATTGTGCGTGACCATGCTGATGGACGGGATCAAGCCGCTGCTGCGCTACCGCACCGGCGACATGGTGACGGTGCGTGCCACGGGCCGGCCAGGGCCAGAGCGGTTGCAGGTCGATGTGATCGGCCGCACCCGCGACCGGATCACCCTGAATGACCGGCTGTTTTCGGCCTATGAGATCGAAAGCGCGATCCTGGAACCCGTCACCCACTGCATCGCCTATCAGATCATCATCGACTATGCCGGGGGCGCCGATCATCTGGAGATCCCGGTGGAATTCAGCAAGGCCGCGCGCGACGTGCCGGCCCTGTGCCGGGCCATCGAACAAAGCTGCGCCGAGGTGCTGGGCTGCAAGGCCCGCGTGATCGTGGTGTCGGAGATCGACCAGGTGGTGACGACCGCGGCCTTCGTGTCGTGGAAGGCTGCGCGGATCATCGACCGTCGCCAGGCCGAACCCGATGCGGAATCGCTGGTTTCGCATCGCATGGCCAAGCGTCGGGGGTATTGATCATGGCCGCGCACCGTCTGGGAAAGGATGCGTTCCGCGCCTTCTTTGCGGCGCAGGACCATGTGCGCATCGGCTCGCTCGGGCCGGGCGGCACCTCGTCGGATACGGTGCTGCGCGATCTGCTGCACCCGATCCCGGCAGACCGCTGGCGTATCGTGCTGAAACCCAGTTTCGACGCGGTGTATGACGATCTGCTGGCGGGCGAGATTGATTATGCCCTGGTGCCAAGCGCCTATACCAATTCGACCCGGTTCTACTGGTCTTCCGAATTCCGGCTGGAAGGCGCCTTTGTCGAGCCGACACCGGCCTATCACCTGGCCCTGCCGGACCGGATCGAACATCCGCTGACCATCGCGGCCTGCGATGCGGTGCGCCACATGATCCATGCCCATTTCGCCGATCACCTGCCCGACGATCTGCAAATCCTGCGGGCCGAATCCACCGTGCAATCGGCGGAAATCGTGGCGCAGGGCCGGGCGGATGCCTGTGTCACCAACGAACCCGGCCGCGCGCAATACGGGCTGGCGGCGCGCGCCAGCCTGCCCGGCGTCGACATGATCTGGTCGGTTTTCAGCCTGCGCGCCACGGCCTCTCCTCCTCTGGCGGCACCGCTCGCCCCTTGCCCAACCCAGGTAGCCTCATGACCCATACGACCATCATCACCAATGTCGCCCTGTTTGACGGCACCGGCGCCGCGCCGGTCGCGGACCGCAATCTCGTGGTGCAGGGCGACCGCATTCTGGAAATCACCGAGGGCGCCGCGATGGCGCCCGGGCGGGGCCGCGATGAAACCGTGATCGACGGGCGCGGCAAGACCGTGATCCCCGGTCTGGTCTTTGCCCATACGCATCTGGGCTATCACAATGTCCTTGGCGCGCGGGAGGTGCTGTTCAAATACCCGTTGACCGAACTGGCCTTCGTCGCGGCACTGAACGCGCAACGCGCCCTGCGGCTGGGCTACACGACCATGGTGGGCGCAGGGTCGATCTGCAATCTTGACACCTATCTGAACAATGCCATCCGGGCCGGGCTGTTTGCCGGGCCGCAGATACTGCCTTGCAGCCGCGATCTGATGGTGGCCGGGCCCGAGGGGCGGCGCGACCCGTCCAAGGTCAAGCATATCCCGCGCGACTACATGCCGATCCTTACCGAACTGGCCGAATTCGTCGCCGCCGTGGACAAGGAAATCGACGATGGCGCGCAGATCATCAAGACCTTTGCCACGGGTGACGACCAGTTCCCCAATGCCAAATCCGACGAGCCGCTTTACACGCTGGACGAGCTGAAATGCGTGGTCGAGGTGGCGGGCCGCCGCGGCGTGCTGGTCCGCAGCCATGCGCGCGGGCGCGAAGGCATCGAAAAGGCCATCGCGGCCGGTGTCGATATCGTCGATCACGCGACCTATTCCGATCAGTCCTGCCTCGACGGTCTGCTGGCCAAGGGGCAAACGGTGGTGCCCAGCTATTTTCAGCCCAAGATGTTTCTGGAAAAGGGGGCCGCTTTCGGCGCCGATCCCGACCGCACCGAATTTGCCGCCGAGGTGGCCAATACCCGCGCCTTCCTGCCCGTGGCGCATGAGATGGGCATCAATATCGCGCTTGGCGACGATTTCGGCTTTGCCTGGACCCCGCATGGCACCTATCACGACGAGCTGGAGGCGTTCCAGCACGAGCTGGGCTTTGACGGGGCCACGGTGCTGAAATGGGCGACGCTGGGCGGGGCGCGGATGATCCGGCAGGATCACCGCATCGGCACGCTGGCCCCCGGCAAACAGGCGGATCTCGTGCTGGTCGAGGGCGATCCCGTGGCGGATGTCCGGGCGCTCAAATCCGGGATACGCGGTGTCATGCTGGCCGGGCAGATGCAGGGCTGAGCGATGATGCAGGCCTTTCAGGTTCACCGCGCGCAGGGGCGGCTGGGGCGCGATATCCGCGACATCATCCGCAGCGGCGGGCTTTCGCGGCCTTGCCTGCTGGAAACCCGCCTGTTTGACGAGGAGGAGGGTGGCAAGGACATCTTCTTTTGCGATCCCCCCCTGCTGATTGAGGGGCGCGGCCGGCATCTGCGGGTATCGGCGCTGAACGCGCGGGGCCAGGCGCTTTTGCCGCTGTTCCATCCGCCGTCGCCAGATATGGGCGCACTGGCCTATCTCGACCATCTTTGCGCGCAATTCCGCGGCACGGTCTTTGCGGAATTCGGCCTGACCGGCGCGCTGCCGCATGATTTTGCCGAGGCCGAGCCGGGCGAAGGGGCGAATTTCTGCCTCTATTTCGCCGATGCGGTGTTTCTGCTCGACAGCGGGTCGGACCGCTATCAGTTCCGGGCCATCGGGGCAGAAGCTGCACTGGCCGGGTTGGCCTGCCTGCCGGCGCAGCTTGCGGCGCGGCCGGCGCGGCCCGATGGGCCACCGCTGCGCTTTGGACCGCTGGAGGGGCCGCCGCAGGATCGTGTCATCGCGATGCTGCGGGCCGGTCTGGGGCTGATCGACAGCGGCGCGTTGCACCAGCTGACTCTGTCACGCCGCTACAGCCTGACCTATGCGGGCAATCCGTTCGAACTTTATGGCCATTACGCCGCCGCGAACCCGACCAGCCACAATTACTATCTGGATTTCGGCCGCTTCGGGTTCTTCGGCGCCTCGATCGCCACCCAGTTGAAGCAGAATGCCGGGCGGCTTTCGACGATTGCCATCGGCGGCACCACGCGGCGCCATGCCCAAGACCCGTCGCGTCAGGCCGAAGGGTTGGCCCGGCTGCTGACCTCGGGCAAGGAACGGGATGAGCTGGATATGCTGGTGGATCTGGCGCGCAACGATCTGACTGCGCTGTCCGGGCAGCCGGCGCTTGTCTCGAATTACCGCCATTTCAGCTATCACAGCCGGGTCGTGCATACCTACGCCCGCATCACCGCCCCCGCGCCGCCCGATCTGCCGATCTTTGCCGCGCTCGCGCGGACCATGCCCGCCGGCACTGTCAGCGGCTATCCCCGCGCCACCGCCTGTCGCGCCATTGCCCGGCTGGAACCGGAACATCGCGGTTTCTATGGCGGTGCCATCGGCCATGCCGGCTTTTCGGGCGAGTTCGACATGTCGGTGGGCATTCGCGGCGTGACCTTCGACGCGCAGCGCATGAGCTTTCAGGTCGGCTCGACCCTGGTGGCGCGCTGCGACCCGGTCGAGGAATATCACGAGGCCGAACAGAAGGCGGCGGGGTTTCTGGATACCCTGCGCCGATTGCGCCCGGTGAATGCCGCCCCTGCGCCGGTCCGACCCGCGCTGCCACGGTTGCGCATCGACGATCCGCAGGACCGGGCCGGGGCGCTATATGCGGCGGCGCGCGGGCCGGATGCCCGCGGGCCTGACCTGCGGCTGGTGCTGTCCTGGCCCGCCGAGATGTCAGACGGCGATATCGCCGCGCAATCCGGGCCGTTTCTTGCCGTGGGCGATGCGGCATGGGAGCTCGTGGCGGCGCGGCCCGATCTCGGGCTGCGCCGTGTGCCGGTCGAGGGGCGGTTCGACTGGCGCGACGGGCACGCGCAGGCCGCCTTCCTGCCGTCTTACCGCCATTGCCTGCTGGCCGCGCCCGAGGGCGGCAACACCCGCGAAATCGGCGAAACCTCGGTCGAGGGCGGCATCCTGTTCCGGCTGGAGGGCGACCGCTTTCTGTGCCTGATCGACCCGCTTTCCACCGCCATGGTGATCAGCGGCCAATCCGAGAACGCCCTTGCGGCCATACTGGGCGCGGTGGCGCGCCTCTTGCAGCCCGAACCACCCTTGTCCTCCCCCGTGCAGCCCGACCTCATGCAGAAGGAATTCGTGCCATGTCCGGCAAACCTGTGACTGTCCATATTGTCAGCGGCTCGGAGCGGGCCGGAGGCAATTCCGATCTGGCCGTCGATCTGATCCGCGCCGAGATCGCGGCCGAGGGCGGGCAATCCGGCGTGACCTATCTGCGCGATCTCGACATGCATCCGTGCAGCGCCTGCGGCAATTGCAACATGCGCAGTGAACCCTGCGCCGGGCAGGATGACATGCCGGCGCTGATCGACCGGCTGGTTCAGGCCGATGCGCTGGTCTATGTCGCGCCGGTGCATGGCTATGGCCTGGCGCATCTGATGCAGATCTTCATCGAACGCGCCGGGGTCGGCTATCTGCGGTTTGAACGCCCGCTGATCAACAAGGTGGGCTGTGCCGTGGTGGTGGCGCGGCGCTATGCGCATACAGAGGTGTATAACCAGCTGCTGAACAACATGCTGCTGAACCGGATGCTGGTGGCGGGGGGCGGTTTTCCGACCACGCTGATCGGTGGCGCGCCGGGTGAAATTCTGAACGATACCGAAGGCTTGGCCAATCTGCGCACCAATATCCAGCGCATGCTGGGGCTTGCGCGGCTGCTGGCAGAGACGCCGGCCGAACTGACCGGGCGGCGGCTGGGTCTGGGCAGCGTCAATGAACGTCTGGCCTTCGCGCAGCGCGAGGCCGAGCGCGGCGCCGTCCTCGGACATTGAATTTCACTCACGTCGCCTTCAGCGCCGCGACCGGGCTTGCGGTAGAACCCGGGCCTGCGTCACCTTCGCGGGGCGACGAGCAGATCGGGAAGGCGGACATGACCGCCCCTTCCTGTCGCTGTTGCAATCGGCCGGTTGATCTTTGCGCAAAGCGATGAAAATCTATGCAGCACGCGCGGAGGGGACGCAATTGCACAGGTTGAAGTCGCTTGGCCCCGCTGTGGCCCGTGTCCCGCCCGCCGAGGCCCTGCGCTCCGGGCTTGGTGTCCTGATCGGCCTTTCGGTAACCGGGCTGTTCCTGCTGTCGCCGCAGATCGACACCCGGCTGGGGCTTTATCTGGTGCCGCCCTTCGGGGCGACCTCGCTGCTGCTTTTTGCGGTGCCGAACAGCCCGCTCGCGCAGCCCTGGTCGGCGATTGTCGGCAATACGCTGTCGGCGCTGGTGGGGGTTGGGGTCTGCCTTGCGATCCCCGATCCGGCCTTGCGGATCGCCCTGGCCGTGGGTCTGGCGACCGCCGCGATGATCCTGTTTCGGGCAGTGCATCCGCCGGCGGGGGCGGTCGCGATGACGGCGGCCATGTCGCCCGATGCCATCGCGCATCTCGGATTCTGGTTCGCCCTGACGCCGATCGCACTCGGGACCACCGCGCTGGTGCTGATCGCGATCCCTTACGCGCGGCTGACCGGGCGGCGCTATCCGTTCCGCCAGTTCGAGGGCCCGAGCAAGCATGGCACCGAAGACCGCAACCCTGTCGAACGGCTCGGGCTTTCCGAGGCAGAGCTGACGGGGATCCTTGAACGCTACCGGCAATCCTTCAACCTTGGCGTGGAGGATCTGGCCCGGCTGATCGGGGCCGCGGAATTGCAGGCGGCCGCGCATTCCTCCGGCCCGCTGACCGCGCAGGATATCATGTCGCGCAATCTGGTGACGGTGCGCCCCGACACGAGGCTGGGCGACATTGCGGACATGTTCCGCGAACACCGCTTCACCTCGCTGCCCGTGGTGGATGACGAGGCAAGGTTTCTGGGGGTGATCTTTCAGATCCACTTGATCAGCCGGGCACGGGACGATGCGCAAAGGCAGAACCGGCGCTTTGTCGCGGCGCTCGGGCGTTTGCTGGATCGCGGGCGGGAAAGGCCGGTGACGGCCGGCGACATCATGCGCGTCGCCGTCCCCCGCGCCACGACCGCCACGCCGATCGGTGCCCTGCTGCACCTGATGGCGGACGGCGATACCGATGCCGTGCCGGTGCTGGAATATGGCAGGATCGTCGGCATCGTCACCCAGACCGACCTGATCGCCGCCCTCGCCCGAAGCGCCGCACGCGGCATCTGAACCCGATCGGCCGACAGGGTATCAGCTTGCGGATGTCTGCTGACGATCAACCTGCGCACCGGCTCTTTTGTGCAAATCGTCTCAGGGCCAAAGTCGTCTCTTTCCCCAGACGGTTTTTCCGCTGGATGCGGAACACACAAATACCCTACCGCTGGGGCCCACAGATGCGGCGCCTACCGCCGGGAAACAGCACTGGCGCATCTTGTGGCCGATCTCGCGCGTTCTGTTCCGGCGCAACGGCTGCGCGGTCTTGGCCCGGTTGATGCGGAACCTGTCGTGGCGTTTCACCTCGGCAATGGTATGGCACCGTTTCTTCTGGATATTACGCTGATCCATATCTGACCTGGAAACATGGCCCCCCGCAGGGAATGTGCGGAGAAAAGCGTCATACGCTCGGCCTCGGGCAGTTCGGGGCCTGTGCAAACCCCGGGCATGCAGGCCATGATCAGCCGGCCGAGATGCTTACTGGACAACGAACTCCGCATGCAGCGCACCGGCCGCGTTGATGCTTTTCAGGATGTCGATCATGTCATGCGGCGCGACGCCAAGCGCGTTCAGCCCCGAAACGACATCGGCGAGGGTCGCGGTCTCCGGCACCATGGCCAGGCCGGTGCCCGGCGCCTTCTGGATGCCGGCGGCGCTGCGCGGCACCACCACCGTCTCTCCCTCGCTGAACGGATTGGGCTGGACGACCATCGGCGCCTCCTCGACCGTCAGGGTCAGGTTGCCCTGGGCCACGGCAACGCGGCTGATCCGCACATCCGCCCCCATGACGATGGTGCCGGAGCGCTGATCGACCACGACCCGCGCGCGGGTTTCGGGCTCGACAAGCAGGTTTTCCAACCGCCCGATCGCATGCGCGGGCGAGGTCATCCGCGTGCGTTGCAGGTCGAGCGAGACAGTTCCCGCATCGGTCATCAGCGCCACGGCACGACCGAATTCGCGATTGATCGCATCCTCGATGCGCGCGGCCGTGGTGAAATCGGGCTGGCGCAGCGCTAGACGCAGCGAGGTGACGGAGGTGAAATCGAATTCCACCTCGCGTTCAATCCGCGCGCCCGAGGGGATGACCCCCGCCGTCGGCACGCCCTGAACCACGCGCGCGGCCTCGCCTTCGGCCGAGATGCCGCCGGCAATGATCGTCCCCTGCGCCACGGCATAGATTTCGCCATCGGCGCCATTCAGCGGTGTCATCACCAGGGTGCCGCCCAGCAGGCTTTTCGCGTCACCGATTGCGGAGACGGTGACGTCAATGCGCCCGCCCGAACGCCCGAAGGCCGGCAGGCTGGCGGTGACCAGAACCGCCGCGACGTTCTTGGGGCGGATCTGCTCACCCGAGACGTTGACGCCAAGCCGCTCCAGCAGATTGGCCATGATTTCCTCGGTGAAAGGCGCATTGCGCAGCCCGTCGCCGGTGCCGTTCAGCCCGACCACCAGTCCGTAGCCGACCAGATCATTGCCGCGCACACCATCGAATTCCACCAGATCCTTGATACGGATCGGTGCCGCCGTGGCGGGCAGAGCGAAGAACAGAAGGACAAGAAGAATGCGGATCATCTGAGGTAATTCGCCAGAGAGAGGGAGGAGAGTCGCGAAGTAACGGCATAGAGGGTCTCAAGCCGGGTCTGCGCCTCGGTCAGGCCGGTCGCGGCCGCATAGGGATCGACCTCGACCAGCTTGGCGCGCGCGATTTCCAGCGCGGTCTCCTCGGCCTCGTTGCGGGTCTGCGCGGCGGCAACGCGATTTTCGATCACCGCAAGGCCGGCCCGCATATCGGCCCGGGCTGTCTGGCTGCCCAGCAGCGCCGCACCGGCCACCGAGGCGAGGGCGATCTTGCCTTCGTCATTGAGGGCGGTCGCGTCACTGCCCGTCAATGCCGCCAGTGACAGCGCCTTGAGGCTGTCCACCACACCCGGCGACAGGGCGGTGATGCCAGTGGCCGCGGTGACGCCGCCGCCAATCCCGATCGGTGCGACCGCATCACCACCCTGATAAAGCGCGGCATAGCCCGCGGGATCGTCGAACCAGGCATTGACCGCGTCGCGCAGGTCGGCCGCGCTGGTGGCGCCTGCGGCAACAATTTCGATCGCGGAAAGCAAGGTCTCGGCATCCGGCAGCGGCGGGCGATCGGTCATCTTGCCGGCAAACAGGCTCTGACCGCCGATCTCCGTGTTCAGGAGGGCGATTGTTGCCTTGAACTTTTCGCGGGCCTCGCCACCATTCGCGCGGATCGAGGACAAATCCCGCGCACTGGAGGAAGAGAGCAACGGCGTCGCCAGATCGCTTGCAAATCCGTCGATGCTTTCGAGCGCGGCCTGTATCGTCGAACTGTTCAGCGCCAGTTGCGCGGTCGCGTGGCGATAGCCGTCGAACCGCGCCAAGGCGCCATTGAGCGCGTCGAGCGGTGCGAGATTGCCGCGCAGATGTGCCGCCGTGTCGGCGACAACGCCTGTCGTCATCTCCTGGCTGCGGGTCTGGACCTGGTATTTCACCAGATTCATGTGCTGCCGCCGGATCATGTTCTGGGCCAGATCGCCCAGTGAAAGCATGGTCATCTCAGATCTCCAGCAAATCATTCAGCATGTTGTCAACGACCTGGATGACCCGGGCATTGGCGGCGAAGGCCTTTTCGATCAGCAGCAATTTCTGCAATTCCTGGTCGCTATCGACCCCGCGCGCGAGCTCCTGCTCCTGCAAGGCCGAGGCGCGGGCCTGGGCGAAGCTGACCGCCTCTTCAGTGGTGACGCGCTGGCGCGACAAGACAGAGGCGACCTCGGTGGCGAAACCGGCAAAACTGCGCTGGCCGGCAGCCAGGGCGCCGCTGCTGGCGCTGCGGGTCGCGGTCAGCGCGTCACGCAGGCCGGTCAGGAATCCGGTCTCACCGCTCGGCCCCGGCAGGGTCGCGCCCAAACCATCCCGCAGGCGCCAATAGGCACCGCCCTGCGCCGGATCGACGGTGGCCGAGATCTGCAATCGCGCCGCGAGACCCACATCATCGGCCGCGGTGAAGGCGGCCCCCAGATCGGTGAACAGGCCCGGCGCCCCCATGGGCAGGGTCGGATCCAGCCCGCCCTCCTGAAACCGCTCCACGAGATCGCGGGCCAATCCGTCAAGCCCGGCCTGCACCTCGGGCGCGAGACTGTCGCGCAGCGCGAAATTCGCCGCGAGCGACCCGCCCGCGATCAGGCTGCCATCGCCGGTGGAGATCGCCCTTCCGTTCAGCGTGAGCCCACTGAGCGGCCCACCTGCCAGCGTCATTTCCGGCGTGATCGCGCGCGTGGGCGTGAAGCCGAAGACCGAAGCCCGCCCGTCAATCAGCGGTGCGCCGTTCTGAGCATAGAGGGCGACCACCCCATCGTCGCGCGGGATCTGCCGCAGAGGCACGATGCTGGCGATCTGGTCGATCTGACGCTGCCGCAGATCCTCCAGCGAGGTCGTGTCGCGTCCTGCGGCCTGGGTGGCACGGATCTTGCCGTTCAGGTCCTCGACCTGCTGCAAGGCGCTGTTGAGCTGATCCACCTCGCCTGCGATGGTGGCATCTGCCTCGGTGCGGGCGTCCTGCACGGCGTCTGACAGCTGATTGATCTTTTCCACCAGGCGCGACGCCGCTGTAAAGACATCGCCCAGCTGGCTTTCGGATTCCGGCCGTCCGGCGGCGGCGATCAGGGCGGTGTCGAAATCGGCAATCAGTGCCGAGAGGCTGCCGCTATCGGAAGAAAGACCAAAGCCCTGTTCGATCCGCGCCAGAAAAGTCGCACGGGTGTCCTGATCGGCCAGCGCGGCCTCGGACCCGCGCCGCTCATTCAGCAGATAGGTGCTGACATCGCGCGAGACGCTGTCGATGGTGACGCCCGCCCCCTGCCCACCCAGCACGACCGAGGACACCTGCGCCTCACGCCGCACATAGCCGGGCGTCGCCGCATTGGCGATGTTGGTGGAGACGAGATCGGCCAGCCTGCTGGAGACCGAAAGCCCGGTCAGCGCCGAGCCGATGGCGGATGTGAGGCTCATCTTCTGTCCTTAGCGCTTGATGTTGGTGGTTTCCTGAAGCATCTCGTCCACGGTCTGAATGACCTTGGCATTGGACGAATAGGCCCGCTGGGTCTGGATCAGGCTGGTGAGTTCGGCCGCCATGTCGGTGGTGGACCCCTCACGCGCGAAACCCTCGACCGTGCCGGTGGGGCCGTCGCCCGCATTCCACAGGTAGAACGAGCCGGAATTGGTGGAGATCTGATAGGTCTGGTTATCGCCCGCCTTCAACCCGTTGATATTCGGCACATCCACCAGCGGGATTTGATAGAGCGTGCGGGTAAAGCCGGTATCGTAGGTGGCCTTGAGCATGCCGTTTTCATCCACCGTGACCTCGGTCAGGTTGCCCACGGGCGAGCCGTCCTTGGAAATCGAGGTCGGGGCAAAGGTATCGGACAACTGGGTAATGCCGGTCGAATCGCCCAGCTTGCCGATGGTCAGCGTCAGCGGCCCGCCATCGAGCGCAAGCTGCACCGTGCCGGAGGCCGCGTCATAGGCACCGCCCGACACCGCATTCACCGAGGCGAGGGTGCCGCCATTGGTGCGGCTGTCGTCGAAGGTCAGCACATATTCGCCCACCACGGCGCCGCCCTGGGCGGAATCGCGGATCTCCAGCGTCCATTCATTCGACCCCGCCGTTGTGCCAACGGTCGGCGTGAAGGTGACATCCAGCGTCTCGGAAGTGCCGAGATTGCCGAAATATTCGACCGAGAGCGGGATCGCATCACCGCTGGCGCCTGGCACCGTGGCGGTGGCGGGCAGGTTCACCCCCAGCTTCATCTGCGTCGTCGGATCGCCGGCCTGCTGGTTGGCGTTGATGACGATCGGCACAAGACCATTCGTCGTATCGCGCGCCATGGTGGGGATCGAGCCATCGGCATTGGCGGGCCAGCCCAGCAGGACAAGGCCCGACTTCGTGGTCAGGATGCCATTCTCGTCAGGCCGGAAGGCGCCGGTCGTGGTCATCATCAACCCGCCCTCGCCAACGCCGGTGCCATTCACGCTGGCCGCGTTCATCACCGGCAGCATCCCGCGCCCTGACACCGCAAGGTCCAGCGCGTTCGACGTGCCGACCAGCGCACCGCGTTCGTCGATCAGGCGCACCGATTGCGACCGCACGCCGCCCGCAGTATAAGCCCCCGCCCCCGCCGTGCTGGACAGCACGATGGATTCAAACTCGGTCGAGGCCCGCTTGTATCCGTAGGTCGCGGAATTGGAGATATTGTCCGAAATCGTGGCCAGGCGCGAAGCATTCGCATTCAGCCCGGCCACGCTGGCATTGAGAGCGGAAGAAATCGTCATGGGGCGCCTTTCTGAGCTTCGATTCCCGATCAAAGCCGACCCTGCGCCCTCCGTCTTAATTTCTGCCTAATGCCTCAAATTCTACCGATCCCGGCGCAGCAGGATCACCTCGATCCGGTTGTTGCGGATCGCCTGCGGATCGGCAGTGACCGGCACGCGATCGGCATGCCCGGTGACCCGCCGCAACCGGGACGGCGCCAGACCATCGGCCTGAAGCAGGGCGCGCATCGCCTCGGCCCGCGCGGCAGAAAGCGACCAGACCGGATTGTCGATCAGCGTCACGGGATAGGATCGCACATGGCCATTGATCGCGACACCATTGGTCGCAAGATCCATCACCTCGACCAGTGCCTTGGCGATTTCCCCGAGCGCGGGGGACGGGGTCGCACTGTCGCCCACGAACAGGCGCGCATCATCCAGATCGTAGATCTCGATCACCAGCCCCTCATCCGTCACCTTGCTGGTGACATGGCGCAGGGCGCGTTTCATCGTCATGCTTTCGCCGCCAAAGGCGGTGAGCAGGCGGTCCACCTCGGACTTGATTTCACGCAGGCGCGGCTCGCTCAGTTCGTTGCCCGGGGGATGACCCTTCAGCTCGACCTGACCCGAGGAATTGGCCACCGTCGCCGTCATCACGGAATCGCCGCCCAGCACATCGGCACCGCCACCGGATGCCGCGAGCGTCACTGTCGGATTGAAATAATCCGCCACCCCCTTGCGTTGCTTTTCGGTCGTCGCGCCCAGCAGCCACATCAGCAGGAAGAACGCCATCATGGCGGTCACGAAATCGGCATAGGCAACCTTCCACGCCCCACCGTGGTGCCCGTCACCGCCCGTGACTTTCTTCCGTTTGATGATGACGGGCGCGGCAGAATTCTTGCCGGCCATCACACACCCCTTTCTTCACCCGAAATCAGGTGTAGCAGCGGGCGGTGAACAGGGCCTTAAAGGGTAAAATGCCGGGCAATTTTGCTGCCCTGCGCGGCGATCAACGCTCGCGCAGCGCCTGCTGCGACTTGTAGAGCGGCTTGGTCAGATAGGTCAGCACGGTCTTGCCGCCGGTCTGCAATTCCACATCCGCCAGCATGCCGGGCCGGATCTCCAGCGCGCGCTGGCGTTCGGTGAGGCGGGACAGATCCACCTTCACCGTCACCTTGTAATGCGGATCGCCATCGGGATTGCGCGAGCGTTCGTCCTTGAACGTGTCGGCAGATATGAAATCGACCTTGCCCTGAAGCGTGCCATAGATCGTGTAATCATAGGCGGTCAGCTTGATCGTCGCCTCCTGATCCTTGCGGACCTGGGCGATATCCGAGGGCTTGACCCGCGCCTCGATGAACAATTCATCCCCCAGCGGGATGATCTGGAGGATCTCCTCGCCCGGGCGCACCGCGCCGCCCAGCGTCGTCAGCGACAGCTTGTTCACCACGCCGCGCATCGGCGCGATGAGGGTGGAGCGGGTCAGCTGATCCTGCGCGGTCTTCAGCTGCTGGCGCAGGGTGGCCAGCTTGGCCAGCGTATCGGAATAGGTGGTGGCGCGGTCCAGCTCCATCTGGGTGATCACGTCGTTCAGATGGGCCTCGGCCTCGGATTTCGCCTTGGTGGCCTGGGTCAGCTCGATCTTCGGGGCGACCTCCAGCTTGACCATGTTGGCGACGATATCCATTTCCTTCTGCGCCTGCGCGAGGATCTGTTCGGCGCCGTCCTTCTTCATCTTGAAGTCAAAGAGCCGGGCATTCAGCAACGCGGTTTCCGAGGCGACGATATCGGGCACCCGCGCGGCCAGATCGGCGGGCGCGTCGAATTCCACCACGCCAAGCGCCTCGGATTCCAGCCGCAGGCGGCGGATTTCCAGCGTGGCGATCTGGTCGTTCAGATCATCGACCTGCGACTGGTATTGCGTGCCGTAAAGCCGCGCCAGAACCTGCCCCTGTTCGACGATATCGCCTTCGGCCACGTCCAGCTCTGCCAGAATCCCGCCTTCGAAATTGGAGATGATCTGCGGGCGCGAGGACGAGACGACCGTGCCGGGGGCATGGACGATTTCGGCCACCCAGGCAAAGGCGGCCCAGCCCAGAAACACCAGAACCGCGGCACCGATGGTCCAGATGATCGCCGAGGGGCGCCGATGCGTTTCCGCCAGTTCGGGATCGTAGATCGCGCTCATGCCCGTGCCCCCGCCTGTTTGTTCAGATGCGCCAGCACCGCGTCGCGCGGCCCGTCCACCGCCATCTTGCCGTTTTGCAGGATCAGCGTGCGTTCGGTCAGTTGCAGGATCGGCACGCGATGCGTCGCGATGATCGCGGTGCGGCCTTGTAGCCAGTGATGCAGGCGGCTGACCAGCGTCGCCTCCAGCGTCTGGTCCAGCGCGGCGGTCGGTTCATCCAGAATCACCACCGAGGGGTCTTGCAGCCAGAGCCGCGCCCAGCCGATCGACTGCCGCTGCCCGACCGAGAGGCCCTCGCCCAGTTCGCGGATCTCCAGATCCAGCCCGCGCGGATGGTTGCGCACAAAGGGCCCCAGACCCGCGAAATCCAGCGCGGCCAGCAGGCGGCTGTCATCGCGTTCCAGCTGCGTCATGTTCAGGTTGTCGCGGATCGAACCGGCGAACAGCCGCACATCCTGGCCCAGATAGCCCAGGCTGCGCCGCAGATCGCGCGGATGCACCTGCGCCAGATCCACGCCATCAATCAGCACGCGACCCTTGGTCGGGTCATAAAGCCCCGCCAGCAGGCGCAGCAGCGTCGATTTGCCGGATCCATTGGCCCCCAGAACCGCCACATGCTGCCCCTGCGGAATGGCCAGCGCGGCGATATCCACCACCGGCGCCGCCTTGGGGTCATAGCTGAATTCCAGATTGCGCAGTTCGAAATGCCCGGCGATCTTGTCACGGCGCAGATAGTGGCGGCCGCTTTCCTCTTGCTGGGCCGATCCGGCAATCGCCTCCAGCCCGTTCAGCGCCTCTTTCACATTGGCCCAGCGGGCCAGCGTGGACGGGACCTGCGACAGCGGCCCCAGCGTGCGCGAGGTCAGGATACCGATGGCGATGATCGTGCCCACGGTGAATTCCCCGGCGAAAACCATATAGGCGCCGATCACCACCGCCCCGATATAGGTGATCTGCTGCATCGCCTGCGCCCAATAGGTCAGCAGCGACGAGATATGCCGCTGATCCGAGCTTTTCATGGCCGAAAGCGTGGTCAGTTCGGCCCAGATGCGGCGGATACGGTCCTGGCCGCGCTGCGTGGTGACCGTCTCATGTTCATAGACCGCTTCATACAGCAGCCGCGCCGCGCGGGTGGATGCGCCCTGCGTATCCTTGGTCAGCGCCATCATCTTTTTCTGGAAAAAGATCCCCGGCAGCACCATCAGCGCCGAACCCAGCACCAGAACCCAGACCAGATTGCCCCCGATCGAGGCGACCAGCGCAAAGAAGATGAACAGGAAGGGCAGGTCGGCCAGCGTGCCGATGGTGGTCGAGGTGAAGAATTCCCGCACCGCCGAAAATTCGCGCATCGCCGAAAAGGTCTGCGACGGCGTGGCGCGGTTCGGCCCGCCCTTCATGCCCAACAGACGCTCCATCAGCCGTTCCTGCACCGCCAGTTCGATGCGCCGCCCGGTCAGATCCATGAGGGTAGAGCGGGCGACCTTCAGGAAGGCCTCCATCATCACCGCCAGCATGGCGCCGATGGCCAGAACCCACAGCGTCGCCTGGCTTTGATGCGGGATCACCCGGTCATAGACCTGAAGCGAGAACATGGCGACCGCGACCGCCAGCAGGTTCGCCACCAGCGACCCCGCCGCGACCTCGATCATCTGGCGGCGGAAATTGCGAAACTCGCCCCAGAACCAGTGCGGGCGGCTGGCATGTTCGATATGCCGCGTCTCCAGCGCCTGCATCGACGGGCGGGCGCGCAGGATCGTGCCGCCATAGACGGCGGCGAATTCGGTGGTGGCGACCTCTGACCGCTTGTCGGGCAGGCTCGGGTCATAGATCGTGACCGTCGCGTCGCCCTGCCCCAGCACCAGAACAAGCTGCCCCGAGGTCATCTGCACCAGGGCCGGCCAGAGCGTCGGCGCCAGTTCCGGCGCGGTATCGACGCGCGCCGAAATGCCCATGCCGGTCAGGGCGCGGGCAATCTCGTGCAGGCCGGGCAGGTCATTGGTGCGCGTCGCGAGTTCGATCTGTTCCGACAGATCCGACACCGGCAGTTCCGCCCCCGCCAGCCCCAGATAGACCGAGGTCAGACGGGCGCGAGCCAGCAGCTTGTCGGTCTGGCGCTGCGGCGCGGCCTCGTTGGCGGCAGGCAGGGCGGGGCGCGGCGTCGGGGCGACGCGGCCGGCATTGATGTCAAAGGCAATGATCCGATTGTCGCTCACAATGACGCCCCGCTCACCAGAACACCCCTGTCGCGTGCGATCTGCACCTGCTTCAGGGCAATTTCATATTTCAGGCTGGCCTGTTCGCGCTGCATGGACGACACGCTTTCAAACATGTTGACCATCTCCATCAGGGTGCGCCGCCCGGCCTTGTATTGTTCGACGAACATCGCAAGGGTCTGTTCGCTCTGCGCCAGAACGCCGGCGCCTTCGGCCTGCCGCGCGGTCAGGGTGGCGATCTCGTGATGCAGGGCGACGATATCGCGGCTGGCCTGTTCCGATACCTTGGCCACGCGGCGATCCGTCACCTCGGTCGTCATCGCCAGCGCGTCCAGCTCGGCCCCGGTGCCCAGACCGATTGCCTTGTCAAACTCCACCGACAGGCCGCTTTCCACCTCGCCATCCTGATCCAGGGCGGCGCGGGCCTTCAACCCCGGGCCAAAGCCGGCGCGGGCGGCCTCGGCCTCGGCCACGCTGCGGGCGGCTTCGGCACGGGCCTTCAGCACGGCGAGCGGCTCGGGCGCGCCGGGATCGGCGGGCAGGCCCGACAGGC
Source organism: Gemmobacter caeruleus (assembly GCF_008271655.1). Lineage (GTDB taxonomy): Bacteria > Pseudomonadota > Alphaproteobacteria > Rhodobacterales > Rhodobacteraceae > Gemmobacter > Gemmobacter caeruleus. The sequence continues at coordinate 177,561 of NZ_VKKX01000033.1, forward strand.
CCGTCACCCCCGACAGGTCGCGCGAAGCCATAGCGTTCAGCTCGGCCAGCGCCTGTTCGGCCTGAAAGCGGTCGTCATTGGCGCGGGCGCGCATCTCGGCGGCCTTTTGCTGGATGACTTGCTGTTCGGAACGGTCGGACATGCCGCCATCGACCCGGATCGTCACGATCCGTTCGTATTCCGCCATGCGCCCGGCGGCGGCAGTGGCCAGACGGCCCTGTTCGATCGCCCGTTGCGCGCGGATGTAATGGCCCAGCCCCTCGAAAACCCGCTGGTTGAAATCCAGCGCCAGCGTGGTGGCGGCAACCTCCACATCGGCGGCGGCAAAGGCGCGTTCGGCCTTGCGGGCACCGCCATCGAACAGCACCTGTTCGACCAGAAGCGAAGCGAAGGTTTCGCCCAGATCGGTCAGCGACAGGGTGGGCTTGATGCGCGGCAGCCAGTTCTTCGACCGCGCCTCGGCCTTGAGCCGCGCCACGCGCAGCTCGGCCCGGGCAGGGCCGGCATTGGCCTCGGTCACCGCCTGGGCGACCTGGCCATAGGCGCTGCCCGGCGACAGGACGCTGCCCCGGGACAGGAGATCGCCGATGATGGCAGAGCGTTGTTCACCCTGCCCTTCCGCCTGCGCCAGCGCACCGGCCGCCGCAGGTTGATCGGGTTGCATGGACGCACCGAAACCGAACTTGGAAACCCCCGGCCCGCCCCCCACGCAGCCCGTCAGGGCCAGGATGAGCGCGACAGCCGGGCCGGGGCGCAGGGCCCCGGCTCGTACTCTTTGACCCCGATGGCCGGGCATCCTGCCCTCCCCGTCAGATCGTGTGAACGTTGACGTCGTCCTCGATACGCAGGGTGGTGTCACCCAGCGTATAGATGTGGAAGCCGCCTTCGTGCTTGTAGCTCGCCGCGTCGAAACCGCTCAGGTTCACGGTATCGTCGGCGCCGCCCTTGATGACCAGATCGTCGCCCAGCCCGGTCAGCCGGTTCAGATCCGAGGTGGTCAGCGTGAGCGAGGCGCCCGCCGCTTCGCGCAGGTCGATCTGGCTGAAATCATGGCCCGACAGGCCCACATTCGCCAGGTTGACCTCGCCCACCGTGCCATTGTTATGCACGATGATGAGCGAGCTGCTGTCGTTGCCCGCCGCATCCTCGCCAGTCACGACCAGGAAGCTGCCATCGGGCACGAGGCCGTTATTGGTGAACTTGAACAGCGTGTCGTCACCGATGTTGTAGGCATTGGCCGACAGGTTGGAATGCGACCCGTCGGTATTGACCCGCTCAAAGGTGTAATGCGCGTCCGAGGCGTTGGAATAGTTGCCATCGGTATCCAGCGTCACCGCCGTCACGCCACCATTCACGGTCTTGGTGAACTCCACGAAATCCGCGACATCCGGGGCCGAGGTATCGACATGCACCGGGATGACCGAGGTCGCCGTGTAGTTGCCCGCCTTGTCCTGGGCATAGACCGAGACATTCAGCGTGCCATCCGCCATTTCCGGCAGTTGCGCCGCGGTGAAGGTGGCCTGCCAGTTGCCCGAGGCATTGGCCGTCACCTGCGCCGTCGCCCCCGAGGAGAGCGAGACATACACGGTCGAGCCCGGTTCCACCGTGCCGCTGAGCGTGACGCCCGCCGCCTGTTCGGCCGCGTTCATCACATTGTCGCCCGCGAACTGGCCGACGGTGAAGTTCCGCACGACCTGATCCACTTGCAGCGTGTCGTTCAGCGTGGCGGTGTTGCCATACTGATCCTCGATCTTGACCACGACATTCGCCAGCTTCTCGCCCGCCGGGATCTCGTTGGCGGGGATGTCCACGCTCCAGCCCGTGCCGGTGACGGTGGCCTGGTGGAACTGCTTGCCGTCGAAGGACAGCCAGACCTTCGCGCCCGCCTCGACCGTGCCGGTGATGGTGACCCCATCGCTGGCCTCGACCTTGTTCAGGATGGCGTCATCCTTGTTGTCATGGGTCGAATAGGTCTCGATCGTGCCTTTGGTCTCGGTATCGACCTTCACCACATGGGTGTCGGTGTCGGTGTTGCCGGCCTTGTCGGTCGCGGTGACGCTGACGGTGGATTCGTAGGTGCCCGCCTTGAACTCGCCGCCCGCATATTTCACCGACCAGGTGCCATTGGCGCCGACGGTGGTGACACGGGTCACGCCTTCGAAGGTCACTTCGATCTTGGCGCCCGCCTCGCCGGTGCCGGTCAGGGTGATGCCCGACGCCGCGCCGCGTTCGGCCCCCGAGATGACGTTGTCGCCCATCTGGGTCGCGTTGAACGCCACTTCGGTCAGCGTGTCGATCACCACGTTTTCGGTGATGACGGTCTTGTTGCCCAGCGGATCGGTCGCGGTGATGGTGGCCGCCACCTTGTGTTCGCCATCAGCGATTTCCGAGGTGGAGAAGGTGACCGACCATTCGCCCTTGGCGTTGGTCACAACGCTGTGGCTGAAGCCGCCGATCTTCACCTCGACGGTGGCGCCGGGTTCGCTGGTGCCGGCGATGGTCACGCCGTCCTTGTATTCGGCGGCATTTTCCACGTCGCCGACGCTTTCGACACCCTTGGTCGCATCGACCGGGGGCGGCGTCATGTCGATCAGGAAGTCCGGGCCATCCAGTTCATAGGTGAAGCCGCCGCCGGTGACGGTGACATGAGAGCTGTAATCGCCATCCGCCGGGAAGTTCGGCCCCTTGAACTCCACCCCCCATTTGCCATCGGTGCCGATGGTCGTGGTCTGGGTCTTGTCGCCCACCACCACGACGACATGGTCGCCCGGTTCACCCGTGCCGGTGATCACCAGCTTGGGATCCTTGGTGTTGGTGGTCAGCGTGGTGTCGGCGTCGGGGTTATCGACCGTCGGCTCCAAGCGGCCGCCGTCGTCATCGTCGTCGTCGCCGTCATCATCATCGCCGGAATCGTCGTCGTCGCCGGAGTCGTCATCGTCGCCGGAATCATCGTCGTCGCCGCTGTCGTCATCGTCGCCGGAATCATCGTCGTCGCCGCTGTCGTCATCGTCACCGGAATCGTCGTCGTCGCCGCTATCGTCATCGTCGCCGGAATCGTCGTCATCCGCGCCGGTGTCATCGTCGTCGTCATCGCCGTCGCCGCCGTCACCACCATTGTCGCCGTTGCCGTCACCACCGCCGCCGCCACCCAGCAGCGCGGCACCACCCAGCACACCGGCGGCGATGGCCGCAGCACCAAGACCGCCGGCGCCCAGCAGGCCCGGCACCAGGCCGCCCATGCCGGCCGGTTCATCCGAATAGATCTGCGCGTCGGCATAGGCGTCGCCGTCTTCAAAACGCAGGTCATCCAGGGTCGAAAACTTGTTCCAGGCATCCACCGGGCCGTAGCTTGCGGTGATCGGACCCTCAGCGCCGCTGTCATTCAGCAGAACCTCGGTCACCTCACCATTGGTGGAGAGATAGAGCCGGTTCAGATGCCCGGGCTGAACATCGTAGAACCCGCTCAGCGTGAGGTCGGTGCCATCCACCAGCTTCACGACCAGATTGCTGCCCTGGCGTTCATAGCCAAGCACACTGGACTGGGACAGGTTCAGCGAAACCTGCTCACCCGACCCGATCTGAATGAAATTTGCACCCGCGCCACCGGCAGTGCCATGAACGACCGCGCCCGCAGAATTGCGGACGGCGAAATCAATCGCCTGAACCATACTTACTACTCCGCCTCAAACCGGGCTGCTCGGCCCGTTCATGTTGTTGGTCCCGATTTGCCGGGATCCGATTGCATTCAGGAATAGCTGTGTTCAGGCACAATTTCTAGGGGTCTGTTGGCAAGCGCCCGCATTTTATCTTGGTTCTGTCATAGTTTCGCCCGGATCCGCATCCGCAACGCCGCATTGGCCGGGCAGGCGGAAACTAGATGTGGTGAGCATGGCGCAGGGCTTTCGCTAGAGTTTGACAGCACATTCCTGCATCTGCACGGTTTTCGCCGCAGCGGCAGCCCGGGGCAGACGGAGCAGACCGGCCTGTTCGGCGGAAAATCGCCCGTTTTCTGTGTCGGCCCTACAACATCTTGTGGCGCCAGACCGGCAGCCGCCCGCCTTGCCGGCGCAGGGCCGCCACGCCATATAGAGAGGGAGACAAGGGGGGCAGCATGGCCGAAGACAGATTTCCGGGCTGGCACGGCACCACGATCCTGGCGGTGCGGCGCGGCGGCGAGGTGGTGGTCGCGGGGGACGGGCAGGTCAGCCTGGGGCAGACCGTCATCAAGGGCAGCGCCCGCAAGGTGCGCCGGATCACCGCCGCCGGGCATGAGGTGGTCTGCGGCTTTGCCGGTTCCACCGCCGATGCCTTCACCCTGCTGGAGCGGCTGGAGAAGAAACTTGAGGCGACGCCCGGCCAACTGGCCCGCGCCTGTGTCGATCTGGCAAAGGATTGGCGGATGGACAAATACCTCCGCAATCTCGAAGCGATGCTGATCGTGACCGACGGCACCGCGCTGTTCGTGCTGACCGGCGCGGGCGACGTGCTGGAACCCGAACATGACGTGGCCGCCATCGGATCGGGCGGGAACTTCGCGCTCGCCGCCGCGCGGGGGCTGATGCAGACCGACCTGCCCGCCGAGGAGGTGGCCCGCAAGGCCATGGCGATTGCCGCGGATATCTGCGTTTACACGAATGGCAACCTGACGGTGGAGCGGATCGCGAAATGACCAACCTGACCCCGCGCGAGATCGTATCGGAGCTTGACCGCTTCATCATCGGGCAGGCCGATGCCAAGCGCGCCGTCGCCGTGGCGCTGCGCAACCGCTGGCGGCGCAAGCAGCTGGGCGATGACCTGCGCGACGAGGTTTACCCCAAGAACATCCTGATGATCGGCCCGACCGGCGTCGGCAAGACCGAGATCAGCCGCCGCCTGGCCAAGCTGGCCCGCGCGCCCTTCCTCAAGGTCGAGGCCACCAAGTTCACCGAGGTTGGCTATGTCGGCCGTGACGTGGACAGCATCATCCGCGATCTGGTCGATGCCGCGATGATCGAAACCCGCGACCGCATGCGCGAGGATGTGAAGGCCCGCGCGCTCAAGGCCGCCGAGGATCGGGTGATCGAGGCCATCGCCGGCAAGGACGCGCGCGAACAGACGCGCGAGATGTTCCGCAAGAAGCTCAAGTCGGGCGAGCTGGACCAGACCGTGATCGAGCTGGAGGTGGCCGACAGCGCGCCCTTCCCCATGATGATGGGCGGCGGCAACGGGATGGAGATGCAGATGCAGGGGCTGCAAGACCTGTTCAAGGCATTCGGCGGCCGCACCACCCGCAAGAAGATGACCGTCGCCGACAGCTATGAGATCCTGCTGGGGCAAGAGGCTGACAAACTGCTGGACGACGAGGCGGTGAAGGCCGCCGCGCTGGAGGCCGTGCAGGAAAACGGCATCGTCTTTCTGGACGAGATCGACAAGATCTGTGCCCGGGCCGAGGCGCGCGGCGCCGATGTCAGCCGCGAAGGGGTGCAGCGCGACCTGCTGCCGCTGATCGAGGGCACGACCGTTTCCACCAAATACGGGCCGGTGAAGACCGACCATATCCTGTTCATCGCCTCGGGCGCGTTCCATGTGGCAAAACCGTCGGATCTGCTGCCGGAATTGCAGGGTCGCCTGCCGATCCGGGTGGAATTGCAGGCGCTGACCGAGGGCGATTTCACCCGCATCCTGACCGAGACGGACAATGCGCTGACCCGGCAATATACCGCGCTGATGGCGACCGAACAGGTAACAGTGCGCTTTACCGAGGATGGCATCGCCGCGCTGGCGCGGCTGGCGGCCGAGGTCAATCGCAGCGTGGAAAACATCGGCGCCCGGCGGCTTTACACCATTCTGGAACGGGTGTTCGAGGAACTCTCTTTCTCGGCCCCCGATCGCGGCGGCGAGGAGGTGGTGGTGGATGGCGCCTATGTGGAGGCGCATGTCGGCGCGCTGGCGGCCTCGGCCGATCTCAGCCGCTATGTGCTGTGACGGCGCTCAGGCGCCGTCTTCCGCCGTGCGGATGAGGTGACGCGCCCAAAGCGCCGCCGCCCAGGTGGCAGGCAGGCCCAGCGGCAGCGCCCAGAACAGCGCCGTCAGCGGCGCGATCACCGGCAGGCCCAGCCTTTGCCACATCAGCCCCAGCAGGAACAGGTTGATCGCCACCGCCCCGGTAGCAAAGGGCCACAGGATCAGTGCCAGCCGCCACAGGCGGGTGTCCGTGCGCGCGGGATCAGTGGCTGGTGCCGTCCTCGAAGGTGATCTTGTTCCAGACATTGTATTTCCCCGAGGGTTTGCGCATCGGCAAGCGGCGCAGTTCCTGTTGTGTGGCGGCATCAAAGACGATCACCGCGCCGTCATCTTCCCAGATCGAGACAAGCGCCTTGCTGCCGTCGCGGGTGAATTCGGTATGGGCCACGGTCTTGCCCGGATCGGGGGTCATGACCTTGACCACCTCCAGCGACTGCTTGTCGATCAGGTGCATCTCGCCCTTGTGCGGGCCGGTAAAGACATCGGCCCAGAGGTAAGGCGTGTTGTGGTGGCTGCGCAGGAAAAAACCGGGGCCAGAGGTCTCGATCACCTTGACCAGATGCCAATCGGTCATGTCGATGATGCTGATCCGCCCCTCGTTCAGATGCGGCACCGCCATCACGCGATGACCGTCGCGCATCCAGCTGATGCCGGATCCCAGATGCGGCATGCCGGGCAAGGGCAGGGTCGCGATCTCGCGGCCCACATCCAGATTGACCACGACGCCGGTCTCGCCCTCGCGGTTGGCGCCGATCAGGTTGCGATAATCGGGATCGAAAAAGAAATCGTCCAGCGGGGCGGAAACGTCGATCCGGCGGCGGGCGAACAGGCCCTGTTCGCTGGCCAGCGCCTCCTCCATCCCGGCTTCGTGGCTATGCACGAACCCGTCATGAAAAGGGCCTGCCTTGGGGTCGGTCGCCACCTCCCAGATCTCGGGCACGTCTTTCAGCGCCAGCACAAAGGATTTGCGGCGCGGCGCCTGATAGACCGCCGAAACCCGGCTGGGCGTGCCGTCGCGCCCCGCCACGTCGATCACCCGCGCGACCGACAGATCGGCGGCCGACAGGATGGTCAGGGTGTTGGGCAGGTAATTCGCCACCGCAAGCCATTGGCCGTCCGCGCTCATGGCGATGTTGCGGCTGTTGAGGCCGGCGCGCACGCGGCCCACCTCATGCAGCGACCACAGATCGTATTTCTGCACCCAGCCATCGCGCGACATGACAAAGACGAACCGGCCGTCGGGGCTGAATTTCGGACCGCCATGCACGGCGAAGGGGGTCTCGAACCGATCCAGCACGGCGAAACTGTCGCCATCCAGCACCGAGATATGGCTGTCGCCGGTTTCCACCACCAGCGTCACGTTCATCGGATCGGCGGTAAAGACCGGCGCCGGCGCGGGGGTATAGTCGTCGCGCAGGCTGCGGCTGGCGGCGACATCCTCCACCGTCCAGGCCGGGGCCTGCGCCAGCGGCGCCGCGATATACTCGGCCACCGCGGTGATTTCGGCCGGGCCAAGCGTCGCCTTGAAGGCGGGCATCTGCGTCATGGCGCGGCCGTCGGCGATCACCGCCTGCAACTTGTCGCCCTTCAGCCGACCCAGGCTTTCGGGGATCAGCGCGGGGCCGGTGCCGCCCAGCCGGGTTTCGGCATGGCAGCCGGCGCAAAGATCGGCATAGATCGCGCCGCCATCCGGCCCGGCCGAGGCGGGGGCCGCCAGCGCGAGGCAGGCCAGGCTAAAGGAAACGATGCGCGGGATCATGGCTTTTCCCCCGGAAGGGCGTGACGGTCAGACGATCGGCATCCTCGACGCCGATTTCGCGATTGGACAGATAGCAGGCCGGGTCTTCGGCCCAGGGATCGCCGGTGATCTGCAAGGCCCGAATGCGGGTATTGCCGCCGCAGATCGCCTTGAAGGCACAATCGCCGCAGCGCCCTTTCAGCGGCCGGGGGCGCTGGCGCAGGGTGGCCAGCATCGGGTCCGCCCCGGTCCAGAGACTGCTGAACGGCGTGTCCTTGACCGAACCGACCGTATAGTCAGACCAATAGGTATCGGGATGCACCTTGCCCTGCGGGTCGATATTCGCGACCCCCAGACCGCTGGAATTGCCGCCCCAGGCCGCCAGATGCGCGGCCACATGCGCGGCCTTGTCGGCATCGAAATTCCGGCGCACCCAATGCAGGAAATAGACCGCATCGGCATCGTTATTGCCGGTCACGATCTCTAAAGGCTGATCCTCGGCCACGGCGACCCAGGCGCGGTCGATCAGCTGGTCCATCGCGTGCCGGGTGCGGCGCAGCGCGGTATCCTCGCCCCGGTTCTTGTCGCCCCGCCCGGCATAGACCAGGTGCGAGAGATAGAATTTATCCACCCCCTCGGCATCGCACAGGTCCATCATGGCGGGCAGCATCTGGGCGTTGTCCTCGGTGATGGTAAAGCGCAGCCCGACCTTCACACCCCTGGCCTTGCAGGCGCGCACCCCCGCCAGCGCGGCATCAAAGGCGCCGTCCACGCCGCGAAACCAGTCGTTCATCCCGCCGATCCCGTCGAGCGAGATGCCGACATAATCAAAGCCCAGATCGGCGATGCGGTCGATATGATCGGCCACCTTGGTGCCGTTGGTAGACAGCGAGAGGTGGCGGAAGCCCAGTTCGCGCGCCCGCGTCGCCAGATCGAAGAAATCGAACCGGCTCAGCGGTTCGCCCCCTGACAGGATCAGCGCGGGGATGCCGAAGGCGTGCAGATCGTCCAGCACAGCCATGGCCTGTTCATGGCTCAGCTCACCCGGAAAGGCCACGTCGGCGCTGGTGGTATAGCAATGCCGGCAACGCAGGTTGCAACGCCGCGTCAGGTTCCAGATCACCACCGGCTTCACCGCGCCAGAGCGCCGGCGCACCGGGGTCGGCGCGACGAGTTCGCGCATGTATTGGGTCAGACGGAACATGGATCAGCCCCCGTCGGCAAGGCGCATCCCGGTCTTTTTCAGGATGCGCGTGGAATAAAGGATGTCACGGCCGCGACAGGCATCGCCCAGCAGATCGGCGATGCAGGCGCGCAGGGCCTCCACCTCGTTGCGGCTGGCGCCGTGGATCATGGCGAACAGGTTATAGGGCCAGTCGGGCAGGCTGCGCGGGCGCAGGTAGCAATGGCTGACAAAGGGCAGCGCGCCGACCTGACGCCCCAGATCGGCGGCGCGGTCATCCATGACATCCCAGACGCTCATGCCATTCGCGACCATGCCAAGCGCATAATGGTTGGGCGCCACGGCGACACGGCGGATCACCCCGCTGGCCTGCATCGCGCGCATCCGCTCCATCACCTCATCGGTGGTGAGGTTGAGCCAGCGCGCCACCTCGGCATAGGGCGCCGCGGTCATCGGCAGGCCGCCGGCGGTGGCCTGAAGGATGCGGCGGTCTGTGGCGTCGATGGTCATGCCTCTACCCGGAAGCCGATGAAGAATTCCTGCAATTTCGGGAACAGATGCACCTTCAACCCGGTTTCCGCCCCGATCAGCCCCGCCACGCTTGCGATATCTTCCGGCCTTTCGCAGGCCAGCACGAACCACATGTTCAGGCGGTGCTGGCGTTCATAATTATGCGCCACCTCGGGATGGGCATTGACCAAAGTCATGACCTCGTCAAAGCGATCGTCGGGCACGGCCAGCGCGCAAAGGCAAAAGGCCCCGCCCATGGCCGCCGCGTCGATAAAGGGGCCAAAACGGGTGATCGCCCCGATCTCGCGCAGGCGGGTCAGGCGGGTCGCGATATCGACCTCCGGCAGGCCGGTTTCGGCGGCCAGCGCGGCAAAGGGTCGCTCGGTGATCGGCAGGCCATCTTGCAGGCGGTTGATCAGCAGACGATCCAGCGGATCAAGCGCGCCGTCGGACAAAATCTGTCGCATCAGGCCACCTCCGCGATACGGGCGCCGGTCTGCTTGAAGCAGCGGGTCGAGAACAGCACGCGATGCCCGGTTTCCGCCAGCAGCGGCAGGGCGCGGGCACGATCCAGCACCGCCAGTGCCTCGGGGCGGCTGCGGGCATGGATCATGCAATAGAGGCGATAGGGCCACAGCCCCGCGACGGGCCGGCGTTCATAGCACAGCGTCACCCCCGGCAGCGCCGCCAGCGCCTGCCCTGCCGCCGCCACGCGATCAGGCGGGCAATCCCAGACGACCATGGCATTCGCCGTCCAGCCAAGCGCGCGGTGGCGCACGATCACCCCCAGCCGGGTGATGATCCCGGCCGACAGCAACGCGGCGATGCGGGCACGCAGCCCGGCCTCGTCGCGCCCAAGCGTGGCGGCCAACGCGGCATAGGGCGCCGGCACCAGATCAAGCCCCGCGCTCAGCGCCTGCAACAGCGGGCGATCCTCGGGGCAAAGCGCGGCCAGATCGGGCGCCCGGCCGCCGGTCATCGCCGTGGCGGGGCCGGTCAGCCGGAACCCGAGGTCGATGTTGAAGGGCCGCACCAGCCGCAGGTCGATCAGCGGCACGCCGCTTTGCGCCTCGATCCGCGCCAGCAGGCGGGCCAGACTGTCGGGCGTGGGCGCGGTGGCGACGAACCACAGGTTCCAGTCATCCTCGCGCAGGTAGGAATGATTGACCCCCGGCTCCGCGCCCACCAGCGCGGCCACTTCCTCCAGCCGGTCGTCGGGCACGCGCAGCGCGGCCAGGGTCGAGGCGCCGGCGGTATTGGGCCGCACCGTGGCGCCGACGCGGGTGATCCGCCCCTCGGCCCGCATCCGCGCCAGCCGGGCCAACACCTCGGCTTCGCTCAGGCCCAGGGCCAGGCCCATCTCGGCAAAGGGACGGTGCCCCAGCGGCAGGTCACGCTGGAAATCGTCGAGCAGACGGATATCGCGCGGATCAAACCCCTCCATGACCTAAAGCCCCGGCTGATGCGCGCGCGCGGTGAAGAAGATGCCCGAGGGCGATTGCGCCGCGATCTCGGCCAGCTTTTCGCGGCTGCGGGTGTCGTAGATCAGCACCTTGTTGTCATCGCGGCTGGAGATCCAGACCTCGGCCCCGCGCGGGGCGAATTCCATGTGCAGGATCGCCTTGCCCGGGGTCAGGGTGGCGACGACGCTGTGGTCGCGGCTGTCAATCACCTGCACGGTATCATTCAGCGGCGTCGCGAAATTCACCCAGACATAGGGCGAGGCGGGCTGCGCGATGATGAAGACCGGCTGGCCATGCACCGGCGTCGTGCCGCGTTCGGCATGGGTTTCGCTATCGACCCACAGCACCTCGTGCCGGCCCACGGCGGGCAGGGCGAACTGGCCCTCGGTAAAGGCCCAGCCTTGCAGATGCGGCATCTTGTAGACCGGCATATCCTCGCCGGTCTTGCCGTAATCGGTCAGGAATTTCTCGGGCTGCGGCGCGTCGGACCACAGATCAAAGGCCGTCACGCCCTTTTCGCCGAACAGACCGACCAGATAGGTATGGGCATCGGCGGTCAGCACGGCGTCAAAGGGGTTCTTGCCGGCATTGCCGATCATGGTGACCTGCGGCGCGGGGGCCGAGAAATCGCCCACGAAAACCTCGCCCGTGTCCCAGACCGTCCAGGCAAAGCGGCGGCCCGGCAGATCGACCAGACCGATGGTCTTGCCCGCCGCCGGAATATCGGCCACTGGCGCCAGCGTTTCGGCATCGAACACCTTGACCCCGCCGGGTTCGTAATTCGACACCGCGACCAGACGCCCGTCATCGGAAATCGCGCCGCCAATGGAATTGCCGGCTTGCAGGGTGCGCGCCACGACCTTGCGGTCGATCAGATCGACCTTGCTCAGCCCGCCATCGCGGCCAAAGACATAGGCGAAACGCTCGTCGGGGCTATAGGTCATCGAGGCATGGGACAGATCGCCCAGCCCCTCGATCCGGCCCAGCGCGGCGCGGTCGGATCGGTCGATCAGCAGCAGGCTGCCGGTCGCGCGTTCGATCACCAGACCCAAATCGCCAGTGGCCTGACCCAGCGCGGGCAAAGGCAGCAGGGTCAGCAGAACAAAGGCAAGCGCGCGTTTCATCTTGTGTCCTTCGTCGTCAGATAGTCGGCGATCCAGCGGGCTTCGTCTTCGGTCAGCAGCGGCCGCCAGGGCGGCATCGCGGTGCCCGGCACGCCGTCAAGGATGATCAGCGCCAGCCCCTCGGGCGTGCTGTTGGCCAGCGCCTCGCGCGTGAGGGGGCGGCCAAGCCCGCCCTTCAGCGTCAGCCCGTGGCATGACCCGCAATCCTGCGTGACCATATGTTCCAGCGCGGCAGCCCGGTCGGGGGTCACCTCGGCCATGGCCGGGGCGGCGACCAGCGCCAGCGCGGCCGCAAGGCTACGCATGGGCCACCTGCCCGGCGGCCTCGGCCGCAAGGGCGGCGGGGTCGGCCAGGGAAACGACATGCCCGATGATGAACAGGACCGGCGCCTGCATTCCGGCGCGGATCACATCGGCGGCAATGTGGCGCAGCCGGGCACGCAGACGGGTTTCACGCGGCGTGGTGGCATGGGCCACGGCCAGAACCGGCAGGTCGGCGGGCATGCCATGCGCCATCAGTTGCGCGGCGATCTCTGTCATATTGGCGACGCCCATATAGACGACCAGCGTCGTCTCGGCACTGGCAAGCGAGTGCCAATCCAGATCCAGCGCGGCATCCTTGGCGCGATGGCCGGTGACATAGCGCACCCCGGTCGCCAGGCCCCGATGGGTCAGCGGCACCCCGGTCGAGGCCGCGGCACCCTGGGCCGAGGTGATGCCGGGGGTATAGTCGCAGGGCACGCCGGCATCCCGGCAGGCCGCCGCCTCCTCGCTGCCGCGGCCAAAGATCAGCGGATCGCCGCCCTTGAGCCGCGCCACGGTCAGCCCCTGCCGCGCCAGCCGCACCAGAAGCGCGTTGATCTCGTCCTGCGGCACCTTGTGATGTTGGGGCAGCTTGCCCACGTCGATACGCTGCATCGCGCCCGGCAGCAGCGCCAGAATTTCAGGGCTGACCAGACGGTCATAGACCACCACATCGGCGGCGCGCATCAGACGCAGCGCGCGCAGGGTCAGCAGATCCGGGTCGCCCGGCCCGGCACCGATCAGGTGAACCCGGCCCAGGGTGCCCTCGGGCAGGCCGGACGGGGTGCGAAGCTGCGAAAGATCGTTCATGGCTGTCGGGTCCGACTGGCTGGGCGGGAAGGGAAAGACCCCGGGCGGCGCACCGCCCGGGCAGTTTTCAGGGACCGCCCCGAAGGGCGTGGGGATCAGTAGATATCCTTCTGGGTGTTCAGCACGTTGAACTTGCCCGTCGGCGTGATCAGACGCGGATCCTTGATCACGGTCTTCAGCTCCAGCGTCTTGTCATCGACGACGACGATGGCGCTTTCCTTGTCCTTGGCGTTCCAGACGCTGAACCAGACCTCGGTGCCTTCCTTGTTGAATTCGGGCTGCACCACGCGCGGCTGACCATCCGCGATGCCGGCCCATTCACCGATCGGCAGGGTCTTGAACTCCGGGTCCACGTTCGGATCGCCACCCATGGCCGAAATATCGAACACCGCGACATTGGCCGACACTTCGGCATCCGGGTTCAGCGGCGCATCAACGTAAAGATGCGTGCTGTTCGGATGGGTCTTGATGAACAGCGACCCGCCGCCCAGACCAAAGAAGTTGTCCACGATCTTCCAGGCGTGGTCGGCATGCCCTTCCGGGTCGGTGCCGATCAGCGCGATGCTTTCATCGCCCAGGTGCGAGGTCGCCCAGACCGGCCCATAGACCGGGTGGGTGAAGTTCGCGCCACGGCCCGGATGCGGGGTCTGGCCGCCGGTTTCGATCAGCGCGGTCAGCTTGTCTTCCTTGGTGTCCACCACCGCGATCTTGCCGCGCTGGTTGGCCGCCACGAGGAAGTAGCGATGCGTGCTGTCAAAGCCGCCATCGTGCAGGAAGCGTTCGGCCTCGATCTCCACCGTCTTGAGGTTCTTCAGGTCGGTGTAATCGACGAACAGGATCTTGCCCGTCTCTTTCACGTTCACGATGAATTCCGGCTTGTAATGGCTGGCCAGGATCGAGGCGACGCGGGGTTCGGGGTGGTAGACCTGTTCGTCATAGATATTGCCACGGGTGGAGACGATCTTCAGCGGCTCCAGCGTTTCGCCATCCATGATCACATATTGCGGCGGCCAGTAGGCGCCGGCGATGGCCAGCTTGTCTTCCCAGCCCTCGAACTTGGAGGTCTCGACCGACCGTGCCTCGATGCCGATCTTGATCTGCGCGACCGAGGCCGGTTCCTTCATCCACAGGTCGATCATGTTGACCAGGCCGTCGCGGCCGATCACGAACAGATAGCGCCCCGAGGCCGAGATGCGGCTGATATGCACCGCATAGCCGGTGTCGATAATGGCGCGGATCTCGTGGGTGCCGCCGTCGATCAGCGCGATCTGACCGGCATCACGCAGCGTGACCGACATCAGGTTCTCGATGTCGATATCGTTTTCCTTCTGCTTGGGCCGGTCTTCGGGCTTGACCAGCACCTGCCAGCTTCCCTTCATCTCGGGCATGCCCCATTCCGGGGGGGCCGGCGGTTCCAGCAGCAGATAGCGCGCCATCAGATCGACCTGCGACTCGCTCAGTTCGCCCGAGGTGCCCCAGTTCGGCATCCCGGCGGGCGAGCCATAGGTGATGAAGCTTTGCAGATAGTCATAGCCATTGGCGCGGGTGATGTCGGTGGTCAGCGGCTTGCCCGTGGCCCCCTTGCGCAACACGCCATGGCAACCGGCGCAGCGTTCGAAATAGATCTGCGTCGCCTGCTGGAATTCCTCTTGCGTCATGACCGGATCGTCGGGTTTGCGGCCCGGGATCTCGACCTGCAACTGACCCAGCGTGGTCATCGAGGGTTCATAGGCGGCGGCGGGGCCATCGGTGTGGTCCTTGGGCTTGTCCTGTGCCGCAAGCGGCGCAGCCATCAGCCCGAGGGCCAAGGCGGCGCTGCCCAGCAGGACGCTCCTGGCGAATTTGGCTCGGGGTGTCATGGGATGTCTCCATAGAGCTGGTGAGGCTGGGCCGACCATGGCGCGCGCAGGGTGGCGCGACCTTGACTTTTGTTAAGGCTGGCAATCCGCCGCAGGGGCAGGGTCGGGCATCCTGAACGCGAGTGCCGAAGATGCGCCTTTTCCCCGCGCTCTGCCTGATACTGACCCTGATCGCGCCGGTGGCGCGGGCCGGCGGCGATGCGGTCGCCGCGCCCGACCGGCATGACCCGACCCCGGCCGAGGCCGCCGCCCTTCTGGGCAGTGCCACCCTGCCCGCCCTGCGCCGCATCGACGACGGCCTGCCGGGATGGGAGGCGACGGCGGACGGGCGGGTGATCGGGCAGATCGGCTCCACCTGGGAAATCGCGGGGTCGGTGGGCTATTCCGGGCGACCGCTGGATGTGCTGGTGGCGCTGGCCCCCGATGCCCGCATCGCCGGCGCCCTGCTGGTGCAGCATAACGAACCCGTGCTGACGCTGGGCATTTCGGATGCTGATATCGCCGCCTATGTGGACGGGTTTCGCGGCTATGACCTGGCCGCGCCTGCCGCCAGCGCCGAGCCGGGCCTGCCCGATGTGATCAGCCGGGCCACGGTTTCGACCGGCGTGATCCGTGACGGCATCCTGCGCACGGCGCGCACGCTGGCCATGGGGCGCGGGCTGATCGCGGGCGGGCGGGTCAACCGGCTTGACTATACCGCCGCCGGATGGGGGGATCTGATCGCCATGGGTGCCCTTGGCGAATCCGCGATTCCGATGACCGAGGCCGCCGCCGCGCTGTCCGGGGCCAAGGTGCCGCTGAGCCCCGGAAAGGGCGATTTCCTGCATCTCTGGGCCGGGATCATCGACCCGCCCGCCATCGGCCAGAACCTGCTGGGTCAGGCCGAATTCACCCGCGCGACCGGCGCGCTTGGTGCGGGCGATGCCGCCCTGATCGTCATGTCCTCGGGGCTTTATTCGCATCGCGGCACCGACTGGACGCGCAGCGGCGTCTTTGACCGGCTGGTGATCCGGCAGGGCGATACGGTCTGGCAGCCGACCGCCGACCGCTACCGCATGGTCAAGCGGCTGGCGCTGAAGGATGCGCCGGCAATCAAGGAAATCAGCCTGTTCGCCCTGCCCGCCGCCATCGACCCGACCCGCCCGATCCGGGTTGAGGTGACGGCGACCCGCGCGGCGGCCAGCGGCCCCGACCTGCATCTGACCCTGATGGCCGAGACCACCCTGCCCGTGCGCTTTCGCGCCGATCCGGTGGCGGAGGTGCCGCTCTGGCAGCAGATCTGGCAGCAAAAGCGCCTGGCGGCGGCCGTCGTCATCGTCATGCTGACGGCGCTGACCGTGATCCTGTTCGCGCAGGACTGGATCACCCGGCGGCCCCGGCTGTGGCGGGCGGGGCGTCTGACCTTTCTTGCGACCAGTTTTATGGTGCTGGGCATGGGGCTGAACGGGCAATTGTCGGTGGTGCAGGTGGTGGCCTTCCTGCATTCGCTGCTGAACGGATTCCGCTGGGAAACCTTTCTGATCGAGCCGGTGATCTTTCTGCTTTGGGGCTTTGTCGCGCTTGGGCTGCTGTTCTGGGGGCGCGGTGTGTATTGCGGTTGGCTTTGCCCCTTTGGCGCCTTGCAGGAACTGACCAATGCCGCCGCGCAGCGGCTGGGCGTCCGGCAGATCGCCGTGCCGCAGGCGCTGCATGAACGGCTGTGGGCGATCAAATACACGCTGTTCGTGGGCATCGTCGCGCTGTCCTTCTATTCGATGCATGACGCGCTGCTGATGGCCGAGGTGGAGCCGTTCAAGACCGCGATCTCGTTGCGCTTCGTCCGGGCCTGGCCGTTCCTGCTGTTCGTCGCGGTGCTGCTGGGGGCGGGGCTGTTCATCGAGCGGTTCTATTGCCGCTATCTGTGCCCTCTGGGCGCCGGGCTGGCGATTCCGGCCAAGCTCAAGATCTTCGACTGGTTGAAGCGTCGCCCGCAATGCGGCCGCGAATGCCGGATGTGCGAGACGAAATGCACCGTCGGCGCGATTGATGCCATCGGCCGTATCAACCCCAATGAATGCGTCCTCTGCCTGCGCTGTCAGGTCATCATGAATGACGGCACGCAATGCCCGGTGCTGAAGCGGCGGGCGCGGGCGGGCGATTGACTTTGCTCAAGGCGGGCGGCGGGCGCCGCGCCGATCTTGATCCGAACCATCAACCTTGGGGGCCGCCATGAATGCGCTGCGCATCCTGTTTTCCGAAGGGTTCCGGGCCTTTTTCTGGCTGGCCGGCGTCTTTGCCGTGCTGTCGGTCACGCTCTGGGACATGTGGCTGTCGGGCTGGATCGACCTGCCCGTGCCGGCGCCGCAGGACTGGCACGCGCATGAGATGATCTTTGGCTATGGCGCGGCGGCCGTGGGCGGGTTCTTCCTGACCGCAGTGCCGAACTGGACCGGCGCCCAGGCGGCGCCCCATCGCTATGTCGCGGGGGTGGTCGGGCTTTGGGCGGCGGGGCGGATCGCGGTCTGGGCTCTGACCGGCTGGCCCGTGCTGGTCGCGGTGATCGACCTTGCCTTTCTGCCGGTGCTGTCGCTGCGAATCGTGGCGATGCTGCTCAAGCGGCCCAAGGCGCAACAGATGATCTTTCTGCTGGCGCTGGCGCTGCTGTGGCTGGCCGATCTGCTGGTGCATCTGGATTGGATGGGCCTGACCGACACCGCCCCCGCCGGGCTGCGCGGCGGGCTTCTGGTCTTGTGCGGGCTGATCATGGTACTGGGTGGACGGGTCACGCCGGGCTTTACCCGCAACGCCATGGTGCAGGCCGGGCGTGAAGACCGGCTGCCGGTGAACCCCGCGCCGCTGGCCGCGCTGTCGATCACGGCGGCACTGGCGCTGCCGGTCGCCGTGCTGGCGGGGCTGCCCGCGCTGGTGCAGGCGCCGGTTGCGCTGATTGCCGGGGGCGCGGGTCTGGCGCGGGTGGCACTGTGGCGCGGGGCCTGGACGCGCAGCCGGCCGATCCTGTGGACCCTGCATCTGGGCTACGCGATGAACGCGCTTGGGCTGCTGGCCTATGGGCTGGCGCAGGCGGGAATCGGATCCGAGATCGCGGCGCTGCATCTTCTGGGGATTGGCGGGGTGGGCGGCATGACCCTGGCGATCATGTCGCGCGCCAGTCTTGGCCATACCGGGCGGCCGCTGGTCGCGTCGGGGCCGGTCGTGCTGGCCTATGCGCTGATCCCGCTGGCGGCGGCGCTGCGCTTTGCCGCCTCGGCCCTGCCGGGCTGGCGCGATATCGCGATGCCGCTTTCGGCGCTCCTGTGGATCATGGCCTTCGGTCTGTTCCTGCTGGCCCTGTCGCCCGTGCTGTGGCGGCCACGTCTGCCGCGCGGGGGGGCGTCGGCATGAAGCGCCGGCGTTTTCTGACCATCGCCGCTGCCCTGCTGGCCTGCCCTGCCGGGGCGACAGAGGCGGATTTCGTCTGGACCGGCACCGGCTTTGGCGGCGCCCTGTCGCTGCGCCTGTCGGGGCTGGCACCCGCGCAGGCGCCGCGCCTGACCCACCGCATCACGCAAGAGGTGGCGCGGCTGGAGGGGCTGTTCAGCCTGTTTCGCAATTCCGCACTGACCCGCCTGAACCGCGACGGCCATCTGGCCGGGCCACCGCCCGATCTGCTGGCGCTGCTGCGGCTGGCGCGGCAGGTGCATGAGGCAACCGACGGCGCCTTTGATCCCAGCGTGCAACCGCTCTGGCAGGCGATTGCCACGGGGGGCGACAGCGCCGCCGCGCGGGGGCGGGTCGGGCTGTCGCAACTGCGGCTGTCGGATCGCGAAATCCGGCTGGGGCCCGGGCAGGCGCTGACGCTGAACGGCATCGCGCAGGGCTGGGCCGCCGACCGTATCGCCGGGCTCTTGCGCGATGCGGGATTTGGCCCGGCGCTGATCGACATGGGCGAAATTGCCGCAGTCGGCCCCCGCCCCGACGGCACGCCCTGGCAAGTCGCGCTGGCAGGGCCCGAGGGGCAGGTGCTGGGCAGGGCGCGGCTGGAGGATCGGGCGCTGGCCACATCCGCGCCGCGCGGCACACTGATCGGGGCCGACCACCAGCCGCATATCCTTGGCCCGCAAGGGCAATCCCCGCTGTGGCGCACGGTTTCGGTCTCGGCCCCTTCGGCGGCGCTGGCCGATGCGCTTTCGACGGCGTTCTGCCTGATGCCGCGCGCGCGCATCGACCGCGCGCTGACGGCCTTTCCCGGCACGCGGCTGGAACTGCTGGCCTGACAGCACCTGCGAGATTGACTTTTGTTAAGGCCGGACTCGCGCCGCTCGTTCACAGAAGGGTGACTGCAACCGCTCAGGGAAGGACACCTCGCCATGCGCGAAGTCATGACCAAGAGCATGGCCCGGAATATCTTTTACGGCGGGTCACTGTTCTTCATCGCCATCTTCGTGGGCCTGTCGGTCCACTCTCACATCTACATCAACAATACCTCGACCGATCGCGCCACGCTGACCGACAGCGTCGCCGCGGGCAAGCATCTGTGGGAAAAACACGCCTGCATCAATTGCCACACCCTGCTGGGCGAAGGCGCCTATTTCGCGCCCGAACTGGCCAATGTGATGACCCGCTGGGGCATCGAACCGGGTGACAATGAGGGCGCCTTTACCGCGCTGAAGGGCTGGATGGATGCCATGCCCACCGGAATCGAAGGCCGCCGTCAGATGCCGCAGTTCAACCTGACGGATGACGAATATCGCGAGCTGGCCGATTTCCTGCTGTGGACGAACACGATCCGCGCGCAGGACTGGCCGCCGAATGACGCGGGCTGAGGGGGAAAGGATCATGAAATACCAATCGCAAAAGATCGCGCGGGCCTATTTCGGGGTCGCCATGGCGCTGTTCGCGGTGCAGGTGACGCTGGGCCTCGTGCTGGGCTATATCTATATCCAGCCCAATTTCCTGTCAGAGCTGCTGCCCTTCAATGTCGGGCGGATGCTGCACACCAACAGCCTGATCGTGTGGCTGCTGCTCGGGTTTTTCGGAGCGGCCTATTATCTGGTCCCCGAGGAAGCCGAACGCGAGATCCATTCGCCCAAGCTTGCCTATCTGCAACTGCTGATCCTGGTGCTGGGCACTGCCGGCGTGGTGGTGACCTATCTGTTCAACCTCTTTGACGGCAACTGGCTTCTGGGCAATGAGGGGCGCGAGTTCATCGAACAGCCCCGCTGGGTCAAGGTGGGCATCGTCGTCGCGGCGCTGATCTTCCTCTACAACATCTCGATGACGGTGCTGGCAGGCAAGAAGACCGCGATCACCAACATCCTGCTGCTGGGCCTCTGGGGGCTGGCGCTGCTGTTCCTGTTCGCCTTCTACAACCCGTCGAACCTGGCGCTCGACAAGCAATACTGGTGGTTCATCGTCCATCTCTGGGTGGAGGGCACCTGGGAACTGGTGATGGCCTCGATCCTCGCCTTCCTCATGCTCAAGCTGACGGGGGTTGACCGCGAGGTGATCGAGAAATGGCTTTATGTCATCGTCGCCACCGCGCTGTTCTCGGGCATTCTGGGCACCGGGCACCATTACTACTGGATCGGCATGCCGGGCTACTGGCAGTGGATCGGCTCGATCTTCTCCAGCTTCGAGGTGGTGCCGTTCTTCGCGATGATGGCCTTTGCCTTTGTCATGGTCTGGAAGGGCCGGCGCGACCACCCGAACAAGGCGGCGCTGCTTTGGAGCCTTGGTTGCGCGACGCTCGCGTTCTTTGGTGCCGGGGTCTGGGGCTTCCTGCATACGCTGCACGGGGTGAACTACTATACCCATGGCACGCAGATCACGGCGGCGCATGGCCACCTGGCCTTCTATGGCGCCTATGTCTGCCTCAACCTCGCGATCATTTCCTATGCGATGCCGATCATGCGCGGGCGCGATCCCTATAATCAGGTGCTGAACATGGCCTCGTTCTGGCTGATGTCGAGCGGCGTGGTCTTCATGACCTTCACGCTGACCTTTGCCGGCACCGTGCAGACCCACCTGCAACGGGTGATGGGCGAAGGTTTCATGGATGTGCAGGATCAACTCTGGATCTTCTACGCCATGCGCTTTGGCTCGGGCATCGCGGTGGTGCTGGGGGCGATCCTGTTCATCTATTCGGTCGCCGTGCCCCGCCGCGAGATGATCGAACCCGGCCTGCAAAGCCCGGCGGAGTGACAACCATGGATGGAACGCGCAACAACAACACGAAGGGGGGGGCCGAGGCCCCCTTCTACCTCGCGCAAGGCGATGAATGCGATGTCTTCGCGACCGCCGCCGCGCATCGCCTGCCGGTGCTGCTGAAAGGCCCCACCGGCTGCGGCAAGACCCGTTTCGTGGCGCATATGGCGGCGCGTCTGGGGCGGCCGCTTTACACTGTCGCCTGCCATGACGATCTGTCGGCGGCCGATCTGATCGGGCGCTATCTGCTCAAGGGCGGGGAAACCGTCTGGGTGGACGGGCCGCTGACCCGCGCGGTGCGCGAAGGCGCGATCTGCTATCTGGACGAGGTGGTCGAGGCCCGCAAGGACGTGACCGTCGTCCTGCACCCGCTGACCGATGACCGCCGCATCCTGCCCATCGACCGCACCGGCGAGGAGCTGGTGGCGCATCCCGATTTCCTGCTGGTCGCCTCGTATAACCCCGGCTACCAGAACATCCTGAAGACCCTGAAACCCTCGACCCGGCAACGCTTCGTGTCGCTGGAATTTGCCTTCCCCCGGCCCGAACACGAAATCCCGGTCGTCGCCCGCGAAAGCGGTCTGTCCGAAGATCGCGTGCAACCGCTGGTCCGTCTCGCGAACAAGCTGCGCGCGATGAAGGGGCAGGATCTGGAGGAAGGGGTATCAACCCGCCTTGTCGTCTATGCGGCCACGCTCATCGCCGGCGGTATGCCGGTAGAGCGGGCGATCCGCGCGGCCATGATCGAGCCGCTGACCGACGATGCGGATGTGAAGGCCGGGCTCCGCGATCTTGTGACAGCCGTGTTCGGGTGAGGCCGGTCATGTCACGGATCGAGTTCGAGCCATGGGAACCCGAAGAAACCGTCGGGAAACTGTGGCACGCCTTTGCCAGCCGTCTGGACGCTGATCCCGTCCACGAAGGAGCCCGTGTCCCGCTGTCACAGGTGGGTGGACGGTTGGCAGTCCTTTTTCGCGGTCTGGGCGGCGATCCGGCGGTGGAAATCCGCGCGGTGGCCGAGGAAACCAGCCAGCACCGCCTGTCGCTGTTGCGGCGGCTGGGCACCTGGGCCGAAAGCGCGCCGCGCGCCAGCTTTGACGGCGCGGCGTTGCGCCTGCCGGAAAGCCTGGCGGTATTTCCCGCGGCCGAGGCCAATGCCGCGCTTTATGTCTGGCTGGCCGCCGCTGCCGCCCATGCCGGCGCGGCGCCCGATGCGGGCGGCGATCCGCTCCATGCCGATCTGGCCCGCCTGGCCGCCGCGCAGGACATGGTCGCGGCGACGCTGGCCGATGCACCGGGCCTGCGCGCGCTCTATGCCGATCTGGCCGCCGCCACGCTGGCGCAGCGCAGCACCCCGCATCTGCCGCAGGCCGAAGCCATGGTCGAGGCGCTGATCCGGCATCTGCTGGGCGATCCGGCGCCACTGTCGGCCCGCGCCCGTGCCGCGCGCGCGCTGTTGCACAGCGGCGATATCGCCGCCCTGCCCCGTGCCCCGCGCGGCTATCGGCCGTTCCGGCCGGTCGCGCTCTGGCCCGATCTGCGGCTGCCTGAACGGTCAGAGGCGACGGCGGTCGAAACCCGCGCCACCGAGGGCACCCCCGAGGAAGGCGAGGGCCGCAGCCACCGCGCGCGCCGCCGCAAGGCCGATCAGGCCGAACGCAATGACAGTTTCATCCTGCACAAGTTCGAGGCGATCCTGAGCTGGGCCGAATTCGTGAACCTCAACCGCCGGGTCGAGGATGACGATCAGGACGACGCGAAAAAGGCCGCCGACGATCATGACGAGATCGGGCTGGGCCAGCTTTCCAAGGCCCCGGCCACGCGGCTGAAGCTGCATCTCGACCTTGCCCCCGAAGACGTGGATCGCGAGGCCCTGTCAGGCGTTTCCACCTATCCCGAATGGGATATGCGCAGCCGCAGCTACCTGCCCGCCCATGCCCGCGTGCTGTCAAGCCGTGCAGAGGCGGGGCTTGAGACCCCGGCCTTTCGCAGCGATCCGCGCGCCGTCGCCCGCATCCGCGCCGTGCGCCGCCAGTTCGAGGCGCTGCGCCCCAGCCGGGTCTGGACGCCGGGCCACCCGGATGGCGACGATCTGGACATGGATCGTGCGGTGCGCGCGCAGGTCGAACTGCGGGCCAATGGCGAAGGGTCCGACCGGGTCTGGCGCCAAAGCCGGGCCGAAAAGCGCGATCTGGCGGTGTCGATCCTGCTCGATATCTCGCGTTCGACCGAAAGCGCGATTCCGGGCCACGGCCATGGGGGACGTTCGGTGATCGAGGTGGAACGCGAGGCGCTGGCGGCGCTGTCCTGGGGGCTGGATGCCGTGGGCGACGATTTCGCGATCCATGCCTTTTCCTCGCTCAAGCGGCAGCGGGTCTTTGTGCAATGCGCCAAGGACTTCGGCGAGACCATGGGCCCAGAGGTCGAGGCCCGCATCGCCAACCTGCGCCCCGGGCATTACACCCGGCTGGGCGCGGCGATCCGACATGTGTCGCGCGGTCTGACCGATCAGGCACGGCGGCGGCGCCTGCTGCTGGTCATCACCGATGGCAAGCCCAATGACCTGGATCATTACGAGGGGCGCCACGGCATCGAAGACAGCATGATGGCGGTGCGCGAGGCACGTCGCGCCGGTCACGCGGTGTTCGGCGTCACCGTGGATCGCGACGGCAAAAGCTGGTTCCCGCGCATTTTCGGGCAGGGCGGCTTTGCGTTGATCCCCGATCCCGACCGGCTGACCCAGGCGCTGCCGGCGATCTATCGCCAATTGGTGACGGGATGAGCGCCGCCGATCAGCGCGCCCTGATCGACGATCTGCCCGGCGATCTGATGATGTGGGTGCTGATCGTGTCGGAACTGCTGGTATTCGGCGCCGGGATGCTGGCCTTTCTGGCGGTGCGGATCACCGACCCCGCCGGCTTTGCCGAGGCGCAATCGCATCTGCACCGCACCGCCGCGGGGATCAACACGCTGGTGCTGGTGACCTCGGGCTGGCTGGCGGCGCTGGCCGTGCGCGATGCCGAGGCGGGAGCCCTGGCCCGCCTGCGCTGGCGGCTGGTGCTGGCCGCCGGGCTGGGGGCGGTGTTTCTGTGGCTCAAGGCCGGGGAATATGCCGATCTGGCCCGCGAGGGCCTGAGCTTTGACAGTCACCCGTTCTTTACCTTCCATCTGCTGCTGACGGGCTTTCACGCGGCACATGTCGCGGCGGGGATGATCCTGCTGCTGATCGTGGCCCTGCCCGCCACCCCCCGCGCGACCGAGGCCGGCGCCGCCTTCTGGCATATGGTCGATCTGGTCTGGGTGCTGCTGTTTCCGGTGGTCTATCTGATATGACGCTGACCCGGGCCTGGATATTGCTGATCGCGCTGTCGCTGGGTTCGACCCTGGTCGCGGCCAGCGGGCTGAGCGGGCGCTGGCTGGCGGTTCTGGTGCTGCCCTTGGCCTGGGCCAAGGCGCAGGTGATCCTCACGCGCTATCTGGGTCTGGCGCAGGCCCCGGCCATCGCGCGGGGCTTTGCGCTGGTGCTGGCGCTGTTCATGGCGGCATTGATCGGGCTGGCCGCCTGGCCGGCCTAGCCGCGCGACCAGGCCAATGCGGGATCTTCCTCGACATAGTCGCGCAGCGCGGTGATATCGTCGATGATCGCGACGTTCTGGCGGATCTGCACGCCCTGATCCTTGAGCCTTGCAAAGGCGCGGCTCAGGCTTTCGGGCTTCATGCCCAGGCGGCCGGCGATCAGCACCTTGTCATAGGGCAGCGTCACCTGACAGGCGCCCTGGGTGCAGGGCGCCAGTTCCAGCAGGAATTCCGCCACGCGCTGCGCCCCGGTCTGCGCCTTGAGCTGTTCGACCTGCCCGACCAGACTGTGCAGATGCGCGAAGGTGGCCGACAGGATCGCAATGGCGACCTCGGGGTTTTCGCGGATCTGGCGCAGGATCACATCGGCCTCGATGCGGATCAGCGTGCAATCGGTGACCGCCTCGGCCGCGACGGGATAGGTGTCGTGGCGAAAGGCCACGGCCTCGCCAAAGCTGGCGCCCTTGGTAAATACGCCCACCACGGCCTCGGCACCGCTGGGGGCAACGCGATACAGCTTCACCCAGCCATCCACCACGATATAGATCGCGCTGGCCCGCTCTCCCTGCAAAAAGATCGTGCCGCCGCGCGGAAATTCACGGGCGCGGGCGGTGGCCAGCACGGCCTCGGCCACGGCGGGCGGCGCGGATTCCAGCAGCAGCGAACGGCGCGCGAGGGCGATATGGTCGGGCTTCATGTCTCCTCGGATCTGCCCCGCCTGGTGCGGGGTTCAGACGCGCGCATGGTGCAACGCCCCCGCCCCGGGTTCAATGCCAAAACGCCCGGAGCAAAAGCAGCCTGCCGGCAGGTCACCCCGCCGGCGCCGCGGCCATGGCCTGCATCGCGGTGACCGCGATCACCGCCAGCACCTCATCGGCGGTGCAGCCGCGCGACAGGTCATTGGCGGGTTTCGCCAGCCCCTGAAGCACCGGGCCAATCGCGGTCAGCCCGCCCAGCCGCTGCGCGATCTTGTAGCCGATATTGCCCGAGGCCAGATCGGGAAAGACAAAGACATTGGGGCGGCCGGTCAGGCGGCTGCCGGGTGCCTTGCGGGCGCGAATGGCATCGTCGAGTGCGGCATCGAACTGGATCTCGCCATCCACCTCCAGATCGGGATCGGTCGCGCGCAGTTGCGCCAGCCCGGTGCGAATGCGCCCCAGGCTTTCATGCTCTGCCGAGCCGGCGGTGGAAAAGGACAAAAGCGCGACGCGCGGCGCCTCATCCAGCAGCGCCCGGGCCGAGGCGGCCGAAGCGCGCGCGATATCGGCCAGTTCGGCCGCCGTCGGGGTGATGACCAGCCCGCAATCGGCAAAGATCATGCCGCCCTTGATCGGCGCATCCTTGGCGCAGGACAGCATGAGGAAAAAGCTGGAAACCGTGGTGATGCCCGGCGCGCGGCCGATGAATTGCAGGGCGGCGCGCACCGTATCGGCGGTGGTCGCCACGGCGCCGCCCACGGTGCCATCGGCCTGGCCCAGCCGCACCCGCAGCGCCGCCTGCACCAGCGGATCGCGCACCAGATCGCGGGCCTGTTCGATCGTCACGCCCTTGGCGGCCCGCAGGCGATGGCATTCCGCCGCCAGCAGATCGAGGTCGGGCGCGTGGGCGGGGTCGATCAACGCCACCGCATCGGGCGCGGCCCCCAGGGCGGCCAGCGCCGGCCCGACCCGCGCGGGGTCGCCCAGCAGGGTGATGCGCGCCAGCCCGTCGGCCACAGCCCGCACGGCGGCGGCCTGAATGCGCGGGTCTTCGCCCTCGGGCAGCAGGATATGCCGGGGCGCGGCGCGGCAGGTTTCGAAAATCCGGTCCAGCGGTTTCATCGCTTACTCCAGCACATGCAGGCCCATCAGCACGAAGGCGCCGATGAACGCGGTTTCGGTGACCAGCAGCGCAATGGCGAGCGGCCCCACCTCCAGCATCTTCGCAAGCGAAGTCTTGATCCCGACTGCCGCGATGGAAATCAGCAGCGCCCAGCGGGACAGGCCCGAGGCCGCCTCGGCCACCGCCGCCGGGATCAGCCCCAGCGAATTGAGCATGGCCAGCGCGACAAAGCCCAGCACGAAACCGGGCAAGAGCGGCGGGCGCTTGCCCTCGTCGCGGCCCAGCCCCTTGGCGCGGATCACCAGGGCCGAGGCCAGCACCACCGGCGCCAGCATCGACACGCGGATCAGCTTGACCAGCGTCGCGGTTTCGCCCGCCTCTTGCCCGACCGAGAACCCCGCGCCCACGACCTGCGCCACGTCGTGAATGGTGCCGCCCAGAAACACCCCGCTTTCCAGCGCGGAAAAGCCGAAGGCGGCGGAAATCATCGGATAGACCACCATCGCCACGGTCGAAAGCACGGTGACGGCCAGCACGGTGAAGACCAGATCGCGTTCCGATTTCTCGTGCCGCGGCAAGATGGCGGAAATCGCCATGGCGGCCGAGGCGCCGCAGATCGCGACCGACCCGCCGGTCAGCAGGCCAAAGCGCCAGTCGCGCCCGGTCAGCCGCGCCAGCAACAGACCGAACAGCACGGTCGCCACCACGCCCGCCACGGTCAGCGCGATCAGCCCGGGGCCAAGCGCCCCCAGCATATCGACCGAGATGCGCACCCCCAGCAGCGCAACCCCCAGCCGCAGCACATTGCGCGCGGTAAAGGCGATGCCGGGCGCGGTCTTGGTGCCCTCCTCCGACAGAAAGTTCAGCGCAAGCCCCAGCAGCAGCGCCAGCAGCATGGCCGGGGCGCCGTAATGTTCCGACAGGAACTGCGCGGTGGCGGCGACAAGCGTCGCGGTGATGAAACCGGGAAACAGCAGCCGGATCTGCGAAGGTGCCTGGGCGACGGTGGCGAGCATGATCATTCTCCGATGGGCGTGGCCCGCGAAAGGGCCGCGCCGTTGGCGTTAGAGTGCGCCTTTTTGCGGGCGCATGTCATCGCGGCTGATGCCCGCAACGGGCACCGGCTTTTTCATCGCATCGCGGCGGAAGGGCTCGCCCAGTTCCTGATTGAGCAGCACCTCGATGAAGGTGGTCTGGCGATCCTTCATCTGGCGATCGACTGCGCGGCGCAGCTCCTCGGTCAGCTCCTCGGTCGAACGCACCTGCACGCCATGGGTACCGCAGGCCCGGGCAATGCCGGCATAGCTGGTGTCGCGGTCCAGTTCGGTGCCGACAAAGTTGTTGGCATACCACAGCGTCGTGTTGCGCTTTTCGGCGCCCCATTGGTAGTTGCGGAAGATGACCATGGTGATGGCCGGCCAGTCGTCGCGTCCGCAGGCCGTCATTTCATTCATCGAGATGCCAAAGGCACCGTCGCCGGCAAAGCCGATCACCGGGGTATCCGGGCAGCCGATCTTGGCGCCCAGAATGGCGGGGAAGCCATAGCCGCAGGGGCCGAACAGGCCGGGCGCCAGATATTTGCGGCCCGCCTCGAAGGCCGGATAGGCATTGCCGATGGCGCAGTTATTGCCGATGTCGGACGAAATGATCGCCCCATCCGGCATGGCGGCCTGAATGGCGCGCCAGGCCTGCCGCGGCGACATCAGGCCGGCATCGCGGGCGCGGGCCTCCTCGTTCCAGACGGTGCCGGGGTCGTCCTGTTCATGGTCCAGGCTGGACAGTTCCTGCGCCCAGCGGGATTTGGTCTGCGACACCAGGGCGCGGCGGTCGGCGCGGCCTTCGTCGCCGGCGGTGCCCGAAAGCTGCGCAAGGATGCCGCGCGCCACCTTGCCCGCATCGCCCTGAATGCCGACCGTCACTTTCTTGGTCAGCCCGATCCGGTCGGCATTGATATCGACCTGGATGATTTTGGCCTCTTTCGGCCAGTAGTCGATGCCATAGCCCGGCAGGGTCGAGAACGGGTTGAGCCGCGTGCCAAGCGCCAGCACGACATCGGCCTTGGCGATGATTTCCATCGCGGCTTTCGACCCGTTATACCCTAGCGGCCCCATGGCCAGAGGGTGCGAGCCGGGGAAGCTGTCATTGTGCTGGTAGTTGGAGCAGACCGGCGCATCCAGCCGTTCGGCCAGCGCGACCACATCGGCAATCGCGCCGCCCAGCACCACGCCCGCGCCCGACAGGATCACCGGGAACCGGGCCTCGGACACCAGCCGCGCGGCCTCGGCCACGGCCTCTTCGCCGCCGGCGGGGCGTTCGAAATGCACCATCTGCGGCAGATCGACGTCGATCACCTGGGTCCACATGTCGCGCGGGATGTTGATCTGCGCCGGGGCGGAATTGCGCCAGGCCCGCAGGATCACGCGGTTCAGCACCTCGGGGATACGCGAGGCGTCGCGCACCTCCTCTTGGTAGCAGACGCTGTCGGCGAACAGACGCATCTGTTCCATTTCCTGAAAGCCGCCCTGGCCGATGGTCTTGTTCGCGGCCTGCGGCGTGACCAGCAGCATGGGCGTATGGTTCCAGTAGGCTGTCTTGACGGCGGTCACAAATCCGGTGACGCCCGGCCCGTTCTGTGCAATCGCCATGGCCATCTTGCCGGTGGCGCGGATGAAGCCGTCGCACATCAGCCCGCCATTGGTTTCATGCGCCACATCCCAGAAGGTGATGCCGGCCTGGGGGAACAGGTCCGAAACCGGCATCATGGCGGAACCGATGATGCCAAAGGCATGTTCGATCCCGTGCATCTGAAGCACTTTCACAAAGGCTTCTTCGGTGGTCATTTTCATCGCGTGTCTCCTTGTTCTCGCGCGGGATCAGCCGCGTTCGTCCCGATAGTGGTAAAGTTTGTAGAGGCCCCATTGGCCCAGCCGCCGGAACGGCGTCTTCCAGCCCTCATGCGGCAATTCCTGGTGAAAGATCGGCAGGCGCGGCACATCGGCGGCGCGGCCGGCGACCATCTGCGCCATGCGCCGCCCGGCCTGGGCGGAATACATGACGCCGTTGCCGCCATAGCCAAGCGCGTAATAGGCGTTCGGCAGGTCGGGCATGGCGGTGATGCGGGGCATCATGTCATGGCTGACATCGACCCAGCCCCACCAGCTGTAATCAAGGTCGATCCCGCGCAGCGCCGGAAACTTGCGTGCCAGTCCCTCGCGCAGGCCCGCCAGATGGGCGGGGTTGTCGGCATCCTGCCCGGTGATCGCGGCGCGGGATCCGATCTGCACCCGGCCATCGGGCAAAAAGCGGTAATAGTGACGCAGGGTGCGGGTGTCGGTCAGGGGCGAAAAGACCTGAAAGCCGCAGGCCTCGCGTTCCGCCGGGGTCAGTCTCCGCGTGACGATGGAATTCGACATGATCGGCATGATGCGGTCGCGCAGGCGCGGATGCAGGCCGCGCGGGGCATATCCCGCCGTCGCCACCGCCACCGCCCGCGCCCGCACCGTGCCGCCGGGGGTGCGCAGATGGTGGACGCCGTTCTTCGTCTCCCACCCTTCGACCGGGCTGTCGGTATGGATCTTCGCGCCCAGTTCGCGGGCCGCGCGCATATAGCCGAAGGCGAGCTTGGCCGCGTGAATGGCGGTGCCGTCGGGTTCCCACATGGCGCCATGCGCCTCGTGGTCGCGCACGGCGGTTGCGTGCAGCTCGTCCCGGGTCAGCATCCGCGCGCCGTAGCCGAAGGTTTCCCGCAACAGCGCGGCCTCTTGCGCCAGTTTCGGCATCATCCAGCCCTTGTGGGCGATGTAGTAATGCCCGCCGTCCTGCGGTTCGCAGTTGATGGCGTGATCGGCGATCAGCCCGCGGAACAGGTCGAAGGCCTCGGTCACCTCGGCATGCAGACCCTTGGCGGTTTCCAGCCCCCAGCGTTCGATCCATTGCGACCGCTTGAGCCGGCCAGAGGAGATCTGCGCCTGGCCGCCATTGCGGGTGGAGCAGCCATAGGCCACGCCATTCGCCTCCAGCACATGCGCCTTGATGCCGAATTCCTTGGCCAGATGCAGCGCACAGGACAGGCCCGTATAGCCCGAGCCGATGACGACGACATCCACATCCATGTCGCCCGTCACCGGGCCGTCATCCTGCGGCGGCGGGCCGGCGGTGCCGATCCAGTAGGTCGGGGCATAGTCGGAACCCGCGCCGATGGAACGATCGGTGATCGGGTCATATTTGGGGTTGTAGGCGGCGCGTGCGCGCATGGGTGTCGTGCCTGGCATCGACGTTATTCCTGCAATGAATTTCGGGGGTGGGATCAGCGCGTTTCGATCACGGGACGCTGCTTTCGGAAGGCCTGTTTCATCACCAGCTTGCCGTCGCGCAGGGTGAACAGATCGACGCCCTGCGCCTCGGTCCGGCGGCCCTCGGCATCGGTGCCGCGAAAGGTCCATTCCGACACGGCGCGGTCACCGCAGACGAAATGCCGGTGATCGGCCCATTCCGCATCGGGCATCGCGGTCCAGACGGCGGTGAAGGCGCGGGCGATGGCCTCGGCCCCGTCAATCCGGGTGCCAAAGACTTCGGGCCCGCCGACAGTGGTAAAGACGCAATCGGCCGCGAAATGGGTCATCACCGCGTCGATGTCATGCCGGTTGAAGGCGTCGAAGGTCGCCTTGAGGTCATCGGCGGTCAGGGTGCGGGTCATGGTCGGTCCTTTCAGATCAGTCTTCGGCATAAGGGACGATCAGCGTGGGCACCCGCGCGCGGCGCAGCACCCGTTTCGCCACCGTCCCGAGGAAGGTGTGGGAAATGCCATGGGCATGGCTGCCCATGAGGATCATGTCGGCGGGCAGGCTTTGCGCCCGCTTCAGGATGGCTTCGGCGGCAAAGCCCTCGATCAGTTCGATGTCATCGACCAGATCGCGCAGGGCCTGTTCGTCCTGCGGCATGGCGGCCCAGAAGGCCTCTTGCCGTTCCAGCAGGATCTGCCGGGTCGTCTCGGCCCGGCGGGTCATCGCCAGGCGCCGGGCCTCGGGATCCTGCATGAAAAGCTGGATGGTCAGCCTGGCCTCGTCGCTCATCGGTTCGATGGCGTGCAGGACATGCAGCCGCGCGTTCAACGCCGCCGCCAAACCGACCGCATGGCGGAAGGCATAGGCGGAGGTATTGGACAGGTCCGTCGCGTAGAGGATGGTGCGGATGGGTTTCAGCATCTCAATACCCCATGATCCTGGGCAGCCAGAGCGCGATATCGGGGAAGGCCGCGATGACCGCGATCATGGCCGTGCTGGCAAAGGCGAAGGGCAGGGCGCGCATCGAGATTTCCTCGATCGAGACATTGGAGATGCCCGAGGCGATGAACAGGTTTTCGCCCAGGGGCGGGGTCTGGAACCCGACCGACAGGGTGCAGATCATCACGATGCCGAAATGGATCGGGTCGATGCCCACCGAATAGGCGACAGGCAGCATGACCGGCACCAGGATCATGATCGCGGCCAGCGTTTCCATGAACATGCCGACGAACAGCAGGAAGACGATGATCAGCGCCCAGATCACGGCGATATTCTGCGTGAAGGACAGCATGGCCGAGGCGATATGCGCGGGGATCTGGTTTTCGACCAGAATGCGGCCAAAGATGGTCGCGGTGAACAGCACCAGCAGCACGCGCCCGGTCAGCCAGGTCGTTGCCTCCAATGCGCGCATCACCTCTTTCACGCGGATTTCGCGGTAGATGAAGATGCCCACGATCAGCGTGTAGAAGATCGCGACGATGGCCGCCTCGGTCGGGGTAAAGAACCCGGCATAGATGCCCCCCAGGATCACCACCGGCGCCATCAGCGACCAGAAACCCTTGTAGCAGGCCTCAAGGATATGGCGCAGCGACAGCGGCTCGCTTCCGCCGCGATAGCCGGCGGCGCGGCAGCGGATGTAGTTCATCACCAGCAGCCCCGACGCCATGAGGAAGCCCGGCAGGAAGCCCGCGATGAACAGTTTGGAAATCGACACGGTCTGAAAGGCGCCGAATTTCTCCACCGCTTCGGCCGGGGGCTGCATGCCCATGGCCGAGATGCCGAAGATCACCATGGGGATCGAAGGCGGGATCACGATGCCCAGCCCGCCCGAGGCGGCGGTGACGGCGGCGCCATAGCCCCGCGCATACCCGGCCCGCGCCATCGCGGGGATCATCAGCATCCCGACCGCCGCCGTGGTGGCGGGGCCAGATCCCGAGATCGCGCCGAAGAAAAGGCAGGCCATGACCGTGGCGGCCGAGATGCCGCCGGTGAAGGGCCCGGCCAGGCTTTCCGCCACCGTGATCAGCCGGCGGGAAATGCCCGCCGCCTCCATCAAGGCGCCGGCCAGGATGAAGGCAGGCAGCGCCATCAGCGGGAAGGCCCCGACCGACGAAAAGGCGATCTGCACCATCTTGATCGGGTTGTCGCCCAGATACCACATGGCCGCCAGCGCCGAGACGCCCAGCCCGACCGAGATCGGCGCGCCCAAGAGCAGCAGGAAAAAGAAGGTGCCGAACAGCACGAGAATGATCTGGCTATCCATCACGCCGCCCCCGCCTTGGCCGCATCGGCGGCGATGGCGTCAAGATCGACCTGATCGGGGTCGCGCGGGTCGATGCCCAGCACGAGCTTCATGTAATTCACCTGAAGGATGCGCAGCGTCATCAGGCCAAAGGCGATCGGCAGCACCAGCATGACATAGCGCATCGGCCAGCCCAGGGTCTGCGCCCGCACAAAGGGTTTCAGCAGGCCCAGATATTCGATGGCATACCAGACGAAGACCAGGTTGAAGCCGACCCAGAACAGGTCGCCCGCGGCCTCGACCCAGCGGGCCACGCGGCGGGGCAGGCGGTTCACATGGAAGGACACGCGGTTATGCGCATACATCCGCGCGGCATAGCTGGCGCCGAAATAGGCGAACCAGACGAACATGAAGACCGACAGTTCCTCGATCCAGGTGATCGAATTGCCAAAGACCGAGCGGGACACGATCTGGATGAACAGAAGGCAGACGAAGGCAGCCAGCAGAACCTGGCAGATATAGCTTTCCAGCTTGTCGAGATGTCGCCAGAAGGGGTGCATGGGGCATTCCTGTGGGCTGAGGGCGGACAGGACCGGGGCCGACGGGCGGCCCCGGCGCGGGCATCATTCGACCGTGGGCCGGCCCAGCGATTGCAGCACCCCGTTCAGCACCTCTTTTCCGCCGATGCTGTCATAGAATTTCGGCCAGACCGTCGTGGTGGCGAGGTCGATGAATTCCTTTTCGCCATCGGCGGGATCGGCGATTTCCATGCCCTTGGCGGCCAGTTTTTCCTTGATCGACGCCTCTTGCGCGCGCAGGAATTGCCCCGAGGCAAGCGTCGCATCGCGACCGGCCTCCAGCACCGCCGCCTGTTCCTCGGCCGAGAGCGACTGGAACATCTGTTCCGACACGATCAGCGGTTCGATGGAAAAGATGTAGCGGATGTTGGTGACGTATTTCTGCACCTCGTCGAACTTCATCGCGAAGACGGTCATGTAGGGGTTGTCCTGCCCGTCCACGACCTTTTGTTGCAGCGCGGCAAAGGTTTCCGACCAGGCCATCGGCGTGGGGTTGATGCCCCAGGACTTGTAGGTCTCGATCATGATCTCGTTCTTGGGAACGCGGATCACGAGATCCTTGAGATCGGCGACCGTGGTGACGGGATGTTTGGAATTGGTCAGCACACGGAAGCCCGAATAGGCCCAGCCGATGATGCGCACGCCGGCATCCTCGACCGTGCGGTCCACCATCTGCTGACCGATCTCGCCCTGGGTGATCTTTTCCGCATCCTCAAGCGACAGGATGACATAGGGCAGGGTCAGCGTGCCGACCGAGGGCGAAAACGGCGTGATGTTGTTGATCGCCAGGATCGAGAAATCCAGCGTGCCGGTGGCGGCGGCAGTGACGGTATCCTGTTCATCGCCCAGCTGACCGTTCAGGAACAGCTTGGCCGTATGCGCACCGGCCGATTTCGCCTCCAGCGCCTTGACGAAGGCGAGGCCAAGCGCCTCTTGCGTGCCACCGGCGCCATCGCCCACGGCGATGCGAAATTCCCGCGCGGCGGCGGGCATGGCGCTGGCCAGCAGCATGGCAAGGACGGTCGCGCGCCGCAGCGCCCGGAAAGAATGGAACATTGTAAACTCCCTGATTTCCCGACTCTGACGGCCGGACTGCGGCAGGTTGTCACGTTGCGCGGGTCATGGTTATATCCAGTTGAAAACAAGAATAGGTCCAGATTCGATGAGCCTGACCGGACAGATCTCGGCCGAAATGTTCTTTGTGGACCGGCTGCGCCCCGAGCCGTTGCAAATGCAGCTGGCGGCCTCGATCATCTCGGCGATCCTTGACACGCGGGCGCAGCCGGGCACGCGGATGCCCTCGACCCGGGCGCTGGCGGCGCATCTGGGCATTTCGCGCCTGACCGTCACGCTGGTCTATCAGGAGCTGGCCGCGCAGGGCTATCTGACCAGTCTGCCGCGATCGGGCTTTGCGATTTCGGAAAAGGTGCCGCATCGCCGGCTGGATCAGGCCGATCCCGCCCCGGCAGTGCAGGTGGACTGGGCCGCGCGTCTGCCCGACCTGACCAGCCGCCGGCAGATCCACAAACCGCTCGACTGGCGCAGCTATCCCTATCCGTTCATCTATGGTCAGGCCGATCCGCGCTTGTTCAACCATGTCGCCTGGCGCGATTGCGCGCGCCGGGCCCTGGGCGCGCGCGAATTTGCCGAACTGGCGGATGACCGGCTGACGCAGGATGACCCGGTGCTGGTGGATTACATCTGCCGCAACACCCTGCCGCGCCGGGGCATCCGCGCCCGGCCCGAAGAAGTGCTGATCACGCTGGGTGCGCAGAACGCGCTGTGGATCGCCATTCGTCTGCTGGCGCGGCAAGACCGGATGGCGGTGATGGAAGACCCCGGCTTCCCCGATTTCGCCGAGACGCTGCGCCTGCATGGCATGCCGATTCATTATGGCCGCAGCGACGCCGAGGGGCTTGAGCCCGCGGACCTGCCGGCGACCACCGGGCTGGTGCTGGTGACCCCCAGCCACAGCATTCCCGCCGGGTTGACCATGACGCTGGAGCGGCGCAACGCCTTGCTGGCGGCGGCGCAGGCGGGGGATTTCATCGTGATCGAGGACGATTACGATTTCGAGATGAGCTTTCTGGAACCGCCCTCGCCCTCGCTCAAGTCGCTCGACCGGGCGGGGCGGGTGATCTATGTCGGCAGCTTTTCCAAATCGCTGTTTCCGGGCCTGCGCATCGGGTATCTGGTCGGGCCGGAGCCGTTCATCCGGCAGGCGCGCGCCTTGCGGGCCATGATGTTGCGCCACGCGCCCGCGCATATGCAGCGCGTCACCGGCTATTTCCTCGCGCTTGGGCATTACGACGCGCATATGGTGCGGCGGCGCGAGGTCTTTCGCAAAAGGCGTGAGACGATGGTGGCTGCGCTGGCCGAAACGCCGGTGCAGATCGTCGGCGCCGCGAAACATGGCGGATCGAGTCTGTGGGTCGCCGCCCCCGAAGGGGTGGATAGCGGCGCCCTGGCGCGGGCGCTGCGTGATCAGGGCGTGCTGATCGAGCCGGGCCATCCGTTCTATCGCAGCCCGCCGGCGGTGTGCCAGACGTTCCGCCTGGGTTATGCGTCGATTGCCGACGGCGCCATCGCCGAGGGCATCGCCCGGATCGGCCGCATGGCGGCGCAGCTTGCCCGCGAAAGTTGAACGCCGCCGGCCCCGCTGGCCCTTGGCGCGCCCGCGAAAATCGGACAGGGTGCAAGGGTCGCGCCATGGGGGTTTGCCTTGCGTCATCTGGTCCGTTTCGTTCTTGTCCTGGCCGTGCTGACCGGCTGCGCCCAGCGCGGCACCGTCACGCTGGATCCCGACGCCGCGAAGGTCGGCGCGGTGCAGCAGATCTATGTCGGCACCACCCGCGAGATCGACCCGGCCACCGGGCGCTTTGGCAATGGCCGTTCCGAGGCCGAACAGTTCGCGCGCTTTGCCGTTTCGGTTCCGCCGGAACGGCAGCTGGGCAGCATCGTCTTTCCGCGCCGCCATGGCAGGCCCGATCCGCGCCGCGATTTTCTGACGACCGAGGCGGTGATGCAGCCCGGTCCCGCCGCCTTTCGCGCCGATCTGGCCGCCGGCCTGCGCCGGTTGCCCAAGGGCAAGCGCGACGCGGTGATCTATGTTCACGGCTTCAACAACACCTTTGCCGAAGGGCTGTATCGCATCGCGCAACTGTCGCATGACCTGGAAATGCCGGGCGTGACGCTGCATTACAGCTGGCCCTCGGCGGGCAATCCGCTGGGCTATGTGGCGGATCGGGACAGTTCGATGTTTGCCCGCGACGGGCTAGAGACGCTGATCCGCGAGACCGCTGCGGCGGGGGCGGAACAGATCGTGCTGGTCGCGCATTCGATGGGTTCGGCCCTGACGATGGAAACGCTGCGCCAGATCGCCATCCGGGGCGACACAAGGCTGAAAAGCCGGATTGCCGGGGTCATGCTGATCTCGCCCGATATCGACGTGGATCTGTTCCGCATGCAGGCCCGCGCCTATGGGCCGCTGCCGCAGCCGTTTCTCATCTTCGGATCGGATCGCGATTCCCTGCTGAACCTTTCGGCACGGCTGACCGGGCAGCCGGAGCGGCTGGGCAATCTGGGCGATCTGAGCCGGGTGGCCGACCTGAAGGTGACCTTTGTCGATACCAAGGCCTTCAGCGCCGGCACCGGGCATTTCAATCTGGGCGACAACCCCGCGCTGCTGCAACTGATGGGCCGCGTGCAAGAGGTGAACGCCGCGTTTGGCGCCGATCAGCGCGGCCGGGTCGGGCTGCTGCCGGGGGTCGTGCTGACGGTGCAGAACGCCACGCAGATCGTGCTGGCCCCGGTGGGCGCCGTGGCGCAGGAGCTGACGCGCTAACCGCGCCGACGCAGATAGACGTAATAGGCGCCGGCGCCGCCATGGCGCAGATGCGCCTCGGTGACCTGCAACACGCAAGGCCCCAAGGGCGGCAGGCGCAGCCAATGCGGCACCTGATGTTTCAGCACGCCATAGCGCATGGGGATCGGGCCGTGATCCGGCCCCTGCTTGCCCTTGCCGGTGATCACCAGCACCAGCCGCAACCCGCGCGACCAGGCGTTGAGGATGAAATGGATCAGTTCGGGATGTGCCTCGGACAGGGTCATGCCGTGCAGGTCGATCCGCGCCTCGGGGGCCAGCTTGCCGCGGATCATCCGGGCGTGGTTCTTGCTGTCCATCAGGACCGGCGCGGCGGTCAGACGTTCGGTCAGGCCGGGCTGGGTCTCGACCCCCGATTTCGGGGTGCTGCGTTCGCCCACGCGAAAGCGGTTCAGCTTGGGTTCCGGCGGGGCGGGGGTGACCTCGGGCTTGTGAAAGCTGGCGGGGGTTTCCGGCTCTGGTGCTTGCGGGGCGGGATGCGCGCCATGCATCGGCCGCAGCGTGCGCGCCACGGCCTGCCAAAGCTCTGCCTCCTCGGGCCGCAGGGATCGCCGGCGCGCCATGGCCTAGCCGTCCGGGTTCATCGCATAGGCGAGGTCGATCGGAAGCAGCACCAGCATCCGCCCGCCATCCTTGACCGTGCCCGCATCCTCGCCGGCATCAGCGCCAGTGCCGAAAAAGATGTCGGCGCGTTGCGCGCCCTTGATCGCGCCGCCGGTATCCTGCGCGACCATCAATTGCCGCAAGGGGCGGCGGCCGTCCTTTTCGATCCAGATCGGGGCGCCCAGCGGATTGTAGCGCGGATCGACGGCCAGCGACCGCATGCCGGTGATCGACCGGCCCATGGCACCGATTGGCCCCTTGTCCTGCGCCAGATCGGGCAGGCGGCGGAAAAACACATAAGAGGGGTTGTGATCCAGCACGGCATGGCCCGGCCCCGGATTGGCCCGCACCCAGGACCGGATCGACTGCGCCGAGACCTGATCGGGCGTATGGGTGCCACGACGCACCATTTCCTGCCCGACAGAGCGGTAGGCATGGCCGTTCTTGCCGGCATAGCCCACACGCATCATGCGGCCATCGGGCAGGCGAATGCGCCCCGAACCCTGCACATGCAGGAAGAACACCTCGACCGGATCGTCGAGCCAGGCAAGTTCCAGACCGCGCCCGGAAATCGCGCCGCCTTCGATCTGGGCGCGGGAATAATAGACCATCCCCTCTTTCAGCTCGGGCGGGCGGGCATAGATCGGATAGCGAAAGCGCGCGGTGCGATAGGGCGATCCGTCCAGCACGGGTTCGTAATAACCGGTGAACAGCGCCGGCGGATTGCCGATCAGCACCGGGCGATAGAACATCTCGAAATAGGCGCGGGCGCTTTCGGGGCTGTCGCCGGCATCGCGGGCCAGCGCGCAAAGCGGCGCCCAGGCCGGATCCTTGAGCAAGTCGCAGGTGACCAGAAAGGCCCTGAGCGCGGGGCGCGGGTCATCCTCATTCCAGGCGTCCAGTTCCTCGAAGGTCATGACCTGCGCCCGAACGGGTTCGGGCGCGGTCATGAACAGGGCCAGAAGCGCGAGGACCAGCCGCATCGGCGCCTCATTCCCCGGTGGCCACAAGCTGCCAGTTGGGGTCGCTGCTGCCCATCACGCGGCCAAAGGTCCAGATATCGCGCTGGCGCTTGACCTCGGTCGCGGAGCCTTCGATGACCTCGCCGGACTTGTCGCGCACGATGCTGGTCAATTCGCCCCCGAAACGGATCGTCACCTCGGCCTCGCGCGTGGCGGGGTCGAAGCTGGCCGATTGCAGGGTCAGTTCGCGCAGGCCCACGAAATTCGCCTCGACCGTCAGGCCCTGCGCCTCGCGCGCGGCGATGGCGGCGGCAAAGCTTTCATGCACTTCGGGCGCGAGGAAGGGGCGCACCGCCGCAAGGTCACCGCGTTCGAACGCCATGAGGATCATCTCATAGGCGCCACGCGCCCCTTGCAGGAAGGTGTTGACGGAAAAGCCCGGCTCGACCTGCTTCATCGCGGCCAGGGCGCGGGCCGTATCGGAACCTTCGGCGGCGTGGTCGGTGATGTCGAGATCAGGGCCACCCTCGATCACCTCGAACTGGCGGGTGACGGGTTTCGGCTCGGTCGGTTGCGGCGGTTTCTCGAACCCCTCGCGGCTGCCCAGCACCGAACGCAGCTTGAGGATGAGGAAGACCGCGATCCCCGCAAGCACAAGAAGTTGGATCAGGGCGTCGTTCATGCGGACCTCGGGCAGAGACAGGGAGGAGGGAGTGGTAAGAAGGGCCTTGAGCCCCTATGTAGGCAAGGGGTGTGGACAAGTCCACCTTGGGAAACGCGGAGAAAGCGAAGATGCGGCTGTTTGGCCCGATGATCGTGCTGATGCTGGTCGAAATTGCCCTTTTCATCACCGTGGGCGGCAAGATCGGGCTGCTGGCCTCGCTGGCGGTGATCGGTGGCACGGCCTTGCTGGGCGGCGTGGTGCTGCGCAGGTCGGGCGAGCGGATCGCGCTGGATCTGCGATCGGCCATGAGCGGAGCGCAGGTGGCGGCGGCGGGTGGGCATGGGCTGACCATGCTGGCCGGTGTGCTGCTGATCCTGCCGGGTTTTCTGGGCGATCTGCTGGGGCTGATCCTGCTGTTGCCGCCGGTGCGACATCTGATCGCGCGCCAGGTGGCGCGGCGGGTGCAGGTGCGGACAGGCTTTGGTATGGACCGGCAACAGGATGTGGTGATCGACGGCGAATTCATCGAACTGGACCCCGAGAATGTGCCACCGCGCGGCCCCTCGGGCTGGACGCGGCATTGAGGCCGCGCGCCCCGGCTGCTAGACAAGGCCCAGATTGGGCCGATTGGCGGGAGTAAAGAGATGGCAGAAGAAAACGGTGCGGCCGCGCCGCAGGTGAAGATGAGCGTGCTGGCGCAGTTCGTGCGCGACATGTCGTTTGAAAATGTGGTGGCGCAAAAGGGCCTGAACGGCGCCGATGTGCAGCCCGATGTGCAGGTCGCGGTCAGCCTGGATGCGCGCAAGCGCGCCGTGGAAAACCAGTATGAGGTGCTGAACAAGTTCCGCATCACCTCCAAGAACAAAGGAAATGGCGATACGCTGTTCCTGCTGGAGCTGGAATATGGCGGCATCTTCCATGTCGAGGGCGTGCCGGACGAACAGCTGCATCCGTTCCTGCTGATCGAATGCCCGCGTCTGCTGTTCCCGTTCATCCGTCGCATCATCTCGGACGTGACGCGCGATGGCGGCTTCCCGCCGCTGAACATCGACACGGTGGATTATCTGGCGCTTTATCGGCAGGAGCTGGCGCGTCGCGCGCAGGCCCAGCAGGCCGAGGCGCAGCCGGTGC
Organism: Gemmobacter caeruleus; assembly: GCF_008271655.1. Lineage (GTDB taxonomy): Bacteria > Pseudomonadota > Alphaproteobacteria > Rhodobacterales > Rhodobacteraceae > Gemmobacter > Gemmobacter caeruleus. The sequence continues at coordinate 218,480 of NZ_VKKX01000033.1, forward strand.
AATAAGCCCGGCCTACTGGCGTTTCAACCAGATTGCGCCGTCGCCCAGCTTGGCCACAAAGGCCTCATGGGCGGCGGCTTCCTCGGCCGTAAGCCGGCTGGGAAGGGGCGCGGGGCGCGGCATGGGCCGCCAGGTTGCATCGGCCTGCGCCTGATTGCGCTGTGGCGTGGCCTGAGCCGCGGACAGGACCAGACCGGGCTGCCGCCCACCGATCAGTTCCAGATAGACCTCTGCCAGAATCTCGCTATCGAGCAGCGCGCCATGCTTTTCGCGCATCGAATTGTCGATGCCAAAGCGGCGGCACAACGCATCGAGCGAGGCCGGAGAGCCGGGAAACTTGCTGCGCGCGATCATCAACGTGTCAATCGCGCGGTCATTCGGGATCTGCGGAAAGCCATGCACGCGCAATTCCCAGTTCAGGAATTTCATGTCGAAGCTGGCATTGTGGATGACCAGCTTTGCCTCGCCGATGAAATCGAGGAAATTCTGCGCCTCATGCTTGAATAGCGGCTTGTCGCGCAGGAAATCGTCGCCCAGGCCATGCACCTCGAACGCCTCTTTCGGCATGGCGCGTTCGGGGTTGAGATAGACGTGAAAGGTCTGGCCGGTGGGCATGTGGTTGAACAGCTCCACCGCGCCGATTTCGACGATGCGGTGCCCTTCGGAAGGTTCAAAGCCGGTGGTTTCGGTATCCAGCACGATTTCACGCATGGCGGCCCTCGCGGATATAGGCGATCAGCGCGGCCACGGCGGCCTCGACCGCGGGCAGGCTGAGCGTTTCGATGATATGGGTGGCGCGGGCGCGTTTGTCGCGGTCGGGCATCTGGCGCGACAGGATCAGCGCCAATTGCGCCTCGGTCATGCCGGGGCGGGCCAGCACGCGGCGGCGTTGCAGATCGGCGGGCGCGGTGACCAGAAGGGTCGCGTCCATCTCGGCCTCGGTGCCTTTTTCAAACAGCAGCGGAATGTCGAAAACCGCAATGTCAGAGACGGTTTCGGCCAGAAATTGCGCCCGATCGGCAGCAACCAGCGGATGCACGATCCGTTCCAGCACCGCAAATTGCGCCGGATCTTGCGCGAGCAGGGCGCGCAGCGCAGTGCGCGACACGGCGTCCCCCTCGATCACGCCGGGAAGGGCCTGCGACATCGGCCTGACCGCCGCGCCCCCGGCGGCATAGAGCCGATGCACCGCGGCATCGGCATCCCAGACCGGAATGCCGGCAGCCTGAAAGAAGCCCGCCGTGGTGGATTTGCCCATGCCGATGGAACCGGTCAGGCCAAGGCGAAAGGCGGTCATGCCGACAGAACCACGCGGCGGGTTTCGTCATCCACCACGGGCTTGTGGCCGAACCAGCGTTCAAAGCCGGGCACAGCCTGATGCAGCAACATGCCCAGACCATCGACGACGCGGGCGCCGCGTTCCTCGGCCTCGATCAGGAACTGGGTTTTCAGCGGTGTATAGACGATATCGGTGGCCAGCGCCCCACGCTGGAGCGCATCAAGCGGCACGGTGAAATCGGCCTTGCCGGTCATGCCAAGCGAGGTGGTGTTGATCACCGTTGCCGCGCCTTCCAGCATGGCGCCGGCCTGTGTCCAGTCATGCACGACGACGCGGGCGCCGAAATCCTTACGAAATGCCTCGGCCCGCAGACGGGTGCGGTTGGCGATCCGCACCTCGGGCACGCCGACCTCCAGCAGGGCGGCGACGACTGCCCGCGCGGCCCCGCCGGCCCCCAGCACGGCGGCCGGCCCTTCGGCAGGGCGCCAGTCAGGCGCGTTCTGGCGCAGGTTGGCGATGAAGCCCAGGCCGTCGGTATTATCGGCGTGGATCTTGCCATCCTTGCGGAAAATCACCGTATTCGCCGCCCCGATCAGCGCTGCGCGATCTGTCACGATATCGGCGATACGCAGCAGGTTTTCCTTGTGCGGCAGGGTGACATTGACCCCGACAAAGCCCATCCGGGGCAACATGCGCAGCGCGGATTCAAAATCGGCGGGCGCAATGTCGAGCGGCACATAATGACCCTTCAACCCATAGCGCCGCAGCCAGAACCCGTGCAGCGCCGGCGAGCGGCTATGCGCGACAGGGTGCCCGATCACACCAGCCAGCGGAATGCGCGGAAGATCGGTCATGTCTCGATGAACCCCCTCTGTTCCAGATAGGCCAGCAGCGGCAGGAGCGGCAGGCCCAGAACGGTAAAGTAGTCGCCTTCGACCGAGGAGAAAAGGCGGATGCCTTCCTCCTCCAGCTTGTAGCCCCCGGCGGAGTGGCGCAGGCTGTCCCAGTTGCGCGTCAGATAGCCATCGAGCCAGATTTCGGAAAAGCGGCGCATGGTCAGATCGACGCGGCCGACATGGCGCCAGATCGGTTCACCCTTGTCATAAAGAACCACGGCAGAGAGCAGGCGGTGGGTCTGCCCGCGCAGGAGAAGCAGCTGGTCGCGGGCCTCGGCCGGCGAGGCAGGCTTGCCAAAGGCGCGGCGGTCGAATTCCAGCACCTGATCGCAGCCCAGAACCAGGGCCTCCGGGTGCTTGTCGGCCAGCTTGCGGGCCTTCATCTCGGCCAGGGCATCGGCGATATCACGGGGATGGGCGCCCTCTGCCTCCAGCGCGGCGCGGATGGATTCCTCATCAATGCGGGCGGGCAGGGCCGTGACGGTCAGCCCGGCATTGCGCAACAGGGAAAGGCGCGTCTCGGACGCGGAGGCGAGCAAAAGGGGGCGCGACATCTGAGGGTGCTTCTGTGGAAAATCCTGCTTTGTTCCGTTGGCCGGAAATCTGGGTAACCCGGCCCACAGCCCGGGATGGCGGGATGGGGGCCGAGTTGTCAAGACAAGCGCGGAAGATGTCCACCTGTGGGCGGCCTGTCAGGGCGGATGGGGAGGAGCGGTTGGCCCACAGGGGCAGGAAAAACGGCCCGGGACAGAATTGCTGACCAAACTGAGTCCATGATGTTGAATTTTATGAAATATTTGTGATGCCCGCGCTTTGGGCCTGACGATCATCCGACAGTTATCCCCGGAATCTGGACTGTGGAGAACTCTGGGGGCCGGGCGGGATATCCGGTTATCCCCATGCCCTATCACATCATTTTCTTTCTTCTTTCTTTTATTCATAAGAGGGGAAGAACAAGGAAGGCGATGGAACCGATGGGCGATTTTCTGGCAAGCGTTTACCCTTGGGTGAAGTTCCTGCATGTGATCTCGGTCATCAGCTGGATGGCGGGGCTGTTCTACCTGCCCCGGCTGTTTGTCTATCATGCAGAACAGGTCGGGCAGGGGAATGCGACCGATACGCTGTTTCAGACGATGGAGCGGCGGTTGCTGAAGGCGATCATGAACCCGGCGATGATCGCGAGCTGGATCTTTGGCCTGGCGCTGGTGCTGACACCGGGGATCGTGGACTGGACGATGGTCTGGCCCTGGACCAAGGCGGCAAGCGTGCTGGGGATGACCTGGTTTCACATGTGGCTGGCGGCACGGCGCAAGGATTTCGCCGGGGGGACCAATCTGCGCAGCGGCCGGACCTACCGGATGATGAACGAGGTGCCGACGATCCTGATGATCGTGATCGTGGCGTCGGTCATCGTGAAGTTCTGATTTTGTTGACTCGGGGCGGTGGCGCGCTTATGTGGGCGATTGAGCAGGGCCGTCCGGCCTGATGCCTTTCCCGATGACAGAATGATCCGGGCCCCCTGACGGGGCTTTCGTGGATGGACGATTTTCCCATGACCCTTGAGCGGCTGAACCTTTCCGATCTGAAAGCCAAGACCCCGGCGGAACTGCTGGCCATGGCCGAGGAGTGGGAGATCGAGAACGCGCCTTCCATGCGCAAGGGCGAGATGATGTTCTCGATCCTGAAAGAGCATGCCGAGGAAGGTTGGGAAATCGGCGGCGATGGCGTGCTGGAGGTGTTGCAGGACGGTTTCGGTTTTCTGCGCAGCCCCGAGGCGAACTATCTGCCCGGCCCGGATGATATCTATGTCAGCCCGGACATGATCCGCACCTTCAGCCTGCGCACCGGCGACACGATTGAAGGCGTGATCCAGGGCCCGCGGGACAATGAGCGTTATTTCAGCCTGGTGAAGGCGGAGCGGATCAATTTCGACGATCCCGAGAAGGCGCGTCACAAGGTGCATTTCGACAACCTCACGCCGCTTTACCCGAATGAGCGGCTGAAGATGGAAATCGACGATCCGACCATCAAGGATCGTTCGGCCCGGATCATTGATCTGGTGGCGCCGATCGGCAAGGGCCAGCGCGCGCTGATCGTCGCGCCGCCGCGCACCGGGAAAACGGTGCTGTTGCAGAACATCGCGCATTCGATCGAGGTCAATCACCCGGAATGCTATCTGATCGTGCTGCTGATCGACGAACGGCCCGAGGAAGTGACCGACATGCAGCGCAGCGTGAAGGGTGAGGTTGTGTCCTCGACCTTTGACGAACCGGCGACGCGGCACGTTGCGGTGGCGGAGATGGTGATCGAAAAGGCCAAGCGGCTGGTCGAGCACAAGCGCGATGTGGTGATCCTGCTGGATTCCATCACGCGACTGGGGCGCGCCTTCAACACCGTGGTGCCGTCGAGCGGCAAGGTGCTGACCGGCGGTGTGGATGCCAACGCGCTGCAACGTCCGAAGCGGTTCTTTGGTGCGGCCCGGAACATCGAGGAAGGTGGTTCGCTGACCATCATCGCGACGGCGCTGATCGACACCGGCAGCCGGATGGATGAGGTGATCTTTGAGGAGTTCAAGGGCACCGGCAACAGCGAGATCGTGCTGGACCGCAAGGTCGCCGACAAGCGGGTCTTCCCGGCGATGGACATCCTCAAATCCGGGACGCGGAAAGAGGATCTGCTGGTCGAGAAATCCGACCTGCAAAAGACCTATGTGCTGCGCCGCATCCTGAACCCGATGGGGACCACGGATGCGATCGAGTTCCTGATCGGGAAGTTGAAGCAGACCAAGACCAACGGCGAATTCTTCGATTCGATGAACAGCTGACAAGTTTCGGGGGCGGGACATGGACACCATCTTTGCCCTGGCGACGGCCCGGGGCCGGGCGGGCGTTTCTGTCATCCGGCTCTCGGGGCCCTTGGCGCATCAGACGGCGCAGCGGCTGACCGGGCGGGACTTGCCCGGCCCTCGTCAGGCGGCGTTGCGCCGGTTTTCCTGGCAGGGCGAGGTGCTGGACGAGGGGCTTTTGCTGATCTTCGGCGCGGGTGAGAGCTTTACCGGCGAGGAGGTCGCGGAGTTTCAGCTGCATGGCTCGATGGCAATCGTGGCGGCTCTGCTGCGGCTTTTGTCTGGCATGCCGGGCTTGCGGCTGGCGGAGGCGGGCGAGTTTACGCGCCGCGCTATGGAGAATGGCCGGCTGGATCTGTCGCAGGTCGAGGGTCTGGCCGATCTGATCGACGCAGAGACCGAGGCCCAGCGGCGGCAGGCGATGCGGGTATTTTCCGGCGCGATCGGGCAGCGGATCGAGCTATGGCGGCCCAAGCTCTTGCGGGCGGCCGCGCTGCTGGAGGCGGTGATTGACTTCGTCGAGGAAGACGTTCCGGTCGATGTGACGCCCGAGGTGCGCGACCTGGTGCGCGATCTTCTGACGGATTTGCGCCGCGAAGTGGCGGGAGCGCCCATGGCCGAGCGGATCCGTGAAGGATTCGAGGTGGCGATCCTTGGGGCGCCAAATGTCGGAAAATCTAGTCTTTTGAATATGTTGTCCGGCCGTGACGTGGCTATCACCTCTGAAATTGCGGGCACGACGCGGGATGTGATCGAGGTTCGGATGGATCTTGCCGGGCTGCCGGTGACCCTTTTGGATACCGCGGGTGTGCGCGACACCGAGGACCGGATCGAGGCGATTGGCGTGGAGCGGGCACTGGCGCGGGGACGCGTTGCCGATTTGCGGATCATCCTGCTGGACAATCCCGCGGATCCGTTGCCGGTCGAGCCGGGCGAGGATGATCTTGTCATGATCGGTAAGGCGGACCTGCGGCGGTTTGAGAATTGCCGCATGATCTCGGCCCGGACGGGCGAGGGGATCGAGGCGCTGATCGGTGAAGTTGGCGCCGTTCTGGCGCGGCGAAGCCTGGGTTCGGGTAGTCTGGTGCGGGAGCGGCATCGCCTGGCGGCAATTCAGGCGATTCAGGCTTTGGAATCGGCGCAGGATGAGCTAGACGGCGGGGCAGAGAGACTCGAGCTGGCGGCCGAGGAACTGCGCCGTGCGATTCGGGCGCTGGATTCTCTGGTTGGCCGGATTGGTGTCGAGGATGTGCTGGGCGAGATCTTCGCCTCGTTCTGCATCGGCAAGTAGGAGCGTTTCACGTGAAACATTTCGATGTCATCGTCATCGGCGGCGGGCATGCCGGATGTGAGGCAGCGGCGGCGGCGGCGCGGATGGGTGTGCAGACCGCGCTGATTACCCTGCGGCGTGAAGATCTGGGGACGATGTCCTGCAATCCCGCGATTGGCGGGTTGGGCAAGGGACATCTGGTGCGCGAGATTGACGCATTGGACGGTGTCATGGGTCTGGTCGCGGATCAGGCGGGGATACAATTCCGGCTGTTGAACCGGCGGAAAGGGCCGGCGGTGCAGGGGCCGCGCGCGCAGGCAGATCGCAAGCTTTACCGGGCCGCCATGACGGCGGCACTGGATGCCGAGCCGAGATTGACGGTGCTGGAGGCCGAGGTTGCCGATCTGCTGCTGGATGGGGACCAGGTGCGTGGCGTGCGGCTGGCCGATGGGGCGGAGGTCTTGGCGCAGGCGGTGATCCTGACGGCGGGCACCTTCCTGAACGGGATCATCCATATCGGGGATGTGCGACATTCGGCCGGGCGGATGGGGGACAGGCCCTCGATCTCGCTCGCGCAGCGTCTGGCGGAGATGGGCTTGCCGCGCGGGCGCCTGAAGACGGGAACGCCGCCGCGGCTGGATGGGCGAACGATCCGCTGGGAGGGGCTGGAGAGGCAGGACGGGGATGAGACGCCGACCATGTTCTCATTCCTCAATCGTGGCGGGCCGGTGGCGCGCCAGATCAGCTGCGGCATCACGCATACGAATACCCGCACGCATGAGATCATTCGCGAGAACCTGTCGCGTTCCGCCATGTATGGCGGGCATATCGAAGGGGTCGGGCCGCGCTATTGCCCGTCGATCGAAGACAAGGTCGTGCGCTTTGCCGAGAAGGAAAGCCATCAGGTATTCTTGGAGCCCGAGGGGCTTGATGACCACACTGTCTATCCCAACGGGATTTCGAGTTCGTTGCCGGTAGAGGTGCAGGAAGCTTATGTCCGGTCGATCGAGGGGCTGGAGGCGGTGACGATCCTGCAGCCGGCCTATGCGATCGAGTATGATTATTTTGACCCCCGCGGGCTGACGGAGACGCTGGAAAGCAAACGTTTCAAGGGGCTGTATCTCGCCGGGCAGATCAATGGCACGACGGGGTATGAAGAGGCAGCGGCGCAGGGCTTGGTGGCAGCGTTGAATGCCGCGTCTGGTGTCCTCGGGCGCGATCGGATCGTATTCAGCCGCACCGACAGCTACATCGGGGTGATGATCGACGATCTGATCACCTTTGGTGTGTCGGAGCCCTATCGAATGTTCACCTCGCGTGCGGAATATCGTCTGACGATTCGCGCAGATAATGCCGATCAGCGGCTGACACCTTTTGGTGTGGCGCGGGGATGTGTGCGGGAGGGGCGCCGCCAAGCCTTTGACGCGAAGATGGAGGCGCTGTCGCGTGGGCGTGATGCGCTTGCTGCGATTTCGTTTACCCCGAAACAGGCGCGGGAACTGGGCATCGAGGTCAGCCAGGACGGCGGGCGGCGCAGTGCGCTTGATCTGCTGACCTTTCCGGATGCGAGCGTGGATATGTTCGATACCCATGCTGCCGAATTCACCGCGCTTTCCCCGCTGATGCGGGAGCAAGTCCGTAATGATGCGCTTTATGCGCGGTTTGCTGAGCGGCAATCGGTGGATATCGCCGCGTTGCGCAAGGATGAGGCGACCCTCATTCCGGCGGATTTCGACTATGCTGCGCTTTCGGGTTTGTCCGGGGAGTTGACGCAAAAGCTCGTGCGGCAGCGACCTACGACTTTGGCGCAGGCGGGCCGGATCGAAGGGATGACGCCGGCGGCGCTAGTGCTGATCCTGGCGCATATTCGTCGCGGTCAAAGGAGTGTGGCCGCAGGATGACGACTAAAGGCATCAATGTTTCACGTGAAACACAGGAGAAGCTGGCGCTCTATGTTGATCTGCTGACCAAGTGGACCGCCCGTATCAATCTGATTTCCAAATCCACGATCCCGCATATCTGGGAGCGGCATATAGAGGACTCGCTGCAACTTGCGCGCTTTCTGGCGCCTGAACAGCGGGTCTGGGCGGATATCGGCTCTGGTGGCGGTCTCCCGGGGCTGGTTCTGGCGATTGCTGCGCTGGAACTGGCGCCCGATCTGTCATTTGATATGGTCGAGGTGGATCAGCGCAAGGCGACATTCCTGCGTGAGGTTGCGCGTCAGGTTGGGCTGCCGGTCCGGGTGCATGCCTGCAAGATCGAGCAACTTGCGCCGCTTCAGGCTGATGTTCTGTCGGCGCGGGCCCTTGCGCCTTTGGCCGAGCTTTGCGGACATGCCGCCCGTCATCTTGCGCCGCATGGAATGGCGATTTTTCCGAAAGGCGGAAACTACCTGAGTGAAATTGAACAGGCGCGGCAAAATTGGGATTTCCATATCCAGCAGCAGCCAAGTACAACCCTGTCCGAAGCCCGTATTCTGGTTCTGAGCAATATCCATCATGTCTGATCCCTCGCGCCCGCCGCTGCCCAAGATCATCGCCATCACCAATCAGAAGGGCGGCGTCGGCAAGACCACCACCGCGATCAATTTGGCGGCGGGTTTTGCCGAGCTTGGCGCGCGGGTCCTGATCGTCGATCTGGATCCGCAGGGGAATGCCTCTACGGGCCTGGGCGTGGAGCCGGCATCGCGTCAAGTGACCAGCTACGACGTTTTGCTCGAGGATCTGCCGATCGACGAGGCGGTCCAGCCGACGGTCATCCCCAATCTCTGGGTTTGCCCGGCCAATGCCGATCTGGCCTCTGCCGATATCGAGCTTGTCGCGAATGAAAAGCGGAGCTTTTTGCTGCATGACGCCCTGCGCGATGTGAAGATTGATGCGCTCGGGCTGGACTATGTGCTGCTGGACTGTCCTCCCTCGCTCAGCCTTCTGACGGTGAACGCGCTTTGCGCGGCGCATTCCGTGCTGATCCCGCTTCAGGCTGAATTCTTTGCGCTAGAGGGACTATCGCAGCTCATGCTCACCATTCGCACGGTGCGGGAGAGCGCAAATCCCGGTCTTCGGATTGAGGGTGTAGTGCTGACCATGTATGATGGGCGCAATAACCTGTCGCAACAGGTGGAGCGGGATGTGCGCCAGACGCTCGGGTCGCTGGTTTTTGATACGATCATCCCGCGCAACGTTCGCGTCAGCGAGGCGCCGTCCTTTGCGCTGCCGGTGCTGTCTTACGATGCGGCCTCGAAAGGGAGCGAGGCCTATCGCGGCCTTGCATTGGAAATTGCCACGCGCAATGGTTTCCGCGCGAGTTCGGCTGAAAGGAAATGAGCATGGAGCGCAAGTCGGATCGGCGGGGCTTGGGGCGCGGGCTTTCCGCGCTGATGGCGGATATCAATCTCGACAGCGCCCCCGTTGACACCGGAGCGGCCGCTGCCGGGCGACCCAAACGCGACATGATGCCGGTCGAAAAGCTGGAGGCCAATCCAGCGCAGCCTCGACGGCGTTTCTCTGACGATGATCTGCGCGACCTTGCCGATTCCATCCGCCTGAAGGGTGTCTTGCAGCCGCTGATCGTGCGGCCGATGGCCGGGCGTGATGGTATTTTTGAGATCGTGGCGGGCGAACGCCGTTGGCGGGCCGCGCAGATCGCACAAGTGCACGAAGTGCCGGTCGTCGTGCGTGATTTCGACGATGGCGAAGTGCTTGAGGTAGCGATCATCGAGAATATTCAGCGCGCCGATCTGGACCCGATCGAGGAGGCGCTGGCGTTTCGTCAGCTGATGGATCGTTTCGGCCATACGCAGGAAAAGCTGGCCGAGGCCCTTTCCAAGAGCCGGAGCTATATCGCGAACCTGTTGCGTTTGCTCGCTCTTCCCGATGAAGTGCGCGAGATGGTGTCGGATGGCCGCCTGTCTGCCGGCCACGCGCGGGCGTTGATCACTGTGCAGGATCCGGTCGAAATGGCGCGCCGCGTCGTTGAGAAGGGGCTTTCGGTGCGTGAGACTGAGGCGATGGTGCGGGCTCTGTCGGATCGACCTGAGCCAGTGAAGCGCGCGCGTAGCGCTGTTGCAAATCAGGAAGTTGATGCCGATACCCGTGCGCTCCAGCATGATCTGTCTGCCAACCTGAACATGTCGGTCACCATCCGGCATGAACCGGGTGGTGAGGTAGGGATCCTCAGCATCCGCTATAATACGCTTGAGGATCTGGATTTCCTGTGCCAGGCGCTGTCTGTTGCCAAGCGTGACATGTTCTAGGGCTACAGGGCCTCGACGAGCTTCAACAAAACAGCATTGAGCAGCGGACGGCCCTTCGGGGTTGTGCGCAGCCGATCTTCGGTATGTTCCAGCATGCCGAGTGTGGTCAGCTCCGCGACGATATCAGAGCTCGTGGTCAGGCCGGTCAGTCGTTGCAGCCGATCCAGTGCAACACCCTCCCTGAGCCGCAGACCCATGAGCAGAAATTCCGTGCCGATATCCTGTGCTGAGAGCGTGTGATCCAGATCTTCCAAGCGACCCGCGCTGGCCGCAGACAGCCACCCGGCTGGATCGCGCGCGGCAGCAGTCGCGATTCGCGCGTCTTTCAGCGTCACTCTCCCATGTGCGCCCGGGCCGATACCGATGAAATCGCCGGATTTCCAATAGATCTGGTTGTGCCGCGATTCCGCCCCCTCGCGTGCATGGTTGGAGATTTCATAGGCCGGCATGCCGGCGGCCTCACAAAGTTTCTGGGTCAGATCGTGGAAATCTGCCCCAAGGTCTTCGCTCGGCAGGCCCGGCAACAATCCACGCCGAAAGCGTTCGTTGAAGACGGTCCCTTCCTCAATTGTCAGTTGATAGAGTGACAGGTGATTGCTACCAAAGCTCAGAGCACGGGTGAGTTCGGCCTCCCAAGCCGCAAGTGTCTGGTTCTGGCGGGCATAGATCAGGTCAAAGGAGTAGCGATCAAACAGGTTCGCAGTCGTCTCCAATGCAAGCAGGGCTTCGGTGCTGCTATGGGTGCGACCGAGTCGGCGAAGATCTTCGTCATTCAGGGCCTGAACGCCGAGCGAGATTCTGTTCACGCCTGCATGTCGATAGGCGGCGAGACGCGCGGCCTCGACCGAGGTCGGGTTGGCCTCAAGCGTGATCTCGATATCATTCGCAAACCGCCATTCGCGCGCGGCCGTTTCCAGCAGCCGCTCCACCAACTTTGGCTCCATCAGTGAAGGCGTGCCGCCGCCAAAATAGATCGAATTGAGCGTTCGCTCTGGTGTCAATCGGGCATTACGGGCGATTTCCTTCACATAGGCATCGGCCCAGGCATTCTGGTCGATCTGCGCAGCGACATGGCTATTGAAGTCGCAATAGGGGCATTTCGAAAGGCAGAAAGGCCAATGAACGTAGAGCCCAAAGCCGCCTTGTCGCCAGTCGTCCTGCGTCGCAGCCGAGTGTTTCACGTGAAACATCCCGCCAGCAGCTTGCGGAAGGCATCGGCGCGGTGGCTGATCCGGTTCTTCAGTGCCCAATCCATTTCGCCAAAGGTGATGTCGTGGCCATCTGGGCGAAAGATCGGGTCATATCCATGCCCGGCCTCGCCGCGCATCGGCCAGACGATCTCTCCTTCAACAACACCCTCAAAGACCTCATCATGGCCATCTGGCCAGGCCATGACCAAGGTGCAGTGAAAGGCGGCGCGATATGGCGCTGACGTGCCGCTTGCCTGAAGCTCCGCCCAGACCCGCGCCATGGCAATATCAAACTGGCGGCCACTTGGCGTTTCCGCCCAATCTGCGGTGTAAACGCCGGGCGCGCCGCCCAAAGCCGCAACACATAGACCGGAATCGTCTGCCAGCGACGGCAATCCGGTTGCCGAGGCTGCCGCATGCGCCTTGATCCGGGCATTGCCGACGAAGCTGTTCTCGGTTTCAGCCGGCTCAGCCAGCCCCAACTCGCCAGCCGAAACCACCTCGATCTGCATGGGAGCGAGGAGGAGACGGATCTCCTCCAGCTTTCCCTTGTTGTGGGTCGCAAGAACCAGCTTCGATCCGGCGAGATTTCTCATCCCGCAATCGCCCGCGCCTGTGCGGCGAACAGCAAAGCGGCGCCGTGTTCGGCCAGATCCAGCAGTTGATCCATCTCTGCACGGCTGAAAGTGGCCCCTTCAGCCGACATCTGAACCTCGATCAGACGGTTATTGCCGGTCAGGATGAAGTTGCCATCGGTGCCTGCGGCGGAATCTTCAGCATAGTCGAGATCCAGCACGGGCTGACCGGCATAGATCCCGCAGGACACAGCGGCGACATGGTCGATGATCGGGTCCGAACTGATCACGCCAGCTTTCAGCAGACGATTGACGGCCAGGCGCAGGGCCACCCAACCGCCGGTGATCGAGGCGCAGCGCGTGCCACCATCGGCCTGGATAACATCGCAATCCACCACTATCTGCCGCTCTCCCAGGCCCGACCGATCAACGCCGGCGCGCAGCGAACGCCCGATCAGGCGCTGAATTTCCTGCGTGCGGCCGCTTTGCTTGCCGGCTGCGGCCTCGCGGCGGGTGCGGCTATGGGTTGCGCGCGGCAGCATGCCGTATTCCGCGGTCACCCAGCCCAACCCGGTATTCTTGAGAAAGGGCGGCGCCTTCTCCTCCAGCGTCGCGGTGCAGAGGACATGCGTATCCCCCATGCGGATCAGGCAGGATCCTTCGGCATGTTTCGTGACGCCGGTTTCAATGCTGACATCACGCAGTTGATCGAGGGCTCGTCCGGAGGGGCGCATGTTCTGTCCTTGTGTATAACTTTTCACCAGATATCCGCGCGGCGCAAACAAGTGCAACCGTTATTGACGTTGGCACCCGGCGCCTCCAAATTCGGAACAGGCCTTGGAATGGACGGATGATGGAGCGTTCACAACTGCTCTCGGAAATGAACGCGCGCTCGCGTGAGGTGTTTCGCCGGGTGGTTGAGGGTTATCTCGCCTCCGGCGATCCCGTTGGCTCGCGCACTTTGACGCGCGATTTTTCAGAGCGCATTTCGGCGGCGACCATCCGTAACGTGATGCAGGATCTTGAATATCTCGGCCTGCTGGGCAGTCCGCATGTCTCGGCGGGGCGGATTCCGACGCAGCTCGGCTTGCGGCTTTTTGTCGATGGATTGCTCGAGGTTGGCTCGGTCACCCATGCGGATCGTGAAATGATCGACGCGCATATGGGCGATGAGGCGGGCGATGTGGCGGCCCTGCTGGAGCGGGTCGGCACGACACTGTCTGGCGTGACGCGCAGCGCCTCGGTCGTGCTGGCGCCAAAGCATCAAGAGGCGGTGATCCGCCATATCGAATTCATTCACCTTGGCGCCGATCGCACGCTTGTCGTGCTGGTCTTCGCTGATGGCCATGTGGAGAACCGGATCTTCACACCGCCTGTCGGCCTGACCCCTTCGGCGATGCGCGAGGCGGCGAATTTTCTGAATGCGTTACTCGAGGGCAAGACCCTGTCCGATCTGCGCGGCTCCATCCGCAAGGACATCGCGGCGCGGCGGCAGGAAATTGATTCGCTTGCCGGTGCTCTGGTCGAAAGCGGCATCGCCCTATGGGAGAATGCGGGCGAGGCAGGTGAGCGGCTGATTGTCCGTGGTCGCGCTAATCTGTTGGATGGAACGCCCGTCGCTGACGATCTGACCCGGATTCGCAGCCTGTTCGACGACCTGGAGCGGGTGCGCGACATCTCCGACATGCTTGATCTGACCGAGCAGGGCGATGGCGTGCGCATTTTTATCGGGTCGGAGAACAAACTCTTTTCACTTTCCGGTTCCTCTTTGGTGGTCTCTCCCTATATGAACGCGGATCGAAAGATCATCGGCGCCGTCGGCGTGATCGGCCCGACGCGGCTCAATTACGGGCGCATCGTGCCGATCGTGGATTATACGGCGCAACTGGTCGGTCGGATGATCTCCGATCGCAGCCAGGGGTGAATGCGGAGAGAGGATGAAAGATGGCACAGGATCAGGCAGGGCCCAACGAGCTGAACCTGGAAGAATTCGAAGAGTTCATCGAGGCAGATGAACTGGCCGCCTTGCGCGCGGAACGCGACGAGTTGCGTGACAAATTCATGCGCGCGCTGGCCGATGCGGAAAACTCCCGCAAGCGGAGCGAGCGCGACCGGCGCGAGGCCGAACAATATGGTGGCTCGCGGCTCGCACGCGACATGCTGCCGGTCTATGACAATCTGCGCCGCGCGCTGGATTCGGTGAATGACGAGGCCCGTAGCCAGGCCGCCGCCGTGATCGAGGGCGTCGAGCTGACCCTGCGCGAGCTGACCTCGGTGCTGGGCAAGCATGGTGTCACCACCATCGCCCCCGCCATCGGCGATACCTTCGATCCGCAGATGCACCAGGCCATGTTCGAGGCGCCGGTGCCGGGCACCAAGGCCGGCCAGATTATCCAGGTGATGACCGAAGGCTTTGTGCTGCATGACCGCCTGCTTCGCCCCGCGCAGGTCGGTGTCAGTTCCAACACCGCCGGCTAAAGGGTGTTTCACGTGAAACGCGGGCGGGCGCTGATCCTCAGGTCAGCGCCCGCTTCAATTCGTACACCAGCTGCAAGGCCGCCATCGGCGTCAATTCATCAGGGTTCAACGCCGCCAGCCGCTGCTCCACCTCCGAGGCTTTGGGGGCCGGCGTGCTGACCGGGGCAGGGGGGGCGGCCCGGAACAGCGGCAGGTCGTCGATCAGCGCCTTCTGACGCTGACCGCCGGCCCGCTCTCCGGCCTCGAGCGCTTCCAGCACCACCTTGGCCCGGTCGATCACGGCCTTGGGCAGGCCCGCCAGCCGCGCAACTTGCACCCCATAGGACCGATCCGCGGCGCCCCGCTGCACCTCGTGCAGAAAGATCACCTCGCCTTCCCATTCCTTCACCGTCACGGTCGCGTTTTCCACGCCGGGCAACTTGCCCTTCAGCGCGGTCATTTCGTGGTAATGCGTCGCGAACAGCGCGCGGCAGCGGTTCACGTCATGCAGATGTTCCAGCGTCGCCCAGGCGATGCTCAACCCGTCATAGGTCGCGGTGCCGCGCCCGATCTCATCCAGAATTACCAGCGCGCGATCATCGGCCTGGTTCAGAATCGCGGCCGTCTCCACCATCTCCACCATGAAGGTGGACCGGCCCCGCGCCAGATCGTCCGAGGCGCCGACCCGGCTGAACAACTGGCTGACCAGCCCGATATGTGCCGCCCGCGCCGGCACGTAAGACCCCGCCTGCGCCAGCAGCGCGATCAAGGCGTTCTGCCGCAGGAAGGTCGATTTACCCGCCATGTTCGGCCCGGTCAGAAGCCAGATCGCCGGCGTGTCGCCTTCGGTCAAGGCGCAGTCATTGGCGATGAAGGGGGCGCCCTGCCGGCGCAATGCGGCCTCTACCACCGGATGCCGGCCGCCCTCGATTTGAAAGGCATGCGAGGCATCGACCCTCGGGCGGACCCAGTCCTCGCTCAGTGCCAGATCGGCAAGGGCGGCAATCACGTCCAGCTCTGCCAGCCCGCTCGCCGCCTGACCGATGGCGCCGGCTTGCGCCAGAACCTGCGCCCGCAGATCGGCGAAATGTCCCTTTTCCAGATCCAGCGCATGATTGCCGGCGTTCAGGATTCGCGTCTCCAGCGCGCTCAACTCCACCGTGGTAAAGCGCACCTGATTCGCCGTGGTCTGCCGATGGATGAAGGTCGCGTTCAGCGGCGGCGCCATCATCCGGTCAGCATGGGTTGTGGTGACTTCGATGAAGTAACCCAGCACATTATTATGTTTGATCTTCAGGCTCTGAATGCCCGTTTGTGTCACGAAATCGGACTGGAGCCCGGCGATCACACCACGGCCTTCGTCGCGCAGGCGCCGTGTGGCGTCCAGATCGCTGTCAAATCCGGTCGCGATAAAGCCGCCATCGCGGGCAAGCAGCGGGGGCTCATCCACAAGCGATTGATTTAACAGGTTTATTATATCTTCATTGCCGACAAGCTGCCGCGCGGCCGAAGCCAGAACCGGGTCTTCGCTGCCTGTCAGCTGATTGGCAATCAATGCCGCCTGCGACAGCCCGTTTCGGATCGCGGCAAGGTCGCGCGGCCCGCCCCGGTCAAGCGCCAGCCGCGACAGCGCGCGATCCATGTCCGGCACCCGGCGCAGCGAGTCGCGCAGCGTGTCGCGCAGGCGTGCAGCCTCCAGCAAGTTATCCACCGCATCATGCCGCGCCGCGATCAGCCCCACGTCGCAAGAGGGCGATGACAGACGCCGTTCCAGCAGCCGCGCGCCGCCCGCGGTCACCGTGCGATCCACCGCATCCAGCAGCGACCCGGCGCGCCCGCCCGACAGCGCGCCGGTGATCTCCAGATTGCGGCGGGTCGCGGCGTCGATCTGCATCGCACCGCACTGCATCTCGCGCTGCGGCGCGCGCAGCAGCGGCAGCTTGCCGCGTTGTGTCAGATCCAGATAATCGACCAGCGCGCCCATGGCGGCCAGTTCCGGCCGGGCGAAATTGCCAAAGGCCTCCAGCGTGCCCAATTGCCACAGCGCGCAAAGCCGCCGCTCGGCCCCGGCGGAATCGAAGGATCCGCGCGACAGCACGGTGACCGCGGCGCCCAGATCCTCGATCACCGGGCGCAAATCCGTGTCCATCGCCTCGCTGACCAGCACCTCGCGCGGGGCTAGGCGCGCCAGTTCGGGCGACAGGCGGTTGCGCGTGCAGGGCATGACCCGCAACTCGCCGGTAGAGATATCGGTCCAGGCCAGCGCCGCCTCGTCGCGCACCTCGGCATAGGCACAGAGGTAATTGTGGCGCCGCGCCTCCAGCAGCGTGTCTTCCGTCAGCGTGCCGGGGGTGACCAGGCGCACCACATCGCGCCGCACCACCGATTTCGACCCGCGCTTCTTGGCTTCGGCCGGGTCTTCCATCTGTTCGGCAATGGCCACGCGAAACCCCTTGCGGATCAGCGTCAGCAGATAGCCCTCGGCGGCATGCACCGGCACGCCGCACATCGGGATCGGCTCGCCCAGATGAAAGCCCCGCTTGGTCAGCGCGATGTCCAGCGCGGCGGCAGCGGCCACCGCGTCGTCAAAGAACATCTCGTAGAAATCGCCCATCCGGTAGAACAGGATCGCATCGGCATATTGCGCCTTGATCTCCAGATATTGCGCCATCATCGGCGTCACGGCGTCATCGGTCACGCGGAATTCCTCCATCAGCGTGACGACCCTACAAAAGCGCTTTCGCCGGGAAAAGCGGCAAACCGCAATTGGCAGGGGGCTGGCGGGGCGGTATGACGGCAGGGAACCCCAACAGGATGGCCCCCTGATGACCAAGACCAAGATCACCCCGGAAGAGGCGCTCGCCTATCACCTCGAACCCCGCCCGGGCAAATACGATATCGTCGCCTCTACTCCCATGGCCACGCAGCGCGATCTGTCGCTGGCCTACAGCCCCGGCGTCGCCGTCCCGGTCGAGGCGATCGCCGCGCGGCCCGAGACGGCCTATGACTATACGGTCAAGGGCAATATGGTTGCGGTGATCTCCAACGGCACGGCGATCCTGGGCCTGGGCAATCTGGGCGCGCTGGCCTCCAAGCCGGTGATGGAGGGCAAGGCGGTGCTGTTCAAGCGCTTTGCCGATGTGAACGCCATCGACATCGAGCTGGATACCGAAGACCCCGGGGAAATCATCAAGGCGGTCAGCCTGATGGGCCCCACCTTCGGCGGCATCAACCTTGAGGATATCAAGGCGCCGGAATGTTTCATCATCGAACAGCGCCTGAAAGAGATGATGGATATCCCGGTCTTTCACGACGACCAGCACGGCACCGCCGTGATCTGTGCCGCCGGGTTGATCAACGCGCTGACCCTGTCGGGCAAAAAGATCGAGGATGTGAAGATCGTCCTCAACGGCGCGGGGGCTGCGGGCATCGCCTGTCTGGAACTGCTCAAGGCCATGGGCGCGCGGCATGACAATTGCATCATGTGCGATACCAAGGGCGTGATCTATCAGGGCCGCACCGAGGGCATGAACCAGTGGAAGTCGGCCCATGCCGCCCGCACCGATGCCCGCACGCTGGAAGAGGCGATGGCGGGTGCCGATGTGTTCCTTGGTGTGTCGGCCAAGGGCGCCGTGACGCCTGAAATGGTGGCCTCCATGGCCGAAAACCCGGTGATCTTCGCCATGGCGAACCCCGATCCGGAAATCACCCCCGAAGAGGCGCATGCCGTGCGTGCCGATGCCATCGTGGCGACGGGCCGGTCGGATTACCCCAATCAGGTGAACAACGTCCTGGGCTTTCCCTATCTGTTCCGCGGCGCGCTGGATATCCATGCCCGCGCCATCAATGACGAGATGAAGATCGCCTGCGCCAAGGCGCTGGCCGAACTCGCGCGTGAGGATGTGCCCGATGAGGTCGCGATGGCCTATGGCCGCAAGCTCAGCTTCGGGCGCGATTACATCATTCCCACGCCTTTCGACCCCCGGCTGATCCATGTGATCCCGCCCGCCGTGGCCAAGGCGGGTATGGATACCGGTGTGGCGCGGCGGCCGATCGTCGATCTGAAGGGCTATGAGGCCAGCCTCAAGGCCCGGATGGACCCGACCGCCTCGATCCTGCAAGGGGTACATGCCCGGGCGCGCGCCGCGCAGGCACGGATGATCTTTGCCGAGGGCGACGACCCCCGCGTGCTGCGGGCGGCCGTGGCCTATCAGCGCGCCGGACTGGGCAAGGCGCTGGTCGTCGGCCGCGATAGCGATGTGCGCGAAAAGCTGGAGGCCGCAGGTCTTCAGGATGCCGTGCGCGAGCTGGAGGTGGTGAATGCCGGCAATTCCCGGCATCTCGACCAGTATCGCGATTTCCTCTACCAGCGTCTGCAACGTCAGGGCTTTGACGATCACGACATCCGCCGCCTTGCGACCCGCGACCGGCATGTGTTTTCGGCGCTGATGCTGGCCCATGGCCATGGCGACGGGCTGATCACCGGCGCCACCCGCAAATCCGCGCATGTGCTGAGCCTGATCAACCATGTCTTTGACGCCAAGGCGGCGGATGGGGCGGTGGGCGTCACGGCGCTCTTGCACAAGGGGCGGATCATCCTGATCTCTGACACGCTGGTCCATGAATGGCCCGAGGCCGAGGATCTGGCGCAGATCGCCATCCGTTCGGCCAGCGTGGCGCGCGGGCTGGGGCTGGAGCCGCGCGTGGCCTTCGTCAGCTTCTCCACCTTTGGCTATCCGGTGTCGGAGCGCGCGACCAAGATGCACGCCGCGCCCAAGGTGCTGGACCGGATGAAGGTCGATTTTGAATATGACGGCGAAATGGCGGTGGATGTGGCGCTGAACCCGCAGGCCCTGGCGCAGTATCCGTTCTGCCGCCTCTCTGGCCCGGCGAATATCCTTGTCGTTCCCGCGCGGCATTCGGCCTCGATTTCGGTCAAGCTGATGCAGGAAATGGCCGGGGCGACGGTGATCGGGCCGATCCTGACCGGGGTCAAGAAGCCGATCCAGATTTGTTCGACCAATTCGACGGTGAACGATATTCTCAACATGGCGGCGTTGGCCGCCTGCAAGATCGGCTGAAAACGGGGGGCGGCATGACGGTTTACAATCTGGGTTCGATCAATATCGACCATGTCTACCGCGTGCCGCATCTGCCCGCGCCGGGGGAAACCCTTTCGGCGCTGGCCTATACGCAGGGTCTGGGCGGCAAGGGCGCGAACCAGTCGGTCGCCGCTGCGCGGGCCGGGGCGCGGACGGTGCATATTGGTGCGATCGGGCCGAATAGTGACTGGGTGCGCGATGCGATGCGCGGTTACGGGGTCGATCTGGCCGGGGTTTCGCTGCTGGAGGAACCGACCGGCCACGCCATCATCAATGTCGATCCGGGCGCCGAGAATGCGATCGTGATCTATCCCGGCGCCAATCGGGCGGTGACCCCGGCAATGGTCGAAGCCGCGCTGGCCGAGGCCGGGCCGGTCGATACGCTGCTGATCCAGAACGAAACCTCGGCCCAGGCCGAGGCGGCGGCGGCCGCGCGGGCGCGTGGGCTCCGTGTGGTCTATTCTGCGGCGCCTTTCGACATCGACGCGGTCAAGGCCGCGCTGCCCCATGCCAGCCTGCTGGTGATGAACGAGATCGAGGCGGATCAGACCCGCGCCGCCCTTGGTGCGCTGCCGCCGCTTGATTGTCTGATCACCCGGGGCGCCAAGGGGGCAGAGTGGATTTCCGCCCGTGCAGAGCCGCTTTTCATGACGGCCTTCCGCGTGACGCCGGTCGATACCACAGGCGCGGGCGATACGTTCATCGGCACGCTGGCTGCGGGGCTCGATCTCGGGCTGGACCGCGCGGCGGCAATGCGGCTGGCCATGGCGGCGGCGGCGATCCAGGTCACGCGGGCGGGCGCGGCGCAGGCCATTCCTGACCGTGCCGAGGTCGATACCTTTCTGCGCGCCCAGGGCTGACCCGCGCCCGGGCAGAAACCTGCCACGGCACGGGCGGCCCCTTGCCCGGAAAGCGCTGGTTACGGGGCGGCTTGGGGTTGCCCCACGTGGCGGGCTTGCCCATGCTTGCCCCAGGCCTGCGAGGAGGCAGGCTTTGCAGATCAATGGGAGGAACCATGTCCAACCGCACCCGCTTTGCGGCAGCTTTCGCCTGCGCGCTTGCCGTCTATGCCCCTGCCGCCCAGGCAGAGGAATTCATCAACGTCCTGACTGGGGGCACCTCGGGCGTCTATTACCCGCTCGGCGTCGCGCTGTCTGACATCTATGCCAAGGGGATCGAGGGCGCGCGCACCCAGGTTCAGGCGACCAAGGCCTCGGTCGAGAACCTGAACCTCTTGCAGCAAGGCAAGGGCGAACTGGGCTTTGCGCTTGGCGATTCCGTCAAATATGCTTGGGAAGGCAATGCCGATGCCGGGTTCAAGCAGCCGCTGGACAAGCTGCGCGTCATCGCGGCGATCTATCCGAATTACGTCCAGATCGCCGCGCTGCAAGAGGCCGGCATCACCACGGTCGCCGATCTGAAGGGCAAGACCCTCTCGGTCGGTGCCGCGAAATCCGGGACCGAGCTGAATGCTCGCGCGATCCTGGCCGCGACCGGGCTGAGCTATGACGATCTGGGCAAGGTCGAATATCTGCCCTTCGCGGAATCGGTGGAACTGATGAAGAACCGTCAGCTGGAGGCGACGCTGCAATCCTCGGGGCTCGGCAATGCCGCGATCAAGGATCTGGCCTCGTCGCAGGCAATCACGATCGTCTCTATTCCTGCTGAAACGGTGGCGGCGATCGGCGCGCCCTATGTCGCAGCGACCATTCCCGCCGGCACCTATCAGGGGCAAGAGGCCGATGTGCCGACGGCGGCGGTGATCAATTATCTGGTCACCCATGCCGATGTCTCGGACGAAACCGCCTATCAGATGACCAAGCTGATCTTCGACAATCTCGACACGCTGAAGGCCGCCCATAGCGCCGCCGCCGGCATCAGCCTGGAAAGCGCCGCCAAGGATGCGCCGGTGCCGCTGCATCCGGGGGCCGAGCGGTTCTACAAGGAAAAAGGCCTGTTCTGAGCCTTGTCGGGCGGCCCCAGGGGGGCGCCCACGCATATCCATTTGGGAGGATGGATGGAATGACCCAACCCGATTCGACGGGCCAGGCCGCGCTGGTGCATGACCATGATCCGCTGGGGGCCGGATTTCCGCCCGGCGCGTTCGGGCGGGCGCTGTTCTGGCTGGCCGTGGTGTTTTCGGCCTTTCAGATCGCCATCGCGGCGCATCTGATCGACATGCCCAGCCAGGTTGCCCGGGCGCTGCATGTCGGTTTCCTCATGGCGCTGGCCTTTCCGCTTTTGGCGATTGCCAAGCGGATGGGGCCGGTTTCCCGGGCCGTCACCTATGCGCTTGCCGCGGCCGGCATCGCCGTCGCCGCCTATCAGGCGGTGGAATATACCGAATTGCTGCTGCGCGCGGGCGATCCGCTGCCGCGTGATCTCTGGGTCGGGGTTCTGGCGCTGATCGCGGTCTTTGCGGCGGCCTGGATGATGATGGGCCCGGCGCTGCCGATCATTTCGGGGCTGTTTCTGGCCTATGCGCTGTTTGGCGAATATCTGCCCGCGCCGCTCAATCATCGGGGTTACGATTTCGCGCAGGTGGTCGAACATCTGTCTTACGGGACCGAGGGCATCTACGGCATTCCGACCTATGTTTCCTCGACCTATATCTTTCTGTTCATCCTGTTCGGCGCCTTTCTGGAAAAGGCCGGGATGATCCGGCTGTTCACCGATGTTTCGCTGGGGCTGGTCGGGCACCGCACGGGCGGCGCTGCCAAGGTGGCGGTGCTGTCATCGGGACTGATGGGCACGATTTCCGGGTCGGGCGTGGCCAATGTGGTGACGACGGGGCAGTTCACCATCCCGCTGATGAAGCGTTTCGGCTACCGGCCCGCCTTCGCCGGCGGGGTGGAGGCGACGGCCTCGATGGGCGGGCAGATCATGCCGCCGGTCATGGGCGCCGTGGCCTTCATCATGGCAGAGACGTTGGGCGTGGAATATGTCGAAATCGTCAAGGCCGCGCTGATCCCGGCGATCCTCTATTTCGTCGGCGTGTTCTGGATGGTGCATCTGGAGGCCGGCAAACGCGGCCTGCGCGGCCTGTCGCGGGCCGAGTTGCCCTCGCCGCGCAAGGCGCTGCGCGAGGGGTGGTTCCTGCTCTTGCCGCTTGCGGTGCTGGTCTGGCTGCTGTTTTCCGGCTACACGCCGCTGTTTGCCGGCACGGTGGGGCTGGTGCTGACGGCGCTGCTGATCCTGGGCGGTTCGGTGGTGCTGGGCCTGCCCGAAGGCACGATCCGGGTGATCTTCTGGATCGGGCTGGGGCTGGTCGCCGCGGCGTTCTTCAAGCTGGGGATTGCGGTCGTGCTGGCCGCATTGGTGACGCTGATCGCGGTTTGCGCCTTCAGCGCAGGCGGGCGGGCGACACTGGCCCTGTGCCGCGACAGCCTGGCCGAGGGCGCGCGCACCGCCTTGCCGGTGGGCATCGCCTGCGCGCTGGTGGGGGTCATCATCGGGGTGATGACGCTGACAGGGGCCGCCAATACCTTTGGCCAGTTCATCGTGGGCGTCGGCAAAAGCTCGTTGTTCCTGTCGCTGATCCTGACGATGATCACCTGCATCATCCTGGGCATGGGCATTCCAACCATCCCGAATTACATCATCACTTCCTCCATCGCGGGGCCTGCCCTGCTGGAGCTGGGCGTGCCGCTGATCGTCAGCCATATGTTCGTGTTCTATTTCGGCATCTTGGCCGATCTGACACCGCCGGTTGCGCTGGCCTGCTTTGCTGCGGCACCGATTGCCAAGGAATCCGGGCTGCGGATCAGTCTGGAGGCGGTCAAGATCGCGGCGGCGGGTTTTGTCGTGCCCTTCATGGCGGTCTATACGCCGGCGCTGATGTTGCAGGATGGCGGGCCGATGGCGCAGGCGATCGGTTATTGGCCGGCCGTGGCCTATATCGTGCTGAAATCGCTGGTCGCACTGGCGCTTTGGGGTGTGGCCGTCATCGGCTGGCTGGGTCGGCCGCTGGGCGTGGCCGAGCGGGCTCTGGCCATGGTGGCGGCCTTCACGCTGGTCGCGGCGCTGCCCCTGACCGACGAGATCGGCTTTGCGCTGTTTGCCGTCTTTGCGCTGTGGCTCTGGCTTGGCCGGCGGCGGAGCCTGGCATGAGCGGCTGCCTGCTGGCCGGGGCGCTGCTGGTCGCGCTTGGCCCCGGCGGGGATTTCACGCTGGAATGGGCGCATTCGGTGGAAAAGACCCGCTGGCGGGAAAGCTGGCAGGTCACGCCCACCGGGCTGCGCCTGACCGAGGCGGCGGTGCAAGGGGCCGGCGCGGGGATGGAGCAGGGCGCGAATGGCCACGCCGAAGGTGGCTGGTGGGTGTGGCAACCCGATTTGCCGGCGGTGCCGCAGCTTGCGCTGGCGGCCTCGGGAATGACAGGGTCGGGCTGGCGGCTTTGCGGGGAACAGTGCCAGATGCTTGGCGCTGATGCCGCGGCGCCGCTGATCCTGCGCCCCTGTCCCAAGGATTGATCGTGACCCCGCCCCGCCGCCTTTCCCCGTCCGTCATGCTGCTGCTGGTCGGGCTTTGCGCCCTCAGCGCGGGGTGGGCGGCCTGGCTCTTGTCGCAGCGCGACATGGCGGCGCGGCTGGATCAGAGCCTGATCCTGACCCGCCGCGCGCTGGAGACGGAGATCGAGCGTTTCCGCTATCTGCCCCGGGTCGCGGGCGAGGATGCGCGCATCCGCGACGTGCTGGCCCGGCCCGACGATCCGGCCCGGGTGCAGGCGGCGAACCTCTATCTTGAAAGCGTCGTGCGGCATTCCGGGGCCAGCCATCTTTATCTGCTCGATGCGCACGGGCTGACGCTGGCCGCGTCGAACTGGAATATGGCCGAGACCTTTGTCGGGTCGAATTACAGCTTTCGCCCGTATTTTCGCGATGCAATGGCCCGGGGACAGGGTGATTTCTACGCGATCGGCGTGACGACGCTGACGCCCGGCTATTTCCTGTCGGCGCGGGTCGATCTGTCGGGCGGCGGGGTGGGGGTGCTGGTCGTCAAGGTCGATCTGGGGCCGTTGCAGGCCACCTGGAACGCCGCCGAACAGGATACCGCCGTGGTCGATGCCGACGGGGTGGTGTTCCTCGCCTCGGATCCGGCCTGGCTTTACCATCCGCTCAGCGCGCTTTCGGCCGAAGCTGTCGCGCGGTTGCAGGCCGAACAGACCTATTTCGGCACACAGGTCGAAACGGCAGCGCCCTTGCTGCGCCGGCCCGGGGGCTGGATCTCGGGCGGTGACGGGCAGAGCATGGCGATCCGCCGCGCCGATTTCGGCCCGGGCTGGCAGGTTGTCGCGGCGCTGCCGGTGCGCCCGGCGCTGCTGGCCGCGCTGCTTTGGGCCGCGCTGTCGGCGCTGCTGGCCGCGACCCTGCTGGGCTGGCTGAAGATTCAGCGCCAGCGCCGGGCGTTGATCGCGTTGCGGCTGCATCAGTCAACCATGCTGGAGCGCCGCGTCGCCGAGCGGACCGAGGCGCTTGCGCATGAGATCGAGGCGCGGCGCAAGACCGAGGCCGATCTGCGCGCTACGCAGGAAACCCTGATCCATGCCGAAAAGATGGCCGCGCTGGGCCGGATGTCGGCCGCCATCGTGCATGAGATCAGCCAGCCGCTTTCGGCCATGGAGGCAACGCTGGTCACCGCCGCGATGCTGGCCGAAACCCTCGCGCCAGAAGCCGCCAAGCGGATCGAGACTGCCCGCAACCTGATTCGCCGGATGCAGCGCACGACGCGGCGACTCAAGGGGTTTTCCCGCAAGGAAAGCGGGCAGCTTGAGGTGATCGACCTGCAACCCGTCATCGAAAGCGCGCTGGAACTGGTGCAGCCGCGGGCGCGTGCCGTCGGGGTCACCCCGGTCTTGCAGCCGATGGCGGCGCCCTGCCGGCTGCGCGTGGGCCGGGTGCGGCTGGAACAGGTTCTGGTGAACCTGCTGCTCAATGCACTGGACGCGGTCGAGGGGCGCGGTGGTCAGGTTCGGGTCGAGGTGTCGCAGACCCCGGCCCATGTCTGCATCGCGGTGCGCGACGACGGGCCCGGCATCGCACCCGATGATCTGGCCCGCGTGGCCGAGCCGTTCTTTACCACCAAGGCCAGCGGCGAAGGGCTGGGACTGGGCCTTGCCATCTCGCAGGAAATCCTGTCGGAATTTGGCGGAAGCCTGCATATCGCGGTGCCCGAAGGGGGCGGCGTGGTTGCGACGGCTTGTCTGCCCCGCATCCCGCCGGAGGAGCCGTGACCGCGCTGATCCATGTCGTTGACGATGATGCCGACCATCTGGCGGCGCTGTGCGATCTGTTGCAGGCGCGCGGGCATCGGACGGCGGGCTTTGCCTCGGCCGAGGCGGCGCTGGCGGCGGGGGATCTGCCTGACCTCGTGCTGTCGGATCTGCGGATGCCCGGCCTTGACGGTTTCGCCTTGCTGGAGGCCCTGCGCGCCCGCCACCCCGATCTGGCGGTGATCCTGCTGACCGGGCATGGCGACGTGCCCCATGCCGTGCGGGCGATGCGCATTGGCGCCGAGGATTTCATCGAAAAACCCTATGACGGCGCGCATCTCATGGCTGTGGTGGACCGGGCCTTGCGCGGGGCGGCGCTGCGGGCCGAATTGGGCCGCCTGCGCGACGCTCTGGCAGATCGTGAACAGCGGGTCTTGCTGGGGCAATCTGCGGCAATACAGTCTCTGCGCGGCCGAATCGACGCGCTGGCGCCGCTGGATCTCGATCTGGTCGTGTCGGGTGAAACCGGCACGGGAAAGGAGCTGGTCGCGCGGGCGCTGCATGCCGGCAGTTCACGCCGCAATGGGCCACTGCTGGCGGTCAACTGTGCCGCCCTGCCCGAAAGCCTGTTCGAGCTGGAGATGTTCGGCCATGTCGCCGGCGCCTTTCCCGGCGCGACCGACAAACCCGGCAAGCTGGAGGCGGCGGCCGGCGGGACGCTGGTGCTGGACGAGATCGAGGCGATGCCGCTGGCGGTTCAGCCCAAGTTGCTGCGCGCGCTGGAGGATCGGCAGGTGGTGCGGCTGGGCGAGAACCGCCCGCGACCGCTGGATTTGCGTCTGGTCGCGCTGTCAAAGGCCGATCTGCGCAAGATGACGCTGGATGGCAGCTTTCGCGCCGATCTGTTCTTTCGTCTTTGCGGGGCCGAACTGGAATTGCCGCCACTGCGCGTGCTTGGCGCGGATATCGGTCTGCTGTTCACGCATTTCGTGGATCAGGTCGCACAGCGGTCGGGGCGGCCGGCGCCAGAGGTGGATTATGCCCTGTGTCAGCGGCTTTCGCGCTTGCCATGGCCGGGCAATGTGCGCGAATTGCGCGCCGCCGCCGAACGCTTTGCCCTGGGGGTGACGATGCCCGAGCTTGCCGCCGTGCCCCGCGTCGCACCGCAGAGCCTGGCGGAAAAGGTAGCCGAATATGAGGCGCGCGAGATCCGCGCCGTGCTGGAACGCTGTCACGGCAATACCGAACGCGCGGCGCAGGTTCTGGGCGTGGCGCGGCGCACGCTGAATGACAAGATCAGCCGTTATGGCATCCGTCTGGGCTCAGGTCACGGGCATCAATAGGCCGGTCCGCGTCCAGAGGATCGCTGTCTCGATCCGCCGGTCGGGATAGATCTGGGCCATGGCGGCGCGATAGGCCCGCATCTGCGCCAGGATCCCTTCGGGCACCTCGGCCACATCGCGCGGCACGATCTGGTTCGATTTATAGTCGATGACGCGGATCAGATCAGGCGTGACGATCAGCCGGTCAATGGTGCCCAGCAGGCGCTTTCCCTCATATTCCGCGGTTACAGAGACTTCTGTCAGCGCATCGGGTGCAAAGATCGCGGCCAGATGCGGCGCAGTCAGCAGGGCCGACGCCTCGGCCAGAAGTGCGGCGCAGAGCGGCGGATCCTCGATCAGGCTGGCGGCCGCGCGCGGCCAATCGGCCTGTGGCAGTTCGGGCAGCGTCTCCAGCAGCAGGTGAAGCGCGGTGCCACGGTGCCGCGCGGCCTCGCCATCCTCGGGGCTACCCTCGCCGAACAGCACCTTGGCGCCGCCCAGCATTGACGGGCGCAGCAGCGCCTCTACCGCCTGGGGTGCGGGGGCCGGACGGCGCAGCCAGTCGGGCGGGGCGATATTGGGGGCATTTTCAGCGGTATCAGTGACGTTTTCGACCAAAGGCCAGGTGCCGAACTGATAGGTCAGCGCGCCATCCGGTGCGACGGTTGCGCCCAGTTGCGTTGCCCCGGCATGGATCAGATCATACCAGGCCGGCACTTTGCCACCCTCGCCCTTTTGCGAGGCAAGCTGCCCGGCGGCGCCCACGATCAACCAGCTTTGCGCCCGTGTCAGCGCGACATAGAGCAGGCGCAGCGATTCCGCCTGTGCGCGTTCGGCCCGGTCTTGCCGCAGGGCGGCGATCCGGTCGGGGCTGTCGGCCGAGGCGGGGCGCCAGACGGCAGTATCGTCCAGCCGATAGATCTCGTCCCGGTCATTGGCGCGCAGATCGGCGGTATCGGGCAGGATGACGATCGGCGCCTCCAGCCCCTTGGCGCCATGCACGGTCATCACGCGGATCTTGCGGCCGCCGCTTTCCATCTGACGCTTGACCTGCACATCCTCGCCCTGAAGCCAGGTCAGAAAGCCGGTCAGGCTGGGCACGTCATTGCGTTCATAGGCCAGCGCCTGATTGAGCAATTCGTCAATGCCATCTTCGGCCTCGGCACCCAAGCGTGCCAGAAAACGCCGCCGCCCGTCATGCCGGGTCAGCGCGCGTTCGATCAGGTCGAAGGGGCGCAGGAAATCGGCGTTATCACGCAAATCCTGCAATACAGAGACTGTTTCGGCGTGGCACGGGTCATTGCGCAGCGCCTCCCACAGAAAGCCCTTGCGCGGTTGCGCCAGCGCGTAAAGCGCGGCTTCCGACAGGTTGAACAGCGGCGAGCGCAGGCATTCCGCCAGCGCGAGATCGTCTTCGGGCAAGGCCAGAAAGGCCAGAAGGGCGGTGATGTCCTTCACCGCCATCTCGGCGCCCAGATGCAGGCGATCGGCGCCGGCAATTGGCAGGCCGGCGGCCTTGCAGGCGCGGATCACCTCGGCAAACAGCGGCGAGCGGCGCCGGACCAGGATCAGGATATCGCCGGCATGAACCGGCCGCATCTCCTTGCCCTCGGGGATCAGGGTGCCGGCGCGCAGGATCTGCGCGATGCGGTCGGCGACGCGCCGCCCCATCACGGCGGTATGATGTTCGCCGCTGATCAGATCGACGGGATCGGCCCAATCCTCTTCCTCCGGGGTTTCAGAGGGGGCGATGGGCGGCCAGATCTCGATCCTGCCCGGCATGGTTTCGTTGAAGGCGATGTGCCGCGACGGGCCGCCAAGCGCGGGGTGCAGCGGTTCGGGAAAGGTGCGGTCCACCAGATCCAGAATGGCGGGGGACGAGCGGAAGGAATGCAGCAGGTCAAGCGCCTGAAACGGTGCCTCAATGGCGGCAAGCCCGGTCTGGAACCGTTCGCGCATCCGGGCAAAGGCCGAAACATCGGCGCCCTGAAAGGAATAGATCGACTGTTTCTGGTCACCCACCACAAAGATCGTGCGGTCAATGTCGCGCGCGCCCTGGCCCGAGGTGAATTCCTGCGCCAGCAGTTCGATCACGCGCCATTGGTCGGGCGAGGTGTCCTGCGCCTCGTCCACCAGAATGTGATCCACGCCGCCATCCAGCCGGAACAGCACCCATTGCGCAACCGCCGGGTCGGTCAAAAGGCCGATGGCGCGGGCGATCAGATCGTCGAAATCCAGCGCGCCGCGCAGCAGCTTGCGCCGGGCATAGCGCGGCAGAAAGGCCCCGGCAAAGCGGTGCAGAACGGCGGTGCGTTCGGCGGCCAGCAGCGCCAGCCGCAACGGGCGCGCGGCCTCTACCCGCCGCATCAGCGCATCCAGCCGGTCTTGCAGGGGCGCAAGCTTTGGCTGCGTCGCCTTGGTGGCGATGGCTTCCAGCCTGGCGGTATAGCTTTTGCCCGGCACCTTCGATTCGCCATGCAGCAGCACGCCTTCCAACGCGGCGAGCGTTGCCAGATCGGGCGCATCAAGCGCTATCGCGGCCAGCTTGCCCGCCGCGCGCTGATCATTGACCGACCCGGTTTGCAGGATCAGCGCGGCGTCGCGCAGCAGTTCCGCCTCGCCGCCCCGCAGCACATCGGCGATCAGGCGGGGGGCGTCAGTGCCCGGCGGCAGATCGAACAGCGCGCCGGCGATGGCGCCGGCCTCGCCCCGGGGAAAGGCGGCAGCGTGGCGGGCGATCTCGGCTGTCAGTTGGGCGAAATCCTCGCCGGTGAAATGGGCGGCCAGATCGCGCACCACGTCCAGCCCCGGCCCGTCGGCCAGCTCCTCGATCACCGCATCGCGCATCAGCCGCGCGGCGCGGTCATCCAGTTCGGTGAATTGCGGGGATACGCCCGCCTCCAGCGGAAACCGGCGCAAAAGCGTGGCGCAAAAGCTGTGGATGGTCTGGATACGCAGACCCCCCGGGGTTTCGATGGCGCGGGCGAACAGGCGCCGCGCCTCGGCCAGCAGGGCGTCGGGCACGGCACCGGTGCCCAGATCCAGCAGCGCCTGCCGCAGCTCGGCCTCGGGCTTCATCGCCCAGGCACCGAGCCGCGCGAACAGGCGGTTCTGCATCTCCGAGGCCGCGGCCTTGGTATAGGTCAGGCACAGGATGCGCGCCGGATCGACCCCCGAAAGCAGCAGACGCGCCACGCGGTCGGTCAGCACGCGGGTCTTGCCCGATCCGGCATTGGCCGACAGCCAGGTTGACCATTCCGGCCGAGCGGCATCCTGCTGGCGGGCCGAGGCATCGTTCAGCGTCATGGCGCCTCTCCGCTCTGGTCGCCCACATCCGCGGCGGTGGCGGGGCTGGTCATATCCCATTCGCCGAAGCGCGACAGATGGTCGTAATCGCCGGGGAAATTCGTCTCGAACATGGCCCGGCGGGCGGTATAGCCCTTGGACCGCTGCATGTATTGCCCGATCAGGCGATGCAGCGATTCCCAGGTTTCACCGATGATCTGCGGCGTGATCTCGGTGCTGACCAGCTTGGGCGTGCTGCCCAGGCCCAGATAGCTGATCCGCGCCACCTCGGCGGGGCCAAGCTGGCGGAAACCGCCCTGTTCGGCCATGCAGGCCGCCAGCAGCAGTTGCTTGTCAAAGGCGCGTTGCTGGGCCTCGGTCGGTGGGGTGCCGGTCTTGTAGTCGATGATATGCAGTCGCCCGTCGGGCAGGGCGTCGATCCGGTCAGGCGTGCCCGACAGCGCGAAATCAAGGCCGGTCAGCGGCACACGGCCCTTTTCCTCCAGCATGACGGGCTTGCCGCCCTCCATGCCGTCATGCGCCAGAAAGAACCCGGCCGCTCGTTCCAGCCGCGCCAGCCAGAGCGCGCGGGCGGCGGGCCAGGGCACCTCGTCGGCCAGCACGCCCTCGGCCACGGCCAGAAGCTGCGCCCGCGCGGCGGCGGGGTCGGCGGGGCGGGGCATGCGCACATAGGTTTCCAGCACGCGATGCAGGATCGACCCGCGCAAGCGGGCATCGGGGCTGCGATGCAGCGGATCGAGCCGCGACAGCCGCAGCACATAGCGCGCATAGATGTCATAGGGGTTGCGGATCAGCGTCGCGATCCGGGTCAGCGCCAGTTCGCGCGGCCGATGCGCCACCGGCGGCCGGGGCGAGGGGCGCGGCGCCGAAGGCTCTGGCGCCTCGGGCTGTTCCAACTGCCGTGCCAGCGTCAGCCAGGCTTGCCCCCGCGCCTTCATCGCGGCCAGCGCCTGTGGCCCATTCCGGGCGGGCAGCCCCTCCATCAGGTTGGTCAGCCGGTTCAGCCAGCGCGAGGCGACCGTCTCGGCCTCGGCATCGCGGCGGGCGCGCGACAGCACGACGCGGGGCGCGGCGACGGCCTGCTGGTAATCATGCGCCGACAGGCCGATCAGTCGCTCGGGCAGACTCAGCCCGCATTCCTTGCGCATCCGGCGATTGAGCCAGGGGTCCGGCGGCGGCAGTTTGGGCCAGATCCCGTCATTCAGCCCGCCCAGGATCAGCAATTCGGCGCCGTTCACCCGGGCCTCCAGCGTGCCCCAGACCATCAGTTGCGGATGCACGCCGCGATCCTGGCGCACCTCGCCGGTTTGCAGCACGGCGTCGAACAGGTCGCGGTAATCCTGCACCGCCAGAACGCCGCCGGCCGCGGCCTCAGTGCGCAGCTCGCCGATCACGCGGGCGGCTTCCTCGCCGGCCGCATTCTGCCATAGCAGGCCCGGCGCATCGCCCCAGGGGCCGCGCGCCAGTGCCTCGGCGCAGGTCAGATGCCGGGTCAGATGGTCGGTCAGGCTCTGGCGGTCGATCCGGTCCAGCCCGTCAAGCGCGGCGATGATCCAGTCGGCCCAGGGGCGGGCATTGTCATCCTTGCGGGTGGCGGCCCAGGCGCGCAGGCTGTCGGGCGTGGGGAAGGGCGGCCCCTTGCGGCGCAGCGTCAGTTCCAGCTCGCGCGTCAGCAAGAGATGCGGCCCGCGCGCCCCGCCCGAGGCCGCCAGCGGATGCTTGAGCAGCGTCAGCAGCGCCTC
This sequence comes from Gemmobacter caeruleus, assembly GCF_008271655.1. Lineage (GTDB taxonomy): Bacteria > Pseudomonadota > Alphaproteobacteria > Rhodobacterales > Rhodobacteraceae > Gemmobacter > Gemmobacter caeruleus. The sequence continues at coordinate 250,927 of NZ_VKKX01000033.1, forward strand.
GGAGGTCAGCTTTTCGCCCAGAAGCGCGCCTACATGGCGCAGAAAGCGCCCCGGCGCCGAAAGCGGCAGCGGCTTGCCGGCGGAATCATCGGGCGTGATGCCCCAGCGGTCCAGCGCGGCCTCTACCTGCCGGGTCAGGCCGCGGTCCGGGGTGATCAGCGCGGCGGCGGTGCCGGTCTCGGCCGCCTCGCGCAGGATCAGCGCGATCGACAGCGCCTCGGCACGCGGGTTGTCGGCCTCGATCAGTGTCAGATCGGCGGTGGCATCGGGCAGGTCATCCAGCCCCGCGCCCTCGCTCAGCCATTGATCGGTCACGGGTGCGGGCCGCAATGACAGCGAAATCAAACGGTTGCGCGCAGGGGCGGGCGGCGGCGCCTCGGTCCAGCGTTGCACGGCGGCGACGGGCGCGCCCAATTCGTTCAGCAGATGGCGAAAGCGGTATTGCGGATGATCCTCGGCGGTCAGGGCATCGGTCATGCCCTCCCAGATCGGGGGCGGCTGGTCGAAATCAAAGCCGGGCAGGATGATCGCGCCCTGCGGTTGCCGCGCCACCAGCTTCATCAGGCGCATCGTCGTGCCGCGCGACCCGGTGGAGCCTGCGATCAGGATCGGGTCTTGTGGCGGCGTCGCCTCCCACAGCGCGGCCAGCCCGTCGATCGTGCGGCGCAGGCGGGTCTGGGGGTCGGGCGCGGCCTCGGGGGCAAAGAAATGCCGCACGATGCCCATGAAGGATTGCGTCCGCGTCCAATGCGCCGAATGGTTCGACACATCCAGCGCGGCGATATCGTCGGGCGTCACCTCCTCGCCCTGCATTTCGTCCATCAACGTGGCCAGACTGTCGGCCAGATCGAACAGCGCGGCGCGGGGGGCAAGGTCGGGTTCGGCATCCAGCAGGCCCAGGATCAGCTGAATCAGCTCCAGCCGTCGGCGCAGGGCGGGGGGCGAAGGCGGGATGCCCAGCCGCATCGCCTCGGGCGCCAGGTCGGTGACCAGACGCAGCCGGGGCAGAAAGCGCGCGCCCTCGGCCGCCAGCAGCGCGCCGATCCGCCGTCGCATGCGCTGCGTGTTCACGAAAAGCGTGACGCGGGCCATGGCCTCGGGCGGCTGGCCGGCCATGCGCGCGATCAGGCCGCGCGCCAGTTCGGCCGGAAAGTCGCATCCCGGCGGCAGGGCGAACAGGCGGTGGCCGGCGCCCGGATCAAACATCGGCCAGCAGCCTTTCGGCCTCGGCAATGCCATCGGGGCGGCCGACATCGGCGCAGCCGCCGCGATGCACAAGGCCATAGGCCCGGCCCCGCGCGATTGCGTCATCCCAGAACAGATTGAGCGAGAAGGCGGTTTGCGGATAGGCCGCCAGCAGGTCGGTGCGGGTGACATGCGCGCCGATATAGCTGTGGCCGGGGCGACCGGCGGCACGGGTCAGCCGCCCATCCGGGGCCAGCACGAAATCGCCGGTGCCGCGATGGCCGGTGAAGTCGCCGGCAGGCAACAGCAGCAGCAGCGCGTCCATCCGTGCCGGATCCCAGGCGGCGGCCAGTTGCTGCAACGGGTTTTCGCCGGTCCAGACCCCGTCGGTATTCATGACGAAAACCGGATCGGGCCCCAGCAAAGGCCGCGCCGCGCGCAGCCCGCCGCCGGTTTCCAGGATCTCGGGCTGTTCGTCGGAAAAGGTGATCCCGGCGCGGTCATGCAGATGCGCGCGGATCTGGTCGGGCAGGTAATGCAGGTTGACCACGATCCGGTCGAGCGGCACCCCCGCCGCCTGCGCCAGCGCATGATCCAGCAGCGCGCGGCCCGCCACCTCGATCAGCGGTTTCGGGCGGCTGCGGGTCAGGGCGCCCATGCGGGTGCCGAAACCGGCGGCGAACAGCATCAGGGCGCGGGGCTGGGGCATGACTGGGCGATCCGGTTCAGGTTCTCGGGGGTTGGCGGTGGCAGCAGATCGGCGCAGATCCGCGCCAGCGGCGCCAGGGCGGGATGGGCCAGATTGCGCTGCAACTGCCCCCAGACCCGGGGCACCAGCCGCAGATAGCCGGGCTTGCCCGCCACCATGCAGAGCCGGGCAAAGATGCCCAGAATCCGCAGCGCCCGCTGGGCGCCCAGCACGGCATAGCTGCTGTCGAAATCGGTGGCCGTGCTGCCGGTCGCGGCGCGGAATTGCGCCTTGATGGCGGTTTCGGTCGCGGGGTCCACGTCGCGGCGTGCATCTTGCAGCAGCGATACGAGATCATAGCCCGGCTGCCCCATCTGCCCGAGCTGGAAATCCAGCAGCCCCACCCGCGCCAGGCCCGCGCGTTCCGGCAGCCAGAGCAGGTTTTCGGCATGGTAATCGCGCAGGATCAGCACGCGCGGACCATCGGCATGGCGCTGCATCAACCCGGTCAGGCAGGTGACGAAATCGCCACTATCGCAATCGCTGTTGGTGATGCCCCGGCGATACCATTGCAGTGCAAAGGCCGCGGCCGCGGCCCAATCCTGCGCCGAAAGGTCGGGCAGGCCGGGCGGGGGCGGCGCGGCTTGCAGATGCAGCAGAACCCCGGCCGCGGCAGCATAGAGCGCGGCTTCCTGCGACGGGTCTGCGTCCAGCACGCGGGCAAAGATCGCGTCGCCCAGATCCTCCAACAGCAGAAAGCCGTGATCCAGATCCTGCGCCAGAATGGCTGGGGCCGAAAGGCCAAGCGCGGAGAGGTGCCGCGCGATGCGGATGAAATCGGCCGGATCGTCGCCCTTGCCGGGCGGCGCGTCCATCAGCACCGCACGGCGACCGCCGAGCCAGAGCCGGTCATAGCTGCGATCCGAGGCATCACCGGCCAGAAAGGCGCGGCGGGCATCGCCCCAACCATTTGCCGCAAGAAAGGCGATGGATCGGCTTTGACGGGTCACGCGGGCCAGTCCTTCAGCAGCGGGTGATCGGTGGGGACGGGGCGCAGGGCGCGGCCCTCGCCCTCGGCCGCGAAATGCAGATGCAGCGCCTGTGGCGGCGTCTGGTCGCCCAGCCGGTCGGGCCATTCGATCAGGCTGATCGCATCGTCAAAGGCCGCCTCAAGCCCGAGTTCGACAATATCGTCGGGGTGGCCCAGCCGATACAGATCGGCATGCCAGAGATCGCCCCGCGGGTCTTCGTAGGTCTGGACCAGCGTGAAGGTGGGCGAGGGCACCTCGACCTCGGCGCCCAGCCGGGCGCGGATCAGGGCGCGAGCGAAATGGGTCTTGCCGGCGCCGATCGGGCCGGACAAGAGCAGCACATCGCCCGGCCGCAACCGCGCCGCGAACCACTGCCCCAGGCGCGTGGTCGCTTCGTCATCGGGCAGATACAGGCGGCGGTCGGTCATGCCGGCAATTTACCGCGCCTGCGTTCCGCCGCAAGCCGCTTTGCCCTCAGGCGCGCTTGCGGTCGCCGCCGCTGTCAAGAAGCGGCAGGCGCCCCTCATGCGGGGTGGTGCCGGCAAAGGTGACCAGCGTCATGTCGCCCGCCAGATGCTGCGCGCGGCACGAGATCAGCCGCCCGTCCAGCAGGCGCACTTCGCCCAGCAGGGTGTCGCGCTGGCCGGAACTGTCGCAAAAGGCCTGCAACTCCATCCAGAAGGCGCTGGGGGCAGAGCGCGTGCGCCAATGGGTGCTGATGCGGGCAAGGCTTGCCTCGCCCAGTTGGGCGGCGGGGTCGTGATCCCACAGCGCGGCATAGCTGGCATTGGCCATCACCAGCGCGCCGCCGGGGGCAAAGACCACCAGCGCCTGTTCGACGGTATCCAGCACCGACTGGCTCAGCTCCAGATCGGCGCGATAGCGGCGGATGCGCGACATTTCGGTGGTGATATCCTCGAACATCAGGGCCAGCGCGCCATTGGGATGCGGGCGCCCGGTCAGGCGGATGGTCTGACCGCCCGGCAGGGTCCAGGTTTCCTCGTGATGACCGCTGGAGGCGGCTTGCTCCAGCTCCGTCATCTGCCGGCGCCAGCTGCGGTAATCCTTGGGTTCGGGGATCATGTTGCGGTCGCGCAGCGCATCGAGAACGGCAAAGAGCGTGGGCCGCATCGACAGGAAATCCGGCGGCAGCGTGGTCAGATCGAGCAAGGCGGGGTTGAACATGGCAAGCTGGCGCTGACGGTCAAAGATCGCGATGCCGATCGGCAGATGGGCAAAGGTCTTGGCCAGGGTCTGCTTGAAATCGGCGGTGGATTCCTCGGCCAAGACCAGATCGTCGGCCGGTTCGGCAAAGACCAGACGCTCGGCCCCGTCATCGCGCGCCTGAAGCCGGAACCAGTGCGGCCGGCCATTGCCATCGGTCAGCTTGCCCCGCTGCGCGCCGCCGGTCGCGGCGGCCCCGGTATCGAACAGGCGCGGCAAGGGCCAGGTCAGATCCTCGCCGCTGGGCAGGCGCTCGGCCGCCTCGGACAGATAGGCGGCATTGGCCCAGACCACGTCGCCATCCCGCGTTTCGCGCCAGACAAGCCAGGGCGCATTGGCCAGCACCTGCCGCAACTGCCCCAGTTCCTGCTGGATCGCCTTTTGCGTCAGAAGATCCTGACCTGCCGTGCTGGCCGCCTCTTCGGCGTGGTGGAGCGCGATGCGGGTCAGGCCACCGCGCAGCTCTGCCTCGACCGTCAGCATGGCGCCATCGTCCTGCGGGGCGGTCAGCACGAAATTGCCCTCATCCGCCAGGCGGGCAAGGTGGGTTTCCAGATCGGGAAAGCGGGGCAGCAGGTAGGCAAGCAGCCGCGCGCGATGCGATCCGCTGCCGCTACGCTGGGCCAGCAGGGCGCGGGCCTGCGGCGTGGCATCCAGAAGCGCATCGCCATCGAACAGGAAGCACAGCCCGCCGCCGCGTTCGGCAAAGATCAGGCCCGCCTGTCGATCGGCCTGACCTTGCAGCGCGGCCAGAACAAAGACGCTGCCAAGCGCGATCAGGCCGCAGGTCACGAACAGCACCAAGGCGGGTGCCCAATCCAGACTCATCATGATCCCCAAGCATTCTTGCTGTTTTCGCTACTTTCGCGCGAGAAAGTTAACTCGGGGTTAATCGGAAATTGCGCGACAGGCAGACTGGCGGGCGGGATCAGGCGTTCAGCGGGTTGTCACCCAGGGCGCCCTTTGGCGCCTCGATCCGGCTCATGGGCCAGGTGACCTCGACAATGGCGCCGGTTTCGCCCTGGGGGCCGGGGCTGCGATTGGCGAAGGAAAGCTCGGCCCCCGTGCGCTCCAGCAGGGTCTTGGCGATGAAGAGGCCAAGGCCCATCCCGTCATATTCCGGGCGCGCGGCCAGATCGGCGGCGCTGCGGCGATTGCGCATGAAGGGTTCGCCCAGCCGGCCAATCACATGGGAGGGATAGCCCGGCCCGTCATCGCGGATGCGGAGCGTGAGGCGCGCCGCCGTCCATTCCGCCTCGATCGACACCTCTTGCCGCGCGAAATCGACGGCGTTCTGGATCAGGTTGCGCAGCCCGTGAATGACCTCGGGCTGGCGGCGCAGATCAGGCCCGGCGGCGGGGCTGCCGGCGCTGTCATCGGGCGGCAAAAGGTGAAACGCCACCCGTTTGCCGCGCGCGACATGCGGCTCGGCCGCCTCGCGCAGCAGCACCTCAAGGGGGGCGCGGCGCAGATGCAGGTCGTCCTTCCCGGCCCGCCCCATGGAGCGCAGGATCTCGCGGCAGCGGTCAGCCTGATCGCGGATCAGCTGCGCATCGGCCTGAAGATCGGGGTTGGTGTCCAGCTCGTCGATCAGTTCGGCGCTGACCAGCTTGATCGTGGCCAACGGCGTGCCCAGCTCATGCGCGGCGGCAGCGACCACGCCGCCCAGATCGGTCAGCTTCTGTTCCCGCGCCAGCGCCATCTGCGTGGCCAGCAAAGCGTCCTGCATCGTATGGATCTCGGCCGCGACGCGATGCGCATAGGCGCCCAGAAAGGCGATGCCGATGATGACCGACAGCCAGAAGCCAAAGGCGAACAGCGTGGGCAGGGTGAACAGCGTGCCATCGGGCAGGGTCAGCTTGAGATGCGACAGCGCCAGGATGGTGATCGCCGCCATAGCCAAAGTGCCCAGAACCAGGGTCGCCCGTGCCGACAATGCGGTGGCCGAAATGGTCACCGGCGCCACGATCAGCAGCGCGAAGGGGTTGGTCAGCCCCCCGGTCAGCCAGAGCAGCAGCGCCAGTTGCCCGAGGTCGAACAGCAGCGTCAGGAAGACCTGATATTCCGACAGCCGCGTGCTTTCGGGATAAAGAAAGATCAGCAGCAGGTTCACGATGACCGAACCGCCCACCACCAGCAGGCACAGGCCCAGCGGAAAGCCGATCTGGAACAGGTTGCTTGCAATCAACAGGGTGGCGATCTGCCCGGTGATCGCCGCCCAGCGGATCAGCACCAGACCGCGCAGATGCAGCACGCCGTTGCGCGGGCCGTGATCGGTCTCTGCGCGAAAGAAACTGGACCACATGATTGACACATCCTGCCGCAGGTGACGTTTTTGCCATTGTTATGGCCGCCCGGTTGCGGGATCAATGCGCGCCGGTCAGGTGCCGGAGAGACAAAGGGGGTTCCGATGCAAAAGCTTTATGCCGGTATTGCGGTGGCGGCGGTGGCGGCGCTGGTGGGGGGCAGCCTGTATTATGTGCAGTCGCGCCAGGCGGATGATCCCTTTGCGGCCTGCCGGGCCGGGGCCGTGGGCGGCGGCACGATTGGCGGGCCGTTCACGCTGGTCAATGGCGAAGGCAAGACCGTGACCGATGCCGACGTGATCACCAAACCCTCGATCGTCTATTTCGGATATACCTTCTGTCCCGATGTCTGCCCGATGGACAATGCCCGCAATGCGGCGGCCATCGACCTGCTGGATGAAAAGGGGGTGGATGTGCAGCCGGTCTTCATCTCCATCGACCCGACACGCGATACGCCCGAGGTGGTGAAGGATTTTGCCGCCAACCTGCACCCCAAGATGATCGGCCTGACCGGATCGCCCGAACAGGTCAAGGCGGCATCGCAGGCCTACAAGACCTATTACAAGGCGCAAAACCCCGAGCAGGAATTCTATCTGGTCGATCATTCGACCTTTTCCTATCTGGTTCTGCCAAAGCTGGGTTTCATGGAATTCTACAAGCGTGAAACCACGCCCGAGGAAATGGCCGCGAATGTCGCCTGTTATGTCGATGCGGCATCCGATCGCGCGGCAAATTGACCTTATGGGCAAAGCGGCCTAGGTTTTGGCGATAACGTGGGTCGTTGAAAGGATTTTGCCATGGTGGATGATCTGGGCGCCGAACTCGGGCCGGACCGGACCTTGCTGCTGGTCGATGACGACGAGCCCTTTGTGAAGCGTCTGGCGAAAGCCATGGAAAAGCGTGGATTTCAGCCCGAAACGGCAGAAAGCGTGGCGGCCGGCAAGGCCATCGCGCAAAGCCGCCCGCCGGCCTATGCGGTGATCGACCTGCGGCTGGAAGACGGCAACGGGCTGGATGTCGTGGAGGCCCTGCGCGAGCGGCGCCCCGATTGCCGGATCGTCGTGCTGACCGGCTATGGCGCGATTGCGACCGCCGTCGCCGCGGTGAAGATTGGCGCCACCGATTATCTGTCGAAACCCGCAGACGCGAATGAAATCACCAATGCGCTGCTGGCGCGGGGCGAATCGCTGCCGCCGCCGCCGGAAAATCCGATGTCGGCAGACCGGGTCCGCTGGGAGCATATTCAGCGCGTTTATGAAATGTGCGATCGCAATGTGTCGGAAACCGCGCGCCGACTTAATATGCATCGCCGGACATTGCAGCGTATTCTGGCAAAGCGCAGCCCCAAATAAGTTGCCGCAATTCGATTGGACGATTATACCGAGTTAAAGCCCGGCTCGAATAACCGCGCCGGGCTGCGATTTAATGGAAAGCGGGACTATCGAAACATGGATCTGAATGCGCTGTCTCTGAAGGAATTGAAAGACTTGCAGGCGCAGGTCGCGCGGGCCATCGCCTCTTTCGAGGAGCGCAAAAAGAAAGAAGCCCTGGCCGAGCTGGAAGACCGCGCGCGCCAGATGGGCTTTTCCCTGTCGGAATTGCTGGGCACACCGGTTGCCCGCAAGCGCGCCCCGGCCGCCGCGAAATATGCCAATCCCGAGAATGCGGCGGAAACCTGGTCGGGCCGCGGGCGCAAGCCGCGCTGGTTCGAAGCCGCGCTGAAGGCGGGCCGTGCGCCCGAAGAAATGTCGGTCTGACCGCGCCTCAATCCTGATCTGGTGCGGCGCTGCTCGGCCCTGTGGCGGCGGAGCGAAAGGTCGCGCGATAGGCGGTCGGGGTCTGGCCCCGCGCCCGGCGAAACCGCCGCGCCAGATCGGCGGCATCGGAAAAGCCGCAGGCGCCGGCGATCTGCGCGATGGTCCGGTCGGTTTGCACCAGTTGTTGACAGGCCTGCCCCAGCCGCAGCTGCATGACATAGGCGCTGATCGACATACGGGCGCTGCGCCGGAAAATGCGCTGCAACTGGCTTTCGGTCAGATGCACCAGATCGCAGAGCGGCGCCAGGCGCAGCGGCTGGTCGTAATGCTGGTGCAGGTGATCCAGCACCTTTTGCAGCCGGGCACGATCGCGCGGCAGATCGCTGATCGTGACGGCATCGGCCGCCAGTGGCCTGCGGTCGGGCGCCGCGGCCAGCGCAACGAGCAGCGATTGCAGTGCCATGACCTGCGAAAGATCGTCCATACCGCCCAGATCCAGAAACCGCTGGCGCAGCGCATCTGAGGTCGCGGGGCCGAAATGCAGCCCGCGCCGTGCCTGGGCCAGCAGATCGGCCACCGGCGACAGCTCGGGCACGGCGCGGATCAGGCCGGCGGCCCAATCCTGCGTGAACCAGCAGACCACCGCGCGGTGCCGCGTGGCGCCCCCGGTCAGGCCGCGCGACTGAAACGCATGGGGCAGGTTCGGCGCGATCAACACCAGATCACCGTCGCCATATTGCCCGACATGATCGCCGACAAAGCGCATCCCGTGGCTATCGACCGTCAGGGTCAGCTCGAATTCCGGGTGATAATGCCAGTTGAACGGAAATTCCGGCAATTGCCGGTCAAACACCAGAAGCGACCGGCCCGGTGCGATGGTCACGGTTTCGAAATAGGGCGGCGCTATGGGCATTGCGGATCATTTACCGTGATGGATGCGGCAATCATACAAGGATTCGCCGCTTTGGGGAATGGGCGCTGCGGGTGGCCTCTGGCATCAGGAAACGGTCAGGCGGGAGGCGGGCATGGACAGCATTCAGGCGGATGTGGTGATCATCGGGTCGGGCGTCGGCGGCTCGGCCGTGGCGCATCGGCTGGTCGGCAGCGGTGCCCGGGTGCTGATGCTGGAGCGCGGCGATTTCCTGCCGAACGAGTCGCAGAACAGCGATGCCCGGGCGGTATTCGGCGAACAACGTTACAAGACGCGCGACATATGGTTTGACGCGCGGGGCGCGGCGTTCCGGCCGGGGCAATATTACCATGTCGGCGGGCATACCAAATTCTACGGCACAGCGATGTTCCGTTTCCGTGAATCGGATTTCGCGGCGACGGCGATTGACGGTATGACCTCGCCGGCCTGGCCCATCGGCTATGGGGATCTGGCGCCGTTCTATGCCGAGGCAGAGCAGCTTTACGGGGTGCGCGGGGCGGCAGGGTTCGACCCGACCGAGCCGCCGCGCGACGCCTTTCCGCATGCGGCCATCCCGCATGAGCCGGTGATCGCCCGGCTGGCCGAAGGGCTGGCGGCACAGGGGTTGCGGCCTTTCCCCATGCCTTCGGCGGTGGATTACGGCCCGGGCGGCACCTGCCGGCGTTGCGACAGTTGCGATGCCTTTGCCTGCCGCTTTGGCGCCAAGGGCGATGCCGAGACGCGGGTCTTGCGCCCCTTGCTGGCGCAGGGCGATTTTCGGTTGGAGCGGCGGACGGAGGTGAGGCGGCTGATCCTTGACGATCAGGGCCGGCATGTCGTGGCGGCCGAGGCGCTGCGCGAGGGCGTGCCGATCCGGGTGGAGGCGCCGGTTTTCGTGCTGTCGGCCGGGGCGATCAATTCGGCGCTGATCCTGTTGCGCTCGGCCTGTGACGCGGCGCCGGCGGGGGTGGCGAACCGCTCGGGCGTGGTGGGGCGCTATCTGATGAACCACCACTTGACAGGGCTGATGGGCATCCGGCCGCTGGCGGTGAACGACACGCGCTTTCCCAAGACATTGGCGATCAACGATTTCTATCATGGCCTGCCGGGCGACGAGGGCGCGCGGGGCAACATGCAGATGCTGGGCAATATCCGGGGGGCGATGATCCGTCCGGCCTATCCGGCGCTGCCCGGCCCGCTGGCCGATTGGCTGGGCCGGCATTCCGTCGATGTGCTGGCCATGTCGGAAGACCTGCCCGACCGCGACAGCCGCGTGCGGCTGTTGCCGGGGGACCGGGTCGAGGTGGATTATCGCCCCGGCGGCACCGCGGCGCATGACCGCTTTGTGCGGCATCTGCGGGGCGTGCTGCGGCGCGCGGGCTTTCCGCTGGTGCTGCGTCACCGCTTTGGCATTCAGGCGCCGTCACATCAATGCGGCACGGTGCGGATGGGCCATGACCCCGCACAATCGGCGCTGGACGGTCTGTGCCGGGCGCATGACCACCCCAATCTGCATGTGGTGGACGGGGGGTTCCTGCCCTCATCCGCCGCGCTGAACCCGGCCCTGACCATCGCCGCGCAGGCGCTGCGGGTCGGTGCCCATCTGCGCGCCCGTCGCGCGCCCTGACCCGAGGGAGGAGAAGACCGATGAACTTTCTGTTGCCGCTGACCGGATCCTTTGCGCAGCCCGCCGCCGAGAACCCGACCGTCGCGATGATCGAGGCCGCCTTTGCGCATCACGGGCTGGACTGGCGTTACCTCAATGTCGAGGTGGCGCCCGCGGATCTGGGCGATGCGGTGCGCGGTGCGCGGGCGATGGGGTGGCGGGGGTTCAACTGCTCCATCCCGCACAAGGTGGCGGTGATCGCGCATCTGGATGGGCTGGGCCAGTCGGCGCAGATCATCGGCGCGGTGAATACCGTGGTGCGGCAGGGTGACCGCCTGATCGGCGAGAATACCGATGGCCGCGGCTTTGTCGCCGCCCTGCGCCAGGAGGTCGATCCTGCGGGCAAGGCGGTGGTGTTGTTCGGCGCCGGTGGGGCGGCGCGGGCGGTGGCGGTCGAGATGGCGCTGGCCGGGGCGCGGCAGATCACCATCGTCAACCGGAGTGCGGGGCGCGGGCAGGCTCTGGTCGATCTTTTGAACGATCGCACCCCGGCGCAGGCCCGGTTGGCGATCTGGGATGGCCCCTTTGCCGTGCCGGCCGGGACCGATATCGTGATCCATGCGACCTCGGTCGGGCTTTACCCTGATGTGGAGGCGATGCCCGCGATCGCGATCGAAAGCCTGACCCCGGCCATGGTGGTGGCCGATGGCATCCATAACCCGCCGCTCACGCCCCTGTTGCGGGCCGCGCAGGCACGGGGCTGCCGCACGGTCGATGGGCTGGGCATGCTGGTGCAGCAGGGGGTGATCGGTTTGAAATACTGGACCGGGGTCGATGCCGATCCGCAGGTGATGCGGCAGGCCTTGCTGGCGCTGCGGCTCTGACCGGATCAGCGCGGGCCGCCGCCGGCGCGGATCCAGCCAAAGTAATCTTCGCTGCCCATCTGCCCGCCCTTCAGCGCCAGTTCCAGCCCGTCATGCGGCCCGTCGCCATGGGCGCGGAACAGCGCCGCCCCGGGAATGGTGGGCGCAAGGGCCGAGAGCGCGAACAACCCGAGCTGCGCCGTGCCATGGCCCGACGTATCGCCGCCCGAGATCACCGCCCGGCGCAGGCCGGATTGGCGCAGGATCGTCTCCAGCACCCGGCCAAGCGCGGCGCCGATACGGGTATTCACCCGATCGGCTGGCAGGCCGCTGGTGGCGATGGCATCGCGCAGCGCGGCGACGGCGGGGTCGTCCGGGCCGGCGGCGCTGTGGATCAGCGGGCTTTGTCCGCGGTCCAGCGCGGCCAGGGCGGCGGCGATGGCGCGGCCTTCCTCGGCGGCAAGGTCGGCCTCGCTGCCGCAGGCGGCGCGGGCGTCCAGGCGGATGCCGGCAAAGCCGTTTTCCAGCGACCAGCCGATCTGCCCCGCCGTGATCGGCGAGACCGAGCCGGAGACCGCCACGATCCGCGCCACCGCCCCGGCAGATTGCGGCGGCGGGGCGTCGGGCAGCAGCCCCTTGTCCTGCCAGTGGCGGATCAGCGCATATTCCACCCCCTGCGACCCGACCGCGACCGGCATCCGGTCGCGATTGCGCCACAAGAGCCGGCCCACGGCGGTTTCGCTCGTGCTGTCCATCATGTCGCACAGGATCAGCCGCGCGCCGGCCTGCAAGGCATGGTCCAGCCGGGCCTGTGCGGTGTCGGGGCTGTGCAGGGTCTCCAGATCCAGCAGGGCGGGGGGCAGGTCGGTCTGCCCCGCCAGATGGCGCGCGACATCGGATTCGGTCATCGGGGTCACCGGATGGCGCGCCATGACCGGGTGGCGATCCAGCCGGAACACCCCGTCGGGCGTGCCGGCGAACAGATGACCGAAGGCCTGATAGCGGCGCATCTGCGGTGCGGCGACCACGACACTCGCCGCCTGCCCGCCCCGCGCCGCCAGCGCGAGTTCGGTGCCTTTGCCGATCGACCCGATCCCCGGCGCGGAGTCGAGGGTGGAGCAGATCTTCCAGTGCAAAAGCGGCGCCCCCAGCCCTGCCAGAAAACCCAGCGGTGCCGGCATGTTGGCCTGCATCCAGCCCGGATCCTGCGCCCGCGCGGTCGAGGCGATGCCGATGCCGCGCAGACCCGGAAACCGCGCCAGCCGTTCCGGCGTCGGGGTATCGAGGAACAGGATGGCGGGCAGGCCGGCGAAATGCAGCACCTCCATCACCGCGGCAGAGCCGGTGAAATCGTCGCCATACCAGGCGATCAGCAGGCCGGGGGGCAAAGCGGTCATATCGGGCCTCGGTGTTTTACTGGTATGATGAGTATATCATTGTTGCGGATTGGCAAGAAGCAATCTATGCTGCGCCAAAGGTTACCTCATCATACCAGTAAGGCGCTGGTTCCGGGAGGATTGGAGGAAGACATGACAACGATCGCTTTGTTCGGTGCAGGCGGCAAGATGGGCGTGCGCCTGTCGCGTAACCTGGCCGCGACCGATTTCACGGTGCGCCATGTAGAGGTGAGCGAGGCCGGGCAGGCGCGGCTCAAGGCCGAGGTCGGCGTCGATTGCATGGCCCCCGCCGTCGCGATCGACGGGGCGGATGTGGTGATCCTTGCGGTGCCCGATACCGTCATCGGCAAGGTCGCGGCCGGCATCGTGCCGCAGCTTGCACCCGGAACGATGGTGGTCTGCCTTGACGCAGCGGCACCCTTTGCCGGCCATCTGCCGCAGCGCGACGACCTGACCTACTTCGTCACCCATCCGTGCCACCCGCCGATCTTCAACAACGAATCCACGCCAGAGGGGCGGCGCGATTTCTTTGGGGGGGTGGCGGCGCAGCAAGGCATCGTGAATGCGCTGATGCAGGGCCCCGAGGCGCATTATGCACTGGGAGAGGCCGTGGGCCGCGCGATCTATGCCCCCGTCGCCCGCAGCCATCGCGTGACGGTGGAACAGATGGCCATCCTCGAACCCGGCCTGTCGGAGACCGTCTGCGCCTCGCTTCTGGTGGTGATGCGCGAGGCGATGGACGAGGCGGTGGCGCGGGGCGTGCCGAAAGAGGCGGCGCGCGACTTTCTGCTCGGCCATATGAACATCCTCGGCGCCGTGATCTTTGAAGAGGTGCAGGGCGTGTTCTCGGATGCCTGCAACAAGGCGATCGAATTCGGCAAGCCCGTGCTGATGCGCGATGACTGGAAGCGCGTGTTCGAACCCGAGGAAATCGCCGCCTCGATCCAGCGGATCACCTGACGAAAAGGGGCGCCGCGCAGCGGCGCCCTATTTGAGGAACTTCGCGAGACTGGCGGCCAGTTCGGGGTGGTCGCGGGCGTAATCGTCCAGCGTCACCCCGGCCTCGGCGGCCGCCCAGGCCTGACGGATGGCGCGCACGCCGTCGGCCGGGCCCCCCGGATGGCCATGAATGCCGCCACCGCCCAGATACATCAGATCGAGCCGCCCGCCGGTGCGGGCAAAGGTCTCGGGCGCCTGGCCGCCCCATTGGCCGGAACAGACCACCGGCAGGGCGCGGTCGGCCTCGGAAAAGATCGGCGTCAGGCAGGCGTCAAACGATCTGACAAAGCTGTCATCGGGTTCCCAGTATTTCGCGGCGATCCCGTTGACCTGAAACTGATCGACGCCCAGCAGCCGCCAGATCTTGTGCCAGGCGCGGAATTCCAGCCCAAGCGCGGGGTGCCGGGTCAGGATATCCCATCCGTTGCGATGCGCATGCAGGCACAGCGCCGAACGCCGGCGCAGAAAGCTCATGCCGCCATAGCCGATGGAGTTGATGTTGATCACCGCCGCATTGCCGCCCGCCGCCAGCACGCAATCATGGTTGCGCATCATCTCGTCCGGGTCGGCGGCCGAGATGCCAAAGGCATACATCACGCGCTTGCCGGTGCGTTGTTCATGGTCGCGGATCACCGGCATGATCGCCGCGACCCGCGCCGCCAGCGGCGAATAGGCCGGGCTCATCAGCTTTTCATCGTCCTTGATGAAATCCACCCCTGCCGCGCAGAGGGTGCGAACCACCGCCGCGGTATCTTCGGGGGAAAGCCCCAGCGAGGGTTTGATGATCGAGGCGATCATCGGCCCGCGCGCCACGCCCATCAGCCGGCGTGACCCTTCGATGCCGAATTGCGGGCCGGGGTGGCAGGCCCATTCCGGCGGCAGGTCGATATCCATCACCCGGATGCCGGTCAGCCCGCGCGCGGCAAAGACCCCGCCCACGGCGATGGTCATCAGGGCGGCGATATCGGTGCCCACGGCCTCCAGCGGGTAGCCGATCACCGCATCGGCGCGGTTGTATCGCGTGCCCGCCGGGGCGTCGGGCTGTGGAAAGCCGGGGGTTTCCGTGACGGGCAGGGGGGTGAGCGAAATCACCCGCGCCGCATAGCGGGCCTTGAGTGCGGCGGTTTCGCCGGGCAGGTCGGTAAAGGTGCCGGTCGATTGATCCGCCGCGATCTTGGCGGCCATGGCTTCGGGGTGGCCGGCTGTCTCGATCCGATAGGTTACCCGGATTTCCGCCCTGTCCGTCATCGCGCCCTCCCTCATTTGCAAATTGATATACTCATCATACCTGTTGACATCAAGATCATTCTACCTCAACGTCCATCTCGTCAGTGTGGAGACCGCGACCGTTCCGGCGCGGACTGATCTAGGGAGGATACAATGAAAATCTCGCGCCGGCTGATGCTCTCAGCCATCGGTATCGCCATGTCTGCCGCCATGCCAGGCCTTGCCTCGGCCGAGGGGCTGATCGCGATCCTGACCCCCAGCCATGACAACCCGTTCTTCAAGGCCGAGGCCGTGGGCGCCGAGGCGCGCGCCAAGGAACTGGGCTATGAAACGCTGGTTCTGGTGCATGACGACGATCCGAACAAGCAATCCGAGCTGTTCGACACCGCGATCGCGCGCGGTGCCAAGGCGATCATCCTCGACAATGCCGGGGCCGATGCCACCGTCGCCGCCGTGCAGCGCGCCAAGGATGCGGGGATCCCCTCGTTCCTGATCGACCGCGAAATCAAGGAATCCGGCATCGCGGTGAGCCAGATCGTGTCGAACAACTATCAGGGCGCACAGCTGGGCGCCGAGGAGTTTGTGCGCCTGATGGGCGAGACCGGCAAATTCGCCGAGCTGGTGGGCCGCGAGGCCGATACCAATGCCGGCATCCGGTCTTCGGGCTATCACGATATCATCGACCAGTATCCCGAGATGGAGATGGTCGCCCAGCAATCCGCCAACTGGTCGCAGACCGAAGCCTATGAAAAGATGGAAACCATCCTTCAGGCGAACCCCGAGATCAAGGGCGTGATCTCTGGTAATGACACGATGGCCATGGGCGCCTGGGCCGCACTGGAAGCGGCGGGGCGGACCGATGTGATCGTGGTCGGTTTTGACGGGTCGAACGACGTGCGCGATTCGATCAAGGCGGGCGGCATCAAGGCCACCGTGCTGCAACCGGCCTATCGGCAGGCGCAGCTTGCGGTGGAACAGGCCGATCAGTTCCTCAAGACCGGCACGACCGGACAGGATGAAAAGCAGCTGATGGATTGCGTGCTGATCAATGCCGACAATGCCGCCAAGCTGGAAACCTTTGCGCTGGCCGACTGAGCCCGCGCCTTTCGGGTCCGGCGCCGCGCCGGACCCTTTCCCCTATTCGGAGCCGCCCATGACCTGCCGCGCGCCGCATGTGCTTTTCGTCATCGTGCTGGGCCTGATGCCCCTGACGGGCTGCAAGATCGTCAAGACCCCGGAACCCGGTTCGGAAGCCGCCGGTTCCGCCACGGCCACCCCCGCCGATGATGCCGCCCGCATGGCGCGGATGGCGGCCGAAATCTTTGCGGCCAAGGTCGTGCCCTTTGTCGCCGAACAGGCGGTGGATCTGTCCACCCTGCGCGATGCGGTTGCGGGCGGGCTGGATGCCGCCGGCGCACAGCATGGCCACCGCCCGGAAAGCGAGGGCAGCCCCTGGAATTTCCTGGTGAAAGGGCAGGGCAAGGTGGTCAAGGCCGATACCGCCAGCCGCGCGGCAAAGCTGGAACTGGACAGCGACGGCGACGGGGTGGCGGATGTGACCGTGCAGCTTGGCCCTGTGATCAAGGGCACCTCGCTGCGCGATGCCGCCGATTTCCTGGTCTTTACCGATTTCCGCGATCAGATCGAATTCGCCAAGCTGGCCCGCGCCCTGAATGACGAGGCGCACAAGGCGCTGCGCCTGCCAGAGGGCGATCTGACCGGCCGACGCTTTGCCTTTGAGGGCGCGTTGACCTTGCGTGCCAAGGGCGATGCCCTGCTGCTGGTGCCCACGCAATTGTCCGAGGTGCCGTGATGGATCATCCGGTCGGCTTGCAGATCCGCGGCGGGACCAAGGTCTATCCCGGCACGCGGGCGCTGAAATCGGTGGATTTCGACCTGCGCATGGGCGCGGTCAATGTGCTGGTGGGCGAGAATGGCGCCGGCAAATCCACCATGATGAAGGTCATTGCCGGGGTCGAGCAACTGACCGAGGGCCGCATCCTCATGCAGGATCGCGAGGTGCATTTCCGGGGCACCGACGATGCCCGCCGCCATGGCATCGGCATCGTGTTCCAGGAACTGAACCTGTTTCCCAACATGACGGTGGCGGAAAACATCTTCATCGGGCGCGAGATCACACGGGGCGGCGTCGATATCGACATGGAGACGCAGCGCGCCGCCACAAGACGCCTGATGGAACGGCTGGAACATGACATCCATCCCGACACCCCGGTTGCAGAGCTGCGCGTGGGTCAGCAGCAGATCGTGGAAATCGCCAAATCGCTGGCCCAGGATGCGCGCATCCTGATCCTGGACGAACCGACCTCAGCCCTTTCTGCCGCCGAGGTGGAGATCCTGTTCCGCGTCATTGCCGAATTGAAGCGTGACGGGGTCGGCATCGTCTATATCTCGCACCGGCTGGAGGAACTGATCCGCATCGGCGATTACATCACCGTCCTGCGCGATGGCACCATCACCGGCGCGCGGGCCATGGCGGGGGTGGATGTGCCCTGGATCGTGCGCAACATGATCGGCGAGGCGTCCAAGGACTTCGCGAAAGAGGTCGAACACCCGTTCGGGGCCGAGATCTTTCGTGCCGAGGATGTCTGTCTGCCGCGTGCCGGCGGCGGGCTGGCGGTCGATCACGTCTCGCTTTCGCTGCGCGCGGGCGAGATCGTGGGGGTTTATGGGCTGATGGGCGCCGGCCGGTCGGAGTTTCTGGAATGCGTGATCGGCCGTCACCCCCATGCCACCGGGCAGATGGCCATTGCGGGAGAGCCGCTGCGCGACCGCAGCATTGCCGGGCGTATCGCCCGGGGCATCGCGCTGATCCCCGAGGATCGCAAGAATGACGGGCTGATCCAGATGGCCAGCATCCGCGAGAACATGACCCTGTCGAGCCTGGGCCGCTTTACCCGGTTGTTCCACATGGTTCTGGGTGCCGAACGTCGGGGCGTCGCCGAATTCGTGAAACGGCTGACGGTGAAGATCGCCTCGATGGAAAACCCGGTTTCCAGCCTGTCGGGCGGGAACCAGCAAAAGGTGGTGATCGGCAAGGCGCTGATGACCACGCCCAAGGTGCTGTTGATGGACGAACCCTCACGCGGGATCGACATCGGCGCCAAGGCCGAGGTGTTCCGCACCATGCGTCAGCTTGCGGCGCAGGGGCTGGGCATCCTGTTCGTGACCTCGGATCTGGAAGAGGTCATGGCCCTGTCGGACCGCATCATCGTGATGTCCGAGGGCCGCATCACCGGAGAATTCGACCGCGGCACGGCGACCGAAACCGCCGTCATCGCCGCCGCGGCGCCCGGACAGGGCCGCCCCGCACAGGAGCTTGTTGCATGAGCCACGCCGCCACCCATCCGCCCACCGGCGCCGCCGCGCCCAATCTGGGCCTGCTGGTGCTGAAGGCGCGCACCTTCATCGCCCTGATCCTGGTCTTTGCCTTTTTCGCCGTGGCCGCACCGAATTTCCTGTCGGCGGCGAATATGGTGATCATGTCGAAACATGTGGCGCTGAACGCCTTTCTGGCCATCGGCATGACCTTTGTCATCATCTCGGGCGGGATCGACCTGTCGGTCGGCTCCATCGTCGGGCTTTGCGGCATGGTCGCGGGCTGGCTGGTGCTTTATGGCGTCGATTTCGGGCTGGGCTGGTCGATCCAGTTCAACACGCTGGAAATTTGCCTGATCGTCTGTCTGGTCGGTATCGCCATCGGCGCGGTGAACGCGCTGCTCATCACCCGGCTGAACGTCGCGCCCTTCATCGCGACGCTGGGCACGCTTTACATCTGCCGGGGGGCGGCGATGCTGTCCTCGGACGGGCGCACCTTTCCCAACCTGAATGGCAGCGCGGAATACGGGTCGGAGAGTTTCCGCCAGATCGGGGCTGGCAGCCTGCTGGGCCTGCCGATCTCGATCTGGATGCTGATCGTGGTGGCGGCGCTGGCCGCCTATATCTCGCGGCGCACGCCGCTGGGGCGCTATATCTACGCTGTCGGCGGCAATGAACGCGGCGCCGCCCTGTCAGGGGTCAAGGTCAACCGGATCAAGCTGTTCGTCTACATGTTCTCGGGGTTTTGCGCGGCGCTGGTCGGGCTGATCGTCAGCTCGCAGCTTGTCGCGTCGCACCCCGCCACGGGCGAGACGTTCGAGCTGAACGCCATCGCGGCGGCGGTGCTGGGCGGCACCTCGATGTCGGGCGGGCGCGGGCGGATCGGGGGCACGATCATCGGGGCCTTCGTGATCGGCGTTCTGTCGGACGGTCTGGTGATGATGGGCGTCTCGGCCTTCTGGCAGACGGTGATCAAGGGGCTTGTCATTGTGGCCGCCGTGGTGGTGGATCAGGCACAGCAGAAACTTCAGGCCCGCGTCGCGTTGCAGGCGCAGGCCGCACTGGGGAAATGACATGCTGAACGGTGCCCTGATCGGATGCGGCTTCTTTGCACAGAACCAGATGCATGGCTGGGCCGGCATCGAGGGGGTGCGGATCGTCGCGGTCTGTGACCGCGACGCGACCCGCCGCGATGAAACCGCCGCCCGTTTTGGCGCCCGGCCTTATGCCGATGCGGCCGCGATGCTGGCGGCGGAACGGCTGGATTTCGTGGATATCGCGACCACCGTCGCCTCGCATCGCCCGCTGGTGGAACTGGCGGCGGGGGCGGGGCTGCATGTGATCTGTCAAAAGCCCTTTGCCGAAACGACGGCCGATGCCCGCGCCATGGTCGAAGCGGTGGAGCGTGCCGGCAAGACGCTGATGATACACGAGAATTTCCGATGGCAATCGGCGGTGCGCGCCGCGATCTCTGCCATCCGCGACGGTGCCGTGGGCAGGCCGTTTTTTGGGCGCGTCACTTTTCGGTCGGGCTATGATGTCTATGCCGGTCAGCCCTATCTGGCGACGGATGAGCGGTTCATCATTCAGGATCTGGGTATTCACATTCTGGATATCGCGCGCGCGCTGTTCGGCGATGTCGCGACGATCAGCGCCACCACGCGCCGTGTGAACCCGCGTATCCGGGGCGAGGATGTCGCGACCATGCTGCTGGAACATGAGGGCGGTGCGACGTCGGTGGTGGATTGTTCCTATGCCACGCGGCGCACGCCCGAGACCTTTCCCGAAACCCTGCTGGAGATCGACGGCGATCTGGGCAGCTTGCGGCTGGAGGCCGGCTACCGGCTGGTGATCCAGCGTGACGGCGAACAGACCCTGCGCGATGTGGCGCCGCCGGTCCTGCCCTGGGCATCGCGGCCCTGGCACAACATTCAGGAAAGCGTGCAGATCATCCAGCAACATTTCGTGGATTGCCTGCGCGCGGGCGGGGTGCCTGAAACCTCGGGTCAGGACAATCTGAAGACGCTGGCGCTGGTGGAGGCGGCCTATGTCTCGGCGCGCGAGGGCACGCGCATTGATCTGCGGGGCTGGTGATGGAGGCGCGCGCGCTCTATGGCACCGAGGCTCCGCCCGCGCTGCAACAGCGGTTGGTTGCAGGGCCGGTCTCGCTGGGGCTGGAGGGTGGCAATCTGCGCCATCTGCGTCATGGCGAGACCGAGCTGATCCGCGCAGTGGCCTTTCTGGTGCGTGACCGCGACTGGGGCACGCTGGCGCCCGAAATCCGCGATCTGCGCATCGAGGTGGGCGATGAAACGCGCGTCAGCTATACCGCGCATTTCGACAGCGGGGTGGCGCGGCTTGCGGTGGATGTGACGATCCGCCTGACCGCTGGCCTCCTGCGCTTTGCCGCCGAGGCGCGGGCGACCGGCGATTTCGAGACCAACCGCACCGGCTTTACGGTGCTGCACCCGATCGAGGGTGTGGCCGGTGCGCCGCTGCGGGTGGAACATGGCGATGCCCTGGCCGAAGACAGCCAGTTTCCCGTGCTGATCGCGCCGTGGCAGCCCTTTCAGAATATCACCGGGCTGATTCATCAGGCGGGCGGGCTGCGGGTGACCTGCCGGTTCGAGGGTGATGTCTTCGAGATGGAGGATCAACGGCAATGGGGCGATGCCAGCTACAAGACCTATGTGCGCCCGCTGGCCCTGCCCTGGCCCTATTGCATCGCCGATGGCAGCGTGATCCGGCAGGCGGTGGAAATCCGGTGGGAGGCGGTGGCGCCGGCCGCCCCGGTCGCGCCGCTGCGTTGTGTCGTGCCGGATGCGGTCTTTCCTGAAACCGCCTTGCTGCTGGACGCGGCCGAGGCCGCGCGCCCCGATGCGCCGGCGCTGATCCGTCAGATCGGGCCGCAGCGCCTTTTGTGCCATCTGGATGCGGCGGCGGGGCATGGGCTGACCGAGCTGCGGGCCTTTGCCGATTTGCAGGCGCGTCTGCCTGAATGCGCGTTCGATCTGGAGCTGATCGCGCACTGTCGTCCCGACGGTGATCTGACCGCAGAATTTACCGGCCATGCCGCCGATCTGGCGCGTGCGGGGTTCCACCCGGCCTCGGTCATGGTCTGCCCCGCGGTCGATCGGCAATCGACGCCGCCCGGGTCGGAATGGCCGGCCTGCACGCCGCTGGAGGCGATCCATCGCGCCGCGCGCGCGGCCTTTGCCGGTATCGCGCTGGGCGGCGGCATGGCAAGTTTCTTTCCCGAGCTGAACCGCAAGCGCCCGCCGGTGGCGCTGCTGGATTTCGTGAGCCATGGGCTGTGCCCCATCGTGCATGCGGCTGACGATCTTTCGGTGATGGAGACGCTGGAGACGGTGCCGCATATCATGCTTTCGGCGCAGGCGATCGCGGCGGGCGCGGCGCGGCGGCTTGGCCCTTCGACCCTCGCGATGCGGCAAAACCCCTATGGCAGCCGCACTTTGCCCAATCCGGGGCGGGGGCGGGTCTGCATGACCGACGATGACCCGCGTCAGGATGGCGCCTTTGCGGCCGCCTGGACACTGGGCCTTGCCACGCAGATCGCCCCGGCCGGGTTGCAGGTCTGGACACCCGCCGGGTTGACCGGGCCGCGCGGGCTGTTTCACACCGATGGAAGGGCGCGGCCGCTGGCGGCGGTGGTGGCGCGACTGGCGGGGCTTGCCGGCCAGCCGGTCAATGCGGCGGAACTGGGCGGCGGCCGGTCGCGGCTGGCCTGTGGGGCGCGCGTGCTGGAGGCGAACCTGACCGCCACCGCGCAGGGGCCCCTGCCGCCCTATGGCTGGCGCGAGGATTTGCAAGCGGGACGGCAAGGCACTATGCCTTGAGGAGCGCCGCAAGGAGAAGCCATGACCCGCCGAGCCAACCCGATTGCCCCGTCAGATCCTGCCGGTGCCCCCGTGGCGGAAAAGATCGTGCGGCGCAAGCTTTCGGATCAGGTCTTTGACCGCCTGCGCGACCTGATCGCGCGCGGTGAATTGCAGGCGGGCGATCCGATGCCCTCCGAGCGCGACCTGATGGAGCGTTTCGGTGTGGGCCGCCCCGCCGTGCGCGAGGCGTTGCAATCCATGCATACGATGGGTCTGATCACCATCGCCCATGGCGAACGCAGCCGGGTGAACGAATTGAATGCCGGCAGCGTGCTGAACCGGGTGGACGAGGTGGCACGGCTTCTGCTGTCGGCCGAGCCGGGGCAGCTTGACCATCTGAAAGAGGCGCGCGGCATGTTTGAATGCGGGGTGGTGCGCCGGGCGGCCGAAACGGCCGATGATGGCGCCGTGGCCGATCTGCGCGGCCTGGTGGCGCAGCAGCGTGATCGGCTGGGCGATCCGGCGGCCTTTGTCGCGGCGGATGTGGCCTTTCACGCGCGCATCGCGGCCATGACCGGCAATCCGATCATCGCGGCGGTCAGCCAGGCCATGCTGGGCTGGCTGTTCCAGTATCACGGCGGATTGCTGCACTGGTCGGGCAATGAGGACACGACGCTGCGCGAGCATGACGAGATCGTCAATCTGATCGCCGCGCGCGACGGCGAAGGTGCGGCGCAGGCGATGCGGCGGCATCTTGACCGTTCTAATGACTACTACCGCCATCCGGGCTGAGGCCGGCGCTCAGCTTTCCAGTTCCAGCAGGGCCTTGTGCCGCGCGGTGTAATCGGCCCGCACCAGCACGGGCGGGCGCAGCCGGATTTCCAGCGCGGCCACCAGCGTGGGGGCAGGCAGGCCGAACAGCTTGTTCGCCTCGGCCGGCGAGAAACCGGCGATCTGCACCGCTTCCAGCCAGGCAGAGACCTTGTCGGCGGCCTTGATCGCGCGTTTGATCGCAACCGGAAGGGCCGCCGGCAGGCCAAAGCGCAGATGAATGGCGGCGGTCAGGCGCTGATCCAGATCGCCATAGGCGGTGCCGATCGCGGCCTTGACCGGGCTGATCATGTCGCCGATCACATATTCCGGGGCGTCATGCAGCAATGCCGCCAGGCGCCACCGCGCCGCAATGCCGGGGTTTTGCCGGGTGAAGATATCCTCGACCAGCAGCGAATGTTCGGCCACGGAATAGGGGTAATCGCCCTGGGTCTGGCCATTCCAGCGGGCAACGAAGGCCAGGCCATGCGCGATGTCCTCGATCTCGATATCCATTGGGGTTGGGTCCAGCAGATCAAGCCGGCGGCCCGACAACATCCGCTGCCAGGCGCGCGGCGGTTGACCGCGCCGGGTGTTTGCAACCGCCATGATCCGCCCCACCCCCCAAAACATTGCCGCGCGTGTGTCAGAGTGCTATCTCAGCGCCAAATGTAAATGCAAGGAGTGCGGCGCATGCCGAAGGATTACATCGTCAGGGACATCGCGCTGGCCGATTTCGGACGCAAGGAACTGGATATTGCCGAAACCGAAATGCCGGGCCTGATGGCCTGCCGCGAGGAATTCGGCAAGGCGCAGCCGCTCAAGGGTGCGCGCATCGCGGGCAGCCTGCACATGACCATCCAGACCGGCGTGCTGATCGAGACGCTGAAGGCGCTTGGCGCCGATGTGCGTTGGGCCTCGTGCAACATCTTTTCCACCCAGGACCATGCCGCCGCCGCCATTGCGGCCTCGGGCACCCCGGTTTTCGCGGTGAAGGGCGAGACGCTGGAGGAATACTGGGAATATACCGACCGTATCTTCCAGTTCCCCGAGGGCACCTGCAACATGATCCTCGACGATGGCGGGGACGCGACGCTTTACATCCTGCTGGGGGCGCGGGTCGAGGCGGGCGAAACCGGCCTGATCGAAGTGCCGACCTCGGACGAGGAGGTTTGCCTGTTCAACCAGATCAAGAAGCGCCTGGCCGCCAGCCCCGGCTGGTTCACCAAGCAGCGCGAAGCGATCAAGGGCGTGTCGGAGGAAACCACCACCGGCGTGCATCGCCTGTATGACCTGCACAAGAAGGGCCTGCTGCCCTTCCCGGCGATCAACGTCAATGACAGCGTGACCAAGTCGAAATTCGACAACAAATATGGCTGCAAGGAATCGCTGGTGGACGGTATCCGCCGCGCGACCGACACGATGATGGCCGGCAAGGTCGCCGTGGTCTGCGGTTATGGCGATGTGGGCAAGGGCTCTGCCGCCTCGCTCCGCGGTGCGGGTGCCCGGGTGAAGGTGACCGAGGTCGATCCGATCTGTGCGCTGCAAGCTGCGATGGACGGGTTCGAGGTCGTGGTGCTGGAGGATGTGGTGCATGACGCCGACATCTTCATCACCACCACCGGCAACAAGGACGTGATCCGCATCGAGCATATGCGCGAGATGAAGAACATGGCCATCGTCGGCAATATCGGCCATTTCGACAATGAAATTCAGGTGGCCAGCCTGCGCAACCACAAATGGACCAATGTCAAGGATCAGGTGGACATGATCGAGATGCCTTCGGGCAACAAGATCATCCTGCTGTCCGAAGGGCGTCTGCTGAATCTCGGCAATGCCACCGGGCACCCGTCCTTCGTGATGTCGGCCAGCTTTACCAATCAGGTTCTGGCGCAGATCGAATTGTGGACCAAGGGGGGCGAGTATCAGCCCGGCGTCTATATCCTGCCCAAGGCGCTGGATGAAAAGGTCGCCCGCCTGCATCTGAAAAAGATCGGTGTGAAGCTGACCGAACTGCGCGCCGATCAGGCCGATTATATCGGCGTGAAGGTGGAAGGCCCGTTCAAATCGGATCATTACCGCTACTGAGGCGGCTTTTTTGCATCACGTCAAAGGCCCGCAGCGCGCTGCGGGCCTTTTGCTGTCGCAATCGCAGCGGCGGGGCCTATCATGCGGCCCAAAACATCGCAGAGTGTTGAGGGAAAGCATGACCGAGCAGGTTCTGGAAGAAAGCAAGCGTGACCGCATCCGCCGCAAGTTGCTGGCGGGTCTGCCCAAGGGCGCCCGCGTGGCCGAGGTCGGCGTCTGGGAAGGCGCCTTTTCGCGCCGGATCCTGGAGATCTGCGAGCCGGTCGAACTGCATCTGATCGACCCCTGGCTCTATCAGCCGGAATTCGCCAATACCGGCTTCGGGCGCAAGAAGAACGAAAACCTGATGGAGCAGAAGTATCAGGATGTCTGCGCCGCCTTTCGCGATGACGCACGGGTGAAGATCCATCGCGCCATGTCGGACGAAGCGCTGGCCGCGCTGCCCGATGCCTCGCTCGATTGGGTCTATCTGGACGGGAACCACAATTCTCCGTTTATCGACAATGACATCGTGCAATGCCTGCGCAAGGTCAAACATGACGGGATCATCGCGGGTGACGATTTCAACTGGATGTCCGATGCCCGGGGTGCGCCGGTCAAGCGCGCGGTAGAGGCCCTGGTGGCCGAGCTGGGCGACCAGGCAAAGCTGACCCTGATGGCAAATCAATGGGTGGTGCAACTGAACCGTCCGGCGCCCAAAGGGGGGAAGCTGCGGCGATAATTCCCTTTGTGATGATCGCCCCTTGGCCTAGTGTTCGCGCCGAGGCGGCACCTGCCAGAGTTTCAGCCGCCCGCAGTCATAAACGAATACAGGGAGTTTCACATGAGCAAACGTCAGGCTCTGATCGAGAAATACGCGGGCGATCTGCGCAACAAGTGCAAGGTCGAGCCGGATATGGCGCTCCTGACCAAGGTGACCATCGGTTGCGGCCCTGCGATCTATGACGCCGATGCCGAAACCGTTGCGGCCAGCCAGGAATCCGAGCTGGAAACCGTGAAGCGCAATTTCATGATCAAGAAGCTGGGCCTGAAGGACGGGCCGGAATTGTCTGAGGCGCTTTCTGCGGTGATCGACATTTACGGCAAGTCCGAGCGCAACAAATATCGCGCGGTCATCTATTATCTTCTGGTCAAGCATTTCGGCAAGGAAGCCGTCTACGCCTGATCGGCCGATAATCCCGCAAATGCCCGCCGTTCTGGCGGGCATTTTTCGTTTGATTGAAACAAATGCAAGAAAGACGGGTTTTGCGCCGGCCCGCCGGATCAGTTATACCTGATTCAACGGCAGTATGCCCGGGACCTTTATCGAACACGTGTGGTGCTAAGGGAGCACGTGGGGTGGATGGAGGGTCCCGTTGGGGTCGGGGCCCTCCGTTTTCATGAATTCTCAGGTCTCCAGACCGCCCAGCCGGCAGATGATCTGCCATTCGGCGTCTGTCACCGGCTGCACCGAAAGGCGCGAATTGTTCACCAGCACCATGTCCTGCAAGCCCGGCTCGACCTTGCATCGGTCCAGCGTGACCGGCTGCAACAGCGGCCTGACCGCGCGGATATGCACGCAATCCCAGCGGGGGTCGTCGGTGGTGCTGTCCGGCGCGCTTTCGGCGCAGACCTCGACTATGCCCACCACCGCCTTGCCGATGTTGGAATGGTAGAAAAAGCCCAGATCGCCCAGCCGCATCGCCCGCATGTTGTTGCGGGCCTGATAGTTGCGCACGCCGCCCCATTCCTCGCCCGCGGCACCCTTGGCGACCTGCTGGTCCCAGCTCCAGGTATCGGGTTCGGATTTGAACAGCCAATAGGTCATCCGACGACCTTTTTCCATTCGGTGATCTGCACGCTTTCGAACAGGCCGGCCTTGGCATAGGGGTCATTCGCGGCCCAGTCCTGCGCCTGGGCGAGCGTTTCCACCTCCAGGATCACCAGCGAGCCGCACATCTCGCCGGCCTCGCTCAGAAAGGGGCCGGCCATTTCCACGACGCCGGTGCTGCGGATATGCTCCAGATGGGCGGGGCGGTTTTCCTGGCGGATATGCAGGCTGGCGGGCTTGTCCTTGCAGACGAGGGCGACGCGCATCGGGTTACTCCTGTTTCAGCGGGCGGTTGAGAAGGCTCTGCATGGCGTCGGCAAGGCTGATCCTGCCATCCACCAGTGCGGCGACCATGGTCGAGATGGGCATGTCCAGCCCCTCGGTCCGGGCGATCTGTGCCACGGCGCGCGCGGTGGCGGCGCCCTCGACCGTGGTCGCGGGATCGAATTCCTGCCCGGCGCCAAGCGCCAGACCATAGCGGAAATTGCGCGAGTGATCCGAGGTGCAGGTCAGCACCAGATCGCCAAAGCCCGACAGGCCCGCCAGCGTCTCGGCCCGCGCGCCGCGCGCCAGCGCAAAGCGCAGCATCTCGGCATAGCCGCGGGTCATCAGCGCGGCGCGGGCGGAATCGCCCAGCCCGGCGCCAATCACCGCACCGGCGGCAATCGCGATCACATTCTTCAGCGCGCCACCCAGTTCCGCCCCGATGACATCCGGGCTGCGATACAGCCGCAGCGCCGCTGTCGAAAGCCGGGCCTGCAAGGTTTCGGCCAGCGCATCGTCGGCGCAGGCCAGGGTCAGCGCGGTCGGCAGGCCCCGCGCGATATCGGCGGCAAAACTGGGGCCGGTCAGCACGGCGGGGGCGGGGCCATCCAGCCGCGCCAGGATCTCGGCCGGGCCCAGCCCGCTGCGCAGATCGACCCCCTTGCAGCAGGCCACCAGCGGCCTGCCGCGCAGGCGGGTGGCGTGGTCATCGACAAACCGGCCCAGCACCTGCATCGGCAGCGCCAGAAGCACGATCTCCGCCTGGTCGGTATCGGCGATTTCAGCGGTGACAGTGACGTTTTCGGCCAATTCCAGCCCGGGCAGCTTTGCGATGCGGCGTGTCGTCTGGCTGCGGCCCCAGAGGATGACCGGCTCTTGCCGGCTGAGCGTTTCGGCCAGCGCGGCGCCAAAGGCCCCTGCGCCCAGAACAGCGATCGTCACGCCTTCGCTCCTTTCTTGCCCGACCCCAGCAGGGCGGGGCTGGTCTGATCCAGCGGCCAGCGCGGCCGCGCTGACAGTGTCATGTCATCGGCGCCGGTCAAGCGGAACCGCTCGATCCCGGCCCAGGCGATCATCGCGGCATTGTCGGTGCAAAGCGCCATCGGCGGCGCAAGGAACCGCGTGCCGGTGCTGGCGCAAAGTGCCTCCAGCCGGGCGCGGATCAGGCTGTTGGCCGCCACGCCGCCCGCCACCGCCAGGGTGGTGACCGGATGATCGGCCAGCACCCGGCGGGATTTTTCGGCCAGCACATCCGCCACGGCCAGTTGGAACGCGGCGCAGAGATCGGCGCGGTTCTGCCGGTGCAGGCCTCCCTCCGGCGTCAGCAACGCATCGCGCGCGCGCAGCACAGCGGTTTTCAGGCCCGAAAAGCTCAGGTCATAGCCGGGCCGGTCCAGCAGAGGGCGGGGCAGGGCGATGCGCCGGGCATCGCCGGTTTCGGCCGCGCGCTGCACCTCGGGGCCGCCGGGCTGTGGCAGGCCGAGGATCTTGGCGACCTTGTCGAAAGCCTCGCCCGGGGCATCGTCGATCGAACCGCCCAGACGGGTAAAGCGGTCGGCGGCATCCACGCGCAGGAACTGGCAATGCCCGCCCGAAACCAGCAGCATGACATAGGGATAGGCGATCGCATCGGTCAGGCGCGGGGTCAGCGCATGGCCCGCCAGATGGTTCACCCCCACCAGCGGCAGGCCGGTGGCAGCGGCCAGCCCCTTGGCGCACATCACCCCCGACAGCACGCCGCCAATCAGCCCGGGCCCGGCGGTGACGGCGATGCCATTCAAGGCCGTCAGCGGCAGGCCGGCCTCGGCCAGCGCCTGTTCGACACAAAGGTCGATGCGTTCGGCATGGGCGCGGGCGGCGATTTCCGGCACTACGCCGCCAAAGGCCGCGTGCAGGCTGGTCTGGCCCTGCACCACCGATGACAGGATTTCGGCGGCGCCAGAGCCGCTTTGCCGCACGACCGCCGCCGCGGTATCATCGCAACTGCTTTCGATTCCGAGGAAGGTCAGCGTTTCGGACATGGTGTCGCGGTTGAAACAGGGCATGACCGCAGGTAACACCGGACGCATGGTCAGGCAATCCCGTCTTCCCGACGACTCGGTCCTTGTGCTTGTGACGCGGCCGGCGGCGGATGCGGCGCGGTTCGCGGCGATGCTGGTGCAGGCGCGGCGGGGAACTTGTGTCCTGACTTCCCCTTTGCTGGCCCCGTCACTGCTGCCGGTCCATGTGCCGCCGGGCGGGCTGGGCGGGCTTGTCCTGACCTCGGGCACCGCGCTGGAGGTGGTGGCGGGGCTCGATCTGCCACCGGGCCTGCCGGCCTTTTGCGTCGGCCCCCGCACCGCAGAACGGGCGGCCGCGCTTGGCCTTGCCGCGCAAAATGCGGGCGGCGATGCCGAGGCGCTGCTGGCGCTGATCCTGCGGCTGCGGCCCCAAGGCCCCCTGTGGCATCTGCATGGCGCTGAAACGCGCGGTAACCTGTCGGAAAGGCTCAATTCCGCAGGAATAGAGACGATTTCAACCGTCTGCTACCGGCAGGAGGCCCAGCCATTGTCACCCGAGGCGGTGCAGGCGCTGGTGCGACCGGGGCGGATCGTGCTGCCGGTGTTTTCGCCGCGCTCCGCGCAGCTGTTGCTGGCCGCGTTGGCGCCGCTGGGACTGCGCGCGACGCTGGAATTCGCGGCGATATCGGAGGCGAGCGCCGCGCCGCTGCATGCGGCGGGGCTGGGTGCGATCACAGTTGCCGACCGGCCTGATGGCCCCGCGATGCGCGATTGTGTGCTGCGACTTCTGGACAGGGCCGAGTCGGGTTGAACCGGGGCGGCCGGAATGATTAGCTTGGTTGAAATCGACGCGGCACGAAGGGGGAGCGGAATGTCAGAGACCGAAAAACAAGAGGTTCCCGAACCCCGCGAGACTGACGCCATTCAAGATGGCACGCCCGATCCCGTTATCGAGGTGCCCGCCGTCACGCAAGAGGAGCCGGCGCCGCAAGAGGCCCCGCCGGTGATCGACACCATGCCGCCGCCGCCGCCCCGGCGGTCAGGCGGGTTCGGCCGCTTCCTCGGGCTGGTGGCCGGCGGCGCGCTTGCGGCGGGCATGGGTTTTGCGCTGGCGACCTATGGTGTGCAGCAGGGCTGGCCGTTGATGGATCAGTTCATGCCGCGCAACACGACTGAAACCGATGCGCTCCGCGCCGAGATCGACAAGCTGGGCCATGCGCTTGCCGCGCTTGAGGCCAATCCGGCCGCTGCCGTCGATCTGGCGCCGGTTGAACAGCGTCTGACCGCGCTGGAGGAACGCCCCGCCGCAAGCGCCGATCTTTCGGCGGTGGAGGGGCGCATCGCGGCGCTGGAAAGCCGGGTCGCCGCGCAACAGCCGGGCGACAGCACCGCCATCGCCGCCGAGATCGAGGCGCAAGTCGCCGCGCGGATGCAGGATGTAAAGCGCGAAGCCGACGCGATGCAGGCCGAGGCCGAGGCGCTGCGCGATAGCGCGGCACGCGATGCCGCGCTGATCGGGCTGCGCAGTGCCGTGCAGACCGGCATCGGTCTGCCCGCAGCCTTGGCCGAGATCGAGGCGCAAGGGATCACGCTGCCCGACCCCCTGCCGGCCTTTGTGGCGGCGCCGGTGTCGCTTGCATCCTTGCAGGACAGTTTCCCCGAGGCCGCGCGCGCGGCCCTTGCGGCGGCGCGGATGGCGGCGCAGGCTGACGGCACGGTGACCGACCGGCTGGCGGTGTTTCTGCTGAACCAGACCGGCGCGCGGGCGACCGAACCGCAAGAGGGCGACAGCCCCGATGCCGTGTTGTCGCGGGCCGAGGCCGCGCTGGCCAGCGGCGACGTGGCGGCGGCGCGTCAGGGCATCGCCACCCTGCCCGAAGCGGCGCAGCCCGCCCTTGCGGAATGGGCAGCCGAGGCCGACCGTTTTCTTGCCGCACAGGCCGCGCTTGCGGCGCTGATCCCCGCCCAATGACAGGAGCCATGGCATGATCTGGACACTGATCAAGGCGCTGACCTTCTTTCTGGTGGTCGCGGCGCTGACCTGGGGGGCGACACTGCTGCTCGATAGTGGCGAGGGGGTGCGCATCGTCGCGGCGGGCTATGAATTCACGCTGGGGCCATTGCAGGCGGTTGTGGCCGTGCTGCTGGCCCTTGTGGCGCTATGGCTGCTGGTCAGGATCGTCGGCCTGCTGATGGCGATCCTGCGATTCATCAGTGGCGACGAGACCGCGCTGTCGCGCTATTTCGACCGCAACCGCGAACGCAAGGGTTATGCCGCGCTGGCCGATGGTATGGTGGCGCTGGCCAGTGGCGAACATCGCGTGGCGCTGTCGCGTGCGCTCAAGGCCGAGAAGCTGCTGGGGAACCCGGAGTTGACCAACCTTCTGGTCGCGCAATCGGCCGAGGCGGCAGGCGATACCAGGCGCGCAGAACAGGCCTACAAGGCGCTGCTTGATCATGAGCGCACGCGCTTTGTCGCCATTCGCGGGCTGATGGCGCAAAAGATTACCGAAGGCGATCGCGATACCGCGCTCAAGCTGGCGGAAAAGGCCTTCACGCTGAAGCCGAAGCACGCGGATACGCAGGATATCTTGCTGAAATTGCAGGCGGAATCGCAAGATTGGAAGGGTGCACGCGCCACGCTGGACGCCAAGCGCCGCGCCGGCAGCCTGAGCAAGGATGTCTTCCGCCGCCGCGATGCCGTGCTGGCGTTGCAAGAGGCGCGCAAGGTGATGGAGGATGGCGCCAGTATCGAGGCGCGCGAGGCGGCGATCGCCGCCAACAAGCTGTCGCCCGATCTGGTGCCGGCGGCCGCGATGGCGGCGCGCAGCCTGTCGCTGGCGGGCGATGCCAAGGGGGCGACGCGGGTGCTGAAAAAGGCGTGGGAGGCACAGCCGCACCCCGATCTGGCCGCCGCCTTTGCCGAGATCGAGCCGGAGGAGACGCCTTCGGCCCGGCTCAAGCGGTTCAAGGCGCTGACGGCGATTCATCCGGACAATCCCGAAACCCGGATGCTGCTAGCAGAGCTGTTGATAGCGGCGGAAGATTTCCCCGAGGCGCGGCGCGCCCTGGGCGATCTGCCGGAAACCGGCCCGACCGGCCGGGTCATTGCCCTGCGCGCGGCGATTGCGCGGGGCGAAGGCGCCGACGAGGCCGAGGTGCGCGCCTGGCTGGCCCGCGCCCTGACCGCGCCGCGCGGGCCGCAATGGGTGTGTGACAAGTGCCACACGGTGCATGCGCAATGGGGCCCGATCTGCGACAGCTGCGGCGGGTTCGACACGCTGAGCTGGCGCGCGCCGCCAGAGGCCGAAGCGATGAGCCCGACCGGGACCGAGCTTTTGCCGCTTCTGGTCAATCCGCCCCGGCCCGAGGCGCCGCCCCCGCCCGAGCCGGAGCCTGAAGCGCCGGTCGATCTGGCCGAGATCGCGCGAAAGGGCAGTTGATCGCCCCCGCCCCGCCCCCGCCAGCGTCGCAAGACAAACTGGCGCGAAGCGGGGCCGGGGCCGGAATTGCTGTTGCACGCGCCCGACCGCTCGGTTAAACGAACTCCCGAAGCCGCAGTAGCTCAGCTGGTAGAGCACGTCATTCGTAATGATGGGGTCGGGGGTTCGAGTCCCTTCTGCGGCACCAGGTTTTCCCGCACAATCCTAACATTTGCTGCGCCCTGCTGGACAGGCGGGGGCAAAGGCGTCAGTCTTGGCCAAGGCCGGAGACGGTCTTTTGTCCTTGTGCGTGGGGTGTGCCGTGATGCGGCGGATGTTGCGAAGGCTGGTGGCGCTGATCGCCGGGGTGGCGGTGCTGATCGGGGCGGCGCGCCTGATCTTTCCGCTGCCGGATATCAGCGCCCGCCCGGCCGAGACCGCGCAGCCCGCCTCGGCGGATACGGCGCTTGGCGGGTTGATGGCGCGCGGGATGGCGGCGCATCCGGGCCTGTCCGGGGTGGTGCCACTGGCGAATGGCCATGACGCGCTGGCCAGCCGGCTGGCGCTGATCGAGGGGGCGCAGGCCAGCATCGACGCGCAATATTACATCTGGCACGACGACCTGTCGGGGATGCTGCTGCTGGCCGCGCTGGACCGGGCCGCACAGCGCGGGGTGCGGGTGCGGCTCTTGCTGGATGACAACGGGATTCCGGGCCTGGACGCGATGCTGGCGGCGCTGAATGCCGATCCGAAGCTGGACATCCGGCTGTTCAACCCCTCAACCCTGCGGCGGCCCAAGATGCTGGGCTATGCCTTTGATTTCTTTCGCATGAATCGCCGCATGCACAACAAGGCGCTGATTGTGGACGGCGCGGTGGCGATCATTGGCGGGCGCAATATCGGCGACGAATATTTCGAAATTGGCGAGGCCTTCTTCAAGGATATGGACGTGCTGGCCACCGGCGCCATCCTGCCCGATACCGCGCGGGTCTTTGACGAATACTGGAACAGCGCCTCGGTCTTTGCGCTGGAGACGATTGTCGCCGACCCCGGCGATCGCGCGGGGTTCGATGCGCGCCTGGCCGAAGTGATGGCCGACGCGGAAACCCAAACTTTGCTGGGCGATCTGCAAAGCAGTGCGGCGCGCTATGTGCAGGGCGCGCAGGCGATGGAATGGACGCAGGCGCAGCTTGTGGCAGATGATCCGGCCAAGGGGCAGGGCATCGCGCGCCGCGATCAGCTGATGATCACGCGGCTGGCCGAAATACTGGGGCCGGTGCAATCGCGGCTAGATCTGGTCAGCGCCTATTTCATTCCGGGCACGCCGGGCACCGCCTATTTCGCCGGGCTGGCGCAGGCGGGCAAGCAGGTGAACATTCTGACCAATGCGATGAACACGACCGATGTGGTCATGGTCCATGCAGGTTACGCGAAATACCGCCGCGATCTTCTGGCGGCCGGCGTGCGTCTTTATGAATTGAAGCTGCGCGGCGGGGTCACGCCGGAATCGCATCTGCAACTGAAACCGCTGGGCCTGTCGGGTGCCTCGCTTCATGCCAAGACCTTTGCGGTGGACGGGCGGCGGGTCTATATCGGGTCGTTCAACTTTGATCCCCGCTCGGCCCTGCTGAATTGCGAGATGGGCCTGCTGATCGACAGTCGCGACATGGCAAGCCGGGTCAGCGCGGGGTTCGACGGGCCGCTGGACAGGGTCAGCTATCGCCCGGATCTGAGCGCCGACGGGCGGATGATCTGGCACGAGGCCGGCGTGGACGGGCAAACCGAAACCTGGCAGCAAGAGCCGGGGACAAGCTGGTTCCGGCAGATCTCGTTGGCGGTGATCGGGCTCCTGCCGGTGGAATGGATGCTCTGAGCCTTAGCCCAGCAGCTTTGCCAGCCCCATTGCCACTGCCGGATTGCCCGAAAGCTTCAGCTTGCCCGTCGCCAGCGCCATCATCGGATTGAGCTTGCCTTTCAACAGGCTGACCAGATTGTCGCGCGACAGGCGCAGGGTGCAATCAGCGTCACCATCCTGTGTCGTCGCGGTGCCATCGGCCAGCACGATCACGCCATCGGCGCCGCAATCGAATTTCAGGCTGCCGGAAAAGCTTTTCGTTTCCAGCACGTTGCGAATATCTGCGGCGATCTGTTCCATGGCTCCCCCCTTGGTGTTGCCGCAGCTAATGCGGGATCGGAGGGTCGCGCAACCACGCCGTCACGTCACAAAAAAGGGCCGCGCCTGGCTGGCACGGCCCCCGGGTTCTTGTGGCGGGCGGGGCATCAGCCCTTGTTGGCCACCCGCGCATTGCGCGTCGCGATCAGTTTCAGGCGCAGCGCGTTCAGCCGGATGAAGCCGGCGGCGTCTTTCTGGTCATAGGCGCCGGCGTCTTCTTCAAAGGTCACATGCTTTTCGCTGTAGAGCGAATGTTCCGACCAGCGGCCGACGCAGGTGGCCGCGCCCTTGTAGAGCTTGAGCCGCACGGTGCCGGTGACATGTTCCTGGCTCTTGTCGATCAGGGCTTGCAGCATCTCGCGCTCGGGGCTGAACCAGAAGCCATTATAGATCAGCTCTGCATAGCGCGGCATGATCGAATCCTTCAGGTGGCCGGCGCCGGCGTCGAGCGTGATCTGTTCGATCCCGCGATGCGCCTCCAGCAGCACGGTGCCGCCGGGGGTTTCATAGATGCCGCGCGACTTCATGCCGACAAAGCGGTTCTCGACGAAATCCAGCCGGCCGATGCCATGCTTGCCACCCAGTTCGTTCAGGCGGGTCAGAATGGTGGCGGGCGACAGGGCCTCGCCATTGATCGCGACGGCATCGCCCTTTTCAAAGGTGACTTCGATATATTCCGGCGTGTTCGGCGCGTCTTCGGGCGAAACGGTGCGCTGATAGACATAATCGGGGGCTTCCTGGGCCGGATTTTCCAGCGCCTTGCCCTCGCTGCTGGTGTGCAGCAGGTTGGCATCCACGCTGAACGGCGCCTCGCCGCGCTTGTCCTTCGCGATCGGAATCTGGTTCGCCTCGGCGAATTCGATCAGCTTGGTGCGGCTGGTCAGATCCCATTCCCGCCAGGGCGCGATGACCTTGATCGACGGATCCAGCGCATAGGCCGAGAGTTCGAACCGGACCTGGTCGTTACCCTTGCCGGTGGCGCCATGGGCCACGGCATCGGCGCCATGCTTATGCGCAATCTCTACCAGATGCTTGGAAATCAGCGGCCGCGCGATGGAGGTGCCCAGCAGGTAAAGCCCTTCATAGACCGCATTGGCGCGGAACATCGGGAAGACGAAGTCGCGCACGAATTCTTCGCGCACATCGACGATATGGATGTTTTCCGGCTTGATGCCCAGAAGTTCGGCCTTGGCGCGGGCGGGTTCCAGCTCCTCGCCCTGGCCCAGATCGGCGGTGAAGGTGATCACCTCGCAGCCATATTCGGTTTGCAGCCATTTCAGGATGATCGAGGTATCAAGGCCGCCGGAATAGGCCAGGACAACTTTCTTGGGCTTCGACATGAGGATGCTCCGAACGGGTTTTGCCTGCGATTAAAGGGAAATCGCCCGGGTGGCAAGCCGGGCCACTGGTTGACAGCGGCCGATCCCTCTGCCTTTTGTGGCGCAACGGCGCAGGGAGATGGCGATGAAGGGCTGGGCAATATTCGTGCATTCGATCCGGCAGGTTTTCGGGAACCTGCCCGAGGCGCTGCATGTGTCGGGCCTGCTGTATCTGGCGCAGATGGCGGTGGCGGTGGCGCTTGGCGTCACGCCGTCGATGATGGCGCCGGGGGCCGAGCTGTCGGCCGGGCAGGCCGTCAATACGCTGGTTTCGGTGATCGTGCTGTTTCTGACGACGCTGTGGATCGCCGTCGCCTGGCACCGTTTCGTGCTGCTGGAGGAACGTCCGCAGGGCTATCTGCCGTCGTTTCATGCCGGGCGGCTGGCGGGCTATGCGGGGCGGTCATTGCTGATCGCGCTGGTCGTGGTGGCCATGGCGCTGGTGATCGGCGTTGCCGCGGCGGTGGTGCTGTCGCTTCTGTTGGGGCAAACCCCGCTGGCAAGCCTCTTGTCGGCGCTGGCGATGATCGTGCCGGCCTTTGCGGTGCTGTATCGGCTCAGTGCCGCATTGCCGGGGGTCGCGCTGGACCGCAAGCCGGGCTTTGCCGATGGCTGGGTCGCGACGGCGGGGGATACGGCGACGATCCTGATTCTGGCGTTCTTTACCGGGCTGATCGGCATCGTGCTGGGCGCGCCGTTGAACCTGATGGCGCAGGGGTCGGTTGTCGCGCTGATCTGGGAACTGGTGGCGGGCTGGCTGCAACTGATGATCTCCGCCTCGATCCTGACCACGCTTTACGGGCATTATATCGAAAAGCGCCCGCTGGTCTGACCTTGCCAAGCCGGGCTGGCCGGGTCTAATCGGCGCATGACCGATTTTGTCCAATCCGCCCGCCATACCACCGAGGCCCTGCGTGACCTGTTCGAGGCCACGCCCTTGCAGCGCAACGACCATCTTTCGGCGCGCTATGGGGCCGAGATCTGGCTCAAGCGCGAGGATCTGACCCCCGTGCGCAGCTACAAGCTGCGCGGCGCCTTCAACGCCATGCGCAAGATGCGGGCGGCGCGGCCCGATCTGGGGCATTTCGTCTGCGCCAGCGCGGGCAATCACGCGCAGGGCATGGCCTATGCCTGCCGGCATTTCGGGGTGCGCGGCACGATCTTCATGCCGGTGACGACGCCGCAGCAAAAGATCGACAAGACCCGCACCTTCGGCGGTGCGGCGATCGAGATCGTGTTGACCGGCGACTATTTCGATCAGACGCTGGCGGCCAGCCAGGCCTATTGCCGCGATCAGGGCGCACATTTCCTGTCGCCCTTCGATGATCCCGATGTGATCGAGGGGCAGGCCAGCGTGGCGGTAGAGGTGTTGGACCAGCTGGGCCGTGCGCCCGATCTGGTGATTCTGCCGGTGGGGGGGGGTGGCCTCGCCTCGGGCGTGACGCGATATCTGCGCGCGGCCGCGCCCGGCACGGCCTTTCGTTTTGTCGAACCTGCCGGCGGCGCCAGTCTGCGTGCCGCGTTGGAGGCCGGCGCGCCGGTCACGCTGCCGCGTATCAACAGTTTCGTCGATGGCGCCGCCGTGGCGCGGCTTGGCACCCATACGTTCGACGCGCTGAAATGGGCCGATCCGGCGCAGGTTCTGCTGGCGCCCGAGGATCGCATCTGCATCACCATGCTGGAGATGCTGAATGTCGAGGGCATCGTGCTGGAACCCGCAGGTGCGCTTTCGGTCGATGTGTTGCCGGTGCTGGCCGATGAAATTCGCGGCAAGACCGTGGTTTGCGTCACCTCTGGCGGGAATTTCGATTTTGAACGCCTGCCCGAGGTGAAGGAACGTGCCCAGCGATATTCCGGGTTGAAGAAGTATTTCATCCTGCGCATGCCGCAACGCCCGGGTGCGCTGCGCGAGTTTCTCAATATGCTGGGGCCGCAGGATGACATCACGCGGTTTGAATACCTCAAGAAATCGGCGCGCAATTTCGGGTCGGTGCTGATCGGCATCGAGACGAAACAGGCCGGTCAGTTTGCCTTGCTGGCCGAGCGGATGAACGAGGCGGGCTTTGCCTATCGCGATATTACCGGCGACGAGGCACTGGCCGAATTCCTGATCTGATCAGGCGGCGGGTTTGCGCTGCAACCGTTCCATCAGACTGCGCCGGGACGCGGCATAGATCTCGTGCAGCCTATTCAGATCGACACTGCCTGACCCGCCCGGCGCGCAGGCGCGCTCTCCCTCCTGGCAAAAGCGTGCCATCTGGTCGAAACCGAGATTGAGCGCGCTGCCTTTCAGGAAATGCAGATCCCGGCCCAGATGATCGGGTGCGGCACCGTGAATGCGTTGCATCACCTCATCGGTTTCCTCCAGAAACATGCCGACAACCTCATCAAAACCGTCTTCCCCGATTTCGGTGCGCAGCTCCTCCAGCCGTTCCCAATCCACCATGATCGCCCCCGTTTTCCTTTCGGCTGGTCGCAGTTTCGGGTGGCAAGGCTTAACGGCGGGTTAGGCGCCGCGGGCATTCCCTGTGCAATTTTAGCTTTCATGGTCTTTTAAGGTCCGGGCGCGAATCTGTCGGCTACCGGAGCTGATGGAGCCTGACGTGTCGTTTCCCAGTCGCACCCCTGTCGAACCCATTCCCGAGGCGCGTCCGGCGCGTCAGGTGCTTGTGGTCGATGACAGTCGCGCGCAGCGCCGGATCCTGACGCTGTGGCTGCAACGCTGGGGCTATGCCGTGACCGAGGCCGATTCCGCTGAACAGGCGCTGGATCTGTGCCGTGATCGCAGCTTCGACATCGTGCTGTCCGATTGGGTCATGCCCGGCATGTCGGGTCTTGAATTCTGCAAGGCTTTCAGGGCCTTGCCGCAAGACAGCTACGGTTATTTCGTGCTGCTCACCTCCAAATCCGAAAAGGGCGAGATTGCCGATGGCCTGGATGGTGGGGCCGATGATTTCTTGACCAAACCGGTCAATTCCGACGAATTGCATGCCCGCCTGCGCGCGGGTGAGCGGCTATTGGTCATGCAGCGCGAGCTGCTGCACAAGAACCGTCTGATCGGCGCTACATTGGAGGAATTGCAGCAGCTTTATGATTCACTCGACCGTGACCTGATCGAGGCGCGCAAGCTGCAACAGACACTGGTGCGCGAACGGTTCCGGCGGTTTTCCGGCGGCAGCGCCTCGATCCTGCTGCGCCCGTCAGGGCATGTCGGTGGCGACCTGGCGGGGTTCTTCGAAATCAGTGCGCGGCGAATCGCGATCTATTCGGTTGATGTCTCGGGGCATGGCGTGGCCTCGGCGATGATGACCGCGCGACTGGCCGGATTGCTTTCTGGCGCCGCGCCCGACCAGAATATCGCGCTGACCGGCGGGGTGGATGGCAATCGCGGCGCCTGGCCGCCCGAAATGGTGGCCTGGCGGCTGAACCGCATGATGCTCGACGATATGCAGGTAGAGCAGTATTTCACCCTCGCCTATGCCGAAATCGACCTCGTGACGGGCAAGGTGATGCTGGTGCAGGCGGGCCATCCGCACCCGGTGCTGATCCGCGCCGATGGCCGGGTGGAGCAGTTGGGTCAGGGCGGGATGCCCATCGGGCTGCTGCCGAATGTGGTCTATGAGCGCATTGATGCGCAGCTTGATCCCGGGGATCGGCTGTTTCTCGTGTCAGATGGCGTCACCGAATGCCCGGATTCGCAGGGGAATGAGCTGGGCGCCGAGGGGTTGGTGAAATTCCTGCACGAAAATCACCAGATGGATCCCCCCGATCTGCTGGAGGCGCTGGTCTGGATGCTGAACGCGCATACGGGGCATGGCGATTTTCCCGATGACGTGTCGGGTGTCCTCTTCGCGCGGTCGCAGGCACCGCCCTAGCGCAGGGCTTGTGCCAGAAAGGCGCGGTCGCCGGCATTGCCCAGACTTGTCAGCGCGGTTTCGATCGGCAGCCAGACAGCGCTGTGCCCCGGTTCCGACGGGGGCCCGATCGGGCGGGTCGGCCGCGCGAGATAGAGCGTGCAGAGCTTTTCGGCCCAAAGATCGTAATCCGGCATGTAGCAGAAGCGGCGGAACGCACCCAGGCGGCGCTGCACCTGAATGGTCCAGCCGGTTTCTTCACGCACCTCGCGATGCAGCGCGGCCAGGGGCTGTTCGCCGGGGTCGATTCCGCCGCCGGGCAACTGGAATTCCGGCTTGGGGGCCTCCTGAAAGGTGGTCAGGATGTGATCGCCATCCAGAAGCACCGCATAGACCCCCGGACGGCGCCGATAGGCAATGCCCGGCCTCACTGCCTCGCCAAAGCGTCGTATCATCCCTTGGGTCCTGATCTTGCTGCGCCTATATGATCGCGGTATGCCAGCAGTGGCGCCATCAGGAAACCCCCATGACCATCGGAACGCAGATTGCCTGGGACGATACCGTCCTGCCGTTTCAACTTGATCTTTCGGACATCCGCGGGCGGGTTGCCCGGCTGGACGGTGTGCTGGATCAGGTATTGAAGCAGCACGCCTATCCGCCGCAGGTCGAGGCGCTGGTCTGCGAAGCCGCCTTGCTGACCGCGCTGATCGGCCAGACCATCAAGCTGCGCTGGCGCTTGTCGCTGCAAATTCGCGGCACCGGCGCGGTCAAGATGGTCGCGACTGATTATTACGGCCCGACCGAGGACGGCGAGCCCGCCCGGATTCGCGCCTATGCGCATTTCGAGGCGGATCGGCTTGACCCCGAGGCGCGGCCCTTTGACCTGCTGGACGAAGGGTATTTCGTCATCGTGATCGACCAGGGGCAGGGGATGACGCCCTATCAGGGCATCACACCGCTGACCGGCGGGTCGCTTTCGGATTGTGCGCAGACCTATTTCGCGCAGTCGGAGCAGTTGCCGACCCGCTTTGCCCTGACCTATGGCCGCAGCCAGCAGCCCGGCGCCGCGCCGCATTGGCGGGCCGGGGGCGTCATGATCCAGCATATGCCGAAGGCCTCGCCCTTTGTCGCCGATCAGGGCGGGTCGGGCGCGGGCGGGCTGCTGCAATCGGCCGATATCCTGGACGGCTCCGAGGGCGAGAACTGGACGCGGGTCAATCTTCTGCTCGACACTGTCGAGGAGATGGAGCTGATCGGCCCCTCGGTCGCACCGACCGACCTGCTGATCCGCCTGTTCCACGAGGAAGCGCCGCGGGTCTATGACGCGCAACCGGTGCGATTCGGCTGTTCCTGCTCGGCGCAGAAGGTGCGCGATGCGCTGTCGATCTATTCGGCCAAGGATCTGCGCCACATGACGACGCCCGAGGGCGTTCTGACCGCCGATTGCCAGTTTTGCGGGGCCCATTACGAGTTTGACCCCGCGACGCTGGGTTTCGAGGCCGGAAAGGCCGCGCCCGATGGGGCCTGAAGCGCTGATCCGTGCGCTGGAGCGTCCCGCGCCGGAAAGCTCGGACTATGATCTCAACCCTGGCACGGTGCTGCCGCCCGGGCGCAAGCTGCGGGCGGCGGCGGTGCTGGTCGCGATCTGTGAAACGCCGCGCGGGCCGGCGGTGCTGCTGACCAAGCGTGCCTCGGGGCTTCAGCATCATCCAGGGCAGATTGCCTTTCCGGGTGGCAAGATCGACGCCGGTGATGCGGATGCCGAGGCCGCCGCGCTGCGCGAGGCGCGCGAGGAGGTGGGGCTGGACCCGTCCTTGGTGCGGATTCTGGGGCGGATGCCGGCGCATGAAACCGTGACCGGCTATAGCGTGACCCCCGTTTTGGGCCATATCAGTGACGTTTTCGTGCCCCGCCGCGAGATCGGCGAGGTGGACGAGGTGTTTCTGGTGCCGCTGGCGCATCTGCGCGATCTGTCTGCCTATCGGGTAGAGCGGCGGATGTGGCGCGGCGACTGGCGGCGATATTATGCTGTGCCCTGGGGCCCCTATTACATCTGGGGCGCGACGGCGCGGATGTTGCGGGGGCTGGCGGAGCGGCTGAGATGAAAGTGACCGGCGACTGGCTGGAAAATCCGGCGACTCAGGCGGTCTGCGCGGCCTTGTCGCAGGCGGGCTATCAGGCGCTGTTCGTCGGGGGCTGCGTGCGCAATGCATTGCTGGGCGCGCCGGTGGCCGATACCGATATCGCGACCGATGCCCTGCCCCAAACAGTCTCTGACATTGCGGAAAAGGCTGGTTTTCGGGTGTTTCCGACAGGAATCGAACATGGCACGGTGACGGTGATCGCCGAGGGTATTCCGCATGAGATCACCACCTTCCGCCGCGATGTGGAGACCGATGGCCGGCGCGCGGTTGTCGCCTTTTCGGACCGGATCGAAGAGGATGCGCAGCGGCGCGATTTCACGATGAACGCGCTTTATGCCCGTGCGGATGGCATCGTGCTTGATCCGCTGGGCGGTCTGCCAGACCTGCACGCTCGGCGTCTGCGTTTTGTCGGCGATGCCCATGCCCGCATCCGCGAGGATTACCTGCGCATCCTGCGCTTTTTCCGGTTCCATGCCTGGTATGGCGACCCCGATCAGGGAATTGACGCCGAGGGGTTGGCCGCCTGTGCCGAACTTTCCGCAGGAATAGAGACGCTTTCGGCCGAGCGGATCGGGGCGGAGATGCGCAAGTTGCTGGCCGCGCCAGACCCTGCGCCGGCGGTGGCGGTGATGGCGCAGGCCGGCGTTCTGGCGCGGGTGCTGCCGGGTGCCGACCCGCGGGCGCTGGCGCCGCTGATCTGGCTGGAAAAGGGGCAGCCGGGGCATTGGCTGCGCCGTCTGGCGGTGCTGGGTGGCCAGGATCCGAGCGAATCCTGGCGGCTTTCCCGGGCGGAATCGCGCGATTTTCGCCATGTCAGAGACGCTTTGACGGAAGATGCGGCGCCGGCGGTGCTGGGCTATCGTCTGGGTGTCGGCCTGGCAACGGACGCCATTCTGGCGCGCGCGGCGATGATTGCTGCGCCCCCCCCGACGGATTGGCAGGCCGAGGTCGCACGCGGTGCTGCTGCACAGTTCCCGGTGCGCCCGGCCGATCTGATGCCCGGCTTGCAGGGGGCCGCCCTGGGCGCCCGCTTGCGGGAACTTGAGGCGCGCTGGCTCGATTCGGGTTTGCGGGCCAGCCGCGCGGCGCTTTTGGGCTGAACTTTTCCTTCTGGTCAAACCGGTCTATATCAGGTGCCTGTCTGACCCGAAGGTTTCGCCGATGTTCCGGTTCTTTGAAGGGCTTGTTGACCCGT
Source organism: Gemmobacter caeruleus (assembly GCF_008271655.1). Lineage (GTDB taxonomy): Bacteria > Pseudomonadota > Alphaproteobacteria > Rhodobacterales > Rhodobacteraceae > Gemmobacter > Gemmobacter caeruleus. Next base: position 294,434 of record NZ_VKKX01000033.1, read on the forward strand.
ATCAGGCCTATCCGCGCTCTGACACGCCGCCGCGCCGGCTGTGGCCCTTTCTGAAGGAATATGTCCGCCCGTTCCGCAAGGTCTTTGCGGCGACGGCGGTTCTGTCGGTGATCGCAGCCGCGCTGGACGTGGCGCTGATCTGGTATGTTGGGCGGCTGGTCGATCTGCTGACGCAGGGCAGCCCGGCGCAGGTCTGGGCGGACTACGGCATCGAAATCGTCTCTGTCGGGCTGTTTGTGCTGATTGTGCGGCCCGCACTGATCGTGACGAATGTGGCGCTGCTGCATAATACGATTCTGCCGAATTTCGGCACGATGATCCGGTTCCGGGCGCATGATCATGTGATGCGCCAGCCTGTCGGCTGGTTCGAGGGCGATTTTGCCGGGCGTATCGCCAATCGGGTGATGCAGACCCCGCCCGCGGCCGGCGACGCGGTGTTTCAGACCTTTGATGCCGTGGCCTTTGCCAGCGTGACGGTGGTCGGCTCGGCGGTCATGCTGGCGGGGGCGGATCCGCGGCTGTTGCTGCCGATGCTGATCTGGTTCGCGCTGTATCTGGCGCTGGTGCGCTGGACGCTGCGGCGCGCGGGGCCGGCGGCCAAGGCGAGTTCCGACGCGCGCTCGGCCGTGACCGGGCGGGTGGTGGATGCCTATACCAACATCCATTCGGTCAAGCTGTTCGCCCATCATGGCCTGGAGATGCGGCACGCGACCGAGGCGATCGAACATGCCCGCGCGACCTTTCAGAAAGAAATGCGGATCATCACGCGGATGGACCTCGCGCTGACGGTGCTGAACGGGTTTCTGATCGTGTCGGTGACCGGCTGGGCGGTGCTGCTTTGGTATCAGGGCGCGGCGAGTGTGGGGACGGTGGCGGCGGCGACGGCGCTGGTGCTGCGGCTCAATAACATGACCTATTGGATCATGTGGGCGACGACCTCGCTGGTGCAGGCGCTTGGCGTCGTGCAGGAGGGGATGGAGACGATCACCCAGCCCATCGGTCTGGTCGATGCCCCCGGGGCGCGCCCGCTGCGTCTGACGGAAGGCGAGGTGCGGATCGAGGGCGTTTCGCATCACTATGGCCGCGGAACCGGCGGGTTGCGCGATGTGACGCTGACCCTGCGGCCGGGGGAACGGGTCGGGCTGGTCGGGCGTTCGGGTGCCGGAAAATCGACTCTGGTGAAGCTGATGCTGCGATTCTACGACTGTGAGGCGGGGCGGATTCTGATTGACGGGCAGGATATCGCGCAGGTCACACAGGACAGTCTGCGCCGCGAAATCGGCATGGTTCAGCAGGATTCGAGCCTGTTGCACCGCTCGGTTCGGGAAAACATCCTGTATGGTCGGCCCGACGCCACCGAAGATCAGATGATCGCCGCCGCCCGGCGGGCCGAGGCGCATGAATTCATCCTGACGCTGGAAGACCCGGAGGGGCGGCGCGGCTACGATGCCCATGTGGGTGAGCGGGGGGTCAAGCTTTCGGGCGGGCAGCGGCAGCGCATCGGGCTGGCGCGGGTGATCCTGAAGGACGCGCCGATCCTCATTCTGGACGAAGCGACCAGCGCGCTGGACAGCGAGGTGGAGGCGGCGATTCAGGATGCGCTTTATGGCGTGATGGAGGGCAAGACGGTGATCGCCATCGCGCACCGGCTTTCGACCATCGCGGCGATGGACCGGATTGTGGTGCTGGAGGATGGTGCTGTGGCCGAGGATGGCAGCCATGCCGAATTGCTGGCGCAGGGCGGGCTTTATGCCCGGTTCTGGGCGCGGCAATCGGGGGGCTTCATCGGAACAGAGGATGCGGCATGAACCTGACCCGGCGCCTTGGTGGCCTGATCGACGCCTTTCGCCCCGCCGAGGGGCAGCCGCCCCAGATGCTTGGCCCGTTCTTTCGCTGGTGTCTGCGCGGGGCCTGGGCACCGCTGATCGTGGCGGGGGTGATTTCGTCGCTGGCCGGCACGACCGAGGTGGTTTCGGCGCTGATCCTGGGCTGGGTGGTGGATGCCGCCGTCAATCACGGGCCGGTCGGGTTCTTTGCGCAGAACATGTCTCTGCTCTTGCTGTTTTTGCTGTTTTACCTGCTGTTGCGGCCTCTGGCCATGGCGGCCTCGGCCGCGTCGAATTCGATCATCGTGGGCCCGAATGTCATGCCCCTGGTGCTGAGCCGGCTGCATCGCTGGACGCTGGGGCAGGCGGTCACCTTCTTTGACAATGACTTTGCCGGGCGCATCGCGCAAAAGCAGATGCAGGCTGCGCGGGCGGTCACCGATGTCGCGACCGAGGTGATCAACACCGTCTGTTTCGCGCTGGCCTCGGTGATCGGGTCGGCGGTGTTCCTGATTTCCATCGACGCGCGCATCGCGCTGGCCTTGCTGGCATGGCTTGTCGCCTATCTGGCGCTGGTGCGGTTCTTTCTGCCCAAGGTGAAGGGAAATTCGGCGGCGCGGGCGGGGGCGCGGGCCATGGTCTCGGGTCAGGTGGTGGACACGATCACCAATATCAAGACGGTGAAACTGTTTGCCCATGCCGCCTTCGAGGATCGCGTGGCCCTGAAAAGCATGGAGGTTTTCCGCGAGCGCAGTCTCGAATTCGGGCAGATCTCCACCTGGTTCCGCTTTTCGCTGATGACGCTGGCGGGGGTGCTGCCGGTCTTGCTGCTCGGGGGCACGGTCTGGCTGTGGCAATCGGGCCATGCCACGGCGGGCGATATTGCGGCGGCCGGCGCGGTGGCGATGCGCATTGCGCAGATGACCGGCTGGGTCAGCTTTACCCTGATGTCGATCTATACCAGCGTGGGCGAGGTGGAGGACGGCATGCGCACGCTGGCGCAGCCGCATGTCCTGGCCGATGCGCCCGATGCGCTGGACCTGCCGCGCATCAAGGGGCGAGTGGCCTATGAGGCGGCAAGCTTTGCCTATGGGCGCCGGCGTGGCGGCATCGACGGTGTTACGCTGCATATCGCGGCGGGCGAGAAGATCGGCATTGTCGGGGCTTCGGGCGCCGGGAAATCGACGCTGGTTTCGCTGCTTTTGCGTCTCTATGACTGCGAAAAGGGGCGCGTTCTGGTCGATGGTCATGACGTGCGCGACGTGACACAGGAAAGCCTGCGCCGGCAGATCGGCATGGTCACGCAGGAAACCGCGATGTTCAACCGCTCGGCACGCGACAACATCGCCTATGGCCGCCCCGATGCCACCGAGGCCGAGATCATAGCCGCCGCGCAGGCCGCCGAGGCGCATGGTTTCATCATGGCGATGGAAGATCATCAGGGCCGCAAGGGCTATGACGCGTTTCTGGGCGAACGCGGGGTGAAGCTGTCGGGCGGGCAGCGGCAGCGCATCGCGCTGGCGCGGGCCTTTCTCAAGGATGCGCCGATCCTGGTGCTGGACGAGGCGACCTCGGCGCTGGACAGCGAAGTGGAGGCCAGCATCCAGGAGGCGCTGGACCGGGTGATGCAGGGCAAGACGGTGCTGGCCATCGCGCACCGGCTTTCGACCATCGCGGCGATGGACCGGATCATCGTGCTGGAAGAAGGTCGCATCGTCGAGGAAGGCAGCCATGAGGCGCTTTTGGTCAAGGGGGGGCTTTACGCCCGCTACTGGAACAGGCAATCGGGGGGCTTCATTGTCACCGACGAGGCAGCGGAATGAAACTGACGATCGCACGGCTGGGCCATCTGGGTGACGGCATCGCCGAAGGGCCGGAGGGGCCGGTCTATGTGCCGGGCATGCTGCCGGGCGAAGAGATCGAGGGCGATCTGTCGGGCGGCACCCTGCTGGCGCCGAAGATCGTCACCCCTTCGCCTGACCGGATCAAGGCACCCTGCGCCCATGCCAAAAGCTGTGGCGGCTGTCTGATGCAGCATGCCCGCGACGGTTTCGTGGCGGACTGGAAGCTGGGAATCGTGCGCGGGGCACTGGCGGGGCAGGGGCTTGAGGCGGCGCTGCGGCCCATCGTGACCTCGCCGCCCCGATCGCGGCGCCGGGCGACGCTGGCGGCGCGGCGCACCAAGGGCGGTGCGCTGATCGGATTTCACGCGCGCGGGTCGAACCTCATCATTCCGGTGCCGCAATGCCAGCTGCTCCATCCCGATCTGATGGCTGCCCTGCCTGCGCTGGAGGCGCTGGTGGTGGCCGGCGGGTCGCGCACGGCCGAGCTTGACCTTTCGGTCACGCGCACGCTGGCCGGGCCGGATGTGGTGGTGACGGGGGGCAAGCCGCTGGATGCCGAGCTGCGGCTGGCGCTGGCCCGCATCGCCGAGGCGCGGGGCCTGTCGCGCCTGACATGGGGCGATGAGGTGGTCGCCCTGCGCGCCGCGCCGATGCAGCGCTTTGGCAAGGCGCTGGTGGCGCCGCCGCCCGGGGCCTTTCTTCAGGCGACGGCCGAGGGCGAGGCCGCGCTGCTGGCTGCCGTGCAAGAGGCCATAGGCCGCGCGACCCGCATCACCGATCTGTTCGCGGGGGCGGGCACCTTTGCGCTGCCGCTGTCGGAACAGGCCGATATTCACGCGGTGGAGGGCGACGCCGCGATGATGGCCGCGCTGGACAAGGGCTGGCGTCAGGTCGGCGGCCTGCATCGCGTGACCTGCGAGACCCGCGACCTGTTCCGCCGTCCGCTGGAGCCGGATGAGTTCAAGGGCGTGGAGGCGGTGGTCATCGACCCGCCCCGCGCCGGGGCCGAGGCGCAGACCGCGACGCTGGCACGCAGCGCCGTGCCGGTGATTGCCATGGTGTCGTGCAATCCGGTGACCTTTGCGCGCGACGCGGCGGTGCTGGTCGCGGCGGGATACCGGCTGGATTGGGTGCAGGTGGTGGACCAGTTCCGCTGGTCGGCCCATGTGGAGCTGGCCGCGCGCTTCTGCCGCTGACATGCGCACGCAGCCGTGATCCGGTTGTGCGCCGGCGCACCTTTGCGGGCTTTGCAGAACATGCGAAAACCGCTAAGGGGCAGAAAAACACTCGGGCAGTTCCATGACATTCCTGCGCATCCTGATTCTGGTCACGCTGGCCTTCGGGCTGGCCGCCTGTGGCGGTGGCGGCAAGTTCCGCAGCTATCACGGACCGGCGGTGACGGCGATCCAGGTCCACAAGGCCGATCGCAAGATGTATCTGCTGCACAATGACAAGGTGCTGAAGCAATACGATATTTCGCTGGGTTTTGCCCCGGTCGGCCACAAGCAGTTCGAGGGCGACGGCAAGACCCCGGAAGGCGCCTATTACATCTCTTACCACAACCCCAAGAGCCGCTATCACCTGTCTGTCGGGATTTCCTACCCGAACCAGAACGATGTCGCCTTTGCCGAGGCGCAGGGCAAATCGCCCGGCGGGGACATCATGATTCACGGGCGGTCGCGCTACAAGGGGATCAACAAGGGCGACTGGACAGCGGGCTGCATCGCCATCACCGACAGCGAGATGGAAGAGGTCTATTCCATGCTGCGGCAATATACGCCGATCTATATCTTGCCCTGACGGCAGAAAGGGGGCCGCTGGCCCCCTTTTTCGTTTCGCGCAGGGTCGCTGGCCTTATTGGGCGGCCGCGAGGTTATCCATCTCGGAGGTGACGGTGCGGCCAAGCGCCAGCGAGGTCACATTGGCGACCGGCGGGCGGTTGCGGTCGCCGGTGACCAGCGTCCACCAGATCTTGCCGCTGGGTTCCTGATACCAGGAAAAGCCCATTTCATTGGCGGCGGCATCCATTATCACGCCCAGCGTATCGGCCTGACCCGACCATTCCGCCAGGGTCTCCAGATCGGATTCATAGGTTTCCGCGATCAGTTCGCCCTGAAGATGGCCGCCATAGCCGGCGCGTTGCGCCCGCACCAGCGGCGACGACCCGTCAGATCCGAAATGCCAGGGCCGACCCTGGGCCGACATGTCGCGCGCATGGGCCAGCGCCGCGGCGTTGAGGGCCGCGTTGAATTCCAGCGGAGCCAGACCACGCGCGGCGCGCAGCGTGTTCAGCGAATCGCGCACCCGCACGGGGATCTCTGCCTCGCTGCGCTTGTCGATCTTGTAGATCGTCGGCAGCGGGCGGCCGTCAGGCCCCAGTTGCGGCCCGGTCGGCGCCGAGGAACAGGCCGCCAGAAAGGCGGTAGCGCAGACCGCAAGCACGGTAAGTTTCGTCATTTCTCAAACACCAAAGGCTTCGGACCTGCTGTCTTTAGCCAATCACATGTGCAGGATCAAACCCAACTCTGCGTGAATTCGCCGAATGACACCTGTTTGATTTGCGATGCGGCGTTGCAGCGGCTAAAAACCGCCCAAAGTGCAATCTAAGGAGATCGCGGATGTCTTCGGACATGACGTTCAAGCCCAGCCGCCGGGCAGTTCTGGGTGGCGCGGCGGCGGTTCTGGGCGCCTCCGCATGGCCGGCGCTGGCGGAACAGGCGCCGGTGCGCAGCAATATCGCCAGCTTTCGCATGCTGGACTGGCAGTCGTATTTCCCGGATCTGAAGAACGGGGCGCTGCTGGTCGATACGCAGTCGCGGGCGCTGCATTTCTGGTCTGCCGACCAGTCGGTCTACAAGCTCTATCCGACCTCGGTCCCCGTCTCGCCGGAGCTGACCCGACTGGGCCGGACCAGCATCATCAAGAAAGACCCCGCGCCCAGCTGGCGCCCGACGCCTTCGATGAAGGAACGCAATCCCGACTGGCCGGATTTCATCCCGCCCGGGCCGGATTGTCCGCTGGGCACGCGCGCCATGTGGCTGTCCTGGGAATATTACCGCATCCACGGCACGCATGACACGCGCAAGATCGGGCGCAAGTCGTCGAATGGCTGCATCGGCATGTATAACGAACATGTCGAGGAACTTTACGATCTGGTGCAGGTCGGTGCGCAGGTGTTGCTGATTTGACGCCTTGAGGCGACTCGAACGGGGCGCCATATGCGCCCCGTTGCCAGAAAGATTGGCCGTGCTACAAGGCCAACACGAGGTCTGTTCGTGGCCTGATGTCCCACTCTGCAAACCCGGGCATCAGGTTCTATCTGGAGGTCATCATGAAAAAACTCGCTCTCGCTGCCGCCCTGTCGCTCGCTACCTCGACCGCTTTCGCGGGCGGCATGGTCCAGCCGGTGATGGAAGAAGAAGTCGTTGTGAATGGCACTTCGTCGTCGGCCGGCGGCGTCGTGGTTCCGCTGCTGCTCCTGCTGGTTGTGGCTGCTGCCGCCGCCAACTGAGCTGCGCTGTTTTCCAGTTGCGAAAGGCGCCGGGGCAACCCGGCGCCTTTTGTGTTTTCAGACCCAGCCGGCCAGATTGTCGCGAATCACCGCGGTCAGCGCGGCGATATGCGCGGGCCCGGCATTCAGGCAGGGGATATAGGTAAAGACCTCGCCCCCGGCATGTTCGAAACTTTCGCGGATCTCGCCATTGATTTCCTCCAGCGTCTCGATGCAGTCGGCGCTGAAGGCCGGGGCGATCACGGCGATGCGTTTCTTGCCCTGTTTCGCCAGTTCGGCAACATGTTCGACCGTATAGGGGCGCAGCCATTCCTCGGTGCCAAAGACCGACTGGAAGGTGGTGAGGATCTCGCCCTTGTCCCAGCCCAGCCGTTCCCGCAGCAGGCGCGAGGTCTTCTGGCACTGGCAATGGTAGGGGTCGCCTTCCATCAGATAGCGTTGCGGCATGCCGTGATAGGACGCGACCAGCACATCGGGCCGGTGGTCAAGGCCGGCATAGGCCGTCTCCACCGATTGCGCGAGGGCGTCGATATACTGCGGATGGTCGAAATATTCCGGCAAGGTGCGCGCGGCGGGCTGGCGCTTTTCCTTCATCAGCGCGCGAAAGAACTGGTCATTCGCGGTCGCGGTCGTCGCGCCGGCATATTGCGGGTAAAGCGGGCAGAACAGGATCTTTTCGCAGCCCGCCGCCACCATGGCCCTGACCTTCGATTCCGTTGAAGGATTGCCATAGCGCATGCAGAAATCGACCATGACGCTATCGCCCAGATCGGCTTGCAGGGCGGCGGCCACGGCTTCGGTCTGGTCGCGGGTGATGGTCATCAGGGGGCTTTCGTCGCGCTCCTGATCCCAGATCAGCTTGTAATTGGCGCCACTGGTGAAAGGCCGCTTGGACAGGATGATCAGCTGCAACAGCGGCTGCCATTTCCAGGCCGGATAGTCGATCACCCGCTTGTCCGACAGAAACTCGTTCAGATAGCGCCGCATGGACCAGTAATCGGTCGCGTCCGGCGTGCCGAGATTGGCAAGCAGCACGCCGATCTTGCGCGCCGCGACAGGCGGGTGCGTGGCGGGGGCATGTTCCAGCCGTTCCTCGCCGGGGCGGATCATCCGGGCCATGGTTTCGCGCAGCGCATCCAGCATCGCGTTCTCCTTCATTCCTGCCTTTCCCAGATAGCGGCGCGGCGCGCGGGGTCAACCACCCTGTTTTGTCGCAGCCTTCAGCGCGTCTTCCAGGCGCGCGATGGCCGAGCCGGGCCGCAGCGGTTTTTGCTGGCTTTCATGCGGCGCCCAGCCGGTGAGGCAGATCACCTCGAAACTGGCGGTGATGCGCCCGTCGGCGGTGGCAAAGCTTTCGGCATAGCGGCGGGCAGCATCGACAAACAGGCTGCGCCGCGTGGGGTGGCGCAGGCGTTCGGTCAGGGCATTGGTCTCGCCCATGGCGCGCAGATCGGCCATCAGGTGAAACATGTCGCGATAGCTGGCGGTGCGGGTGAACCCGTCGGCCACCGGCAGCGCCAGCCCTGCGCGTTGCAGCAAGGCGCCCAGATCGCGGATCTCGCCCATCGGCAGCACGCGGGGCGACAGGCCGCCGGTCAGTGCGGCCTCGGCGCCGGCCAGGCTTGCCCGCAGTTCGTGCAGGGTCTGGCCGCCCAGGGTAAAGGCCATCAGCAGCCCGTCGGGTTGCAGCGCGCGGCGGCATTGCACCAGCTGGCCCACCGGATCATTCGCCCAGTGCAGGCCAAGCGCGTGGATCACCAGATCATGCGCCCCGGGCGCGAGGTCGAGCAGTTCATCATCCGCGACGATGCGCGCGCCGGGCAACAGATCGCGCCAGATTTCTGCGAAAGGCGTGACGATGGCAGGTTTCGTAAACTGCCTGTTAACCGCGAGGAGTCTTTCCTGAACCTCGAAGACGGCTTCGTCATGCAGGAACAGCGCGTCGCGCCGGGCGCGGCGGCGGTTCCGGGTCAGGGCGGCGCGGTCTGTCAGCGGCGGGGGGGTCATGCGGCTCTCCTTGATCGCCGAGACCATAGGAGGGTCGGATGAGATTGCAAGCCGCGGTGCAACTGGTTTACCCGCCGCAATGCCTGAGCTGCGATGCGCTTGTGACCACCGATTTCGGGCTTTGCGCGAAATGCTGGCGCGATACGCCCTTTGTCACGGGGCTTGTCTGCGATTGCTGCGGCACCCCCCTGCCCGGGGATGATGCCGAGGGCGCGGTGCAATGCGACGAATGCCTGAGCATCGCCCGCCCCTGGAGCCGGGGGCGCGCGGCCATGCTTTATCGCGACAATGCCCGCCAGATGGTCATGGCGCTGAAACATGGCGACCGGCTTGATCTCGCGCGGCCGGTGGCGGGCTGGATGTATCGGGCGGCCGGGCCGCTCTTGCAGCCCGATACGCTGATCGCGCCGGTGCCGCTGCACTGGATGCGGCTGGTGCGGCGGCGTTACAACCAGTCGGCGCTGCTGGCCTCGGGGCTGGCACGGCTGGCCGATCTGCCGCATTGCCCCGATCTGCTGATCCGCCGCCGCAACACCCGCAGCCAGGAGGGGCGCGACCGCGAGGGGCGGTTCCTGAATGTGGAGGCGGCGTTTCGCGTGAATGAAAAACGCAGCTGGCAGGTGCAGGCTCGGCCCGTGCTGCTGGTGGATGACGTGATGACCTCGGGTGCCACGCTGGGCGCCTGCGCCGACGCGCTTCTGGCCGCGGGGGCGGCGCGGGTCGATGTTCTGGTGATGTGTCGCGTTGCGAAAGAAGGGTAAATGCCTATAGTTCGCGGCAAAACTGCCCTTGCCACGGATCCTGCCATGAAACCCGTCGAGATTTACACCACCCCGACCTGCCCCTATTGCGCCGCCGCCAAGCGGCTGCTGGGCAAGAAGGGCGCCGCCTATACCGAGATCGACGTGAGCCGCGACCCCGCGCTCCGCGCCGCGATGACCGACCGCGCGGGCGGACGGCGCACCGTGCCGCAGATCTTTATTGGCGGGCGGCATGTGGGCGGCAGCGACGACATTCACGCGCTTGACGCCGAGGGCAGGCTTGACCCGCTTCTGGCGGATTGAGCGATGCGTTGCGCCCTTGTCCAACTGACGGTGACCGACGATCCGGCGGCGAACCTGCCCGAGACGCTGACCTTTCTGCGCGCGGCGGCGGCGGGTGGGGCCGAACTGGTGCTGACGCCGGAATGCACCAACATGCTCAGCTCCAGCCGTGACCACCAGCGCGCCACCCTGCGCCACGAGGAAGAGGACGCCACGCTGGCCGCGCTGCGGGCCGAGGCGGCCGCGCTTGGCATCTGGGTGCTGATCGGCTCGCTGGGGGTGTTGACGCATGATGCGGACGGGCGTTTTGCGAACCGGTCTTTCCTGATCGCCCCCGATGGCAGCATCGCGGCGCGCTATGACAAGATCCACATGTTCGACGTGAACGTGTCGGAAACCGAGGTCTATCGCGAAAGCGCCGCCTATCGCCCCGGCACGCGGGCGGTGGTGGCGCAGACGCCGCTGGGCGCGATCGGCATGGCGGTCTGTTACGACCTGCGCTTTCCGCATCTGTTCCGCCGGTTGGCGCAGGGCGGCGCGCAGATCCTGACCGTGCCCGCCGCCTTCAACCACCTGACGGGCGAGGCGCATTGGGAAACGCTGTTGCGCGCGCGGGCGATCGAGACCGGCTGTTTCGTGCTGGCCCCGGCGCAGACCGGATTTCACCCCGAGACGCAGGGCAAGGGTCGGCGCACCCATGGGCACAGCCTGGCCATCGCGCCCTGGGGCGAGGTGCTGGTGGATGCGGGCACCGATCCGGGCGTGACGCTGGTCGATCTCGATCTGGCCGAGGTGGCGCGGGCGCGGGCGCGCGTGCCCTCGCTGTCGCATGATCGCGATTTCGAGGGGCCGTGATGGCGGAAAAGACCGACGATCTGGCAATCGCGCTGTTCGGCGAGCTGTTCATGGCCGATCAGCTGGCGCGCAACCGCATCTCCAAGGTGCTGCCCAAGGGGATGGAGCTGTCGCATTTCGGGGTGCTGAACCATCTGGCCCGCATCAATGAGGAACGCACCCCCGCGCAACTGGCACGCAGCTTTCATGTCACGCGTGGCGCGATGACCAATACGCTGACCAAGCTGGAATGGGCGGGGCATGTGCATATCCGCCCCGATTGGGACGATGCGCGGCGCAAGTTCGTGGCGATCAGCCCCGCCGGGCGTTCGGCGCGCGATGCGGCGGTGCAGGCCATCGCGCCGCTGATCGGCGAGGTGGTGCAGGCAATCGGCGCCGAACGGGTGCGCGCCGTGCTGCCGGTGCTGCGCGAGATGCGCACCCAGCTTGAGGGCGAGGAGTAACCTCGCCCCCGGCGGTCAGGGTCAGTTGGTGATCTGCTCTGCCCGCAGGCCGATGCCGAAGAGATCATAGATCAGCGTGATCGTCGCCGAATTGTTGATCAGCGGGCTTTCGGTGACCATGACCACGTCCCGATCCTGGATCAGGAATTCGCCGGCGCTGAACAGACCGTCGGCCGTGGTCAGATCGACGGTAAAGACCACGCGATCCTTGTTCGGGCCGGTGCCATCGCTGCGCACCTGCCGCGCGTCATAATCCCGCAACACCAGAACGGCCTTGGGATTGGCGCGCGTGTCCTTGAGACCGCCCGCCAGTGAGGCCGCGTCAAGTGCGGTGACCTTATCGTCGGGGAAGGGGATCTGCTGTTGCTTGTTGGTGGCGCCGAGCGACAGGAAATAACGCTCGTCGCTTTCGACATAGACCTTGTCACCGCCGCGCAGCGTGGTGTCGAGCGCGGGCGTCTTCATCAGCCGGTCGGCCGAGATGCCATAGACCTTGGACCCGCGCAGCAGCCGGACCTGCGGGTTCGTCAGATCCTTGGTCAGGCCGCCGCCCTGGGCGATCAGGCTCAGCACCGTGAAATCGCGGTCGGGCATCACGAAATTGCCGGGCTTGTTGACGCCGCTGATCAGATCGACCGAGCTTTGCCGCCCCGGTTCATGGCGCAGCTGCACCTGGGCCGACGGAATGATGGCGTCGAATTTTTCCTGCACGGCGGCGCGGGCGCGGTCGGGCGTCATATTGGCGATATAGACGCGGTCCACATAGGGCAGGAACACCTCGCCATCGGGCGAGACGCGGATGCCTTTCAGTTCCACCACCTTCTGTCCGTTCTGCGCCAGAAGCGAGCTTTCGCCGTTATCCCAGATCGACAGGTCGAGCGTGTCGCCCACCTCGATCGTCTGCGACGAGGGGCCGCGCACGCGGTCGATCCAGCCGGTCGGGTTGGGGTTGGGCTTGTGCGGCCAGCTGGACAGGATGGGCAGGGTTTCACGGGTGACCGGGAAAACCGCGAAAGTCGCATCTTCCTTTTCCGCGCCTTTCAGGATCTGTTCGGCGCGCGGCGCGGCGCCAGGCCCATCGGCGCAGGCCGCCAGAAGCGACATCCCCGCCGAAAGCAGGAGCAACTTGCCGGTCTTGTGAAACATTAACGAACTCCGGTGTCGTCGCACCTGCAAGGGTGGACTAATGCAGTCGGGGCAAGATACTTGGGTGCAGGAATGGGTTCAACGTCCAAATGCGGAGGCGGCGTCCGATCGGCATGATCTGTGTTCTTGGCGCAAATGGCCGGCTGGGCGGCATCCTGCGGCGTGGCTGGCAAGGCGGGGCAATGCCGGTGCTGTGGCAGGGCCGCGGCGTGGTGCCGGAGGGCTGGCTGAGCTGGGCGCCGCTGGAGGCGCCGGTGCCGGCATTGGCGGGTCCGGTTTCGGTCGTTCTGGCGTTGGCCGGAGTGACGCGGGGCGATGCGGTGGCGCTGGCGCGCAACACCGATCTTGCGCTGGCGGCCTGCGAGGCGGCGCGGATCTGGGGCGCGCGGCGGGTTTTTCTGTGTTCCAGTGCCGCGGTTTACGGGCGCAACGGTGCCGATGGCCGCAAGCTGCATGAGGACGCGCCCGCGCATCCCGCCAGCGATTACGGCCATGCCAAGCTGGAGATGGAACATGCGGTGGCCGCCTGGGCAGGCGCGGGCCGTCCGGCGGTCAGCGTGCTGCGCATCGGCAATGTTCTGGGGGCCGATGCGGTGGTCGGCCGCGGCCGCCGGGGGGAGGTCGTGCGGCTTGATCCGGTGCCGGGCCAGAAGGACGGGCCGCGCCGGTCCTATATCGGGCCGCTCGCGCTGGCGCGGGTGCTGGCCGCGCTTTGCGCCCGCGCGGCGGCGGGCGAGGCGCTGCCTTTCGCGATCAATATCGCGGCGCCCGGGGCCGTGGGCATGGCGGATCTGCTGACGGCGGCGGGCATCGACTGGCAGTGGGGGCCGGAAAACCCCGGCGTCTTGCCGCATGTGGAGCTGGATACCGCGCGGCTTGAAGCGCTTTTGCCCGGTCTGGCCGGCACCAGCCGGGCAGAGGCGCTGATCGCCGACTGGCGCGCGGCGGGGATGGAGGAGGGGGCATGACCCTGTCCAAGCGGCTGTTCGATCTGGTGCTGGCGGTGCTGCTGATCGCGCTTCTGGCGCTGCCCTTCGCGATTCTGCTCGGGGTGTTGCTGGTGGTCGAGGGGCGGCCGCTGTTCTATGTGGCCGAACGGATGAAGGCCCCGGACCAGCCCTTTCGCCTTTGGAAGCTGCGCACCATGACCGTGGTCAGTCAGGATTCCGGCGTGTCGGGCGGTGACAAATCGGCGCGGGTCACCCGCATCGGGCGGCTGCTGCGCCGGGCGCGGCTGGACGAGATCCCGCAATTGTGGAACGTGATCCGCGGCGACATGAGCTTTGTCGGCCCACGCCCGCCGCTGCGGCTTTATGTGGAGAAATTCCCCGATCTCTATGCCGAGGTGCTGAAATGCCGGCCGGGGATCACCGGCCTTGCCTCGCTGCATTTTCACGCGCATGAGGAATGGATCCTGCGCCAATGCGACAGCGCCGAGGCGACCGATGCCGCCTATAGCCGCCGCTGCGTGCCGCGCAAGGCGCGGATGGACCTGATCTATGCCCGGAACCGGTCGATCTGCTACGATCTGCGACTCATTGCCGAGACGGGTGGGCGCGTCCTTTTCAAAAAGCTGTTACAGTAGTAAGCGGGAAACAAGACAGGGTTGTATCGCCGCAGCGCGGCGCTGCGGCCCCATTGCAATTTGTGCAGTTGGCCTGCCACCAGGGCAAGGGAAGCCATGAAACAGATCCGGACGGCCCTTTTCGGCCTGCAATCCCGCCTGACGCGGCGCAACAAGCATGCGATCCTGCTCCTGATCGACGTGATCCTGCCGCCTGTCGCGCTGTTGCTCTGTATCGGGATGCTGCATGATGGCTGGGCGCTGCTGTTTCAGACCATGGGGCTGCGCGTCATCCTGCCGCTGAGCGGGGTTCTGGGCGGGCTGGTCGCGCTGCAACTGGGCCTGCCGCGCATCCAGCTGAAATCCTATGAAACCTCGGCCATGCTGCGGACCGGGATCTATGCGGCGGTGATGGCGGTTGCGGTGGGCATCCTGCTGCGGATCGCGCTGCCGGCCTTTCCGTTTCTGGGCATCGTCACCTTCGGGCTGATGCTGTTCCTGGCCTCGGCCGGGTTGCGCATCGCCATGCTGAACATGCTGCTCTGGGTGCTGCGGCAGGGCCAGCCCAAGCATCGGGTGCTGATCTATGGCGCCGGCACGACGGGGGTGCAACTGGCCGCCGCCCTGCGCTCGCATGAGCGGATCGCGCCGGTTGCCTTCATCGACGACAATGTGGCGCTGCAATCGACCACGGTCGCGGGGCTGCGGGTGCTGTCGCCCGACAATCTGAAACGTCTGGCCGAACGGCATGACGCGCATCGGGTGATCCTGGCGATGCCCTCGGTCTCGCCGCCCAAGATCGCGCGGCTGACGCGCAAGCTGCGCGACATGGGGCTGAAGGTGCAGTCGCTGCCGTCATTTTCGCAGCTTGTGGGCACCGAGGAACTGATCGACCGGCTGACGCCGGTGGCGCCGGGGCAGTTTCTGGGGCGTGAACAGGTGGATCAGGGTCTGTCGCGCGCGGCAGATGCCTATCGCGGCAAGTCGATCCTGGTCTCGGGTGCGGGCGGGTCGGTCGGGTCGGAACTGTGCCGGCAGCTTTTGCAATACGGCCCGGCGCGGATCGTGCTTTATGAGGTGAGCGAGGTCGCGCTTTATAATGTGGATCGCGAATTGTGCGACGCTGCCCGCCGCGCCGGGGTGGAGATCGTGCCGGTTCTGGGGTCGGTCACCGACAGCCGGCTGACCCGGATCGTGATGCAGAGCTATGGCATCCATGTCGTGTTCCACGCTGCCGCCTACAAGCATGTGCCGCTGGTCGAGACCAATCCGCTGGCCGGGCTTGCGAATAACGTGCTGGGCACCCGGACCATCGCCGATGCCGCGCATGAGGCCGGGGTGGGGCGGTTCATCATGATTTCCACCGACAAGGCGGTGCGCCCCACCAATGTCATGGGTGCGTCCAAGCGTCTGGCCGAACTGGTGGTGCAGGATATGGCCAAACGCTCGCGCGGGACGGTGTTTTCCATGGTGCGCTTCGGCAATGTGCTGGGCTCGTCTGGGTCGGTCATTCCGCTGTTCAAGGAACAGATCGCGCATGGCGGCCCGGTCACGCTGACGCATGAGGATGTGACGCGCTATTTCATGACGATTTCCGAGGCGGCACAACTGGTGCTGCTGGCGGGGTCTTTCTCCGACAAGGAAAGCTCGCGCGGCGGCGATGTCTTCGTGCTGGATATGGGGACGCCGGTGCGCATCCGCGAACTGGCGGTGCAGATGATCCAGGCCGCCGGCTATTCCGTGCGCGATGCCGATCACCCCGATGGCGATATCGAGATCAAGGTGACGGGCCTGCGTCCGGGCGAAAAACTGCATGAGGAACTGCTGATCGGCGAGGGGCAACTGACCACCCCGCACAGCAAGATCCTGCGCGCGCGCGAGGAAAGCCTGTCGGAAATCGAGATGGCTTCGGCGCTGCGGGCATTGCGCAGCGCCATTGCGACCGGCGATGAAGAGGCCGCGCGGCAGGTGATCCTGGCTTGGGTGAACGGCTATCAACCGCCGCAGCATGCCGCCGCCGTGCAATGATTCGCCTAAAATCATTGTCTCCGATTGTTGAACGCCGGGCTTTCTTCTAGACTGCCCGCGGATCCAAGTTTCTTGCAAGGCAAACGACGCATGACTTCTCTGGCTGCCCGGAAAGCCCGGCTTCTGATCGCAAGTTCCCTGGTGGCCATCGGCGCCCATCACGCCGCCCATGCGGAAACCGGAACCGTGGCGCCCAGCCTGAATGGCTACGGCGTGTCGGGTCTGATCGACATGCCCTCGGGGGAGATGCAGCCTGACGGTTACCTGACCATGACCACCGCGCATTGGGGGCCGATCAGCCGCACGACGCTGACCTTCCAGATCGCGCCGCGCATGTCGGCCAGTTTCCGTTTCCTGGGTATCCGCGACTGGTCGGATTGTCTGCCGGCCTGTAGCACCTCGACCTTCGGCACCTATTACGACCGTTCCTTCGATTTCCGCTATCAGCTGCTGGAAGAGGGGCGCTATCTGCCCGCCGTTACCGTCGGCTTGCAGGATTTCGCGGGGACCGGCGTTTTGTCGGGCGAATATATCGCCGCGACCAAGAACCTGACGCCGAATTTCAAGGCGACGGTCGGTCTGGGCTGGGGCCGGCTGGGCAGCCATGGCGCCATCGGCGCGCCCTTTGGCGAACGGGACAAGATCGACATCGGCAAGGGCGGCAAGTTCAACTACAACCAGTGGTTCCGTGGCGATGCCGCCCCCTTTGCCGGGGTCGAATGGCGCGCGACCGACAAGCTGACGCTCAAGGCCGAATATTCCTCGGATACCTACCGGATCGAGGATGACCAGCGCGGCACCTTCAAGCAGCGCAGCCACCTGAACTATGGCGCGGAATATCGCGTCAATGAATGGTTCCAGATCGGCGGCTATTACATGTATGGCAGCGAACTGGGCCTGACCGCCCATTTCGTGATGAACCCCAAGCAGCGGCCGCAGGGCAGCATCAAGGACGGCGCGCCCGATCCGGTGAAGCTCCGCCCCTCGCGCAGCGCCGACCCCGAGGCCTATTCGACCGACTGGGTCACCCAGTCCGATGCGGCGCCGATCCTGATCGTCAACCTCAACAAGCGGCTCAAGGCTGACGGGGTCGAGGTCGAGGCGATCTCCTACAGCGCCGACCGGGCGCAGGTGCGCATCCGCAACAAGCGCTATGACGCCGAGGCGCAGGCCATCGGCCGCGTGGCGCGCGCCATGGCCCATGCGATGCCCGAATCCATCGAGGTGTTCGAGATCGTGCCGGTGGTCGATGGCCTGCCCACCTCGCGCGTGACGATGCGGCGCAGCGATCTGGAGCGGTTCGAGAACAGCCCGACCGCGGCCGAATCGATGCGCGCGGCAATCGCGATCAGCGATCCGGGCCCGCGCCCGGCGCTGACCTACGACCCCGAGCGTTATCCCGACTTCACCTGGTCGATCAGCCCCTATAACCGCATCCGCCTGTTCGACCAGCGCGGCTCGCCCTTCAAGATGGATGTCGGCGCGCGTTTGGCCGCGCGTCTGGAATTCAGCCCCGGCTGGGTGCTGGAAGGCTCTGCCGTCAAGCGTCTGGCCGGCAATCTGGGCAATATCCCGCCGACCAAGCCGACGGCGCTGCAACCCGTCCGCTCGGATGTGGAGCGGTATGACGCCAATGGCGACCCGGCGCTGGAGCGGCTGTCGCTGACGAAATATGCCTATCTTGGCCATGATGTTTATGGCCGCGTCTCGGTTGGCTATCTGGAGCGCATGTTCGGCGGCGTGTCGGCCGAGGTGCTGTACAAGCCCGTCGATCGCAAATGGGCCATCGGCGCCGAGGCGAATTATGTCGCGCAGCGCGACAGCGACGGGTTGTTCGGCTTCAGCGAGTATGACTATCGCGTCGCCAGCGGCCATATCTCGGCCTATTACAACTTTGCGCCGGGCTATAATGCCCAGGTCGATGTCGGCCGCTATCTGGCGGGCGATGTGGGTGCGACCCTGCGGCTGGAGCGTGAATTCGCGAGCGGTTGGCGCATCGGTGCCTTTGCGACCAAGACCAATGTGTCGTCCGAGGATTTCGGCTCCGGCTCGTTTGACAAGGGCATCACGCTGGAGGTTCCGCTGGCCTGGGGCACCGGGCGTCCGGGCCGCAAGACCTATGAAACCACGATCCGGCCCTTTGGCCGCGATGGCGGCGCCAAGCTGGATGTCGAAGGGCGCCTGTTCGAGACGCTGCGCGACTATGATGCCAGCGGCATTGACGAACAGTGGGGGAGATTCTGGAAATGATGAGGCAAGGCGCCTTTCTGAGCGCGGGCCTCGTCAGCCTGCTGGTTCTGGCCGGCTGCGGCAACCAGACCGAGATCTCGCCCGTGCTGGGTGCCATGGCGGGGGCCGCCAAGGCGCTGACCAAGGGCAAGGCGGCTGCCGCACCCGCCGCCGAGGTGACGCGCGCCGATCTGGCCAAGCTGGGCGTGCCGGTGATCAAGGGCGAGATGAAGTCGGGCAATGCCACCTTCTATCTCGTGCCGATCGCGGTGAAGGGCAATGTGCAGACCTGGTCCACCTCGGATGACCTGACGGTGACCTTCCGCGATGGCGTGATGGTCGAGACCCGGGGATTCGGGCCGGACATCATGCAATCCACCGGCCCGAGCCTTGCACAACTGCGCGCAGGCAGCGGCAGCCACAAGCGGAGCTATACCTATCTGGACGGCGGCGACCAACTGGTTCGCTATTCCTATGAGTGTTCTGTCCATTTTGCAGGCGCAGCGAGCATCACTGTGGTAGCGCAGCAACATACGACCACTCGTGTTGTGGAGAACTGCACCGGAAAACAGGGTGATTTCACCAACGAATACTGGTTCGAAAACGGTGGAAAACTTAGAAAATCCAAAGAGTTACTGGTTCCGCAATGGGGCCATCTCGAACTCGCGCGGGTCATTGACGGCGGCTAGAAATCTGTCTTCCTTTACTAGTCCCGTTATGCTATCGCGTGGGCAATCGCCAATCTCAAGTGTATGGAGAAAATCATGAAAAAGTTTGCAGCTCTCGTCGCCGCCGCGTCGGTGATGTCGACCGCCGCCTTCGCCGGTGGCCCGGTCGCCGTTGAAGTCGAACCGACCCCGGTCGCCGTCGTTGCTCCGGCTTCGTCGGGTTCGCTGGGCGCTGGCGCCGTTGTCGCCGGTCTGGCCGGTCTGGCGCTGGTCGCCGCTCTGGTCGCCAACGACTCGGGCGATCACTAATCGTTCAGTTGCCTCTGGCAACGAATGACAGGGGGCTCGCATTTGCGAGCCCTTCTGCTTTTCTGGGGGAAGAATGTCGGATCTGCGCATCCGCCTGAAGCGGGTATTCATCCGCGCGGGCAATGCCAATATCAGCATGGCCGCCGCCGCAGTGGCGTTCTTTGGCCTGCTGGCCCTGTTTCCGGGAATCGCCTTTGTCATCGCGATCTGGAGCTTTGTGGCCGATCCTGCGGCGATCCGGCAGGAAATGATCCTGCTGGCCGAATTCCTGCCCGCAGACGCCTTTTCACTTCTCAATACCCAGGTCGAGGCGCTGCTGGCCGCCGATGGCAGCGAATTGGGCTGGACAAGCTTTGTCTCGCTGCTGGTGGCCTTCTGGTCGGCCCGTGCGGGCGTGCAGGGCATGATGTCGGGGCTGAATGCGGTGCATCACCGCCCCGATCACGACAGCCTGCGCGGCACGCTGCGCGCGCTGGTGCTGACGATGGTGCTGATGGCCATCGTGCTGGTGGCGTTGGTCGCCTCGGTCGCGGTGCCGCTGGGCATCGCGTTGCTGCCGTTGGGGGCGCTGGCCTCGATCGCGCTGGAACTGGCCAATACGCTGTTTGCGCTGTGCATGGTGGTGCTGGGGCTGGCGCTGACCTATCGCTTCGGTCCGAACCGTGCCGACCATCACCAGCCGCGTCTGCTGACGCTGGGGCTATTGGTGGCGGTGGTGCTGTGGTTCGCGGTGTCGCGCGGCTTTGTCCTCTACCTCGCGCATTTCAACACCTATAACCGGGTCTACGGCTCGCTCGGGGCGGTCGCGATCCTGCTGATGTGGTTGTATCTGAGCGCCTATGCCATCCTGTTCGGCGCCGCCGTGGATGCCGAGCGTGAGGGTGTGCCGGAGGCAGGCCTGCCTCCGGTCGAGGATCAGTAGTCCTTTTCCTTGAAGATGCCGATGCTGGTGCCGCCATCGGCGCCGACCGATCCGCGCAGGGTGACGGAATCGGTGATGTCGAGGTTCAGGTTGATCTTGGCCTTGCCCTCGCCATCCACCTGCACCTCGGTATAGGCGTTCTGCGAGATGTATTTGCCGGCCTTCAGTTCGGTCTGACCCTCGGCATTGGTGGACACGTCCAGATCGTCAAGCCCAAAGCCCTTGCGCAGCTTGCTCATGATGCCGTCGCCGCCCTTGCCGGCCAGCGTCGCCACCGCAGAGGCCAGCTGAGCCGCCTGAAAGGCCGACAGCGCGGTCAGGTCGCGCCCGAACAGCAGCCGCGCCAGCACCTCCTCCTCGGGCAGTTCCGGCGAGGAGACGAAGCTGACCTTCGGTTCGCTGGCCGGCCCCTCGATCTTGACCGAACTGGTGATGCCGTCGCTTTCGTTCGAGGCAAGGACCAGGATGTAGGGATCGAAATCGCCCTGCAATTCCAGCCGCCCCTCCGAGATGACCAGTCGCTTGCCCAGAATGTCGAGCCGCCCGCGCACCAGCTCAAAGGCGCCGGCGGGCACGACATTTTCAGTGGTGCCGGTGACACGCAGATCGCCGCCGAGTTCCATGTCCAGCCCGCGGCCGCGCACAAAGATGCGCTGCGGTGCCGAGATGTGCAGATCCAGCGGATAGGCCTTGCCGGCGCCGCCGGTGCTGCCAGAGGCCGCCTCGTCCAGCAGCCCGGCGTGGCGGCGCGTGGCCCTCACATCCGCCGGTTCAGCCACATGTTTCACGTCATCCAGCCCCTGCGCGGCGCCGATGCTGGTATTGGGGATGCGCAATTCGGTTTCGTTCAGCACGATTTCACCACCGATCACCGCGCCGCCCGTCAGCGGCCCGTTGACGGTGACGGTGCCGTTCAGCCGGGTCTGGTAAAGCTGCGGATCCTTGAGCCGGATCTGTTGCAGCGCCATGCGCAGATCGCCCGCATAGGGCGCGGCAAGGCTGCTGCTGCCGGTGACGGTAAAGCTGCCGCCGCTGTTCACGCCGCCGCGCAGGTCAAGCTGCGCCCGGCCGCCGCCCAGGGTGACGGTGCCGCCCAGCCCCTCGACCGTGGCGGGTGAGAGCGGGTTGGCGATGCGCAGCCCCTCCAGCCGCAGGGTGCCGCCCAGCGAGGCGGGCACCAGCGGCCCGTTCAGCCGCAGGTCATAGCCCAGATTGCCCGAAACCGTGGTCGGGGTGATGAAGGCATTGGCAAGGCCCGCCGCGGCGCTGCCGTTGATCGCCAGATCGGCGCTGGCCATATCCGCGGCAACCCGGCCCCGAATGCTGGAGTCGATGCCCCCCGGCCCACGCGCCGTCAGGTTCAGGTCATAGCCGCGCCCGTCATCGGTTGCGGTGCCGGCGACGGTCAGCTGGCCCGGAAATTCGGGCAGCAGGGTGGCAAGGCTGACCAGCACCGCCTCCAGCTTGACCTGCCGCTGCGTGCCGGCAATTTCGCCCGAGGCATTGGCGCGCAGTTGCGGGTTGGAAACGGTGGCATTGTTGATGCGAATGCGCCCGTCCTTGAGCGCGAGATCGGCGTTCAGCCGGGTTTCGCCCGACAGAAGGCGGTCGGTCTCGGCCTGGCCGATGGCCAGCCCGCTGGCGGTGGCGGTGGCGGTCAGGCTGCCCTCTTGCGGGGTGCCCTTGAACGCCGCCTGTCCGCGCAGCGCGCCGCGATAGCCGCCGCCAAGCGCGCGCAGGTCGTTGAAGACCAGATCCGCCGTCACGTCGCTGCCCTGTTGCGACAGCCGGCCCCGGGCGCGCGCCTCGAGGCTGGCGGCCTTGATCTCCAGGCTGGAAAGATCAAGTGTCGTGCCCGCATAATCGCCCGCCGCCGCGATGGTCGAGGCGCCTTTTAGCAGGTTGTCCACCTCGGCGATGCCGATGGCCAGTTTGTCGCCGGCGGCATCCAGCGTCACATTGCCCTTCTCGGCGGTGCCCAGCAGATGCGCTCGCCCCTTGAGCGCGCCGCGATATTGCGGACCCAGCACCGACAGGTCGCTGAAATCCAGATCGGCAGTCAGGTCGCTGCCGGCAGTGGCAAGGGTGCCAAAGGTCTTGGCCGTCAGGCTGGCAGTCTGGATATCCAACTGTTTGACATGGGTGCCCGCCTCGTCGCGCCGCAGCGCCAGATCAAGGATCGTGTCGCCCGACAGCAGGTTGTCAAACTCGGCCACGCCGATCTTCAGCGCCTGCCCGGTCACCTTGCCCGAGACATCGAAGGCGCCGGTCAGCAGTGTTGTCTTGCCCGACAGGGTGCCGTTGACGCGACCGGCCAGCGGCTGCCCGGCCAGATCGGCAAAGCGCGACAGGTCTTCGGCCCGCACACTGCCCTGGCCCTGCATGGTCAGCCCGGTTTCCAGGCCCTGCACGCTCAGCCCGCCGTCAAAGGCGTAATCGGTACCGTTCAGCCGCAGCGTCGGCAGCTCGAGACTGTCGCGCTCCTCTTGCCACTGAAAGGCGACCGTGCCGGACAGTTGATCGCCGACCGCTTTGGCCAGGGCCGGATCGGTGGGGTCTACCCCCTGCGCCACGATATCCAGCAGGCCGACGGCGCGGGCCTTGCCATCGGGGCGGGCGATGGTGCCGCCGCCCTTGGCCGTGGCCTCGCGCAGCGTGAAATCCGCGCGTTCCAGCCCGGTCATGGCGATATCGGCGGTCCATTTTTCGCCCGCCGCCTGATCGAAGGTCAGCGCGAGATCGGCATGGGTCAGCGCCGTAGGCATGTCGGTGGTCAGCGGCAGGGTGACCGGCGAGCCGTCCAGCCCCAGCTGTCCCTTGATGTCGAACCGCTCCGGCAGGCCATCGGCGGCCAGGACCAGCGCGCCGTCCAGCTCCATTGCCTGCGTGGCCAGACGGAACTGTTCCAGATCGAGGCGCCCGGTCGCCGCCCGGGTGCCATTGGCGCTGAGCGTGACCGAGGTGCCAAAGAACTCGCGATAGGCGGGCAGGAACAAGGGTGCCAGATCGCCGCCCAGATCGGCGTTGAAGGCCGTGTCGCCGGTTTCGGCCCGGGCGACCGTCACCTTGCCGGCCAGCCGATCCTCGCCATCCGAGGCAAGGCGGATCTCGGCGGTGTAATCCGACAGCGGCGCCTCGCCCTGCACGGTCAGATCGACCGCGGGCGCACCGGGCAGGCCGGCCAGCGTGGCGGCAATACCCTCGGCCCCCTCATGCGCGGTGAGGTCGAGCTTCAGCACCTGGCTCGTGTTGGAATAGGCAGCGTCCAGCTTGATCTCGCCGGCGGGGCCGCTATCGGTGCGCACCAGCGCCAGCTGGGCATTGCCCTCGCCGCCGGCCAGCGCCATGGCAGCCTCCAGCCGCGCCTCGATGGGCTGGCCCAGCACGCTTTCGCCAAGCGCGATGCGTTTGGCCGCCAATTCGCCGATATTCACCGAAACCGGTAGCTCCGGCAGGGCAAAGCTGCTGGCCTCGGGCGAGGGGGTGTCTTCGGCCACGGTATCGGGCAGGCGATCCAGAATGATCTCGGATGCCGTCAGCGTATTGACCGAAACCCGCCCCGCCAGCAGGGCAGAACGGTTCCAGTCCAGCACCACATCCTTGAGCGTCAGCCAGATGCCGCTGTCATCGGCGATGGTCAGTTGCCCGATCGTGGCCTGCGACGACAGCGCGCCGGCAAAATCGGTGATCGTGACCTTGCGCCCGGCGCCGGAGAGGTTGTCTTCCAGCAGGGCGGTCAGATAGCTGCGGTCATCCTCTTGCGCTTGGGCGGCAAGGGGCAGGGCGCAGAGGGTCAGAAGCAGGAACCGTTTCATCAGAATGCCTGTCCGATACCGACATAGATTTGAACACCTTCGCCGGTGTCGATGCTGCCGCTGACCGGCATCGCGACATCCAGGCGGATCGGGCCGAAGCCCGTTGCATAGCGCACGCCAAGGCCGGCCCCGGCATGCCAGTCGCCGCCGCCGAAATCGAACGGCCCGACATAGCCCGCATCGACAAAACCCACGACGCCGATCTTTTCCGTCACTCGGGCGCGGATCTCGGCCGAGACGGCGGCAAAGGCCATGCCGCCGATCTTGTCACCATAAATCTCGGTCAGATCGACGCCCAGCGATTGATAGGGCTGCCCGCGCACCGTGCCGCCGCCGCCGGAATAGAACAGATAGTCGCGCGGGGTAGCCAGCAGGTCTGATCCGACCACGGCGCCGACCTGCGCGCGGCCCGCCAGCGTCACCGGCCGGCGGTCGCCAAAGGTGACATAGGCGCGCCCGTCGGCCTTGATCTGCGCGCCGCTATCGGTGATGCCAAAACCCAGGAAGGGCCGCAATTCGGCGTCCAGGTAAAAGCCCTTCTTCGTGTCCAGCTTTTCGTCGCGCTTGTCCCAGGTCACCCCGATCGGAAGTGACAGATGCTTGTAGGTGTATTCGTCGATGGAATCGCTCAGCTTCGCATAGCTGTATTCCAGCCCCACCCGCCCCGTCAGCGTATCCGAGAAATAGTGCGAGAAGCCGAGCCCGAAGGTCGCGATATCGGCGGTGAAATCCTCTTCGGCAATATGTCCGAATTCGGTCTTCAGGCTGGCGGTGGTGTCGGGGGTGATGGTGGCCGGACGATCCAGCGTGATGCCGATGCCGTAATCGACCCCGCTGTTCTGCGCGCCGATATTGCGGATCTCGCCCTCGACCTTCAGCCGCTCGCCGCCGCCCATCAGATTGCGATGGAGCCAGTAGCCGGTCAGGTCCAGCCCCTCAAAGCTGGAGATCTCGGCCCCGATGGAATAGCGGCGCAGCTTTTCCTCGACCACGGCGGCGGTGATGTCCAGCAGGTCGGGGCTGCGGATCTGGTCGGCCTCGGTCAGCGAGACCGACTTGAACACGCCGCTGCGGCGCAGGCGTTCGGCGCTGCGGCGCAGTTCGTCGGGGTTGTAGACCTCGCCCTCGGGCAGGCCCGCGATCTTGAGGATGCGGCGCTCGCGCATGCGTTCCTCGCCCTCGACCGTCAGCTTGCCAAAGCGCAGGCGTGGGCCGGGTTCCAGACGGATATCGGCGGCCAGTTCATTCGTGCGGTGATCGGCGACGATGGCCTGATCGGCGACCTCGGCCTTGGCATGGCCCGCGTCGCGCCAGCCGTCGATCCCGGTCTGTGCCGCCTCGCGCACGATGCCGCTTTCGGCAGGCTTGCCGCGGGCAAACCCCTCGGGCAGGCGGGTTTCAGCGGGCACCGGCGCCACCCGCGCCTGCGAAAAGGTAAACTTCGGACCGGGGTCGATGCTGACCGCCACGGTGCCGATCCGCGTGGGCGCATCCAGCGGCGGGATCGCCGCCGCCTCGCGCCCGTCGATCAGCACATGGATCACCGGCGCGTAATAACCCAGGGCATAAAGCGAATTGACCAGCGGCGCATATTCGCCCCGCGCGGCGGCAAACAGATCTTCCGCCGTCATCTTGTCTTCGCGCCGCGCCGCCAGCACGGCCGAGGCGGCGCGCAGGTCGTCTTCCACCGCGGCGGCATGGGCCCCGGTCACGACAAAGGTCACCCGGTCATCAGCCAGAGCGGGCTGTGTCAGCCCCCAGGACGCGACTGCAAGCGCGGCCCAACCCGCCGCTGGACGCAAGGCACACATGGATGCGCGATCTCCCCCGAGAATATGGCGAAAACTATCGCAGCTTGTCGGTGCAACCTCAATGACAGAGGCGGGGCGCGTCCTGAAAATCTTGTGTGTGGCACGGGCTGCGCGACAATGGATAGCATGTTTGCGCAAACAATCCGCAATGGACGCGGGCCGGCGCAGGCCGTATTCAGAACGCGGTGGCACGACAGCGCGGCACAAGGAGGATTGTCCATGTTCATCGGTCTCGATCTCGGCACATCCGGCCTCAAGGGGCTGGTCATGGATGGCGATCAGCGCGTGCTGGCCGAGGCCTCGGCGCCGCTGACGGTGCAGCGCCCCGCCGAGGGCTGGAGCGAGCAGGCCCCAGAGGACTGGGTCGCCGCGACTGAAACGGTGATGGCAGCGCTGGCGGCCCGGATCAGCCTTGCAGCGGTGCGCGGCATCGGGCTTTCGGGGCAGATGCACGGCGCCACGTTGCTGGACCGCGACGACCGGGTTTTGCGGCCCTGCATCCTGTGGAACGATACCCGCGCCCATGCCGAGGCCGCCGCGCTGGATGCCCGCCCCGATTTCCGCCGCATCTCGGGCAATATCGTCTTCCCGGGCTTCACGGCGCCCAAGCTCGACTGGCTGCGCAAGCACGAGCCGCAGATCTGGGATCGCGTCGCCAAGGTCTTGCTGCCGAAGGATTACCTGCGCCTCTGGCTGAGTGGCGAACATGTCGCCGAAATGTCGGATGCGGCGGGGACAAGCTGGTTCGATACCGGCGCGCGCGACTGGTCCGACCGGCTGCTGGCGGAAACCGGGCTGAGCCGGGCGCAGATGCCCCGACTGGTCGAGGGGTCGGCCGTCTCGGCGCAGCTGCGGCCAGAACTGGCACGGCGCTGGGGCCTGTCCGACCGCGTGGTGATCGCGGGCGGCGGGGGCGACAATGCCGCCTCGGGCGTGGGGGTGGGCGTGGTGCGCGCGGGCGATGCCTTTGTCAGCCTGGGCACCTCGGGCGTGCTGTTTGCCGCCAATGACGGCTATCAGCCGGCGCCTGAAACCGCCGTGCACAGCTTTTGCCATGCGCTGCCCGATACCTGGCACCAGATGGGCGTGATCCTGGCCGCGACAGATGCGCTCAACTGGTATGGTCGGTTTGTCGATCGTGACGCCGCCGCGCTGACCGCCGAACTGGGTGCGGTGCAGGCGCCGGGCAAGACGGTGTTCCTGCCCTATCTGGGCGGTGAGCGGACGCCGCTGAACAACGCCGCCGTGCGCGGGGCCTTTACCGGGCTGGAACATGCGACCGACCGCGCCGCCGGCACCCGCGCCGTGCTGGAAGGCGTGACCTTTGCGATCCGCGATTGCCGCGATGCACTGGCCGCGACCGGCACCCGGCTGGAGCGTCTGATCGCCGTCGGCGGTGGGTCGCGTTCGGACTATTGGTTGCAGGCGATTGCCACCGCGCTGGAGGTGCCGGTCCTGCTGCCTGAGGCCGGTGATTTCGGCGGTGCTTTCGGCGCGGCGCGGTTGGCGCTGATGGCCGCGACCGGCGCCGGGCCAGAGATCGCGACCCTGCCGCCGATCGCCCGCGTGGTCGATCCGGTAACGGCGCTGGTGCCGGCTTTCGATGCCGGGCATCGCCGCTATTGCGCCGCCCGGTCGGCGATCTGCGCGATGGGTTGAAAGGCGAACAAAGCTAACGGTTTGGAAAGATTCGGCCCCTAGGCTTCGGGGAAACGATGCCTTCGGAGAATCCGATACCATGCCGTTGCGGCTGTTGTTGCTCGCCCTTCTGCTTCTCGCGCCCGGCCTTGGGCTGGCCCAGGCCGATCTTTGCGACCGTGCGGCGACCGGCGCCGCCGCGCAGACCGGCGTCCCGGTGGAGGTGATGCTTGCTCTGACCCGGGCCGAAACCGGCCGCAACCGGCAAGGCCAGTTGCAACCCTGGCCCTGGGCGGTCAATCAGGCCGGGCAGGGGCATTGGTTCGACACCGCCGCCGCCGCGCAGGATTTCGTGCAGGCCCAGCTATCGCTGGGATACAGCAATCTCGATATCGGCTGTTTCCAGCTGAATCACCGCTGGCACGGCATGCGCTTTCCCGATCTGGCCACGATGTTCGACCCCGAGGCCAATGCGCTATATGCCGCGCGGTTCATCGCCGGAAAATACCGTGAAACCGGCGATTGGGTGCGCGCCGCCGGGGCGTATCATTCCGGCACGGACAGTTTCGCCGAACGCTATGCCGGCCGATTTGCCGAGATCCTTGATGGGGTGCAGCCCGCGCCGCTGCATCTTGCCGCGCTTGACCTGCCCGGGGCCGCCCCGCCCCGGGTGAACGCCTATCCGCTGTTGCAGGCGGGGGCGGCGGGCGGGGCCGGGTCGCTGGTGCCGCGCCGCTCCGGCATGGGATCGCTGTTCGCGAGGCTGCCATGATCCGCATCAGCCCCCGCACGCTGTTCCAGCCGACGATCCTGCTTGCCCTCGCGCTGATGGCGGTGGTCGCCATGATGGTGCTGCCGGTGCCGGCCTTTCTGCTCGATATCGGCCTCGCGGCCTCGTTCGCGCTGGCGATCCTGATGTTCACCGTCACGCTCTTCGTAGAACGCCCGCTGGATTTTTCGGCCTTTCCGACGATCCTGCTGGCGTCGCTGATGCTGCGGCTGTCGCTCAACGTATCGTCCACCAAGTTGATCATCGGGCAGGGCCATACCGGCACCGCCGCCGCCGGTCATGTGATCGAGGGATTCGCGAATTTCATCATGGGCGGCAGTCTGTTGCTGGGTCTGGTGATCTTTTGCGTCCTGCTGATCGTGAACTTCATGGTCATCACCAAGGGCGCCGGCCGCATGGCCGAGGTTGGCGCGCGCTTTGCGCTGGACGGGATGCCGGGCAAGCAGTTGGCCATCGATGCCGACATGGCCGCCGGCGCCATCACCCATGCCGAGGCCAAGGCCCGGCGCGAGCGCGAACTCGCCGAGACGAATTTCTTTGGCTCGCTCGATGGCGCGTCGAAATTCGTCAAGGGCGATGCCGTTGCGGGGCTGTTGATCACCGGGTTGAACCTGGTGATGGGGCTGATCATGGGCATCGTGGTCCATGGCATGCCCGCCGCACAAGCCTTTGAAACCTATGCAATACTGACGGTGGGCGACGGGTTGGTCACCCAGATCCCCGCCGTGGTCATCTCGGTCGCTTCGGCGCTTTTGCTGGCGCGTGGCGGCACGACGGGGTCGGTCGATATCTCGTTTTTCCGCCAACTCGGGCAATATCCCGGCGCGCTGGGCACGGTGGCGGTGCTGCTGGCGCTGTTCGGCCTGGTGCCGGGGCTGCCGTTCCTGCCCTTCATGGCCGGGGCGCTGGCGCTGGCGGGCGCGGCCTGGTACCGGATGCGCCATCCACCCCTGCCCGAACCCGAGGCTGACGAGGCACCCGCCCCGCCGCCTCGCCGTTCGATGGGGGACATCCTCGATTTCGACGAGATTCATATCGAATTCGCGGCAAATCTTGTGGCCATGGTGCTGGATCCCGCGACGGGGCTGGATGTGCGGATCCAGAACATGCGCACCCATATCGCCACCGCCTATGGGCTGATCCTGCCCGAGATCCGGCTGACCGATGACGCCACGCTGCCGCCCGGCACCTATCGGATGCGCCTGCAAGGCGTGGAAAAGGTGCGCGACCGGCTGATCCCTGACCGGGTGCTGGTCCTGCTGAACGAGGGCGTCGCCGCGCCTGACGGAATGGATGTGCGCGAGCCTGTCTATGGCGCCCCGGCGCGCTGGATCCTGCCTGACGATCAGGAAACCGCGGCCCTCGCGGGGTTGACCGTGGTCACCGCGCCCGAGGTGCTGGCGACCCATCTGCTCGAGGTGCTGAAGGCCAATCTGGCAAGGCTGCTCACGCTCAAGACGCTCAGGCGGTTGCTGGACGAATTCACCAATGTCACCGACCCCGCCCGGGCGGCCGCCAACAAGCGCCTGCTGGATGAACTTGTGCCCGATCGGGTGCCGGTCGATCTGCTGCTGACGGTGCTGAAGCTGCTCTTGGAGGAGCGGGTCTCGATCCGCAACCTGCCCATGGTGCTGGAGGCCATCGCCGAGGCGCGCGGCCTGCCCTCGCCCGAGGCGGTCTGCGAACATGTGCGCCAGCGGCTCGGCTTTCAGATCGTGGCAGAGCTGAAGCGCGCCGATGGCACCATCCCCCTGTTGCAGCTGGCCCCGGAATGGGAGCGCACCTTTGCTACCTATCAGATCGACGGCGATCGCGGTTTGCGCGATGTGGCGCTGCCGCCCGACCAGTTCAGCCGCCTGGCCAATGCCATGGCTGAAAAGCTGACCAAGGCCGCCGAAAGCGGCACGCAGGCCGCGGTCGTCACCTCCACCGCGCGGCGCCGGTTCCTGCGCACGGTGCTGGGGGCCAAGGGCCTGCCGACGCCGGTCCTGTCCTATGAGGAAATCGGCTTCGAGGCGCGGCCGGCCATGATCGGCGTGGTGCCCGCATGACCGAGCTGATGGGCATCTTCGCCCGTCTTGCCGGGCTGGCGGAGCCGGTCTTTCTGGGCTGGTTCGTCGTGTTCTTGCGGGTCAGCGCGGCGGTGGCGTTGCTGCCGGCATTCGGCGAAGCGACCCTGCCCGCGCGGGTGCGCCTGGGCATCGCCATTGCGTTTTCGCTGATTGTCCTGCCGGCGGTCGCACCCGCCCCCGTCCTCACCCCCATGTTGATGCTGGCCGAGATGGCGGTCGGCGCCGCGATGGGGCTGGCGCTGCGCTTTCTGGTCTTTGCCTTGCAGACGGCGGGGGCGATCATCGCGCAATCCATTTCCCTCGCACAGCTTTTCGGTGGCGCCGGAGAGCCGCAGCCGGTGGTCGGGCACTTCCTCACTGTTGCGGGGCTGGCTTTGGCGGTCGCGCTCGGGCTGCATGTGCGCGCGGCGCAAATGTTCATCCTGTCCTATGATCTGTTGCCGGTCGGCGCGCCGCTGGCGGCTGCCGATTTCGCGCAATGGAGCGTGGCGCAGGCCGCGCGCTGCCTGTCGCTCGGGCTTTCGCTGGCGGCACCGTTTGTCATCGCGGCGCTGGTCTACAACATGGCACTTGGCGTGATCAACCGTGCGATGCCGCAGCTCATGGTGGCGATGATCGGGGCCCCGGCGATTACCCTGGGGGGGATCGCGCTGCTGGCCATGGCCGCGCCCGTGATGCTCCATCTCTGGCACGGCGCGCTGGAGACGACACTGTCCGCCCCCCTGGCGGTGCCGAAATGAGCGACGAGGACGAGGAAAAGCCGTTTGAGGCCAGCCAGAAACGGCTGGACGACATGCGCAAGGAGGGGCGGATCCCCCGGTCGCAGGATCTGCTGACCGCGGCCGCCTATGCGGGCTTCGTGCTGGCCATGGTGACACTGGGGCCGGCCATGCTCCGGCAGATGGGCGAGGCGCTGATGCAGCCGCTGGCCCGGGCCGAGACACTGGCCCCCGCACTGACTGCTGCGGCGCGGCCGGGCTTCGGGCGCGTCGTCCTCGCGCCCCTCTGGCCGCTGCTGCCGCTCTTTGTCCTGCCGATGGCGGCGGTGCTCCTGGTGCTTGTGGTGCAAAAGGCCGTGATCTTCACCCCCGCAAATCTGATGCCGCGCCTGTCGCGCATCTCGCCGCTGTCGAATGCGCGCAACAAGTTTGGCCCGAACGGCCTGTTCGAATTCCTGAAAAGCGGAATGAAGCTGGGGGTCGTGGCGACAATCCTCGCGCTGTTTCTCGGCTCGCGGCTGGACCTGATGCTCACGAGTTCCGCGCTGTCGGTGCCGGCGGGGCAGGTGGTGTTGCTCCTGCTCTTGCGGGACTTCTTTGCGGTGGTGCTGGTCGTGGCGCTTGGCTTCGGGTTGGTGGATTACATCTGGCAGATCCTGCGCCATCGGCGCGAGGCGCGGATGTCGCGGCAAGAGATGACCGATGAACACAAGGAGGCCGAGGGCGACCCGCATAGTCGCGCGCAGCGGCGCCAGCGTGGGCAGGAAATCGCGCTGAACCGCATGCTGCGGGATGTGGCGGGCGCCGATGTCGTCATCGTCAACCCGACGCATTACGCGGTCGCGCTGAAATGGGATCGTGCCTCCGGGCGGGCGCCGGTCTGCGTCGCCAAGGGCGTGGACGAGATCGCCGCCCGCATCCGCAACCAGGCGCAGCAGGCGGGCGTGCCCATCCACAGCGATCCGCCAACCGCCCGGGCGCTGCATGCCAGCGTCAGGATCGGGTCGGAAATCCCGCGGGATCACTATCGGGCGGTCGCCGCCGCCATCCGTTTCGCCGAGGCGATGCGCCGCAAAGCCAGGAGACATGCCCCATGACCGACCAGAAGCGCCTGGGCCAGCTGGCCGAGATTGCCCGTCTGCTGAGCGATCGCAAGCTGGAAGAGCTACGCCGGCAGCGTGAATTGCGCGCGGGCATTATCGCGCGGATCGCGGCCTTGGAGGAACGGCCCGCCGAGGGGCTTGACCCGGTGGCGGCGGCGCGTGCCGCGCTGGCCTATCAGGCCTGGGCCGACGGGCGGCGCAGCGAGCTGGGGCGGCAGCTTGCCGCGCAGGAAAGCCGGTGCGAGGAAAGCCGAATGGCCGCGCAGACCGCCTTCGGTCGCGCGACCATCCTGGATCGGCTGAGCCGGCGCTGAGGCGCACCGGCGGGGTGTCAGGAATCCTGGCGCCCGATATCGGTGATCAGCACATCGCTGACGAGATCGGGCATCTGCGCCAGGGCGACCTCGCGCAAGCGGACGCGCAGCCGGTCGATCGCGCGGCTTTCGGTAAAGGCGCCGTCAAAGCCGCCGGTATTGGCGTGGTCGAACAGAACCTGAAGAAAGGCATCGCGCAGCTTGGGTTCGCGGGCATAGAGATCTTCGGCATGGCCGGCGGTGACCTCCAGGCTGAGCGACAGCACCACGACCGAGGCGATGCGATCCTGCCGGATCAGCGGGATGATGAACTGATTGCTCATCTTCACATATTCCGGGGCATGTTCGTCACTCTGTTCGGCGTCATGTCCGGGCGCTACCGCCTCGCCATGGGCGGCGGGGGCCGCGTGGTCATCGGTTGCGGTGTCTTCGGCGGGGGCGGGGCGCAGCATGAGGCCCGCCCCCGCCCCGGCCCCGAGACCGATCACGCCAAGCACGATGGGGATCAACAGCTTCTTCATCGGTGACCTCAGAACGGAAGCAGGACGTCGGTGATCTGCTGGCCATAGCGCGGCTGCTGCACATCGCTGATCTGGCCGCGCCCACCGTAGGAAATCCGCGCGCCGGCGATCTTGTCGTAACCGATCTCGTTCTGGCGCGAGATGTCGGCGGGCCGCACATAGCCGGTGACCAGCAGTTCGCGCAGCTCATAGTTCACGCGCACCTCCTGCTGGCCCTCGATGCGCAGCACGCCATTGGGCAATTCCTCGACCACGGTCGCGGCCACGCGCAGCTCGAGCTTCTCATTGCGTTTGACGGTGCCATTGCCCCGATAGCTGGAGGCAGAGCTGGTATTCACCGCCTCGTCCATCGAGGCGCCGTCCGGCAGGTGTTCGTTCAGGCGTTCGGGGATGCCGAACAGCGAGGGCATGCCCATCGTGTCGCTGCCGGCGCGGCTGCGCCCGCTGGTGTTGGAGATCTCGGCGCTGTCGTCGATCTCGATCACCACGGTCAGGATATCGCCGCGCCGTTGCGCGCGCCGTTCGCCGAACAGCGATTCGCGGTCAGAGGCCCAGAGCGAGGAGGAGGAGGTCGGCAGGGTCTGCGGCAGGTCGCGCGGCAGCGGTGTGACATACATCGCATGTTGCTGGTCACTGCCGGCGACCGGGGTGAAATCGGGCGCTTTGCCCACTTCGCCCAGGCGACCGCAGGCGGAGAGGCACAGAAGGCTGAGAATGAGACGGCGCATCGGGATCCTTCAGGGTGCAGGGCCGACGCGCACGCTGCCATCCGCAGCGACGAAGCCGGACACGGTTGTTCGGGAAGACAGGTTCATGACCCGGACTGCATCGCCCAGGCCGCCGCGCGCGAGGGCGCGGCCTTCGGCGTGGATATTGAGCGGGCCGGTCGCATAGATCAGCGTGACGATCTGGTTGCGATCCACCAGCGCGGGCGGACCCAGATCCTCGGGGCGGATCGGGCGATTGGCATAGAGCGTGACCCGTGCCTCTTGCCCGATCGCAAGGTCGATACTGTCCAGCGCGCCCGTTGTGCCGGTGGGTTGCAGGGCCAGATCGGCCTCGGTCAGTATGGTATTCGCGCGGATCGTGTGGCGGGCGACCACCGTCTCGGCCAGGGCGGGGCCGGGCAGCAAGGCAAGGCAGAGCAGCAATCGCATCAGCGCACCTGCGTGGTGGCGGCCAGAATTTCATCGGCGGCGGTGATCACCTTGGCGTTCAGCTCATAGCCGCGCTGCGCCTTGATCAGTTCAGTGATCTCGCGCACCGAATCGACCGAGCTTTCCTCCAGATAGCCCTGGCGCAGCGTGCCGAGCCCGTCGGTGCCCGGCTGGCCTTGCAAGGCCGGGCCGGAGGCCGCGCTTTCCAGGAACAGGTTGTTGCCGATCGCCTCCAGCCCCTTTTCATTGGTGAAACCGGCGAGGTTCAGCTGCCCCAGCAATTGCGGCTGCACCTGATCGGGGAAATAGGCATAGACCTCGCCGTCGGCGTTGATCGTGATGCTGCGGCTGTCGGCGGGAATGGTGATGCCCGGCGCGACCTCATACCCTTCGGAGGTGACGATCAGCCCCTCGGCGGTGCGTTTCAGCGCGCCGTCCCGGGTATAGGCCGCGCCGCCCGAGGGCAGCGTCACCTCCAGATAGCCGCGCCCCTCGATGGCGACATCGAGATCGCCGCCAGTCTGCGCAAGCGACCCCTGCGCCAGGATGACCGAGACCGAGGCCGGACGCACCCCCATGCCGATCTGGACGCCGGTCGGCAGCATGGCGCCATCCGAGGCCGAGATGGTGCCGGGGCGGGCAACCTGTTGATAATGCAGGTCCGCAAACTCTGCCCGCCGGGCGTTATAGCCGGTGGTGGACATGTTCGCGAGGTTGTTGGAGACGACATCGACGCGCATCTGCTGCGCGGCCATGCCGCTGGCGGCGATCTGAAGGGCTTTCATGGCATCATCTCATTTGCCGAGGGTCTGGATGACGGTTTTCAGGCGGTCGTCCTCGCGGTCGAGGAAGGACTGGCCCAGTTCATAGGCGCGCTGCACGTCGATCATGCGCGAGATCTCGGACAGGGCATTGACGTTGCTGCCCTCAAGCTGACCTTGCAGAAAGCGCCCGGTCTCGACCGGGATTTCCCCCCGGGCGGTGCGAAACAGCGTGCCGCCTTCATGGATGAGGTCGGTCGGATCCTGCGGGCCCCAGAGGCCAAGCTGCGCCAGGGGGCGGCCGGCGGCCGAGAGCGTGCCATCGGCGGCAAGGGCGACCGGCCCCGCATCGGGGGGCACAAAGACCGGCGCGCCGCCCTGGTCCAGCAGGCGATATCCGTCGGGATTGACCAGCTCTCCCTCGGCCGAGGGCGAAAAGCTGCCCGCCCGGGTCAGCCGGTTGCCATTCGGCGTCTCGATCAGAAAGAAGCCGTCGCCCTCGATCGCGAAATCGAAACTGCCGCCGGTCTCTGATATCTCGGCCTGGCTCAGATCGACGTTGCGGGCCGAGGCATGCGCCATGGAGAGCGAGGGCGCACCGTCTAGCCGGCGCACATATTCCGAAAAGATCACGCCTTCGCGCCGGAAGCCGGTGGTGGAGCTGTTGGCGATGTTGTTGGCGATCGCCTGCATCTCGCGCAGCAGGCCTGACTGGCGGGTCAGGGTGGTGTGGCCGCTTGCGTCCATCTCAGCCTCCTGCGATCAGCGGGATGATCCGCTGTTGAAAGAACTCCACCAGGGAGCTCGTCATGAAGCTCATGCTCACCCAGAAGACCGCGAGCATCGCCGCGACCTTGGGCACGAAGGTCAGCGTCATTTCCTGCACCGAGGTCAGGGCCTGGAACAGGCCGATGACGACCCCTGCCACCAGTGCCACCATCAAGAGGGGCGCGGAGATGCGCACCGCCAGCCATAATGCGGCGCGCAGCATGTCATAGATCTGCTCCGCGCTCATACCGGCATCCTGAGGATTTCCTGGTAGGCCTCCACCACCTTGTCGCGGACGGTCACCACGGTTTCGACCGCCATCTCGCTGGCAGCAAGCGCCTGCACCAGCGCATGCGGGTCGGCGCCGCCCATCATGGCCGACCGCGCCGTCGCCTCGCCGGCCCCCAGCACGCCGACGAATTCTTCGGCGGCGGCGGTGAAGGCATCGGGCTTCTGCTCGCCCGTTCCGGGCTGGGGCGCCGCGGCCGTTCTGGCCGAGGCATAGGTCTGGCTGGCGACGTTCGTGCGCAAATCCATTCTGGATCTCCTTATTTGCGCAGAAGCTCGAACAGGCTCTGCGTCATCTGCCGCGCCTGATCGAACATCCGGAGGTTGGCTTCATAGCTTCGCTGCGCTTCGCGCGCGTCGGCGACCTCGATCACGAGATCGACATTCGAACCGTCGTAATGGCCGGTTTCATCGGCCAACGGGTGACCGGGGTCGTAGATCCGCGCGAGCACGGAGCGATCCAGATGCACCGGAGAGGTTTCGACGCCGCCCGTCTCGGCCATCTCGGCGAAGGAGATGGTCTTGCGGTGGTAGCCGGGCGTGTCGGCATTGGCGATGTTTTCCGACACATGGCGCAGGCGGCTGGCCTGGGCCTGCATGCCCGAGGCGGCGGTGGCCAGCGAGGTGGAGAGATCGGCCATGGCTTACCTCCGCCCCAGGCTGCTGCGCAGGATGCTGGAGCTGTTGCGATAGATCGCCAGCGCCATCTCGTGCTGCTGACGCACCTCGACCGCGCGGACCATCTCCTGCTCCAGCGAGACGCTGTTGCCGTCGGGCGAACTGGCGGTGGCCAGCAGCCGCTCTTCCGCCAGCGGGGTGCTGCCATCGGCCGCGAAGTGCCCGGGCCTTGTGGCCCGCATCGCCGAGGGTGCCGCCCCGTAGGATTCGGCAAAGGGTGCCAGATCCTGCGCCTTGAAGCCGGGCGTGTCGGCATTCGCGATGTTGCGCGCGATCTGGGCCTGGCGCGCGCCGGCATGAACGGCCAGTGACTGCGCCATTCGCACGATTTCAAGTTTTTCAAACATCGGGGCTTCTCCCTCGATCACCTTCATCAAGGCTTAAGGGTGATTCCTTTAGAAACGGTAAGCAGGGAACAAAGGGAGAAACCCATGGCCGGACTTTTCGATGGTCTCATCGCGGAAATCGGCACGACGCGGGTGACAACGCGCATCGGCCGCGTGGCCGAAATCGGCCGCGGCACCATCGTCGCGCAGGGCTTGTCGGGCCATGTCGGGCTGGGCGACCGCGTGACGATTCGCAGCGCGCGGGGGGCGCTTGCGGGTGAGGTGGTCCGGGTCGCGCGGGATGGGGTCTGCATCCTGCCGGAAAGCACGCCCGAAGGCACCACCATCGCCGATATCGTGGAGGTGGCGGGCCGCGCGGTGATTGCCCCGGATGACAGCTGGATCGGCCGGGTGGTCGATCCCTATGGCCGGCCGCTGGACGGGCGGCCGCTGTTTCGCGGTGCGGTGGAACGTGCGGTGCGCGCACCGGCCCCGCCCGCGGCGCAGCGGCGGCCGCTGGGCAGGCGGCTTGCCACCGGGATGGCGGCCTTCGACACGCTCTTGCCGCTGGTCGCGGGGCAGCGGATCGGGCTTTTTGCCGGCTCTGGTGTCGGGAAATCCTCGCTTCTGGCGCGGTTTGCGCGGGGGATCGAGGCCGATGTGGTGGTGATGGCGCTGATCGGTGAACGCGGGCGCGAATTGCGTGAATTCACCGACCGCGTGCTGGGTCCGCAAGGGATGGAGCGGTCGGTCATCGTCACCGCGACCTCTGACCAGTCGGCGCTGGCGCGGCGCAGCTGCGCCTGGACGGCGATGGCGGTGGCCGAACATTTCCGCGATCAGGGGCTGCATGTGCTGTTCCTCGCCGATTCGATCACCCGCTTTGCCGAGGCGCATCGCGAGATCGCCCTGACCGCGGGCGAAGAGGGGAACATGCGTGGTTTTCCGCCCTCGACCGCACATCTGATCATGTCGCTGGCCGAACGCGCCGGCCCCGGGCCCGAGGGGGCCGGCGACATCACGGCGGTCTTTTCGGTGCTGGTCGCGGGGTCCGACATGGAGGAGCCGGTGGCCGATATCCTGCGCGGCGTGCTGGACGGGCATGTGGTGCTGGATCGTCGCATCGCCGAACGCGGGCGGTTTCCGGCGGTGGATCTGCTGCGTTCGGTGTCACGGTCGCTGCCCGACGCGGCGACTGCGCAGGAAAATGCCCTGATCGCCGAGGCGCGGCGGTTGCTGGGCGCCTATGAACGGGCCGAGTTGATGGTGCAGGCCGGGCTTTACGCGCCTGGATCCGACCCGGTGATCGACCGGGCGATCAAGGTCTGGCCGGAGCTTGACCTTTTCCTGTCGGAAAGCGCCGAGGCGGGCGTGGATCAGAGCTTTCAGCGGCTGGCGGCCTGCCTCGGGTCGGGTGACGGTCCGGGCGGTCAGCCGCCCGGCACCAGCATGACGAGTGCCGCGCGCATGTCGTCGAGCCCGGCGCAGGGGTGACAGCCGAGTTGCCGCAGGTCAGGCGTGACATCGACCGGCAGGCCGGAATTCGAATCCGCCGGCACCTCGTTCAGGCGCCCGCCGATCAGCAGGGGGAGCGCCACCCCCCGCGCGGCCATCGCGGCCAGCACGGCCTTGGCATAGCTGAGCGCGACACCGTTATAGGTGCTGATCGCCACCGCCTCTGCCCCGCCTGCGATGGCGCGGTCGATCAGCACCTCGGCATCCACCGCGACGCCGGCATCCACGATCGCGGCGCCCAGCCCGTCCAGCGCCTGTTCGACCAGGTATTTGCCATGCTCGTGCACATCAGTCGTGCCGAGGCAGACCCGCAGGGGGCGCGGCAGCGCGGTCTGGGTGGCGAGCCAGCTTTCGGCCTTGTGGTTCAGTTCGCGCGCCCATTCGGCATGGATCAGCGGCAGGCGTCCGCGTGGCCCTTCGGCGCCGGGGCCGAACAGCGCCTCCATCCGCCGGGGGCCCATGCGCCGGATCGCCAGCAGAAGCGCGGCCGGATCGTCGATCGGCACGCCGCGATCGGCAAGCCCGGCCAGAGCTGCCGCCGCGAAATGCTGCCCGCCCGCGACCAGCCGGTCGGCCATCGCCTCGACCCGGGGCCAGTCGAAAACCGCGTCGTAAAAGGGCGCATGTTCGGCCAGTCGATGCGCAAAGATCTGGGCGTCGATGATTTCCTCGACATCGGGGATGCGCTGGTTCTCGGTCACCGGCACAGGGTTGATCGCGTGCCCCAGCGGCCAGCGGCCAAGCGCCACGATGTCGGTCAGCAGATAGCTGGCGAGGCTGGCGTAATTGCCGGCGGGCGAGGATTGATAGGCGACGGTATTGCCAAAGATCATCGAGCCGGGCGTATCGCTGACCCGCGCCAGCGCGGCGTGAAAGGCGCTGCGCGACAGCGGGTCGCTGAAATGGTGGCCATAGCAATGGGCGAGGCGGGCGCCGATCAGCCGCTCCACGATATGCTTTTCGATCAGCACCATGCCAAGCGCGCAGGACATGTCCAGAAACAGCCCGGCAAAACCGTCATCCAGGTTGGAATGGACCAGAATCTCGGCCTTTTGCGCGGCGAGAAGCGCGATGGCGGTGACCGTCGCCTCGGTCGTGGCGACGTCGTCGTCCCAATAGGGCAGGCGAAAGGTGAAATACTGGCCCAGATTGCCAAAGGTCGAAACCCCGGCGGCCAGCGCGGCGCAGGTGTTTTCGACGGCGCCGGGCAGGCCCAGCATGAAATCGCCGAAATGCGCTGCCGCCGGCGCGGCATGGGTGATGCGGACGAAATCCTCGGGCCCGTCCAGCACGATGCCGGTGCCGCGCGTCGCCCGGGCGCGCAGGGCGCGCGGATAGCCCATCGACCAATCGAGCGTGATGCCGAAGCGATCGACCGTCACGCCGGCGGCGCGGCAGTTCCGATGCACCTCGCCGATGGCCCAGATCGTGCGGTCCACATTGCGAAACCCGATATGGGCGTGCTGCATGATGCGGCCGCTGGCGGTGACCTGACGCTTGTATTCCGCCTCCGATCCGACGGCGTGGGTGGTCAGAAAGGGGCAGGGGCCCAGTTGCCAGTCGCGGGCCAGCCCACGCCCGGCGGCGATCAGTTCGACGCCGGGGCGCAGCCGGGGGTCGGTCAGGGGCGCGATTTCGGGGGCGGTTTCGGGCCGGGGCTCTGACATGCTCTGGCGTCCTTCGTTTCTGTCGGCGCGGCGGCAGGGCGCCCGCCCGGCCCGAGCCTAAGGGCGCGGCATTTCCGCTGCAAGCCGGCCGGTTTCCAACCCCGACCGGCACAAGGCGGCGATCCAGGGCGACATGCGCTGCGCGATGAACCTGCCGTCGTCACCCCCCGCTGCCTCTTCGCGCGCCAAAACGCCGGGCAGAGGAGGCCGCGCCGCAACAGGATGACTTTCGCGCGCTGGCCTGCCATTTTCCGAAGGATGACTGGACAGGAGAACGGATTGGATCTGATCGTGACCCCTCGGGACGAGACACAGGGCGGCGGCTGGCAGGCCCGGTTCGGCAGCCATGTCTGGCAGGCCGCTGTCGGGCGGTCGGGCATCGGGCCAAAGCGGGCCGAGGGCGACGGGATCAGCCCGCAGGGCTGCTGGCCGATCCACCGGGTGCTGTATCGCGCCGACAAGATCGCGGCGCCGGTTTCGGTGTTTCCGACCTTTGCCATCGCGCCCGATGACGGCTGGTGCGACGCGCCGGATCATCCGGACTACAATCGCCCGGTCCGACGCCCCTTTGCCGCCAGCCATGAGGAGATGTGGCGCAGCGATGATCTTTACGACATTGTCGTGGTGCTGGGGCAGAACGATGCGCCGGTGGTGCCGGGGGCCGGCAGCGCGATCTTTCTGCATGTGGCCAGCCCCGGCTATGGCCCGACCGCCGGCTGTGCCGCGCTGACGCGCGCGGATCTTTTGGCCTTTCTGGCCGAGGCCAACCCCGAGACGCGGCTGTGTTTCCGCGCCGACGGCTAGGAGCCGTCAGGGATGTGGGCTGCGTTGATCCAGCAGCCAGTCGCGCACCTGCGCCGCGTGGCGCGACAGCACCATGTCGCGCGGCCAGATCACATGGAAATCCTTGCCGGTGGCAAGCGACTGGTCGGTCATACGCGCCAGAACGCCCTTGGCGACCAACCCCTCGATCAGATGGTGCCAGCCAAGCGCCACGCCTTGCCCTTCGATCACCGCCTGCACGACCAGCACATAATCGTTGATCCTGAGCCCGCGCGGCACCGCCGAGGCGGCGATGCCCTGGGCGGCGAACCAGTCCTTCCAGGTGGTCGCCGACCGGAACGGTTCCTCCAGATGGATCAGCGGATGG
Organism: Gemmobacter caeruleus; assembly: GCF_008271655.1. Classification (GTDB taxonomy): domain Bacteria; phylum Pseudomonadota; class Alphaproteobacteria; order Rhodobacterales; family Rhodobacteraceae; genus Gemmobacter; species Gemmobacter caeruleus. Next base: position 335,922 of record NZ_VKKX01000033.1, read on the forward strand.
GTCAGCAGATCGTGCGGCTGGACCGGGCCCGCGGACAGGCGCGGATGCGCGGCCGAGGCGACAGGATAGATCACTTCGGGCGCCAGCACGGCGGCCTGATATTGCGGCCAATCCGAAGGGTAGCCGCCGCGCACGCCCAGCGGAATGCCCTCGCCCACCAGATCGAGATCACGGTCCGAGGTCTGGATCCGCAGATCGACCTCGGGCAGGGCGGCGCGGAACCGCTCCATCCGGGGCACCATCCAATAGGCGGCAAAGGCGGTGGAACAGGCCAGCGTCACATGGCTTCCGGTCGCGGCCGCGCGCAGGCCCTGCGCCGAACGCTGGATATGCGACAGGCCGATCGTCACATCGGCATGAAAGCGCTGCCCCGCCTCGGACAGCCGGACGCGCCGGTATTCGCGCAGGAACAGCGCCGTCCCCAACTGGTTTTCCAGCCGCGCGATGGCGTAGGAGACGGCGGCCTGGCTCATGCCCAACTCGCGCCCGGCGGCAGAGAAACTGGCCAGCCGTCCCGCAGCCTCGAACACCACGAGACTGCCGAGCGAGGGGAGGAGATGGCGCAGCGTTTCCATAAGATCACCTTATCAGTTCAATGAAGATTTTCCAGCGTTACAGGTGGCGGGCGCAAGCCTAATCTCGCGGCAGATTCTGGAGGAACGATCATGGCGGACGGGAACGAGCTGGGCCGGGAAGCGAAACGCGCGCGCGGCGGTCGCACCCAGCGGCGCGAGGAGCGGTCGCGCGGTGCGGCGGTGCATCGGCCCTATATCGTGCGTGGCATCCCGACCTATGACATCCTGTCGGAAGAAAGCCTGGTGCGGATCGAACGGACCGCCGAGCGGATTCTGGCGGAAATCGGCATCGAACTGCGCGACGACGCCGAGGCGATGCAGCTTTACAAGCGCGCCGGCGCGCAGGTCACCGACCAGTCCGAGGGGATCTGGCGGATCCGGTTCGAGCCGGGCATGGTGCGCGAGATCCTGAAAACCGCGCCGGCCGAATTCACCCAGCACGCCCGCAATCCGGCGAACAATGTGCAGATCGGAGGGCGCAACGTGGTCTTCGCGCCGTCTTATGGCAGCCCCTTTGTCATGGATCTGGATCGCGGCCGCCGCTACGGCACGATCGAGGATTTCGAGAATTTCGTGAAGCTGAGCCAGGCTTCGCCCTGGCTGCACCACAGCGGAGGCACGGTCTGCGAACCGACCGACGTGCCGGTGAACAAGCGGCATCTGGACATGGTCTATGCCCATATCCGCTATTCCGACCGTGGCTATCTGGGTTCGATCACCGCGCCCGAACGCGCCGCCGACAGCGTGGAGATGTCGCGCATCCTGTTCGGCGCGGATTTCGTCGATCAGAACTGCGTGGTGATGGGCAATTTCAACACCACTTCGCCGCTGGTGCTGGATGGCGTCACGGCGGCGGGGATCCGCACTTATGCGGCGGCCAATCAGGGCTCCATCCACCTTCCCTTCCTGCTGGGCGGCGCAGTGGCGCCGCTGACCATTGCCGGGATGGTGGCGCAGGGCCTGGCGGAAAGCATGTCGTCCTGCGCGCTGGCACAGCTGGTGCGGCCCGGCGCACCGACGGTGCTGGCGAGCTTTTTCTCCTCCATGAGCCTGCGGACCGGATCGCCGACCTTTGGCACGCCGGAACCAGCCATCGGGTCGCTGGTCATGGGGCAACTGGCGCGGCGGCTGAACATGCCCTTGCGCTGTGCCGGGAATTTCAGCACCTCGAAACTGCCGGACGGGCAGGCGATGCAGCAAAGCATGATGTCGATGATGTCGGCGGTGCAGGGCGGGGCGAATTATGTGCTGCATTCGGCAGGCTTTCTCGACGGGCTCTTGTCGATGTCCTACGAAAAGCATGTGATGGATACCGACATGTGCGGCGCGCTGCATGCCTATCTGGATGGTATGGCCGTGGATGACGATGCGCTGGCCTTTGACGCGCTCAATGAGCTGGGGCCGGGGCAGCATCTGTTCAGCACCCAGCACACCCTGCGCCATTACGAAACCGCCTATTGGGATTCCGCGCTGGATGACAACCAGCCCTGGGAAACCTGGGATGAGCAGGGCGGCATCGACAGCGCCCGGCGTGCCAATACGCGCTGGAAAAAGACGCTGGCGGAATACGAGGCTCCGCCGCTGGATGCCGGCATCGACGAGGCGCTGCGCGACTTCATGGCCCGTCGCAAGGGTGCCGTGCCCGACATGTGGTATTGACCGCGAAAGGCGGGGTCGGAGCCCCCGCCGCATGTCGCAAAATCATCCGTCCGCTTCGCAGCCATGACTGTGGCGATTCGCGGTTCGGCGCCTGATGGCGTCATCCGTATCGCAAGGAGCCACGCGATGAACGAAGTCGTCAACAGGACCGGCCGTGCCGGTGGCCGCGGCGCCCGCCGCGCGATGCGGGCCGCGCCCGATTTCGACATGTTGCCGGCCCTGCGCCGGGGCATCCCCGAATGCGAGGTGATAGACCCTGCCCGGGTCGAACAGATCGACGCGGCCTCGATGGCGATCCTCGAAGACGTGGGCGTGGTCTTTCGCGACGAGATCGCGCTGGCCGATTGGCGCCGCGCGGGCGCAAAGGTCGAGGGCGACCGCGTCTATCTGGATCGCGGGCTGGTGCGCGAACTGATCGCAACCATACCCTCTGGCTGGACCTACCGCGCCCGCAACCCGGATCGCAGCCTGCCCTTTGGCGGCAAGCATTCGATCTTTGTGCCGATGACCGGCGCGCCCTTCCTGCGCGATCTCGACGACGTGCGGCGCTGGCCGACGATTGCCGACCTGAACATGTTTCACAAGTTGTCGCATATGTCGCCGGCGCTGCATTCGACCGCGCATCACATCGTGGAACCGATGGATCTGAAGGTGAGCCACCGCCACCTGCACATCACCTATTCGTCGATGAAACATTCCGACAAGACCTTCATGGGCATGACGACCAGCGGCCGGAACGCCGAGGATGTCATGGCGATGTGCGAGATCCTGTTTGGCCGCGACGTGATGGAGGAAACCCCGGTCACCACGGGCAATTGCAATGGCAATTCGCCGTTGGTCTGGGATGAAACCATGCTTTCCGCCATGCGCGCCTTCGTCAGGCGGCGGCAGCCGGTGCTGTGTTCGCCCTTCGTGCTGGGCGGCGCGAATACGCCGGCCTCGGTCGCGCCCGCCGTCGCGCAGCTCAATGCCGAGGCGCTGTCGGCGCTGGCCTATACGCAGGTGATCCGCAAGGGGGCGCCGGCGATCTATGGCCATTACCTTTCGACCGTCAGCATGAAATCCGGCGCGCCGATGGCCGGGACGCCGGAAATCAGCCTGATGAATTTCATGATCGGGCAGATGGCGCGGTTCTATGGCGTGCCGTGGCGCACCTCGAACCTGTTGGGCGGGGCCAAGACCTTTGACGCGCAGGCGGGCTATGAAAGCGCGATGACGATGAATGCGGTGCTGCATGCCGGGGCGAATTACATCTGGCATTCGGCCGGCTGGAACGAGGCGGGGATGCATTGTTCGACCGCCAAATTCGTCGTCGATGCCGAGATGTGCGCCATGGGCTATCGCATGGCCGAGGGTGTTCGCTGGGATGATTTCGATACCGCGATGCAGGCCGTGCGCGATGTGGGGCCGGGCGGGCATTACCTTGGCCATCCGCACACGCTTGAGAATTTCGAGCGCGCCTTCTTCATGCCCAGGCTCTTTGACAACAACTCGATCGAGCAATGGCAGGCCGAAGGATCGGTGGAAATCACGCAGCGCGCGCTGGATCGGGCGCGGCAATTGCTGGCCGATTACGAAGAGCCAAAGCTGGATCCCGGCACGGACGAGGCGCTGCGCGACTATATCGCCCGCCGCGAGCGCGAGATCCCGGCGGTGGACGAACTGAACACCGAATACTGACCCCCGCCAGGGGCCGCCCCGCATCGGGCGGCCCTTCTGCACCGCGATCCGCCAGCAGATGAACAGGGCATCATGAAGATCACCGAGATCCACATCTATTCGCACGACCTTCCGGTCAAGGACGGTCCCTATCGCATGGCCATGACCGAGGTCTGGACCCTGCCGACGACGCTGGTGAAACTGGTTTCCGACACCGGCCATGTCGGCTGGGGCGAGACCTGCCCCGTGGGTTCCACCTATGCCGAGATGCATGTCGGTGGCGCGCAGGCCGCCTTGCGCGCGATGGGGCAGGGCTTGATCGGTTGCGAGGTCGCGCCGATCCCGCTGCATCAGCGGATGGAGGCGCTGCTGAACGGGCACAACTATGCCAAGGCCGCCATCGACATTGCCGCGCATGATCTGCTGGGCCGGGCCTTGGGGGTTTCGGTGGCAACGCTGCTGGGCGGGGCGCTGACGGATCGTGTGCCCTCCTATTACTCGACCATCGTGGGCGACCCGGATGAAACCGCCCGGATCGCGGCGGACAAGGCCGCCGAGGGCTATCCCCGGCTTCAGATCAAGGTCGGCGGCCGGCCGGTAGAGATCGACATCGCCACCGTGCGCAAGGTGTGGGAACGGCTGCGCGGCACCGGCACCCGTCTGGCGGTGGATGGCAATCGCAGCCTGACCACGCGCGATGCGCTGACGCTCAGCCGCGAATGCCCCGACATCCCCTTCGTCCTGGAACAGCCCTGCAACACGGTCGAGGATTTGCAGAAGATCCGCCCGCAGATCCGCCATGGCCTTTACATGGATGAAAACAGCACCAGCCTGAATACGGTGGTCAGTGCCGTCGGCACCGGGCTGGTGGACGGGTTCGGGATGAAGGTCACCCGCATCGGGGGATTGCAGCCGATGCGGGTGTTCCGCGACCTTTGCGCCGTGCGCAACCTGCCGCATACCTGTGATGACAGCTGGGGCGGCGACATCATCGCGGCGGCCTGCGCCCATATCGGTGCCACGGTGGCGCCCAGGCTGATGGAGGGCGCCTGGCTCGCCCAGCCCTATATCGACGGCCATTACGATAGCCGCAACGGCGTGCGGATCGAGGGCGGGCATATCGCGCTGCCGCAGGGGCCGGGCCTGGGCGTGGTGCCCGATGACGGGCTTTTCGGCGCACCGATTGCTTCTTTTGCCTGAGGGGGGATCATGGATCTGCAAGGAAAATGCGCGCTGGTGACCGGCGCCGCCGGCGGGATCGGCGCGGCGGTGGTCGCGGCGCTGCGCGGGCAGGGCGCCCGGGTCGCGGTGGCGGACCGTGACGTGTCGGGCATCGTGGCCGAGGCGCATCTGCCGGGTGACCTGCTGGACCCGGCCTATGCCGATGGCCTGCCGGCGGCGGCGCAAGCGGCGCTTGGCGGGCTGGATATCGTGGTGAACAACGCGGGCGTCATCACGCGCGGCAAGGTGACCGAGACCAGCGACGCCGATTGGCTTCTGTCGCTGGGTGTCAATGTCGAGGCGCCGTTCCGCATCTGCCGCGCGGCGATCCCGCTGCTGCGGCCGGGGTCTGCCATCGTCAATGTCGCCTCGTGCTGGGGGCTGCGGCCCGGGCCGGGCCATGCGGTCTATTGCATGACCAAGGCGGCCATTGCCTCGCTCACGCAGTGCATGGGGATGGATCACGCCGAAAAGGGCATCCGCATCAATGCTGTCGCCCCGAATGAGGTGAACACGCCGATGCTGCGCAGCGGGTTTGCGCGGCGGGGCTTTGACCCGGATACGGCGGTGGCCGAGCTGGGCAAGACAGTGCCGCTGGGCCGCATCGCGGAACCCGAGGATATCGCCGATGTGATCCTGTTCCTTGCCTCGGACGCCGCGCGCTATATCTGCGGCGCGGTGATCGAGGTGAATGGCGGAAAGCCGGTCAAATGAGCCGCTTTGCAGGAAAGGTCGCGCTGGTGACCGGCGGGCGGTCGGGTATCGGCCAGGCCATTGCGCGACGGCTGGCCGAGGAGGGCGCGCGGGTCTTTACCGCGCAGCGCGGGCCGGACCCGGCATTCGAGGGGATCGAGGCCGATTTCACCGATCCCGCCAGCCCCGAAAGGGTGGTGGCGGTGCTGGTTGCGCGGGCCGGGCGGCTGGATGTGCTGGTCAACAATGCCGGCATGATGCAGGAGGCGGCGGTCGGCGACATGGCGCTGGCCGATTGGGAACGCACCCTCCGCGTGAACCTGACCGCGCCTTTTCTGTTCATCAAGGCCGCCCTGCCGCATCTGCGCGCCGTGCGGGGCGCCATCGTCAATATCGGCTCGATCGAGGGTCTGGGCGCCAATCCGCGCCACGCCGCCTATTGCGCCAGCAAGGCCGGGCTGCACGGGCTGACCCGGGCCGTGGCGGTGGATCATTCGACCGAATTGCGCTGCAACGCCGTGGCGCCGGGCTGGATCGACACCGATCTGAACGAGGCCTTTGTCGCCGCCATGCCCGACCCGGCGGCCTTTCGCGCCAATATCGGCCGCATCCACCCCGTCGGCCGCACCGGCCGCCCGGATGAGGTGGCGGCGCTGGTGGCCTGGCTGGCCAGTGACGAGGCGGGCTTTGTCACCGGACAGGTCTGGACGGTGGATGGCGGGCGCATGGCCCGGCTGTCGCTGCCGTGACGCGCGCGCGGCCTATTCCGCCGCCGCGCGCCATTCCTTGTAGCGCAGATAGGCATTGGCCCCGATGGTCGAGAACGGTCGCGGCGGCAATTTGCGCGGCGGCGCCTCGGCGGTGAAATGCCGTGTCGCGTCGCTCTCGATGCCGCAGGCCAGATCGGCGGCCGCGATGCCGGTCAGGGTGCTGCGGGTGGTGCCCAGCCCGTTGCAGATGCAGGCGGCGTAAAGATCCTGTTCCAGTTCGCGCATCATCGAGACGCCGTTCTGGCTCAGGCACAGATGGCCCGCCCAGGTGAATTCCATCGCCAGGCCGCGCAGCTGCGGAAAGCGGTCATCGAACTTTTCGCGATGCACGCCGGCGCTGCGGCGGATCATCGTTTCGGGGGCCTCCATCCCCGGTTCGAAACTGGCGCAGGTGCGGGTGATGATGCGATGGCCGCCCTGACCCGGGTCGATGCGGCGCATGGTGGTGCCCATCGGGTCTGACGGGGTCACCCCCCAACGGGGCTGCCCGCTCAGGGCGCGGATCCCCTCGGCGCCCAGATCGACGCTCATCGAGGCGTAAAGGAAGATGTGCATCAGACGGTTGCGGGCAAAGCCAAAACTTTCCAGCTGGCCGTTATTGGCCATGATCACCTTGCCCGCGCTGACCTGGCCCCCGGGCGTGCGCAGCGCCCAGCCCTGACCCTGCCGCACCATCGCCTGCACCGGCGAGGCTTCAAATACCCCGACGCCGTCGCGCCGCAGCCCTTCTGCAAAGCCGCGGATATAGCCGGCGGGTTGCAGCATCACCGTGCCCGGCGTGTACAGCCCCGAGACATAATGCGCGCTGCCGGTCAGTTCGCGCATGGCCTGCGCATCCAGATAGGTGCTGCCCTCGCCCATCGTCGCCAGATGGTCGGCATAGGATCGGTTCAGCCGGTCGGCCTGTTCCGAGGCGGCGCCGTTCACCTTGCCGGCGGGGTCAAAGAAATTGCGGTCGATGCCGTAATCCGCCACCACGCCCTCGGCAAAGCCGATGGCGCTGCGGTTCAGCGCGATCAGCGCGCGGTCATCGCCGCCGCCGGAATAATCCTCTGACGTCAGCTCATGCGGCAGGTCGATCATGAAGCCCGAATTGCGGCCCGAGGCGCCTTCGGCGATGCGGCTGGCCTCCAGCACCGCGATGCGGGCGGAGGGGTGCAATTGCCGCAGCCGTCGCGCCGCCGAAAGCCCGGCAAAGCCCGCCCCCACGATGGCGAAATCGACGACAAGGTCGGTGTCCAGCACCACCGGGCCGGGCTGGCCCGGCAGGATGGCGGACCATGCGGCGGGGCCCCGATGCACCGGGATCCGCCGCGCGGTGTGATCGGTCATTGCACCGCCTCGTCGCCGTCATCCGCCAGATCGACCCAGATCGTCTTGAGCTGGGTATACTGGTCATGGGCATGGATGCCGTTGTCGCGCCCGCCAAAGCCCGATTGCCGGAACCCGCCAAAGGGCGTGGTATTGTCGCCCTCGCCAAAGCTGTTCACCGTCACCGTGCCGGCGCGGATCGCCCGCGCGCCGCGGATCGCGCGTTTGACATTGGCGGTGAAGATCGAAGCGGCGAGGCCGTATTCGGTGTCATTGGCCAGCGCGATGGCCTCGTCAAAGCTATCGACCGTCAGGACGGACAGGACGGGGCCAAAGATTTCTTCGCGTGCCTGGCGGGCATCGCGGGCGACCTCCAGGATGGTCGGCTCCACAAAGCCGGCCTCGGCCTTGCCGCCCAACAGAACCTTCGGCCCGCCAGCCTTGCCGTTCTGGCCCAGGTAAGACGCGACCTTTTCAAAATGCGCGCTGCTGACCAGCGCCCCCACCCGGTTGACCGGATCGAGCGGGTCGCCCATCGGCCATTCGCGGGCATGGGCGCGGATGCGGGCCAGCAATGCGTCCTTGACGCCCTTCTGCACGATCAGCCGCGACGCGGCAGAGCAGTTCTCACCCATGTTCCAGAAGGCGCCATTGACGATATGCGCCGCCACGCGATCCAGGTTTTCGGCATCGTCCAGCACCACGGCGGGGTTCTTGCCGCCCATTTCCAGCGTGACTTCCTTGAGGTTCGATTCCCCCGCATAGATGAGGAAGCGCCGCCCCGTCGCGGTGGAGCCGGTAAAGGACACCGCGTCGATATCCATGTGGCGCCCGATGGCCTCGCCGGTCTCGCCGCCGCCGGGCAGCACGTTGAACACGCCCGGCGGAATGCCCGCCTCCATCGCCAGTTCCGCCAGCCGCAGCGTGGTGAGCGAGGTCTCCATCGCCGGCTTCACGATCACCGAACAGCCCGCCGCCAGCGCCGGCCCGATCTTCCAGGCCAGCATCAGCAGCGGAAAGTTCCAGGGCAGCACAAGGCCCACCACGCCCACGGGTTCGCGGACGATCATGGCGATGTGATTGTCGGAGGGGGGCGAGACCTGATCATAGATCTTGTCGATCAGTTCTGCATGCCAGGTCAGGCAGTGGATGGTTTCGGGCACATCGACGGTTTCGCAATCATAGATGGTCTTGCCGCTGTCCAGGCTTTCCATCACCGCCAGTTCGCGGGCATTGCGGCGGATCAGCTTGGCCAGCCGGATCAGCACCTCCTTGCGGTCGCGCGGATGCAGGCGCGACCAGCGACCGTCCTCGAAGGCGTCGCGCGCCCTGGCGACGGCGAAATCCACGTCCTCGGCACCGCAGGCGGCGATCTGCGCCAGCGCCGCGCCGGTGGCGGGGTTCACGCTGTCAAAGGTCTTGCCGGATTTCGCCGGGCAGAAATGGCCGTCAATGAAGGCCTGGGTCGGAAAGGTCAGGTCCGCGGCGATGGCCTTGTATTCTTCATGGGTCAGCAGGGTCATGGCCTTACTCCGCAACGATCTGGGCGATGGTGGTCTTGAGCACGCGCACCGTCTGTTCCAGCTGGCGCTTGTCGTCCTTGTTCAGGGGTTTCAGCGGCGGGCGCGGCGGGCCGGCATATTGGCCCATCATCTCGCAGCCATGCTTGATGCATTGAATGAACTTGCCGCCCTGTTCCAGCACCCGCATCAGCGGCATCAGCGCCGACATGATGCGGCGACCCTTGTCGAAATTGCCCTCGATCGCGCAGGCACGATACAGCGCCAGATGTTCGGCCGGCAGAAAGTTGGACCCGCCGCAGACCCAGCTGCGCGCGCCCCAGGCAAAGAATTCCAGCGCCTGATCGTCCATGCCGCAGGACATCTGGATATGCGGGTAATCGCGCGCCAGCAGATGCACGCGGTTGATGTCGCCGCTGCTTTCCTTGATGGCACAGATGTTGCGCGACCGGCCCACGCGGTCCAGGAATTCCTCGCCCATGGTGATGCCCATGCGGCCGGGATAGTTATAGAGCATGACCGGCAGTTCCGCCGCGCGGTCGATGGCCAGCGCGTTCAGGGCGTTTTCACGCTCGGTCGGGACGGAATAGGGCGGGCTGCCCACCAGGATGGAATCCGCCCCGATATGCGCCGCATGTTCGGCCATGGTCAGCGAATCCTCCAGCCGGATCGCGACGGTGCCCACCATCAGATGCGTGCGGCCGCGCGTCACCTCACGCGCGAGGGTCGCCAGTTCCTGCCGTTCCTGCATGGTCTGGGCATAATATTCGCCGGTCGAGCCGCCGTTGATGATGCCGTGAACCCCGGCCGCGATCAGATATTCCAGCTGCGCGACAAAGGCATCGTGGTCGATGCTGCCATCCTCGCGATGGGGGGTGATGGCGGGGGTGTAGATGCCCTCGAATCTCATGAGGCTCCTCTCTGCTCCAGCGGCTCCGGCGCGCGGCCGAGCGGGAAGCGAATGCTGACGGGGGTGACGAAACTTTCGATCTGGGCGCGCGACAGTTCCCAATGCGCCACGGCCAGATCGGCGGCGGCATCTGCATCGCCGGCCTCGATCAGCGCGATGAATTCGTCATGCTGATCGGCTGCGGTGGCCGAGATGCAGGCCATGGCGGCCTTGCGCGGGTCGTAAAAGGTCATGCCGATGCGGGTATGGTCGATGAGCAGGCGCCGCAGGCTGGGCATGAGGAATTCGTTATCGGCCATGTCGCCGATGATGGAATGGAACCGTTCATTGCCGACGGCGCGTTCGGCGGCATTGCCGTTGCGGATCGCCTGACGAAACGCCCATTGGCATTCCTTCAGCCGCGCGATCTGTGCGGCAGTGGCATGTTCGGCGGCCAGACGGGTGACCGCGGCATAGATCATCGGCGCCGCAACAAAGAAATTGCGCAGGGTCTTGTGCGTCATCGGCGCGACCTGCGCGCCGCGGTTTTCATGCAGCACCACATAGCCTTCGCCGGCCAGCTGGCGCAGCACCTCGCGCAGCGGGGGGCGCGAGATGCCATAGGTTTCGGCCAGCTCGGTTTCGTCCAGATAGACGCCCGGCTCCAGCACCTGGGTCAGGATCTTGCGGCGCAAGTCCTCGGTGCAGATGGCTTTCTTGCTGCGCGATTCGGTTTCCATGGGGATGCTCCTGCCTGAGTTGCCAGTCTGTTTTGACTGCGAGTCAGGGTTCGTGTCCATTGTGTAGTGCATCAAAATACATATTGTCTACTGAAAAAATCTGTGGTTAGTTTTCCTCAGTTCAAGGGGGATTCTGCATGGTCGAACTGCGCGAGGACGTCATCCGCTGCGAGGGGATATGGAAGATCTTCGGTGACAGATCGCGACAGGCGACAGAGGCCGTGCGCAACGAGGGCCTGACGAAAAAGGAAATCCGCGAAAAGTTCGACTGCGTGGTCGGCGTGCAGGATGCCAGCTTTACCGTCGGCAGGGGCGAGATCTTTTGCATCATGGGGCTGTCGGGGTCGGGCAAATCGACGCTGATCCGCCACATCAACCGCCTGATCGAACCGACGCTGGGCGCGGTCTATATCGAGGGGCAGAACGTCAATGCGATGAACGCGCAGGAGCTGCGGCAACTGCGGGCCGAAAAGATCGGCATGGTGTTTCAGTCGATGGCGCTGATGCCGCATCGCACCGTGCGCGACAATGTGGCCTTTTCGCTGGAGGTGCGCGGCGCGTCCGAGGCCGAGCGCGCCAAGGTGGCCGCGCGCGCGATCGAGATGGTGGACCTGACCGGCTGGGATCGCAAATACCCGGACGAGCTGTCGGGCGGCATGCAGCAGCGCGTCGGCCTGGCGCGGGCGCTGGCGGCGGACCCGACGATCCTGCTGATGGATGAACCGTTTTCGGCGCTCGACCCCCTGATCCGGCGGCAATTGCAGGGCACTTTCATGGATCTGTCGGCCGAGCTGCACAAGACCACCGTCTTCATCACCCATGACCTTGACGAGGCGATCCGCATCGGTGACCGCATCGCGATCATGAAGGACGGCGTGCTGGTGCAGATCGGCACGCCCGAACAGATCGTCACCGAGCCCGCCGACGATTATGTCGCCGAATTCGTGGCGGGGATCTCCAAGCTCGATCTGGTGACGGCGGCGCGCATCATGCAGCCGCTGGCCGCCTATACGCAGGCGCATGGCCCGCAGGATACCGCGCGCTGGCCGGTGGCGCGGCCAGAGCAAAACCTGAACGAACTGGTCGATCTGGCCGTGGGCACCGATCACCCGATCCTGGTCCGCGCCGAGGGCGTGGCGATCGGCGTGGTGACCAAGCGCGCGCTGCTGCGGGGCATCCAGGGCCGTGACGAAACCGAAGGGAGGGCCGCCTGATGGCCGAAACGACGACGTTCGACTGGCTCAACCCTTTCGCCTCGATCGACCTTGGCATCGCGACCTGGGCCGACGGGATCAAGCAATGGGCGATTTCCAACCGCGACATGATCCAGCCGATCAAGCGGGTCTTTGAAAAGGCGATCATCGGCATCGAGGGCGCGTTGCAGGCGGTGCCGCCGCTGGTCATGCTGATCCTGCTGGTGCTGATCGCCTGGCAGGCGGCGGGGCGGCGCGCGGCAATCGTGGTCGGTTGCTGTCTGATGGTGCTGGGCGTCCTTGCGCCCGAGGCCTGGGGCCTTGCCATGACGACGCTCGCCATCGTGACGGCTTCGGTGCTGCTTTGCGTGCTGATCGGGTTGCCGCTGGGCGTGCTGGCGGGCAAGAGCGACAGGTTCGAGGCCGTGATCCGCCCGGTGCTGGACACGATGCAGACCATCCCGGCCTTTGTCTATCTGGTGCCTGTGGTGATGATGATCGGCATCGGCAATGTGTCTGGGGTGATCGTGACGATCATCTTTGCGCTGCCGCCGCTGGTGCGGCTGACCTCGCTGGGCATTCGCGGCGTCAATCCCGCCGTGGTGGAGGCCGCCCGCGCCTTCGGCGCCTCGCCCGGGCAGATCCTGCGCAAGGTGGAACTGCCGCTGGCTACACCGACCATTCTGGCGGGGCTGAACCAGACGATCATGCTGTCGCTGTCGATGGTGGTCATCGCCTCGATGATCTCGGTCAAGGGGCTGGGCAACGAGGTGCTGCGCGCCATGGGGCGGCTGGATGCCGGCAAGGCCATCGTCGGCGGCCTTGGCATCGTCATGCTGGCCATCGTGCTGGACCGCATCACCCAGGGGCTTGGCCGGTCGGGCCGTGATCGCGGACACAAACCCTGGTGGCAGACCGGGCCTGTCGGCCTGGTGGCCGGATTTTTCACCCCAAAAAATGAAGAAACGCGCTGAACGCGACATCACCAACCAACCTGGAGATATCCATGAAACACCTCAGCACTGCCACGGCGCTTCTGGCGCTTCTGGCTTCGACCCCCGCCCTGGCGCAGGACAAACCCGGTGAAGGCGTGACCGTCCGGCCGATCATGTCCACCCAGATGGAGGAGGATTTCCAGCACAAGATCCTGTTCCGCGCGCTGGAAGACCTCGGCTATACCGTGGCCGAGCCGAACCAGGCCGATTATCAGACCATGATCCTGGCCGTCGGCGCCAATGACGCCGATTTCAGCGCGGTGGAATGGCGCAGCCTGCATGACGGCTTTTACCAGGAGGCCGGCGGCGATGCGGTGATGACCAAGGTCGGCACCTATATCGAAGGCGCGCTTCAGGGCTATCTGATTGACAAGAAGACCTATGACAGCGGCATCACCGATCTGGCCCAGCTGGCCGACCCCGAGGTGGCCAAGCTGTTCGATGCCGATGGCGATGGCAAGGCCGACCTGGCGGGCTGCATTCCCGGCTGGGGCTGCGAGCGCGTGATCGAGACTGGGCTTGACGCCTACAAGCTGCGCGACACCGTCACGCATAACCAGGGCGCGTATCAGGCGATCATCGCCGATACGATCGCGCGGTTCCAGAATGGCCAGCCGATTCTCTACTACACTTGGACGCCCTATTGGGTCTCGGGTGTGCTGGTCCCGGGCCGCGACGTGGAATGGCTGAGCGTGCCCTTCACCGCCCTGCCCGACGGCGCCACCGGCAATACCGAATACGAGGGCAAGAACCTCGGCTTTGCGGTGGACAGCATCGGCGTGATCGCGCGCAACGATTTTCTCGCGGCGAACCCGGCGGCGGCCAAGCTGTTCGAGGTGGCCAAGCTCGACATCAACGACATCTCGGCCCAGAACAAGCTGATCGCGGATGGCGAGAATACCCCCGCCGCCATCGACAAGCATGCTGCGGACTGGATCGCCGCGCATCAGGCGGAATATGACAGCTGGCTGGCGGCCGCGCGCGCGGCGGCAAAGTAACCACCACATGCGGGGCGCCTGTGACGGGCGCCCCTTTTCCCCGGGGCAGGCGATGACCGCGACCACCCATTTCGTCTTCCTGATGCTGCCGGAGTTTTCGCATCTGGCGTTTTCCTGCGCGCTGGAGCCGCTGCGCATCGCCAATCTGGTGGCGGGCAAGCCGCTGTATCGCTGGACGCTGATCAGCTCCGAGGGCGGGACGGCGACCTGTTCCAACGGCTCGGTCACGCTGGTGCAGGGCGGGCTGGAGCCGCTGCGTCATGCCGACCGGCTGTTCGTCATTTCGGGCATCCACATGACGCAGCATGTGACGCCCGAATTGCTGGCCTTCCTGCGCCGCGAAAGGGCGGCGGGCACGCCGCTGGGCGCCATCTGTTCGGGCGCCTATGTCCTGGCGCGGGCCGGATTCCTGGACGGGGTCGAGACGGCGGTCCATTGGGCCTATCACGATCTTTTCCTTGAGGAATTCCCTGACGTGCGACTGGTCCGCAACGTCTTTGTCGCGCGCGAGCGGATCATCACCGCCTCGGGCGGGACGGCGGCGGCGGATCTGATGCTGCATCTGATCGGCAGCCAGCACGGCACCGATCTCGCAACCGAGGTGGCCGACCAGATGGTCTACAACGCCGTGCGAGAGGGGAGTGCGGCACAGCGGGTTTCGCTGCAATCGCGGCACGGGATGCGCAATGACCATCTCAAGCGCGCCATCGCCATCATGGAGCGCTGCATCGAGGCGCCGGTCTCGCCCAGCCTGGTGGCCGAGGAGCTGGGCATTTCCACCCGGCAACTGGAGCGGCTGTTCGGCCGCTATCTGAATTCCACGCCCAAGCACTACTTCATGGAAATGCGGCTGAACCGGGCGCAGAACCTGCTGGTGCAGACCGAACAGTCGATCACCGAAATCGCGATGGCCTGCGGGTTTCAGTCCACTTCGCATTTTTCCAAGGTGTTTCGCGGCCATTTCGGCAAATCGCCGCTGTCGCACCGCACCACGCTGGCCTGACCGCCTTCAGGCCGTCAGACGGGCGCGAAACCGCGCCATCTCGTTCGCGGGGGGGCGCTTGCCGGTAAAGATCTCGACATAGTTCGGCACGCGGTCCAGCCGCAGGGCCATCGGTTCTTCGGTCTGCATCGAGATATAGCCGATCTGCACCAGATAGATCGTGCGCGCCCGCACATCGGCATCCTGCGGATCATGGCCCCAGCGTTCCAGCATCTGCTGCAAGGCGGCCAGACGCTCGGTATCCACTGCGCGCAGCCGCGCCAGCACGGCGGCATCCTGCAAGGCCCATCCCCGCACCGCGAATTCCAGCCGGGCATCAAAGCTGGTCTCCGACAGAAAGCAGCCGATGACGTTCAGCATCGCCTCGGTCCCGGTTTCGGCATAGGCGTGGCTGGCGGCGACCATCGGTTCGGTGGTGCGGCCGGCCCACATCTCGATCAGCGCGGACAAGAGCGCGGCGCGATCCTTGAAGAACCAGTAAAAGCTGGTGCGCGACAGTTTCAGCCGCGCGCCGAGGGTCTGAATCCGCACCGCATCGACGCCCTGTTCGATCAGCGCATCATAGGCGGCAGAGACCCAAAGTTCCGGCGACCCGCGCCAGCCCGTTTCCTGTTCATCCGGTCTGTCCATTGCGGCAGATTACGCCGCAAGCGGTGGGCGATCAAGGGAATGTGCAGCATTGCCCGCTGGCTGGACATTACTGAACACGGGCGGGGGTGGCATCGCCCGACCAGGCCGCGCCGGCTGGTCCGGTCAGGAACCCGTCCGACAGGATGCCATCGGGCACCAGCGGCCGCAAGCGCGCCGCCAGATCGGCCCCCGACTGTTGCCCCGCCAGCCCCGCCGCATAGGCCCGACAGATCTCGGCAAAGTCGCGCGATTGCGGCGACAGGCGCAGCGCGGCGACGCCCGCCTCGCGCAGGGCGTCGATCTGCAAGGCCATGCTGGCGGTGGATTGGCTCAGCGTCTGCACGCCGTTCACCGCCAGAAAGCGCTGATGGTCCAGCGTCGCCACGTCGCGGCCATCGGGATCCTCGCCGCAGACGAACTGGCAACTGTCCTTGGCGCGGTCATGCAATCGCGCGTGATAGCAGCGCGCCGAAATGGCCAGCGGCAGCCGGCCATGACCCCAGACCTCGATCGGCACGCCCTCCTCGCGCCCCAGACGGGCCAGCACGGCGACGGATTCCAGCGTCAGTTCCGGCGGCAGGCAGACCCGACGCGCGCCGCGCCGGATCAGCCAGCGCAGGGTGCCTTCGTTATAGACATTCACCAGCGGCCCGACCCAGAAGGGCTGTCCCGCCGGCAGATGCGCCAGGGCAGAGAGGTCGTTCACCTCGACCGGCAGGCCCGTTTCGAACAGATCGGCGGTCTGCCGGCGTTCGCGCCGTAGCGTGATCAGCGCGAGCGAGGTCAGCGCGACCTCCTTGCCGGCGGCGCCGAGCCTGTCGATGGCGGGGCCGATCTCATCTTGCCAGAAGGGCAGCCGCTTGGAACAGACCAGTTCCCCCAGCACGACGCGGGCGACCGGCGTCTCGGCAAGGTCGTGGTAAAAGGCGCGGACACGCGTGGCATCCCAGAAAAAGAAATTGGGGCCCACCGTCAGGTCCATCATGTCATCTCCAGGTCTTTGCATAGGCGCCGGTCGTGGCCTTTTGCCCCTCGGCCAGGCGGGCAAGCTGGCTTTCGGGCAGCGGCCGACCGGCGGCCTGCGCCTCGACCGCGGCGCGAAAGGCGCGCACCACCTGCGCCACATAGGCGCGGCTGCGCTGCCGCCCCTCGATCTTGAGCGCGCGCACCCCCGCGCCGGCCAACCGCGGGATCAGATGGGTGGCATCCAGGCTGACCGGATCCTCAAAGATATGGCCGGTCTGCGGGCCAGAGGTGAAACACCCCTTGCACAGCGTGGGATAGGGCGCCGGGGCGGTTCTGGCGGTGCGGTGGATGGTAAAGCCGCCCAGCCGCGCCGCCAGATCGTTGCCCTCTTCGGCATAGGCCACATGGCTGGCGGGCGAACAGACGCCGTTCATGTTGGGCGATTTGCCGGTGGCATAGGATGAAAGCGAACAGCGCCCTTCGGCCATCACGCAAAGCCCGCCAAAGACAAAGACCTCGGTCTCCACGTCGATCTCGCGATTGATGGCGGCGATTTCCTCGACCGTAAGGACGCGGGGCAGCACCACGCGGCGCACACCAAAGGCGCTGGCATAGAGGTTGATCGCATCGGGATTGGCCGCCGCCGCCTGCACCGACAGGTGTCGCCGCAGGCCGGGGTGATGTTCGGCGGCATGGGCCAAGAGCCCGAGATCGGCCAGGATCACCGCATCGACCCCCGCAGCCTCGGCATGGGCGAGGGCGCGGTGCCAGAGCGGCTCGGCCCCGGCGCGGGGAAAGGTGTTGATCGCGACCAGCACCTTGGCGCCGCGCGCATGGGCAAAGCGCACGCCCTCGGCCATGTCCTCGGGGGTAAAGTTCAGACCGGGAAAGTTGCGGGCATTGGTTTCATCGGCAAAGCCGCAATAGACGGCATGTGCCCCGGCCTCGACGGCGGCACGCAGGGCGGCGGGGGTGCCGGCGGGGCAGACAAGTTCCATCATGCGAAATCATCCTGGCGGTGAAGGGTCAGGCCGCTGGCGCGCTCGGCCCGCAGCAATGCCTGGCGCAGCGGCCCGGCCAGCGGGCCGGAAAGCGCGGCCAGTTCGCCGGCCAGATCCAGTTCGGCATCGTCGATCGCGTTGCGCAGGGCCAGCACGGCGGCGGTGTCGCCCTCAACCGCCAGATCGCGCGAAAAGAACAGCGCATCGCCATCCTCGGCCCCGTGCATCATCGCCAGAAAGGCCGAAAGCGGCCCGGCGATGCGCGCGTCACAGGCGGGCGGGCGGCTGCGGCGATGCGCGGTCATGGTCTGGCCCTGCGGATGCAGCAGCAAAAGCCAGGGCAGATCGACCGGATCAATCAGGAAATGCCGGTCGGCATGGTCGCCCATCCGGCGGGTCATCTCGGGGTGCGCTTGCGCCATGCGCCGGGTCAGGGCGCCCAGCAGCAGGCTCAGCGGTCGCAGCGGCAGGGGCAGGGCGGCCAGCCGCAGGGCATGCGGCAGGCGCGGCAAGGGTGCAGTCATGGATCGGTCCCGCAAGGCATGCGCCCTTTTAGGCAATCGGGGCGCGGCAGAGATTGACGATAGTCAAGTCGCCTCGCCGGGGCGGGCGTTATCCGGGCGGAAAAGGAACCCGTGTCATGCGCAGCCTGCCCGTCTTTGCCGATCTTCGCGCCTTTCTCGGCTGGACCGAGGAGGCGGGCGATCTGGCCCGCATCGCCGAGCCGGTGGCCCTGCGGCACGAGATGACGGCGGTGCAGCTTGCGGCGCTGCGGGCGGGCGGGCCGGTGCTGCGCTTTGACGCGGCGATGCAGGAAGGGCGGCCTGCGGCGATGCCGGTCATCGCCAATCTGTTTGGCACGCCGGCGCGGGTGGCGGCAGGGTTGGGCCTGCTGCCCGAGGAGGTGCCGGATTTTGGCGCCTTTCTGGCCGCATTGCGCAGCCCGCCGGCGGTGGAGGGCATGCGCGATGCGCTGTCACGCTGGCCGATGCTGCGGGCCGCGTTGCAGACGCGCCCGCGCATCCTACGGCGCGGACCGGCCCAGGATCACCGCGCGCCTGCCGACATGTCGCTGGTGCCGGCGCAGACGCCCTGGCCCGAGGATGCCGGGCCGCTGCTGACCTGGCCTGTGGTGATCACCCGGCCGCAGGATTCCGCCCCGGCGCAGGTGTCGCGGTATAATCTGGGGGTCTACCGCGCGCAGGTTCTGGGCGCCGACCGGCTAATCCTGCGCTGGCTGGCGCATCGGGGCGGCGCGGCGCATCACCGCACATGGGCCCGCGCGCAGGCGCCGATGCCCGTCGCCATCGCGCTGGGCGCCGATCCTGCCACCCTGCTGGCGGCCGCGCTGCCGCTGCCGGAAACCGTGTCGGAGATCGCCTTTTCCGGCGTGCTGCGCGGCGCGCGGGCGGAATGGACGCCGGCAAGCACGGTGCCTCTGCTGGTGCCTGCCACCGCCGAGATCATCCTGGAGGGCTGGATCCACCCTGGCGAAACCGCGCCCGAGGGGCCGTTTGGCGACCATACCGGCTATTACAACGCGGTGGAGCGGTTTCCGCTGATGCGGCTGTCGGCGATCACCCACCGGCGCGATCCGCTCTACCTGACCACGGTCACCGGGCGCCCGCCGGACGAACCCTCCGTCATCGGCGAGGTGTTCAATTCCCTGGCCCTGCCGGTGATCCGCGCCCAGATCCCTGAGGTGACCGACCTCTGGCTGCCGCCCGCCGCCTGTTCCTACCGCATGGCCGTGGTGCAGATCGACAAGCGCTATCCGGGCCAGGCGCGGCGGGTGATGCTGGCGCTGTGGGGCATGCTGGCGCAGTTCAGCTATACCAAGACCATCATCGTGGTGGATCGCGATATCGACCCGCGATCCTGGGATGACATCGCCTGGGCCATGGCCACGCGGATGGACCCCGCGCGCGATGTGATGCTGATCGACGGAACGCCGATGGATTATCTTGATTTCGCCAGCCCGCGCGAGGGGTTGGCCGGCAAGATGGGGATCGACGCCACCACCAAGATCGGGGCCGAGACGACGCGCGACTGGGGGCAGGTCATGGCACTGGATCCGGCGCATGCGGCCCGGGCAGAGGCGCTTTTGCGCGGTGTGCTGCGATGAGAGCGCGGGTCGTGCTGGGAGTTTCCGGGGCGTCGGGCGCGGTGCTGGCGCTGGATTGTGCCCGCGCCCTGGTCGCCCGCGGCGCAGAGCTGGATCTGGTGTTGTCAGCCATGGCCGAGCGCACGCTGGCGCTTGAGGTCGGGCCGGATGCGGTGGGCGCGCTGCGTGCCCTGGCGGCCCGGGTGCATCCGGTCACCGATCTTGGCGCCGCCATCGCCAGCGGTTCCTGTCCGCTGCACGGGATGATCGTCGCGCCCTGTTCGATGCGCAGCCTGGCCGCCATTGCTCAGGGGCTGGATGACAATTTGCTGACCCGCGCCGCCTCGGTCCAGCTGAAGGAGCGGCGGCCGCTGGTGCTTTTGGCGCGCGAGGCGCCGCTGACGCTGGCGCATCTGCGCAACATGACCGCCGCGACAGAGATGGGGGCGATCGTGATGCCTCCGGTTCCCGCCTTTTACCTGCGCCCCGCCACGACGGCGCAGATCACCGCCCAGATCGCCGCGCGCGCCGTCGATCTGCTGCGCATCGCCCCGCCCGCCGCGCCTGCCTGGACCCCGAACGAAGGACATGCCCCATGACCGAGCTTTCCCCTACCCTGCCTGTCGGTGATATCGCCGCCGATCTGCCCGGCGCCGCCGAGCTGTTCCGCCGGCTTGGCATCAGCTTTTGCTGCGGTGGCAATGTGACCCTGGCCGAGGCTGCGGCGCGCAATGGCCTTGCGGTCGCGGATGTGCTGGCCGCCTTGCAGGAACTGGCCGCCGGCCTGCGCCGCGATGCCCCGAACGAGACGCTGCCGCTGATCGACCACATCCTGTCGCGCTATCACGAAACCCACCGGACCGATCTGCACTGGCTGATCCCGCTCGCGCAGAAGGTGGAGACGGTGCATGGCGACCACGAGGCCGCGCCGCTGGGCCTGACCGAGGCGCTGCTCGCGCTGCGCGACGATCTGGAAAGCCACATGATGAAAGAGGAACAGGTGCTGTTTCCGATGATGCGGCAGGGTGGGCATGCGATGATCGCCCATCCGATCGCGGCGATGCGGCATGAACATGACAGCGCCGCCGCGCTGCTGGGCGCGGTGGAGCGGGTGACCCACGGGCTGACCCTGCCCGAGGGCGCCTGCGGGTCCTGGACCGCGCTCTATACCGGGCTGCGCAAATTCTCCGACGATCTGCGGACCCATGTCGCGATCGAGAATGACATCCTCTTTCCCCGGTTCGAACCGGCGCACTGAGCGATGCGGGCCTTCGGTCCTGTGGCGCCCTGGCGGGCGCCGCATCTGCCGTTTTTTCTGCTGGCCGCGCTTTGGGCCGCAGTCGCGCCGCTGGTCTGGCTGCTGCCGCTGGTGGCGGATCCGGTTGCCTGGCACCGGCAAGAGCTGATGCTCGGCATGGTGGGGGCCGCAATGGCCGGATACCTGCTCAGCGCGCTCCCGCACTGGATCAAGCGGGCGGGGCGCGGCTGGCGGCCGGGGCAGCGGGCGCTGCGCCTGCTGGTGCTGGCCTGGGTCGCCGGGCGGATCGCGGCGCAAGGGGGGGAAACGGACGGCATCGTGCTGGCCGGCATCGCGGCCTTTCCCTTGGGGTTGAGCTTTTGCCTGTTGCGTTCGGTGCTGTCGGCACGGCTCTGGTCGCGGGTGCCGATTGCGCTGGCGCCGGTCGGGTTGTTGATCGTGGGGTTGCGATTGCGACTGACCGGCGATGGCCTGTCGGCGGTGCTGGCGCTGGCCCTGCTGATCGCGCTGGTCGGCGGCCGGATCGTGCCGGCCTTTCTGGCGGCGCGGGCAGGGTTGCTTCCGCCCTCGCCCCCCATCTTGCCAAGGTTGGCCGATCTCGCGTTGGCGCTGGCCCTTATCGCCCCGCTTGCGGGTTGGACGGGGCAAGAGGCAGGGGCCTTGACGCTGATCGCCGCGGCAGGCCAGGGCGCGCGGATATGGTGCTGGCCCCTGCGGGCCGCCCGGCAGGCCGATCTGGCGATGCTGGTCATCGCCTGGTGCTGGTTGCCACTGGGCCTGCTGCTGACGGGCCTTGCGCTGGTGACGCCGGGGATCGTGCTACTGCCGGCAGGGCTGCACGCACTCACCATGGGGGCGATGGGCGGCATGATCCTGGCGGTGATGGCGCGCGCCTCGATGCGGCGCCTGCCCGGCGCACTGCTGGCCGGTACCGCGCATAAGGCCGCCTTTGGGCTGGTCATGTTGGCGACATTGCTGCGGTTTGCCTATCCGGCCTGGTCCGCGGCGCTGCCCCTGTCCGCAGCGATCTGGTGCCTGGGCTGGGCGGCCTTTGCGCTGGTCGCGCTCCGCGCGCTCTGGTCCCCGCTGCCCCATCCGATCCTCAGTGCGGCAAGGGTCAGCGTGGCCGCGCCGCAAGACTGACCGCGGTGCGCACACCGTGGTGGTGCAGGCGCGTGCTGGTTTGCGGAACTCATAACCGTAACGAGAGACTGCCCTGCCGGGCTTGCAGCAATTGCAGGGCCGCGCTCGCCGGACTTGTGCCGTTTGATCCTTCGGCGATCTGGGCCTGAAGCAGATAGCGCCGGACCGTCTTTTCCAGAACCTCGGGCTTGGCAAATTGCGACAGATCCGGCGAACCCAGCAGGGATTTGCTGCGCTTCCGCAGTGTCGCGACCTGCTGGTCGATATCAAGTGCGCCAAAGCTGGAGGGCAAGGCGAAAAGGGTCTGGAACATGTTGCGCAGCGGTTCAGACCCAATCACCTTGAACCATTTTGTCGTTTCGCTGTCAGAGGATTGTGCAAGGTCGGGCAGTTCGCGTTCCGCATAAAGCGCGATACGCATCGAGGCGCTCTGATCGCCAACCGCGGTCTCGAAACCCTGCTGGCGATATTGTGCGATGATCCTGTCGGCAAAGTCGGAAAGCTTGTTGCGCGGCGTCGTAAAGGTGCCGAAGCCAAAGGCATTGGCAAGATCGGCATAGCGCTTGTCCGACAGTTTGTTGGCGAGTGAATCGCCTTGCAAAGTGTCGCTTTCCAGAACCTTGCGCAGGAAGTAGCGGTTGTTGATATCGTCTGACAGGCCGAAGGCGCCGAGAGCGACACTCAGCAGGCGGCGATCGGCCACGAGCTGCTCGGCAGTGTCGATGCCGCCGATCTTTTCCCGGAAATACGTCTCGGCCCGGACCTGATCCGGTGCCTTGGCCAGCGTGGCCATCTGTTGCGCCTGGGTCCGTTTGAGGAAGGCCCAGCCGGCATAGCCGGCCAGGGGCAGAGAGATTTGCGCGCTCATGCGCGCCGCGCGGCAAAAAGACGCTCCTCCCGCGGCAGGAGTTCGCGCAGAGATTTCAGGGCCTGATAGGTCTGCCCGTCCAGAACCGCGCGACTGGCCTGGGCCAGCTGGAGCCGGCTGTCATGGTCGGTCAGAACCTGGCTCAGCTGCTCGATACCGCGCAAAAGCTGCTGGCGCGCATCCTCGGGGCTGGCATCGCCTGACAGCACAAGCTGCGCGATATAGCAGACCCGGCGGACGGGGGTATTCACCTCCTCGGGGTGAATCGCGTCGCGCAGGCGCAGGATATGCGCGTTGGGAGTCATGATCGCGATCCGCGACCGCCTGTCGCCATTCTCGATCACGGCACCATTGATCAGCACCCGTTCATGCGGGCCGAGTTTCAGCACAAGCCCGGTCATGGCCGATCTCCGTCACCGCGCAGGCCGCGCATGATAGCGGTATTGATCTCCACCAACACCTCGGGGGCGGCATTGCCGGACATGACCTTGCGGCTGTGCTGATCGGTGAATTCATAGAGATAGAACAGACGCGCCCGCAATTGCTGCGGCAGGCCGTTTTCGGGATGCGACACATCGGTCGCGAGCAGGCGCCAGAGCCGCAGGTTTTCGTGCAGGGCGCTGACCAGGCCCGGGAAATCCTTGCCCCGCAGGGCACAGGCATCCTGGAGGCGCCGGGTGATGCGCGCGAAGAGGTCATATTCGACCTGCCGCGGATTGCGGTGGGAGCCCTCGGGGCGGCCATAGGCGGCCCGGGCAAAAGCTTGTGCGTTCACGGATCATCCTTCCTGGATATGGGGTGCGAAGGAGAGGCCGCGGCGGTCTGGGTCGCCGCGGCCAGATCCGTCAACGGAACAGCGACAGGATCGACTGCGGCGCCTGGTTGGCGATCGACAGCGACTGGATGCCCAGCTGCTGTTGGGTCTGAAGCGCCTGGAGCCGGGCCGAGGCCTCCTCCATGTCGGCATCCACCATGGCGCCGATGCCGGTCTTCATCGCGTCAGCCAGCTTGCCCACGAAATCCTGCTGGATTTCGATGCGTTTCTGCGCCGAGCCGAGTTCCGCCGAGGCGTTGACCGCCGTTTGCAGCATGGTCTCAATCCGGGTGAGGGCATCGGTGGTATTGCTCACCACGTTGATCTGCGACAGCGCGCCAAGGCCACCGGCACCGGCATTGGTATACTGACCGTTCACCGACATGTCGTTCGTGCCGTCATTCACGAAGGAAAGCTGCCCCGGGGTGCCGCTGTCATAGTTCACCACCAGACCGTCGATGCCAAGGCTGTCGATGGCGTTCTTGAGCCCGACCGCGATCATGTCGGGCACGGTGTTCGACATGGAGGCGTTGGCGGCATCCACATCATCGGCGGTGACGGTATAGCTCACCGACTTTTCGCCGAGCCGCAACGAGATCTTGTCGCCCGCCACCCAGGCATTGGTGCCATCCGCGACGGTGAAGTCGCCGGTGCCGCCGCCGCCGTCGAGCGACAACACGAAGGTATCCCCATTGGTCGAGGCCGTGCCCGAGGTCGAGAAGACATCGTTCGCGGTATAGGTGCCAAAGCCCAGATCCTGACCGTTGACGGTGATCGAAGACGCGACCGTGGTGCTGCCCGAACGGTCAAGCGAGGCCAGCACCGCCATCGAGGCGGTATTGCCATCCACCAGATTGAGCCCGTTGAACTGCGCCGCCCCGACGACCGAGCCGATCTGGCCGGTCAGCGCGTCGATATCGGCCTGGATCTTGTTGCGATCGACATTGGCGCCCTGCGCCGCGACGATCTTGCCCTTGATCTCGGTCAGAAGGTCGGTGACGGTTTCGGCGGCCTGGCGCGCCACGGTCACGGTGGAATTGCCGAGGTTGAGGCTGTCGGAAATGCCGTCAAAGCCCTTCACATCCGATTCCATCACCTTGGAAATGGCCCAGACGGCCGCATTGTCCTTGGCGCTGGCGACGGATTTGCCCGTCGAGATCTCGCTCTGAACCTTGTTGAGGTTCGAATTGATGCCCTTCATGGTCTGAAGGGCCACCATTGCGCCGGTATTCGTCAGAATGGACGACATGTCCTGGTCCTTTTCATGCGCCGCGGCTTTGCTCGCGGCTGGGATGGCCATCTGGCCGATTTGGCTTTCGCGCCCTGCGGCTACCTCGGCGGCGCCGCGCCACCCCGTCGTGGGATGCCCTCCGATTGATGCGGTCCAACCGCTAACAGATCGCTAAGAGCCGGATATTCGGGCAGGCGGAATGCCTTGCATTTGAAGAAGATCAGAACCGTCTATGCAGCCGGGTCGCAGGTGCCGCGCTCTGGCGTTGCCCGGCATGGTCATAGGTCACGAGGCCGTCCAGCGCGGCCGCGATCTCGGCCAGGCGCCGCCGTGCCGCGCGCACGCCACGGGTTGCGGCTTGCAAGAGCGGACGGTTTGCCTCGGCCAATGCCAGCAACTGTTGCAGCGTTTCCGGGTCGCGGCCGGCCAGCCGTGGCAGCGCGGCGGAGAGGGCAACTTCGATCGCCTCGAGCCGCTCGATCCGCCCCGAAAGCAGGCAATCGCGCAGATCGCCCAAAAGCGATTCGATCTCGGTGGCGGGGTCATCCTTCATGGGTTTCGGCCCGGATCATGCTGCGAAAAAGGGCTTCGCTAAGGCCGATTCCTCCGGCGGCGACCATCTGGCGGGCTTGTTCCTCGCGCAGGAACGACGTGAACTGATTCTCGCCATCGCCGCCGCCAAAGGGGCCCCGCACGGGTTGGAGGCCAGCGCGGCCCAGCATTTCGGCCAGGAAGGCGCCCTCGAGCTCCTGCGCCTTCGCGCGTATCTTTTCCTGCCGGTCCACCGGAATGGCGGAGAGGTCTTGCGAATGCGAGGGGATTTGCATGGGCCACCTGATTTGCTGCGGATTTTCCCGATCATTTCGCAAGGCGGTAAACATCCGGTAACCAGTTGGCGGAATAAGATCGGGCAGATGCAGGAACGGATACCGCATGATCGAGCCCCTTCTTCCCGCACCCGTCGCGGTGCCCTTGCCGGCGATGGCCGTGGCCTCTGGTGATGGCGCGGCCTTCCTTGACGTTCTGACCGAGCTTGAGCCCGGAACTATAGACGACCCCGCGTCCGATGACGGTGAGGCGGGGCGTGAGACGGTCTTGCTCTGCGCGCCCCTGCCTTGCCCGCTTCCGACAGAACTGCCGCCTGCGTCAGAGGCGGCGGTTCCGGAAGCGACATTTGAAGGCGGGTGCAGGGTGGCGCCCGCCGAAGGAGGGGCCGAGTCAGCGCACCGGGTGCCGCTGTCTGAGGGCGCATTGCCGCCCGCGGCCGATGCAAAGCCCGAGGCCCCGGCGATGCCCGAAGGGACGGCAGACACTCCGCTACCCGACAGGGCTGCTGCTCCATCGCAGGTTTCCGAGAAAATGCCGACCGGTCCTGTCCTGCCCGCGCATGGGCCTGCGCCCACGCCTCTGCGAATCGCACCGGATGCCGCGCCGCAAAAGGTGGTTGCGCCCGACCTTCCCGAGGCGGCAGAGCGCGCCTTGCCGTCCCCCGAACGGCCCCATGGTCTGCCAGAGCCGCATCGGCATTCCCCGATTGCCGCTGCTGCCGATCCCGCGCCGGAGGGGCCGACGCAAATGACGGACGGCACGCCCGCGGCCGCGCTGGATATCGCGCAGGCAATGCCGCTCAGTCACCCACCTCTGATGCGCATCGGCAACCTCGTGCACGGCTATCTGCGGCAGGAATCAGTGCTGGTAACACACGCCCCCCAAGACGCGGCGCGGGCCGCCGAGCCCGTGATGATCGTCGCGCGGTCATCCGAGGGGGGCGCTGACCAGATCGAAATCCGGCTTGACCCGGAGGAGCTGGGACAGCTGCGAATCGCCCTAACGCGCGACGGCGACACCCTGCGCGTGTTGGTGCAGGTCGAGCGGGGCGAGACGCTCGACCTGATGCGCCGACATGCCGATACCCTCGCGCGCGAACTGCATCAGGCCGGTTTCTCCGGCGCAGAGATGAGCTTTGGGCAATGGTCGCAGCACGCGCCCCCGTCGCAGGCGGCTGTTGAAACGCCCGAGATGGCCGACCCGCCCAATGCGGCGCCTCACCCGTCCTACCTGTCCTCTCACCCCGCTGCGATGCCAGTGATGGCGGGACTGAACATTCGCATCTAGGAGGTTACCCATGGATGTTGCTGCAACGACTTCCGGCGCGACCAAGGTCAGTTCCGCCGCCTCGGGCAGTGCCGCGCTCACGTCGGATTTTCAGACCTTTCTCAAGCTGATGACAACGCAGCTGGAATTTCAGGATCCGATGAATCCGGTGGACAGCACCGAATACCTGTCGCAGCTGGCCAGCTTTTCCGCAGTGGAGCAGCAGACACAGACGAACAAGCTGCTGACCGGGCTTCAGTCCAGCGTCGCGATGCTGGGCATGGCGCAGGTCGCGACCTGGGTCGGGCATGAGGCGCGGGCGGTGATGCCGGCGCTGGTTTCGGGCGGTGAGGCGGTCCCGATCGTGCCCGAGATCGCGGCGGGCGCCGACAGGGCGGTCTTGGTCGTGCGCAATTCCGCAGGCCAGCTGGTGAGTCGCGTCGATCTGCCGGTGAATAGCCAGGGCTTTGACTGGCAACCGAAGGATATGGCGGGCCAGCCGCTTGCCGACGGGCTTTATGACTTGGTGGTGGAGAATTCGGCTGATGGCGAGGCGCTCGAGACGACCGGGGTCGAGGTTTATGGCCGGATCGACGAGGTGCAGAGCCTGAATGGCGAGATGATCCTGGTCATGCAGGGCGGGCGCAAGGTGGCGTCTTCGGCTGTGACGGCGCTGCGTGACGGGCTCTGACTTGCGCATGGCGGGGGCTGGCCCTAGCTTGCGCGGCGATGATGCAGGCAGCGCGCCCCCTCACGCCTTCGGCCCGGTTGAAACGGGCGGTTCAGCCCGTGCTGGACCCGGCCGCCTCATGGGAGCCGCTGAGGGGCGGGCGCAGCAATGCGGTCTGGCAGGTCGGGGATTGCGTGGTGAAGCACTACCGCCCGGAGGCCGCGAGCCCGCTTTTCGCGAATCTTCCCGCACAGGAACGGTTGGCGCTGGAAGCGCTGGCGGGGCAGGGTCTGGCGCCACGGCTGCGGGCCGCAGGCCCGGACTGGCTGGTCTACGATCATGTGCCGGGGGCGGTCTGGTCGGGCGATCCGGCGCCGGTGGCCCGCGCATTAGCGCGGCTGCATGGTCTGCCGCCGCCCGAGGGGCTGCGCAGGGGGGCGACCGGACCGATGCTGCGGGCCGAGATTCTGGGCTGGGCGCCTGCCGATGCCGGCCTGCCGGTCTGCCCCGCCTGGCCTGCCGACCTGTCGTCCTTGGGCCGCTTCATCCATGGCGACGCCGTGCCGGGCAATATCATCGCGGCGCCAGGTGGCCCGATCTTCATCGACTGGCAATGCCCGGCGCTGGGCGATCCGGCGGAGGATATCGCGACCTTCCTGTCGCCGGCGATGCAGATGCTTTATGTCGGGGCACCGTTGCAAGAGGATGCCGTGGCGCGCTTTCTGGCATCCTATCCGCAGACCGAGATCGTGGCGCGGTATCAAAGGCTTGCCCCGCTCCTGCATTGGCGTATCGCGGCGCATTGCGCCTGGAAGGCGGCCCGCGGCGATGCGGATTACGCGGCGGCGCTGCGGCTGGAACTGGAGCGGCGCTAAAGCAGCCCGCCCGCGACAACGCCCAGCAGCACGAGCCCGGCACCCGCCCCCATCCAGACCAGCGGATGCACAGCACGCGGCGGCTCGGCCGGTGGCCGCGACTGGCGCACCAGCTGCGCCTCAACCAGTGCCGGCAATTTGGGCCCGAAGCGGCCCAGCACGCGCGCCGTCTGCATCAGGTCCCGCAGCAGCGCGCGCGGGCCGATATTCGTCTTGATGTAATCCTCGACGATGGGGCGGGCGACCTGCCAGATGTTGATATGGGGGTCAAGCCCGCGCGCCACGCCTTCGACCACGACCATCGTGCGTTGCAGCAAGATCAGCTCGGTGCGGGTCTGCATCCCGAATTTCTCGGTGACTTCAAAGAGATAGGCCAGAAGGCGCGCCATGGAAATACGGCTGGCCTCCATCCCGAAGATCGGCTCGCCGACCACGCGCAGGGCGCGGGCGAATTCGTCGATATCGCGATCGGCGGGCACATAGCCGGCCTCGAAATGCACCTCTGCGACGCGGCGGTAATCCTTCTTGATGAAGCCGAACAGGATCTCGGCATAGACGCGGCGGGTATATTCGTCGAGCCGCCCCATGATGCCGAAATCATAGGCGATGATGCTGCCATCCGGCCCGACCTTCAGGTTGCCCTGGTGCATATCGGCGTGAAAGAACCCGTCGCGCAAGGCATGGCTGAGGAACAGCTGCAACACCCGCGCGCCAAGCGCCACGCGGTCATGGCCGGCGGCGTCGAGTGCGGCATTGTCGGCCAGCGGCACGCCTTCGGCCCAGCCCATCGTCATCACATTGCGCGACGACAGAGACCAGATCGGTTTGGGCACACGGAAACCGGCATCGCCTTCGGTATTGGCGGCGAATTCGGCGGCGGCCGAGGCCTCCAGCCGCAGGTCCAGTTCGCCCATTACCACGCCTTCGAAATGCGCGATGACATCCATTGGCCGCAGCCGGCGCGACGAGGGCGAAAGGGTTTCGATGGCGCGCGCGGCGAACCAGAAGGCGTCGATATCGCGGCGGAAGGCGCGTTCGATCCCCGGGCGCAGCACCTTGACCGCGACATCCTCGCCGGTGCCGGCAAGGCGCGCGCGATGCACCTGCGCGATGGAGGCGGCGGCGACGGGTTCGGAAAACGCGCTGAACAGGGTGTCAACCGGCTGGGCCAGTTCCTCCTCGATCATCGCGCGGGCGACCGAGACGGGGAAGGGCGGCAGCTTGTCTTGCAGATAGCGCAGCTGGTCGGCCAGTTCGTCGCCGACGATATCGGGACGGGTCGAAAGGATCTGGCCGAACTTGATATAAGCCGGGCCAAGTGCGGTCAGGGCGCGGGTGGTCGGCGGCAGGGACGGGTCGCCCTTCAGCCCCAGCCATTTGAATGGCCAGCCGAGGATGCGGGCGACGGCGCGCAGGCGCGGCGGCGCGTCCATCGCGGCCAGAACCTGCCCGATGGCGCCGGTGCGTTCCAGCGTCGCCAGCGTGCGCACGAGGCGGAGGATATTGTGGGGGCCGCGCATCAGATCTTCCAGCCGGAATGCAGCGCCGCGATCCCGAGCGAGAGGTTGCGATATTTCACCTGACCAAAGCCCGCCTTGCGGATCATGCCGGCGAAACTGTCCTGATCGGGGAATTTGCGAATGCTCTCGACCAGATACTGATAGCTGTCGCGGTCGCCCGCGATCACCTGGCCCATCACCGGGATCAGGTTGAAGCTGTAAAGATCATAGGCCTTTTGCATCAGGTCATTGGGGATCTGGCTGAATTCCAGCACCATCAGCCGCCCGCCGGGGCGCAGCACGCGATAGGCCTCGTTCAGGGCGTCCTGCACGCGGGTCACGTTGCGGATGCCGAAGCTGATCGTATAGGTGTCGAAGGTATTGGCCGGAAAGGGCAGCGCCATCGCGTCGCCCACCACCCAATCCAGCTGGTCGGTCATGCGACCGGCTTCGGCGCGCTGGCGCCCCTCGACCAGCATCGACTCGGTCATGTCCAGGACGGTGGCATGGGCGCCCGGCGCGCGTTTGAGGTAGCGAAACGAAATGTCGCCGGTGCCGCCCGCCACGTCGAGCAGCCTTGTCCCCGGGCGCGGGGCCAGCCAATCCATCATCGCATCCTTCCAGATGCGGTGGATGCCAAGGCTCATCGCGTCATTCATCACGTCATATTTGCTGGCGACGCGGGTAAAGACGCCATGCACCATGCCGGCCTTGTCGGCCTCGTTCACCGTCTGAAAGCCGAAATGGGTGGTTTTCTGGTCGTCGGTCATCGGATACTCGCAGGGCTTGCCGTCGCGGCGCTGGACCCCCTTATAGGCCAGAGCGCGCCCGCCGCAATGCGCCGATCTGTCCGAAGGGGAAGCCATGCCCGAACTGCCCGAGGTTGAAACCGTCCGCCGCGGCCTGTTGCCGGTGATGGAAGGGCAGGTGATCGCCCGCGCGCAGGTGAACCGGCCCGATCTGCGCTGGCCCTTTCCGCTGGGCATGGCCGACCGGCTGACCGGGGCGCGGGTCGATGCGCTGCGGCGACGGTCGAAATACATCCTGGCCGATCTTTCGACCGGCGAGACGCTGCTGGTTCATCTGGGCATGTCGGGGCGGATGCTGATTTCGGGCGCGCAGGTCGGTGGCTTTCACCACGATCACCCGGCGCCGGCCAAGCATGATCATGTGGTGCTGGATATGGCGGGCGGCGCGCGCGTGACCTTCAACGATGCCCGCCGCTTTGGCGCGATGGATCTGATGCCGACGGCGGGGGCCGAGGCGCATCCGCTGCTGTCGGTGCTGGGGCCAGAGCCGCTGGGCAACGATTTTCACGAGGATTATCTTGCGGCGCGGCTGCGCGGTCGCGCGACGCCGATCAAGTCGGCGCTGCTGGATCAGCATCTGGTGGCGGGTCTGGGCAACATCTATGTCTGCGAGGTGCTGTTCCGCGCCGGCATCCATCCGGCCCGTCTGGCCCGCGACGTGACGCCAGAGGAGATGGCGCGCCTGGTGCCGCTGATCCGCGCGGTGCTGGCCGAGGCGATCGAGGCCGGGGGATCGTCGCTGAAGGATTATCGGCAGGCGGATGGTGAGCTGGGCTATTTCCAGCACCGTTTTCGCGTCTATGACCGTGAAGGCCAGCCCTGTTTGACTCCCGGATGCGGGCAGGTGCTGCATCGAATCGTGCAATCGGGGCGGTCGAGCTTTTTCTGCCCTGCCTGTCAGCGGTAACGTCCCGTCCTTGCCCTTGCGCCCTGCGGTCAGGCTGGTAGGAGTCTTCGCAGACCAAAGGGGAGCCTCCGCATGGCCTATGAGACGCTGATCGTCGAGATCGAGGATTATATCGCGCTGATCCGCCTGAACCGGCCCGATGCGCTGAACGCATTGAACAGCAAGCTGCTGGGCGAATTGTCGGAGGCGCTGAAGGCCGCCGATCGCGACGATTCGGTGCGCTGCATCGTGATCACCGGGTCGGAAAAGGCCTTTGCCGCCGGGGCGGACATCAAGGAAATGTCCACCAAGGGCTTTGTGGAGATGTTCGGCGAGGATTTCTTTGCCGCCGAGGCCGATGCGATCACCCGCGTGCGCAAGCCGATCATCGCGGCCGTGTCGGGCTATGCCCTGGGCGGCGGCTGCGAGCTGGCGATGGCCTGCGATTTCATCATCGCCTCGGATACCGCCAAGTTCGGCCAGCCCGAGATCAATCTGGGCGTGGTGGCGGGCATCGGCGGCACGCAGCGGCTGACCCGTTTCGTCGGCAAGTCCAAGTCGATGGACATGCACCTGACCGGCCGCTTCATGGATGCCGCCGAGGCAGAGCGTTGCGGTCTGGTGTCGCGCGTGGTGCCGGCCAAGGATCTGATGAGCGAGACGCGCAAGATCGCCGCCAAGATCGCCGAAAAGTCGATGCTGACCGCGATGGTGGTCAAGGAATGCGTGAACCGCAGCTATGAGACCACGCTGCGCGAAGGCATCCTGTTTGAACGGCGGGTGTTCCATGCGCTGTTTGCCAGCGAAGACCAGAAAGAGGGCATGGCCGCCTTTCTGGAAAAGCGCACGCCGCAATTCCGCGACAAATAAGGCTTCCCTTTCCGCGGCCTTTCCCCTATAGGCCCACGTCACATGCGCGTGGGCCCGCTTAGGCAAGAATCATGACCGCTCTGTCGGAGGGGTCTGCCTTTGGGTCATTGTCGCCACCGAAACAGAAGATCCGAAGGAACCAAGCCCATGGCCAATACGCCCCAGTCCAAGAAACGCGCCCGTCAGTCGGAAGCCCGCTACGCCGTCAACAAGGCGCGTCGTTCGCGTATCCGCACCTTCCTGCGCAAGGTCGAAGAGGCCATCGCCTCGGGCGACCAGACCGCTGCTGCCGAAGCGCTGAAGAATGCCCAGCCCGAGCTGGCCCGTGGCGTCACCAAGGGCGTTCTGCACAAGAACACCGTCGCGCGCAAAATGTCGCGCCTGACCGCCCGTGTGAAGGCTGTCGCCGCCAAGGCCTGATGTAACGGCCGAATCCGGCGTGACATGAAGACCACGCACTAAGCGCGCCAATCGGCGCGCTTTTTGCGTTTTCAAGGGTTTTTTGACGAAATCTGGTGCCAAATCACCCCGGCGTGGCGTTTTTGCAAGGGGTGCGGGATTCGGTGCAACGGGCACCCCTGTCAACAGAGAAGATCGGTTGCAGGGCCTGCGCCCGCCTTGCTAGCTTGCCCATGCGATTCACGGTGTCCTGGGGGACAAGCCGAGATCGTGTGACAGATGAGGGGGCTGCCACCCTGCGCATTCACGCAGGTTCCCGTCAATTGTCACGCGAAGCTTGCTTGAGGTCTGCGCAACTTGCGCGACATGCACTTCTGTCACACGACGGGCCTTCCCGTCGTGCCGACTGTTTTGCGCCTCACCCCCCCGGCGCAGCCGCGCGCTGCGACGGTTCCCTGTTTGGAACCGCCAAGTTTCAAGACGGGCGTTTTGCCCCAATCAGGCCAAGAATGGCGCGGGACGGGTTGAGAAGAAAATGACGAACGAAACTTGGGGTGAGATTCGTGAGCAGCTTGAAAAACATCTTGGAAAGACCAACTACGCCACCTGGATCGAGCCGCTGCGGCTTTCTGATCTGAAGAACGGGGTTGCGCGGTTCGAGGTTCCGACCTCGTTCTTTGGCGATTGGGTCAACCGTAATTTCGGCGACCATATCCGGTCGCATCTGAATGCCAATGGTCAACAGGTCGATCGCGTGGAGTTCGCGGTCAAGGCCGCCCCGCGCGGCGCCGCCCGCCCTGCGGCCAAGACACCCGAATCGAAGCCCGCCGAGGCGCGGCCCCGCCCCGCCCCGCGCCGTGCCGCGGATGAGGATCTGCCCGGCGCGCCGCTGGATGCGCGTTTCACCTTTGACAGTTTCGTGGTCGGCAAGCCGAACGAGCTTGCCCATGCCGCCGCGCGGCGTGTGGCCGAGGGCGGGCCGGTCACCTTCAACCCGCTGTTCCTCTATGGCGGCGTCGGGCTCGGCAAGACGCACCTGATGCATGCCATCGCGCATGAATTGCAAACCCGACGCCCGGATCTGCGCGTGCTGTATCTGTCGGCCGAACAGTTCATGTATCGCTTCGTTCAGGCGCTGCGCGACCGGTCGGTGATGGATTTCAAGGAACTGTTCCGCTCGGTCGATGTGCTGATGGTCGATGACGTGCAGTTCATCGCCGGCAAGGACAGCACGCAGGAAGAATTCTTCCATACCTTCAACGCGCTGGTCGATCAGAACAAGCAGATCGTGATTTCCGCCGACCGCGCCCCGGGCGAGATCAAGGATCTGGAGGAGCGGATTCGCAGCCGCCTGCAATGCGGGCTGGTGGTCGATCTGCATCCGACCGATTACGAATTGCGGCTGGGTATCCTGCAACAGAAGGCCGATCAGTATCGCGACCAGTATCGCGGCCTGGTCCTGGCGCCCGGCGTGCTGGAGTTTCTGGCGCATCGCATCACCACCAATGTCCGCGTGCTGGAAGGCGCGCTGACGCGGCTTTTTGCCTTTGCCTCGCTGGTGGGGCGCGAGATCACGCTGGATCTGACGCAGGACTGTCTGGCCGATATCCTGCGCGCCTCGGATCGCAAGGTCACGATCGAGGAAATCCAGCGCAAGGTGGCGGAGCATTACAATATCCGCCTCAGCGACATGATCGGGCCGAAGCGGCTGCGCACCATCGCGCGGCCCCGGCAGATCGCCATGTATCTGGCCAAGCAGCTGACCCCGCGCAGCCTGCCCGAGATCGGCCGCCGCTTTGGCGGGCGCGACCACACCACGATCATGCATGGCGTGCGCAAGATCGAGGAGCTGATGGCGACCGACAGCCAGCTGGCCGACGATCTGCAACTGCTACGGCGTCTGCTTCAGGCCTGAGAAACGGGGGCTTCGGCCCCCTTTCTTCTGGCGCATTCGGGCCACGCTTCGGCCCGGCGCGGCCACATCCGCTTGACGCCCCCGACAATCCGGCGGAATGTCGCCAAAACTGCTTGAGAACCGGCGGGAACCGGGCCTATTTTGGTGTCCCGCAAGAAATAGGGTGACAGGGATGAAGATCAGCATTGAACGCGGCACGCTTCTGAAGGCCGTGGGTCAGGCGCAATCGGTGGTGGAGCGTCGCAACACGATCCCGATTCTGGCCAATGTGCTGATCGAGGCCGAGGGCGCGAATGTCAGCTTCCGCGCCACCGATCTGGATATCGAGGTGGTCGACAAGGCCGCCGCCATGGTGGAACGCCCCGGCGCCACCACGGTTTCGGCGGTGATGCTGCATGAGATCGTGCGCAAGCTGCCCGATGGCGCGCTGGTCACGCTGAGCGAGGATGCCGCGGCGGGGCGGCTGACCGTGATGGCGGGGCGTTCGACCTTCAATCTGGCGACGCTGCCGAAGGAAGATTTCCCGGTCATGGCCTCGTCGGAATATACCACCAATTTTGGCGCCCCGGCGCCGGTGCTGCGCCGGCTGTTCGACAAGGCGAAATTCGCCATCTCCACCGAGGAGACGCGCTATTACCTGAACGGCGTCTACATGCATGTCTCGACCGGCGAAGATGGCCCGGTGCTGCGCTGCGTGGCGACCGACGGGCACCGCCTTGCGCGGATTGACGCGCCGCTGCCCGAGGGGGCGCAGGGCATGCCGGGTGTGATCGTGCCGCGCAAGACGGTGAACGAACTGCGCAAGCTGCTGGACGATGACGAGGCGCAGATCGCCGTTTCTGTCAGCGAGACCAAGGTGCGCTTTGCCACGCCGACCATCACGCTGACCTCCAAGGTCATTGACGGCACCTTCCCCGATTACACCCGCGTCATCCCGATGAACAACACGCGGCGGCTGGAGGTCGATGCCTCGGATTTCGCCAAGGCGGTGGACCGGGTGGCGACCGTGTCATCGGAACGGTCGCGCGCGGTGAAGCTGAGCCTCGACGAGGACCGGCTGGTCCTGTCGGTCAATGCCCCCGACAGTGGCGCCGCCGAGGAAGAACTGGCCGTGGCCTATGGCGACGAGCGGCTGGAGATCGGGTTCAACGCGAAATACCTGCTGGAAATCGCGAGCCAGGTGGACCGCGAGAATGCGGTCTTCCTGTTCAACTCCTCGGGCGATCCGACGCTGATGCGCGAGGGCAATGACAGTTCGGCGGTCTATGTCGTGATGCCGATGCGTGTCTGACGACGCGCGGGCGGTGTGACCCGGGGGCTTTGCGCCCCCGGACCCCCGCAGAGTATTTGCACAAGAAGCAAAGGAAGCCGGGAGTGGCCGGGCTGGCGATCCTGTCCTTGCAGCTGTCGCATTTCCGCAGCCATCAGGCGGCGCGGCTGGTGTTTGACGGCCGGCCGGTGGCGCTTGTCGGTGCGAACGGGGCGGGCAAGACCAATATCCTGGAGGCGGTGTCGCTTTTGTCGCCGGGGCGGGGATTGCGGCGCGCGGCGGCCGAGGATCTGGCGCGACGGCCAGAGGCGATCGGCTGGAAGGTCGGCGCGACCGTGGCGGGGCTGAGCGCGGCGCATGAGCTGGAGACCTGGGCCGAGGCCGGGGCAGCGCGGCAGGTGCGTATCGACGGCAAGGCCGCGCCGCAGGTGGCGCTGGCGCGGGTGTTGCGCATGGTCTGGCTGGTGCCCAGTATGGACCGGTTGTGGATCGAGGCGGCCGAGGGGCGGCGGCGGTTTCTGGATCGCACGGTGCTGAGCTTTGTGCCCGATCATGCCGAGGCGGTGCTGGCCTATGAAAAGGCGATGCGAGAGCGCAACCGGCTGCTGAAGGACGGGGTGGCAGATGCCTTCTGGTATGGCGCGCTGGAGGCACAGATGGCGCAGGCCGGCGCGGCGATCCGGCGCAATCGCGAACTGGCGGTGGCGCGGTTGATGGCGGCGCAGGAGGGGGCGGAGACCGCCTTCCCGCGCGCGGGGCTGGCGATCACCGAGGCCGAGCCCTGGGGCGAGGATCTGGCGCTGGCGCTGGCCGAGGGGCGTCGGCGCGATCTGGCGGCGGGGCGCACGCTGGTCGGGCCGCATCGCGCCGATCTGGCGGCGGTCTTTGAGGCCAAGGGCGTGGCGGCGGATCAATGTTCCACCGGCGAGCAGAAGGCATTGCTGATCAGCCTGATCCTGGCCAATGCCCGTGCCTTGGCTGCCGATCTGGGCCGGCCGCCGATCCTGTTGCTGGATGAGGTGGCGGCGCATCTCGATATGGACCGGCGCGCGGCATTGTATGATGCGCTATGTGCCCTGGGGGCGCAGGCGATCATGACCGGCACCGAGCCGGGCCTGTTTGACAGTCTGGGCGCGCGGGCGCAGCGGATTCGTGTAACGGATGAGGCGGGCCGGTCGGCCCTGCAAGCGGAGGCACCATGACCCCTCAACGTGTGACCCTGATCACGCTTGGCGTGGCCGATCTGGCAGCAGCCAAGGCGTTTTACGCGCGGCTGGGCTGGCAGGAGCATGGCGCCCAGGAAGGTGTGGGCTTCTATCAGATGAACGGCCTGGTGCTGGCGCTGTTCGGGCGGGCCGATCTGGCGGCCGATCAGGGCAGGCCCGGGGCCGAACTGGGCTGTGGCGCCGTCACGCTGGCGCAGAATTTCGCGACCGAGGCCGAGGTGGATGCCGCCTTTGACGCGGCGCTGGCGGCGGGGGCGAGCGCGCTCAAGCGGCCGGAAAAGGTGTTCTGGGGTGGTTACAGCGGCTATTGGGCCGATCCCGACGGCCATGTGTGGGAGGTCGCGATGAACCCTTTCTGGCCGCTGGCCGAGGATGGCAGCCTGTGGCTTGCGCCGTGACGGCGATCCGGGCGAGAGGGGGCAAGGCGAGGCCACCGACCCGGCGGTGGATGCGCTGATGGCCGGCGAATTGCAGGCGGTGCAGGATTGGCTTTCCAACCCCCGCGCCACGGATTATCCCGATCACCGGGCGGCGGCCCACCGGCTGCATTGCGATCTGACGAGGCGTTTCGGATGAATGTCACCTTCTGGCAGTTGCTGGTCTATGCCGGGGGCATGGCGGCGCTCTGGGCGGTTCCCGGCCCGGTCTGGGTGGCGTTGCTGGCGCGGGCCTTGTCGGGCGGGTTCCGGGCGGCCTGGCCCTTGGCCGTGGGCGTGGCGCTTGGCGATCTGTTCTGGCCGCTGACCGCCATTCTGGGGCTGAGCTGGATCCATTCGGTCTATGGCGATGTGCTGGGCATGCTTCGCTGGGTGGCGGCGGCGGTGTTTCTGGTGATGGGGGTGCTGCTGATCCGCAGCAAGCCGCGCCCCCCGGGCAGCGACAGCCGACTGACGCGGCCGGGGCTTTGGGCGGGCTTCTCGGTCGGGCTGGCGGCGGTGATCGGCAATCCGAAGGCGATCCTGTTCTATATGGGCGCCTTGCCGGGCTTCTTTGATCTGGCGCGGCTGACATTGCCCGACATCGTGGCGATCATTCTTGTCTCCGCGCTGGTGCCGATGGCGGGAAACCTTGCATTGGCGCTGTTTCTGGATCGCGCGCGGCGGCTTCTGTCCACGCCCGAGAATATTCACCGGCTCAACCTTGCTTCGGGGGTGATGCTGATCGCCGTGGCCTGCGTGATCCCGTTCCTCTGACCCCCAAATCTTGTGGGGCAGGGGTGACATTCCCCGCCCCAACCGCTATAAATCGCGGGCAATTCGAAGGGTGCAGAGCATATGGCCGAAGCCGCGAAGAAGGCCGCCGAATACGGCGCCGATTCCATCAAGGTTCTCAAGGGGTTGGAGGCTGTTCGCAAGCGGCCTGGCATGTATATCGGTGACACCGACGATGGCAGCGGCCTGCACCACATGGTCTATGAGGTGGTCGATAACGGCATCGACGAGGCGCTGGCCGGCCATGCCGATTATGTGCAGGTGAAAATCCACGCCGATGACAGCGTTTCGGTGCGTGACAACGGGCGTGGCATTCCGGTCGATATCCACCCGGAGGAGGGCGTTTCGGCGGCCGAGGTCATCATGACCCAGCTTCATGCCGGCGGCAAATTCAACAACACCGATGACAGCGGCAATGCCTACAAGGTGTCGGGCGGCCTGCATGGCGTGGGCGTTTCGGTGGTGAATGCGCTGTCGGAATGGCTGGAACTGACGGTCTGGCGCAATGACCGCGAATATCGCGCCCGGTTCGAATTCGGCGAATGCGTGGTGCATGTGCATGATGTGGGGCCGGCGCCCGGTCAGCGCGGCACCGAGGTGCGTTTCCTGGCCAGCGCCAAGACGAACCGGCCCGATGGCACCTTTTCCAACCTGGATTACAGCTTCAAGACGCTGGAAACCCGGTTGCGGGAACTGGCTTTCCTGAACTCTGGCGTGCGGATCCTCATCGAGGATGACCGCCATGCCGAGCCGGTGAAGACCGAGCTGTTCTATGAGGGCGGCGTCAAGGAATTCGTGAAATATCTCGATCGTTCCAAGACCTCGGTCATGGCGGAGCCGATCTATATGGTGGGCGAGCGCGGCGGCATCGGGGTCGAGGTCGCGATGTGGTGGAATGACAGCTATCATGAATCGGTGCTGCCCTTCACCAACAACATCCCGCAGCGTGACGGTGGCACCCATATGGCGGGCTTTCGCGGTGCGCTGACCCGCACGATCACGAAATATGCCCAGGACAGCGGTATCGCCAAGCGTGAGAAGGTGGATTTCACCGGCGACGACGCGCGCGAGGGTCTGACCTGTGTCCTGTCGGTCAAGGTGCCGGACCCGAAATTCTCCAGCCAGACCAAGGACAAGCTGGTCTCGTCAGAGGTGCGACCGGCGGTCGAGAATCTGGTGAATGAAAAGCTGGCCGAGTGGTTCGAGGAAAACCCCGCCCAGGCCAAGATCATCGTCGGCAAGATCATCGAGGCCGCGCTGGCCCGCGAGGCCGCCCGCAAGGCGCGCGAGCTGACCCGGCGCAAGACGGCGATGGATGTCGCCTCGCTGCCCGGCAAGCTGGCGGATTGTCAGGAAAAAGACCCCGCGCTTTCGGAACTGTTCATCGTCGAGGGTGACAGCGCCGGCGGGTCGGCCAAACAGGGCCGGTCGCGCAAGCAACAGGCCGTGCTGCCGCTGCGCGGCAAGATCCTGAACGTGGAGCGCGCGCGTTTCGACCGGATGCTGTCTTCGGAAACCGTGGGCACGCTGATCACCGCGCTTGGCACCGGGATCGGGCGCGACGAGTTCGACATCAACAAGCTGCGTTACCACAAGATCGTCATCATGACCGATGCCGATGTGGATGGCGCGCATATCCGCACGCTGTTGCTGACCTTCTTTTACCGGCAGATGCCGGAGATCATCGACGGCGGTTACCTCTATATCGCGCAGCCGCCGCTCTATAAGGTTTCGCGTGGGAAATCAGAGGTTTACCTGAAAGATCAGGCTGCGTTCGAGGACTATCTGATCCAGCAGGGCATCGAGGGGGCGGTGCTGCGCCTGGGCGACGGGCAAGAGGTGGCCGGCGCCGATCTGCAACGCATCGTCGAGGGCGCGCGCGCCTTCCGCCGGGTGCTGGAGGCGTTTCCGACGCATTATCCGCGCAACATCCTGGAACAGGCCGCGCTGGCCGGGGCCTTTGATCAGGGCCGCGCGGATGCCGATCTGCAACTGGTGGCCGATACGGTCGCGCGGCGGCTGGATGGCGTGGCGGTCGAATATGAACGTGGCTGGGTCGGCCGCATCACCCAGGATCATGGCATCCGGCTGAGCCGCATCCTGCGCGGCGTCGAGGAGCTGCGCACGCTGGATGGCGCGGTGCTGCGCTCGGGCGAGGCGCGCAAGCTGTCGCAGCTTTCGGGCCAGGCGAAGGATGTCTATGCCAGCGAGGCGCGGCTGGTGCGCAAGGATCGCGAACAGCCGATCCATGGCCCGACCGAATTGCTGCGGGCCATTCTGGCCGAGGGCGAAAAGGGCCTGACCCTGCAACGCTACAAGGGGCTGGGCGAGATGAACCCCGAACAGCTGTGGGAAACCACGCTCGACCCCGATGCGCGGACGCTGTTGCAGGTGCGCGTCGATGACGTGGCCGAGGCGGATGACCTGTTCACCAAGCTGATGGGCGATGTGGTGGAGCCGCGCCGCGAATTCATCCAGCAGAACGCGCTGAACGTCGAGAACCTCGATTTCTGAGGCGGTCCGCGCCCGGTTCAGGCCGGGCGCGCCCAGCCGGCGCAGGCCCGCGCCGCCAGCGGGCCCGCCACCGCCCAGGCCATGACGGCCAGCACGGCCCCGGCGATGCCATCCACCGCATAGTGCCAGCCCAGCATGACCGAGCCGATAAAGGTCGCCAGCGCAAAGACCAGCGCGGCCCCGCCCAGCCAGCGGTTCGGCCAGAGCAGAAAGACCCAGAGCCAGGCCACCAGATTATGCATGCTCGGCATGGCCGAGATGCCGGAAATCGGTCCGTCCCAGTTCTGGAAATTGCGCCAGAACAGCGCCTGCATTCGCACCGACCAGTCAAACCCCGTCCGCCCGGCCGAGGCGTCCAGATGCGCCATCAGCGGCGCAAAGCTGTCATCGCCCAGCACCTGCTGGTAAAAGCAGGGCCCGGCCGAAGAAAAGACCGCCGCCAACAGATTTCCCGCCACCGCGAAGGACAGGATGAAGGCGATCAGGTAGCGTATCCGCCGCAGGTGGTGGCGGCTGAACATCAGCCAGGTGATCGACAGGATCAGGCAGACCAGCCAGGCCGGATAGATCAGGTTCAGCGCCGCCAGCATCCGGTCGCCCCCAAAGACCGGCAGCAGCCATTCATAGGGGTCACGCCCGGCAAAGATCAGCCGGTCCAGATCGCGAAACGGCTGGTCATGGGTAAAGGGCCGCAGCAGCGGGATCGACACCTTGACCGAGCCGAAGATGCTCAGCGATGCGGTGACGGCGACCAGGGTGACGATCGCATGGGCGCCGGTGGCCCGCGTCACCAGCCAGTCGCGCCCCTGCCGGGCCACCAGGCGCAGCGGATTCGGCGCGCGGTTCCACAGGGCGCGGAGCGTCTGCACCACCGTTGCCAGGATCAGCACCATGAGCGAAAGGGTCAGGGCCGACGTGGCATAAAACGCGCCGGTGTCGATATAGGGCCATGCGCCGGCCCGCAGAAAGGCCGCCGTGGCCAGCGCGAGATGCAGCGCAAGCAGGGCAAAGGCGGCGGCATAGCCCCGCAAAAGGCTGGTCAGTGCTGGCATGCGCCCCCTGTCATGATCCCCGCCGGGCGGCGGCCCGGTGCGGGGCTGGCATCCTTGCGGGAATTCCCCTATTCCAGCCACAGATTGCCGCAGCGTGAAAGACCGAAGTGCCGCCATGTTCACCGTGACCCTTCTGACCGATCCCGAAACCCCGGTGCTGGACCGCGCCACGGCCGAGACGCTGCGCAATGCCTGGGGCGGCGGCGCCTTGCGCTGGCTTGACCCGGGGGTCGCGGCGGAATTCGACATGCCCGCGCTGCCGGAAAACCGCTGGCAGGTCTGGGAGGACATGCAGGCGCTGCGCGTCGATCTGGTGGTGCAGCCGACCGAGGGGCGACGCAAGCGCCTGCTGCTGGCCGATATGGACAGCACGATGATCCGGCAGGAATGCATCGACGAGCTGGCCGACGAGGCCGGCGTGGGCGCCTATGTCGCCGATATCACCGCGCGCGCCATGAATGGCGAGCTGGATTTCGAGGCCGCGCTGAAGGAAAGGGTCGGGCTGCTCAAGGGCCTGCCCGAGGCGGTGATCGAACGGGTCTATCGCGACCGCATCACCTTCATGCCCGGGGGCAAGGCGCTTCTGGCGACGATGAAGGCGCAGGGCGGCTATGCGGCGCTGGTTTCGGGCGGGTTCACCGCCTTTACCGCACGGGTGGCGGCAGCGCTTGGCTTTGACGAGAACCGCGCCAATACGCTCTTGGCTGAGGGCGGGGCGCTGACCGGCGCGGTCGGCCTGCCGATCCTGGGCAAGCAGGCCAAGCTGGACGCGCTGGAGGAAATCGCGGCGCGGCTGGGTCTCGACATGGCGCAGACCATGGCGGTTGGCGATGGTGCCAATGATCTGGCGATGCTGAACCGGGCCGGGGCGGGGGTGGCGCTGCATGCGAAACCTTCGGTCGCGGCGCAATGCGATATCCGCATCAACCATGGTGATCTGACCGCGCTCCTGTTCATCCAGGGCTATGCGCGCGAGGAGTTCGCGGCGTGATCCTGCGCCCGGCAACCCGCGCCGATGCGGCGGCAATGACGGCGCTGCTGAACCGCATCATCGCCATCGGCGGCACAACGGCGCATGAGCAGCCGTTTTCCGAGGCGGCGGTGATCGCGCATTACATCGAAGGCGATGAGCCGATCTGTTGCCATGTGGCCGAGGATCCGGCGGGCCTGATCGGGTTCCAGTGCGTCGGGAACAATGCCGCGCTGCCAACAGGCTGGGGCGATATCGGCACCTTTGTCGATCCGTCGCGGCAGCGCAGCGGGGCCGGGGCGGCGCTGTTTGCCGCCACCGTGCCGACCGCCCGGGCGGCGGGTCTGCGGGTGCTGAACGCCACGATCCGGGCCGACAACCGGCCGGGCCTGGGCTATTACGCCCGGCGTGGTTTTGTCGATTATACCGAAGACCCTGATTTTAGACTAAAATCAGGGGCACGGGTCGGGCGGGTGTCGCGCAGGTTCGATCTGTGATGTTCGAGGTCTCTTACGATCTGGCGGCGATGTTGATCGCGGCGGCCTTTGCGGCGGGGTTTGTCGATTCCATTGCCGGGGGCGGCGGGCTGATCACCTTGCCGGCGCTCTTGCTGGCGGGGGCCAATCCGGTGCAGGCGCTTTCGACCAACAAGGTGCAGGGCAGTTTCGGCGCGGCGACGGCGGCGTTTTCCTATGCAAGGGCCGGGCATGTGGATGTGCGGCGCCAGATCGGCGCGGCCGCAATCGCCTGTGCGGCCTCTTGCGCCGGGGCCTTGCTGGTGTCCTGGTTGCCGACCGAGCTGCTGCGCATGGGGTTGCCGGTGCTGCTGATCGGTATCGCCCTGTTCTTTGCGCTGAAACCGGGGCTGAGCGACGAGGATCGCGTGGCCCGGGTCAGCCCGGCGGTCTTTGCGGCGACGGTGGTGCCCTTTGTCGGCTTCTATGATGGCTTGCTGGGGCCGGGCGCGGGCGCGTTCTACATGATCGGTTTCGTGCTGGTCGCGGGATATGGCGTGCTGAAGGCCACGGCGCATACCAAGTTCCTCAATTTTGCGTCGAATGTCGGTAGCCTTGCGGTCTTTGCCATGCAGGGGGCGCCCTGGTGGGCGATCGGGCTGGCCATGGGCGCGGCGCAGGTGGCCGGTGCGCGCATCGGGTCGCGGTTGGCGA
Source organism: Gemmobacter caeruleus (assembly GCF_008271655.1). Classification (GTDB taxonomy): domain Bacteria; phylum Pseudomonadota; class Alphaproteobacteria; order Rhodobacterales; family Rhodobacteraceae; genus Gemmobacter; species Gemmobacter caeruleus. Next base: position 380,592 of record NZ_VKKX01000033.1, read on the forward strand.
TGCGGATCGGCGCGCGGATCATCAAGCCCCTGCTGGTGTTCAGCGCTTCAGCCTTGGCGCTGCGGTTGATCTGGCAGATGTGGTAAACCGGCGCGGCGGGGCTTGTCAGGCCCGGCTTTTGCCGTGACACCAGAGGGAGCGAACCTGGCGGGGTGCCATGCGTCTGATTGTTCTTCTGCTGTTGATGGGGCTGGCCGCTGCGCTGGTCTGGCGGTTTGCGCCGGCGCGCAGCCTGGGCGAGGCGGCCTTTGCCGCGCGCTATGCCAACCCACCCGCGCCACGCCGACCGGCGGCAGTCTATCATCTGGGGCACAGTCTGGTGGGCCGCGACATGCCGGCGATGCTCGCACAGCTGATGGGCAACCGCTTTCACAGCCAGTTGGGTTGGGGGGCCTCTCTGCGGGATCATTGGCGCGACGAGGTGCCCGGCTTTGCCGAGGAAAACCGCCCGCCCGCCTTTCGCCCGGTGCGCGAGGCTCTGGCCTCGGGCGCGTATGACGCGCTGATCCTGACCGAGATGGTGGAGCTGAAAGACGCCATCCGCTATCACGACAGCGCCCGGTCTCTGGCGCTTTGGGCCGATCTGGCGCGGCAGGGACGCCCGGATATCCGGGTGTATCTCTATGAGACCTGGCACCGGCTGGATGACCCCGCCGGGTGGGAGGCGCGGATCGCCGCCGATCTGCCCGCCCTGTGGGAGGGCGCGGTGCTGCGTCCGGCGCTGGCGCGGGGCGATGCGACGATCCATGTCATTCCGGCCGGGCAGGTGCTGGCGGCGCTGGTGGCGCGGATCGAGGCGGGCGCGGTGCCGGGGCTGACGCGGCGCGCGCAGCTGTTCGGGCGCGATGCGGAGGGGCTGTCCGACCCGATCCATCTGTCGGATCTGGGGAATTACGTCGTGGCGCTGACCCATTTCGCGACGCTGACCGGGGAAAGCCCGCTGGGCCTGCCGCATCGTCTGCGGCGTGCCGATGGCAGCCCGGCTGACGCCCCCACGCCCGAGGCCGCGCGGATCATGCAGGAGGTGGTCTGGCAGGTGGTGACCGGCTATGCTCCCTCTGGTGTGCGGCGGTAAGGGGTCTGGTTCATGTCGATCTTCGCGGTTCTGGCGGAAATCCTGTTCGTGGGCCACAGCCTTGTCGGGCCGGATCTGGCGCCGATGGTGCAGGCTGGGTTGGCCGCGCAGGGGCAAGAGGCGGTGGTCGAGGCGCAGGTGATCAACGGCGCGCCGCTGGCCTATCAATGGGATCACGCGGCCGAGGCCGAGGCCGAGGGCGTGGATGGCAAGGCGCGGTTGGGCAGCGGCGCGGTTGGCACGCTGATCCTGACCGAGGCGATTCCGCTGGCAGGCGCGATCGAATGGAATGACAGCGCCGGGCAGGTGGCGAAATGGGCGGGGCTGGCCTGGTCGGCCAATCCGCAGACACAGGTTCTGATCTATGAGACCTGGCACAGCCTGAAATCCGGCACCGGCGCGGTGGTGGAACATGATCCGGGCGCCGACATCCCCTGGGCCGACCGGATCGCGGCCGATCGCGCGGCGTGGCAATCGCTGGCCTCTGCCGCCGAGGCGCTGCGCCCGCCTGAGGCGCCGCCCACCCGCATCGTGCCCGCCGGGCAGGCCATGGCACTGGCGGCACGGGCGGCGGCGGCGGGCGAATTGCCGGGGGTCGCGCGGATCGAGGATCTGTTCGCCGATGACATTCATCCCAATGCCAAGGGGCTTTATCTGGTGGCGGCGACGCATGTCGCCGCGCTGACCGGGCAAAGCCCCGAAGGCTTGCCCGCGCGGCTGGGGCGCAGCTGGCAAAACCGCGAGGCGCGGATCAGCCCCGAACTGGCGCTGGCGCTGCAACGCATTGCCTGGCAGGCGGCGCAGGGTCAGCAGGAACAGGTGGTGCCCGCCCCGGCGCCCTTGCCGAATGCCGCGCCCCCGCCCGCCGCGCCAGCCTTGACGGCGCTGCACAATCCGGCGCTGGCCTTTGGTCTGGCGGGGGTGAATGACTGGTCGGTGCAGCAGCCCTTTCTGGATGTGATGAAGACCGCCCGGCCCTGGACCGCCCATATCGGCGATCAATGGGGCGGCATGGATGAGGCGGCGCTGGCGCGTGACGGCTGGCTGGACGGCAATGGCTGGCCGAATGCCATTCCGCCGGGGATCAATGGCATTTCCACGCTGGTTCTGACCGATCTGCCCCCCGATGCCGCCGGGGTGGCGGGGCATTACCTGATGCGCTGGAAGGGGCGCGGCCAGCCCGAGATCAGCGGCCGCGCCACCGCCATCGCGCCCGAGGGCGGCGGCCTTGGGTTTGACTACAGCCCCGGCGAGGGCGCGGTGATCGTGACGCTGCGCGCGGTCGATCTGGCCGACCCGATCCGCGACATCACGCTGGTCCGGGCCGACCGGGCCGCCGCGCTGGATGCGGGGGAGCTGTTCAACCCCGACTGGCTGGCGCGCCTGCGCGGGGCGCGGATGATCCGCTTCATGGACTGGATGATGACCAATGATTCCACGCTGGGCACGGTGGAAGACAGCCCCAAGCTGGCGGATTACACCTGGGCGCGCAATGGTGTGCCGGTGGAGGTGATGGTCGCGCTGGCCAATGAGCTGGAGGCCGAGCCCTGGTTCACCCTGCCGCATCTGGCCGATGACGATCTGGCGCGGTTCTACGCCGAAACCGTGCATGATCTGCTGAAGCCCGGCCTGCGCGCCTGGGTCGAATATTCCAACGAGGTCTGGAACTGGCAATTCGCGCAGGCCCGCTGGGCCGAGGAACAGGGCAAGGTGCGGTGGAAACAGGATGGCACCTGGACGCAGTTCTATGCGCTGCGCGCCTCGGAGATCGCGGCAATCTGGGCCGAGGTCTTTCGCGACCGGCCCGAGGGGCTGGTGCGGGTGCTGGCCACGCAGACCGGCGGGCTTGGCGCCGAAACCGCCATTCTGGACGCGCCGCTGGTGGTGGCCGAGGGGCGGCCGGCACCGAAGACCGGCTTTGATGCCTGGGCGGTGACCGGCTATTTCGCGGCGCTTCTGGGCAGCGAGGCCAAGGCGCCGATGCTGCATGACTGGCTGGCCGAAAGCGCCGCGGCCGATCCCGCCCGGCCCTATGCGCTGGCCAATGCCCGCGCGGCCGAGGAATTGCGCGATGGCCGCCATTCCGGCCTGACCGAGGATACGTTGCAGGATGTGCTGACCCGCGTCCTGCCCTATCAGGCCGAGGTGGCGCGCAAGGCGGGTCTGCGGCTGGTGATGTATGAGGGCGGCAGTCATGTCGTGGGCTATGGTCCGATCGTGGAGGATGCCGCGCTGACCGCGTTTTTCACCCAGTTGAATTACAGCCCGGAGATGGGCGCGCTTTACCGGGATCTGCTGGCCGGCTGGGCGCGGCTGAGCGATGCGCCGTTCAACGCCTTTGTCGATATCTATACGCCGGGCAAATGGGGAAGCTGGGGCGCGCTGCGGCATCTGGGGGATGAAAATCCGCGCTGGCAGGCGCTGGCCGAAGGGTGCGGCGCATGCTGAGCGTGATCATCCCGGCCTCGAACGAGGAGGCGTTTCTGGGCGATTGCCTGACGGCGCTGTTTGCCTCGCAGCCCGTGCCGGGCGGGGCCGAGGCGGTGGTGGTGGCCAATGGCTGCCGCGACCGCACCGCCGATCTGGCACGCAGCTTTGCCGGTGCGGCGCGGCGGGCCGGCTGGCGGCTGGAGGTGCTGGATCTGCCCAAGGGCGGCAAGCCGGGCGCGCTGAATGCCGGCGACGCGGCGGCACGGGGCGAGATGCGCGCCTATCTGGATGCCGATGTGGTGGTGACGCCGGCCCTGATGGCGCAAATCGCGGCGGCGCTGGCGACCGGGGCGCCGGTTTATGCGGCGGGGACGGCGGTCATTCCGCGCGCGCGGTCGGCGGTCACGCGGGCCTATGCGCGCTTCTGGCAACGCCTGCCCTTCGCGCGCAGCGTGGCGCCGGGCTATGGGCTGTTTGCGGTGAATGCGGCGGGGCGGGCGCGATGGGGCGATTTTCCCGCGATCATTTCCGACGATACCTTTGTGCGACTGCAATTCCGCCCGTCCGAGCGGGTGCAACTGGCCGCGACCTATGCCTGGCCGATGATCGAGGGATTTGACGGGCTGGTGCGGGTGCGGCGCCGGCAGGATGCCGGCGTGGCCGAGATCGTCGCGCGCTGGCCCGAGCTGATGGCGCATGAGGCCAAGGCGCCGCTGGGGCCGGGGCAGATCCTGGCGCTGGCGCTGCGCGACCCGGTGGGGTTTGCGGTCTATGCGGCGGTGTCGGTCGCGGTGCGGCTGCGCCGGGCCGGGCCGGGCTGGACGCGGGGGCGCTAGGGCCTGCGCGCTGCGCGCCTGGCCGGCCGCCGGAGGGGTTTTGCACCCCTCCGGACCTCCCCGCAGGATATTTTTGAACAGATGAAGGGCAGGGTCAGGGATTGGCGCCGAGATCGAGCCAGCCACAGCGGCGGGCCAGTTCCTCGACCGGGGTGGCGGTGCCGACCGACATTTCGGCACGCAGCTTGAGCGAGCGGCGCGCCATCCAGAGGTCGCGGCGCAGATGCAGGCCGGAATGGCTGATCTTGGTGATGGGGGTGCGCAGCGGCAGGCGGGTGGCCCATTTGCGCTGCATCGCGCGATAGCAGTCGCGATAATCCGGGCCGAGCGCGGCATGGAAGCGGTCATTGTGCAGGCAGGGCAGGCTGGCCGCCCAGGCGCCCAGACCGCGTGCGCGGGCCTGGGTCACGATATCGGTGCCATACATGTGCCAGCCCGGCAGATCGGTGTCGAAGCGCAGCCCCGAGGCGCGGCGCAGCACGATGACCATTTCGTCATAGCTTTGCACCGCGACCGGGACGAGCGGCACCCGTCCGATGATCTGCCCCAGCGAGGAGGACCAGACCGGCCCGTAATGCGCGCTGTCCAGCCCGACGCCGAAGGCGCCGATCAGTGCCCAGTCGGGATCCATCGCCGCGATTTCGGCGATGCGGGCGGCGAGCAGGCGATCCCAGCCTTGCGGGAAATAGACATCCTGATGGGCGAGGACCACGATATCGGCCGTCGTGGCATCAAGCGCGCGGTTATAGGCGATGGCGGCCGAGGGGGCATTCCATTCCAGGTGCAGGCGATGGTCGGCCAGCAGGGGCGAGCGCGCCAGATTGTCGGCCAGCACCGTTTCGGAATTGCAGGCGGCGGCCAGGTCGAACATCACGCGCTCCGGATCAGCTGGGCGAGCTTGGCGGCCTCGCGGTCCACGTCGTGACGGATCAGCACGCGGGCGCGCGCCGCCTGTCCCATGCGCAGCAGTCGGGCATGGGGGGTTTCGGCCAGGGTGTCGATCGCATCGGCCAGGGCCTGCACATCGCCTGCCGGCACCAGCCAGCCGGTTTCGGCGGTGACCAGTTCGGGGATGCCGGCAATGCTGGTGGCGATGACCGGGCGGCCGGCTGCCATGGCCTCCATCACCACCATGGGCAGGCCCTCGGCGAAGGAGGGCAGGATCAGGGCCTGCGCCTCGTCGAGTTCGGTCTTGATCTGGGTCTCGTCCAGCCAGCCGGTCAGGGTGACGTGGCGGCGCAGGGTCAGTTCCTCGATCATTGCCTCGATCTCGCCGCGCAATTCGCCGTCGCCGACCAGGGTCAGCCGCAGCCCCGGATGCTGGCGCGCGGCCTGGGCGACGGCCTGGATCAGCAGGGGAAAGCCCTTTTGTTCGGAAAAGCGGCCAATCGCGACAAGGCGCAGCTTTTCGGGCAGCGGCGCGGGGGTGGGAAAGTGCGCGGGTTCGATGCCGCAATGGATGACCTTGAGGCGCGGCCAGATCTCGACCGGGGTCCAGCGGCAGAGCTGGCTGCGGCCATAGCTGGAGACCGCCACGCTGAAGGCGGCGCGGCTGGATTTCTCGCCCAGCGACAGCGCGCGGGGGGCGTCGAATTCCTCGGGGCCATGCACGGTATAAGACCAGCGCGGCCCGCCCAGAATATGCGCGAGGCAGGCGACGGTCGAGGAATTGGTGCCGAAATGCGCGTGCAGGTGACGGATGCCCAGTTCGGCGCAGCGGCGGGTGATCTCTACCGCCTCGACGAAATAGAACAGATGCTTGAGCCGCAGCCGCGCCCGCGCGCCCATGCGCAGCGTGCAATCGAGCGCCGCGACCGAGCGCAACGGATGGCGCAGCAGCCAGAGCAGCGCCGACAAGAGCAACGTCAGCCGGTTGCGTTCCAGCACATGTTCGGTGATCTCGTCCTCGGCCTTGTCCTCGGCGTCCTTGAGGTTGCGCCGGTCGGAGCGCATGGCAAAGCGATGCACCTCGAAACCCAGCCGCTCCAGCGCCTGAATCTCGCGGCGGATGAAGGTGTGCGACGGCCGCGGATAGGTGTTTACAAGATAGGCAATCTTCAAGATCGGGTTCCGGCTGCAACAGGTCGTTCATATCAGCATCTTTTGACTGACAGAAGCATGTGGCCGAAGAATGGCGCGATTGACCCTTTCCCATGGCGCGCCTAGGGTCCGCGCATGACCGAGTTGCGTGCCCCGCTGTTTTCCCGTGTCCTGCGAGGCTCTGCGCTGACCGCGGGTTCCTATGCCTTTTCGCAGGCGCTGCGGCTGGCCTCGAACCTGATCCTGGCCCGCCTGCTGTTCCCCGAGGCCTTTGGCCTGATGGCGCTGGTATCGGTGTTTCTGGTGGGCCTTGCGATGTTTTCCGATGTGGGCATCGGACCGGCCATCGCGCAAAGCCCGCGCGGCGACGAGCCGGGCTTTCTGGATACGGCCTGGACGATCCAGGTGGTGCGGGGCGGGTTGCTGTGGCTGCTGACCTGCCTGATGGCCTGGCCCGCCGCCTGGTTCTATGAGGCGCCGGAGCTGTTGCACCTGCTGCCCGTGGCGGGGCTGACGCTGCTGATCGGCAGCTTCAACCCGACGCGGATCGACACGGCGAACCGGCATCTGCTGCTGGGGCGGCTGACCGCGCTGGATCTGGTGGCGCAGATCATCGGGATCATCGCCATGGTCGTGCTCGCGGCGGTGCTGCGATCGGTCTGGGCGCTGGTGATCGGTGCGCTGATCGGCAGTTTCGCCAAGCTGGTGCTGACGCATTTCGGCCTGCCCGGGGCGCGCAACCGCTTTGCCTGGGAAGGCGAGGCGGGGCGTGCGCTCATCCATTTCGGCAAGTGGATCTTTCTGTCTACCGCCTGCGGGTTCCTGCTTTCGCAGGGCGACAAGGCCATTCTGGGCGCCTATCTCGATCTGGATGAGCTGGGGGTCTATAATATCGGCTATTTCCTCGCCTCGTTTCCGGTGATGCTGGGCGGGGCGGTGACCGGGCGGATCCTGATCCCGATCTATCGCGACCACCCGCCAGCCACGAGCGCCGAGAATTTCCGCCGGATGCGGCGGCTGCGCTTTGCCCTTTCGGGCGGCATGCTGGCTATGCTGGGGGTGATGGGGCTGATCGGGCAGCCGCTGGTTGGCCTCATGTATGACGCGCGCTATGTTCATGCCGGGATCATCGTCGTGGCCATCGCGGCGGTGCAATTGCCGCAGGTGATCGGCATGACCTATGACCAGTCGGCCTTGGCCGCGGGGGATTCGCGGAACTATTTCCTGGTCATGGCGCTGCGCGCGGCCTTGCAGACCGGGTGTTTCTGGCTGGGCGCGGCGACGCATGGCCTGCTGGGCGCCTTGGCGGGGCAGTTTCTGTCCAACCTGCTGGCCCATGCGCCGATCGTCTGGCTGGCGCGGCGGCATTCGGCCTGGGATGCGCGCCATGACCTTTTGTTCGGGCTGCTCGCGGTGGTGCTGCTGGCGCTGATCCTGTGGTGGAATGCGGCGGGCTTTGGCCGGCTTTAACACCGAATTGCCCCGGTGCCGCTCTGTTCGTGCCGCGATTTCGCCCCAATCCGTGCCTAGCTTCGGTTTCAGGACGGCAGGTGCGGAAGGCAGAGGGTCTGCACCGGTCGTCCTGGCGGTCAAGAGGGGACGGTGGAATGGCGATCGGTGTCATGATTTCTGGGATCCTGAGCGGGCTGACGGGCGTCGTCTGGATGCTGTTGGCCGGACACCCGGTGCTGCTGGCGCTGCTCTGCTATCCTCTTCTGGGGTTCCTGGGGGCGGCCGCCTTCATCGCGCTGACGCTGTCGCGCGGTGTGTCGCTGACCACCCCCGAAGCCGAACCCGCCCACGCCCACTGACCCCTACGAAGGCGCGATGCAGGATTGTCGCGTGGCACGGAACATTCGATCCGTCGCGACAAGTTGAAAGCTGGCCGACATGAGCCGATGACGAAAGCCGGGTGCATTGCGCCCGGCTTTCGTCTTGGTGCGAATCACTCCGCCCGTGGCTGGGTGTCCGGGATGCGGTGTCACAACCACTGATTGAGCCCCCCGCAATGTGGCAGGATCATGGCGTGAGTGAGGCAAAAATTCCCCCTCAGATTCAGCCTTAAACGACCTGTAAGGTTACCATTGGCTGTCGCCAAGCCTCCATCTGACCAAGTAAAATGGTCCTTGGGGGCGTTACATGTTGAGTAATCGCAATGTTCTGCAAGTTACCTGTCCGTTGGGGTCGTTTCCAAAGAAATGGCGTAAAATCAAGTTTTTGCGCGCCTGATATCGGCGCAGGACTGTTCACGGGGCTGGCACAATGACGATGGGGTATCCTCGTTTCCAGGGCGTTCGCCCTGTTCTTGCCGATGTGCCGCCGGTCATGCTGGCCGCCGCCAATCTGCGGGTGCGTCCGGTGGCGCCGCAGGGGTTTTATCGCCGCTATATCAAACGCGCGCTTGACGTGACGGCGATCGTTCTCGCCGCGCCTTTCGTGGTGCCGCTGGTGGCGACGCTGGCCTTTGCGGTGTCGCGTGACGGGAGCAAGCCCTTTTACAGCCAGCAGCGTGTCGGCCGTCACGGCCGGGCGTTCCGCATGTGGAAGCTGCGCTCGATGGTGCCCGATGCCGATGAGCGGATGGAGCAGTATCTGGCCGAGAACCCCGCCGCCCGCGCCGAATGGGACGAGACGCAAAAGCTCAAGAACGATCCGCGGGTCACGCCCTTTGGTCGCTTCCTGCGCAAAAGCTCGCTCGATGAACTGCCGCAGCTGTGGAACGTGTTTACCGGCGACATGAGCCTGGTCGGCCCGCGTCCGATGATGCTGAACCAGCAGGCGCTGTATCCCGGCATGGCCTATTACGCGCTGCGGCCCGGGATCACCGGCTATTGGCAGACCGCGGGGCGCAATCGCACGACCTTTGAGGCGCGCGCCGATTATGATGCCGAATATGAGGCCGGGCTGTCGCTGGCCACAGACCTGAACATTCTGGTGCGCACCGTGGGCGTCGTGATGAACGGCACCGGCTGCTGATCCACGCGCCGGGATGAAAAAGGCCGCCGGTTTTCCGGCGGCTTTTTCAATTGTGCGGGGCGGCTGGGCTCAGCCCAGGGCCTGTCGGGCGCGGCCGCGCAGCCAGGTGACCGCCCGTTCTGTCAGCGTGGCCTCGCGCGGGGCGCGCAGGCCCAGATCGGGCAGCACGATGACCGGGTGGATATCCATCTCGCGCTGCATCTGCGCGGCGCTGCGCAGCACCGGGTTCATCAGATCCAGAAACAAGGCTGCCGCGATGGCACCGACCAGGCTGGCCACCGCCCCGGCGATCACGATCTTCTTGCGGCCGCCGCCGCTGGTATAGGCCGGGGTGATCGCGCGTTCCAGCAGGGTGAAATGCTCGGCATGGTTTTCCTGTTCCAGCCGCAGCGCGGTTTCGGCCTCGACCTTGCGGGCGGTGACGGCCTCGAACTGGGTCTGGAGCTGTTCAAGCTGCCGGTCATAGGCGCTCAGCGTGCGTTCCACCTCGGGCGATTGGGCAGCGCGGGCATCCAGCGCGGCGCGTTGCTGCTCCAGCCCGGCCTTCTGCCGCTCCAAGACGGATTTCTGCGCGGCCAGATCGTCGATCCGGCGGCGATCGGTCTCGCGCAGGCGTTGCTTGGCCTGAAGTGCCGCCTGTTCCGCCTCGATCGCCAAGAGGCCCTGCGCCACGCGGCGCAGATCGGTGTCGATGGCGCTGCGTTCGTCGGAGGAGCCGCCGCCGACCGCGGCGATATTGGCGTTCTTGTAGGCGGCAAGCTCGGCCTCCAGCACCGCGATCTGCTGCGATACGCGCGCCTCCTCGGCCTGGAAAAAGCCCAGCGTTTCGCGCGCGCGGTCGTTCTGCCGGGCGACTGACATGTCCAGCACGCTTTGGGCGAAATCATTGGCGACGCGCGCGGCATGGTCGGCGGTATCCAGCCGCGTGGTGATCAGCAGCGCCGAAACCGAAGCGGCCGAGCCAAAGGTCTGTTCCCCCGCCCCGGCGACACTTTGAAAGGTGACGGCCTCGCGCAGGGCAAAGACCTTTTGTTCCGCGGTCATGCCGGGGGCCTGGGCGAACAGCCCGTGCCGGTCGATCATCGCCAGCAGGTTTTCGCGCGTCGTCAGCCGTTGTTCGATGGCCTGAAGGTTGGCGGCGGTCTGGCTGCGGGTCTGCTGTTCCTGCCCGGCGATGACCGGGGTCTGCACCTGGATGACGGCTGCGGTTTCGTAATACTGGCTGCGCGACAGCGCGAACATCAGCGCCAGGATCGTGCCGAGCAGAACCAGCGCGGCGATCAGCAGGCGCCGGCGGATCACCAGGTTCAGGAATTCGTCAAAGGTTTGAATCGGCCCCATCGGTCTTCACTTCTTGCCATAGCGATAGCGGCGCAGGCTGCGTTCCTGCGCGCGGTTCATGATGACCCCCATCAGGGTGGCGCGCCCCTCGAACAGGCGTTCGCAGGCGCGGATGTCGTCGGCGGTGGTGCGGGTCGCATCGGCCACCAGTAGCACCGCATCGACATGCGGCAGGACCGAAATCACGTCGTCGGACCCAAGCGCCGGCGGCAGATCCAGCACGATGACGCTTGGCTCCAGCAGCCGGGTCAGCGCGCGCAATGTGTCGGCCGTCTGCGGCGCCAGCAGGGTTTCGGCGGCATCGCCCACCGGCTCGGCATTCAGGGCCAGCGCGAGATTGCCGCCGACGCGGCGCAGATGGCTTTCCAGCGGCTGTTCGCCGGTCAGCACCTCGCGCAGCGGATTGGAGGCCACGCCCATCATCCGCGCCAGATCGGGGTGGCGCAGTTCCAGGTCCATCAGCACCGTCCGGGCCGAGGGCAGCCGTGCCAGCGACAGCGCCAGATTGCCGGCGACCAGGCTCTTGCCGCAGCCATGGGTGGGCGAGGTGACGGCGATCCGGTGCCAGCCGCGTTCCTGCATCGCTTGCAGCAGGCGGGTGCGCAGGATGTCGAATTGCGCGGTCACCTCATGCTGTCCTGTCTGTAGAAACAAACCGTTTCCGGCCAGATGGGCGGCGTCAAGCGTGATCGGGCTGAGGGATTCCCACGCCTTTTCAGGGCGATGCGGCGGCGCGATCGGGGGGGTATAGATCTCGGGCGTGGTGTTGCGCGCGGGTTGCGGGTTGTGCAGCGCGGGCAGTTCGCGGCTGCGAAACAGGGAAATGCCGGTCGGACGACGGGGGCGATCCGTCTCCAATCGTTCCGAGAAATCCGAATCGCTGCGCATGGAACCCACCATATCCGCGACGGAACTGCCCTCGGACATCAATATCCTGTGTTTCGTCATCAATCGCACCGGGCTCCAGTTCGCGCGGCGCGGTTGACGCCGGGCTTTGCGCATTCATCCCGCATTGCTGCGGGTCAAGGTCCGTAACGCCACAGAACCCACGGGCTGACCGCAGGCAGAGTGAATCGTCCGGGCCCCCGCCCAGTCATCGGAATATAGAGGATTTCTTAACAAATTGAAAGGCTCGGCGGGGTTTGGCGGCGTAGGGTCAGGGGGGCGGCGCGGCGTTTTGCACTGGACAAACCGGGGCCGGGCCGCTTCCCTTTGCGGCAGAGCAGCGGGGTTGGTAATGGTGCAGGATCGGGTCGATGCGGTGGTGATCGGGCGCAATGAGGGCGCGCGGCTGCTGGCCTGTCTCGACAGCCTGCGCGGTCAAGTCGGGCGGCTGGTCTATGTCGATAGCGGATCGACCGACGGCTCGGTCGCGGCGGCGCAGGCGCGCGGGGCCGAGGTGGTCACGCTTGACATGACGCAGCCCTTTACCGCCGCGCGGGCGCGCAATGCCGGCCTGGCGCGGCTGGCCGAGGATCCGCCGGCGCTGGTGCAGTTCGTGGATGGCGATTGTGCCCTGGATGCCGGCTGGCTGGCGGCGGCGCGGGCGGCGCTGGCGGCCGATCCGTCGGTCGTCGTGGTCTGCGGACGTCGGCGCGAGCGGCACCCGGAGCGGTCGGTCTACAACCGGCTCTGTGACCGCGAATGGAACACCCCCCCGGGCGAGGCGACGGCCTGTGGCGGCGATGCGTTGATGCGGCACGCGGCGGTGGTGGCCGTCGGTGGCTATGACCCGACGCTGATCGCGGGCGAGGAGCCCGATCTCTGTCTGCGGCTGCGGCGCGCGGGCGGGCGTATCCTGAGGATCGACGCCGAGATGACCTTGCATGATGCGGCCATGCTGCGCTTTGGCCAGTGGTGGCGGCGCAGCCGTCGCGCGGGCCATGCCTTTGCCGAGGGGGCCTGGCGGCATCGCCACGGGGCCGAGCGGTTCTGGCAGGCCGAGACGCGGCGCGCGCTGCTTTGGGGCGCGGTTCTGCCGGCGGGGGCGGTGCTGGCCGGAACGCTGTTGCACCCGGCGGGCTGGTTGCTGCTGTTGCTCTGGCCGGCGCAGGTGCTGCGGCTCTGGCCCCGGATGGGGGCCGAGGCCGCGTTCTTTACCGTGCTGGGCAAGTTGCCCGAGGCGCAGGGGGTGATCGGCTATCACCTTGATCGGTGGCGCGGGCGGCGTCAGGGCCTGATCGAATACAAGTGATCCCGGGCGCGGCTCAGCCGCGCGAGCCGAGCGCCTTGAGCGCCTCGCCGGGCAGCAGCTTGAAACAGGCCCAATAGCGCGGCGCCAGCCGGCCGGGATTGGTCATCATCCGCCAGACCCATTCCATCGCGATCTTCTGCACCCAGACGGGCGCGCGGGTCTGGGTGCCGGCAAGAAAATCCAGCCCGGCCCCGATCGAGGCAAAGCCGACATGCGGCGCGATTTCGCGGCCCCGCGCGGCCAGGATTTCCTGTTTGGGTGCGCCCAGGGCGAGGAAGGCAAGGCCGATCCCGTCACGCTCCAACCCCTGCAAGAGCGCGGCCGCCTCGGCGCCGGTCGGATCGAACCCCATGGGCGGGGCGATCATGCGGGCGATGCTCAGCTTGGGCAGGCTGGCTTGCAGGCTGACGGCGGCGGCGGTCAGCGCGGCCTCGGTCGAGCCGATCAGGGCGACCTTGACGCCACATTGCGCGGCGACGCGGGCCAGCGGCAGCACCATTTCCGACCCCGGCACCAGCGAGACCGGGCGCCGCGCCAGCCGCGAAAGCCAGACAATCGGGTTGCCATCGGCCACGACCAGATCCTGCGCGGCATAGGCATGCCGGAATTCGGGCATGGTGCGGAGCTTGACCAGATGATCCAGGTTGATGGTGGCCAGCGCAAAGCCTTCACCCGCGGCGAGGCGCGCCTTGACGGCGGTCAGCAGCGCGGCCGCATGCGGCACATTGACGGAAACGGGGGTATCTTCGAATTGAAACTGCATGGCTGGCACTGGCAAAAGGGTCTCTGGGAATGCCGCAGGGTCGCGGCTTGCCCCGCATAGCATGGAATTGCGGCAAATTCAGCGCCGCAGCCTGAAAAAACACTCTGTTTCCGCGCGGCGCATGGACAGGGGGGGCGGGCTTGACGTAGCGCTCGGCCATGACCCGTGCCCGCTTTTTGCCCCTTTTTCCTGTCATGATGACCGCGCCCGCAGGCCTGGCCCTGCTGCGGCGCCGGGAAGGAGGCCAACCCTGATCACGCCGAACCCGCTTGCCTGGCTGATGCTGGCGGTCTGGCCGCTGGTCATGCTGCTGCTGTTCCGGCGGCTGCCGGCGGATCGTGCGCTGATCTGGTCGGTGCTGGGGGGCTATATGGTGCTGCCGCCGGCCATCGCCTTCAACCTGCCGGTGGTGCCCGACATCACCAAGGACAGCCTGCCGGGGCTGGTGGCGCTGGCCATCGTGCTGTTCGTGCTGAAGGACCGCCTGTCGTTCTGGCCCGAAAGCTGGCTGGGCCGGGGGTTGATCGTGCTGTTCGTGCTGTCGCCCTTTGGCACCGTGCTGACCAACCCCGAGCCGGTGCCGATCGGGCCGGGCATGCTTCAGGGCATGCGGCTTTATGACAGCGTGGCGGCGGTCACCAACCAGATGATCGAGATCCTGCCGCTGTTCCTGGCGCGGCGCTATCTGGGCACGCCCGAGGGGATGCGCGCCATTCTGGTGGCGCTGGTCGCGGCGGGGCTGGCCTATTCGCTGCCGATGATGATCGAGGCGCGATTGTCACCGCAGCTCAATGTCTGGATCTATGGCTATTTCCAGCATGATTTCTTTCAGACCATCCGCAATGGCGGCTTTCGTCCGGTGGTGTTCATGCCGCACGGGCTTTGGGTTGCGTTCTTTGCGCTGATGGCCTTTGCGGCGGCGCTGGTCTTTCTGCGGCTGGGGCCGGTGGCGGCGCGGCCACGGCAATTCGCGACGGTGCTTTATCTGGGCGTCATGCTGGCGCTGTGCAAAAGCATGGGCGTGCTGATCGACGCGGCGGTGCTGCTGCCGCTGATCCTGTTCGCGCCGCGCCGCTGGCAGGTCTATGTGGCCTTTGTGCTGGCGCTGGTGGTCATCACCTATCCGGCGCTGCGCGGTCTGCATCTGCTGCCGCTGGACGAGGTGACGAATTTCGCGCGCGGCTTCTCGGCCGACCGGGCCGGGTCGTTCCAGTTCCGGCTGAACAACGAAGAGGCGCTGCTGGTTCATGCGGCGGAAAAACCGTGGTTCGGCTGGGGCGGCTATGGGCGCAACCTGCTGTATGACCCGCTCACCGGGGCGCGGCTGTCGATTGCGGACGGGGCCTGGATCATCACGCTGGGGCTTTATGGCTGGGCGGGCTATGTCGCGCAGTTCGGGCTTCTGGTGCTGCCGCTCTTGCTGCTGGGGCGCGAGGTCTGGCGCGGCGCGGGGCCGGCCTCGCCCTGGGTGGCCGGGGTGGCGCTGATCTTTGCGGCCAATCTGATCGACCTTTTGCCGAACGGGACGCTGGTGCCCTTTACCTGGCTGCTGGCCGGCGCGATCCTCGGTCAGGCCGAGCTGCTGTCGCGGCAACGCGCGCTGCGCCGTCAGCGCGATATTGCAACCCATTGGCAGGCCGGGCAGGGCCGCACGGTGATCTGAGGGCCGCGCATGAAGGTGGATATCGGGATCTTTGCCCATGATGAGGCCGCGGGGATCGCGGCGGTGGTCGCGGCCTTTCTGGCGCAGCGCCGCGACGGGCTGGATCTGCGCGTGCTGGTGCTGGCCAACGGGTGCCGCGACGCGACGGCGGCGCTGGCGCGGGCCGCCGGGGCCGAGGTGGCAGACCTGCCCGAAGGCGGCAAGAGCCGCACCTGGAACCGTTTCGTGCATGACCTGTCGCGCCCCGATGCGGCGATGCTGGTCTTTGCCGATGCCGATATCGAATTGCCCGAGCCGGATATGGTGCTGCGGCTGGTGCAGGGGCTGGCGGCGCGGCCCGGTCTGCATGTGATGAATTCGCGCCCCATGAAGGATATCGTGGCCCGCCCCGAGGGGCTGAGCCTTCAGGACCGGCTGATTGCCCTGGCCGGCGGCACACTGGATAATTGGCGTCGCGCGATCTGTGGCCAGCTTTATGCCATGCCGGCCGCGCGGGCGCGGGCGCATTGGATGCCGGTCGGCCTGCCGGTGGAGGATGGCTTTCTGCGCGCCATGGTGTTGACCGACGCACTGACGCTACCCGAGGATCTGACGCGGATCGACGGTGCCGATGTCTGGCATGTCTATGCGTCAGAGCGGGGTCTGGCCGCCTTGATCCGGCATCAGGTGCGCATCGTCATCGGCTCGGCGATCAATCTTGCGGTCTTCGACGCGCTGCGCGCCCGGCCCGCCGAAACCCGGGCCGCCGATCTGCGGGCGGCGGCGGCACAGCCCGGCTGGTTGCCCGCCCTGTTGCGGGCGCGGTTGCCGCGTTGGCCTTATGGCTTTGTTCCGCTTCACTTTCTGATCAAGCGCAGCCAGAACCTGCTGCGCGACCCGCGCCGGCTGCGCAGTCCCAAGGGAGTGATGCTGCTGGTGGCGGGCTTTGGTTTTGATCTGGTTGTCTATGTGCTGGCGCAAATCCGCATGGCGCGGGGCACCGGCGCCGGCCACTGGTAGCGCTGCCTGCCGCAATCTGCCGCGCATTGCGGCGCAAATGTGGCGGTTCTGTGGCATTGTGTCCCTGAAGGGGACGATTGGCGGATGGCTCCCCCTCGGGTATCGTCAACCCTTTCTTTACGTTAAGGTCTGACGGTGGGCTCCGCATGACTCGGTGGCGGAGTGGTGCGCAGATAGAGTGTGGCGGGTTTGAATGACGGATGCTGAAAGGCCGCGGTCCGAAGTCGCGGAAACGGATATTGCGATTGTCGGCATGGCGGCGCACCTTCCCGGTGCGGCCTCGATCAATGACTATTGGCAGAATCTGCGCGCGGGCGTCGAAAGTATCCGCCATCTGTCCGAGGCAGAGCTGATTGCCCATGGCGAAAGCCCGGCAAAGATGCGCCACCCCAATTATGTGCCCGCCGCCGCCCCGCTGGACGGCTTTGCCGATTTCGACGCCGATTTCTTTGGCTTTTCCCCGAAAGAGGCGGCGATCCTCGACCCGCAGCACCGGCAGTTCCTGGAGGTCGCCTGGGAGGCGCTGGAGAATGCCGGCCACATGCCCGAAGGGTTTGGCGGCGCGATCGGCGTCTATGCCGGCTGCGGCATGGGGTCGTATTTCTATTTCAACCTGTGTTCCAACCGCGACCTGGTCGAGAATACGGGCATGTTCCTGCTGCGCCATACCGGCAATGACAAGGATTTCCTGTCCACCCGCGTCAGCCATATCCTTGATCTCAAGGGGCCGTCGATCAATGTGCAGACCGCCTGTTCCACCAGCCTTGTCGCGCTGCATTACGCGGCGCAGGCGCTGTTGTCGGGCGAATGCGACATGGCGCTGGCGGGGGGGGTGACCATCGAATTGCCGCAGGCCCGTGGCTATGTGTTCAACGAGGGCGAGATCCTGTCGCCCGACGGCCATTGCCACGCCTTTGACCATCGCGCGCAGGGCACGGTGTTCGGGTCGGGCGCGGGCTGTGTGGTGTTGCGCCGGGCGGCGGATGCGATCCGGGACGGCGATCATATCTGGGCCATCGTGAAGGGTTCGGCGGTCAATAATGACGGTGCGGCCAAGGCCGGCTATCTGGCGCCCTCGGTCGAGGGGCAGGCGCGCTGCGTGGCCGAGGCGCAGGCGGTGGCGGGCGTCCCGTCCGATACCGTCGATTATGTCGAATGTCATGGCACCGGCACCTATCTGGGCGACCCGATCGAGGTGGCGGCGCTGACTCAGGGCTTTGCCGAAAGCGGGCAGGGCGTGGGCACCTGCCGCATCGGCAGCGTCAAGACCAATATCGGCCATCTCGATACCGCCGCCGGGGTGGCGAGCCTGATCAAGGTCGCGCTCAGCCTGCATCACCGCGAGATGCCGCCCTCGCTGGGCTATGAGGCGCCCAATCCGGCGATTGATTTCGAGACCTCGCCCTTTCGGGTGAATGACCGGCTGACCGCGTGGGAGGCAACCGCCCATCCGCGCCGCGCCGGGGTGAACAGCCTGGGCGTGGGCGGCACCAATGCCCATGCGGTGCTGCAAGAGGCGCCCGACCGCGCGGCCAGCGAAGAAAGCCTCTGGCCGTTTCAGCCCATCGTGATTTCCGCCCGGTCGAAGGCGGCGCTGGATGCGCAGGCGGCGCGGCTGGCGGCGCATCTGCGCGCGCATCCGGAACAGCCGCTCGCCGATGTGGCCTATACGCTGAAAGAGGGGCGCCGCGCGTTTGAAAAGCGCCGCGTGCTGGTCGCCGAAAGCCATGAACAGGCGGCCGATCTGCTGGAGGGCAAGGATCCGCGCCGTGTGTTCAATCATGAACCACTGGACGCGCCCGAGGTGGTGTTCATGTTCCCCGGCGGCGGCGCGCAATATGCCGGCATGGCGCGCGATCTTTATGATACCGAACCGGAATTCCGCGACTGGATGGATCGCGGCCTTGCCGTGCTGCAACCGAAGCTCGATTACGATATCCGCGCGCTCTGGCTGCCCGAACCGGGTGATGAGGCGGCGGCGAATGACCGGCTCAAGCGGCCTTCGGTGCAATTGCCGCTGATCATGATCACCGAATATGCGCTGGCAAAGCTGTATGAAAGCTGGGGGATCAGCCCGGCGGCGCTGATCGGGCATTCCATGGGCGAAAACACCGCCGCCTGTCTGGCCGGGGTGATGTCGTTCGAGGATTGCATCGGGCTGGTGCATCTGCGGGGTCAGTTGTTCGATACCGTGCCGCCGGGCGGCATGCTTTCGGTGCCGCTGGACGAGGCGGCGCTGCGCCCGCGCCTGACCGGCGATCTGGATCTGGCCAGCGTGAACGCGCCGGGCCTTTGCGTCGTCTCCGGCCCCGATGCGGCGCTGGCCGAGCTGGCCGCGACGCTGGCGGCCGAGGAGGTGGAGACGCAGCGCATCGCCATCGACATCGCGGCGCATAGCCGGATGCTCACGCCGATCCTGACGCGCTTTGGCGATTATCTGCGCGCGATCCCGCTGCATGCGCCGGCACTGCCGGTGATCTCCAACGCGACGGGCCTGCCGCTGACGGCGGAACAGGCGACCAGCCCGGAATACTGGGTCAGCCATCTGCGCAATACCGTGCAGTTCCGGCAGGGCATGGCGCATCTGATGGCCGATCCGAACCGGGTCTACCTGGAAATGGGCCCAGGGCGGGCGCTGTCATCGCTGGCCCAGGCCAATGGCGTGCCGCAGGGGCAGGTCATCGCGGCGCTGCGCCACCCCGAACAGCGCATGGCCGATGACCAGTGGCATATCGCCAGCATGGCCCGGCTCTGGGCTTGCGGCGTGGCGGTGGACTGGGCGCCGATCTGGGCCGAAGCGCGGCGCAACCGCGTGCCGCTGCCGGGCTATGCCTTCCAGCGCAAGACCTATTTCATCGAACCCGCGCAGCCCGCACTGGCCGAGGCAGATACCGCGCCCGAGCGGATCGAGGATCTGGCGCAATGGGGCTGGCAGCCGGTCTGGCGGGCGCAGGACGCCGAGCCGGCCGAGGAGGACAGCCCGCATGGCTGGCTGGTCTTTGCCGATGAGGCCGGGCTGGCCGCGCCGGTGATCGCCGGGCTGCGCGACCGGGGCCATCATGTGACCGTCGTGCGCAGCGGCGACGCCTTTGCCCGCGATGGTGAGGGGGGCTACATCCTCAACCCCGAACGCGGGCGCGAGGGGTATGACGCGCTGATCCGCGATCTGGTGGCGCAGGGCCGCGCGCCCGACCGGATCGCGCATTTCTGGCTGGTGACGGATCGCGAGACATTCCGCCCGGGATCGAGCTTTTTCCATCGCAATGTGGAGCAGGGCTTTTATGCGCTGATGTTCCTCGGACAGGCGATGGCCGAGGAAAACCTGCCGATGCCGATCCATCTGACGGTGGTGACGACCGGCGCCGCGCAGGTGGCGGACGAGGGCCTGCCCTGGCCTGAAAAGGCCACCATCTCGGGGCCGGCGCGGGTGATGCCGCGCGAATTGCCGGGGCTGACCTGCGCCACGCTGGATGTGGTCTTGCCGCCCCTGCCCAAGGGGCGGCGGGCAGTGCGCGATGGGGCGGCGCTGGAACGGCTGGCCGATCAGGTTCTGGACGATCTGCTGGCCGAGCCGGCGAACCGCGTCGCGGCGCTACGGGGCGATCGGCGTGTGGAACGCGGGCTGCGCAAGCTGCGGCTGCCGCCGGCGGCCATCGACCTGCCGCAGGGCGCGCCGGTGCTGATCACCGGCGGGTTTGGCGGCATCGGCCTGACCCTGGCGGAGCGGCTGGCGACCAGCTGCAAGGCGCGCATCCTGCTGGTGGCGCGGCGTGAATTGCCGCCGCGCGACCAATGGGCGGCGCATCTGGCACGCCATGGCGCGGCGGATGCCGTGGGGCGGCGCATACTGGCCGTGCAGCGGCTGGAGGGGTTGGGCGCGCAGGTCATGGTGGCGCGCGCCGATGTCTGCAATGCGCAGGAGATGCGGGCGGCCATCGCGGCGGGCGAAACCGCTTTTGGCCCCTTGCGGGCGGTGATTCATGCGGCGGGGGTGGTGGATGACGGCCCGCTTCTGACCAAGAGCCCGGCGGCGGTCGAGGCGGTCTTTGCGCCCAAGCTGCACGGAACCCATGTGCTGCATGACCTGTTCCCGGACGGGTCGATTGATCTGATGGTGCTGTTTGCCTCTACCTCCACGGTCACCGGGCCGGCGGGGCAGGTCGATTATGTGGCGGCCAACGATTATCTCAATGCCTATGCGCAGGGCCGCAAGGGCGGCAAGACCCGGGTTCTCGCGTTGAACTGGGGCATCTGGGCGGATGTCGGCATGGCGGCAGAGGCCCTCGCCGATCGCAGCGGCAGCGCCCCGGCGGCGCCGCGTCTGCCGGTTACGCGCCCGATGCTGGACAGCACCACCTATGATGCCACCGGCGCCCGGTTGTTCGAGACGCGGCTGACCACGGATCGCTGGCTGCTGGACGGGCACCGCACGACGGCCGGGCAGGCGCTGATCCCCGGCACCGGCTATCTGGAGATTGCGGCCGAGGCCGCCGCGGAGGAGGGTTGGAACGCCTTTGAACTGCGCGACCTGACCTTTTTCCGCGCGCTGGAGGTGGCGGATGATGCCGCGCGCGACATGCGGGTGCGGCTGCGCCCCTCGGATGAGGGATTCGGGCTGGAGGTGCGGTCGGGCCATGACATCCGGGGCCGCACCGGCTTTGCGCTCAATGCCCAGGCGCGGCTGATACCGTTGCGCGGCGCGGCGGGCCGGGTCGATCTGGCCGCTATTGCCGCGCGCTGCGGTGCGGCCGAGGAAGATCCGCGTGGCATCCGCACCTGGCAAGAGGCGCATCTGGCCTTCGGGCCGCGCTGGCGGGTGCTGAACCGCATGGCGCTTGGCGCGGGCGAGGGGCTGGCGATGCTGACCCTGCCCTTGGCGGCGCAGCCCGATCTGGCGCAGGGCTGGCTGTTGCATCCGGCGCTGCTGGATATCGCGACGGGCTGGGCGATGGGGCTGATCGAGGGCTATCAGCCCGATCACCTCTGGGTGCCGGTCTCCTATGGCCGCGTCCGGGTCTGGGCGCCGCTGCCCGCGCGCCTGCACAGTTGGGTGCGCAATGCCGCCGCCAATCGCGGCGCGGGGCCGGTTGCGGTGTTCGACATCACGCTGGCCGATGAAACCGGCGCCGTGGTGATGGAGATCGAGGGTTTCACCATTCGCCGCCTGGAAAGCGGCTTTGTTGCCCCCGCCCCGGCGGAGCGCGAGCTGGAATTTGACGGCGCCGCCGGGGCGAAGCCCGCCTCGGCGCAAGAGGAGCGGTTGTTGCACAACCTGGCGCAGGGCATCCGCGCCGCCGAGGGGGCCGAGATGTTCGGCCGCGCGCTGGCCACCGGGGCGGCGCAGGTCATCGTCTCGTCGCTCGATCTGCCGGCGCTGATCCGTCAGGCCGACCGGGCCGAGGCGACGCGCCCCGAGGGGCAGACCTTCGCGCGCCCCGATCTCGACAGCGCCTATGTGGAGCCGCGCAACGATCTGGAACGCACGCTGGTCGGGTTCTGGCAGGATCTGCTGGGGGTGGGGCAGGTCGGGGTCGAGGACGATTTCTTTGCCCTGGGCGGCCATTCGCTGATCGCGGTGCGGCTGTTTGCCATGGTGAAAAAGGCGTTTCGCGTCGATTTCCCGATCTCGGTCCTGTTCGAGGCGCCGACGATTGCCGGCTGTGCCGCGCTGATCGCAGACCAGATCGGCCCGCAAGAGGGCAGCGCCGCCCCCGTGCGCGAAGCCGCGCCGCGCCGCCGCTTTACCCATCTGGTGCCGATGCATGAAGGTGCGGGCGGGCCGAAGCAGCCATTCTTCCTGGTCGCGGGCATGTTCGGTAATGTGCTGAACCTGCGGCATCTGGCGCAGCTTCTGGGCGGCGACCGGCCGTTCTACGGCTTGCAGGCGCGCGGGCTGTTCGGTGAGGATCAGCCGCATGACACCCTGCCCGAGGCCGCGCGCGATTATATCGCCGAGATGCGGCAGGTGCAGCCCAAGGGGCCCTATCTGCTGGGCGGTTTTTCCGGCGGCGGGCTGACGGCCTGGGAAATGGCCCGCCAGCTCGAGGCCGAGGGCGAGGATGTGTCGATGCTGGTCCTGCTCGACACGCCGCTGCCGCTGCGCCCGCCGCTGTCGAGGCTGGACAAGGCCATGATCAAATGGGCCGAGCTGAAGGCGCGTGGGCCGGGCTATGTGATTGACTGGGCGCGCAATCGCTGGGCCTGGGAAATCGCGAAACGTCGGGGTGCCGACGCCACCGAGGTCGCGCATCAATTCCACAATGCCGAGATCGAGGCCGCCTTCCGTGCCGCGATCGCGGTCTATGCGCTGCCGCTGCGCAAGGGGCCGACGGTGTTGTTCCGCCCGCCGCTGGATCGGCGCTGGCAGGTCTCGAACGGGCAATGGGCCTCGGGTGCCAAGGAATATGTCTTTGCCGACAATGACCTGACGCGCTTTGCCCCGATGCTGCGGGTGCAAGAGGTGCCGGGCGATCATGACAGCATGGTGCTGGAGCCGAATGTCCGCGTGCTGGCCGCACGCCTGCGCGAGGTGATCGCCGGGGCAGAGGAGGCCGCGCCCGAACTGCGCCGGGCGGCGGAATGACCGCCGCGGTTCTCACCGTGATTCTCAACTGGCGCACGCCGGAGATGACGCTGCGATCCTGCGCCGCCGCCTTGCAGGCCATGGCGGGCATTTCCGGTGCAATCACTATCGTTGACAACGATTCCGGCGATGGCTCGTTCGAGCGGTTGCAGGCCGAGGTTGCCGCGCGCGGCTGGGGTCACGGCGCGGTGCCGGTGCGGGTGCTGCAATCGGGCCGCAATGGCGGCTTTGGCGCCGGCAACAATCACGGGATCAGGGCGGGGCTGCCGGGCGGGGCGCGGCCCGATTATGTCTATATCCTGAATTCCGACGCCTTTCCCGCGCCCGGGGCGATCCGGGCGCTGCTCGATCATCTGGAAAGTCACCCCGCGACCGGCTTTGCCGGCAGTTTCATCGCGGGCGAAGATGGCGCACCGCATCGCACCGCCTTTCGCTTCCCCTCGATTCTGGGCGAGCTGGAGGGCGCGGCGCGCTTTGGCCCGATCTCCCGGCTGTTGCGCAATCATATTGTCGCGCAGCCGCTGCCGGAACGCACCGGGCGGGTGGATTGGCTGGCCGGGGCGAGCGTGATGATGCGGCAGGATGTGCTGGATCGAATCGGCCTCTTTGATGAGACGTTCTTTCTCTATTACGAGGAAACCGATCTTTGCCTGCGGGCAGCGCGGGCGGGCTGGCCCACGGATTATGTGGTGGAAAGCCGGGTGATGCATATCGGATCGGTCTCGACGGGCATGAAGACCTGGGCGCGCATCCCGCAATTCTGGCTGGATAGCCGCCGCCACTTTTTCACCAAGAATCATGGGCATATCTATGCCGCCGCGGCCACGCTTGCCCATCTTGGGGGCGGGCTGCTCTGGCGGTTGCGCGTGTTGGTGCAGCGCAAGGACCGGGGCGATCCGCCGCATTTCCTGCGAGACCTGATCGTGCATTCATTGCGTCGGGCTGGGCGGGGCAGGCCGGGGGTAACCCCGGCATTGAACAAGGTCAGCCCCGAAGGATAGGGGCATCGCCGCCTTCAGGGGCGGAAGGAGTGTGAGATGAACCCGTTTTCCTGTTTCCTCATCGGCAATGAGAGTTTGACCCGCGAATGCGCCGCGCTGTTGCTCGCGCGCGGGCATCGCATCGCGGCGCTGGTCACCCGCAACCCCGATCTGCGCGCCTGGGCCGAGGCAAAGGGCCTTGCCGTCATCGCGCAGCAGGCGGGATGGGCCGAGGCCCTGCCGGGGCAGGTGGACTGGCTCTTGTCGGTGGCCAACCTCTCATTGGTGCCCGAGGCCGCCTTGCGGCGCGCGGCGAAGGGCGGGGTCAATTTCCATGACGGGCCGCTGCCGCGCCATGCCGGGCTGAACGCGCCGGTCTGGGCCATTCTGGGCGGCGAGGCGGAGCATGGTATCGCCTGGCACCGCATCACCGGCGGCGTGGATGAGGGCGCCATTCTGGTGCAGCGCCGCTTTGCCATTGCCGCGACCGATACCGCGCTGACGCTGAACACCCGCTGTTTCGAGGCGGCGCTGGACAGCTTCCCCGAGGTGATGGCGGCGCTGGAGGCCGATGCGCCGGGCGTGGCGCAGGATCTGGCCGGGCGCAGCCTGCATCTGCGTGCCGACCGTCCGGCGGCGGCGGGGCGGCTGGATTTCGCCCAAAGCGCGCCGCAGGTCGCGGCACTGGTGCGGGCGCTGGATCATGGCAGCTACTGGAACCCGCTGACCACGGCAAAGCTGTGGGATGGGCGGCGTTATGTCGTGGCCGGCGGGGCCGAGGAAGTGCCGGGCAGCGGTGTGCCGGGGCAGGTGCTGGCGGCGACCGAGGATTCGGTGGTGGTGGCCTGCGCTTCGGGCGCGGTGCGGCTGTCGCGGCTGACCTGCCAGAAGGGCTTTCCGGTCTCGGGTCTCAGCCTGCCGAACCCGCTGCTATCGGCAAGCCCGGCCGAGGCCGAGGCGCTGACCCGCGCGTTGGCGGCTGTGGTGCCGAAAGAGATGGCGCATCGCAAGGCGCTGCGGGCGCTTGACCCCGCCGAGGTGCCGGGCGCGACCGGCGCCGAAGGCGCGCCGCTTTGGGCGGCGGTGCCGCTGGCGCTGCCCTCGCTGGAACTGGCGGGTCTGGCGGCGGTGCGGCTGTCGGGCAAGCCGGTGGCGGATCTGGCCTTTGGCGCGGCCCATGCGGGCGAGGGGATCCTGTCGGATTGGGTGCCGCTGCGGGTGGCGGCCGAGGGTGCGTTGCCCGAGGCGCTGGCGCGCGTTGCGGCGGATTTGCAGGGGGCTGCGGCGCATCCGGCCTTTGCGCTCGACCTGCTGGCGCGCGACCGGGCGCTGTTCGGTCTGGTGCCGCCGGCCTTCGGCCTTGGCCTTGCGCCGGTGCAGGGCACGGTGGTCACGCTGGCCCCCGACGCGCTGCATTATGACACGAGCCGGCTGAGCGCCGATCAGGCCGAGGCATTGGCCGCCCGTCTGGCAACCTTTGCCGCCGCCGCGCAGGGCGATGCGCGGGTGGAACATCTGCCGGTGCTGACTGCGGCAGAGCGTGAGGCCGCGCTGGTCGCCCCGAACCGCACGGCGAAAACCTATGATGCCGCGCAATGCGTGCATCAGGCGTTTGAGGCGCAGGTGACGCGCAGCCCCGAGGCGGTGGCCGTGGTGTTCGAGGGCGAGAGCCTGACCTATGCCCAGTTGAACGCCCGCGCCAACCGCGCCGCGCATGTGCTGGCCGGCATGGGCGTCGCGCCCGGCACGCTGGTCGGCCTGCATTGCCGCCGTTCGCTGGACCTGTTGGTGGGGGCGCTGGCGATCCTCAAGGCCGGCGGGGCCTATGTGCCGATGGACCCGGCCTATCCGGCCGAGCGCACGGCGCTGTTCATCGAAGACAGCGCCTGCCCGGTGATCGTGACGCAGGCGGCGCTGGCCGGGGCCTTGCCCGGTGGCCCGGCGCACCTGTGCCTCGATACCGACCCCCGGCTGGTAGATGCGCCCGAGACCGACCCGCAAAGCGGCGTTGGCGGCGGCGATCTGGCCTATATGATCTATACCTCGGGCTCGACCGGCCGGCCCAAAGGGGTGATGGTCGAACATCGCAATGTCGCGAATTTCTTTGCCGGCATGGATGACCGGATCGACCATGCGGCGGGGGCGGTCTGGCTGGCCGTCACCTCGCTTTCCTTCGACATTTCGGTGCTGGAGCTGTTCTGGACACTGGCGCGCGGCTTCAAGCTGGTGCTGACCAGCGATGAAAACCGGGCGCTGGTGTCGAACGGGCGGATCGGGTCGGCCAAGGGGATGGAGTTCTCGCTCTATTACTGGGGCAATGACGACGGCGCGGGGCCGAAGAAATACGAATTGCTGCTGGAGGGCGCGAAATTCGCCGACAGCCACGGTTTCTGCGCGGTCTGGACGCCAGAGCGGCATTTCCACGCCTTTGGTGGCCCCTATCCGAACCCGGCGGTGACCGGCGCGGCGGTCGCGGCGGTGACGCGGAATATCGGCGTGCGGTCCGGCTCGGTCGTTTTGCCCTTGCATCACCCCGCCCGGGTGGCCGAGGATTGGGCGGTGATCGACAATCTGACCAATGGGCGGGCCGGGCTGGCCGTCGCCTCGGGCTGGCAGCCGGATGATTTCGTGCTGCGCCCCGAAAACACCCCGCCGAACAACCGCGCCGCGATGTTCGAGGGGATCGAGCAGGTCCGCCGGCTCTGGCGGGGCGAGGCCGTGGATTTCCCGACGAAAACCGGCACATTCGCGGTGCGCACGCAGCCGCGCCCGGTATCGAAGGAATTGCCGGTCTGGATCACCACCGCCGGCAACCCCGCCACCTGGCGCGAGGCGGGCGAGATCGGCGCCAATGTGCTGACCCACCTGCTTGGGCAAAGCATCGACGAGGTCGGCGACAAGATCCGCATCTATCACGAGGCGCTGCGCAAGGCGGGCCATGATCCGGCGGATTTCAAGGTCAGCCTGATGCTGCACACCTATGTCTGCCGCGACCGCGATCAGGCGCGGCGGGTGGCGGAAAAGCCGATGAAGGATTACCTCGCCTCGGCCGTCGGGCTGGTGCAGCAATATGCCTGGGCCTTTCCGGCGTTCAAGAAACCGCAGGGCATTGAAAAACCGCAGGATATTGACCTGCGCACCCTGTCCTCCGACGAAAGCGCGGCGATCCTCGATTTCGCGTTTCAGCGGTATTTCGAGGATTCGGGCCTGTTCGGCACGGTCGAGGATGCGCTGGACCGGGTGGAAGACCTCAAGCGTATCGGCGTGACCGAGGTCGCCTGTCTGATCGACTATGGCATCGCGCCCGAGGCGGTGATGGAGGGGCTTTATCCGCTGGCCGAGGTGCTGCGCCGCGCCAATGCGGGCGGCGAACCTGCCGCGGATGATTTCTCGATCGCGGCACAGGTGATCCGCCACAAGGTCACGCATATGCAATGCACGCCCTCGATGGCGCGGATGATCCTGATGAATGCCGAGGCCGGCATGGCGCTTGGTCAGGTCAAGACCCTGATGCTGGGCGGCGAGGCACTGCCGGGCGCCTTTGTGCGCGATCTGCGCAAGGTGACCGGCGCGCGCATCCTCAACATGTATGGGCCGACAGAAACGACGATCTGGTCCACGGTGGAGGAAGCGGGCGAAGGCGAGGGGGTGGTGAATATCGGCACGCCCATTGCGAATACCCAGGTCTATGTGCTGGATGACCGGCAGCAACCCGTGCCGCCCGGCGTGGCGGGCGAGTTGTGGATTGGCGGTGATGGCGTGACGCGCGGCTATTGGCAGCGCGACGATCTGACGGCCGAGCGCTTTCTGCCCGATCCGTTCCGGGCGGGCGGGCGGATGTATCGCACCGGCGATCTGGTACGGCTGCGGGGGGATGGCAAGCTTGATTACCTCGGGCGGGTGGATTTCCAGGTCAAGCTGCGCGGCTACCGGATCGAGCTGGGCGAGATCGAAAGCCGGCTGGAGGAACAGCCCGGCGTGACGCAGGCGGTGGTGCTGGCGCGCGAGGATCAGCCGGGCGATCTGCGGCTGGTGGCCTATGTCACCGGCACCGCGCAGGAGGCGGCGCTGAAATCCGCGCTGGCCGCCAGCCTGCCCGACCATATGGTGCCCGCCCATGTCGTCACGCTGGAGCGGTTCCCGCTGACGCCGAACCGCAAGGTCGATCGCAAGGCCCTGCCGGCCCCGCAAGCGCAGGCCGTGGCGGTGCTGCACGAGGCGCCGCAAGCCGGGCTTCAGGCCCAGATCGCCGAGGTCTGGCAGCGCGTGCTGGGCGTGCCCAAGGTGGGGGCCAAGGACAATTTCTTTGCGCTTGGCGGGCATTCCCTGCTGGCGGTGCAGGCGCATCGGGAATTGCGTGACGGGCTGGGGCTGGCGAAGCTGTCGATCACCGACATCTTCCGCTTTCCCGTGCTGTCGGCCCTTGCGGCGCATCTGGGCGATGGGGCGCGGCCGGCGGCGCCCCCGGCCAATGCGGGCGTCGCGCCCGAGGCGGCGGCTGCGGCGCGGGCGGATGCCCGGATGGATGCCATGGCGCGGCGCCGGGCGATGCGGGCGGGCCGGGATGGCTGATCACGGGCGTTTGCAACAAGTGGCGCGGGCGCTCTTGCCGCGCGCCGTCGGGCTGGGCGTCACCGATCCGCGCGGCGATCACCCGGCCTTTCCGGGCGAAACCGCGACGGGCCTGCCGCAGCGGCTGGCCGAGTTTCGCGCCGGGCGGGCCGCGTTGCGGCTGGCCATGGCCGAGATCGGCCTTCCGCCCCTGCCGGTCCCCATGGGCGAGGATCGCGCGCCGGTCTGGCCGCCGGGGATGATCGGGTCGATCAGCCATAGCGCGGATCTGTGCCTTGCCGCCGTCACCGTGCCGTCGCCGCTGCGCGGGATCGGGGTCGATCTGGAACCTGCCCTGCCGCTGGATCCGGCATTGCGCCCTGTCGTGCTGCGGGCCGAGGAACAGGGCGTGACCGACCATCAGGCCAAGCTGGTCTTTGCCGCGAAAGAGGCCGCCTACAAGGCGCAATATGGCATCAGCCGCACGCTGTTCGATTTCCATGTTCTGTCGGTGCGGCTGGAGGATGGCCGGTTCGAGGCGCGCTTCCGCGAGGAGATCACCCCCTTCCCCAGCGATTTCACGCTGCGTGGCCGCTGGGCCGAGATTGAGGGGCATTTCCTCTGTGTCGTGACGCTCTGATCTTTTCGCAGCGGCGCGGGCGCGGTATACAAACGTATGCGACAGACATTGACCGAGATCTATGAATCCCGTGTGGCCGAGGGCCGCCTGAGTGCCGACCCGGCGCAGCACGCGGTCTTGCCGCTGCTGGAGGAGTTGCGGCAATGGCTTGAGGCGAATGCGAACCGCAAGCTGGGCCTGTTTGCCGGTCTGTTCGCCCGGCCGGTGACGCCGCCCAAGGGGCTTTACCTCTGGGGCGGGGTGGGGCGCGGCAAGTCGATGGTGATGGACCTGTTTGTGGAAAACCTGGCCATCCCGCAAAAGCGGCGGGTGCATTTCCATGCCTTCATGCAGGAAATCCACAAGGGCATGCACGCGGCGCGGCAACGTGGCGTGGAGGACGCGCTCAAGCCCGTGGCCGAAGCGGTCGCGCACGATGTGCGTCTGCTGGCCTTTGACGAGATGCAGATCACCGACATCACCGATGCGATGATCGTGGGGCGGCTGTTCCAGTTGCTGACCGAACAGGGGGTGGTGGTGGTCACGACCTCCAATCGCGTGCCGGAGGATCTGTACAAGAACGGGCTGAACCGCGCGCTGTTCCTGCCCTTCATCGACTGGATCCGCGACCGTTTCACGGTGCATGAGCTGGAAAGCCCGAATGATTACCGCCAGCACCGGCTGCAAGGGGCGCAGGTCTATTTCCATCCGGCGGGGCAAAGCGGGGCGGCGATCGGGGCGATCTGGCGCGATCTGTCGGGCGGCGCGGCGGGTGAGCCGCTGTTGCTGGAGGTGAACGGCCGCAAGGTGGAGCTGCCGCTTTTCGCCAATGGCGTCGCGCGGTCAACCTTTTGGGATCTCTGCGCCAAACCCTTGGGCGCGGCCGATTATCTGGCCATCGCCCAGGCGGTGCGGGTGCTGATCCTGGAGGATATCCCGCAGCTTTCGGCCAGCAATTACAACGAGGCCAAGCGCTTTGTGACGCTGATCGACGCGCTCTATGAGGCGAAGGTGCGGCTGATCTGCTCTGCCGCGGATGTGCCTGAGCGGCTCTATATCGAGGGCACCGGCGCGTTTGAATTTGAACGCACCGCCAGCCGCCTGCGCGAAATGCAGGCCGCGACCTGGGGCCAATAGGCCCCTTGCGGGGTGCCGGGTGGTGGCGCATGCTGCGCGCATTGCAACCGGAGGGTTTGATGCGCCTGTTTTCATCCGTCAGTTTTCTGGTCCTGACCCTGGCCGCGCCGGCCCTGGCCGAGGTGGTCTCGGCGGGCTCGACCATCACCGCCGTCACGCTTTTCCCCGAAGGGGCCGAGGTCACGCGGCGGGTGCAGGTCGATCTGCCGGCGGGGGCGCATGAATTGCGCATCGCCGATCTGCCGCAGGGGATTGATCCCGGGCTGATCCGTCTGGCAGCGACCGAGGGCACCGGGCTGGGCGCGTTTTCAGTGCAGCAGGACGGGCTGGCGCCGGGCGAGACGGTCGCGCTGCCCGCACTGGATCAGGCGGTGGCGGCGGCACGGGCGGCGCGCGATGCGGCGGATCAGGCCCTGGGCGCGGTGATGGCCCGAATTGCGGCGGCCGAGGCGCGCGAAGGTTTCCTGCGCGGGCTGGAGACCGAGGGCGGCAGCCAGACGCCCGAGGGGCTGGCCGCGATGGCGCGCATGGTCGGGGTCGAGGTGCTGGCCGCGCGGCAGGAAATTCTGGCGCTGAACGCCGAGCGTGCGCCGCTCGATCTGGCGCTGTCCGAGGCCGACGCGCGACTGGCCGAGACGCTGGCCGCCCGTGATGACGCCCGCACGCGACTGGCCGATGCCGCCTTGCTGGTGGTGGCGGTGTCGCAGCAGACCGCCGGCCCGGCCGAGATCACGCTGCGGCATTTCGTATCCGATGCGACATGGCGCCCGGTCTATGATGTGAACCTGACGCGCAAGCCGGCACCGGCGCTCATCCTGACGCGCGGGGTGCTGGTCAGCCAGAATAGCGGCGAGGACTGGCGCGATGTGGCGCTGACCCTCTCCACCTCGCGGCCGTCGGATCAGGCGGCGCCGTCCGAACTGTGGCCCGATCTGCGCCGCGTCGAAAAGCCCCGACCGGTGATGCCGCTGGCGCGCGCGGCCGAGGCCGAAATGATGGGCGACGCCGTTGCGCTGGAGGCCGCGCCCGTGCCGATGGTCGTGGCGCAGATGCTGGAGGGTGAGGTGGTGCAGTATCGCGCGCCGATGCCGGTCAGCGTGGCGACCGGGGTGCAGGATCTGCGCATCGCCCTGTCGGAACTGGCGCTGACCCCCGAGGTCGAGGCCCGCGCCGTGCCGCGCTATGACAGCACCGCCTTCCTGATGGCTCATGCGGTGAATGGCGCCGAGGCGCTGCTGCCCGGCACCGCCTATCTCTTGCGTGACGGGGTGCTGGTCGGGTCAACCGATCTGGGTCTGATCGCGGCGGGCGACAAGATCGACCTGCCCTTCGGCCCGATCGACGGGCTGCGCCTGACGCGCGAGATGCCGCGCAATTCCGAGGGGGATGCAGGGTTCTTTGCCTCGGGCACCGCGCGGAAAGAGGCGGCGGTGCTGCGGGTGGAGAACCTGACCGATGAGGTCTGGCCGATCCATCTGGTCGATCAGGTGCCCTATTCCGAACAGGAGGAGCTGGAGATCAGCTTTGTCGCCACCCCCGCCCCGGACGAAACCGACCCCGAGGGCCGGCGCGGCCTGCTGGGCTGGCATTTCGACCTTGCCCCCGGCGACACGCGCGAGGTGACGCTGGAGGCCGATCTGCGCTGGCCCTCGGGGATGGAGCTGCGCTGAGGCGCGCGGTCAGATCGCGACGAAGCCGTGCTGGGCCGGATCGTAATGTTCCAGCCCGCCTTCGCCGATATCGTTCCACAGGCCATGCAGGGTGAGCAGCTCACCCTCCACCGCCTCGCGCACGAAGGGGAAGGTCATCAGGTTTTCCAGGCTGACCAGCACCGCCTGCTTTTCCAGCGCGCGGGCGCGATCGTCATCCGACAGATGGGCGATGCGTTCATAGCCGGGGCGCAGGATATCCATCCAGCGGCCAACGAAGCTTGATTTTTCAAGCAGTTGCGGTGCCTTGCCGGAACACATGTCATCGCAGCCCTTGACGCCGCCGCAATTGGAATGGCCGATCACGATGATATGCGCGACCTTGAGCGCGGTCACCGCATATTCCACCGTCGCCGAGGTGCCGTGATTGCCGCCATCGGGGCTGTAGGGCGGCACGAGGCCGGCGATGTTGCGGTGGATGAAGAACTCGCCCTCATCCGCGCCGAAGATCGAGGTCACATGCTGACGCGAATCGCAGCAGGAGATGATCATCGCACGGGGGTGCTGCCCATGGGCCGCCAGACGCCGATACCAGGATTTGTTGTCTTGATAGGTGGTGGCCTTCCAGCCGGCATAGCGGCTGATCAGATAGGAGGGCAGGGGCTTGGCGAGTTCCATCACATGCTCCATCGTGGATTTTGCCGTATCTAGTTTGCAATCGCAGAAAATTCGAGTGTTTTCTTTGGCGCGCCGCAACCTTTTGTTCAGCCTCGCCCCGCAGGATGGCCATGGGTGTTCCCTTGGGTTGGGTGTGAAAATGATGGGAAATGTGACGGTCTTGCGACCGAAGGATCAACTACGCCAGAACGCGGAGCCGGTGGCGGCCATGTATCGCGATCTGGGCACGGTGCAGGCCGAACAGGTGGTGACGCGGGCCCTGGGCGAACTTGCCCTGGCCATGTCGGGCCTGGCGGCGCAGGTGCGCGCGCATGAGATGCAGGATCTTTCGCGGCAGTTGCGGCGCTTGCAGCGCTTGTCGGAGCAGTTGGGCATGCTCAGCCTGGCGCAGGTGGCGGGGGATCTGCGGGTCTGTCTGGATCAGGCCGATGCCACCGCCTTTTCGGCGGTCTGGGCGCGGTTGCTGCGGGTGGCGGAGCGGTCCTTGGTGGTGGACAAGGCACTGCTGGAGACAAGCTGACTTGCGGGCGGCGATGGATGGGCTAGGCTTCGGACCGACTGACAGGAGGTTCGTCCATGAAGCCCGCCTTTGCCGATCCGCAAGCCGCGTCGCGCCCTTTGCATGCCGTGGCGCCCGAGGGGCTGGAGGTGTGGCTGGCTGCGCAGCCGGCGCCGGTGGCGGCCTGGGTGCAGGATGCAGGCTTCAAGGCCGGTCTGGGCGAGGCGCTGCTGCTGCCCGGTGCGGCAGGTGTCGGCGCGGCGGTGATCGGGCTGGGCACGGCGCGCGCGCGGTCGCGGCAACGCTTTGGTCTGGCAAAGGCCGTCGGGCAGTTGCCGGCTGGTGATTGGCATTTCGTCGGTCTTCCGGCGGAAATGGCCGATGAGGCGGCCTTGGGCTGGCTGCTGGCGCAGTATCGGTTCGACCGTTACAAGCCCGCCAGCACGGCGGTTCAGCCGGCGCTGAAATGCCCCGAAGGGGTGGATGCCGCGCGCCTTCTTGCCATGGCCGAGGGTGAATATCTGACCCGCGACCTGATCAATACCCCGGCGCAGGATATGGGTCCGGCAGAGCTGGAGGCCGCCTTCCTCGCACTGGCCGATCAATTCGGCGCCGCCACGCAGGTCATCGCCGGGGCGGAGCTGGAGCAGGGTTTCCCGATGATCCATGCCGTCGGCAAGGGTTCTGATCGGGCGCCGCGCCTTTTGTCGCTGCGATGGGGCCAGGCGGGGCCGAGCCTGACGCTGGTTGGCAAGGGGGTCTGTTTCGACACCGGAGGGCTGAACCTCAAACCCTCGGCCGGCATGCAGTTGATGAAAAAGGATATGGGCGGTGCTGCGACGGTCATGGGCCTGGCGCTGATGATCATGCGGCTGGGCCTGCCGATCCGGCTGCGCGTCATTGTTCCGGCGGTGGAAAACAGCGTGTCGGGCCGGTCGATGCGCCCGAAGGATATCCTGCATTCGCGCAAGGGGCTGACGGTTGAGGTGAATGATACCGATGCCGAGGGGCGGCTGGTGCTGGGCGATGCCCTGGCTTGGGCGGCCGAGGAAAACCCCGAAACGCTGGTGTCGATGGCCACGCTGACCGGGGCCGCGCGGGTGGCGGTGGGGCCGGATCTCGCGCCCTATTACACCGACGATGCCGGGATCGCCGCCGCGGTGGAGGCGGGCGCGCGTGCCGGGGCCGATCCGGTCTGGCGCCTGCCCTTTCACGACGCCTATGAAAGCGTGATCGAGCCCGAGATTGCCGATCTCGACAATGCGCCGGGCTTTGGCTTTGCCGGGTCGATCACGGCGGCGCTGTTCCTGCGCCGCTTTGCCGACCATCCGCGCTATCTGCATTTCGACATTTACGGCCATACGCCGACCGCCGCGCCGGCCCGGCCCAAGGGTGGTGTGGGGCAGGGCGCGCGGGCCTTGCTGCTGGCGCTGCCCGCCCTGCTGGGGATCTGAGGATGGACCGCCGCTTGACCCCCGCCAATGACCGTGCCGCGCTGGATCATCTGCGCGGCCAGGTTGACGCGCCCCGTTTCGTGCCGGGCGAGGCGGCCTCGGTCGCGGTGCCGTTGGCCGATCTGCTCAAGGCGCCGGGCGGCGCGCGCGACCGCCAGCTGATCTGGGGCGAGGCGGTGACCGTCATCGACCGGCATGAAGGCTGGGCCTTTCTGCGCGCCGAAAAGGATGGCTATTGCGGCTATCTGCCCGAAGGCGATCTGGGCCCCCACCAGACCGTGACGCATTGGGTGGCCAGCCCCGGCACGCATCTTTATGACGGGCCGAAGGTGCAGCATCGCGCGATTGCGCGGCTGTATCTGGGCGCGCGCCTGCGGGTGACGGGGTGGGTCGGCGCCTGGGCGGAAACGTCGATGGGCTTTGTGCCGGCGGGGCATCTGCGCGCGATTGGCGATACGTTGGACGATCCGGCCGCGGTGGCGCAGGGCCTACTGGGCACGCCTTACCTCTGGGGTGGCAACAGCCGTGCGGGGATCGACTGTTCGGGGCTGGCGCAGGTGGCGTTTCTGGCCTGCGGTCTCGGTCTGCCGGGGGACAGCGATCTTCAGTCCGGCTGCGGCAGCGCGATTGCCGAGGGCGCGCCGCTTTGCCGCAATGACCTGTTGTTCTGGAAGGGGCATGTCGCCATCGCCCTGTCGCCGGATCGCATGATCCATGCGACCGGCGCCTTCATGGCGGTGGTGGAGGAGGGGATCGAGCCCGCAATCGCGCGCATCCTTGCGGCGGGCGACGGGCCGGTGACGCATCGGCGGCGCATCTTGGGCTGATCCGGGCAGTTGATCGCGGGGGGCTGCGCGGGCATGCTGGTCGCGGGCCTGTTGAACGGGGGGAGGAACGCGCGATGCTGGGGTTTCTGGGGGTTGGCCATCTGTCGGCGGCGCTGCTGGCGGGGCTGGTGCGGGCCGGGCATGCGCCCGAGCGCATCCTGCTGTCGCCGCGCGGGCGGGCGGCGGAACTGGCGGCGCGGCATGGCTTTGGTCTGGCGCGCGACAATGCCGATCTGGTGAAGCGCGCGCGGCTGGTGGTGCTGGCCGTGCGGCCTGCCGATGCGCCGGGGGCGGTGAGCGGCCTGCCCTGGCAGGCGGATCAGCTGGTGATTTCGGCCTGTGCCGGGGTGCCGATGGCCGCGCTGGAGGTTGGACCCGCGCGGCTGATGCGCATCATGCCGGTGACTGCGGCCGAGGTGGGCGCCAGCCCGACCGCCTGCTTTCCCGATCTGGAGGAGGCGCGCGAGGTGCTGGAGGCCTTTGGCCCCGTGGTGCCGCTGACCAGCGAGGCAGAGTTCCAGTTGGCGACCGTCACTTCGGCGGTTTACGGCTGGGTGCAGGATCTGGTGCGCCAGACCGCCGATTGGTCGGCGGCGCAGGGGCTGGATCCGGCGGTGGCGCGGCGGCTGAATGCGCTGATGTTCAGCGCGGCGGGGGCGCTGGTTGCCGGCAAGCCGCAACCGATGGACCAGATGCTGCACGAATTGGTGACGCCCGGGGGCATCACTGAACGCGGCTTGCAGGTGCTGGCCCAGGGCGGCGTCGCCGATCAGTGGCGCGCCGCCTGCGACGCGGTTCTGGCCAAGCTGGAAGGCGCGGGCACGCTGCGCGGTTGACCGCGTGCCCGGCAGGGATCAACCCGCCAGCAGCGCGGCATTGCCGCCTGCCGCCGTGGTGTCGACGCAAAGGTGACGTTCATGCGCGACATGGGCGATGTCGGGCAGGGCTGTGATCAGTTGCACGATCTCGCCCTCACGCGCGGCCAGGGCCTCGGCGCAGGCGCGGGCGGCCTGGGCGTCACCCCACCACAAGGCGGCGGAAAAGCCCCCGAGGTCACGCAGGGTCTGCGGCGCGATGGCGCCCTCGGCCGACACGGCCACCCCGCCCAGCGATTGCACCGCCGCGACCTGTGCCGCCGCCGCCATGGCACCCGGCCCAAGGCACAGGACCGGCGGGCGGGTGTGCAGCGACAGGCGGTTCAGCTCTCCCGTCGGGCCTGGCATCAGCCGTTCGGCGATCTTGCGCGCGGGCTGTTCGGCCAGACGGCGCGAAAGATCGGCCAGATCGGCGCCGCGCGGCCAGTCGCCCGGCAGGACCGGCGCCGCCGCTGGGGCGTAGAAGCGCGCCAGATAGCTCGGTCCGCCCGCCTTGGGGCCGGTGCCGGAAAGTCCCTCACCGCCAAAGGGTTGGCTGCCGACCACCGCGCCGATCTGGTTGCGGTTCACATAGATGTTGCCGACATGGATCGCGTCGGTCACCTCTTGCACGCGGCCGTCGATGCGGGTGTGCAGCCCGAAGGTCAGCCCAAAGCCGCGCGCATTGATCGCGGCGACGACATCGGACAGGTCCTCGGCTCGGAAAGTCGCCAGATGCAGCACGGGGCCAAAGATCTCGCGCTCCAGATCGGCGATGCTCTTGACCTTCAGCAGCGTCGGCGGAATGAAGGTGCCCGCCTGCGGCACTGGCAGTTGATGCAGGATCTGCCCCTGTTTGGCGGCCAGATATTCGGCGATGCCGGTCTGTGCGCGAGCGTCGATCACCGGGCCGACATCGGTGGACAGCGCCCATGGATCGCCCACGCGCAATTCGTTCATCGCGCCCTTGATCATCTCGATCACATGTGGGGCAATGTCTTCCTGCACGTAGAGACAACGCAGCGCGGAACAGCGTTGCCCGGCGGAACGGAAGCTGGAGGCGACGATGTCGCGGACCGCCTGTTCCGGCAGGGCGGTGGAATCGACGATCATCGCGTTCAGCCCGCCGGTTTCAGCGATCAGCGGCGTGCCGGGGGCCAGATGGGCGGCCATGTTGCGCGCGATGGTCTGCGCGGTTGCGGTCGATCCGGTGAAGACCAGCCCCGCCACGCGCGGATCGCTGGCCATGGCGGTGCCGACCACGCTGCCGCGCCCGGGCAGGAGTTGCAGCGCGCGGACCGGAACGCCGGCCTCATGCAGCAGGCGCACGCCCAGCGTGGCGATCTGCGGGGTGGATTCTGCCGGTTTCGCGATGACCGCATTGCCGGCCATCAGCGCGGCGGCAATCTGGCCGGTAAAAATGGCCAGCGGAAAGTTCCACGGGCTGATCGCCGCGATGATGCCGCGCGGCGCGGCGGTCGCGCCTTCGCCCTCCGTCGCGTAGTAACGCAGGAAATCCACCGCCTCGCGCAGTTCGCCCACGGCGTCGGGCAAGGTCTTCCCCGCCTCGCGCGCCAGGGTGGCAAAGATCGTGCCAAAGTTCGCCTCATACAGATCGGCGGCCCGGCGCAGCACAGCGGCGCGCTCGGCGGGCGGCGCGGTCCAGACCTGCGCATCGTCAATCGCCCGGCGCACGGTTTCGGCATCGACATGGAGGCCCTGACCGATCACGGCGCCAGTGGCGGGGTTCAGGATGTCGTGCGCCTTGCCGGTGGCCGGGCGCAGCGTCAGCGCGGCGGCCTCCGCCCCCGCATCGCGGGCTGCGTCGATCACGGCCAGCGTGCCGGCATCCGACAGGTCGAACCCGGCAGAGTTGCGGCGGGCCGCGCCGAACAGATCGGCCGGCGCCACCAGCGAGGCCGGCGCCCGGGCCGTGGCCAGCGCGGCAAAGGGATCGCGTGCCACTTCCTCCGGCGGGATCGTGTCATCCACGATCTGATGCACGAAGGACGAATTCGCGCCGTTTTCCAACAGGCGCCGCACCAGATAGGCCAGCAGATCGCGATGCGCGCCGACCGGGGCATAAATCCGGCAGCGGCCCTTGGTTTCGGCCAGCACGATGTCATGCAAGCGTTCGCCCATGCCATGCAGCCGCTGGAATTCAAACGCCACACCGCCCGCCATTTCCAGCACCGCCGCCACGGTCTGCGCGTTATGGGTGGCGAATTGCGGATAGATGCGGTCGGCATAGCCGATCAGCTTTTTCGCATGGGCGATGTAGCTGACATCCGTCGCGGTCTTGGAGGTGAACAGCGGAAAGCCCGGCAGCCCTTCGACCTGGGCGCGCTTGATCTCACTATCCCAATAAGCACCTTTCACCAGCCGGACCATGATCTTGCGATCCAGCCGCGTGGCGGTGGCATACAGCCAGTCGATCACCGCACCGGCGCGCTTGCCATAGGCCTGCACCACCACGCCAAAGCCGTTCCAGCCCGCCAGCGACGGGTCGGACAGCACCGCCTCGATCACCTTCAGCGACAGGACCAGCCGGTCCTGTTCCTCGGCGTCGATGTTCATGCCCATGCCGCCGGCCTTGGCCTCTTGCGCCAGTTTCAGCACGACGGGCACCAGTTCGGCCAGCACGCGATCTTCCTGCGCGACCTCATAGCGGGGGTGCAGCGCCGACAGCTTGATCGAGATGCCGGGATTGGCCTCGACCGAGCCTTTGGTGCAGGCGCGCGCGATGGCGGCGATGGCCTTGGAATATTCCTGCGCGTAGCGTTTCGCGTCATGGGCGGTCATCGCGGCTTCGCCCAGCATGTCATAGCTGTAGGTGAAGCCCTGCGCCTCGCGTTTTTCGGCGCGTTCCAGCGCGGCGTCGATGGTCTGGCCCAGCACGAATTGCCGGCCCATTTCCTTCATCGCGCGGCCGACGGCGGTGCGGATCACCGGCTCGCCCAGGCGCTTCACCAGCCCGCGCAGCGTGCCGGCCAGGCCGGGCTGATCGGCGTCCAGCACCTTGCCGGTCAGCATCAGCGCCCAGGTCGAGGCGTTCACCAGGCTTGACGATGCCTCGCCCATATGGCGGCCCCAGTCCGACGGCGCGATCTTGTCCTCGATCAGCGCGTCGATGGTTTCGCGGTCGGGCACGCGCAGCATGGCTTCGGCCAGGCACATCAGCGCCACGCCTTCGCGGGTGGACAGGCCGTATTCCGACAGGAAATGTTCCATCAGCGTGGGCTTGGCCTCGCTGCGGATGCGGCGCACCAGATCGGCGCCGCGGGCCGAGATGCGGTCGCGCAGCGGTTGGTCCAGCGCGGCCTGCGCGACAAGCTGGTCCAGCAGCGCCGCTTCGGGGCGGAACTTGGCGTCAAGGTCGAAAGCGGCGAGATCGGCATGAGTCATGGGGGCACCCTCTGGCGTTTCCTCAGCATATACCGGAATCGCATTGGTCGATGCGCCTGTTTGTGGCAGTTTCCCTAGGCGATATGACCATGAAACGGGGTGTTTTCACGATGAGCGATGTTCTGGACCCGATCAACCGCAGGATTCTGGCCGAACTGGTGGCCAATGCGCGGATTCCCGTCAGCGAATTGGCGGCGCGGGTGGGCCTGTCCAAGACCCCCGTCGCGCTGCGGATCCGCCAGATGGAGGAGATGGGCCTGATCACCGGCTATCGCGCGATCCTGTCGCCGCTGCGGCTGGGCCTGACCCATGTCACCTATGTCGAGGTGAAGATGAGCGATACGCGGCAGACCGCGCTGGATCGGTTCAATACCGGGGTCCGCGCCATTCCCGAGGTCGAGGAATGTTACATGATCGCGGGGGGGTTCGATTACCTGCTGAAGGTGCGGTCGCGCGACATGACGCATTTCCGGCAGATCATGGCGGACCGCATTTCGGCGCTGCCATTCATTCATGCGACCTCCAGCTATGTGTCGATGGAGGCGGTGATCGAGCAGAACTGGATGGCGGTCTGACCGGGTCGTGATGCGCGGCCGGGCCGCCCGGCTTGACGGCGGCCGGCGCTTTGTGCAGTCTTTCCCAAAGCGCTTTGAATGGCTGTCGCCCAGGCGCGTTCTTCCGAAAAGGGGCTGTGATGTCGATCCGAGTGACCGTCTGGGGCGAGAATGTCCATGAACACGAGAATCGCGTTGTGGCGGGCGTCTATCCCGACACGATGCATGGCACGATTGCCGCGGCCCTGAACCGCGAGGAGGGGATCACCGCCCGGAGCGTGACCCTGCAAGACCCCGATCACGGCCTGACGCCCGAGCGGCTGGCGGAAACCGATGTGCTGATCTGGTGGGGCCATGCCGCCCATGGCGAGGTGCGCGACGAGATCGCGGAGCGGGTCTGCAATGCGGTCTGGGCGGGCATGGGGGCGATCTTTCTGCATTCGGCGCATTTCGCCAAGCCGTTCAAGCGGTTGATGGGGGCGCCCTGCAACCTGACCTGGCGCGAGGCGGGCGAACGCGAACGGCTCTGGGTCACCAGCCGCCACCACCCGATCACCCGCGGCCTGCCGGATCATTTCGAACTGGAACATGAGGAAATGTATGGCGAACCCTTTGGCGTGCCCGAGCCGCTGGAGACGGTCTTTGTCTCGTGGTTCGCCGGCGGCGAGGTGTTCCGCTCGGGTCTGACCTGGCGGCGGGGGGCGGGCAATGTGTTCTATTTCCGCCCGGGGCATGAAACCTATCCCACCTATCACGATGCCAATGTGCAGCGCGTGATCGCCAATGCGGTTCGCTGGGCGCATAACCCCCTGCCGCGCATCGCCGATCCCGGGGCTGCGCCCAATGTGCCGGTCAGCGCCGCGCTGGAACCGATCGAGGAACGCGGCCCCCGGCTTCATGCCGAGGGCGAGGCGGGGTATCGCTGATGGTGCGGCTGCTGATCGTGGGCACCGGCGGCATGGCGGCATCGCATGCCAAGGCCTTTGCCGCCATTCCGGGTGTCGCGCTGGTGGCCGGAGTGGACCGCGACCCCGCGCGGCTGGCGGCGTTTCAGGCCGCGCATGGCATCGCGCGGGGCTTTGCCTCGGTCGAGGCGGCGCTGGCCTGGGGCGGGTTCGATGCGGTGACCAATGTCACCCCCGATGCGGTTCATTGCGCCACGACGTTGCCCTTTCTTGCCGCCGGCAAGCATGTGCTGTGCGAAAAGCCCTTGGCCACGTCAGAGGCCGATGCCGCCCGCATGGCCGATGAAGCGCGGGCGGCGGGGGTGGTGGCCATGGTCAACCTGACCTATCGCAATGTCCCCGCGCTGCAACAGGCGGCGCTTATAGTGCGGGCGGGCGCGATCGGCGCGATCCGGCATTTCGAGGCGAGCTATCTGCAAAGCTGGCTCACGCAGGACGCCTGGGGTGCCTGGGACCGCGAAAGCCAGTGGCTCTGGCGGCTCTCCACCGCGCATGGGTCAAAGGGGGTGCTGGGCGATGTGGGGATCCATATCCTCGATTTCACCACCTTCATTGCCGGGCAGGAGGCGGCGCAGGTGTCGTGCCGGCTGGCGACCTTTGACAAGGCGCCGGGCGGGCGGATCGGGGATTATGTGCTGGATGCCAATGACAGTGCCACCATGCAGGTCACACTGGCGAATGGCGCGCTTGGCACGGTGGCGGCGACGCGCTTTGCCTCGGGTCATCTGAACGATCTGCGGTTGCGGATTTATGGCACCGAAGGCGGGCTGGAGGTGCGGTTCGAGGGCGGCGAAAGCCGGCTGCGCGCCTGTCTTACGCCCGATCTGAAAGCCGCGCGCTGGCAGGATATCGACTGCCCGCCGGTGCCCACGGTCTATGAACGCTTCATTGCGGCGATCCGCGGTGACGGCCCGGCCGAGCCGGATTTCGCCCGTGGTGCCGTGTTGCAGCGGCTGCTGGACCGGGCCGAGGCTTCGGCTGCGGCGGATGCGCGCAATCTGGCGATCTGAAGGGGGAGTGACGATGGAACCGAGGCTTCGGCTGGGCATGGTGGGCGGCGGGCAGGGGGCCTTCATCGGTGCTGTGCATCGGATTGCCGCGCGGATGGATGACCACTTTACCCTGCTGGCGGGGTGCTTTTCGTCGGACCCCGAGCGCGGCCGCGCTTCGGCCGCGGATCTGCGCATCGACCCGGCCCGCAGCTATGCCAGCTTTGAGGCCATGGCCCGGGCCGAGGCGCGGCGCAAGGACGGGATCGAGGCGGTGGCGATCGTCACCCCCAACCATCTGCATGCGCCGGTGGCCCGGGCCTTTCTCAAGCGCGGTGTGCATGTGATCTGCGACAAGCCGCTGACCGCGACGCTGGCCGAGGCCAAGGCGCTGCGGGCGCAGGCCGAAAAGGCCGGGGTGATCTTTGCGCTGACCCATAATTACACCGGCTATCCCATGGTGCGGCAGGCGGCTGCCATGATCGCGGCGGGCGAACTGGGCGAGATCAGGCTGGTGCAGGTGGAATATGCGCAGGACTGGCTGGCCGAACCGCTGGAGGCGACGGGCCAGAAACAGGCCGATTGGCGCACCGATCCCGCCCGCAGCGGGCTGGGCGGCGCCACGGGCGATATCGGCACCCATGCCTATCATCTGGCGCGTTTCGTGACCGGCCTGCCGCTGGAAAGTCTGGCCGCCGATCTGCACAGCTTCGTGCCCGGGCGGCGGTTGGATGACAATGCCCATGTGATGCTGCGTTTTGACGGGGGGGCGCGCGGGATGCTGTGGTGCAGCCAGGTGGCCACCGGCATGGAAAACCGGCTGGTGCTGCGAGTCTTCGGCACGAAATCCGCGTTGGAATGGAGCCAGGAAGACCCCAATTACCTCTGGGTCGGGCCATTGGATCAGCCGCGCTATCGTCTGACGCGGGGCGGGGCGGGCAGTGGGGCCGAGGCCGCGCGGCTGAGCCGCGTGCCGGCGGGCCATCCGGAGGGCTATCTTGAGGGCTTCGCCAATCTTTACGCCGAGGCCGCGCGCGCCATGGTCGCCCGCCGCGCCGGCGTGGCGCCCGATGCGGCGGTGCGCTTTCCCGGCCTGTCGGACGGGGTGGAGGGCGTGGCCTTTGTCGATGCCTGCGTGCGGTCGTCGCGCCGCAACGCGGCCTGGGTGCGGCTTGGCCTCTGAGGCACAGGTCAGACGGCGTTGACCGCGTAATCCTGCGTGCCGGACCAGACCAGATCCCAGCTTGCGCCCGGGCGCACGTTCTGGATCGCTGTCGGGGCAAAGGCCACCAGGCAGCGCCCGCGGGCCGCGCGCACCGACGGGTAGATCAGCCCGCGATGCCCCTCACGCGCCAGGGTCTGCGCCAGGGCCTGCCCCTGCGGATAGCCGGTCGCCGGATCGGGATGCAGCGCCGGGTGATCGGGGTTGTCGGTCAGGTCCGGGAAATCGCCGATGAAATCCGCCAGCAATTCGACATAGCGCGCGCGGTCGTGAAACAGGCCGATGAAGGCCAGTTCGCGCGTGCGGTGATACGCCACCTCGGCGACCGAGGTCAGGCTCTCCCAGCTGCAATACCACGCCCCCCGCGTTTCATCGTTGAAGCGGTTGCCGCCGGCGCGGGTATAGGTGAAGGCCGCGTTGACATGACTTTCGCCGTAAAGCCGCAGGTCGTTGCGCCGCCGCGCCCAGGCCAGTTCGCGGTGATCCAGATGCAGGTTGCGGCCGCGTTCGGCCTGAAGGCGCGCGCTGGTCAGGCCCTCGATCTCGGCCAGGATGGCCAGTTCGTCCTCGCTGTCCACCAGCCCGCGCAGGGCGGGCGGCTTGTGATAGGTGGCGGGGATCAGCCGCACCAGGGCGCGGTCACGGATGGCGGTGATCTTCACGCGCCGCCCCGCAGCGCATCGAGATAGGCGCGCACCCGCAGGAATTGCGGCAGGCCGTCCTCGATCATCGTGTCGATCGGCCGGGCGCCGTTGAACAGCGGGCCCTGATTGGGCAGCGCGATCCAGCGGGGCGCGATCTCGTCGCTGAAATAGAGCGCCAGCGCCTTGTAGATGCCGACCAGTGCCGACAGGCGCAGCAACTGGTCATGGGTCAGGTCGCCGGCAAAGCCGGGCTTGCGCGCGCGTTTCCAGGTGCTTTCCGACATGTCGGCCAAGGCGGCGGCCTCGGCCAGTGGCAGGTGCCAGGCCTCGGCGATGCGGGCAAAGGCCTTGAGCGCGACCGCAGCGCGGCTGTCAGCGGGGGATTGGGGCAGGGCAAGGGTCATGGATCATGCCTCCTGCCCTGCAATATGGATCATATGGCCAGAAATACAAGGCCATATGGCATCAGATAAAGCTGAAATCAGCGGCAGTGATCAGGGTATGGGCCAAATTCTCGATGATGATGACATTGGTGCCAAAGCTGACGCGCACATGGGCGCCCAT
The DNA here is from genome assembly GCF_008271655.1 of Gemmobacter caeruleus. Taxonomy (GTDB): domain Bacteria; phylum Pseudomonadota; class Alphaproteobacteria; order Rhodobacterales; family Rhodobacteraceae; genus Gemmobacter; species Gemmobacter caeruleus. The sequence continues at coordinate 425,083 of NZ_VKKX01000033.1, forward strand.
ATCCGCCACCGTGACGCCGGCGAAAGAGGTCGCGCCGCTGTCGATCACGATCCGGTCGAGACCATCTTCCCAACCGCGGATTGTGTCGGTGCCGTCGCCTGCGTTGAACAGGAACCGGTCCGTGCCGGCGCCGCCCAGCATCAGGTCATTCTGGGTGCCGCCATTCAGCGTGTCATTGTCGGCGCCGCCAAACAGGCTGTCATTGCCGGCCCGACCGTTCAGGATGTCATTGCCGCCGCGCGCATCGAGATAATTGCTGGCGCCATTGCCGCTGATGGTATCGGCCAGTTCGCCCGAGATCACCTGTTCCATGTTGCGGATGATGTCGGTGCCCTGGCCGGTGACCTGCGCCCCGGTGACTGACAGATCGACCCTGATCGCCGCCGTGCCATACATGTTCAGCACGTCGAAATCGGCGCCGCCGTCGATCAGGTCATTGCCGTTGCCGCCCAGCATCATGTCATTGCCGGCACCGCCATAAAGGCTGTCATTGCCGTCAAGGCCGTTCAGCGTGTCATTGCCGCCGCGCGCATCGAACAGGTTGGCGGCGGTATTGCCGGTCAGCCGGTCGTTCATGTCGCCGGAGATCACCCGCTCCACATTGCGGATGATGTCGGTGCCCTGGCCGGTGACCTGCGCGCCGGTCACGCCGAGGTTCACCGAGATCGCCAGCGGCACGAACATGATCAGCGTATCGGTATCGGCGCCGCCGTCGATCAGGTCATCGCCATCGCCGCCGACCAGGATGTCATCGCCGACCCCGCCATACAGGCTGTCATTGCCCTGCCTGCCGTCCAGCGTGTCATTGCCGGCGCGGGCGTCCAGCAGGTTGCCGGCCGCATTCCCCCACAGCTTGTCGTTGAAGTTGCCCGTGATGGCATTTTCCACGTTCAGGATGGTGTCGGTGCCCTGCCCGGTATTCTGCGCCGTCGCCAGGCCAAGATTGACCGAAACCGAGGCGTTCTCCCACAGGATCAGCAGGTCGGTATCGGCGCCGCCGTCGATGAGGTCATCGCCATAGCCGCCGATCAGCGTGTCGTTCCCCCCGCCGCCCAGAAGGCTGTCATTGCCGTCCTGGCCGTTCAGGTTGTTGGCGCCGGCCGATCCGGTGATGCTGTCGTTGAACTTGGTGCCCAGCACGTTCTCGATGTTGAACAGCTCGTGCAGGAACATCGGCACAGAGATGCCGCCGCCGAGATCCTGCCAGGCACCGGCCGAGTTGCCGGCAAGGTTGATATGCACCACCCCGCCGACGATGCTGGCGGCATTGGCCAGTTCGGACAGCACGTTGCGGTAATCGGCGGTATCGGTGTCGGCGCCGCCATCCAGCCGGTCAAAGCCGCGCCCGGCGACCAGCGTGTCATTGCCGTCGCCGCCATAGAGCGAATCGTCGCCGTCATAGCCGGTCACGCCATCGGTGCCGCCTTGCAGATAGTCGGCGCCGCCCCAGCCCACCAGCGTGTCAGAGCCCGCATTGCCATGCAGGCTGTCCATGCCGCTGCCGCCATTCAGCCGGTCATCGCCGCTGTTGCCATGGACAAGATTGTTGCCCTCGCCGGCCCAGATCACCTCATTCACAGTCGCGCCATAGATCGTGTCATTGCCGCCGGTGCCGTCGGTGGTCAGCTGGTCCATCTCGCCCGAGTAATTGTTCCAGTTCTGGAAGGTCACGGTCGCAAGATTGGTGACGACGCCCGCAATCGCGGTGATGCGCAGCGCGTCGCGGTCGTTCGATCCGCCGATGACCGTTTGCACCGTCGAGACGCCGCCCACCTGATTGGCGTTCAGCACGATCTCGCCCCAGGTGATGCGCACGGCCTCGATGTTGAAAAAGCTGACATTGCCGTAATCATGGCGCGGTTGCAGGCCCAGGCCGCTGGCAAAGGTGCCGGTCAGCGCCCAGGTGTCGAAATCGGCGCCGCCATCCAGGTAATCGGGGCCTTCATAGCCGACGAAGGTATCATTGCCCGCGCCACCATAGAGATCGTCGCCCGCCGCGCCCCCGATCAGCGAATCGTTGCCCGCCCCGCCATAGAGCCCGTCCGAGCCGCCATAGCCATACATCGTGTCATTGCCGTTATAGCCGAACAGCACCTCGGTTCCGGCATTGCCCTGAATGAGGTCATTGCCGGACAGCAGCGCATCGACAAAGGGCGTCTCGCCGGGGAGAAAGCTGTTGGCAAAGCTGTTGATCGCTTCGTTGTTGAAGGTCGTCTTGTTGGAATTCACCGCGAAGGAAATCCCGTCGAGCGAGTTGTAGATCTTGCCGGTCACGTCGATCACGTCGATCCGGTTGATGATGCTGCCGGCCATGACATAGGGCTTCAGCACACCGAAGGAATTATACAGGTTCTGGATGTTGAAATGGCCGTAGAGCCGGAAAAACAGCTGCGGAAAGCCGGAAACGCCGGACATCTGGATCGTCAGATAATCCATGTTGTAGGCCGCGCCATTCCAGGCGCCCTGCACCAGTTCCACGATACTGGCATAGGTCCAGTTGCCCATGGCCGATTGATCGAAATAGGTGGTCCCGTCAGGGCTGCGATTGACAACGGTGAAACTGGACATTTTTGCCTCCGGGCTAATGCCGAAGGCTTAATCCGCGGCGCGGCGGCGCGCATACTCCACAAATGGTATGGATCGCAAAGAGTTGCGGCGCCTATCCGTCCAGCGTGGCCCCGGCGCCGATCTGGTGCGAGATGCGCGCGCAGGTTTCCAGCAGCAGCGCCCGCGTTTCCTCCAGCGGCACGACCGAAGTGCCGGTCAGGCGGCGGATGAAGGGCACGGTGACGGCCGCCACCACGCGGCCGCGAAAATCGAAGATCGGCGCCGAAAGGTTCTGCACCCCTTCGATGGTGAAAGAGGGCGCCTCGCAGAAACCGGCGGCGCGCACGGCGGGCAGGTCGCGTCGAAAGGCGGTCTCGCGCTCGGGATCGGGCGGGGTGATCTCGGCCAGCAGGGCATCCAGCCGGTCCTGTGCCATCCAGGCCGCCAGCACCCGCCCCGAGGCGGTTTCATACAGCGGGATATGCGCGCCCAGCCGCACGCTGGTCAGGTTGTTGTCGGGGCAATCGACCTGGGCGATGACCAGCACCCGGCCGCCGTGCAGGATGCCCATATGCAGCGTCTGGTTCACCCGGTCGGCCAGACGCTGCATCGCCTCGCCCGCAAGCGCGGTCAGGCGGCGTGTCGGCGGGTGGCGATGCGCGATCTCGAACAGGCGCGGGGTCAGTTCATAGCGGTCGCCATCGGCGCTGACCTCCACATAGCCGCGTTTGCGCAGCACCATGAGCATGCGAAAGATCTCTGACGTGGTGCGCCCCAGTTCCTTGGCGATCTCGATCTGGCTCAGGCCCTGCGGGTCGCTGGCCAGCAGTTCCAGGATATCCAGCCCCTTGGACAGGGCAGGGGCACGATACTTGTCTTCTTCTTCGGATTCCGACATCGGCCCCTCTTTGCGCTTTGACGCAATAGACCGGGAAATTGCCTGTTGCGCAATCGTCCCGCAGCGGGATTTCGTTTGATATATAAAATTACCTTTTACTTGCGAACGCATCGCGCTAGTCTGGCGACAGGGATGGAGGACGGCATGACAGCGATCACGCTGAAAGGCATGACATGGTCGGACCCGCGCGGCTATGACCCGGTGGTGGCGGCGGCGCGGGATTTCGCGGCGCGGCATCCGGGCGTGACGATCGCCTGGGACAAGCGGAGCCTTCAGGGCTTTGAAACCACGCCGGTGGATGAACTGGCCACGACCTATGACCTGATGGTGATCGACCACCCACATGTCGGCGCCATCGTCGCGGAAGACTGTCTTCTGCCCTTTGACGCGCCCGAGGTGGCGCGGCTGGCCTCGGAAACCGTGGGCAAAAGTCATGCGAGTTACTACTACGCCGGCCGGCAATGGGCGCTGGCAATCGACACCGCCGCGCAGGTGCAGGCGATCCGCCCTGACCGGCGGCCCGCCCCGGCGACCCGCTTTGCCGAGGTGCTGGAGGCCGCGCGCGCGGGTCGTGTGCTGTGGCCGCTGCGCCCGCCGCATGTGTTGATGAGCTTTTTCACCCTGGCCGCCAATCTGGGCACGCCCTGCGCGGTGCTGCCCGGGCCGCTCTTGCCCGGGGCCGTCGGGGCACAGGTGCTCGCGGCGATGCAGGCGCTGGCCGATGCGGTCGATCCCGCCTGCCACGGAATGGACCCGATTGCCGCGCTTGATGCGCTGGCCGATAGCGCGCGCCACGATCTGATCCCGCTGACCTATCTTTACGCGACCTATGCGCGTGACGGCTATCGCGCGGCGCCGATCCGGTTTCACGACATCGCGGCGCTTGGGCAGAGCGGGCCGCTCGGCTCGGCCCTGGGGGGGACGGGGATCGCGGTTTCAGCCCGGACCCGGCACCCGGATCTTGCGATGCGCTTTGCGCTCGAACTGGCGGGGGCCGCGATGCAGCGGGGGCTTTACGCCCAGAATAATGGCCAGCCCGGCAATGCGCTGGCCTGGGGCGATGCGGCGGTGAATGCGGCGGTGAACGGCGCCTATCATCAGACCCGCATGACGCATGAGGCCGCCTGGCTGCGCCCGCGCCATGCCGGCTATATGGGCTTTCAGGAGGAGGGCTCGGCTATCCTGGCCGATGCGCTGCGCGGCAAGACCACGCATGCCGCCGCGCTGATCGCCCTCGATCACCGCTTTCAGGAGAGTTTCGGATGATGTTGCCGCTGGAAGGCCTGCGCGTGCTGGATTTCAGCCAGTTCCTTGCCGGGCCCTATGCCGCGCTGAAACTGGCCGATCTGGGCGCCGATGTGGTGAAGGTAGAGCGTGCGGGCCAGGGTGACCTGTCGCGCTATCTCTATCTGACAGATACAAGGATCGGCGGCGAAAGCACCATTTTCCACGCGATCAATCGCAACAAGCGCTCGGTAGCCATCGACCTGAAATCCGATAGCGATCGCGCGGCGGTGGCCGAACTGATCCGCGGGGCGGACGTGGTCTTGCAGAATTTCCGTCCCGGCGTGATGGAACGCCTGGGCTTCGGCTATGAGGCGGTGAAGGCGCTGAACCCGAAGATCGTCTATGGCTCGGTCACCGGCTATGGCAGCGCGGGGCCCTGGGTCGATCTGCCGGGGCAGGATCTGCTGGCGCAAGCGCGGGCGGGGGTGATGTGGCTCAATGGCGGGGCGGAGGACGGGCCGGTTGCCGTGGGCCTGCCGATTGCCGATATCCTGGCGGGTGCGGCTCTGGCGCATGGGGTGCTGGCGCTGCTCTTGCGCCGGGAAAGGGCGGGCATCGGCGGACAGGTCGAAACCTCGCTGATCGAGGTGCTGGCGGATTTGCAATTCGAACTGCTGACCACCTGGTTCAACGATGGGGGGCGGATGCCCAGACGCTCGGCCCAGAACCCGGCACATGCCTATCTCGCGGCGCCCTACGGGGTCTATCGCACGGCAGATGGTCATGTCGCCATCGCCATGGGCAAGCTGGACCTGCTGGCGCAGATCACCGGGCTGGACGCGGCGATCGCCGGCCTCGATGCCTTTGCCGAACGCGACCGCATCAAGGCGGGCCTCGCCGCGCGGCTGGCAACGCGGCCCACGGCGGACTGGATGGCGGCCTTTGTCGCCGCCGATATCTGGGCCGCCCCGGTGATGGACTGGCAGGAACTGACCAGCTCCGGCATGCTTGATCTGCTGGAGATGGTTCAGGAGGTGCGCCGCGGCGATGTGGCGCTGCGCACCACGCGCCTGCCGATGCGGATCGACGGCACCCGCCCCGCCTCGCCCCGCGCGGCGCCGGCGCTTGGCGATGCCAATGACCTTCTGTCGCGCGGCTGGGGCTGAGGTCGCAGGGGGGCTGTCTGCCCCCCACGGCCCTTCGGGCCTCCCCCCGAGGATATTTGTCAACAGATGAAGGGCAAGGCGCGCTTCTGCCCCTTCATCTGTTCATAAATATCCTCAGGGGGTGAATTGAGCCGCAGGCTCAAGAGGGGGCGCGAGCGCCCCCTTGTCTTGCGTCAGGCGTCGCTCTCGCAGACCTGTCTTTGGCTGCCCAGCCCCTCGATCCCGAGTTCCACCACATCGCCGGCCTTGAGATAGCGCGGCGGCTTCATGCCGAGGCCGACACCGGGCGGGGTGCCAGTTGAGATGATGTCGCCCGGATGCAGGGTGAAGAATTGCGACAGGTAGGAGATCAGGAAGGGCACCTGATAGACCATGGTGGCGGTCGAGCCATCCTGCATGGTCTGGCCGTTCACCTTGAGCCACATATGCAGGTCATTGGGGTTCGCCACCTCATCCGGGGTCACCAGCCAGGGGCCGGTGGGGCCGAAATTGTCGGAGGACTTGCCCTTGGACCACTGGCCGGCGCGTTCGATCTGATAGGCGCGTTCGGACACGTCGTTGATCACGCAATAGCCCGCGACGTGATTCAGCGCCTCGGCCTCGGTCACATATTTCGCGGGCTTGCCGATGACGAAGCCCAGCTCCACCTCCCAATCGGTCTTTTCCGAGCCGCGCGGGATCAGGATCGGGTCATCCGGCCCGCAGATGGCGGAGGTGTATTTGGCAAAGATCACCGGTTCGGGTGGCACTTCCATGCCGCTTTCGGCGGCGTGGTCGGAATAGTTCAGCCCGATGCAGATGAACTTGCCGGTGCCGCCGACGCAGGCGCCGAGGCGCGGGTTGCCTTCGACCAACGGCAGGGTTTCCGGGTCGAGGGTGGCGAGGCGGCCGAGGTCGGCCAGCACCGCGCCCGCGATGTCGGGCACATGGGCCGAGAGGTCGCGCAGCCGGCCGGCGGCGTCGAGCATCCCGGGTTTCTCGGCGCCGCGTGCGCCGTAACGGACGAGTTTCATGGGTCTTCCTTTCCGAAAGGCTCAGGTGGTCCAGCCACCGTCGATGACATGTTCGGTGCCGGTGGTGAAGGCGGATTCGTCGGCGGCCAGATAGCAGACCAGGGCCGCGATTTCATCGGCGCGGCCAAGGCGGCCCATGGCCTGACGGGCGATGAACGCCTTCATGGCGCCTTCGTAATCGCCCGTAGCGCGCAGGCGTTCATGAAGGCTGGGGCTATCGACCGTGCCGGGGCAGATGGCGTTGCAGCGGATGCCGCGGGTGACGTAATCGGCGGCCACGGCGCGTGTGAGGCCGACCACAGCCGCCTTGGAGGCCGAATAGACCGCGCGGTTGATCGGCCCTTTCTTCGGCCCTGCCACCGAGGACATGTTGATGATCGACCCCGCGCCCTTTTCCAGCATCCCCGGCAGCACGGCGCGGATCATGCGGAACTGCGCCTTGGCGTTCAGGTCAAAGGCGAAATCCCATTCGGCCTCGGTCGCCTCCAGCACGGTGCCGTTATGGACGACGCCGGCGCAGTTGAACAGAATGTCCACCGGGCCGATCTCGTCCATCAGGGCGGCGATGGCGGCGCCATCCAGCACGTTCAGCGCGCGGGTGGTGAGGCCCGGCATGTCGGCCAGCAGCGCGGGGTTTACATCGGTCGCGATGACCTCGGCGCCCTCGGCCGCCATGCGCAGCGCCGAGGCGCGGCCGATCCCTTGCCCCGCCGCCGTGACCAGCGCGCGTTTACCTTGCAGTCTTTGCATCTTTCCCTCCTCAGGCGGCGCCGGGCAGACAGGCCGGGCCGATCGGCTCGAATGACTTATAGGTCAGGATGAATTCGCGGTGACCCAGATCTTCGGATTTCGTCTTGGCGCCCCCGGCCACGGCCACCACCAGATCGCGGATCTCCTGCCCGACCTCGGCGATGGAGCGCGCGCCCTCGATGATGTCGCCGGCGTTCACGTCCATGTCGTCGGCCAGGGCGCGATAGGTATCGGGGTTGGCGCAGATCTTGATGACCGGCGAGATGGCGGAGCCGACGACCGAGCCGCGCCCGGTGACGAACAGCGTCAGATGCGCGCCCGAGGCGATCATTTCCACGATTTCGGCATTGTCGCTGATGTTCGGAAAGCCGAAGCGCACCTCGCCATCGGGCACGACATCCATCAGGTAAAGCCCGCCCTGCGGCGGCACGTCGCCGGGTTTGATCAGGCCGGAAATCGGGCTGTCACCGGATTTCACATAGGCGCCCAGCGATTTTTCCTCGATGGTGGAAAGGCCCCCGGCGGCGTTGCCGGCGGCAAAGCTGCCAAAGCCCAGCGTCGCGTAATAGCGTTCGGCCTTTTGCACGCTGTCGCGCAGGGCCTGCCCCAGTTCGGGGGTGATGGCGCGGGCTGCCATGATCTCCTCGCAACCGATCAATTCGCCGGTTTCTTCAAAGATGCAGGCGGCGCCCTCGGCGACCAGAAGGTCAAAGGCCCGCCCCGCCGCCGGGTTGCCGGAAATGCCCGAGGTGCCGTCCGACCCGCCGCAGACGGTGCCGATGATGAGTTCATTCACCGCCATGGCGACGCGCGGAACCCCGGCGATCTGCGTCAGCGCCCCGGCCACCCAGTCGCGCCCGGCCTGCACCGTGGCCCGCGTGCCGCCGGATTTCTGGATCACCAGCGTTTTCACCGGACGGCCCGAGGCATCGACGGCGTTTGCCGCGCGCACCTTGTCGAAACTTTCGCAGCCAAGGCTCACGAACAGCACGGCGCCGACATTGGGGTGGGTGCAGAGCCGCTCCATCATGCGGGCGGCGTATTCGTTGGGAAAACAGCCAGGAAAGCCGATTAGCTGCACATCCTGATCGCGGAAGGCCGCGACGATCTCGCTGGCGACGAAATGCGCGCATTCCACCAGATAGGCCACCACCACCGTATTGCGGATGCCCTTGCGCCCGTCGGCGCGCAACCAGCCCTTCATCGTGAAACCCCCGCGCTGATCCCGTCGGCATCCTGCAAGGCGTGGGTCGCCGTATAGGCCGAGCGGATATTGTGGATATGCACATGCGCGCCGGGTGCAATGTCTTCGGTCGCGATGCCGATGGGCATGCCGTATTTCAGGATCGTCTCCCCCGCCGCGATGGCATGGCGGGCGATCTTGTGCGCCATGGGAATGGGGCGGGCCAGGCGCACCGGGCCGCTGTCCAGCGTGATCTCCAGCCCTTCGGGTGCGTTCATGCGGGCGACCAGCACGTTATCGGCGTCATGCAGCAGCAGGAAGGGGCCGGTCATGGGCGACACTCCACCATATAGATATGATCGGCGACCAGCGCGGTTTCGCCGGTCTGCTTGGTGACGGTCAACCGTTCGGTGACGCGGCCGAAACCGGGGCGTTTTTCCATCAGCTCTTTCCCGATGATTTCGACCGTGCTGCGGATCGTGTCACCGATGAAGACGGGTTTGACGAAACGCATGCGGTCATAGCCGTAGGAAAAGGCGACCGGGTTGATGACGGTCGCCGTCAGGCCGACGCCGATGGTAAAGACCATGGTGCCATGGGCGATGCGCTGGCCAAAGGGCAGGGTCTTGCAGAATTCGGCATCCAGGTGATGCGGAAAGAAATCGCCCGAATGGCCGGCATGGACCACGAAATCGGTTTCCGTGATGGTGCGGCCGACGGTCTGCCGCGACTGGCCGATGTCGTAATCTTCGTAATAGCTGACCTGTTCAAGCATCGGGGCTTTCCTTGATCCTATGCGCCGGGGCGGCGGCGCTGTCATAGGCGGCTTCGACCAGCGCCATGGTGTGCCAGGCATCTTCGGCGCTGCCTTCCAGCGCGGGGTCAAGGCCACAGGCGAAACGCTGCACCTGCGTCATGCGGCCGACGAAGGCCGCGATGAACCAGTTGCCGGTCAAGGGCACCTGTTGCCAGTCGCCGCCGGTATTCAGCCAAAGCTCGTCCGGCTCGCCCTTGGGGTAATCGAGGTTCACGCCCAGCTTCAGATAAGCCGCGCCTTTGGTGCCGCAGATGCGGAACTCGCAGGCCTGAAACTTGCGGCCGAAGGCGTGGTTGTGGTTGATCGACAGGCTGCACCGCTTGCCCGGCCCGTAATCGAGGATCATCGCGCTGCGGGTGTTCGACACGGTGGAGGACGGATGCCCCGTCGTGCGGGCGAATACGCCCTGCGGGTTGCCCATCAGATCGCGGATGAAATCGAGGTAATGGATGGAATGCAGCAGGATTTCCACGCGCGGCAGGGTCGCGAGGAATTCCCACAGGTGCCAGGGCGTATCGAGCGCCAGCCAGGCGTCGAAATCCACCACCTCGCCCAAGAGCCCGCGCGCGATGGCATCCTTCAGCGCCAGCGCCATGGGCGCGAAGCGGAGCTGGAAATTCACCGCCGCGCGCAACCGGCGGGCGCGGACGATGCGCAGGATCTCGGTCGCTGCCGCCAGATCCGAGCCCATGGGTTTCTGGATCAGCACCACCGCCCCTTCGGGCAGTTCGCGCAGAATGCCGGGGATCGCGGCGGGTGGAACGGCCAGATCAAAGATCGCGTTAGGCACGGCGACCGCCTCGGCCAGCGTCACCGCGCGGCCAAGCGCGGCGGCCTTGGCGCTATCGGGGTCGTGGATCCCCGCCACCGGAAAGCCCGCCTGCGCATAGGCCGGCAGATGCGCGTCGCGCACGATGGACCCCGCGCCGAAGATGACGATGGGCTTCGGCTGCGCGGGCGGCGCAAGGGTCTGGCGCAGGTCAGTCATGGTGAAACACCTCGATCATTTCGGCCCACCATTCGCCCTCGGCCCGGGTCTCCAGCGGGCGTTGCAGCGGCATGCAGACCGCCCACCAGCGTTGGGTTTCCGGGTCTTCGGCCATTTTTGCCATATCGGCGGCGAAATCGGCCCCGTGATATTCGAAATAGGAAAACAGCAGGTTTTCCGGTTCCTTGAGGAAGATCGAGTAATTGCGGATACCGCATTCGGTGATCTTGCGCAGGACGCCCGGCCAGACCTCGGCGTGAAGGCGGCGGTATTCGGCCTTGCCCTCCGCGCTCAGCCCCAGAACAGATCCGTGTCGCTGCATGTCAGACCTCCGTCACGGTAAAGCGACTGCCCGGGGCGGTGCGGGCGGTCAGCACGGGCCAATCCCAGTCGATGCCAAGCCCCGGCGCGGTCGGGGCCAGCGCCATGCCGCCCTCGCGCGCCATCGGCGCCGATACGTCATCCAGTTGCGGGATATATTCCAGCCAGGGCGCGTTCGGCACGGCACAAACCAGGCTGACATGCAGTTCCATCAGGAAATGCGGGCAGATCGCCATGTTATGCGCCTCGGCCATATGCGCGACCTTGAGCCAGGGCGTGATGCCGCCCACCCGCGCCACATCGGCCTGCACGATGCCGCAGGCATCGGCGGCGATGTAATCGGCGAACTGGCCGGGGGAATAAAGACTTTCGCCCACGGCCACCGGCACGCGGCATTGTGCTTGCAGCCGGGCATGGCCGGCAATGTCGTCCGAGGGCAAGGGCTCCTCGAACCAGCCGATATTCAGCGCCTCCAGCATCGGCACGCGGCGCAGCGCCTCGGCGGCGGTCAGGGATTGGTTGGCGTCGGTCATCACCTCATAACCCGGGCCAAGGGCGGCGCGCACCGCCTCCAGCCTTGCGGCATCTTCGGCCAGATGCGGCTTGCCGATCTTGACCTTCGATCCGCGAAAACCCTGCGCCTGCGCGGCGAGGGCGTCGTCCACCAGCGCCTCGGGCGCCAGATGCAGCCAGCCGCCTTCGGTCGTATACATCGGCACCCGGTCCTTGGCGCCGCCGGCCAGCAGATGCAGCGGCAGCCCGGTCTTGCGTCCGCGCATGTCCCACAGCGCGCAGTCGATCGCGGCCAGCGCCAGCGCCATGATCGGCCCCACGGCGGTGGCGTGGGAATGGAACAGAAGCGCGCGCCAGTTCGCCTCGATCCGCTCCGCCTCGCGGCCCATCAGCGCGGGCAACAGCGTGTGCTGCAACAGCGACAAAACGGCCGGCCCGCCGTCACCGATGGTATAGCTGTAGCCGGTGCCCTCGGCCCCTTCGGCATCGCGCAGGGTGACAAAGATCGTCTCCTGGCTCTTGAAGCTCTGGATCGCGTCATGCCGCACCACCTTGGGCGGCAGATCGACCATGAAGGCCTCGGCCTGAACCACGCGCGCCATGATCACACCCGCAGCGCGACGCCGCTATCGGCGTCGAACAGGTGACATTTGTCGAGGCTGATCTGAAAGCGCAGCCGCTCACCCAACGGCACGGGGCGGGGGTTGAGCATCTTGGCCTGAACCTCGGTGCCCGCCAGCATGGCGAACAGCAGCGTTTCGGTGCCCAGTGGTTCGGACAATTGCACCTCCATCTCCACCTCGGCCATATGGGCCGTGGGCGGCAGGGCGTGGCCGACCGGCATGATATTGTCGGCCCGCACGCCAAAGGTGACGGCGCGCCCCTCGGCGGCGCCATGGCCGGGCGGGATGGGCAGGCGCGTGCCGTCGGCCAGTTCGACCGCGCCGCCGGCGATGCGGCCTGCCAGAAGGTTCATCGGGGGCGATCCGATGAAGGTGGCGACAAAGGTATTCACCGGGGTCTCGAACACCTCCAGCGGGGTGCCGATCTGTTCGATCCGGCCGTCGCGCATGATGACGATGCGGTCGGCCAGCGTCATCGCCTCCACCTGGTCATGTGTCACATAGACGATGGTGGTGCCAAGCCGCTGATGCAGTTTCTTGATCTCCACCCGCATCTGGGTGCGCAGCTTGGCATCCAGGTTCGACAGCGGCTCGTCGAACAGGAACACGTCGGGATGGCGCACGATGGCGCGGCCCATGGCAACGCGCTGGCGCTGTCCGCCCGACAATTGCCCGGGCTTGCGCTCCAGCAAGGGCGTCAGCGACAGAATCTCTGCCGCTTCGGTGACCGCCTTTGCAATCTCGGCCTCGGCGCGCTTGGCGATCTTGAGCGAAAAGCCCAGGTTCTCGCGCACCGTCATATGCGGGTAAAGCGCGTAGTTCTGGAACACCATGGAGATATTGCGGTCGCGCGGCGGCAGGTCGTTCACCACCCGGTCGCCAATGCGCAGCGCGCCGCCCGAGATATCCTCCAGCCCCGCGATCATGCGCAGCGTGGTGGATTTGCCGCAGCCCGAGGGGCCGACCAGCACGACGAATTCGCCATCGGCGATATCCAGGTCGATCGCATGAACGACCCGCAGCGCGCCATAGGCCTTCACGATGCCCTGAAGTTGGACCTGAGCCATGTCTTATCCTTTCACGCCGCCGAAGGTCAGACCGGCGATGAGGTGTTTCTGCACGAGGAAGGTCAGCACCAGCGCGGGGATGATCATCAACACCGCCAGCGCGCACATGCCGCCCCAGTTGAGGGTGAATTGCGAGGTGAAATCCAGCAGGCCCACCGGCATCGTCTTGGAATTGACCGAGCGGGTCAGCTGGCTGGCCAGCGCATATTCGTTCCACGAGGTGAGGAAGGCAAAGATGCCGGCGCTGGCGATGCCCGCGCGGGCCACCGGAAATTCCACCCTCCAGAAGGCTTGCCAGCGGGTGCAGCCGTCGATCTCGGCCGCCTCGGCCAGTTCGCGCGGCACCTGCCGGAAGAAACCGTCGATCAGCCAGACAGTAAAGGGCACGTTCAGCGCGACATAGGTCAGGATCAGCCCGAAATGGGTGTCGATGATCCCCGCCCGCGCCATGATGATGAACAGGGGCAGCGACAGTGCCACGCCCGGCACGGCGCGGGTGGCCATGAGACCAACGAACAGCGCCGCCTTGCCCTTGAAGCGGTAGCGCGCAAAGGCATAGCCCCCCGCCATGCCGACCAGCAGCGCCACCAGCGTCGAGGTGACCGAGATGATCAGCGAATTGCGGAAATAGGTCAGCACCGGCACGCCGCCTTCGCCCACCCCGCCGAACATGGCGCGGTAATGGTCGAGGTTCAGACTGTTGGGGATCCAGACCGGCGGCTTGGCCATGATTTCGACCGTGGGGCGGAACGAGTTCAGCACGATCCACAGGCCCGGCAGGCAGATCAGGCTCATCGCCAGGAACAGGCCGATGAAATGGGCGGCGGAAAGGGCGCGTTTGCGGGCGCGGTGGCTTGCATTCGAGGCCATGTCACACCCCCATGCCAAGTTCGCTGCGGGCGGCCGTCAGCTTGCGGAAGAAATAGATGGTGAAGAAGATCGACAGCAGGATCGCGATATAGCCCATGGCATTGGCATATCCCATCCGGGCATCGACATAGGCGGTGCGGCCGATCAGCGTCCACAGCAATTCGGTGCGCCGGGCCGGGCCGCCATTCGTCATGATCTGCACGATGTCATAGGCCCGCGCCACATCGAGCGAGCGGATCGCCATGGCGATATAGATGAAGGGCATGAGGAAGGGCAGCGTGACGAAGCGAAAGCTTTGCCAGGGCGTGCAGCCATCGACCTTGGCCGCCTCGACCGGGTCTTGCGGAATGGCGTAAAGCCCGGCCAGGATCAGGATCGCAAAGACCGAAGTGCTGGTCCAGATCTCGGCGAAGATGATCGAGAACAGCGCCAGATGGCCATCCACCAGCCAGGGGATCGCGACATCTGTCAGGCCCAGCGATTGCAGCGCATTGTTCACCAGACCCACATTGTCATTGAAGATGAACTTGAACTGGAACCCCACCAGCACCGGCGAGAACATCATGGGAAACATCATCGCGGTGCGCAGCAGGCGCTGCCCGGTGGTGACCTTTGACACCATGACGGCCAGGCCCAGACCCAGCAGCATTTCCAGGTTCAGCGCGATGGTCAGCAGCAGCACGGTGCGCCCGAAGGCCCACCAGAAATTCGCGTCCCCCGCGGCCTTGCGATAGTTGAAGGTCCCGATCCATTTCCACAGCGTCTCGGGGCGGGTGAGCTGATAGGCGGTGAAGCTGGAATAGAAAGACAGGACCAGCGGCACCAGCACCACGGCGGCCAGAATGATGATGGCGGGCAGCAAAAGCACCAGCCAGGGGGGCAGTCTCAGTCGGGTCATGGCGAGGTCCGCTGTGGGCAGGAAAGGGGCGGGCGCTCCGGCAGGGGGCGCCCGCTGCGACGGCATGCGCTCAGTAGACGCCGTTTTCGCGCATCAGGCCATCCACCGCGTCAGAGGCGGCTTGCAGCGCCTCGTCCACCGTTTTGTCGCCCAGGATGGCGGCTTGCAGTTCGGGGTAGATCAGGTTCGTCGCCTCGATCCAGTAGGGGGTGGCAGGCACGGCAAAGGCGGTCTTGCCGGTTTCCTGAAAGGCCGCCAGCACCTCGGTCTTGTAGGGATCGGATTTCGCGGCATCGACCACATGTTCCCAGACCTTCGTGCGGCTGGGCAGCGGCCCGGCGCTGCTTTCGAGGATCTGGCTTTCTTCGTTGGTCAGGAACAGCACCAGCGCGGCTGCGGCCTCCTTGTTGGCGCAGTTTTCCGTCACCGAAAAGCCGTGGAAGCCCGACCAGCCGGTTCGCACGCCCGCCGACCCTTTCGGCGCCGGTGCCACGCCGACATTGCCCGCGACCTTGGACGCGGCCGGATCGTTGAAGAACCCGGCCCAGCCCGGCCAGTCAAGGTTCAGCCCGATGGTGCCAGAGGCAAAGCCGTTGCCCAGATCATCCCACAGGTAATTGGTGGTGCCCGGCGGCACGGCGCCCGCCTTGTAGAGATCGACGAACCATTGCAGCGACTGCTTGCCCGCATCGGAATTGAAGGCAGGCGAGAAATCGTCGTTGAACAGTTTTCCGCCATTGGCCACGACCAGTTCGTAGAAACGGCCGACGATCGCCTCATCCTTGCCGGCATATTGCGTGCCGTAGAAATTCGGCGGGCTGGCAAAGAATTCGGCCTGATCGCGCAGCTGATCCCAGGTTTCGGGCACGGCCAGATCGTAACCGAACTTCGCCTTGAACGCCTCGGCCTTGGCCGGATCGGTGTAAAGCGACTTCTGGTAATAAAGCGCCGAGACATCGAATTGCGCGCGCGGCAGCATCACCAGCTTGCCGTCCAGCGTGGCGGCGGCAATGTTGGCGGGCACATATTCCGCCACCTGATCGGCCGGGATCAGCGGCGTCAGATCGGTATAGAGCGACGGGTATTGCGACGCGAAGGACGAATGGTTGGACCCCACGCACCAATTGGTCGTGCTGGCCGCCAGATCCGACTTGAATTCCTTGTCCAGCTCGAAATGGTTTTTCTGGCTGATGATCTTGACCGTGGCGCCGGTCATCTTTTCCCATTCCGGGATGCGGGCATAGAGCGCCTCATATTGCTGACCGCCGATCAGCTTGGCCTCCAGCGTGACGCCGGCGAATTCGCCTTCGGCGAATGCCGTGCCGGACAGGCCGAGCATGAGTGCGGCGACGGAGACGCCTGCAAGACGTTTCATGGTTTTCCTCCCCTGAATGGCGGGTCAGGGTTCCTCTGCCCTGTCGCGCCGGTGTGTCTGCGATATTTCATATTCGGAAGACAGTTTCATACATAAACTTGACTTTCATGCCGAGTCAAGCTGCACTGCGCCAGGGATCGGAGGAGTTTTGCCATGATCATCGACACCCATCTGCATCTGGTGGACCGCGCGCGGCTGACCTATCCGTGGCTGGCCGATGTGCCGGCACTGGATCGCGACTGGCGCTTTGACGATTATGCGCGCATGGCCGTGCGGGTCGGCATCACCGGCGTCCTGCATATGGAGGTGGATGTCGCCGCGCCGCAGATCGAGGCCGAAACGGCGATGGTCGCGGGGCTGATGGCCGATCCGCTGATGCGCGGGGCGATATCCTCGGCCCGGCCCGAGGCGCAGGATTTCGCCCCTTGGCTGGAGCGGCAGGATCGCCGCGTGGTCAAGGGCCTCCGTCGCGTGCTGCATGTGGTGCCCGACGACGTGTCGCAGCAGCCGCTGTTTCGTCAGAACATCGCGCGGCTGGGGGCGGCGGGGCTGCCCTTTGACATCTGCATGCTGCAACGCCAGTTGCCGTTGGCGGCGGCGCTGGCCGATGCCTGCCCCGAGACGGTCTTTGTGCTGGATCATTGCGGCGTGCCTGACATGACGGGCGATTTCGCGCCCTGGGCAGAGGCGATCACCGAACTGGCGCGGCGGCCCAATGTGAATGCCAAGATCTCCGGGATCACTGCCTATGCCGGGCCGGACTGGACGGTGGCGCGGCTGCGCCCCTATGTGGAGCAGGTGATCGCGGCCTTTGGCTGGGATCGCGTGGTCTGGGGCTCAGACAGCCCGGTCTGCACGCTGAATGCCTCTCTGGAGCAATGGGTGGCGGCGAGCCATGCCTTGCTGGCGGGCTGTTCCGCCGACGAAACCGCCGCCCTGTTCCATCGCAATGCCCGCCGGATCTGGGCGATCTAGCCGCCCGCCCGTGAAAGCCCCGCCCGCAGCGCGGCGGCGAGCAAGAGGCCGAGCCAGCGCTGATCCGGCCCGTCGGCCCGGGAATTGAGCAGGACCGGCACCCGCGCGCCCAGCACCAGACTGGCGGTGCGGGCCTGGCCGTGCAGCTTCCACGCCTTGACGGTGGCATTGCCGGCCTCCAGCGATGGAAACAGGATCAGGTCGGCGCGCCCCGCGACCGGGCTTTGCGCCAGGCCCTTGATCCGCGCCGCCTCGGGCGACAGCGCCACGTCATAGCCAAAGGGACCGGCAACCACTGCGCCCTCCAGCCCCGGATCGGTGGCCAGCGCGGCGGCGTCGGTGGTGGCGGGTTGGGCGGCGCTGATCTTTTCTGACGCCGCGATGGCCGCCACCCGCAACGGCGTGATGCCCAAGCCGCGAAACAGCGGCAGCGCATTCAGGATCATGTCGCGCTTTTGCGCCAACGTGGGCAGGGGGGTGATGCCATTGTCGGTCGCCCCGATCAGCCGGGGGATCGAGGGCATCTCGGCCATCGTCACATTTGACAGCGTGGCGCCCATGCGCAGCCCGGTCTCGCGCGCGACCACCGCGCGCAGATAGGCGGCGCTGTCCACCTGACCCTTGACCAGCACATCGGCCCGGCCCGCCGCCACTTCGGCCACTGCCAACCGGGCGGCAATGCCGGCATCGGCGCATTCGGCGATGTGCAGGCGGGCATGCAGCGCGGGCGTGACCGCCGCGCGCATGCGGACAGGATCGCCGGTCAGAAAGGCCTCTGATACCAGCCCACGGGACATGGCCACCTGAAGCGCGGCCAGCGTCGCCGGATCGTCGCCCCCGGCAATCGCCAGCCGCAGCGGCGGCAGGGTGGCGACCGCCTGTTCCAGTTCGGCAAAGCTGCGGATCACCATGGCATCGGCTCCACCTCGGGGGCGACGGGCCAGACGCGCGCGGTCTCGGCCCCGGCCAGAACCCGCGCGGCACCGGCGGCGAGGGCCGCGCTTTCATGGCTGCCGGGATAGATCGTGACCGGCGCGAGTGGGGCGCAGCGCGCGCTCAGCACGGCGGTCATCCGGGCCGATTGCGCCATGCCGCCGGTCAGGATGATGCCATCAGGGCGGAAATCTAGCACCGCCGCCATGGCGCCGATGGCCTTGGCGATCTGATAGACCATCGCCTCCCATACCAGCGCGGCCTTGGCATCGCCGGCGTCGATCATCGCCTCTACCCGGCGCATGTCCTTGGTGCCGAGATAGGCGAAGACCCCGCCCTGGCCATAAAGCCGCCGCTTCAGCGCCTCATGGTCGAAGCGCCCGGAATAGCACAGGTCAATCAACGAAAGCGGCGGCAGGCCGCCCGCGCGCTCTGGCGAAAAGGGCGAGGATTCCATGCGGTTGGTGCTGTCCACGATCCGTCCGCCCCGCAGCGCCGCGACAGAGATGCCGGCCCCCAGATGCGCAACCACCGCGTTCAGGCTGTCAAAGGGTTTGTCCAGTTGCGCTGCCAGTTGCCGCCCGCAGGCCCGCACATTCAGCGCATGCACGAAGGAAAAGCGCGGCAGGTCGGGGCAGCCCGAGACCCGCGCCACCGGCGGCAATTCATCGACCGAGACCGGATCGACGACATAGGCCGGGCAGCCCGCGCCCTCGGCCAGTCGCAGCGCCAGCGGCGCCCCCAGGTTGGAGGCGTGGTGATGCACGGGGCGGTGCAGCGCCAGATCGACCAGATCGGGATTGACCGCGATCACCCCGGCCGGCACCGGCGTCAGCATGCCGCCACGCCCGGCCACCGCCACCAGTCGCAAGGGGCCGGGCTGACGCGCCAGCCAGGCCGCAATCGCCTCTGCCCGAAAGGGCAGTTGCGCGGCGATGTTGGGGAAACCGGCCATGACCGTTTCGTCATGTTCCAGCGTTTCCTCGCGGACCGGCGTCACCGTCGCGCCCTGTGGTGCGAACAGGCCCAGCCGCGTCGTCGTGGTGCCGGGATTGATGGTCAGGATCAGCGGCGCGGCCATGGTCACCCCGCGAAACTGTAGGCGGTTTTCACCGTGGTATAGAACTCCACCGCGTGCCGGCCCTGTTCCCGCGCGCCGTGCGAACTGCCCTTGGTGCCGCCGAAGGGCACATGGTAATCCACCCCCGCCGTCGGCAGGTTGACCATGACCATGCCCGCCTTCGCGCCACGCCGGAACGCCGTCGCATGTTTCAGCGATGCGGTGCAGATCCCCGCCGACAGGCCAAATTCGCTGTCATTCGCCACCGCCAGTGCCGCGTCGAAATCATCGACCTTGATCACCGTCGCGCAGGGACCAAAGATCTCTTCCCGTGCCACCCGCATCGCATTGGTCGCGCCCAGAAACAGCGCAGGCGCCTGAAAGAAGCCCTCGGTCGGGCCGTTCAGCCGCGCGCCGCCGATCACCTCGCAGCCTTCGGTGGCGGCGAGGGCGACATAATCCAGATTGCCGGCCAGTTGCGCCGCCGAGACGACCGGCCCGATCTGGCTGGCGGGGTCTAGCGCGGGGCCGACACGCAGCGCCTGCATCTGCCGCGCCAGTTCGGCGACAAAGGCATCGTGGATACCCGCCTGCACGATCAGCCGCGACGAGGCCGTGCAGCGCTGCCCGGTAGAGAAGAAGGCCCCGTTCAGGCAGGCGGCGACGGCGGTCGGCAGATCGGCATCATCCAGCACGACCATCGGGTTCTTGCCGCCCATTTCCAGTTGCAGCTTGACCATCCGTTCGGCCCCGGCGCGGGCGATGGCGCGGCCGGTCGCGACCGATCCGGTAAAGCTGAGGGCCGTGATCTGCGGTGCCTCGACCATGGCGCGGCCCACGACCGAACCGGGGCCCATCACGAGGTTGAATACGCCGGGCGGGCAGCCGGCCTCATGCAGGATGGTGGCCAGCAGATGCGCGCAGCCGGGCACGAGTTCGGCGGGCTTCAGCACCACCGCATTCCCGAAGGCCAGCGCCGGCGCGATCTTCCAGGCGGGGATGGCAATCGGGAAATTCCACGGCGTGATCAGCCCGACCACGCCCACGGGTTCGCGCGTCACCGTCGCCTCGACGCCGGGCCGGACCGAGGGCAGCGCCTCGCCGGGCAGACGCAGCGCCTCGCCGGCGAAAAAGCGGAAGATCTGCGCGGCGCGGCGGGTTTCGGCGATGGCCTCGGGCAGGATCTTGCCTTCTTCCCGCGCCAGCATGGTGCCGATCTCGGTCGCGCGGGCGTCGATGGCGGTGGCGACCCGATCCAGCAGATCGGCGCGCGCCTGCGGCCCCGCTGCCCACCAGCCGGGTTGCGCGCGGGCCGCGGCCTCGGCGGCCAGCGCCACGTCGGCGGCCGAGCCGGCGGCGTAATGCCCGATCAGATCCGACAGATCCGAGGGGTTGCGGTTTTCGGTCAAGTGGTCGCCCGGCAGCCAGCGGCCGTCGATCAGGTTCAGATGGGGTGTCGTCATGGCATTTTCCCGGAAAAAAGCCGGCCGCGACCTGCCGGGGGCAGGCCGGGCCGTCAGGGAGGGTACTGGGGTGGCTCAGGCCGCGCGTTTCATCGCGGCGGCCTCGATCGAGGCTTCGAGAATATCGAGCGCCTCTTGCAATTGCGGCATGGGAATGGTCAGCGGTGGCAGCAGCCGGATCACGTTATAGCGCGTGCCGCAAGACAGCAGGATCAGCCCGCGCGCCTCGGCCTCGGCCACGATGGCGGCGGTCAGCGCGGCGTCCGGGGCGTTGGTGGCGCGGTCCGTCACCAGTTCCAGCGCGTTCATCGCGCCGAGGCCCCGCACGGCGCCAATACATTCCATGCCCTGCCGGTCGGCGATCTGGGTCAGGCGGGCGCGGATCACCTCGCCGATCTCGCTGGCGCGGGCGCACAGGTCTTCATCGGCGATCACGTCCAGCACCGCATGGGCGGCGGCGACGGCCAGCGGGTTGCCGGCATAGGTGCCGCCAATGCCGCCGGGACCGGGGGCATCGACGATCTCGGCCCGGCCCGTCACGGCCGAAAGCGGAAAGCCCCCCGCCAGCCCCTTGGCCATGGTCACCAGATCCGGCGCGACGCCGGAATGATCAAAGCCGAAGATGCGCCCGGTGCGCGCCATGCCGGCCTGCACCTCATCCGCGATCAAAACGATGCCGTGGCGGTCACAGATTTCACGCAGTGCGCGCAGGAAACTGAACGGCGCGATGTTGAAGCCGCCTTCGCCCTGCACGGGTTCGATGATGATGGCGGCCACGCGCTCCGGGTCCACCGACGAGGCGAGCAGGCGCTCCAGATGGGCAATAGCATCTGCCTCGGTCACGCCGTGAAATTCGTTCGGAAAGGGGGCATGCACGATCTCGGGCGGCATGGCGCCAAAGCCCTTCTTGTAGGGCGCGACCTTGCCGGTCAGCGCCATGCCCAGCAGAGTGCGGCCATGAAAGGCGCCGGAAAAGGCGATGACGCCCGACCGGCCGGTATGGGCGCGGGCCATTTTCACCGCATTCTCCACCGCCTCGGCGCCCGTGGTTACAAGCATGGTTTTCTTGGGAAAATCGCCGGGCGTCGCTGCGTTCAGCCGCTCGGCCAGCGCGATATAGCCCTCATAGGGGGCGACGTGGAAACAGGTATGGGTAAAGGCCTGCGCCTGGGTCGCCACGGCGGCCATGACGCGGGGGTGGCGATGGCCGGTATTGTTCACCGCGATCCCGGCGGCGAAGTCGAGAAAGCGGCGCCCTTCGGCATCCCACAGTTCGGCATTCTCGGCGCGGGTGGCATAGATGCCGCGGGTGGCGACGCCGCGGGCGACGGCATCGGATTTGCGGGAGGCGAGCTGGGCGGTCTGGGTCATGGCGCTCTCATATGGTTTGGTTTGCGCAGAATATGACGCTCAAATAATTGAGCAAGATGATTCGTGAAAGATGCGCGATTTGGCAACAGATTGTGCGCTCTGCCCTGGCCCGATATGCTGGGGTAAAGGGCGGGCAGCCAGGGGAAAGCGATGCAGGATTTCGATGTGGGCCAACGTCTGCGCCAGTTGCGGCAGGCTGCGGGGCAATCGCAGCGGCAATTGGCAGAGGCTTCGGGCGTGCCGCATGGCCAGATCTCCATGATCGAGACCAACCGCTCCAGCCCCTCGGTCGCCTCGCTGCGCAAGATTCTGGGCGGGCTGAACATCACGATGTCGGAATTCTTTGAACCCGACATGCCGGCGAGCCAGGCGGTGTTCTTCAAGCCGCAAGAGATGCGCGACCTGACCACGCGGCTTTATTCGACGCTGGATGCCGCGCAGGGCAAGATGACGCTGGCGCAGGTGGGCGATGCCCGGGCGCATAACCTGCAAATCCTGCATGAACGCTATGAGCCGGGCGCCGATACCGGGGCGCAGATGCTGGAACATGCGTCGCATGAGGGCGGCGTGGTCATCGCGGGCGAGATCGAGGTGACGGTGGGTGAGGAATGCGCGGTGCTGAAGGCGGGGGACAGCTATCTGTTCGATTCCACCCGCCCGCACCGCTTTCGCAATATCGGCGATCGTGAGGCGGTCGTCGTTTCCGCCTGCACGCCGCCTTATCTGTAAGCCGCGCGCCCGGGGACGCGCGGCCGGGGGTCATTGCCCCATGAGCACCGCCATCGGCACCGGGCTGGAGATGCGCCATTCATCCACCCGGGCGGGCTTGCCATCGGTGATTTCGATGATCTGCATCAGGGCGGCATCCTGATGATGCAGCGCGGCGGTGAAGCTGCGCGGACCAAAGGCGGTCGGTTCATCCGTCATCTTTTCCAGTTCCGCCGTGACGGCGGCGCCCTCGACGCTGCCCGCACGCTCTACCGCCTTGGCCCAGAGGTCGATCAGCACATAGCCCGGATAGGCGTATTGGCTGGACGGGCGCGCGCCGGTCTTGGCGGCATAGGCGGTGTTGAACGCCTCCACCTCCGCGCGCGGATCGTCGCCATAGATCGAGCCCTGAACCGGCACGACAAAGCCCGACAGATCCGGCACCGCATCCAGCCAGTAGGAGCCATCGACCGCAGAACCGTTCAGGATCAGCGCATTGATCCCGGCCGCGCGCAACTGCCGCACGGCCGCCGCCGCGCCGGGCATGACCGAACATAGCATGATGACATCGGGCGGGGTCGGCAGGGCCTTGATCCGGGTGATCTGGCTGGCGATGGAGGCATCGTCGTTCTTGAACGTGTCGCGCCCGAGGATCTGCGCGCCCTCCAGCTGCGGGAACATCCAGTCAAAGCCTTTGCAGATGCCCTTGTTATATTCGATGAACGTATCCTCCAGCACCCAGGCGGTGCGGGCGCCGCGCTTCGCATGGCTCCATTCCGCCATGGTCGCGCCCTGCACCGGCGCCAGGACCGAGGAGGAAAAGCTGTTGGGGCCGACGCCCTGAATGCCGGCCTTCACATCCTCGGCACAGAGGAAAAAGCTGTTCATCCCCTCGTTTTCCGCCATCAGTGCGGCGGGCGAGCCAAAGTCGTAATCGCAGGATACGACCATCATCTGCGCACCCTGATCCAGCACGTCGAGCCCGGCCTTGGCGGCCTCGGCCCGGTCGGTGCGGGTATCGGCCTCCACCACCTTGATCTGTTCGCCCAACAGCCCGCCGGCGGCGTTGATTTCGTCGATGCGGATTTTGGCGGCGGTGGCGGCGGGGGTGTCATAGGCCTCCATCCAGCCGGATTTCGCGATGGCGAAACCGACCGTGATCTCGGCCAGCGCGGCCTGGGGGATGGCCAGCGCGCAAAGCGCCAGCAGGGCGGGGGTTCTCATGTCTCTCTCCTGTCGGTAGCGGGTCCGTTATGGGTTGTGCCGCGTCCGGTGACCCAGCGGGCGGGCAAGGTGATCTCGCGCCCGGCCAGCAGCCCGGCGGGGCGAAAGATCAGAACAAGAATCATCGCGGCGGCGATGATGATTTCCTGGCTGCCGGCAGGCAGGGCAAAGGTGGTGGCGCCGAGGGTCACGCCCTTTTCCATGCGCACCAGCCCCTCTACCGCCAAGGACAGTGCCAGCACGCCGGCGACCGCGCCCGAAAGCGACCCGATCCCGCCCACGACCAGCATGGCCAGCATCAGGAAGGTCAGGTTCAGGTAATAGGCATCGGGGTTGATGACGCCGATGAAATGCCCCATCAGCGCGCCGCCCACGCCGCAGAAAAAGGCCGACAGCACATAGGCGAGCAGGCGATGGCGGTAACGGTCGATGCCCGAGGCGCTGGCCGCCACCTCATCCTCGCGGGTGGCACGCAGCGCGAGGCCCGAGGCCGAAAGCCCGTAAAGGCTGGCGGCGATCAGCGCGGCCACGGCCCAGCCAAGCGCGACCCAGGGGGTGACATAGCGATCCAGCCCGACGACCGAGGAGGTGCCGCCGGTGACCGGCGTCCAGTTCGCCCAGATCGTGTTGACCATCGCCAGAAAGGCAAAGGTCGCGATGGAGGCCGCGATCCCCGACAGCCGCAGGATCGCCGCGCCCGAGACCAGCGCCAGCAGCGCGGCCAGCGCGCCCCCCGTCAGCACTGCGGGCAGGGCGGGCCAGTCGGCGGCGGCGATCAGATCGGGCAGGCCGGGCAGCAGGGTGCCCTTCATCGCCGGTTTCAGCGTCAGCCAGGCCGAGACATAGGCGCCCACACAGGCAAAGGCTGCGTGGCCAAAGCTGACCACGCCGGAATTGCCGACAAAGATCCAGAACCCCGCGACCAGTGTCACGCGGATCAGTGTCTCGGTCGCCATGCGGGCGGTGGCCCGGTCGCCCATCGTGGTGGCGAGCAGCACGAAGGCCAGCAGGCCAAGCGCCAGCACAAGCGGGGTGCTGGCCGCCATGCGGCGGCGGATGGTGTGTTGCGACAGCATGGGTCAGACCCTCGGTTTGGCGCCGGCGGGCGCGAAAAGGCCCTGCGGGCGGAACAGCAGGACCAGGATCACCAGCCCGTAGAGAAAGGCGTCGCGGAAGGGCCGCGCCTCTGCCGGCAGGGCCATCTGCAATAGGGCCGAGGCCGCACCGATGGCAAAGCCGGCGGCGACGGCGCCCGCCAGGCTGCCCATGCCGCCCAGCACCGTGGCGATGAAGGCAATCAGCATGATCTGCCCGCCCATCCGCACATCGGCGACCCCGGTCTGCGCGACCATGACCAGCGCCACCACCGCCGCCAGCGCCCCCGACAGCGCAAAGGCGCCGGAAATCACCCGGTTAGCCCGCACGCCCAGCAGGCGCGCCATGCCGAAATCTTGCGCGGCGGCCCGCATCTCCAGCCCGATGCGCGAATGTTTGAGCATCAGCGCCAGCCCCGCCAGGATCAGCGCGACCGCGCCGATGACCAGCAATTGCAGCAGCGGCACCTGCGCCCCGCCGATCTGCACCGGATGGCCCAGCCCGGCCCAGAGGCTCACGGCCTTGGGGCGGCTGCCATAGATGACCAGCAGCAGGTTTTGCAGCGCCACGCCAAGCGCGAAGCTCGCCACCATCAGCGCGACCGGCGCGGCGTTGCGCAGCGGGCGGAACACCGCCGCCTCGGCCAGCAGCGCGAGCGCCGCGCCAAAGCCCAGGATCACCGGGATCAGCAGCGGTGTCGGCAGGCGACCCAGACCCAGTTCGGCCACCGCCTGCGACGAGGGCAGGATCAGCGCAAAGACCGCACAGGCGATGAACTGGCCATGTGCAAAATTCACCAGCTGCATCACGCCAAAGATCAGCGCGATGCCAAGCGCCGCGATGGCGTAGATGCCGCCCAGCGACAGCGCGTCGAACAGAAGTTGCAGGCTCATGCGGCGTCTCCGAAATAGGCTTCTGACATGAGGTCGGTCGCGGCAAAGGTCGCGGCATCGCCATCGGCGACGATGCGCCCGCCGCGCATCAGGATCATCCGCCCGCCCACCCGCGCGGCGCGGGTCGAGGATTGCTCCACGATCACCAAGGTCAGCCCGCGCAGGGCTTGCAGCGCGCAAAGCCGGTCATAGACCTCGTCCACGATGCGCGGCGCAAGGCCGAGCGAGGGTTCATCGACCAGCATGACCTTGGGGTTGGTCATCAGCGCGCGGGCGATGGCCAGCATCTGCTGCTGGCCGCCCGACAGCGCGCCCGCCGGCGCATTGGCCCGGTCGCGCAGGATGGGAAAGGCGGTGAAGGCGGTTTCCAGATCGTCGGCGATGGCGGCGCGGTCGCGGCGCATGCCAGTGCCGACCAGCAGGTTTTCCCGCACGCTCAGCGCGCCAAAGATGCGCCGGCCTTCGGGCACCATCGACAACCCGCGCCGGGCGATGCGTTCGGGGCCAAGGCCGGTCAGGATATCGCCGTCCATCTCGATCCGGCCATGGTCGGCGCGCACCGCGCCCGAGATCGCCCCGAGCAGCGAGGATTTTCCGGCGCCGTTCGGGCCTGATATGAACAATCGTTCGCCTTCGGCCACAGTAAAGGAAAGATCGGCGATGGCGGTCAGTTTGCCGTAGCGCACGGCAAGGTCGTGGATGCCCAGTTTCGCCATCATGCGGCCTCCGCCTGGTCGGCGCCGAAATAGGCCTCGCGCACGGGGCGGGAGGCCAGGATGGCGGCGCGGTCGCCGGTTTCGATCACCCGCCCGCCATCCAGCACCACCACCTGCGCGCAGACCGAAAGCACCAGACCGACATTGTGTTCGATCAGCAGACAGCCGATGCCCCTTTCCCCCGCAATGCGGCGGATCAGGGCGGCCAGATCGGCAGCCTCATGTTCCGACATGCCGGCGGCGGGTTCATCCAGCAGCAGAAAACGCGGCGCGCCCATCAGCGCGCGGGCAATCGCCACCCGGCGTTCATCGGTATAGGGCAGGCCGGCGGCGGGTCGGCTGGCAAGGGCGGCAATCCCCATCCAGTCCAGCAGATCCTGCGCGGCATGTTCGGCCTCGGCCCGGCGCTGGCCAAGGCCGACGCCGGTGCAGGCGAGGTTGTCCAGCACATCAAGGCCACCGAACAGCCGCCCGGCCTGAAAGGTGCGCGCGATGCCGGCGCGGCGCATCCGGTGGGCGGGCAGGGCCGAGATATCGGCCCCGTCCAGCAGCACGCGCCCGCTGCCGGGCCGTTGAAAGCCCGAGAGCGTGTTGACGCAGGTCGTCTTGCCGGCGCCGTTCGGTCCGATCAGCCCGGTGACCTGCCCGGGCGGGATGGCAAGGCTGACCTCGGTCAGCGCCCGGAAGCCGCCAAAGGCGACCCCAACCTGTTCCAGCGCCAGCACCATCTCAGGCGACCTCGGTCGCGCGCTGCGGCTGCGTGGCGGCGGTCTCGGTGCCCAGCGTCAGGACATAGACGCCCGAGGCGTCCAGTTCCGCCAGCCAGCCCGGTTCGATCACGATGGTCGTCGTGACCTCCTGAATGACCGCCGGGCCGGTGATACGGTCGCCCGCGCCAAGCGCCGCGCCCTCATAGACCGGCGTGTCCTGCGCGATGCCATTGGCCGCAAAGATCATCTCGCGCGTGCCTTTCAGCGCCGAATGCGCGCCCTTGCCGGGGTCAATGGTCATGCGGCCGGGCTTGTCCACCGCGCCGGTGATCGCGCTTTCGACATTCACCACCTCGACCGCGCTGTTCGGCTCGGCATAGGTGTAAAGCTCCTCATGCCGGGCGTGGAAGGCGGCCTTCAGACGCTCCAGCGCGGCTTCGGTCACCTCGAAAGGGTCCACGTCCACGGTGCATTCATGCACCTGCCCGACATAGCGCATGTCGAGACTGCGGCGGATGCTGATCGTGTCATCGGTGAAGCCATCGGCCATCAGATCGGCACGGCCGCGTGCCTCCAGCCCGTTGAACAGGCCGTTCAGCTTTGCGGCGGATTCGGCGCCTTCCAGACGGGCGGCGGCGGGGGCCATGAAGTTGTATTTCACGTCCGAGATGATCTGGCCAAAGGCGCAAAGCCCCGAGGCCAGCTTGGAGATCAGCACCTTGCGGGTGCCCATCTCGCGCGCCAGCGCCGTGATATGGGCCGCCGTCGCGCCGCCCGCGCAGTTCAGCACGAAATCGCGCGGGTCATAGCCGCGTTCGACCGAGACGCGGCGGATGGCGTTCACCATGTTGTTGTTGACGATGGTGAACATGCCATAGGCGGCCTTTTCCACGCTGATGCCCAGCGGGTCGGCCAGATGGGTCTTGATCGCGGCGCGGGCCTTTTCGACGTTCAGCGGCAGGCGGCCGCCCACCAGACCATCGGGGTTCAGATAGCCCAGCACCAGATTGGCGTCGGTGGTGGTCGGCTTCTCGCCGCCCTGATCGTAACAGGCCGGGCCGGGTTCGGACCCCGCCGATTGCGGCCCCATCTGCATGAGGCCCATGCTGTCGATCCAGCCGATCGAGCCGCCACCGGCGCCCAGCGTTTCGACCTGGATCATCGGAATGCCGATGCGATAGCGCAGGAAATCGACGTTCTTCGACACATTGGCCCGACCGTCGCGGGTCAGCGTGATGTCGAAAGAGGTGCCGCCCATATCGACGGTGATGATGTCCTTCATATCCCAAGGCTGGCCCAGCCAGAGCGCGGCCTGCGGCGCCGAGGCGGGACCGGAATTGATGGCGTAGACCGATTGGTCGGAGACCACGCGGCCAAGCGCCAGCCCGCCGTTCGACTGGAAGTAGCGCACCGGGTGACGGGCGCCGAGGCTGCGGAAATAGGCGTCCACCGCCTCGACATAGCGTTGCAGGATCGGGGCGAGATAGGCGTTCACGATGGCGGTGGAGGTGCGGGTATATTCGCGCACCTGCGGGTAAAGTTGGCTGCCCACGGTCAGCCGGACATCCGGCATCATCTCGCGCACGATTTCGGCGGCGCGGTTTTCATGTTCGGGGTGCAGCACCGACCAGACAAAGCTGATGGCGACGGATTCGACGCCTTCGCGGATGAAATGCCGGCAGGCCTCGCGCACGTCGTATTCGTTCAGGGGGGTGTGGACCTGACCGTTGGACAGCACCCGTTCCGCGACGCCCCGGCGCAGATAGCGCGGCACCAGCATGGTGGCGGGCGGATAGTCGGGGTCGTAGCGATAGCCGTCTTCCTTGTGGCCAAGGCGGATCTCGATGCTGTCCTCGTGGCCGCGGGTGGCGATCAGGCCGGTCTTGGCGCCGTTATGGGTGATCAGCGCGTTCAGCCCGACCGTGGTGCCGTTGATGCAGAGATCGGCGTTGGAGACGATAGTTTCGGGGGAAAGCCCGGTTTCCTCCTGGATCAGGGCGAGGCCGTTGCGGATGGCGGCGGTCGGGTCGTTGGGGGTGGAGAGCGCCTTGAAGATGCGCACGCCGCCCTTGCGATCGGCCAGGATGAAATCGGTGAAGGTGCCGCCGGCGTCGATGCCGAGACGATACTGGTTCTGCATGGGATGCGTCCTTTCGGGGTGTCCGAGGTCGCACGGGGGGGCTGCCTGCCCCCCCGGACCCCCCCGGGGATATTTTCGAACAGATGAAGGGATCAGGCGGCGCGGAGTTTTGCCGTGGCGGCGTGATCGACGCTGAGGCTGTCGCGGTCGGTGATGACGACGCCATAGTCGAGGCGGGCGCCCTCAAGGCTGACAAGGCCGTTGCGCACGTCTTCGACGACCTTCTGGATGTCGCGTTCGAACGGGTTGCCGTAACCGCCGCCGCCGGGGTTCTTGTTGGCGGCGCGTTCGCCGGGCTGGATCGTCTCGATCACGTTTTCGGTGATGATCCGGGTCTGGCCGTTGCGGGTCACCTCAAGCCGGCCGACCTTGGGCTGGATCAGCGCCGATTTCGCGCCGGCGGCACCCATGGCGGGGATGCGGCGGCCTTCGCCGAAGGTGACGAGGGTCATGGGCGCGTCCATCGGCTCCACCTCCCAGCAGGTGCCGGAGCCGCCGCGATTCTTGCCGGCGCCGCCCGAATCTTCCATCAGCCCGTAGCGGTGGATGATGATCGGGTAGCTGTGTTCCAGCATCTCGATATCGCCCGAGGTCAGCGCGCCGAAGCAGCATTCCGGGCCGCAGGCATGCCAGCCATCCTGGGCCGCCGTGGCGCCGGCGCCCGAGATGATGGAGGCCAGCACCATGGTCACATATTCCTCGTCGTGCCGCTTGTCCCAGCCGGCGATGTTGCAGCCATTGGCATGGCCCCAAGAGGCCGAGACCTTGGCGGGGGCGGCCTGTTCAAAGGCCAGCCGCACGGCATCGGTCAGGGTTTCCATCGGCGTGGTGGTGCAGTTCATGTGTGGGGCGGGGGATTTCGCGTTGCACAGCGTGCCCTTCGGCCCCATGTCGGTGGTGACGCAGCGATAGAGCCCCTCGTTATAGGGCGGCGGCAGTTGCGCGAACATCATCAGCCCGAGATAGACGCCGGAATGGCTGTTCCCCTCGTAGCTGTTGATGAAATAGGGCACCTGCGGCGGCGAGGCGATCTCGATATGGCAGGCATCGCCCTTGATGGTGACGGTGGCGGTGATGTCGAAATCGCCGAAGCCGTGGCCGGCATCCTCAAGGATCGCGGTGCCGGTATAGGTGCCGTCGGGCACGCCCGCGATCAGCTTGCGCATATGCGCCTCGGCCATGTCGAGCAGTTCGGCGATGCAGTCCTGCACCACGTATTTTCCGTATTTCTTCATCAGGTTGATGAGGTTGCGCGCCCCCACCTGACAGGCGCCGATCAGCGCGTTGAAGTCGCCCTCCTGGTCGCGGCGGGCGCGCATGTTTGTGAGCAGCAGGTTCATCACGTCATGGCGCGGCTTGCCCTTGTCCCACAGTTTCACCGGCGGGATGCGCAGGCCCTCGGCGAAGATCTCGGTCGCATGGGGGTTGTAGCCCGCCGGCACCGGGCCGCCGATATCGGTCAGGTGACCCTTGCAGACGGTCCAGAACACCAGTTCGCCTTCGTAGAAGACCGGGTAATACATGCAGGTGTCGATGATATGCGAACCGCCATAGGCCGGGTCGTTGTGCAGGATCAGGTCGCCCTCGTGGATCTCGCCCTGAAAGAACTTCGCCACCGATTTCATCGCGGGGATCAGCGATCCGAGGTGGATCGGGATGTCCTGGCCTTGCAGGATCATCTCGGGCGTGTGGTTGAACAGCGCCGTCGAATAATCATGCGCGAGGTTGAAGACCGAACTGCGCGCCGTCTGTTCCAGCGTCAGTGTCATTTCGCGCTGCGTGGTTTCCAGCACGCCGCGCACCACGGAAAGCGTGATCGGGTCAATCTTGCGTCTTGTCATCCCTGTCGGTCCCTTGTTCTGCGAACGGATACCGGAGGACGGCCGCCCGGAACGGGGCGGGGGATTGGTGTCGGTTCCCTGTCGTCATCCGGGCTGTTTCGCGCCTCTTGATGGGAAAAGACTGACGGAATCGGCGCGCGCGATCTTGCAGCCGGGTGCCCGATCCCTTGCATTTCCGTGCAGGGCGGTGCGGGGATTTGTCGATCCGCGCACAAGGATTTGTCGCAGGGCGCGGCGCGGGCGGGCTGTCATGGAAATTTCTTGATCGGATGACGGGCCGGGGCTACCGATTCTGAATTCCCTGACGGAGAGCAGGATGGAGGTCACGGCGCATAGCACGGCCCAGACGGCCCCGGCGCAGCGGGCGGCGCATTGGGGCCGTGTGATCGCCGACACCTATTTTCCGCTGCATCTGACCTTCCGCGATGCCGGGAGCTTTTCCGGCATGCTGGAGCGGCGGATGATGGGGCCGGTGTCGCTGTCGCGGCTGGAGACCGAGCCGATGCAGTTCGAGCGGCGCCCTGACCATATCAGCCACACGCGCGAGGAAGAATATCTGATCACCGTGCCACGCCGCAGCCCGGTGGAGTTTCGCCAGTTGGGCCGTGAGGTGCGTTGCGACCCCGGCGGTTTCATTCTGGAGCGTGGGGATGAACCCTATCGCTTTTCCTATGGCGCGGCCAATGCGCTGAGCGTGCTGAAAGTGTCCAAGAAGGCGCTGTCGGAAAAGCTGCGCGACCCGGATCGGTTCTGCGCCCGGATCGTCGATGCGGGCAGTGGTCTGCCGGCGCTGTTCACCGGGATGATGGCGCAGCTTCATGCCTTGCCGGCCTGCGAGGGGCAGGCGGCGGCGGTGCTGGGGCGGCAGATCGTGGAGGTGCTGGCACTGGCGCTGGATGAACGGCTGGATGCCGATGACGCGGCGCGCAGCGCGGTGCGGGCCGGCCATCTGCGGCGGGCCGAGCAGATGATCCGGCGCAATCTGGCCAGCCCTGCGCTGTCGCCCGAGGCGGTGGCCGAGGCTTGCGGGATATCGAAGCGCTATCTGCATGAATTGTTCAGCGACACCAACAAGACCGTGTCGCAATTCATCCGCGAAGAACGTCTGATCGCCGCGCGCGACATGATCGCGGGGGCGCGGGCGGCACCGCTGGCCGAGATCGCCTATCGCTTCGGCTTTTCCGATCAGGCGCAATTCTCGCGGCTTTTCAAGGCGATGTTCGGCATGACCCCCTCGGATTGGCGGCGCAATCCGCAGGGGCGCGGCTAGGCGGTCTTGCCAATCGGCGCGGGGCGGGGCAAGGCTCTGGCATGGGTGCGCGCAGCCGGATCATCTTTCTTGCCCTAGTCGGGGTGATTGCCCTTGCGCTGGCGGGGGCGGGGCTGGGCCATCGCGCGCCAGACGCGACCGAGGCCGCGCGCGACACCTATCTCTTGCTGGGCGGGGCCGAAGCGGCGCTTTGCGGGGGTGGGGCTGCGGCGGCACATGGCGATGGCTGTCCGCTCTGTCATCTGGCGGGGGCGGCGCTGGTGCCGTCGCGCAGTTTGGCGGCGGTGCCGCTCTCGGCCGGGCGGCCATCTGATCTGGCCGTGTCATCGCTGGTCTGGGTGCGGGCGCATCGCGGCCTGCCGCAGCAAAGCCGCGCGCCGCCCCGGGCCTGATCGCCCGCAATCCCCACCCATTGCCCCTGAACGGGGGCGCCGTTTCTGCCCGGCCCGATCCGCAAGACAGGCCGATGACAAGGATATCCGACATGAAATTTCTCATCCCGCTTCTGGGCGCTTTGCTGATCTCTGCCACCGGCGCGCTGGCGCATGGTGCCCGGGTCGGCACGCTGGAAATCATCCACCCCGCCATTCCGCAGCCGGCCGCCACCGCGAAAACGGCGGCGGGCTATGTTGCGATCACCAATGACGGCCCGCAGGCCGACCGGCTGATCGGGGTCGAAACCGCCGCCGCGCAAATGGCGATGCTGCATGTGACACAGGCTGGGGCGGATGGCGTCGCTACCATGACGCATCTGGAGGGGATCGAGCTGCCCCCCGGCGAAACCGTGGTGCTGGAACCCGGCGGCATGCATGTCATGCTGATGGGCCTGACCGGCAGCCTGACCGAAGGCCAGATGGTGCCCGCGACCCTGATCTTTGAACAGGCCGGGCGGGTCGAGGTGGAGTTCATGGTCGATCCGCCTGCCAGTGCCGGCAAGCCCGCGCCCGATCATTCGGCGCATGGCGGCAACTGACGCCTCAGGGATGCCGGCGGCGCACCGTTGCGGGGCGCCCCGGCAGACCCAGCCGCGCGTCATTGCGCGCCTGTTCCGACACGACCCTGCCCTTCGCGATCACGCAAAGCCGGTCTGGCCGTAGCCGCAGTGCCTCGGTCGGGGTGCCGGCATCCAGCACCACGAGCGAGGCCGTGGCGCCGGGGCGCAGCCCGTAACCCGCCAGCCCCATGATGGCGGCGTTATGTTCCGTGACCATGGTGAAGCAACGCGCCATTTCGGCCGGGTGGGTCATCTGCGCGACATGCAGTCCCATGAAGGCCACATCCAGCATGTCGGCGGTGCCGAGGCTATACCACGGGTCCAGCACGCAATCCTGCCCCCAGCCGATGGTGATGCCCATGGCCTGCATTTCCTTCACCCGCGTCAGCCCGCGCCGCTTGGGGAAGGTGTCGTGGCGGCCTTGCAAGGTGATGTTGATCAAGGGGTTGGGGATGGCCGTCATCCCGCTTTCCGCGATCAGTGGCAGCAGTTTCGAGACATAGTAATTGTCCATCGAATGCATCGAGGTCAGGTGACTGCCCGCCGCCCGCGCGCCCAGCCCGTGCCGGGTGACCTCGGCCGCCATGGTTTCCACATGGCGGGACATCGGATCGTCGGTCTCGTCGCAATGGATATCCAGCATCAGCCCGCGTTCGGCGGCGATGCGCGCCAGGTCACGCACGCTGTCGGCGCCTTCCTGCATCGTGCGTTCGAAATGCGGGATGCCGCCGACCACGTCGCAGCCCATGTCCAGCGCGCGGATCAGGTTTTCGCGCCCGTTCGGCGCGCGGTAAAGCCCATCCTGCGGAAAGGCCACCAGTTGCAGGTCCAGATAGGGGGCGACGCGGCGCTTGACCTCCAGCATGGCCTCCACCCCGCGCAGATGGTCGGGCGTGGTATCGACATGGGTGCGGATCGCCAGCAGGCCCCTGCTGACCGCCCAGTCGCAATAGCGCACGGCGCGGCCCACCATTTCCTCCACCGTCGCAATCTCGCGCAGTTCGCCCCAGAGGCTGATGCCTTCGAGCAGCGTGCCCGAGGCGTTCACCCGGGGCAGCCCATAGCTGAGCGTCGCATCCATGTGGAAATGTGGGTCCACGAAGGGCGGGCTGACCAGATCGCCGCTGGCGTCGATCACCCGGCCGGCCTCGGCCCCCAACCGGCCGACCGCAGCGATGCGATCGCCGGTGATGCCGATATCGGCCACCGTCCCGTCGGGCAGCGTGCCGCCCTTGACCAGAATGTCGAACATCAGCGTTCCCCTTTACGGTATGGCACCATCAGCGCGGCCGGGACCTCGGCCCGGCGCGACATCAGGATCAGCGCGAGGATGGACAAAAGGTAAGGCGCCATCAGGAAGACCTGATAGGGTAGATGTGCACCCAGGGGCGTCTGTTGCAGGCGGATTTGCAGCGCATCGAAGGCCGCGAACAACAGCGCCCCCAGCACCGCCTTGCCGGGCCTCCAGGCGCCGAACACCACCAGGGCGATGCAGATCCAGCCGCGCCCGTTGACCATTTCAAAGAAGAAGGAAGAAAAGGCCGACAGCGTCAGGAAACTGCCGCCCACGGCCATCAGGCCCGATCCCACGATCACCGCGCCCATGCGCAGCCCGGTGACGGAAAGCCCCTGCGCCTCTACCGCCGCGGGGTTTTCGCCCGCCGCGCGCACCGCAAGGCCCAGCGGCGTGCGGAACAGCACGAAGCCCACCAGCCCGGCGCAGATCAGCGCGGCCCAGGTCAGCGCGGTCTGCTGGAACAGCACCGGGCCAAGGAAGGGGATATCGGACAGGATCGGCAGGTCCATCGGCGCGAAGGGGGCGATCTTGGGCGGGCTGGTCACCTCGGGCAGCGCCAGCCGATAGGCGAAATAGCTGGTGGAGGTCGCCAGCATCGTGACCCCCAGCCCCACCACATGCTGCGACAGGCCGAAGGGCACGGTCAGCGTGGCGTGCAACAGGCCAAACAGCATCCCCGCCGCCATCGCCGCCGTGACGCCCAGCCACAGCGGCGCGCCCAGATAGACGGCCATCCAGCCCGCAAAGGCGCCGATCACCATGATCCCCTCGATCCCGAGGTTCAGGACGCCTGCGCGTTCGCATATCAGCTCTCCCATCGTGGCGAAGATGAGCGGCGAGGCGATGCGGATCGCGGCGGCCCAGAAGCTGACCGACAGCAGGATGTCGAAAAGATCGCTCATTTCCACACCACCCGATAACGTGTCAGCATCAGCGCCAGCACCATGAACAACAGCGCCGTCGCCAGAAGCATGTCGGCGATATAGGTGGGCACGCCTGCGGCGCGGCTCATGCTGTCAGACCCCACGAAGATTGCGGCGACGAACAGCGCGGTCGCCACCACGCCCAAAGGGTGCAAGAGCGCCAGCATGGCGACGATGATGCCGGTATAGCCAAAGCCGGGCGACAGGTCCGACGACAGGTGCCCCTTCAGCCCCGCCACCTCGGACCAGCCGGCCAGCGCGGCCAGCCCGCCCGACAGCAGCGCGGTCTTCACCAGCACGGCGTTCACCGGCATGCCGGCAAAGCGCGCGGCCTCGCGGTTCTGGCCGACGGCGCGCATCTCGAAGCCCAGGGTGGTGCGGGTCTGGATCACCCAGACCAGCAGCGCCGAGATCAGCGCCAGCGCGAAACCCCAATGCAGCCGCAGCCCCTCGACGATGCGGGGCAGCCGCGCCTCTTTGATCAGCGCGGCGGATTTGGGCCAGCCCATGCCGGCTGGGTCTTTCATCGGGCCTTCCAGCAGGTAGCTGACGAACAGCAGCATGACGAAATTCAACAGAAGCGTGGTCACCACCTCGTCCACGCCCAGCCGGGTTTTTAGCATGACGGGGCCCAGCAGCACCAGGGCGCCGGCCAGCATCGCGACCAGGGCCGAAACCGGCAGCACCATGGGCGCCGACAGCGCCCCGGTGCCCAGCAGCACGGCGACGATGGCGCCCGCGTAAAGCTGCGCCTCGGCGCCGATGTTCCACAGCTTTGCGCGAAAGGCGACGGCGACGGCAAGGCCGGTAAAGATCAGCGGTGTTGCGCGGTTCAGCGTCTCTAGGGCCGCGAATTTCGACCCGACCGCGCCCTTGGCGATCAGGCCCAGCGTCGCCAGCGGGTTGGCCCCCGCGATCAGTGCCAGCATCATGGCGACCGCGATGGTCGCCAGCAGCGCCAGCGCGGGCAGGCCGATCTGGCGCCGCAGCGAGGGGGCGGCGATGGGGTCAAGCCGCATGGTCGAACCCCTGACCGGCCATCCACAGCCCCAGTTCCGCCGCCGTCTTGCTTCCACGCGGGAAGCCGGGCGACAGCCGCCCTTCGGACATCACATGTATCACATCGGCCAGTCCCATGATCTCGTCCAGATCCTCGGAAATCAGCAGAACCGCCGCGCCGCCATCGCGCGCCGCGATCAGCCGCGATTGCACATAGGCGATGGCGCCGACATCAAGGCCGCGCACCGGCTGGTTCGCCAGAATGATCTTTGGCCCGGGTTCCAGCACGCGGCCCAGGATCAGCTTTTGCATGTTCCCGCCCGAGAGCAGCCGGATCCGCGCGCCCGGCCCGGGGCAGCGCACGTCATAGGCGGCGATGATGCCTTCGGCAAAACCCTCGGCCGCGCGCCAGTCCATCAGCCCGGCCTTGCTGAACCCGGGTTGCCAATACCCCTCCAGCACGGCGTTTTCGGTCAGCGTGAAATCGGCGATGGTGCCGGTCTTGTGGCGATCCTCGGGGATGCGGGCGATGCCCTGGCGGATCGCCTCGCGCGGGGACCAGCGGGCCGGCGGGGCGCCCAGCGTGATCTGGCCCGATGCCGGCACGATCAGCCCGGAAATCAGATCCGCCAGCGCCGCCTGCCCATTGCCCGAGACACCGGCCAGCCCGACGATCTCGCCCGCGCGCAGGTCGAGCGTGACCCGCTTCAACCCCGGCGCGGCGCCCTTGTCGGGCGTCGTCACCCCGTCCAGCCGCATCAACACCGCGCCGGCGGTGGCGGGGCGGGCCTCGGGCAGAGCGATCTCGCCGCCGACCATCATCGCGGCCAGTTCGGCGCCGCTGGTTTCGGCCGTCGCCACCTCGCCCACCACCTTGCCATGACGCAGGACGACGCAGCGGTCGGCAATGGCCATGACTTCGTGCAGCTTGTGACTGATGAACAGGATCGACAGACCCTGCGCGATGGCGCGGCGCAGCGTGGCA
Organism: Gemmobacter caeruleus; assembly: GCF_008271655.1. GTDB lineage: Bacteria > Pseudomonadota > Alphaproteobacteria > Rhodobacterales > Rhodobacteraceae > Gemmobacter > Gemmobacter caeruleus. The sequence goes on from NZ_VKKX01000033.1 coordinate 462,936, forward strand.
AACAGCGCCTCGGCCTCTTGCGGGGTCAGAACGGCGGTCGGTTCATCCAGGATCAGGATGCGGGCATCGCGATAGAGCGCCTTGAGGATCTCCACCCGCTGCCGTTCGCCGACCGTCAGGCTGCCGACCCGGGCGTCGGGATGCACGGCCAGCCCGAAATCGCGGCTGAGCCTTTCGACCCGCGCCCGCGCCGCCGCATGCGAGGTGCCGCGCGCGAACAGGCTTTCGGTGCCGAGGCGGATATTGTCCAGCACGGTCAGATTGTCGGCCAGCGTGAAATGCTGATGCACCATGCCGACGCCCGCCGCCAGTGCCGCACGCGGATTGCCGGGCGGGAGCGGCTGGCCGAACACCTCCACCCGCCCGTCATCGGCCACATAATGCCCGAACAGGATGTTCATCAGCGTGGTCTTGCCCGCGCCGTTTTCGCCCAGAAGCGCCACGACGTCGCCCCGCCGCAGCGTGAGGCTGATCGCATCAATCGCCGTCAACGCGCCAAAGCGCTTGGTGATGCGGTCCAGCCGCATCACCACGTCACGCGGATCGGTCACGACGATTTCGGCTCGTTGTCATCAATGGTGACGGTGAAGGAACCGTCCTTGATCGCGGCCTCCTTCTCGGCCACCAGCTTCACCGCCGCCTCGGGCACCTTGCCCTCGAATGTGCCCAGCGGCGCCAGCGAACAGCCACCCGCCTTCATGAAGCTGTAGACCCCGTAATTGTCGGCCTTGAAACTGCCGGCGCGGATCGCCTCCAGCGCGGCGTTCAGCGTGGGATCGAAATGCCACAGCGCAGAGGCGACGACGGTATCGGGATAATCGGCTTGCGTGTCGATCACGTTGCCGATGGCCAGCTTGCCCTTTTCCTTCGCCGCATCCGACACGCCGAAGCGTTCGGCGTAAAGCAGGTCGGCACCGCCGTCGATCATGGCAAAGGCGGTTTCCTTGGACTTGGGCGGATCGAACCAAGACCCGATGAAGCTGACCTGGAATTTCGCGTCCGGCCGGGTTTCGCGCACCCCCGCCATGAAGGCATTCATCAGGCGGTTCACCTCGGGGATCGGGAAACCGCCGACCATGCCGATGCTGCCCGATTGCGTCATCGCGCCGGCGATGATGCCCGACAGGTAGGAGGCATCCTGAATGTAGTTGTCAAAGACCGCGAGGTTCGGCACCGCCTCATCCGGCATCAGCGACGAGCCCATGAGGAATTTGACATCCGGGTATTCGGCGCAGACCTCGCGCGCCTCGGCCTCGGCGCCAAAGATCTCGCCCACGATCAGGGTCACGCCGCTTTCGCAATATTCGCGCATGACGCGCGGGTAATCGGTGTTGGCGACGTTTTCGGTATAGGTGTAATCCACCCCGCCCGCGGCCTTGGCCGCCTCGGCCGCGATATGGATGCGGCTGACCCATTGCTGTTCCACCGGCACGGTGTAGATGCCCGCGATCTTGATCGTGTCCTGCGCGAAGGCGTGGCGCGGCATGGCAAGGCCAAGCGCGGCCGCCCCGGCCCCCAGCATCAGGCCCCGGCGGGTCGGGGCGAGGTGAAATCCGGTCATGCGAAACTCCCTGACGGTTGGTATTATTTTGACCAAACGGTAAATCCTGCCGCTGATTCCCCCAAGCGCGGAAAGTGCCGCAGGGGAAAAGCCGCCCGAAAATGCGGGTCCGGCGCGCGAGCAGCGGGGGTATTGCCTAAAAAATGGGCAGAATATCAGCCCTTGGCACCCTGACCCCGGGCATAGACATCTTCGTAGCGCACGATGTCATCCTCACCCAGATAGGCGCCGGTCTGCACCTCGATCAGCACCATGGGCAATTGACCGGGGTTTTCCATGCGGTGTCTGGCCCCCAGCGGGATATAGACCGACTGGTTTTCGGTCACCAGTTGCACCGTATCGTCAATGGTCACCCGCGCGGTGCCGGACACCACGATCCAGTGTTCCGACCTGTGGAAATGGCTTTGCAGGCTGAGCGCCGCGCCCGGGTGGACATGGATACGCTTGACCTGAAAGCGGTCGGCCAGGGCCAGCGTCTCGAACCAGCCCCAGGGGCGGTGATCGCGGGGAAAGGTCTCGGCCTGGCGGGCACCCTTGGCCTTGAGCGCATCGACCGCCAGCTTCACATCCTGCGCGCGGTGGCGGTCGGCGACCAGAACCGCGTCATTCATCGCGATGGCGATGATGTCGCGCAGGCCGATGCCGACCAGCTCCACCCCTTCGGTCTCAGAGCGCAGCAGGCTGTCGGCGCAGTCGATCACCGTCACCTCGCCCGCAGCCGAGACACCCTGCGTATCGGCGCCCATTTCACGCGCCACCGCATCCCAGCCGCCCAGATCGTTCCAGCCCGCATCATAGGCCACGACCGACAGGTTCGGTGCGCGTTCCATCACCGCATAGTCGATGGAGATCGCCTCAGTGCCGCGCCAAGCCTCGGGGTCCAGCCGCAGAAAGCCCAGATCGGCACGGGCGCCCGCCACAGCCTTGCCGACCGAGGGCAAGAGACCGGGCGCATGGGCCTCGGCCGCCGCCAGCATGGTGCGGGCGCAGAACAGAAAGATGCCGGCATTCCACAGGAAGCTGCCGGCGGCCAGCATCGCCTCGGCCCGCGCGCGGTCGGGCTTTTCGACAAAGCGGGTCAGGGGCACCGGATCGACCCCGGCGGGGGCCGCAAGCTCCAGCCAGCCATAGCCGGTTTCGGCATGGGTCGGCGCAATGCCAAAGGTCACGATCCGCCCCTCGCGCGCCGCAGGCACCCCGCGCGCGACGGCGGCCCGGAACGCCGCCGCGTCGGTGATCGCATGATCCGAGGGTGCGATGAGGATCAGCGCGTCCGGGTCTTGTGCGGCGATGAACAGCGTGGCGGCCAGCACGGCGGGGGCGGTATTGCGCCCCTCGGGTTCGATCAGGATCGCGCCGGGGTCGATGCCGGCGGCCTGCAACTGTTCAGTGACGATAAAGCGGAAATCCGACCCGGTCACCACCACCGGGGGCGCGAAATCCGGGCCCGACAGCCGCTGGGCCGAGGCCGTGAACAGGCTGGTTTCGCCGGTCAGCGGCACGAATTGCTTGGGATAGCTCTTGCGCGACAACGGCCAGAGACGGGTGCCCGACCCGCCACAAAGAAGAACAGGTGTGATCATCGCGGATTCCCCCAAGGATTGCAGAGGCTTCGCCCCAGTCTAGCAACTGGTCCCCCCCGGGGCCAGCCCTTGTTGGCGGGGGTCAGCCGGCAGGGGCCAGACTGCGCACCACCCCCGCGATCCGCTGCATCTGCGGCGCCAGCGGGCTGGACCGGCGCCAGACCATGCCGATGGTGCGTTCGGGCTGCGGATCGGCAAAGCGTGCCACGCTGACGGCGGCGGCGGCGGTTTCGACCGGCACCGCCATTTCGGGGATCAGCGTCACGCCGATGCCCGCGCCCACCATCTGCACCAGCGTTGAAAGCGATGAACCGTCCAGCATCTCGCGCGGGCGGCCCGAGGGCATTTCGCAGAAGGACAGCGCCTGATCGCGAAAACAATGCCCCTCCTCCAGCAGCAAGAGCCGCATCTCGCGCAGGCGGTCGCGATTGGGCACCGGGCGGCCGGCATCGGCCTCTGGTCGCACCAGCACAAAGCTTTCGCGAAACAGCGGTTCTTCGGCCAGCGCGGGTTCGGAAACTGGCAGGGCGACGATGGCGCAATCCAGCCGGCCATCGAGCAATTCCTGCAACAGGCGCGGCGTCACGGTTTCACGCAGCGACAGGTCGATTCCGGGATGGGCCTGCGCCAGGCCCGCGATCAGGCGCGGCAGCAGATAAGGCGCGACGGTGGGAATCACCCCCAGCCGCAATCGTCCGGTCAATTCCGTCCGGGCCGCGCGGGCCAGATCGGCCAGTTCATCCACCCCGCGCAGGATATCCTGCGCCCGGGCCAGAAAGGCGGTGCCAAAGGCGGTCAGCCGCACCTGCCGCGCGCTGCGCTCGATCAGGGGGGCGCCCAGCACCTCCTCCAATTCCTTGATTTGCATGGACAGCGCCGGCTGCGTGATCGAACACAGATCGGCGGCCCGCCCGAAATGCCCCTGCCGGGCCAGCGCATCGAAATAGCGCAACTGTTTCAGCGTGATGTTTATCATAAGATCATCTTATCGGCATTATCAGGAGATACAAATTTATCTAATCGTTATGCTCTGATACTACAGTCGCGTCACGAGAATGGGCCTCAGCGCCCGCGCAGCCTATGGAGGATGAAGATGGACGGAAACGATCGGCCCGCTGGCCAATGCCCGGTTCTGCACGGCACCAACCCGAATGTGCGGATGAAGGCCCGGTCGAACCGCGACTGGTGGCCGAACCAGTTGAACCTGCGCATCCTGCACCAGAATGCGCCGGCCTCCAGCCCGCTGGGCGGCGGCTTTGATTATGCCGAGGCGTTCAAGGGCCTCGACCTGCCGGCAGTGAAGGCTGACCTGCACGCGCTGATGACCGACAGCCAGCCCTGGTGGCCGGCCGATTGGGGCCATTACGGGCCGCTGTTCATCCGCATGGCCTGGCATTCGGCTGGCACCTACCGCACCGCCGACGGGCGCGGCGGCGCGCGGTCGGGCACGCAGCGCTTTGCGCCGCTGAATTCCTGGCCCGATAACGTCAACCTCGACAAGGCGCGCCGGTTGCTCTGGCCGATCAAGCAGAAATACGGCAATGCGCTGTCCTGGGCGGATCTGATGATCCTGGCGGGCAATGTCGCGCTGGAATCCATGGGGTTCAAGACCTTCGGCTTTGGCGGCGGTCGCGCCGACGTGTTCGAGCCGGAGGAGGATATCTATTGGGGTGCCGAGGATAGCTGGCTGGGCGACAAGCGCTATTCCGGCGAGCGCGAGCTGGAAAACCCGCTGGCCGCCGTGCAGATGGGCCTGATCTATGTGAACCCCGAGGGGCCGAACGGCAATCCCGACCCCGTCGCCTCGGGCCGCGATATCCGCGATACCTTTGCCCGCATGGCGATGGATGACGAGGAAACCGTGGCGCTGACTGCCGGCGGCCATACCTTCGGCAAGGCCCATGGCGCGGGCGATGCCGGTCTGGTCGGGGCCGATCCCGAGGCCGCCGGGATCGCGATGCAGGGTCTGGGCTGGCAGAACGCGCTTGGCACCGGCATCGGCATTCACACCACCGGATCGGGCATCGAAGGGGCGTGGAAACCCAATCCGACGACCTGGGACAATGGCTATCTCAAGGTGCTGTTCAAATATGAATGGGAACTGGTGAAATCGCCGGCCGGCGCGCATCAGTGGCTGGCCATCAACCCCGACCCGGAAGACATGGTGGTGGATGCGCATGATCCGTCGCTGCGTCACCGCCCGATGATGACCACCGCCGATCTTGCCATGCGGTTCGACCCGATCTACGGGCCGATCGCGCGGCGCTTCCTCGACGATCACGCCGCCTTTGCCGACGCCTTTGCCCGCGCCTGGTTCAAGCTGACCCATCGCGACATGGGGCCGAAGGCGCTGTATCTCGGGCCGGACGTGCCGGCCGAAGACCTGATCTGGCAGGATCCGATCCCGACCTGCGACCATCCGGTGATCGACGCCGCCGATATCGCGGATCTGAAATCGCGCATCCTCGCCTCGGGGCTGAGCGGGGCGGAACTGGTGGCGACCGCCTGGGCCTCGGCCTCGACCTTCCGGGGCTCGGACCTGCGCGGGGGGGCCAATGGCGCCCGCATCCGCCTTGCACCGCAAAAGGACTGGGAGGCGAACCAGCCCGCGCAACTGGCCAGGGTGCTGGAAGTGCTGGAGGGGATTCAGGCCGCGTTCAACGCCGGGGCGACCGGCGGCAAGCGCGTGTCGCTGGCCGATCTGATCGTGCTGGGTGGCACGGCAGCGGTGGAGGCGGCGGCCAAGGCGGCCGGTCACGCGATTGCGGTGCCCTTCACCCCCGGCCGGATGGATGCCAGCCAGGAACAGACCGATGTCGAAAGCTTTGCGGTGATGGAGCCGCAGGCCGATGGCTTCCGCAACTACCAGCGCACGACCTTTACCGCCTCGGCCGAGGAACTGCTGGTCGATCGGGCGCAGCTTCTGGGCCTGTCGGCGCCGGAAATGGCCGTGCTGGTTGCCGGTCTGCGCGCGCTGAACGCCAATCATGGCGGCACGGCGCATGGCGTGTTGACCAGCCGCCCCGGCCAGTTGACGAATGATTTCTTTGTCAACCTGCTGGATATGGGCACGGTCTGGAAAGCCACGTCCGAGGCCGAAGACCTGTTCGAAGGCCATGACCGCGCGACCGGCGCCGCGAAATGGACGGCGACCCGCGTCGATCTGGTCTTCGGGTCGAACTCGCAGCTGCGCGCCATCGCCGAGGTCTATGCCCAGGCCGATGCCGGCGCGCGTTTCGCCGCCGATTTCGTCAAGGCCTGGACCAAGGTCATGAACGCCGACCGTTTCGATCTGGCGTGATCCTCTGGCCCGCCGCCGCATCCGTGGCGGCGGGCTTTTCCTTCGGCGCGGGCTGACCTAAGACTGATGCAGGTCACAGCCCCGGAGCGCCCATGTCTTCCCCTCAGAAAGTTTCCCCATGCGCGCGCTGATGGTGCAGGGCTGCGGGTCCAATGTCGGCAAGTCGCTGCTGGTCGCGGGTCTGTGCCGCGCGGCGCGGCGGCGCGGGCTTTCGGTGGCGCCGTTCAAGCCGCAGAACATGTCGAACAATGCCGCCGTGACGGTGGATGGCGGCGAGATCGGCCGCGCGCAGGCGCTTCAGGCCCGGGCGTCAGGTCTGGAGCCGCTGACCGACATGAACCCCGTGCTGCTGAAACCCGATAGCGAGACCGGCGCGCAGGTCGTGGTGCAGGGGCGGCGGCTGACCAGCACCCGCGCGGCGGATTACCCGGCGCTGAAGCCGCAATTGCTGCGCCCCGTGCTGGAGAGCTTTCATCGCCTGAAAGCCGCGCATGATCTGGTGATCGTCGAAGGCGCCGGCAGCCCGGCCGAGGTGAACCTGCGCGCGGGTGACATCGCCAATATGGGCTTTGCCCGCGCGGCCGATGTGCCGGTGGTGCTGGCAGGCGATATCGACCGGGGCGGGGTGATCGCGCAGGTGATCGGCACGCAGGCGGTGCTGGACCCGGCCGATGCCGCCATGGTGCGTGGCTTTCTGATCAACAAGTTCCGCGGCGACCCGCGGCTGTTCGACGATGGCTATCGCCTGATCGCGGAACGCACGGGCTGGCCCGGCTTTGGCGTGGTGCCCTGGTTTCCGCAGGCCTGGCGCCTGCCCGCCGAAGACGCGCTCGACATTCCGGCGCGCAGCGGTGACGGCGCGTTCCGCATCGCGGTGCCGGTCCTGTCGCGGATCGCGAATTTCGACGATCTCGATCCGCTGGCGCAAGAGCCGGGTGTCACGCTGACCATGGTGCGCGCGGGTGAGGCGATCCCGGATTGCGATCTGGTGATCCTGCCGGGGTCGAAATCGACGCGGGGCGATCTGGCATTTCTGCGCGCCCAGGGCTGGGACATCGACCTGCAAGCGCATCTGCGGCGCGGCGGGCATGTGCTGGGCATCTGTGGCGGCTATCAGATGCTGGGGCAGAGCATCGACGACCCCGACGGGATCGAGGGGCCGCCGGGGGTCAGCCCGGGGCTCGGCCTGCTGGATGTGGTGACGGTCATGACCCCCGACAAGCGGCTGACCCGCGTGCAGGCCACCCATGCCGCCAGCGGCGTGCCGCTGCAAGGCTATGAGATCCATATCGGTCGCAGCACCGGCCCGGATTGCGCCCGCCCCTTCGCCCATGTCGCGGGTCAGCCCGAAGGCGCCATGCGCGCCGATGGCCGCGTGGTGGGCAGCTATCTGCACGGCATGTTCACCGATGACGGTTTTCGCCGCGCCTTTCTGGCGCAATTCGGCGCGAGTGCCGCCCCGCAGGATTACGCGGCGACGGTCGAAACCGTGCTGGATCAGCTGGCCGACCATCTGGAAACCCATCTGCGGCTGGAGCCGCTGCTGGCGCTGGCGCGCTAATCCCGCTGCAACCTTGTGGCCAGATGCCGGGCCAGATGGCGGGCATTGTCCGGCGCCAGGATCGAAAGGTGGTCGCCCGGCACGTCGATCAGCTCCAGCCCGCCGGTCGCGACCGGGCGCCAGCCCAGCCCGCTGGCGATCGCCTCGGGGCTGTCCCAGAAACTGTCGGCGGCGCGAAAGACGGTGATCGGGCCGTCATAGGCGCGGGGCTGATAGTCCTCGACCGCGCGGACATTGGCCTCCACCAGATTGGCGCCGTTCACCTCGCCCGGGGCGGCATCGGCCAGTTCGCGCGCGATCTGGCGGTTTTCCAGCTTGAAGCGCAGCACCCGGCGCAGGTGATGCAGGCGGTGGCGGCGCAATTCGTGCAGATGCGCGACCAGCTTGCCCTTGCCTGAAAGCGAGGGCCGCCCGCCCGGCCCCATCGCATCCAGCACCGCCAGAACCCGCACCTCGCGCCCCGCGGCGCGCAGCATCTGCGCCAGTTCAAAGGCGAAATAGGCCGCCATCGACACCGCGCCCAGCCCGATTGGCCCTTCGGGAAAGGCGCGCTGGATATCGGCGAAATAGCGCCGCGCAATGCGCGAGACGCTGATATCTTCCAGATCCTTCGGCGGGCCGACGGTCAGGCCATAGACCGGGTAATCGGGGCCAAGCGCCTCGGCCAGCGGACGGAACAGGCTTTCCTTTTCCCCCAGCACATGCACCGCAAAGAACGGCACCTGCCCGCCCCCGGCCTGGATCGGCACGATCAGATGCGCCTCCTCATCCTCGGATTCAAGGAACCGGGCCAGGCTGCGCGCGGTGGGATAGCGATAAAGATCGGTCGTCACGATATCGCGGCCAAAGCGGGCCTCGATCACCGAGGCCAGCCGCAGCGCCATCAGCGAATTGGCGCCATGGTCGCGGATATCGTCATCCGGACCGAGATCGGGCTGGGCCAGAACCTCGATCATGCAGCGCTGCACGGCAAAGGCGAAACTGTCGAGCGGCGCATTGGCCGCCGTCTCGCCCGTGGCGGTGCCGGGCCGGGGCAGGGCGGCCATGTCCACCTTGCCATTCGGCCGGAGCGGGAACGCCGGCACCGGCAGGATCATCGGCATGGTCGCCCCGGTCATGTAGCGCGAGACATGTTCGACCAGCGCCGCCAGCGCCGGGCTGCCCGCCGCCAGATCGGGGCCGCAGACCCAGGCCAGCAGGCGGGCCTGATCGCTGCCGGGGTTGTCCACCGCGACGCGCACGTCGCGCACCCCCTCGAACTGCGCCAGCGTGCGCTCGACATCGCCCAGATCCAGCCGATGCCCGCGCAGCTTGACCTGACGGTCACGCCGGCCCAGAAAACACAACTGCCCATCGGCACGCCACAGCGCCCGGTCGCCGGTCGCATAGCGATGCGCCCCGGCCTGTGACGCCAGCGGATCGGGCAGAAAGCTGCGCGCGGTGATTGCCGGCTGGTTCAGATAGCCCAGCGTCACCGCAGGGCCGCCGATGAACAGGCTGCCCTCGGCGCCCAGCGGCGCCAGCGTGCGGTCAAAGGCCAGCACCTGCGCGGTGGCATGGCCCAGCGGCCGGCCGATCGGCACATCCTGCCGCTCATCCACCGGGCCGGCGGTCAGGTCGGGCGCATAGGCGGTGCAGGTGATCGTCGTCTCGGTCGGCCCGTAGCCGTTCATCCAGCGGCACTGCGGCGCCAGCCGCTGCCACTGCGCCAGCGCCGAGGCGGTGATCCTTTCGCTGCCGGTCACGGTCAGCCGGATCGATGGCGGCAGCGACATGCCGCGCGCGACCATCTCCTCCACCAGCACATGCCAGAAGCTTGCCGGCAGGTTCATCACGGTGACCTGCCGGTCGCGCATGAAATCGAGAAAGGCCTGAACCGAGGTGATCTCGTCCTCGCCGCGGATCACGACCGAGGCGCCGGCCAGCAGGCTGGGCACGATCTCCTCCAGCGCGACGTCAAAGCCGGGCGAGGCGAAATGCAGCACGCGATCCGCCGGACCCAGATCGAACAGCGCGATCATCGCCGAGGCATGGGCCGACAGCGCCCCGGTCGTGCCCATCACCCCCTTCGGCCGTCCGGTCGAGCCCGAGGTATGGATGATGTAGGCCAGCCGGTCGGCCCGCATCGGCGGTCGCGGCAGGGTATCGTGGCGTTCGGCGCGGTCGGGGCGCAGCAGTGGCACGGCGAGCCCCGCAAGACCGTTCTGCCCGATGATGGCCGACACGCCGGCCTCCACAGCGCGCAGGCAACGCTCGGTTTCCGGCAGCGCGGTGTCGAGCGGCAGGAACGCGCCGCCGGTCTTCAGCACCGCCAGCGCCGACACGATGAAATCGGCGCAGCGCGGCAGGTTGATCGCCACGATCTGCCCCAGCCCGGCGCCCTGCGCGATCAGCCGCCAGGCCAGCGCATTGGCCTGACGATCGAGCTGCGCAAAGGTCAGCAGGCTGCCATCGCTGTCCCGCACCGCGACCGCGTCGGGGGTGGCGCGGGCCTGGGCCTCGAACCGGGTGACGGGGCAGGGCACCTGTTCGCCGAGCGGCAGATCAGGCTGGCCCAGATGACGCAGTTGCGCGATTTCCTCGGCATCAAGCATGCCGAGCGTGCCCAGCCCGGCCTCGGGGCGGGCCTGCGCCATGGCGCCCAGCAACCGCAGATAGTGATCAGCGATCCGTTCAGCCTTTGCCGGGTCGATCTGGGCGGGGTCGAACTCCACCTCGATTTCCAGCCGATCCTGCCCGTAGATCGCCAGGGTCAGCGGCACGTCACCTTCCTCCAGCAGCCGCACCTCGCGGGTGGTCCAGGCCGGATCGCGGCTGCGCAGCAGCGCGTCGAGCCGTTGCGGCGAATAGACCAGAACACTGTCGAAAAGCGGCACCGACGCGGCAAGACCGGCCCATTCCCGCACCTCGCGCAGCGCGGTGGCGTGATGGGGGCGCAGGGCCACCGTTTCCGCCTGAGCGCGCGCGATCAGGCTGCGCAGGTCAGGCAGATCGGCCAGATGCAGGCGTTGCGGCAGGGTGGCGATCAGCGCGCCGACCGTCGTTTCATGCCCCGGAAACAGCCGCCGCCCGGCCAGCGTCAGGCCAAAGGCGCCTTCGTCCCGCCCGCTCCACCGTGCGAGCAGCAGCGCCCAGGCGGCCTGAAGCGCCGCAAAAAGCGTCCCGCCCGATTGCACCGCCAAATCGCGCAGCGCGGTGGTGTCGGGCTGGTTCAGCAGGCGGGTCAAGACTTGCATCCGCCCCGGCCGCGCGGGTCCGGCGGTCAATGGCGTGCCGGCATCGAATTCGGCAAAGCGGTCGGCGAAATGCTGTTGCGCGGCGACGGTATCGCGTTGCCACAGCGCCGCGACAAAGGCAGTCAGATCGCCTGCCGGCGCAGGATCGATGGGTTGCGCCGCCAGAAGCCCGGTCAGATCCTGCATCAGGACCGCCATTGAGGGCAGGTCAAGCAGCGCATGATGGGCGGTAAAGATCAGCAGCAGCCCCTGCGCATCCTGATGATATCGCAGCCGCCAGCCGTGATGGCGCAGATCGACCCCGGCTTCGCGATCCTGACCCAGCCATGCGACAAAGGTTTCGGGTGTCGTGATGCCATCCGGCAGGGGGGCCACATCTGGCAGCACATGGTCGGCAAGCTGCCAGAGCGCGCTGCCAACAGCACCAATTTCCGCCCGCAGGCGCAGCGCGGTGTGACGCTGTGCGAGTTCGGTCGCCGCGCGGCGGATCGTCTCGGCATCCGGGTGCAGATCCGGCGCGCGGATCACGATCTGTTCAAGATTGGTCCATGGTGCCGCGCCGTCCATGGCGGTGGCGATCATGGCCTCATGAAATGGCGTCGCCTGCATCATGCGGCCTTCATACCGCCTGATGCCCGCCCTGTCGACCGACGCATCCGCCTGCCGGCTGTCGAATTTCCCGCTGAGTGTCACCCGTCAGATATTCCGCTGTTTCTGCAATCGAGGCTCAAGAGGCCCGCGATGGTTACTTGGTCCGGAAATATGTCGTCGCTGCGGCAATGAAGCGACCATAATCTGCGGGCGCATGATGGTCCGGTTTGCAAGTCTGTGTTGTTGTCCTTTCATCAGTTCGCTCGGCCGGCAGAGCGCTAGGCGAGATGGTGACCTGTGACGATGGCGTGAGCCCTGCCGCCCTGCAATATGTGGGCTGGCGCGATCTCTGTCTGACCGGCTTGCCTGCGTCCCCGCCGTGGATCAGGGGGCTGCGGCGGGCGGGGGAGGTTGCGGTTCAGTCCCGGGCGCTGTGGTGGATTGGAGCAAGGCCTCCAACCGTTTCCGGCTGTCCTCGGATCGCGACAAGGTGCTTTCCGCCCCCGCAAGGCTGATCGGCGCCGGAGAGGGCAGGTTTTGCGGTACGATCATCAGGCTCGCGGCTCCGGACCATTCGGCCTCGTCCTGATCCGCGACAAGCGCCCAGTCACGCGATGTGCGTTGAATGTGCTGTAACCTGTCAGGCGCTGTACGCGCCAAAATCGGGCTTGCTTCCGCGCTGTGCCCAAGCAGCAAATTGGCCTGGGCGCGCAGCGGATCGGCGGCCGCGCCCAAGCCCGCTATGGCGCGCAGCGCATCAGTGCCACGATGCGTTGCGATCAAGGCACGCCCCCGTGCGAGCGACCATGCTTCCCTCTCGTCCTTCGACGGTGCCGTGCCGCCCAGCCAGAGCAGCGCCTGTTCGGGAAACCCGAGTGTCAGCAGCCTGTCGGCGATCAGCTGCCGGTCCCCTGGACTGACCGGAACTGTGTCAGGGACGGGCGGCGTGAAGGCGTATTCCAGAAGGGCCGCGTCGGATTCAGATCGGGTGACCAGATGCAGAAAGCGCTCCGCCGCGTCCGGTTGCCGCTCAAGCCAGCTTGCTGCCACACGAAATTCGCCTGCAAGCGCATAGGCACTGACCAGTGCCTGCCGGAGCAGGGGCGCTTTGGCTGTCGATTGATACTGTGCCTCAAGCGCCTCGAGCATCCGGATGCGGTCAGGCGCGACTGGAGTGCGGGTTTGGACCCCAAGCTCAACCAGTGCAATCAGCGCCTCTGCTTCGGCTGGTCCCGGCTTCGCCGCTGCGGCCTCCAGATCCATTTGCGCCTCAGGGGTTGGCCCATGCGCGAGTTCTGATCTGGCATTGGCGAGATGACCATTGCCCCCCTGCGCTAGGGACAACAGGGCACGGAGGCGGTCTGCTGTTGCGAGATCCCCCTGCTGCAACATGCGTTCGATGAGGTCTGGCCCCACTCTGGCCCGTAGCGGCGGGGGGAGTGCGGAATATGCCTGGAATATCTGTGCGGACGCGATCCTTTCAGAACGGCGCAAACTGCTGCGGGAAAGGATCGCCCAAAGCGCGACATCTGACGGGCAGGTTTCCATATTTTGAAAGGGCCCGTCATCATCATGTTCCCCTTCCAGGATGCGGGCCATCTGCGCCACGGCGCGTATTTCTGCGGTTGGTGGCTGCGACAAGGTCAGCACTTGCAGTGCCTCGACGCCAAACCCGAGGGACACATACTGCCGCGCGGCAGTGAGGATCCGGGTCGCGTCGATTTCTTCTGCCTCTGTCGTCAACAGCGCGTGGAGGGGGGCAAGCCCCTCTCCTCGTTTTGGGGCATTCATGTGCCAGGCGGCAACATCCACCAGCTGTTCATCAAGGCATTGTGCGGAGGAGAGCGGAGGTTTGTCGAGCGTTGCAGCGTTGGAAATGCTCAGCCCCGGTAGCGGCCCGCGATTGAGATGATCGGGTTGTCCTGGCGACTGAGCGGCCGACGGAGCTGGGTCGGCGAGGTCGATCAAGCCCTCGTCGGCCGAGCGCGCCATCTCCGCCGCAATTTCTGCGCGCAGATTGGTTTGCTGAGGCAGAGGCGCCACCTGCGGAGAGGTGGACGAAGTGGCATCCCGAAGCCAGTCATATGGGACGGATCGCTCGGTGGCAGCGGTCGTATCCTTGGCCGCGGTGTCATGTTGCGCCGAGACAGGCACCGGGTTAGGGACCGCTTTTTCAAATGGGGAACCGGGTTCCGGCAGGCCGGATTTGATATCGACAACGACGATATTCGGACGGAAAGAAAAGGCTTCGGCATGACATGCGCAGGCGAGCGTGAAGCGGAGGGTAGACGGCCGACTGTCCACCGCAAGATCCGCAACGCGCGATTTCGGGATGCGTTCAAACGCGGCAGAAAGATCAAATCTGATATCCGGTGATTCCAGCGTGAGCACATAGCTTTCGCCATCGCGCTGCAATTGCCAATCCTGCGCCTCGGGGCTCGTCACCACCAGCCGGGAGAAGCCGGCATGCTCGCCAGAGGTGACGATTGCGGTTTGTGCCGCAAGCGTGCCCGGCAGAAGGGCCAGAAACAAGACCAGCAAGATCCGCATCACGAGGCCTCCTGCTTGAGCGCGCGCAACGCTTCCTCCAGATCCGAGAAGCTTGGACGGAGGGCATGTGGTGTGTTCTGCCGACCAACCTCGATGCAGATGTTGGCGGGGTGGTTATGCAGGTTTGCAACCAGCACCTCGCGGATCAGCTGGTAGAAGTGATCGTCGTCCTCCACGACAGCCTTGACGCGGGTGGCGAAGGGGCCGACGATTCCGTAGGCGAGGAATACGCCCAGAAAGGTGCCGACTAGGGCGCCGCCGATCATCTTGCCCAGCACTTCGGGCGGCTGGTCGATCGACCCCATGGTCTTGATCACGCCCAGAACCGCCGCGACGATCCCGAGCGCGGGCAGCGCATCCGCGACAGATTGCAGCGCGTGACTGGAATGAAGCGCATGGTGGCGCGCGGTTTCCATGCGTTTGTCCAGCACCTCCTCCACCTGATGCGGATCGTCATAGTTCATGGAGGCTGCGCGCAGCGTATCGCAGATGAGATCTACCGCATCATGATCGTGCTGGATGCGCGGATAGCGCGCGAAGATGGTCGATTCCTCGGGCTTTTCAATATGCTCTTCCAGGGCCACCGGATTGCTGCGCGCGATGCGGATCAGCTCGAACAGCAGGCATAACAGATCACGATAGTCGCTGTTGCGCCATTTCGGGCCCTTGAACACCTTGCCGATATCGCGCACCGCGTGCTTGACCGAAGACAGGTCGTTGGAAAGCAGAAAGGCCCCCAAGGCCGCACCGCCGATCATGATCATTTCGAAAGGCAGCGATTTCAGGATGATGCCCATCTTGCCGCCGGCCAGCACATAGCCGCCGAACACCATCACAAAAATCACGACAATTCCGACGATTCCGAACATCGCTGTCTCCTGTCTTCGCCTCTGTCCGACCCTGTCAGCCCGGGTTTAAGAAAGCCTTATTCCTTGGGCACATTCGCATTGCGCCCGGCCATCAGGGCGCTGACCGCATAGGCGTGCTCCTCGGTCATGCCGGACAGGATCGCGGCCGCCTCTTGCGGGCCCATCCGCCCCAGGAAACCGGCGGCGAATTGCGGATCCATGCCGTTGAAAAGCCGGGCCGCATCCTTGGGTTTCATGGTCTGGTAGACCTCGGTCAGCTGGGCAAGATCCTTCTCGGCAGCGCTGTCGGCCAAAGCAAGCGTCGCGCGCAGGCCCGATTCCGCCTCGATGAGTTCGGCCATGCGACGGTCGATCACCTCTTGCGCGAGATCGAGCGCCGCCATCCGCTCCGCCAAGGCCGTTTCCTGGGCGCGGGCGCGGCTTTCCCGCTCCTGCAAGGCGGCGGTCAGGGCGGCCGGCGGCTGCGGGCAATCCAGCGGGGGTGCCTCCGGGTGTTCAGTGCCCTCCTGCGCGCCCGCCATCGCATGACCAACATTCATTCCAAGACGGATCGCTCCGCTCGCCATCAGCAGAAAGGCCAGCACGAACAATACGCTGCCGCGCAAACGACGCGATGGCCGGCTCATGACGCGGCCTCAAGATCATCGCTCGCGGATTTCCGGCGGACAAAGCGCAGGCGGCGCCCGGGTTCTGCGAAATCGGCAGGCTCCGCCGGGCGCGTGGGCGGAGTTTCCATGTCATGCATGGAGGCGAGCATCACCTCGAGTCGCGCGGCCACCGATTCGGCGCGCCCGGTCAACCCCTCCAGCGTCACCGCAGAATCGTTCGCGGTTTCGCGCGCGCGGGCCAAGGCGCGCGTCAGGTCATCAACCTGCGCCGAGAGGACCGCGATCGCGCCGCCCATGCCGGATTCCAGCGTGGAGAATTTCCGCAGCCGGCCGGCCAGGACAAAACAGTAGACCGCCACGCCAAAGGTTCCGGCGGTCATCAGTATATCGGCCACAAAACCCATGTTCTTTACCTCAATTTATCAGGAATTCGGTGATGAGGAGGTCATCGACCATCCCCTCGCCGGTCACGAGCTGGATGCGGCTCAGCAGGTGGCCGCGGATGCGCACAAGGGCGGCGGGCTCCTCCAGACGCGCGACCTCCACCGCCCGCAGATAAGCGTTGATCACGTCGAGGATGCGCGGTGTCAGATGGGTCACCTCTGCCGCCTTGGCCTGCGGCACCTCCAGCTGTGCGACAAGTCGCAGATGACGGTTCTGACCCGCCGTGCCGAGCGAGATCATCACCGGATCCAGCGGCACGAAGGCCGCCGTGGGTGCTGCGCTCTTGGCCGTTTCGGCGTGATCGGCGCCGCCTGCGCCGAGCAGCAGCCCTGAATAGGTCAGGAAGAACCCGCCGCCGCCCAGCAGCAGGGCAAGGCCCAGGCCCAGCAACAAGGCAAGGCGCGATTTGGGTTTCGGGGCTTCGTCCGGCGACGAATCAACAGCGGCCATGGGGGGCTCCGATCTTTTTCGACGAGTCATGCATAGCCGCGATGTCACTAACCGATTGTTAAGGCCGTTCCCGCAAGACTGCATCGTGAAGGGGCAGAAGCCCACAGACGGAGCCTGACCGTGCAGAACCTGATAACGCTTTGGTCACAAATGACTTTTCGTGCACGCATCATTGTGGGCACGGCCACAATCGCGATGTTTGCGGCGATTCTCGGGATGACGCGGCTGACCGGCGGATCGGAGATGGCGCTGCTTTATGCCGGGCTCGATCCGGCGGCCTCGGGCGAGGTCATCGCGGCGCTTGACCGGATGGGGGCCACCTATGAGGTGCGCGGCACTTCGATCGAGGTGGAGGCCGCGCGGCGCGATCAGTTGCGGATGGAGCTTGCTGGCGAGGGGCTGCCTGCGGCGGGCGGCCAAGGCTATGAACTGCTGGACGGTCTGTCGGGTTTCGGCACGACCTCGCAGATGTTCGATGCGGCCTATTGGCGTGCGAAAGAGGGCGAACTGGCGCGCTCGATTCTGGCGACGCCGGGGGTGAAATCCGCACGGGTGCATCTGGCGCAACCGGTTTCGCAACCGTTTCGCAAGGCCGGGTCGGGCACGGCCTCGGTCACGGTCACGACGGCGACGGGTGCCCTGCCTGCGGCCCAGGCGCGGGCGTTCAAGCATCTGATCGCGGCGGCGGTCGGCGGTATGACGCCCGAGGATGTGACGGTGATCGATTCGGTTGGCGGCCTCGTGCAGACCGGCCCCGAGAGCGCCGCCGATGACCCCGCTGGACTGGCGCGTGCCGCAGAGCTGCGCGCGAATGTGGAGCGGTTGCTGGAGGCGCGGGTCGGGCGCGGTAAGGCGGTGGTGGAGGTCAGCCTCGACCTGGTGACCGATCACGAACAGATCACCGAGCGCAGCTTTGACCCCAAGGGGCGCGTCGCCATCTCTACGGAAACGCAGGAGAAATCGGGCACGAGCAGCGAGGCCGCGCAGGATGTGACCGTCGCGTCGAACCTGCCGGAGGGCGATGCCGGCGCGGGCGGAAAAAACCAGAGCCAGAACAGCGAGACGCGCGAGCGGGTGAATTTCGAGGTTTCCGAGACGCAGCGCGAGGTCGTGCGGGGCCCGGGCGGTGTGCGCCGGCTGACGGTCGCGGTGTTGGTGGACGGGCTGCGCCAAACGGCGGCAGACGGCACGGTTTCACAGGTGCCGCGCCCGGAGGAGGAATTGGCGGTGCTGCGCGAACTTGTCGCCTCTGCCGTGGGGCTGGATGAGGGGCGCGGCGATGTCCTGACGCTGAAATCCCTGGCGTTCGAAGCGCCGCCCTCCGAGGGCACGTTGGCAGAGGCCGGTCTGCTGTCAGCCCTGCCTCATCTCGATGTGATGAGCCTTATCCAGATGGCGGTGCTGGCACTGGTCGCACTCATCCTCGGGCTGTTCGTGCTGCGGCCGCTGCTGCTGTCGGGGCGGGCCGGGCGCGCCTTGCCGTCCGAGCCGGCGCCGCTGGCGCTGCCACCGGCCCTGGCTTCCGACACGGTGAACGTGCCGCGCGTCGTGACGGGCGAGATCGACGATATCGGCGATCTGGCCGAGATGCCCGCGCTGTCGGGGCAGGCGACCGAGATCGCCGATCCCGTCGAACGGCTGCGCCGGCTGATCGAAAGCCGGCAAGGCGAATCGGTCGAGATTCTGCGCGGCTGGCTTGAGGACGGGGAGCGGGCGTGATGTGTGCATTGCGGCTGGAGGTGTTTGAAACCGGCGAGGATGCGGCGGTCGCGGCCGGGCCAACGGCGGAGAATGACGAGCGCCGGATCGAAGCCTATGAGCAGGGCTACCGTGCCGGATGGGATGATGCCGCGGCGGCTCAGGCCGAAGATCAGCGCCGCATCCGCATGGATCTGGCACGCAATCTTCAGGCCATGGCCTTTACCTTTCAGGAGGCGCGCAGCCATGTGCTGATGGCGCTGGGCCCGCTGATGCAGGAAATCGTCGGGCAATTGCTGCCCGAAACCGCGCGCGAGGCGCTGGCGCCGACCATTCTGGAAACGCTGATGCCGCTGGCCGAGGAGCTGGCGGATGCGCCGGTCTCCATCATGCTCAACCCCGCGGATCGTGGGGCGGTGGAGCTGTTGCTGGAACAGGCGACCGGCCTGCCGATCGCCATTGCCGAGGAGCCGACACTGGCCGAGGGGCAGGCTTTCCTGCGCATGTCGGGGGCCGAGGTGCAGGTCGATCTGCATCGCGCCACGGCGGAAATCGCGGCGGCGGTGCGCGGATTTTTCGGACTTTCACACGGGGAATGAACCATGGATGACGCCACGGATGCCAATCCTTTCGGCCAGGTGCCGATCGAGATCATGATTTCGGTCGGCAAGGCCCGGCCGCAGGTGCGCGACCTGCTCAAACTTCAGCGCGATGCGGTGCTGCCGCTGGACCGTCGGGTGGACGACCCGGTGGAGCTTTATGTCGGCGACCGGCTGATCGCGCGGGGCGAGTTGCAGGAGCTGGATGGCGAACAGGCCGGCCAGCTTGCGGTGCGGCTGATCGAGGTGGCCGCGTTCAAGGGCGGCATGTGATGCGGCTTTGCTGGTTGCTGGGGCTGCTGCTGGTGATCGCGGCCCCCGCCGGGGCGCAGGAGGGGGTGGACGCCCTTGTCGGCGGGGCGGAGCTCGGCACGCGCTCGGTTCAGCTGATCGCGCTGATCACGATCCTCAGCCTGGTGCCGGGAATCGCGGTCATGGTGACCTGCTTTCCCTTTGTCGTCACCGTCCTCTCCATCCTGCGGCAGGCGATCGGGCTGCAATCGGCCCCGCCGAACATGGTGATCGTCAGCCTTGCGATGTTTCTGAGCTGGTTCATCATGGACCCGGTGCTGACCGAGGCCTGGAACCGGGGCGCGGGGCCCTATTCCCGCGGCGAGATGACGTTGACCGAGGCGATTCCGGTGACGGTGCAACCGTTTCGCAGTTTCATGGCCGGCCGCGTGGACCCCGACACCTTTGCCGAGATGCAGGCGCTTCGACCGGGCGAGATATCTGCCGCGGCAGAGGCGCCGCTGTCGCTGCTGGTGCCGTCCTTCCTGTTGTCGGAAATCCAGCGTGCCTTCGAGATCGGGTTCCTGATCTTTCTGCCCTTCCTCATCATCGACCTTGTGGTCGCCGCAGTGCTGATGTCGATGGGCATGATGATGGTACCGCCGGCCATCGTATCGCTGCCGTTCAAGCTGGCGTTCTTTGTGGTGGCGGATGGTTGGGGGCTTTTGTCCTCTGCGCTGGTGCGCAGCTATTTCTGAACGGACGCGCCCCCGGGGAACGAGGGCGCGCCAGAGCGGTCAGACCAGGTTGAAGGCCGGACCATAGGGGTATTTGGTGATGTCTTCGTTGCCATCTTCGGTGATGAACAGGATGTCGTGTTCGCGATAGCCGCCGGCGCCGGGGGTGCCCTCGGGCAGGGTCAACATCGGCTCCATCGAGATGACCATGCCGGGTTCCAGCACGGTGTCGATATCCTCGCGCAGTTCCAGCCCGGCCTCGCGGCCATAATAGTGGCTCAGTACGCCGAAGCTGTGGCCATAGCCGAAGGTGCGGTATTGCAGCAGCTGGCGTTCCTCGAAGAATTCGTTGATCTTTGCCGTCACCTCGGCGCAGGAGGCGCCCGGCTTCAGCAGGCTCATGCCGTATTCATGTGCGGCGACATTGGCCTCCCAGATACGCAGGCTTGCGTCATCGACCTCGCCCACGAACAGGGTGCGTTCCAGCGCCGTATAATAGCCCGAGATCATCGGGAAGGTGTTGAGGCTGAGGATGTCACCGCGCCGCAATTGCCGCGCGGTGACCGGGTTATGCGCGCCATCGGTGTTGATGCCCGACTGGAACCAGACCCAGGTGTCACGATATTCGGCATCGGGGAAGCGGCGGGCGATTTCCAGCTCCATCGCGTCGCGCCCGGCCATGGCCACGTCGATCTCGCGCACGCCTTCGCGGATCGAGTCGCGGATGGCAAAGCCGCCGACATCCGCCACGGCGGCGCCGGCGCGGATCAGGTCCAGCTCGGCCTGCGATTTGCGCATGCGCTGGCGCATCGTGGCGGGCGCGATGTCCACCAGCCGCGACGGCGCCAGGAAGCCGGAGAGCTTTTGCGCCTGAAGCAGCGTCAGGTGATCGGCCTCATGCCCTATGACGCGGCCCGGTCCGGTCACCGACAGGATCGCGCGCCAATAATTGTCGCGCTGCCAGTCGGTATAGGTGATGTTGTCGCCATGGCAGCGCCGCCAGGGTTGGGCCGCGTCGATGCCCGCGCTGATCGTCACGCTCTCGGTCGCGGTGACGACCAGCCCATAGGGCCGCCCGAAGGAGCAATAGAGAAAGCCGGAATAATAGGCGATGTTGTGCATCGAGGTGAAGACGCAGGCATCCACCCCCTCGGCTTGCATGATCGCGCGCAGCCCCGCCAGACGTGCGTCATATTCTGACGCGGCAAAGGGAAGCACGCGGTCCCCCTGGTGGAAGCGATACATTTGCGGACGTTCCGTCATGTCAGACCTCATGTCTGGGGTCTGACGCAGCGCGCCACGGGACCCCGAAAGGTCCCGGCGTGCAGGACAGGAGCAGCCGGAGCTGCAAGCGGCGGGGCATGCGACCCCTGTGGCGACGCCATCGCCACGGCTCAGGCGCAATCATGCCGCAGCGGGGGCTTTCGCGCAAGGGGGTTGAGGGCTTGCCCCGCGCCGGCACAGGCGCCACTCTGACCCCTGCAAACAGGGGGGCGGGGCGATGCGCGCAGGGCCGTTGAATCTGGTCACCGATGTTGCGGGGCTGGTTGTCGGCCATGCGCAGCATGCGGGGCTGCGGTCGGGTTGCACGGTGCTGCTGGCCGAGGCGCCCTTTACCGCGGCGGTCAATGTGATGGGCGGCGCGCCGGGCACGCGGGAAACCGATCTGCTGGCCCCCGACCGGCTGGTGCAGCAAGTGGATGCGCTGGTGCTGTCGGGCGGGTCGGCCTTCGGGCTGGATGCGGCCTCGGGCGTGGCCGACGGGTTGCGCGCGATGGGGCGGGGCTTTGCCGTGGGGGATCAGCGGGTGCCAATCGTGCCGGCCGCGATCCTGTTCGACCTGCTCAACGGGGGCGACAAGCGCTGGGACCGCAACCCCTATGCCGATCTGGGCCTTGCGGCACTGCGGGCAGCGGGGCGGGAATTCGCGCTTGGCACGGCGGGGGCGGGCTATGGCGCGGCGACTGGCACGCTCAAGGGCGGGTTGGGCTCGGCCTCCGCGGTGCTGGACAGTGGCGTGACAGTGGGGGCGCTGGTCGCGGTGAATGCGCTTGGCTCGGCCACGGTGGGCGAGGGGCCGCATTTCTGGGCGGCGCCGTTCGAGCTGGAGGCCGAATTTGGCGGGCTTGGCCCGGCGCCGCGTTACCCGGCGGGGGCAGAGCCGTTGCCGGTGAAGCGGCAGGGCGAGGCGACGACGATCGCCATAGTCGCGACCGATGCCGCCCTCAGCCAGGCAGAGGCGCAGCGCATGGCGACGGCGGCGCAGGATGGCATGGCGCGGGCGCTGGTCCCGTCGCATACGCTGCTGGATGGTGATCTGGTCTTTGCGGCGGCGACGGGCGCGCGGCCACTGCAAGACCCGTTGCGCGACCCGTTCCAGATCGGCCACGCGGCGGCGGCGGTTCTGGCGCGGGCCATCGCGCGGGCCGTATACGAGGCGCGCGCGCTGCCGGGCGATTTGCAACCCTGCTGGCGCGCGCGCTTTGGTTAGGCGTCAGCCCATCCGCTCGGAGGCGTAGGAGCCGGGCGAGGGCGGGAAGACAACGGTCTTGTTGCCGTTCATGAAGACGCGGTGATGGATATGCGCGTGAATTGCGCGGGCCAGAACCTGGGCCTCCACGTCGCGGCCGAGGCTGACGTAATCATCGGCCGACTGAGCATGGGTCACGCGGATGATGTCCTGTTCGATGATCGGGCCCTCGTCGAGGTCGGCGGTGACGTAATGCGAGGTCGCGCCGATGAGCTTCACGCCGCGCTCATAGGCCTGCTTGTAGGGGTTGGCGCCCTTGAACGACGGCAGGAAGGAGTGGTGGATGTTGATGATCCGGCCCGACATCTTTTTGCACAGGGCATCCGACAGAACCTGCATGTAGCGGGCCAGCACGATCAGTTCGGCGCCCGAATCCTCGACCACCTGCAACAGCTGGGCCTCGGCCTGCGGCTTGTTTTCCTTGGTGACCTTGATGCAGTAATAGGGGATGTCCTGGTTCACCACGACCTTCTGGTAATCCATGTGGTTCGAGATGACGGCGACGATCTCGATCGGCAGGGCGCCGATGCGCGAACGATAGAGCAGGTCGTTCAGGCAATGCCCAAAGCGGCTGACCATGATGATGACCTTGGTCTTTTCATGCGCGGCGCCCAGCGTCCAGTCCATCGCGAAGGGTTTGGCCACGGCCTCGAATTCGCTGCGCAGGGTCTGGGCGGTGACGCCCTCCTCGCTGGTGAAGGTCACGCGCATGAAGAAGCGGCCGGTTTCGCGGTCGTCGAACTGGGCGCTGTCGGTGATGTTGCAGCCCTTGTCGGCCAGAAAGCCGGAGATGGCGGCGACGATGCCGCGCGTCGAGGCGCAGGCGACGGTGAGAACGTAATTGGAAGCGGAGGTCATCTAGCTGTTTCCTGAGGCCGGGGTTGTCGTCGCGTTGCCGCGCTGTGCGGAGAATGCGCCGAACATCGCCAAAAACCGGTATGGAAGCGACCTTGATTTGACGATTTTCGGCAAAACTCGGCAAAGTGGGCAGGGCCGGAAAAGACAAAAGCCGCGCAGCATTTCTGCTGAGCGGCTTTCGCAAGATATTGGTGCCCAGAAGAGGACTCGAACCTCCACGCCTTGCGGCACTGGTACCTGAAACCAGCGCGTCTACCAATTCCGCCATCTGGGCGATGTCGTGGGGCGGTATCTACGGCGGCGCGTGGGGGGTGTCAACAGGGGGCGACGAAAAAGTTTCAACAATTTGCGCGGCCATTTGCGCCTTGTCTGGTTTTGGCCTTAAAGCTATGGAGACAACGAGATTTGGCACCATTACCTGTCGGGAAAGGCGCGCACGGATGAGCAAGCTGGTCACCATCTACGGCGGTTCGGGTTTCGTCGGGCGGTATATCGCCCGCCGCATGGCGAAAGAGGGCTGGCGCGTCCGCGTGGCGGTGCGTCGCCCGAACGAGGCGCTGTTCGTGCGCCCCTATGGTGTCGTCGGCCAGGTGGAGCCGGTCCTTTGCAACATTCGCGATGAGGCCAGCGTGCGCGCCGCGATGCAGGGCGCGGATGCAGTGGTGAACTGCGTGGGCACCTTTGCCAGCGGCGGCAAGAACAACTTTGATGCGGTGCAGGTCGAGGGTGCGGCACGCATCGCGCGTCTGGCCGCGGCCGAGGGCGTGGCGCAGCTCGTGCATCTGTCGGCGATCGGCGCCGATGCGGGCAGCGACAGCGCCTATTCGCGCAGCAAGGCCGAGGGCGAGGCTGCGATCAAGGCGGCGTTTCCGGCCGCTGTGATCCTGCGTCCGTCGGTCATCTTCGGCAACGAGGATCATTTCTTCAACCGTTTCGCCGGTATGGCGCGGCTGTCGCCGGTGCTGCCGCTGTTTGGCGCCGCGACCCGGTTCCAGCCGGTCCATGTCGAGGATGTGGCGCGCGCCGCGGTCAAGGGAATCAAGGGCGAGGCCGCGCCGGGTATCTATGAACTGGGCGGCCCGGATGTCGAAACCTTTGCGGGGCTGATGACGCAGATGCTGGGCGTGATCCATCGCCGCCGGCTGGTGCTGCCGCTGCCGCGTCTGGTGGG
This sequence comes from Gemmobacter caeruleus, assembly GCF_008271655.1. GTDB lineage: Bacteria > Pseudomonadota > Alphaproteobacteria > Rhodobacterales > Rhodobacteraceae > Gemmobacter > Gemmobacter caeruleus. The sequence goes on from NZ_VKKX01000033.1 coordinate 487,514, forward strand.
CCGGGTCATCGCCTTTGGCGCCGATATGGTGCAGGCCTTCACGCTGCGTCTGGTGGAAAACAAGCTGCTGACGGGCGACCAGCTCAAGGGGCTGTATCACGACAATGTCGTGGCGGCGGATGCCAAGGGCTTTGCCGATCTGGGAATCACGCCCTCGGCCATGGGGGCGGTGCTGCCCGATTATCTGTGGCCCTACCGGCCGTCCGGCCAGTATGACGCGATCAAGGCTTCGGCCAAGAACCTGCGCAAGGCCTGATCCCGGCCGGGCTGCAACCCGCGAAGCGAGGGCGGCGTGTCTTATCTGAACGATGTGATCCTCGGCGTGATCGAGGGCGTGACCGAATTCCTGCCGATCTCCAGCACGGGGCATCTGCTGCTGGCGCAGCATTGGCTGGGCGCGCGATCCGACCTCTATAACATCGTCATCCAGGCCGGGGCGATTCTGGCGGTGACCGTGATCTATTGGCGGCGCATCGCGGATCTGCTGCTGAACTGGCGCGCGGCCGAGAATCGCGACTATCTGATCAAGCTGACGCTGGCCTTTCTGATCACGGCGGTTCTGGGGCTGGTGGTCAAGAAGCTGGGATTCGAGCTGCCCGAGACGATCCAGCCGATCGCCTGGGCGCTGGTCATCGGCGGGGTCTGGATGATCGTGGCCGAACGCATGGCGGCGCGGTTGCCGGATTCGGCGCGCATCACCCTGCGCGTGGCGATCGTGGTCGGGCTGGCGCAGATCGTGGCCGGCATCTTTCCCGGCACGTCGCGATCGGGGGCCACGATCTTTGCCGCGATGCTGTTCGGCGCGTCGAACCGGGCGGCGGCGACCGAGTTCGCCTTTCTCGTCGGCATTCCCACGATGTATGCCGCCAGCGGATATGAGCTGATCAAGCAGATGGGCGCGGATGCGGTGCCCGAAGACTGGCTCGGCCTGGGCGTGGCCTTCGTCGCCTCGACGGTGACGGCGTTCGTGTCGGTGAAATGGCTGCTGGGCTATATTCGCAGCAACCGATTCACCGTGTTTTCGATCTATCGCATCCTGTTCGGCGGGCTTTTGCTGGGCCTTGGCGCAGCGGGTGTGCTGGTCTGAGCCGCGCGAATCGCGGGCTTTCTGCCTGTCTTTGCGGCACTATTTCGCAGATTGGTCAGTGTAAGTGACCTAATTTTGCAACCCGACCCCAAAATAATTCCCCTCCGGCCCAATAATGCGGGATATAGGTCAGTTTTGCTGACTTTTATTCCCCGGGCGCCAGCGGTATCAAGGCGCACCCACCGATTTGCCGCAGGGAGGCGCCGACATGGCCAAGGAACGGATGCTCCAGTTTGTCACCGTGAACCGGGAAATGCCGGAGAAGCGCCCCGCCGATCTGCGCGCGCAGGATTTCCATGAAATCTACCGCGAATTCGCAGAGGCCAAGGCGACCGAACAGGCGAGCCGGTGCAGCCAGTGCGGCGTGCCCTATTGCCAGGCGCATTGCCCGCTGCACAACAACATCCCCGACTGGCTGCGCATGACCGCCGAGGGCCGGCTGGAAGAGGCCTATGCGCTGAGCCAGGCCACCAACAGCTTCCCGGAAATCTGCGGCCGCATCTGCCCGCAGGATCGCCTGTGCGAAGGCAATTGCGTGATCGAACAGTCGGGCCATGGCACCGTGACCATCGGCTCGGTCGAGAAATACATTACCGATACCGCCTGGGAAAACGGCTGGGTCAAGCCGGTGAAGCCGGCGGTGGAGCGGACGGAAAGCGTGGCGGTGATCGGTGCGGGCCCGGGCGGGCTGGCGGCGGCCGACATGCTGCGCCGCAAGGGGTTTCAGGTCACCGTCTATGACCGCTACGACCGCGCGGGCGGCCTGCTCACCTATGGCATCCCCGGCTTCAAGCTGGAAAAGCCGGTGGTCATGCAGCGTGTCGAACAGCTTGAGGCGTCGGGCGTGCATTTCGTGATGAATTGCCGTGTGGGCGAGGATCTGAGCTTTGACGCGATCCGGGGCCAGCATGACGCGGTGCTGATCGCGACGGGCGTCTACAAGATGCGCGATGTGGGCGGGCCGGGCGTGGGGCAGAAGGGCATCGTGCAGGCGCTGGATTACCTCACCGCCTCCAACCGCAAGAGCTTTGGCGATGAGGTCGAGGCTTTTGACAATGGCGATCTGAATGCCGCGGGCAAGCGCGTGGTGGTGATCGGCGGCGGCGATACCGCGATGGATTGCGTGCGCACGGCCATCCGGCAGGGCGCGACCTCGGTCAAATGCCTGTATCGCCGCGACCGCGCCAATATGCCCGGTTCGCAGCGCGAGACGCAGAATGCCGAGGAGGAAGGCGTCGAATTCGTCTGGCTGTCGGCGCCCAAGGCCTTTACCGGCAATGGTCATGTCGAAGGCGTGCTGGTGCAGAAGATGCGTCTGGGCGCGCCGGATGCGACCGGCCGTCAGACCCCCGAGATCATCGAGGGCGCCGATTATGTCGAAGCCGCCGATCTGGTGGTGACCGCGCTTGGCTTTGAGCCCGAGGCGCTGCCGACGCTTTGGGGCGTGCCCGATCTGGCCGTGACCCGCTGGGGCACGATCAAGGCCGATTTCCGCACCCATGCGACGGCGCTGCCCGGCGTGTTCGCGGCGGGCGACATCGTGCGCGGTGCCTCGCTGGTGGTCTGGGCCATCCGCGACGGGCGCGAGGCGGCGGATGCCATCGCCGATTATCTGGCGCAGCCCGCCTCGGTGGCGGCAGAGTGAACCGATGCCGCCCCGGGGCGGGGCGGCCAGATTGCACAGGGATTAGGCCATCATGGGCGAAGCGATACGGAACAGGCTTGGGGGCGACGCGGCAGCGTCCGATCCCGCACGCCCGGCCCGCCGCCCGGATGTGACGATCGACACGCTGCGCGACGATGCCCGGCTGCGGCTGTGGCGGCATCGCGGGCGCGGGGACCGGCTGGTCGTGTGCTTTTCCGGCGTCGGGCGTGACCGGCGCCAGCCGCCGCGGCTGGAATTCGCCAAGACCGCCAGCGGGGCGGGGCGCGATCATGCGCTGTTCGTGGCCGACCCCGCACGCAGCTGGCTGAACGCGCCGGGCCTGATCGAGGAAATCGCCGGTCTGGTGGAAACCGAGGCCGCGCGGCTGGGGGTGCGGCAGGTCGTGGCCATGGGGCATTCCATGGGCGGCTTTTCGGCGCTGGTGCTGGGGGGCTTTACCCGCGTGGATGTGGCGCTGGCGCTGTCGCCGCAATTCTCGGTCGCGGCGGATGTGGTGCCGGACGAGCCGCGCTGGATGATGTTCCGCAAGCATTTCACCGCGCAGCGCATCCGGCAGGCCGGCGATCACATGCCGGCGCAGACCCAGCATTATGTGCTGTTCGGCACCCATTACCGCGAGGCGCCGCAGCGGCGCCTGATGCGGCCCGCGCCGAATGTCTCGTGTTTTCTGCTGCCGAAGGTGCGGCATGATTCCGTGGTCAGGCTGCATGATGCGGGGGTGCTGGACGATGTGGTGCAACTGGCCTTTGCCGGGCGCACCCGGCGGTTGCGGCAGCTTTTGAAAGACCGGATGCAGGCGGTGCAACTTGCCCCTGCATCCCCGGCAAGCGAAGGAGCGGCGGAATGAAACGTCTGACCCTGGCCATTGCGGCCCTGATGACGCCGATCACCCCGGCGCAAGCCGGCAGCTTCAAGGCGCCCGAGGGCTGCGAGGCCTTTCTGACCGTGCAGGCGCGCGGGTGCCGGGTGTCGAACCATTACCGGTGTAGCGCCGATCAGCCCGGCGATCAGTGGCGCGCCGATTTCGATCAGGAGGGGATCTTCTTCCTCAGCCGGATCAACCGTGAAACCGAATGGGTCGAAAGCTTCAGCTTCGATCCCAAGGTGCGGCAGGTGCTGGAGGCAAGTCCGGCCGATCCGGCGCGGTTCAGCGGGCTTTTGTCCAGCGGGCGCGACGATTTCGATTTCTGGCTGAGCCGCGACGATGGCACGCGTAGCCATGTGACCGGCCATGACGCCCTGACCGGCCGCAGCATCACCATTGACGGGGTGCAGCTGCAACAGACCGAATACAGCTATACCGAGGTGGACCCCGAGGGCAAAATCCTGGGCCAGGCCAAGGGTAACGAATATATCCACCCCGACTGGCGGATGTTCTTTGCCGGCCCCTCGCAGCATTGGGACGGGCTGGACTGGGTGCCGATGGATGGCAGCCCGGTGCAGTTCATCCAGCCGGGCGAGCCCGGTTTCGCGGCGACCCAGCCGATTTTCGAATGCGGTGCGGTGATGTCGCTGGCGCCGCTGAACCTCTTGCTGCAACAGGTGCGCGATGAGCGGTGAGCTGCGGCCAGCGGCCCGGCAGGGCGGTTGTCTCTGCGGGGCGGTGCGCTATGTCGCGGCCGCGCTGCCCGCGCATATGCATGCCTGCCATTGCAGCATGTGCCGGCGCAGCAACAGCGCGCTGTCGCTCAGCGTGCTGGTGCCGTTTGACGCCCTGCGCGTCACGGGGGCCGAGCATCTGACCACCTATGCCTCGTCCGACTGGGCCGCGCGGTCGTTTTGCAGCCGCTGCGGCGCGGGGCTCTGGTATCGGCTGACCCAGCCCGATGCCGCGACCGCCGATTACTATCTTTCGGTGGGCACGCTGGACGATCCCAACGGCCTGCCCTTGAGCCGCGAGATTCATATCGACGCCAAGCCGGACGGCTATGCCCTCGCGGGCACCCATTCACGACTGACCGGGGCCGAATTCGAGGCCCTGCTGCAAGCCAACCCAGAGGAGTGAGCCATGACGATCTATGATGAAGCCTGGGTGAAGGCCGAGGAGACCAAGCGCGCTTTCCTGCACGAGCATGGGCTCTACAAGGAGGATGACGAACATTCCTCTTGCGGCGTGGGTCTGGTGGCCTCGATCAGCGGCAAGCCGTCGCGCAAGGTGGTGGATGCCGGGCTGGATGCGCTGCGCGCGATCTGGCACCGCGGCGCAGTTGATGCCGATGGCAAGACGGGCGACGGCGCGGGGATCCATATCCAGATCCCGGTCAAGTTCTTTTACGACGTGATCCGCCGCACGGGCCATGAGCCCGACATGAACAAGCTGGTCGCCGTGGGCCAGGTCTTCCTGCCGCGCACCGATTTCGCCGCGCAGGAACGCTGCCGCACGATCGTGGAAACCGAAGTGCTGCGCATGGGCCATTACATCTATGGCTGGCGCCATGTGCCGGTGGATACCAGCGTGCTGGGCGAAAAGGCCAATGCCACGCGCCCCGAGATCGAGCAGATCCTGATCCGCTGCGAGAAGGACATTGATCAGGAGCGCTTTGAACGCGAGCTGTATATCATCCGGCGCCGCATCGAAAAGGCGGTGACGGCGGCGGGCATTGCGGGCTGCTATCTGTGCAGCCTGTCCTGCCGGTCGATCATCTACAAGGGCATGATGCTGGCCGAACAGGTGTCGGTCTTCTATCCCGATCTTCAGGACGAACGCTTCGAATCCACCTTCGCGATCTATCACCAGCGCTATTCCACCAACACTTTCCCGCAATGGTGGCTGGCGCAGCCCTTCCGCATGCTGGCCCATAACGGCGAGATCAACACGCTGAAGGGCAACGTGAACTGGATGCGCAGTCACGAGATCCGCATGGCCTCCAGCGCCTTCGGCGAGATGGCCGATGACATCAAGCCGATCATTCCGCCCGCCACCTCGGACAGCGGCGCGCTGGATGCGGTGTTCGAGGTTCTGGTGCGCTCGGGCCGGTCGGCGCCGATGGCCAAGACCATGCTGGTGCCCGAAGCCTGGTCCAAGACCACGACCGACATGCCGAAGGCCTGGGCGGATATGTATGCCTATTGCAATGCCGTGATGGAGCCGTGGGACGGCCCCGCCGCGCTGGCGATGACCGATGGCCGCTGGGTCTGCGGCGGGCTGGATCGCAACGGGCTGCGCCCGATGCGCTATGTCGTCACCGGCGACGGCCTGCTGATCGCCGGGTCCGAGGCGGGCATGGTGCCGGTCGATGAAGGCACGATCCGCGAAAAAGGCGCGCTTGGGCCGGGGCAGATGATTGCCGTCGATACCAAGGAGGGCAAGCTCTATCACGACGCCGAAATGAAGGACCGGCTTGCCGCCAGCCAGCCCTATGGCGAATGGATCGAAAAGGTCGTTGACCTGAACAGTCTGCTGCGCGACGTGCCCGAAGTGCCGACCTTTGCCGGCGCCGCCCTGCGCAAGCGCCAGATCGCGGCCGGCTATACGGTCGAGGAGCTGGAGCAGGTTCTGGCCCCCATGGCCGAGGACGGCAAGGAAATGATCGCCTCGATGGGCGATGACACCCCGGTTGCGGTCCTGTCCAAGCAGTATCGCCCGCTGTCGCATTTCTTCCGCCAGAACTTCAGCCAGGTCACCAACCCGCCGATCGACAGCCTGCGCGAAAGCCGGGTGATGAGCCTGAAGACGCGGTTCGGCAACCTCAAGAACGTGCTGGACGAAAGCTCTGCCCAGACCGAGATCCTCGTTCTGGAAAGTCCGTTCATCGCCAATGCCGAATATGCGGTCATGCTGCGCCAGTTCGGCGCGCAGGTGACGGTGATCGACTGCACCTTCCCCGCTGGCGCCGATCAGGAAGCGCTGCGCCTGGGGCTGGAACGCATCCGCGCCGAGGCCGAGGATGCCGTGCGTTCGGGCGCCGCGCATCTGGTGCTGACCGATGAACAGCAGGGCGAAGGCAAGGTCGCCATGCCGATGATCCTCGCCACCAGCGCGGTGCATAGCTGGCTGACGCGCAAGGGGCTGCGGACCTTCACCTCGCTCAATGTGCGGTCGGCGGAATGTATCGACCCGCATTATTTCGCGGTGCTGATCGGCTGCGGCGCGACCACGGTGAACCCCTATCTGGCGCAGGATTCGATTGCCGACCGCATCGACCGCGGCCTGCTGGAGGGCAGCCTGACCGACGCGATGCGCCGCTATCGCGATGCGATCGACGCGGGCCTGCTGAAGATCATGGCCAAGATGGGCATCTCGGTGATCTCGTCCTATCGGGGCGGTCTCAACTTCGAGGCCGTGGGCCTGTCGCGCGCCATGGTGGCCGAATATTTCCCCGGCATGCACAGCCGCATTTCCGGGATCGGCCTGCATGGCATCCAGATGAAATCGGCCGAGGTGCATGCGAAGGGCTGGCTGGGCGGCAGCGACGTGCTGCCGATCGGCGGCTTCTACAAGGCACGCCGCTCGGGCGAGAAGCACGCCTGGGAAGCGCAGACCATGCACATGCTGCAAGCGGCCTGCGACCGCGCCTCCTATGACATCTGGAAGCAGTATTCGGCGGCGATGAAGGCGAACCCGCCGATCCATATCCGCGACCTGCTGGATATCAAGGCGGTCGGCAAGGCGATCCCGATCGAGGAGGTGGAATCCATCACCTCGATCCGCAAGCGGTTCGTCACGCCGGGCATGTCGCTTGGGGCGCTTGGCCCCGAGGCGCATATGACGCTGAACATCGCGATGAACCGCATCGGCGCGAAATCTGACAGCGGCGAGGGCGGCGAGGATCCGGCGCACCAGCACCCGTTCCCGAACGGCGACAACCCCTGCGCCAAGATCAAGCAGGTGGCCTCGGGGCGCTTTGGCGTGACGGCGGAATATCTGAACGCCTGCGAGGAACTGGAGATCAAGGTCGCCCAGGGCGCCAAGCCCGGCGAGGGCGGCCAGCTGCCCGGCATGAAGGTGACCGACCTGATCGCCCGGCTGCGGCACAGCACCAAGGGCGTGACGCTGATTTCGCCGCCGCCGCATCACGACATCTATTCGATCGAGGATCTGGCGCAGCTCATCTATGACCTCAAGCAGATCAACCCGCGCTGCAAGGTGACGGTCAAGCTGGTCTCGGCCAGCGGCGTCGGCACCATCGCGGCGGGCGTCGCCAAGGCCAAGGCGGATATCATCCTGATTTCCGGCCATAACGGCGGAACCGGCGCCAGCCCGGGCACCAGCATCAAATATGCCGGCCTGCCCTGGGAAATGGGGCTGACCGAGGCGCATCAGGTGCTGGCGATGAACAACCTGCGCGAGCGGGTGACGCTGCGCACCGATGGCGGGCTGCGCACCGGCCGCGATGTGGTGATCGCCGCCATGCTGGGCGCCGAGGAGTACGGTATCGGCACCGCCGCGCTGATCGCCATGGGCTGCATCATGGTGCGTCAGTGCCAGTCGAACACCTGCCCGGTCGGTGTCTGCACGCAGAACCCAGAGCTGCGCAAAAAGTTCACCGGCACCGCCGACAAGGTGGTCAACCTGATCACCTTCTACGCGCAGGAGGTGCGGGAGATCCTCGCCTCCATCGGTGCGCGGTCGCTGGATGAAATCATCGGTCGCGCCGATCTGCTGACCCAGGTCAGCCGGGGGTCGGCGCATCTGGACGATCTGGATCTCAACCCGCTGCTCATCAGCGTGGATGGGGCGCAGAAGATCACCTATGACCGGTCGAAGCCGCGCAATGCCGTGCCCGATACGCTGGATGCCGAAATCGTCAAGGACGGCGCCCGCTTCTTCGAGGATGGCGAGAAGATGCAGCTCTCCTATGCCGTGCGCAACACGCTGCGCACCATCGGCACGCGGTCGTCCAGCCACATCGTCAAGAAATTCGGGATGCGCAACAACCTGCAACCCGACCATCTGACGGTAAAGCTGACCGGTAATGCCGGGCAGTCTCTGGGCGCCTTTGCGGTGAACGGGCTGAAGATCGAGGTGCAGGGTGATGCCAACGATTATGTCGGCAAGGGCCTGTCGGGCGGCATGATCGTGGTGCGGCCGCAGATGTCTTCGCCGCTGGTCGCGGAGGAAAACACGATCATCGGCAATACCGTGCTGTATGGTGCGACCGACGGGTATCTGTTCGCTGCCGGCCGCGCGGGCGAGCGGTTCGGCGTGCGCAACTCGGGTGCCACGGTGGTGGTCGAGGGCTGCGGATCGAACGGTTGCGAATACATGACGGGCGGGGTGGCGATCATCCTGGGCCGGATCGGCGCCAATTTCGGCGCCGGGATGACCGGGGGCATGGCCTATCTCTATGATCCGAACGGCGTGGCCGAGGATTTCATGAACCTGGAAAGCCTGGTCACCTGCGCTGTCAGCCACCCGCATTGGGAGGCGCAGCTCAAGGGTCTGATCCAGCGTCATGTCGCCGAAACCGGCAGCCGCAAGGCCGAACGCATCGTGGCCAACTGGGAGGCAGAGCGCGCCAATTTCCTTCAGGTCTGCCCGAAGGAAATGCTGGTCCACCTGCCGCATCCCCTGTCGGACGAGGCCGCGAAGGTGCCGGCGGAGTGATCTTGCCCCTGTGAAATGCGAACGCCCGCGGTGCTGCCGCGGGCGTTTGTGTTTCGGCGCTCAGCCGGGGAACTGCCCGGCCGTCATATGTCGCTTGCGGCCATGGCCGGGCTGGCGTTCCACCGCGAAACCCGCCGCAGCCAGCGCGCGCCGAACGCCTCCGGCGGCGGTATAGGTGGCAAAGCTGCCGCCCGGCGCGGTGTGGCGGCCGACCTCGGCCATCAGGTCATCCGACCAGAGTTCGGGGTTCTTGGCAGGCGAGAAACCATCCAGAAACCAGGCATCGGCGCGGCCCTGCCATGTCGGCAGCGTCTGGCGCGCGTCGCCGATCACGATCTCGGCCCTGATGCCGGGCAGCGACAGCCGCGTCGTCCCCGCCGCCCATTGGTCAAGGAAGGGGCCGGCCACCGCCCGCGCCTCGGGGAAATGGTCAAGCGCCTGGGCGATATCGGCGGCGCGCATCGGAAAGGCCTCAAAGCTGGTGAAGCGCAGCGTGCCGGGCGCCCCCATCCCCGCCCAGAGGATCTGAAGCGCCAGCAGGTTCAGCCCGGTGCCAAAGCCCAGTTCCGCCACATGAAACCCGTCACGCAGCCGCGTCTCCAGCCGGTTGCCCGCCAGGAAAACATGTCGCGTTTCGCTCAGCCCGTCATTCAGGCTGAAATACGGATCGTCAAAGCGGGTGGAGACGGGTATCACCCCGTCGCGCCAGTCAAGTTGCGCGGTTTCGGTCATGGCAGGCCCTTTCTGCCGCGACCCTGCGGAAAGGGAACGGGAATGGCAAGCGTGGATGTCACGGTGCGCGGCGGCGGGATCTTTGGTCTGGCCTGTGCCTGGGTGCTGGCGGGGCGCGGCGCGAAGGTGCGGCTGATCGAGACGCGCGCCATCGGGGCCGGATCGTCGGGCGGGCTGGTCGGCGCGCTCAGCCCGCATGTGCCCGAACAATGGAACCCGAAAAAGCAGTTCCAACTGGAAAGCCTGCTGATGGCGGCCGCTTTCTGGGGCGGGGTGTCGCGCGCCTCGGGCCTGCCCACGGGCTATGTCCGCAGCGGGCGGTTGCAGGCGCTGGCCGATGCCGCTGCCGTCGCCAAGGCTTCGGAACGGGCCGAGGGCGCGCGGGAGCTGTGGCGCGGCGCGGCGGAATGGCAGGTGCAGCCCGCGACCGGCGCCGGGTGGGAGCCGCTCAGCCCCGGCGGTTATCTGGTGCGCGACACGCTGTCGGCGCGGCTGCATCCGCGTCTGGCGGCGCGGGCGCTGGTCGCGGCCTTGCAGGGCGCGGGCGCCGAGGTGGTGATCGGCGATGCGGCGGAAGATGGGCTGGTGCTGCATGCGACCGGCGCGGCGGGGCTGGCGGCGCTGTCTGACGATCTGGGCCGGCATGTCGGCGGCGGGTTGAAGGGGCAGGCGCTGGCGCTGCGCTTTGCCGCCCCGCCCGATGCGCCGCAGCTTTACGCCGACGGGTTGCATATCGTGCCGCATCCCGATGGCACGGTGGCGATCGGTTCGACCTCGGAACGCGATGTGACCGATCTGGCCACCGACCATCAGCTTGATGCGCTGCACGCCCGTGCGGTGGCGGCCTTGCCCTGTCTGGCGGGCGCGCCGGTGATCGACCGCTGGGCCGGGCTGCGCCCCCGCGCGCGGTCGCGGGCGCCGATGCTGGGGGCCTGGCCCGGGCGGCCGGGCCATTTCATCGCCAATGGCGGTTTCAAGATCGGCTTCGGCATGGCGCCCAAGGTGGCCGAGGTGATGGCCGATCTAATCCTGACCGGGCAGGACGACATCCCGCCCGGGTTCCGCGTGGAGGACAGCCTCTGACGGGTCAGAGCCCGTAGAGCGCGCCGAACTTGGCGTCGAGATAATCGAGCAACGGCGCCTCGTTCGGCTCGAACCCGCAGGCGCGGGCGATCACGTCGCGCGGCTCATACCGCCCGCCATGGCGCTGCACCTTTTCGCGCAGCCAGCCCGTCGCGGCCGAGGTATCACCGCGCGCGAGATGATCATCCAGATCGGGAATGTCGCCGCGCAGCGCCTGATGCAGGCAGCCGGCATAGACATTGCCCAGCGTATAGGTGGGGAAATAGCCGAACAGCCCCGCCGACCAATGCACATCCTGCAACAGTCCATGTGCCGGGCGATCCACCGCGACGCCGAAATCGGCGGCAAAGCGGTCATTCCAGGCGGCCTCCAGATCGTTCACCTGCAAATCGCCCCGGATCAGCGCGCGTTCCAGGTCAAAGCGCATCATCACATGCAGGTTGTAATGCACCTCGTCGGCCTCGGTGCGGATATAGCCGGGCTGGACACGGTTCACGATGCGGGCAAAGGCCTCGGGGCTGGCCACGCCGAAATCGCCAAAGCGATCCAGCATCTGCCGATACATCCAGCCGGCAAAGGCGGGGCTGCGGCCAAGCTGGTTTTCATAGATCCGGCTCTGGCTTTCATGCACGCCCATGGAGACGCCATTGCCCAGCGGCGTCAGCAGGTAATCCTGATCAATGCCCAGCTCATAGCAGGCATGGCCGACCTCGTGGATGGTGGAGTAGAAGCAGTTGAAGGGATCGGTTTCCACCACCCGCGTCGTGATCCGCGCATCATTGCCGGAGCCGGAGCTGAACGGATGCACTGCCAGATCCAGCCGCCCGCGCGTGAAGTCATAGCCAAAGCGCGACGCCAGATCGCGGGCAAAGCGCAATTGCGCCGGCTCGCCGAAGTGGTGGTGCAGGGCGGGCGGCGCGGCGGCGGCCAGCACGGCCTCGCGCAGCCGCACGAGGCGCGGGCGCATCCGGTCGAACATGCCGCCGATCACCGCCGCCGTGGCGCCGGGTTCGTAATCGTCCATCAGCGCGTCATAAAGATCGCCGCCCTGGGCCAGGGCTGCGGCCTCTTCGCGCTTGAGTGTGATGACCTCGGCCAGCGTGGGCAGGAAATCGGCCACCTTGTCGGCGGCGCGGGCATCGGCCCAGATCATCTGCGCCGTAGAGGTGACGCGGGCCAGCCGCTGCGCAAGTGCCGCCGGCACCTTGGTCGCGCGGGCATGGCTGCGGCGGATCAGCCGCAATTGCGCCGCCGCCTCGTCATCGGGGGCCTCGGCCGCCTCCAGCCAGTCGGCGATGCGGGGGTCGGTGCGGCGGCTGTGCAGCACGCCTTCGATCGCGGCCATCTCCTCGCCGCGCTGTTCCGCGGCGCCGCGCGGCATCACGGTTTCCTGATCCCAGCCCAGCCGGCCGGCGATCTGGCCCAGGGCTTCGGTCTCGCGCTGAAAGGCCATCAGGGCGTCATAGGCACTCATCACTGGGTTCCTTTGCGGATCGACCCGGCAACCGGGTATTGGGTGAAAAAGCGGGCGCGGATGATCAGCACCCAAAGCAGGATCGCGCCAAGCTGGTGGGTGATCGCCACATGCAGATGCGCCTCGGTCAGCGCGGTAACGATGCCAAGCGCCAGTTGCAGCAGCGCGACGCACAGCACCGCGAGAAACGCCGTGCGCGTGACGCCATGGGCCGAGCGGCGGCTGCGGATGAAGGCAAAGACGACAAAGGCCACCAGCAGATAGGCGATCATCCGGTGGACGAATTGCACCATGCCCTCGTTTTCAAAGAAGGCCCGCCAGACCGCGCCGCCATCGGGCACATAGAGCGCGTTTGACGGGAAGAATTCGCCGCTCATGTCGGGCCAGGTCGGGTAGGCGCGACCGGCATTGATGCCGGCGACCAGCGCACCCGCCAGCACCTGCACGAAGGCCAGATGCATCAGCCCGGTGGCAAGGCTGAACAGCCGCCCCTCGCGCCCGCGGCGGGCTTGCAGCAATTGCGCCTCGCTGCGCGACAAGAGCAGCACATACCAGGCGATCAGACCCAGGATGACAAAGGCGATACCCAGATGGGTGGCCAGCCGGTACGAGGCGACCTCGACCATGGTGCCGGTCAGCCCCGAGGCCACCATCCACCAGCCGATCGCCCCTTGCAGCCCGCCAAGCGCGCCAAGCGCCAGCAGGCGGCCGGTCCAGCCGGCGGGAATGCGTTTCGTGGCCCAGAATGCCACGAAGCCAAGCGCCCAGACCAGCCCGATTACCCGGCCCAATTGCCGATGCCCCCATTCCCACCAGAAGATCGCCTTGAAGGCCTCAAGGCTCATGCCCTTGTTTTGCAACTGATATTCCGGGGTCGCCTGGTATTTTGCGAATTCCTCGGCCCAGGCGGCGTCGTTCAGCGGCGGAATGGCACCGTGGATCGGCTTCCATTCGGTGATCGACAGGCCGCTATCGGTGAGCCGGGTCAGCCCGCCCACCAGGATCATTGCCGCGACCAGCACGAAGATCAGCGCCAGCCACAGCCGGATCGCGCCGCGCGCGCCGCTGCCCCGGTCAATCAGGCCGGGCTGCGGGGCGGGGGCCTGGGCCTTTTCGCCGACTTCCTCGAAAATGCTGCGTTTCTGCGCCATGGCGATCCCCCTGTTGCGGGCTGACACTATGCAAGGCGCCGCGCGGCTTCAAGCCGTCGCGGGTGGTCAGCGCCGCCCTTCCATCCGGGCCATCAGCGCGACGGCGACCAGCCCGACGCCCATGACCAGCAACGCGGCCGGCGCGGCCTGACCCAGCTTTTCAAGGCTCGCCAGTTCCTGCGTGCGGGTGGCCAGCGTATTGTAGTTGAAGGGCCGCAAGAGCAGGGTCGCGGGCAGTTCCTTCACGCAATCGACAAAGACGATCAGCAGCGCCATGCCGACCGATCCGCGCATCATTGGCAGGTAGACCTCGCGCAGCACCGCACCAGCGGGGCGGCCAAGCGCGCGCGCCGCCAGCGGCAGGTTGGGCGAGATGCGCCCGAAGGCCGCATCCACCGCGCCCTGCGCAATGCCGAAGAACCGCACGACATAGGCCAGCACGATGGCCGCCGCGCTGCCGGTCAGCAACAGGCCCGGGTCATGCCCGGTCAGCGCCAGAATGCCATCGGCCAGCCGGTGATCCAGGGCTGCCAGCGGGATCAGCAGCCCAAGCGCCAGCACCGCCCCCGGTGCGGCATAGCCAAGCGCGGTCACCGGCAGGATCCAGCGCGGCAGGCCCCGCCCGGCCATGCGCAGCCCATAGATGAACAGCACCGCTGCCGCGACCGTGATCGCCGCCGCCGCCCCGCCCGCGACCAGCGTATTCACCAGCGCGCGCAGCAGTCCCGGCTCGATCCAGGCTTGCGGGTTGCGCATCCCATGCGCGGCCATCACCGCGACCGGCAGCACGAAACCCATCCCGAAGGGCAGAAAGCACAAGAGGCTGGCCAACCAGCCGCGCCAGCCCCGCAGCGGCTGTGCCGCCACCGGCCGGATCTGCCGGGCGGAGCCGTGAAACCGCGCGCGGCGGCGGCCGATCCGCTCCACCGCCAGCAACAGCACGATCACCCCCATGGCAACACCGGCGATCTGCGCCGCGCCCCCGGCATTGCCGGCGGTCAGCCAGGTGGTGAAGATGCCGGTGGTCAGCGTCTGCACCGAAAAATGCGTGACCGTGCCGTAATCGGCCACTGTTTCCATCAGCGCGAGCGCGACCCCGGCGGCGATGGAGGGCCGCGCCAGCGGCAGGCCCACCCGCCAGAATACCGCCCATGGGCCGCTGCCCAGGGCGCGCGCCACCTCATATGACCCGCCGGATTGTTCGCGAAAGGCTTGCCGCGCCAGCAGATAGATATAGGGGTAAAGCGCCGCCGACAGCACGACGATCGCGGCCCAGGGCGAGCGGATCTCGGGGAACCAGTAATCGGCGGCGGTCTTCCACCCGGTCAGCGCCCGCAAGGTCACCTGCAAGGCGCCGGAATAATCAAAGAAATCCACCAGCGCATAGGCCCCGACATAGGCCGGCACCGCCAGCGGAAACAGCAGCGCATAGGACAGCCAGCCCGACCCGGGAAAGCGATAGAGTGTCACCAGCCAGGCCGCCCCGGTGCCGACCGCCGCCGTGATCACCCCGACCCCGGCCATGAGCAGCAGCGTCATGCCCATATAGCGCGGCATCACCGTGGCCAGCAGATGCGGCCAGATGTTTTCGGTCGGGTGAAAGGCGATCCAGATCACCGACAGAATCGGCGCCAGCACGATGGCCGCAATCAGCACCGCCCCGAGGGTCCAGCCATCGGGCAGGCGCAGGCGCCGCGGCGCTACTTGAGTGTTTTGCTCGGTCATCGTGCCGCCTGCCTAGCGCAAGGCAGGCGACAAGTCCAGAAACCCCGCGCGGGGCCGGATCATTCCAGAATGGTCACGACATGGACATTGCCCTTGATCGCATTGGAATAGGGGCAGATGAAATGGCCGCGCTCCACCATGCGTTCCGCCAGGGCACGGTCCACCCCCGGCAGGCTGACCTTCAGCGTCACCGCGATGCCAAAGCCGCCCTCGGCGCGCGGGCCGATGCCGACCTGTGCCTGAACCGTCGCCTCGGCCGGCACCTCGCCGATCTTTTCGTTGCTGGCGGCAAAGCGCAGCGCGCCCAGATAGCAGGCGGCATAGCCTACGGCGAAAAGCTGTTCGGGATTGTTGCCCTTGCCCTCGCCGCCCATTTCCTTCGGCACGCTCAGCGTGACGGCCAGCGCGCCGTCCAGCGTG
Source organism: Gemmobacter caeruleus (assembly GCF_008271655.1). Lineage (GTDB taxonomy): Bacteria > Pseudomonadota > Alphaproteobacteria > Rhodobacterales > Rhodobacteraceae > Gemmobacter > Gemmobacter caeruleus. The sequence goes on from NZ_VKKX01000033.1 coordinate 503,399, forward strand.
GCGGATTGGCCGTTGCGGCCGCCGCCCTTGGCCTCGGCGGTGGTGCGATAGACGATGTCCTTGACCATGGGGCTCTCCTTTTCTGGTCGCGCAAGATCATATCGCGCACGATACAATTTGGGGCGCGGTTGTCAATCTCTTGCGATTGCATCGCGCACGATTTAATCTGGCTCCCATGTCAGACCCGCTGCCACTCTCGCGCATGCTTTGCTTTGCGCTCTACTCCGCCAGCCATGCCGTGCAGGCCGGCTACAAGCCTCTGCTTGATGCGATGGGGCTGACCTATCCGCAATTCCTGGTGCTGACGCTGCTCTGGGAACAGGATGACCAGCCCATGTTGCGCCTGTCTGCGGCGCTGCAACTCGACAGCAATACGCTGACCCCCATGCTCAAGCGGATGGAGGGGGCGGGCCTCTTGACCCGCCGCCGTGATGCCGAAGATGAACGGCAGGTGCGGCTGAAACTGACCCCGACAGGGGCCGCATTGCGCGACCGGGCCGGCGATATCCCGGCCTGCCTTCAAGCCCAAAGCGGCCGGAGCCTGCCCGAGCTGGAGCGGCTGACGGTCGAAATCACCGCCCTGCGTGATCGGCTCCGCGCTGCTCAGACCTGACGGCCGCGATCAATGCGCAGGAATTCCGCCGCGCGCCGGTTGCCGACCGGCACCGCCGCGGGCTTGCGCCACAGCGCCTCCCACACCCGGCTGCCTTCGCGCGCGATCTGCATGAAGCGCTTGACGCGCCCGCCATCCGAGGGTTTGCGCTTGTCTGCCATATGCTTGGTCATCTGAGCCTCCTCCGGTTGTTCGCCCGCAAGGATAGCGCAGATTCGCCCATTTCCCAAATCCGGCGATCAGGACAGGCGGTGAATGGCCCATTGCGCCGCATCCGCCACCGCCGGATCCGGGTCATCGCACAGCGCCTGCGCGACAGGCCGCAACGCCGGCAGACCGGAATTTCCGATGGCATAAAGCACGTTGCGCACGAAACGATCCCGCCCGATCCGCTTGATCGGGCTGCCGGCAAAGCGGGCGCGAAATCCGGCATCGTCCAGCGCGGCCAATTCGGCCAGTTCGGGCGCGCCGACCCGCGGCTGATAGCCGATCTCGTGCGCGGCCACCGCGAACTTGTTCCAGGGGCAGGCCGCCAGACAATCATCGCAGCCATAGATCCGGTTGCCCATCCGCGCGCGCAATTCCGGCTCCACCGGGCCCTTGTGTTCGATGGTCAGATAGGAAATGCAGCGCCGCGCATCCAGCTGATAGGGCGCGGGAAAGGCCCCGGTCGGGCAGATGTCCAGGCAGGCGCGGCACGATCCGCAATGGCTGATTTCCGGCCGGTCCTTCGGCAGATCCAGCGTGGTGAAGATCGCGCCCAGAAAGAACCAGCTTCCCAGTTCGCGCGACAGAAGGTTGGTATGCTTGCCCTGCCAGCCCAGCCCCGCCGCCTGGGCCAGCGGCTTTTCCATCACCGGGGCGGTATCGACAAAGACCTTGATCTCGCCCCCCGCCTGATCCAGCAGCCAACGCCCCAGCCGCTTCAGCCGGCGCTTGACCAGATCATGATAATCCTTGCCCTGGGCATAGACGCTGATCGCGGCGCGGTCGCGTGCCTCCAGCACCGCCAGCGGGTCGGTCCCGGGGGTATAGACCTCGGCCAGCATGATGACCGACCGCGCCTCGGGCCAGAGCGCGGCGGCCGATCCGCGCCAGGCCTCGCGCTCGGCCATCCAGCCCATCTGCCCGTGGCGCCCGGCCTCCAGATAGGCGCGCAGCCGCCCGGCGGTTTCGGGCGTCGCATCGGGGGCGCAGATGCCCATCCCCGAAAACCCTTCCTCTCGGGCGCGTGCCTCCAGCCGTTCCCGCAGCGATGAAAGGGTCATGCTCTTGCTCTTTGCCGAAATACTCCGGGGGTCCGGGGGCTGGCCCCCGGGGCGTGCCGTCAGAAATCCAGATCGGCGTAATGCGCGGGCGGCGGAAAGCCGGGGATCTGGTCGGCCAGCAGGGGCCGGAAACAGGGGCGCGATTTCAGCTTCACATACCAGTCCTTCACCGCGGCATGGCGGTTCCAGTCCACGTCGCTGATATAATCCAGGCAGCTCAGATGCGCGGCGGCGGCGAAATCGGCCAGCGTCATGCTGTCGCCCGCCAGCCAGCGCCGCTGGTCCAGCAGCCAGGCCATGTAATCCAGGTGGTACTTGATCCGGCTCGCCCCGGATTTCACCGCCTTGCTGTCGGGATAGCCGGTGCCCTGCACCTTGCGATTGACCCGTTCATACAAGAGCTTCGAGGTGACCTCGTTATGGAACTTGTCGTCGAACCAGTTGCACAGCCGGCGCACCTCATAGCGTGCATCCACGTCGCGGGGCATCAGCGCGGGCGAGGGATAGGCTTCCTCCAGCCATTCGCAGATCGCCTGGCTTTCGCTCATCAGCCGGTTCTCGACGCGCAGCACCGGCACCTTGCCGGCCGGGTTGCGGCGGAGGAATTCGGCCTGTTGTTCCCAATAGCGTTCCTCGACCAGTTCGACCTCGATCCGTTTCTCGGCCAGCGTCAGCCGGACCTTGCGGCAGAAGGGCGAAAGGGGAACGTGATACAGTCGGTTCATGGGGCAAGCCTGTCAGCGAATGCCATCTGATAGCCCCCACGCGCCGCGGGATCAATGGCGCAGCGGGCGCAAGGGGGCGGTCAGTCCTCGAAACAGGCGGCGCGACCATCGGCGGCGATGGTTTCGGCGCCAGAGAGGATCTGCGCGCTGCGCCGGCGCACCAGCGGGCCGGGCCTGGCCGCATTACGCACCTTCGGGTCGGGCAGCACGGCGGCAAGGCGCGCGGCCTGGGTCGGTGTCAGGTCGCGGGCGGGAATGCCGAAATAATGCTGCGCGGCCGCCTCGACGCCAAACACGCCCTCGCCGAATTCGGCGACGTTCAGATAGACATGCAGGATGCGCCGTTTCGACCAGACCAGTTCGACCGGCGGTGTCAGCACCGCCTCGGCTGCCTTGCGCGCCCAGGTGCGTCCATGCCAGAGAAAGACGTTCTTCACGACCTGCTGGCTGATGGTCGATGCGCCGCGACCGCGCCCTTCGTCCAGCGCGGCGCGGATCGCCTTCATGTCAAAGCCCCAGTGGTTGCAGAAATTCGCGTCCTCTGCCGCCACGACCGACCGGGCCATGACCGGGGCGATGTCATCCCAGCCGACCCAATCCTTTTCGATGCCGCCCAGACGCAGGCTTTCCTGCGCCTGATAAACGTTGATCGGCACCGGCAGCACCGCATAGATCAGGATCAGCGCGGCGTAAAAGGCCGCAATGCCCAGCAGCACGCGCTTTGCCCACAGCCGCAGCCGGGGTGCCCAGCGATGGGCTACCGGCGCCGGCTCGGCCAGCTCCGGTTCGGGCTCGGTCTTTTTCTTGCGGGTCGTCTTGGCCATGCGGCCCAAAGACCACGAAGCACTGCCGGCGGTCAAGGCGGCGGCGGTCAGCCGCCGGTCGCGGGGGGTGCCGAACGGGCCAGCACTTCGGCCAGACGGGCCTCCTGCTCGGCGCTGAGCGAGGTGCGCAGCACCCGGCCCTTGCCGGCGAAATCATCCAGCCCCGCCAGAACCTTGTCGGCGGTCATCTTGCGAATCAGGATGCCAAGCGCCGCGCCACCCGGCGGCAGGCTCTGCCCGACTTCCTTCAGGAAATCGTCATTGATGCCCAGATCGGTCATCCAGCCCGACAGGGCGCCGGCCCCGGCCCCCACGGCGGCCCCGATCAGCGGATTGAGGAACAAGAGCCCGATCAGACCGCCCCAGAATGTGCCGCCCACGGCCCCCATCGCGGTCATGTTCACCGCCTGATGCAGTTGCACCGACCCGTCATCGTTGCGGGTCATGACCACCGCATCTTCCATTTCGATCAGATATTCCCGCTGCATCTTGACCAGCGCGGCGCGGGCCTCAAAGGCGGTGGCTTCGGTATCGAAGGCCATGATGACAAGATCAGACATCGCACTCTCCTGAAACGGATGGGTTCATTGGCACAACCCCGGGGTCGCAGATCCGGTTCCCCGTGGCGCGAACGGACTTTCGCCCGCCCGCGCGTCAGGCTATGCGGAGACAACTTCCCGGGGGCAACGCCATGCAGGCGCGCATTTCGCAGAATACCACACTTGGCATTATTCTGATGTCGCTGACCGCGCTGGTCTTTGCCTTGCAGGACGGCATTTCGCGGCATCTGGCCGAGACCTATAATGTCTGGATGGTCGTGATGATCCGCTTCTGGGTCTTTGCGGTCTTTGCGGCGCTGCTGGCCTGGCGCAGCCCGGCGGGCCTGGGGGCGGTGATGCGGTCGCATCTGCCCTGGCTTCAGTTCCTGCGCGGGGCCGCGCTGGTGCTGGAGGTCTGCATCATGATTCTGGCCTTCGTGAAGCTGGGGCTGATCGAAAGCCATGCGGTCTTTGTGTGCTATCCGCTGATCGTGGCGGCGCTGTCGGGGCCGATTCTGGGTGAATCCGTCGGCTGGCGGCGCTGGCTCGCGATCGGGATCGGCTTCGTCGGCGTCATCATCATCCTCGATCCCGGCGCCGGGGTGTTCAGCCTCTGGGCGGCGGTGCCGTTGTTCAGCGCCTTTCTGTTCGCGCTTTACGGGTTGCTGACGCGCTATGTGGCGCGGGCCGATCTGGCGGCGACCTCGTTCCTGTGGACGGGCTGGGTCTCGGCGTTGCTGATCACGCCGGTCGGCCTCTATTTCTGGGAAACGATGAGCCTGCCCGACTGGGGCTGGATGGCGCTGCTGTGCCTGAGCGCGACACTGGCGCATTTCATGATGATCAAGGCCTACGAAGTGGCCGAAGCCAGCGACATCCAGCCCTTTGCGCTGTTGCAACTGGTGTTCATCGCCATGCTGGGCGTCTGGGTGTTCGGCGAGGTGCTGCGCCCGAATGTGGTGGTGGGCGCGGCGCTGGTCATGGCGGCGGCGCTGTTCACGCTGTGGCGGGCGCGGGTCGTGGCGCGCCGCGCCGCGCGGGCAGGGGGCTGACCCCGCCTAACCGCGATCGTGAAAGAAATCGTGGATCTGCTGGGCCAGCGCCTCGGAGATGCCATTGACCGCCATCAGATCCTCGACCGCCGCGCGGGACACCGCCTTGGCGCTGCCGAAATGCGCCAGCAGGGCGCGCTTGCGGCTGGCACCGACGCCCGGCACCTCGTCCAGCGGGGTGGCGGTGGTGGCCTTGGCGCGCTTGGCCCGGTGGGCGCCGATGGCCCAGCGATGCGCCTCATCGCGCAGACGCTGGATGAAATACAGCACCGGGTCGTTCATGCGCAGCGCAAAGGGCGGCTCGCCGGGGCGGTGGAATTCTTCCTTGCCATGGTCGCGGTCGATGCCCTTGGCCACGCCGACAAAGGGCAGATCGTCGATGCCCAGTTCGCCCATGATCTCGGCCACGGCCGAGATCTGACCGGCGCCGCCGTCGATCAGCAGCAGGTCGGGCCAGGCCTCTGACTTGCGGTCGGGGTCTTCCTTGAGCAGGCGTTCAAAGCGGCGGGTCAGCACCTCTTTCATCATGCCGAAATCGTCGCCCTGGCTGCCGGCCTCGCCCTTGATGTTGAACTTGCGATACTGGCTTTTCAGAAAACCCTCGGCCCCGGCCACGATCATGCCGCCGACGGCATGGGCGCCCTGAATGTGGCTGTTGTCATAGACCTCGATCCGCTTCGGCGGCGCCTCAAGGTCAAAGGCATCGGCCAGACCCTGCAACAGCCGCTGCTGGGTGGAGCTTTCGGCCATGCGCCGCGCCAGGCTTTCGCGGGCATTGCGGGCGGCGTTTTCCACCAGTTCGGCCTTTTCCCCGCGCTGCGGCACGGCGAGTTCGACCTTGCGCCCCGCGCGGTCCGACAGCAGGGCGCCGACCAGATCCTCATTCTCCACCGGATGCGACAGCAGGATCAGGCGGGGCGGTTCCTTGTCATCGTAGAACTGGCTCAGGAACGCCTCCAGGATCTCGGCCTCCTCGGCGCCGGCGCCGGTTCTGGGATAGAAATCGCGGTTGCCCCAGCTTTGGTGGCCCCGGATGAAGAACACCTGCACGCAGGCCTGCCCGCCCTCCAGATGCAGCGCGACCACATCCGCCTCGGCCACGCCGCGGGGGTTGATGCCCTGGGTCGTCTGCACGGCGGTCAGGGCCTTGATGCGGTCGCGCAGGGCGGCGGCACGTTCATATTCCATCGCCTCGGCGGCCTCGGCCATGGCGGTGGCCAGATTGGCCTGCACATCGGTCGATTTGCCGTCCAGAAACCGTGTCGCATCCTCGACCAGCGCGGCATAATCGGCCTCGCTGATGCGGCCGACGCAGGGCCCCGCGCAGCGTTTGATCTGGAACAGCAGGCAAGGCCGGGTGCGGCCGGCGAACATGCTGTCGGAACAGGTGCGCAGCAGGAACACGCGCTGCAACTGGTTCAGCGTGCGGTTCACCGCGCCCGCGCTGGCAAAGGGGCCGAAATAGCGGCCCTTTTCGCCGCGCTTGCCGCGATGTTTGCGGATCATGGGAAAGGGGTGATCGGTCGGGATCAGGATATTGGGGAACGACTTGTCATCCCGCATCAGCACATTGTAGCGGGGCTTGAGCTGCTTGATGAGGTTCTGTTCCAGCAGCAGCGCCTCGACCTCGGTGCGGGTGGTCAGGAACATCATGCTGGCGGTTTCATGGATCATCCGCGCGATGCGGGCCGAATGGCCCGAGGGGCGCGCATAATTCGAAACCCGGGCCTTCAGGTTGCGCGCCTTGCCGACGTAAAGCACCTCGTTCTGCACGTTCAGCATGCGGTAGACGCCGGGCGACCCGTCCAGCGTGCGAAGGTAATCCTGAATGACCGCGTGCCCGGTTTTCGGCGGCGGCGCGGGCGTTTCATCCTGCATCGAAATGCTCTTTTCCTGAGTCAGCGATTCCCCTCCTTGGCTGCAACAGCACAGGGGCCGGAGGCAAGGGCAAACCTGTCCCCAGTTTCTGTGGATAAGTTTGCGGAGAAAATCCGCAAGGCGGCGAATTTCCCTTGTTTTCGGCCCGGTTCATTGCATTGCCTAAAAAATAGGCGACTTTATAAATACATGATTTCAAACGAAAAATATTTATACATCTGGCAAATGACTGAAAATGCAGGGTTTTCTTTACAGTTTCGTGAAGGCGGGGGCCAAAGTGGACAACTCGTCGCAGCGCATTGCCGCAAGGTCACTCAACGCCAAGGACATCCGGGGTTTTCCAGCCCAGATGCTGCCCGCCATCGACGCACAAAAGCTGTCCCGTCACCGCCGGCGCATCGAGGAAATAACCAAGCGCCGCCGTAATGTCTGCGGGGTTGGCGCCGCGGCCCAGCACGGTTGCCGCGCGCTGATTGCGAAAGTGGCGCTCGCTCTGCCTTGCGCCTTGCAGCGTGGGGCCGGGGCCGATCGCATTGACCCGGATCGCCGGGGCCAGTGCCTGCGCGGCGGTCTGGGTCAGCGCCCAGAGCCCCATCTTGGCCAGCGTATAGGTGGCGAATTCCGGTGTCAGCTTGCGCACGCGCTGGTCGATCATGTTTACGATCAGGGCCTGGGCCAGCGGCTCGCCCGCGTCATCCATTGCGGGGGCGGGTGCCTGCGCGGCAAAGGCCTGGGTCAGTACGAAGGGCGCGCGCAGGTTGCTTTCCATATGCCGGTCCCAGCTTTGCCGGGTGGCGCTGTGCAGGTTGTCATATTCAAAGATCGAGGCATTGTTGACCAGCACGGTGAAGGGTCCGCCCAGGGCCTCGGTCGCGCGGGGCAGCAGGGCCTGCACCTGTGCCTCGTCCAGCAGATCGGCCTGCAAGGCCACCGCCCGGCGCCCCATGGCCTGCACCTGCGCGACCGTCTCGGCCGCGCCCTCGGCCGATCCGGCGTAATGCACCGCGATGTCATGGCCGCGCCCCGCCAGATAAAGCGCCATCGCCTGACCCAGCCGCGCGCCCGCCCCGGTGACCAGCGCCCGCATCACGCCACCAGCGCCAGCGCATAGGCGACATAGCCGCCGACAAGGCCGATCCCCGCCAGCTTGCCGATATCGCGGCGGAAGAACACGAAGGGCACCAGCAGAAGCGACACGCCCAGCATGACCCACAGATCGAAGGACAGCAGCTGATCGGGCACCGGCATGGGCGCGATGAGGCCGGTGATGCCCAGAATCGCCAGCACGTTGAAGGTATTGGAGCCGATCACATTGCCCATGGCCACATCGGCCTGCCCGCGGAACGCCGCCATGACCGAGGTCACCAGTTCCGGCAGCGAGGTGCCGATGGCAACCAGCGTCAGCCCGATCACCGTCTCGCTGATGCCAAGCGCGCGGGCGATGTTGATCGCCCCGCCCACCAGCAGATCGGCGCCAAAGCCGAGGCCGACCAGACCGCCCAAGATAAAGGCCGCGATCTTCCATCCCGGCATGTGGTCATCGGCGGGCAGGTCGTCGGGCTGGCTGTCACGATGCGCGCGCGCCTGACGCAGGTTATCCCACAGGGACAGGGCAAGGCCGGTCAGCAGGATCAGCCCGTGCCACCAGGTCAGCGGCCCGATAAAACAAAGCGCGATGAACAGGACCGCGGTCGCCAGCATCACCAGATAACCGCGCCGCGTGTCGATCTGGCTGGTATGAATGGTGGCGATCAGCGCCGGCAGGCCCAGGATCAGCAGGATATTCGCGATATTGGACCCGACGACATTGCCAAGCGCGATCCCCGCCTGGCCTTGCAGCGCGGCATTGACCGAGACCAGAAGCTCGGGAGCCGAGGTGCCAAAGGCCACCACCGTCAGCCCGACGATCAGCGCGGGGATGCCCAGCCGCAGGGCCAGCGCAACCGCGCCCTTGACCAGCGCATCGCCGCCGAAAACCAGCAGCGCCAGACCCGCCGCCACATAAACCAGATCGAGTCCCACGCCCTAACCCTTGTCCCTGCCGCAGCCGCAAGGGCCGGCACCAATCTTGTGTCTGCCGCATTTAGGGCAGGTCTGCCGCCGCGCAAGGCGGCGACGGTAGCCAAATTTCTCGAAAACCACTGCGCCGACCACGATGCCCAGCACGACAAAGGTGATGAGTTTGAGAAACATGTTACAGCCCGAACCGCGCAAAGGCCGCGCGGTCCTCGATTTCGGCCAGGGCGGCGCCCATGGCGCGCCCGGTCAGCCGCGACAGCAGCCCACGTTTCTGCCCCATCGGCACCAGCCGGGCCTTGTCGCCATAAAGCGCCTTCAGGCGCGGCACCAGATGCGCCACACCATCGGCCAGCCCCAGTTCGACCGCCTGTTGCCCGACCCAGACATCGGCGTTGAACAGGTCGGCCCCCTCGGCCAGACGCGGGCCGCGCCGGGCCTTGACATGGGCGATGAAGGCCTGGTGGATCGGCTCTTGCAGGGCACGCAGGCGGGCCTCGTCCTCGGGGCGGGCGGGCTGGAACGGGTCGGCCAGCGATTTCGACTTGCCCGCCGTGATCACCCGCCGTTCGATCCCGTGCCGCGCCATGAATTCGGGAAAGCCGAAGCCCGCGAAGATCACCCCGATGGAGCCGAGGATGGAACTGTCATCCACCCAGATGTCATCCGCCGCACAGGCCAGCCAATAGCCGCCCGAGGCCGCCACATCCTCGACAAAGGCATGCACCGGCACGCCCTTTTCCTCGGCCAGCCGGCGGATGCGCGCGGCGATCAGGCTGGATTGCACCGCCGACCCGCCGGGCGAGTTGATGGCCAGCGCCACCGCCCGGGGTTTCATGCGGAACGCCTTGTCGATCAGCGGCGCCAGCGCGGCGTCGTTCAGCCCGGCCGCCAGACGGCTGCCGGTGCCGATGGCGCCTTGCAGGCGGATGACCGGAATGACCGGCGGCTTTTTCAGAAAGGGGATGCGAATGTTCATACCAAGGATGTAGAGGCCGCCCCGCCCCCGGACAAGCCTGACAACTGCGCCTCTGTGCGAATTGTGCCGTTGCCCTGTCCGCGACATTCGCGCAGACAGGGGGCATGATCGACAAGCTGGAAATGTTCATCGCGCTCGCCAATGAAGGCCATTTCGGTCGCGCGGCCGAGATCTGCGGCGTGACGCAGCCCACGCTGTCTTCGGCGATCAAGCAGCTTGAGGAACAGTTGGGCGTGCAACTGGTCTGGCGCGGGTCGCGGTTTCAGGGGCTGACCCCCGAGGGGCAGCGCGTGCTGGACCGCGCGCGGCGGATCGTCGGTGACACCCGCGCCCTGCGCGACGAGATGCGCGCCTCGCGGCAGGGGCTGGCGGGCAATCTGCGGATCGGGGTCATCCCGACCGCGCTGCCGATGGTTGCCGATCTGACCCGGCATTTCGCGCATCGCCACCCGAATGTGCGCATCACCCTGCTGTCGCGCACCTCGGTGGAGATCCTGTCGGGGATCGAGCAGCTGGAGCTGGATGCCGGCATCACCTATCTGGATAACGAACCGCTGGGCCGCGTGGCGCAGGTGCCGCTTTATGCGGAATTCTACCGGCTGCTGTGCACCCGCGACAGCGCCTTTGCCGGACGGGAGCAGGTGACCTGGGCCGATCTGGCCGGGGCGCCGCTATGTCTGCTGACCTCTGACATGCAGAACCGGCGCATCGTCAACCAGCATCTTGCCGAGGCCGGCATTCACGGCGCGCCCGGGGTCGAATCGAATTCGACCATCGCGCTGCTGACCCATGTCCTGACCGGGGAATGGGTCTCGGTCCTGCCGAAAAAGCTGGCGGATCTGTTTGCGGGGGCCTCCGGTCTGGTGGCGGTGCCCATCGTCGGGCCGGAGGTGGAACATCTGGTCGGCCTGATTGCGACGCATCGCGACCCGCCGACGCCGCTGATCGCCGCGCTGACGGAAAGCGCGCGACGGATCGCCAAGGTTTGATAGGGTTTTTCTATCGACTGACGGTATATTGATATTGATTTGCCTATCGCGCCTCTGCATGGTCCCGCCAGCCATCGGGAGGAGAGCCAATGTCGGATCAGTCCGTCACCGTCGCGCGCGTGCAAGAGATTGTCGCCGCGCATCAGGGGCTTGAAGGCCCGCTTCTGCCGATCCTCCATGCGGTGCAGGCCGCCTTTGGCCATGTGCCCGAAGCGGCTGTGCCGGTGATCGCCGAGGCGCTGAATCTCGGTCGCGCCGAGGTGCATGGGGTGATGAGCTTTTACCATGACTTCCGCGAGGCCCCGACCGGGCGCCATGTGGTCAAGCTGTGCCGCGCCGAAAGCTGCCAGTCTGTCGGGGCGGACCGGGTCGCTGCGCATGCGCAGGCCCGGCTGGGTGTCGATTGGCACGGGACCACCGCCGATGGCGCGGTGACGCTGGAGCCGGTGTTCTGCCTTGGCCTCTGTGCCTGCGGGCCGGCGGCCATGGTCGATGGCCGGCTGATCGGGCGGGTGGATGAGGCCCGGCTGGATGCGATCGTCGAGGAGGTGCGCTGATGAAGATCTATGTTCCCCGCGATGCTGCCGCCCGGGCCCTGGGCGCCGATGCGGTGGTGGCCGCGCTGCGCGCCGAGGCGGGCCGGCGTGGCGTCGATGTGACGATTATCCGCAACGGTTCGCGCGGGATGGTCTGGCTGGAACCGCTGGTCGAGGTGGAATCCCCGCAAGGCCGCGTGGCCTTTGGGCCGATGGTGCCCGAGGCCGTGGCGCAGATCTTTGACGGCGGCGCATTGTCGCTTGGCCTGACCGACGAACTGCCCTGGCTCAAGGGCCAGACTCGCCTGACCTTCGCGCGCTGCGGCCTGATCGACCCGCTTTCGCTGGCGGATTATCGCGCCCATGGCGGGCTGGAGGGGCTGACCCGCGCCCTGACCCTGCCCGGCGCCGAGATCGTGCGCGAGGTGACCGAGTCCGGCCTGCGCGGGCGGGGGGGCGCCGGCTTTCCGACCGGGATCAAATGGAAAACGGTGCATGACGCTGCGGGACCGCAGAAATACATCGTCTGCAACGCGGATGAGGGCGACAGCGGCACCTTTGCCGACCGCATGATCATGGAGGGCGACCCCTTTGTTCTGATCGAGGGGATGGCCATTGCCGGCCTCGCCGTCGGCGCGACCAAAGGGTTTGTGTATATTCGTTCGGAATACCCCGACGCGATCGAGGTAATGACCGCCGCCGTTGACGTGGCGCGCGCCGAGGGCGTGCTGGGGGCGGCGGTCCTTGGTTCGGATCGGGGCTTTGACATCGAGATCCGCGTGGGCGCGGGCGCCTATGTCTGCGGCGAGGAAACCTCGTTGCTGAACAGCCTTGAGGGCAAGCGCGGCGTGGTGCGGGCCAAGCCGCCACTGCCGGCGCTGCAAGGGTTCATGGGCCGGCCGACAGTGGTGAACAACGTTATCTCGCTGGCCTCCGTGCCGGTGATCCTGGCCAGGGGCGCGGCCTATTATGCGGGCTTCGGGTTGGGTCGGTCGCGCGGCACGATCCCGTTGCAGATCGCCGGGAACGTGAAACAGGGCGGGCTTTACGAGGTGGCTTTTGGCCTGACCCTGCGCCAGATCGTCGAGGAAATCGGCGGCGGCACCGCCTCGGGCCGGCCGGTCAAGGCGGTGCAGGTTGGCGGGCCGCTGGGCGCCTACCTCGGGCCGCATCAGTTTGATATTCCTTTCGGATATGAGGAATATGCCGGCCAGAACGCGCTGATCGGCCATGCGGGGTTGACCGTGTTTGACGACAGTGCCGACATGCTGAAACTGGCGCGTTTCGCGATGGAATTCTGCGCCATCGAAAGCTGTGGCAAATGCACCCCCTGCCGGATCGGGGCGGTGCGCGGCGTCGAAACGCTTGATCGGATCGGGCGGGGCGACAGCGCTGCGATCCCGCTGCTGACCGACCTGTGCGAGACGATGAAATCCGGCTCGCTCTGCGCGCTTGGTGGATTCACGCCCTATCCGGTCATGTCTGCCCTGACGCATTTCGCCGATGATTTCGCCGCCCAAGCCAAGGAGGCCGCCGAATGAAAGACTTTGTCCTTCCCGATCGCGACTTCGGCACCCCGGCCGCGAAATCAAAACAAATGGTCACATTGAACATCGACGGCTTTGACGTGACCGTGCCCGAAGGCACCAGCATCATGCGCGCGGCCGCCGAGGCGGGCATTCCGGTGCCCAAACTCTGCGCGACGGACAGCGTCGATGCCTTTGGCTCCTGCCGTCTCTGCCTGGTGGAGATCGAGGGCCGCAACGGCACCCCGGCCTCTTGCACCACGCCGGTTGCGCCGGGGATCAAGGTTCATACCCAGACCAGCAAGCTCAAGCAGCTGCGCCGCGGGGTGATGGAGCTTTACATCTCGGATCACCCGCTGGATTGCCTGACCTGCGCCGCCAATGGCGATTGCGAATTGCAGGATATGGCGGGCGCCGTCGGCCTGCGCGACGTGCGCTATGAGGCGGTGGAGACCCATTTCCGCGCCAAGGACACCAGCGGCGGCGCCAATCCGCAATGGCTGCCGAAAGACGACAGCAACCCCTATTTCAGCTACGATCCGTCGAAATGCATCGTCTGTTCGCGCTGCGTGCGCGCCTGCGAGGAGGTGCAGGGCACCTTCGCGCTGACGATCCAGGGCCGCGGCTGGGACAGCCGGGTGCATGCCGGCGCCAGGGCCGACAGTTTCCTGACCTCGGATTGCGTGTCTTGCGGCGCCTGCGTGCAGGCCTGCCCGACCGCGACGCTGACCGAAAAATCGGTGATCGACATCGGCACGCCCGACCGTGCGATCGTGACGACCTGCGCCTATTGCGGCGTCGGCTGCCAGTTCAAGGCCGAAATGCGCGGCGATGAGCTGGTGCGGATGGTGCCCTACAAGCATGGCAAGGCCAATCGCGGCCATAGCTGCGTGAAGGGCCGCTTTGCCTATGGCTATGCCAGCCATCAGGACCGCATCCTGAACCCGATGATCCGTGACACGATCGACGAACCCTGGCGCGAAGTGTCCTGGGCCGAGGCGATGGAATTCGCGGCAAACCGGATGAAGGCGATCCAGCAGAAATACGGCCGCCAGTCGGTCGGCGTCATCACCTCCAGCCGCTGCACCAATGAAGAATCCTATCTGGTGCAGAAACTCACCCGCGCGGTATTCCTGAACAACAATACGGATACCTGCGCGCGCGTCTGCCATTCGCCCACCGGCTATGGTCTGGGCCAGACTTTCGGCACCTCGGCCGGCACGCAGGATTTCGATTCCGTCGAGGATTGCGACGTGGCGCTGATCATCGGTTCCAACCCGCATTCCGGCCACCCCGTCTTTGCCAGCCGCCTGAAAAAGCGCCTGCGCCAGGGGGCCAAGCTGATCGTCGTCGATCCGCGCCGCACCGAGATGGTCGAGGGCGCGCATTACAAGGCGGCGCATCACCTCGCGCTTCGGCCCGGGACCAATGTTGCCATCGTCTCGGCGCTGGCGCATGTGATCGTGACCGAAAAGCTTTATGACGAGGCGTTCATCCGCAGCCGCTGCGACTGGGCCGAGTTTGAGGATTACGCCGAATTCATCAGCGACCCGAAACATTCCCCCGAGGCGGTCGAGCTGCTGACCGGCGTTCCGGCGGAGGAGGTGCGCGGCGCGGCCCGGCTTTATGCGACCGGCGGCAATGCGGCGATCTATTACGGGCTGGGCGTGACCGAACACAGCCAGGGTTCGACCACGGTGATCGGCATTGCCAACCTTGCCATGCTTACCGGCAATATCGGCCGTCCCGGCGTGGGCGTGAACCCGCTGCGTGGCCAGAACAACGTGCAGGGCTCCTGCGACATGGGGTCGTTCCCGCATGAACTGCCGGGCTATCGCCATGTGAAGGGCGCCGAGGTGCGCGCGATCTATGAAAAGGCCTGGGGGGTGGAGATCGACCCCGAGCCGGGCCTGCGCATCCCCAACATGCTGGATGCGGCGGTGGAGGGCAGCTTCAAGGGCCTTTACTGCCAGGGCGAAGACATCCTGCAATCCGACCCCGACACCAGACATGTGGCGGCCGGTCTTGCGGCGATGGAATGCGTGATCGTCCATGACCTTTTCCTGAACGAAACCGCGAATTACGCGCATGTGTTCTTTCCCGGCTCGTCCTTCCTGGAAAAGGACGGCACCTTCACCAATGCCGAGCGCCGCATCAACATGGTGCGCAAGGTGATGGCGCCCAAGCAGGGCTATGCCGATTGGGAAGTGACCCAGATGTTCGCCAATGCCATGGGCGCCGGCTGGACCTATACCCACCCGTCGCAGATCATGGCGGAGATCGCGCTGACCACGCCCAGCTTTGCCGGGGTCACCTATGACCGGATCGAGGAAATGGGCTCGATCCAGTGGCCCTGCAACGACCAGGCGCCCGAGGGCACGCCCCTGATGCATATCGACGGCTTCGTGCGCGGCAAGGGCAAGTTCATCCGCACCGAATATGTCGCGACCGATGAAAAGACCGGGCCGCGCTTTCCGCTGCTGCTCACCACCGGGCGGATCCTCAGCCAGTATAATGTGGGCGCGCAGACCCGGCGCACGCAGAACACCGTCTGGCACGATCAGGATGTGCTGGAGATCCACCCCCATGACGCCGAAACCCGCGGCATCCGGGATGGCGATTTCGTGCGCCTTGCCAGCCGGGCGGGCGAAACCACGCTGCGGGCGGAAATTACCGATCGCGTCTCGCCCGGCGTGGTCTATACGACCTTCCACCACCCGGTGACCCAAGCCAATGTCGTGACCACCGATTTCTCGGACTGGGCGACCAACTGCCCGGAATACAAGGTGACGGCGGTGCAGGTCAGCCCCTCCAACGGGCCGAGCGAGTGGCAGGAAAGCTATGAGGCGCAGGCCAGCCTGTCGCGCCGGATCGCGGCGGCCGAGTGATGGAGACGCGGCGCAGCCTGCCGCGTCTGTCTGTCCGGGCGGGGGTCAGCCTGCCCGGACATCGCCTGCTGCCCGAGGAAGTGCCGGTCGCGCTCAGCTATAACGGCTCCACCCATGCGGTGATGATGGCGACGCCCGCCGATCTGACGGATTTCGCGCGCGGGTTCACCCTGACCGAAGGCATCGCCACCCCGGACGAGATCCAGAGCATCGAGGCGGTGGCCACCGACAAGGGCATTGATCTGCAAATCTGGCTGACCGAGGATGCCGCGCAGCGACAGGCGCGGCGGCGGCGCAGCATGGCGGGGCCGGTGGGCTGCGGCCTGTGCGGGATCGACAGCCTGGAGGAGGCCGCGCGCATCCCGCCGCGCCTGCCGCCGGGCAGCTTTACCATGACGCCCCATGAGGTGCGCGCCGCCATCGCCGGGCTGGAACAGCACCAGCCGCTGCATGACGCCACCCGCGCCGCCCATTGCGCGGCCTTCTGGTCGGAAGGGTGCATCCGCGCCGCGCGCGAGGATGTCGGCCGCCACAACGCACTGGACAAGCTGATCGGCGCGCTGGCTGGCAACGCCGCGCAGGGGGCGCTGATCCTGACCTGCCGCACCTCGATCGACATGGTGCAAAAGGCGGCCATCGCGGGCTTTCCGGTGCTGATCGCCGTCTCGGCCCCGACAGCCGCCGCTGTCGATCTGGCCGCCGCCGCCGGGCTGACCCTGATCGCGCTGGCCCGGCCCGACAGTTTCGAGATCTTCACCCACCCTACCCGTATCCCGCCAGAGGAGAGCGCCGATGTCGCATGACAGCAACTGGCAGACCAAGCTGATCACCATGGCAAACCAGATCGCCCGCTTCATGGAAAGCAAGCCCCATGCCGAAGGGGTGGCGGGTCTGGCGAGCCATATCAACGATTTCTGGGAACCGCGGATGCGGCGGCAATTGTTCGACATTCTCGATCAGGGCGGCACCGGCCTGCGCCCGCTGGTGATCGAGGCCGCGCCGCAGATCCGCCGCCCCGCGACGGCCTGACCTCTGCCTTGCTTCTTGCCGAAATACTCCGGGGGTGCGGGGGCTGGCCCCCGCTTGCGCCCGCGCGCCACGGGGCGCTTGCCAAGCCCGGGGGCGGCTGCTAGCCGGGGGCTCTGGCAAACGCCTCCGGTCGCAGACCACCCGGTCAAAACTGCGCTCAGGGCCCGCAAGGGCCCCCCGATGTGACCCGAGGCCCCAACAAGGGGCATCCCATGACAGACGACGATATCTATTCCGGCCTGCAACAGCTTGGCCAGCCCACCCGCGTTCCGACCGACCCTTCCGAGGCGGTGCTGGAGCGGGTGCAGAACCCCGAGGCGGGGCAGCGCTATGTCGTGCGTTTCACCGCGCCGGAATTCACCTCGCTCTGCCCGATGACGGGCCAGCCCGATTTCGCACATCTGGTGATCGATTATGTGCCGCGTGACTGGCTGGTGGAAAGCAAGTCGCTGAAACTGTTTCTGTTTTCCTTCCGCAATCACGGCGCCTTCCATGAGGCCTGCACCGTCAGCATCGGGCGGCGGCTGGTCGATCTGCTTGATCCCGAATGGCTGCGCATCGGCGGTTACTGGTATCCGCGCGGTGGCATGCCGATTGATGTCTTCTGGGCCAGCGGCCCGGCGCCGGCGGGGATCTGGCTGCCCGATCAGGGCGTGCCGGGCTATCGCGGGCGCGGCTGACGCTCAGCCGTGCCGGCGCCGCGCCTCCAGTGCGAGGCCGGTGCCCACGCTGCCGAAATCGTCGCCCCGGCTGTGCCGCGCCTCTGGCAACAGCCGGGTCATCAGGCCCGTCAGCGCCGGCAGGCGGCTGGAACCGCCGGTCAGAAACACGCTGTCCACCTGGCTTGGGGCAAGGCCCGCCTGCGCCAGCACCCGCAGGATCAGCGCCTCCAGCCGGGCCAGGGCCGGGGCCAGCACAGCCTCGGCGGCGGTGCGGCGCAGCACCGGGTTCGGGGCCGCACAAAGCGGCGACAGCATCAGCCGTTCGGCCTCGGCGCCGCTCAGCGCGATCTTGGCGCGCTCCACCTCCATGGCAAGGGCATGCCCATTCTCGCCGTCGATCAGGCGCAGGAAACGGTCGATCAGTTCCGGCCGGTCGATTTCGTGGCGCAGCGCCTTGAGGTCGGTCAGGGTCTGGCGGGCATAGATCACGTTGATGCGGTGCCAGGTCGCCAGATCAAGGTAGTAATGCCGCGGCATGGTGCCGGTGCCGCCCTTGGTCGCGGCGCCAAAGCCCAGATGCGGCAGCGCCTCGGCCAGGCTCAGCATGCGGTCGAAATCGGTGCCCCCCAGCCGGATCCCGTCATTGCCCAGAATATCGGCGCTGCGGTCGGGCTGGGCGCGCCGCGCCGGCCCCAGCCGCAACAGCGACACATCCGAGGTGCCGCCGCCGATATCGACGATCAACGCGATTTCCTCATCGCTCAGCCGGGTTTCGTGATGCAATGCGGCGGCGATGGGTTCGTATTGGAACGACACCGCGTCAAAGCCGATCTCGCGGGCAATCTCGGCCAGCACGGTCTCGGCCCGGGCATCGGCCTGCGGGTCGTCATCGACGAAATGCACCGGCCTGCCCAGCACCACCGCGCCGGTGGTTTCGGGCAGGGCGGCGCGCATGCGGGCCAGAAAGCGCGCGACCACCTCGCGAAAGCTGACGCTGCGCGCGCCGACCCGGGTGCGTTCTGCGATCAGCCCCGATCCCAGGGTGCTTTTCAGCGCCCGCATCAGGCGACCCTCGTCGCGTTCCAGATAGGCGGCGATGGCGGCGCGGCCGAATTGGGGCGCCCCGTCCGTGGGCCAGAACACCGCCGAGGGCAGCGTGACCTCTGCCCCCTCCAGCGGCACGAGCCGCACGCCCGCCGCATCGGCCAGGCCCAATGTGGAATTCGAGGTGCCAAAGTCGATGCCGCAAGACCGCATGAAAACCCCCGTCAAGACCGCCGGCGCGAAGGCGCCCGGGGTAACGCCGCGCGGCGGGGCTGTAAAGCACCCCCTTCCTTCCGGGCATGGCTTCCGCTACCAAGGCAACATGACCTGGAACATCCCGAATATCCTGACGGTCCTGCGCCTTTTGGCCGCCCCCGGCGTGGCGGTGATGTTCCTGTATTTCCATCGTCCCTGGGCTGACTGGCTGGCGCTGACCCTGTTCATCGGCGCGGCGGTGACCGATTGGTTCGACGGTTATCTGGCCCGGCTGTGGAAGCAGGAATCCAAATTCGGCGCCATGCTGGATCCGATTGCCGACAAGGCGATGGTGCTGATCGCGATTATGGTGATCACCGGCTATTCCGGCATGAACCCCTGGCTGATCCTGCCCGCCACGCTGATCTTCTTTCGCGAGGTCTGCGTTTCGGGCCTGCGCGAATATCTGGGCAGCCGAGCCGGGCAGCTCAAGGTCACGCGGCTGGCCAAGTGGAAGACCACGGCGCAGATGGTGGCGATTGCCGTGCTGTTTCTGGGCACCGGGCTGGAATATCTGGAAGGTATCCGCATGCAGGGCATGACGCCCGAGCAATATGCCGAGGCGGTGTCGGCCGGGCTGGCCGATCCGGTGCGCACCTGCGGCGGCAAGGATTGCGCGACCTATGCGACGAATATCGGGCTGGTGCTGATCTGGGTGGCCGCGGTGCTGACGCTGGTCACCGGCTGGGATTATTTCCGCAAGGCGCTGCCCTTCCTGAAGGATCACTGAGGCGATGCAGGTCACGGTTCTATACTTTGCCTGGCTGCGCGAACGCATCGGTCAACCGCGCGAGGTGGTGGAGACTGGGGCCATCACCGTCGCCGATCTGGTGGCGGAGCTTGCCGCGCGGAGCGAGGGGCACGCCCTGGCCTTTGCCGATCTGACCAGCCTGCGTGTCGCGCTGGATCAGGAATTGTCGGATTTCGCGGCGCCGCTGGCTGCGGCGCGCGAGGTGGCGTTCTTTCCGCCGATGACGGGCGGCTGACATGGCGGTGCGCGTCCAGTCCGCGCCTTTTGACGCCGGGGCCGAACAGGCGCAATTCGCCGCCGGGCTGCGGCAGGCGGGGGCGGTTGTCACCTTTACCGGCCTGGTGCGCGACAATGGCGGCACGCTGGCCGCGATGGAGATCGAGCATTATCCCGGCATGACCGAACGCGCGATTGCGGCGATGGTCGAACAGGCGCAAGCGCGTTTCGGGTTGGAGGCGGCGCTGGTCATCCATCGCCATGGCCGCCTGTTGCCGCAAGAGGCGATCATGATGGTCGCCACCGCCGCGCCGCATCGTGCCGATGCCTTTGCGGCGGCAGAGTTCCTGATGGATTATCTGAAATCCCGCGCGCCATTCTGGAAAAAGGAAATCGGCGCGGGCGGCGCGGTCTGGGTCGCGGCGAAGGACGCCGATGAGGACGCGCTGCGCCGCTGGTGATCAGCGCGGCAGCAGCAGATATTCGCCGCTTTCGCGGTCCAGCCCGGCGACCTCCAGCCCTTCGGCAAAGGCCGTGGTCATCTCGTCGCGCATCCGTGCGCGTTCGGCCCGGGCCTCGGGCAGCGGCAGCGCCTCGAAATCGGCGGGAATGGCGATGCGGCGGGCGGCCTGCATTTCGGCTTCGGTCAACATGGGGCGGCGCTCGCGCGCGGCCAGGACGCGGGGCGATCCGACCTGCCAGTCGGCCAGCAAGCGATCTGAGGCGGTGCCGGCATTGATCCCGGCCATCTCGCCGTAATAATCGGGCAGATAGACCGAGGCGCCGGCGCCCAGGCTTGCGATATTGAGCGTGGCATTGGCGCGGCGCAGCGGGTCATAGGTCCAGCGGATATGGCGGATGCCGCGCGCGGCGGCCCAATCATGCTGATACCATTTCAGCCGCAGCCCCAGCTTGAGCCCCCGCGCTTCGGTCCGCACCGCCAGGCGGTGCGAATGCTGCACCTGCGGGTCGCGGGTGGGAAAGCCGAAGACATAGCCCAGCAGACGGTCGCCGTCGAAGGCACCCGCGACCAGCCCGCCCTCATGCTGGATCACCATCATCAGATCTGCCGGATCGGGCATGTCGCCCGCGCCCCAGACCGCGCGTTGCAGATCTTCGGCGGCGCGAAATTCGGCCAAGCCGTGCAGGTCGCGCAGGGTGATGGTCATGCCCGCCCCTCGCGCCGTTCAAGGGTGACGCTGTCCAGAAAATCGCGGTCGAGCGTGACGCCGATCCCCGGCCCGTGCAGCGGCACCGGCATCAGCCCACCGGCGGTTTCCAGCTTTTGTTCGATGATGTCGCGGTGGAAATAGCGGCTGGCCGAGGACACGTCGCCCGGCTTGCGGAAATTCGGCAGGGTGGAGAGGTGGATGTTATGCGCCCGGCCGATGCCGCTTTCCAGCATGCCGCCGCACCAGACCGGCACGTCCAGCGCGGCGCAGAGATCGTGGATTTGCAGCGCGGCTGCATGGCCGCCCGACCGGCCGACCTTGATGTTCATCACCCGGCAGGCGTCGGATTGCAGCGCCTTGCGGGCATGGGCGGGGGTCTTGATGCTTTCATCCAGGCAGAGTGCCGTGCGCAGCCGGGCTTGCAGCGTGGCATGGTCGTGAATGTCATCCCAGGCCAGCGGCTGTTCGATGTAATCCAGGGCAAAGTCATCCATCGCCGCCAGCAGCGCGGTATCGGCCAGCGTGTAGCAGCAATTGGCGTCCACCGTCAGATGCGCCTCGGGAAAGGCGCCGCGCACGGCGCGCAGCAGCGACAGGTCATGGCCGGGGCGCACCTTCAGCTTGATCCGGCGATAGCCCTGATCCAGATGCAGCGCCACCTGATCCAGCGTTTCGGGAATGGCGCGGATGCCCAGCGACACGCCGACCTCCACCGCCTCGGCCTGACCGCCAAGCGCGGTCATCAGCGGCAGGTCCAGCGATTTGGCCCAGAGATCCCAGAAGGCCATCTCGACCATGGCCAGCGCCATGCGATTGCTGCGCCAACCCGCGAATTCCTGTTGCAGCAGGCGCGGATGGGCGATGCGGCGCCCGATCAGCCCCGGCAGCACCACATCCGACACAAAGGCCATGGCGCCGGCGGTGGTTTCCTCCAGATAATCCGGCAGCGGATCCATCACCCCTTCGGCATGGCCCTCCAACCCGTCGCTTCGCAGCGTCAGCAGCGGAAACAGCTTTTCGTGCATCGTGCCGGTGGCGATGGTGAAGGGCGTGACCAGCGGCAGCCGCACCAGGCGCAGCTCGGCATGGTCGATACGCAGCGCGGGGCGCAAGGGCTGGGCGGTCATCGGGTTCTCCGGGGTTTGGCGGCATGATTCAATATTTCTTGCATGACAGTCAAGGATGATAGAAATATATCATAAATGAGGGAAACCATGCCGGATACCGATGCCAGCCTTCAGGACCGGCTGTTGCGCAGCCTCGATCGTGCCAGCCGGGCCGAGGCGGCGCTGGCGCGGCATTTCCTCGATCATGCCGACAGCCTTCCGTTCGAGACCGCCGCCTCGGTCGCGCGCAAGGTCGGTGTGTCCGAAGCGACGGTCGGGCGCTATTGCCGCGCGCTTGGCTATCGCCATTTCAAGGCGCTGAAGGCCGCCTTGCAGGCCGAGGCCGGGCCGCGGCCCTGGCTGATCGGCGACCGGCTTCAGGCCTTTGCGGCGGGGGGCAGCGCCGAGCAGGCCCGCGCGCTGGAGCGCGAGCTGGCGACGGTGGTCGTCAATCACGAAACCGCCGCCCGGCCCGAATTTCACCGCGCGGCGCAGCGGATCGCGACGCGGCCGCAGGTCTTTGTCGCGGGGTTCCAGACCGAGCGGGGCCATGCCGCCTATCTGGCGCATCTGCTGCAATATCTGCGCCCGGGAGTGCAGCTTGTCGATCTGGCCGCAGGCAGTTTTGCCGAGGTGTTGACCGCCCCGCCCGAGACCGCCTGCCTGGTGATCTTCGAGGCGCGGCGCTATGCGCGGCAGGCGCGCGATCTGGCCGCCGAGGCGCGCAAGGCCGGCATCCCCGTGACGCTGATCACCGATCCCTATTGCCGTTGGGGGCAGGGGCTTGCGACCGAGGTCTTTGCCGTGCCGGTGGATCACGCGCAGTTCTGGGATGCGACTTCGGGTTTTGCCAGCCTGACGGCGCTGCTGGTCAATGCGGTCTTTCAGGCGCTTGGCCCCGGGGTGGAGGCGCGGATGACGCGGATCGCCGGGCTTTATGACCGCTTTTCCGGTCATCTGGGGGGCGGGCGTGGTGGCGAACTGTGACGCCCGCCGCGCAGCCGGTGCGAATAGTTGGGGCGGGGCGGACAAAAGGGTTGACCCCAACGGGGCGCAAGACTTTGTTCGGCAGACAAATCTGCTTCTGCTGACCGATTCCACGAATGGCTGCCCCCATGATAAACACTGTTATCCCGCGCCTTGCGGCGCTTTTCGGGCTTTTGGCCCTTGCTGCCTGTGCGACCCCAAAGGTCGAGCCCCAGCCCCAGGTCGTGCCCGGATATGAGGGTATCCAGGATGGCGAGTATTTTATCGAGCCGGTCGCCGCGCATCACCTGACCGGCAATGTGCCCCGGCAAGAGGTGGATTTCACCGGGGATGAGCCGGCCGGTTCCATCGTCGTGGACCCTTATGTGCGCAAGCTCTACTATGTGCTGCCGGGCGGGCGCGCGATGCGCTACACCGTGGCCGTGGGCCGCGCCGGTCTGGGCTTTCGCGGCAATGCCACGGTCAATCGCAAGGTCGAATGGCCGTCCTGGACGCCGACCGCGAACATGATCCGCACCCAGCCCGAACTCTATGCCGATTATGCCGGCGGCCTGCCGGGCGGGCTGATCAACCCGCTGGGGGCACGGGCGCTCTATCTCTATCGCAATGGCAAGGATACCTTTTACCGCATCCACGGCACGCGCGAGAATTCGTCGATCGGGCGGGCCACCTCGGCCGGCTGCATCCGGCTGTTCAACCAGGATGCGATCGACCTGTTCAACCGCGTCGATCTGGGCACCCGGGTTCATGTCCGCGGCCGCGAGGAATCGGAGCGTCTGGAAGGCAAATGGATGGATGACGAGAATGGCCATCTGATCCCTTATGACGCCGCGATGATCGCCGAGATCGAGGCCCGCCGCGAGGCGATCGAGGCGCAGAAGGCCGCCGATGAGGCCGCTGCCGCCGCAACGGCCGCCGCCGCGGCCGAAGCGGGCACCACCACCCAGGGCTGACCGCACCAGCCCGGAAATGCACAAAGCCCCGGCCAGGCCGGGGCTTTTCTTTTTGGCGCGGTGGCCGGGCTTACCAGTCGATATGGGTCTGGAAATCGGCGAGCATCCGGTCCCAGATCGACAGATTGTCCTCGAACAGGGCATTCGGGATGCCGCCCTCCATGTTCACGTCCATCTCGATATAGGGGTCGCGCTCGTCATCCAGATAGACCTTGCCGTAGCGCTTTTTGGTGTTCCAGTCGTTCGCCACCTGCATGTCCAGCCCCTTGTCGGTGTCAAACCCTGCGGAAAACTGGATCGAGGTGCAGTCCTTGCCGCTGGTGCAGCCATAGAAATAGACCGAGAAATTCGCGCCGCTTGCCGCCGACTTGATCTTGGGGTCGCCCTGATCGTCGGTCGTCAGTTCGGCCCGGTAGCCCAGCTTCTGCATCGCATCCACGATCGCCTGCGGGTCAGCCGGGCTGAGACTGCCGGGGCGCAGGTTCAGTTGCGGGGTCTGCGCCGAGCCGGTGGATTGCGCCAGGGCGGGCAGCGGCAGCAGCGCCAGCGCCAGGGCAAGACGAAGCATGGTCATGAAAATCTCCTTCGTTACGCTTTGGGTCCAAGGCCCCATTTCTAGCACGGGCCCTGCCTCCTCACAGACGGATCACATAATCCTTGAGCGTGGTTTCCACGCATTCCCAGGTGCCCTCGAACCCCGGACGGATCACGAAACTGTCGCCGGCGCGCAGGGTGGTCGCGGTGCCCGCGCTGTCCGTCAGGATCGAGACGCCTTCCAGGATATGCACATATTCCCATTCCTCATAGGCGACGCGCCATTTGCCGGGCGTCGATTGCCACAGACCGCAATAAAGCCCGTCGCGGTCCTCCAGGTTCCAGGTGGTATGGACCGGATCGCCCGCCAGCAGCTTTTCAGGCGCGGGGCGTTCGATTTCGGGGGTGATATGGGCGCGGTCGAGACGGATCAGATGGGACATGGTCTTGCCTTTGGATGAATGCGCCAATCCTGCGGCTTGGGCGGCAAAGGTCAAGGGGCGCTGCGTGCCGGCCAGAGGCATTCCGCGATGCTGCGCGGCGGCGAACAACTTTCGCTGGTGCGGCACCGGGGCGGGGGCTATACAGATCCCGCATTCCTCTTGTCAGGGAGAACGAGAGAGACATGAGCGCTTCCTCTTCGATGCGCCCGGTGCTGCCTACGGATATCCTTGCCCGCAAGGGATCGGAGCCGCTGGTCGTGCTGACCGCCTATACCACGCCCATGGCCCGGATCGTGGATCGGCATTGCGATATCGCGCTGGTGGGCGACTCGCTCGGGATGGTGCTGCATGGCCTGCCCTCCACCCTGGGCGTGACGATGGAGATGATGATCCTGCATGGCCGTGCCGTGGTGCGCGGGTTGCAAAAGGCCATGCCGGTGATCGACATGCCTTTCGGATCCTATGAAGAGGGGCCGCAGCAGGCCTTTCGCAATGCCGCGCGGCTGATGGCCGAAACCGGCGCCCCGGCGGTCAAGCTTGAGGGCGGTCAGCACATGGCCGAAACCATCGCCTTCCTTACCAAACGAGGGGTTCCGGTGATGGCCCATATCGGGCTGACGCCGCAATCGGTGAACACGCTGGGCGGCTACAAGGTGGTCGGGCGTGAGGGCGAGGCCGACAAGGTCATGGCCGATGCGCTGGCGGTCGAGGCCGCGGGGGCCTTCTCGGTCGTGCTGGAAAAGGTGCCCGAGGGGCTGGCCGGACGCATCACGCAGCGTCTCGCGATCCCCACCATCGGTATTGGCGCGGGCGTGGCCTGCGACGGTCAGGTGCTGGTCGTGGATGACATGCTGGGCCTGTTCACCGATTTCCGTCCGAAATTCGTCAAGCGTTACAGCGAACTGGGCCAGACCGCGGATGAGGCGATCGCCGCCTATGCTGCCGAGGTGCGCGCGCGGCATTTTCCCGGGCCGGAACATGCCTTTCCCGATGTGCTGCCCGCGAAGGGGCCGAAAAGCTGATGCAGATCCTGCGGACCGTTGCAGAATTGCGCACCCGTGTGCGCGGTTGGAAGGAAGATGGGCGGCAGGTCGGCGTGGTGCCGACGATGGGCGCCCTGCATGACGGGCATCTGAGCCTGGTGCGTGCGGCCAAGCGTGGCTGCGACCGGGTGATCGTGACGATCTTCGTCAACCCAAAGCAGTTCAACAACCCCGCCGATCTGGAGAAATATCCCCGGACCGAGGCGGCGGATGCCGCCCTTCTGGCGGCCGAGGGTGTGGACATCCTGTTCGCCCCCGGCCCCGATGAGGTTTATCCGCCGGGCTTTGCCACCTCGGTCACGGTGTCGGGGATCAGCGACCCGCTGGAGGGCGCGATGCGCCCCGGCCATTTCGAGGGCGTGGCGACGGTGGTGGCCAAGCTCTTTGGCATGACCCAGGCGAACCGCGCCTATTTCGGCCAGAAGGATTGGCAGCAGCTTCAGGTGGTCAAGCGCATGGTGGCCGATCTGAACATCCCGGTGGAGGTGGTCGGCGCCGAAACCGTGCGCGAGGGCGACGGGCTGGCCATGTCGTCGCGCAATGTGCGGCTGGATGCGCTGAGCCGGGCGCAGGCGCCGGGCCTCTATCGCGTGATGAGCAAGGTGGCGGCGGCGATCCGCAATGGCGGCGATGTCGCGGCGGCGCTGGATCAGGGCCGCGCCGATCTGGTGCAGGCCGGCTTTGCCGAGGTCGAATATCTCGATCTGCGCAGCGCCGCGCTGCTGGAGCCGATGACCACGCTGGATCAGCCCGCGCGGCTGCTGGCGGCGGCCTGGATCGGTGGCGTGCGGCTGATCGACAATATTCCGGTCTGATCGGGCGGCTCAGCCCAGCAGATCGGCCAGCACCAGCGCCATGACCAGCGCGCTGTCGGCCATATCCTGCACGCCGACCCATTCATCGGGCTGATGCGCCAGATGCAGCAGGCCCGGGCCATAGGCGATGCAGTTCTTCATGCGCCCGATGCGGTCGATATGTTT
The DNA here is from genome assembly GCF_008271655.1 of Gemmobacter caeruleus. Taxonomy (GTDB): domain Bacteria; phylum Pseudomonadota; class Alphaproteobacteria; order Rhodobacterales; family Rhodobacteraceae; genus Gemmobacter; species Gemmobacter caeruleus. The sequence continues at coordinate 530,407 of NZ_VKKX01000033.1, forward strand.
CTGGTCATAGGTGCCGGGCGACACCACATGTTCGGCCACCCGGCCCAGCACCCGTTCGATGGCGGCGGCGGTGGACCGCACCACGGGCGCATCGGCGGCGGTCATCACCGGGCGGACCTCGAACAGGTCGCGCAGGCTGTAGTCAAAGCCCGGCCGTTCGGCCTTCAGCCCGTCGAGCAGGCCCGTCACCTCGGCCTTGACCGCAGGCAGGTCTTCCTCGATCAGAAAGCGGCGGTCGATCACGATGCGGCATCGGTCGGCCACGCAGGGCGCGGGCAGGCCGGTAAAGCCCGGCTCCGCCTCGGCCTCGCCGCCATGGATCGAATTGATGTTGAGCGTGGATTGCCGCGCGCCTTCGGGCACGACCGGCATGGCGGTGCGCTTGGTGGCCAGCAGCGGATAGAGCTTGCGCTCGATCTCCTCCAGCACCGCGCCCATATGGCGGATGGCGCTGTCGCCCAGAAAGGGCATGGAGCCATGGGCGATGCGGCCCTTGGTCTCCACCTCGGCCCACCAGACGCCGCGATGACCCAGACAGATGCGATCCTTGTGCAGCGGTTCGGGGATAAGGACATGCTGCACCCGGTCAGGGTCGAACCAGCCCTGTTCGGCCAGATAGGCCACACCGCCATAGCCGCCCGATTCCTCGTCGGCGGTGGCAGAGATCTCGATGGCGCCGGCGAAATCGGGGCAGACGGCGACAAAGGCCTCGGCCGCGATGATGCTGGCGGCAAGGCCGCCCTTCATGTCGCAGGCGCCCCGGCCATAGATGCGGTCGCCGTCCAGCTCGCCGCCGAACGGGTCGCGGGTCCAGCCATGGCCAACCTCGACCACGTCGTGATGGCTGTTGAAATGCACGCATTCGCCGGGCCGCGCGCCATCGCGCCGGGCGACCATGTTCCAGCGCGGCCAGGCGTCACTGTCGCCGGGGCTGCCCTCGGCGCGGACCAGGGCGGTGACATAGCCCTGCGCCGACAGCCGGTCTGAAAGATAATCGCAGATCTCGCGGTAATGCCGCCCCGGCGGGTTCAGCGTCGGGATGCGGATCAGGTCCTGCGTCAGCGCGATCAGGCTGTCGCGGCGCGCGGCAATCTCGGCGGCAAGGCGGGCGTGCAGGTCGGGTTCCATGCGCCGATCATAGGAAGCCCGCGAATGTTTTGCCAAGGGGCCGCGACGCGCAGGCCGCCGTTGATTTCCGCCCGGGCTTCGCGCAGGCTGTCTGGCGACAAGTGCAAGGGGTGCGCGCAATTTTTCCGTGCAAGCCTCTGGTAACGTGCCCGTGACACGCACATATGTAAACATGATTTACTTGGGAGGAGCCCCATGGCCAGCCTTGATGCCCAGATTGCCGAAAGCCAGAAGCAGATCGCCGAGGCGCAGGCGAAGATTTCCGCCATCACCGACCGCATCGCCGCGACGCCCGAGGTGGAGACCTCGATCGACATCGAGAATGCGACGCTGGCCGATGTGCACAAGCATACTGATCTGATGAACGCCAATATCGCCGAGCTGATCATGGGGCTTGACGATGTGACGGCGGGCTTTTCCGAGGATTTCAACGAACTGCGGTCCAAGACCACGATGGAAAGCGTGGTCGGCTTTTTCTCGCGCGGGAAATCGGAATCGATGCGGCAGGAGCGGCTGCGCGATGCCTCGATCGACGCCAAGTTGCAGGATCTGATCGGCAAGTCGGATGTGATCGTGAAACTGCTGCAAGGCCAGCTTGACCTGCTGAACACCCAGAAGGCCCGGGTGGAGACCAATCTGGTCGGCACGCTGGACGAACGCGAGGGCACCGTTGCCGCGCTGGAGGCCGTGCGCGCCGAGATTGCCGGGATGGATCCGAAGATCATCGAGCTGGAGAACAGGATCGCGGTGGAGATGGACGCCGCCACCCGCACCCGGCTGGAGACGGAGCTGGCCACGCTCAACACCCGGCACAATGAACTGGTGCAGGACGAACAGGTGAAGCTGGCGAAAAGTCAGACGCTGGAACGCTATATCGAAAAGGGCAAGACCTGGGTGGACAGCCTGCAAAACCAGGCCGCCACCCAGATGGTGCTGATCAACAAGTTGCAGACCGATACCAAGCAGCGCGTGGTGCTGTATGATGCGCTGACCTCCAGTCTCAAGACCGCGCAGCAGCAGGATGTGGCGCACCGGATCAACGAGATCGGCGTGAAGACCGATCAGGAGGCGCAGGCCGCCATGGCCGCGATTGGCGCCGCGACCAATGACAAGATGGCCGACATGCTGGAGGCGCATGAGGGGCATATGGTCTTTGCCCGGCAGATCCTGGAGGCCAAGGCCAAGGCCGATGAACGCTTTGCCCGCCGCTTTGCGGCGATTGTCGAGAAACACGACAAGAACGCCTATGGGGAATAAGTGTCCGGCTCTGTCAAAGATGCGCTGACCGAAGATCACACGCCGCTGGCCGACAGTCTGGTTGCCCGCCGCTATTTCGACAAGTTCGACCGCATCATCGGCCATCTGGGCCGGGTCGCGGCCGAGCTGGAAAGCGAAGGGCGGCTGACCCGGCTGGAGGCGCGGGTGATCGCGGGTCATGTGGCGCGGCTGGCGGCGACGTTCCGGGCGCTCAGCCTGAAATATCTGATGACCGGCCGGGTCGAGGGGCCCTTGCCCGGCACGCCGACCTTTGACCGGCACGAAAGCGGCTTTCCCATCGCGCAAGAGCTGATGGTGATGGCGGTCGATGCCAGCCAGGCGGAAAAGCATCTGGCGGGCATGGCCTCGGAGACCGAGTTGAAGGACCGCATGGTGCGGCAGATCGTGGGCGAGCTGACCCTGCCCACGCGGCTGCAATTCGCCCTGTCGCAGAGGCTTTATTACGAGGCGCTGCGACAGGGCGGGCTGTTTCAGGCGCGCAATGACCCGGACGCGCAATGGGTGGCCGATATCGGCGAGCGGCGGCATTTCCTGCTGCATTGGGCGGTCTATGACACCCAGACCAACCTGCCGGTGCTGTATCTGCTGGATCTGGAGGATAGCGGCAAGCGTCCGCTGCCCACCGATGTGCGGCGTTGGCCGCAGGTGCAGGCGCATCTGATGGCGCAATCGTTGTCGGGGCTGAAGCTGCTGACCATCGCGCAGGGGCTGGATACCGATTTCGACGACCTGCATCCCAAACGGCTGCGCCGTATCACGCTGGGTCCGATGCATTCGCACAGCTTTACCCAGCAATCCGGCCCGATCTCGCAGGTTCTGGCCATGGCCAAGGCCCCCCCGGGCGAGGATTGGGCGCTGGTCTGGACAATCGAGGATCTGCTCTCGACCGAGGAGCAGGAGGTCAAGGATGGCTGGTTCTCCACCGCGCAGCGCCAGATCTACCGGCTCGATCCGGTGCTGGGCGGCGAAACCGGCGCCACGCGGACGGAACGGATGATCATCCTGCCCGAACGGCCCTATCAGGCGCTGGCCGAATTGAACCCGCCCGGTTTCGCGGGGATCCGCAAGTTCATCGTGGGCGCGGGCGGGCGCCTCATTCCGGCGAGGTAGGCCATGACGACACGCGACACGATGGAGCTGAGGGAAGACGCGATCTGCAGCCATTACGAGGCCGCGCTGGGCCTGCTTACCGGGTTCGACCATGCGCCACGCATCGCCACGGCGGCGCCGGTGACCGAGGCCGAACGCTCGCCCGGGGTCGGGGCGCGGCCGCGCTTTCGCTCCACCATCCCCGGCATGGCGGCGCGGCCCACGGCGCGGCCCGGCGGGGTGCGGCTGGTCGAACGGATCGAGGGGCTGGGCGACGGTCTGGTCAGCCCGGTGCAGGCAACCGCGCTGGGGGTGCTGCGGCGCGCGCTGGCGGTGGCACTGGCCATGGGCGAAACCTTTGCGCAGGCGACCCCGCTGGCCGAACTGAAACGCGCCAATCTGGAGGCCCGCCTGCCCGAGCCCCGACGCGCCGAATTTGCTGCCCTGCTGGCGGCCGAGGCGCTGGTGGTGCTGCACAGTTTCGGCAATACGCTGGCCTTTCTGCTGGCGCCGCATCTGGGCGAGGTGACGGTCGAGATCGGCGCGGTCGAGGAGATCCTAACCGACAACGCGCCGCTCGCGCTGCAAGGCGCGCTGTGGGAGCTGGATCAGGACATCGCCGCCCATGCCGGCGACGATCCGCGCCTGATCGCCACGCTGGCAGCCTTTGCCGAGGCGCTGATGACGCGGGTTGCGGCACGGGCCGAAACCGCCCCCGCCGCCGCGCCCTTCGCCGCCGCAAGCTGGCGGGTCGAGGCCGACGGGCTGACGCTCTCCGGCTTTACCCCCGCCCGCGCGGCCAAGGGCACCGCCCTGACCATGCAGTTCAAGAAACCGTCGGAGGTGATCGGCAACCATATCGCCAAATATCAGGCGATGCGGCTGGCCAAGATGCTGATGGCCTTTGATTTCACCCGCAAGCTCAACCCCTTTGCGGAACTCGGCGGCTTCATCTTCACCTTCATGGGCGACGGCAAGCCCGGCACCGGCAAGACGACGCTCATTCAGATGATGGCGGGGCTGCTGAACGACTATTGCAAGGTCGCGGGCTACCCCTTCCGCTATCAGAATTTCTCGATCGACCAGATCGACAGCTATCAGGGCAAGTCGGGGCAGAATGCCAAGGCCTTCATCACCAATATCATCGACCCGGCGGTGATTGCCTTTGGCACCATCGACGATATCGACCAGATCGCCGGCAAGCGCGGCGACCGGCAATCGAGCGCGGGGCAGCAAGAGGTGACAGCGGTCTTCATGGAGGCTTTTGCCGGCGCCAATACGGTCGTGCGCGGCAATTGCACCTTCGGCATGTTCTCGAACTATCCCGAGAATGTGGATGACGCGCTGCGCCAGCGGGCCGGGGCGCGGTTTCTGGTCGATGGCCCGCAAAGCCGCGAGGATTACATTGATATCCTGAGCTTGCTTCTGGGCCGGAACCACCAGATCCCGCTGGGCGAACATGACCTGTTCGCCGCCCAGGAGATCCGCCGCGCGGTGGCGGCCAGCTTCGAGAAACACGCCCGCCCGCAGGAAGACGGCCTGATCCGCGTCTTCGACAAGGTGGCGGGCGAGATCGGGCCCCTCGATACCATCGCCAAGCTTGGCACCTATCTCAAGGCGATCCAGCAGGCGGATGAGCGGTTCACCGGCCGCGCGGTCAAGAACATCACCGATGCGGTGAAGGTGCGGGCGATGGATTTCGAATTGCCCGACGACTGGATGGAAAATCCCGACCTGTTCCTGTTCCAGCCCTATGAGCGCAAGCTGGAGATGATCCGCGGGCTGATGACCCCGATCACGGTCGAGATGGTCTTGCAGGAAATCAACCGCTATGCCGACAGCGAATTCCGCTATGCCGACAAGAGCGACGAGGCCGCGATCACCGCCATGGTCCGCGATTTCGGCCGGCAGGAGGAGGCCAAGCGGCGCTATCTGGAGGGGAGGGGATGAGCAGAAGGGGGCGCTGCCCCCGCGCCTGCGGCGCCCCCCCGGGATATTTGGGAACAGATGAAGGAGGCGGGTTGCGGTGCGGCGGCTGATCGAAAAGGGCCTGATGTTCGGCAATCTGGTCGAGGTATCCTCGCCCGCGCTGGTGGAGCGGTATCGCCGGGCGCTGCGGCACCTGACGGGGCGGGAAACCGCGCTGGCCGATTTTCACATCGACATTTCCGGCTATTCACCGGAAATCGGCGATGAGCTGGGCGATGATCTTTACCTCAATCCCAACGGGTGCAACCGGCAGTTCATCCTGCTGTCCACCGCGCAGAAGACGGCGCCGTTGCTGAATGCCAAATTCTCCACCTCGCGCGGGATCTTGCGGCAGTTCATCGAGGCGAACGAGGCGCAGCTTTTCGCGCTGACCGCGCGGGATGCGGTGGCGGGAGAGCTGGAGAACAGCGTTTTCGATGTCTCCACCCCGGCGCGGCTGTTCGACATCCGCCGCATCACCGTGCAGGCCGATACCACGGCGGCGCATGTGCGCGATGCGGGCAAGCTGGCGACGCTGATCGACCGTTTCCGGCGCGAACCCGATGGCTGGCGCGACGATCTGCTGATCGCGGAGATGATCGAGCTGGCGAAAAAGACCGGCGATGTGACGCGGGCGCCGATCGCGCTGCCGGCGATGAGCTTTGAGCAGGCGAATTTCTGGACCTCGCATTTCGGGGGGATCTACATCTTTCGTCAGGCGCGCTTTCCGGGGGTGATCTCGGTCTTGCCGAAGCAGAGCCTCGGGCCGGTGCCGGTTTCGCCGGTGCTGGATATGCGCGACCGCAACGCGATTGCCGACTGGCTGGAGCGCAATGCGCTGGTGGAGCCGATCGTGCAGGCGCGCGGCGCGGATGTGGGCGCGATCCTGCGGCAGAAGATGGATTTCATTCTGGTCGAAGCGGCGGATGCGCTGAACCTCGATCTGGGCCAGGCGAGCCGCGCCGATCTGCGCAAGATCGCCTATCGGCTGGGCGATGCCCTGCCGGACGAGTTCAAGGGGCTGGCGGCGGTGCTGCGTTGGGCCGAGGGGGCGGGCGACTGGCCGCGCCTGACCTCGGAACATCCGAGCTATTTCTATACGCTGCGGGCCCGGTCCGGCCCTGACCGCGATCTGGTGAACATGCTGCTGGCGCAACTGGCGCCGCTGGATGTGCGGCAGATGTATATCACCCATAAGGAACTGTTCTACGCCAGCTATCGCGGATGGTCCGAGCGCAAGCGACAATATGTGGCGGATTTTCTGGAACGGGAGTATCTGGTGGACAAGCAGGGCGCGCGCATGGCCCTGTTCGGCCCCGAACCGGGCATGGACGAGGCGGCGCGGCCGGAAATGCGCGACGGACCGCGCGCCGCGCCGGATATGGCCGCGGTCGGACCATGGGGGGCCGTGAGACGATGATCGCCATCCTGCGCGCCTGGGCCTTTGCCTTCGTCATTCTGACGCTGTTCTACTGGCTGTTGAAGACCTACTTCAAATCGACCCGGCGCGAGGCGCTGGAAAAGCGCTTTGATGCCGAGGGCATGGCGGGCGACCGCGATGCCTGGGTCGAAGCGCAGATGAAGGATTACGGTCGGGGGCTGAAATTCTGGTTGCTGTGGCTGGTCTATATCCTGCCTATGGCGGGCATCGCGCTGACCGTGTATTTCGTGAATTACGACTGAGAAGGAGTGCCGCCTGTGTGGACCTATATCAAATGGGGCTTTCGCCTGACGATCCTGGCCATCGTCGCGGCCTTTCTGCATTACACGCTGCCGCAGCGCGATGTGGTGCGGCTGACCGGCACCTATAACCGGCTGACCGAGGTCGGGGCGAATTCGATCTTTTACGCCTCGCCCGACAGCGGCACCACCACCAGCACGGTGGACCGGCGCGACATCCGCTTTATCGAGGCAGTGTTCCCCGATGGCGGCGTGATGGTCTATCGCAACGAGGATACCGGCTGGATCTGGCCGCCCTATTTCAAATATGACAGCTCCAACCTTCAGGCCGAGGCGACCAATCTGGTCTCGCCGAAGGAAAAGCCGGAATGGGTGGCGGTCACGCATTACGGCTGGCGGATGCCGATCTTCTCGATCTATCCCAATGCGGTGAAGGTGCGCCCGGTCGAGGGGCCGGATGTGCGGCTGATCCCCTGGGTCAATATCGTGGTGCTGTCGCTGCTGGCGCTGGCCTTCCTCATGCTGTGGCGGATGTGGGCGCAGTTCAAGGAACGGATGATCGACCCGGCGGTAGACGATCTGAACACCAAGCTGGATGAGCTGGACGCGAGCGCCGATGCCGCGCGCGACAAGGCGCGCGGCTTCTGGTCGCGGCTGTTCGGCCGCAAATGAGGCTCAGCCGGGCGGCAGATGCCAGTCGCCGCCCGACCAGTAGCCTGAAAGGCTGAAATCGGGGCGCAGCAGCACCATTTCGGCGCGGCGGCCCGGCGCGATGGTGCCGTGACGATGCGCCTGGCCGATCACCTCGGCGGGGATGCGGCTGGCCATGGCCAGCGCGCGTTCCGGGGCGATGCCGACCTGTCGCACCAGATGGCCAATGGCCAGCGGCAGCGTCAGATCGGCCCCGGCCAGGGTGCCGTCCTCCAGCGTCAGGCGCCCGTCGCGGCGCAGCACGCGGCGGCCGTTCAGCATCATCTCTGTCAGATCGGTGCCGGCAAAGGACATGCAGTCGGTCACCAGAAACAGCCCGTCGCGCCGCGCGGCAAGCGCCACGCGCAGCGTATCGGGGTGGACATGGATCATGTCGGCAATCAGCCCCGCCGCGCCATCGCCTGACAGCACGGCCCCCGCCAGCCCCGGTTCGCGATTGCCAAGCTGGCTCATGGCATTGAACAGGTGGGTGGCGCAGGTGGCGCCGGCGGCCATGGCGGCGCGGGCCTGGGCCAGGGTGCAATCGCTGTGGCCCAGGCTGACCACCGCTCCGGCCGCGCGCAATTGCGCGATCTGTGCGGGCGTGGCGCTTTCAGGCGCCAGCGTCACCATCAGCGCCGGCAGGCGCCGCGCGGCGTCGCAAAGCCGAGCCAGATCTTCGGCGGTCATCGGGCGGATCAGCCCGGGATCATGCGCGCCCTTGCGCCGCGGGTCGAGATGCGGCCCCTCCAGATGCAAACCTAGAAAACCGGGCATGCCGATGGCCGCGATACCGGCGGCGATCACCTGCGCGGTGGCCTCGGGCGTGTCGGTGATCAGCGTCGGCAGGACGCCCGCCGTGCCAAGCGCGCGATGCGCGGCGCAGACGGTGGCCAGATCGGCTGCTGTGGTCGCGCCACTGACCAGATGCCCGCCGCCGCCATTCACCTGAAGGTCCAGAAAGGCCGGCGCCAGCAGGCCCGCCACCCGTTCGCTTGCCGCAGGGGCCTCGGCGGCTGGGATCAGGGCGGCGATCTCGTCCCCCTCGATCACCACCGCCAGATCGTCGTGGAAGGCGTGCCCGTCGAACAGCCGCGCCCCGGTCAGAACCCGCGTCATCAGACCGTCTCCGTCACCTTGCGCAGATGCGGCGGGGTGTCGGGATCAAACCCGCGCCGCCGCGCCAGTTTTTCGATGAAGGCGTAGAAGCCGGCAATCGTCACCAGCGGCGCCACCACCGGATGCAGCCCCGCAACCGAGGGCAGGCGCGTGGCCCCGGGCACATCGGCGCCGGTGACAAAGACATCCGCCCCCTGCGCCGCCAGCCGTTCCGCAGTGGCGCACAGCTGCGGCAGGGCCGCATCCTCGACCCCAAGCGCCAGCACCGGAAAATGCGCCTGCACGATGGCCGCCGGGCCATGCAGCACCTCGGCCGCGCTATAGGCCTCGGCATGGATGCCGCAGGTTTCCTTGAACTTCAGCGCCGCCTCATTGGCGATGGCAAAGCCCGGCCCGCGCCCCAGCACAAAGGCGGATGCGGCGCGCGACAGCCGGGCCGACAGCGGCTCCCAATCCAGCGCGACGGCCTGGGACAGGGCGTCGGGCAGGTCGGCCACGGCGCTGCGCAGGGCAGTATCCTCGCGCCATTCGGCCAGAAGCGCCAGGCCGGCCAGCACGCTGGTGACAAAGGTCTTGGTGGCGGCCACGCTCTTTTCCTCGCCGGCCTGAAGCGGCAGGCAATGCGCCGAGGCCTGCGCCATCGGGCTGTCGGCGTAATTCGTCACCGCGATGGACAGCGCCCCGCCTTCGCCGGCGCTGCGCATCATCTCCACGATGTCGGGGCTGCGGCCGGATTGCGAAATTCCGATGCAGGCCGCGCCTTGCAGGCGCAGCGGGCGGCGATAGATCGACGCGACCGAGGGCCCGACCGAGGCGACGGGCAGGCCCGCCTCCAGTTCGATCGCGTATTTCAGATAGGTCGCGGCATGGTCAGACGACCCGCGCGCCACGGTCACCACCAGCCCCGGATCCTTGCGGCGCAGCGCGGCGGCGGCGGCCACGACCGCAATGCGCGAGCGGTCGAGAAAGCGCGCGGCGGCCTCGGGGATTTCGGCCACTTCTCGGGCCATGTGACTGTCGGTCATTCCTGTATCCTTTCGCCCGCCAGACGGTCAGCGTCCGGCGCGAGTTTCAGTTCGACGGCAAAGTCATAGGCATCGCCGCGATAGAGCGAGCGGGTGAATTCCACCACCTTGCCCGAGGGCAGGTAGGAGACCCGTTCGATCCGAAGCCCGGCCACGCCGGGGGTGACGCCCAGAAGATCGGCGTCGCGCGGCCCCAGATTGGCCGCGGAAATCCGTTGCACCGCCCGCACCGGGCGCAGGCCCCGGCTTTCCAGCACCGCATAAAGCGAGGCGCCGACGCCCAGCGGATCGGGCAGGATCGCCTCGGGGAGCGAGGCGCGTTCGATCGCCAGCGGCACCCCATCCGAGCTGCGCACCCGTTCCAGCCGCGCGACGCGGTCGCCGGTGCCAAGACCAAGCGCCATCACCTCTTCGGGGGCGGGGGCGTGCAGGCCGCGGGCAATCCACTGGCTTTCCACCGTGCGGCCGCGCCGGGCCATGTCTTCGGTGAAGGAGGTCAGGAGCGACAGCGCCTGTTCCAGCCGTTCGACCCGGGGCGCGACAAAGGTGCCCGACCCGCGCCGCTGCACCAGTTGCCCCGATGCGACCAGCGCCTCCACCCCCTTGCGGACGGTGACGCGCGACAGGCCGGTCAGGGCGGCCATCTCGCGTTCGGGGGGCAGGCTGTCGCCGGGCTTCAACCGCCCCGAGGCGATGGCCTCGGCGATGCGGCGATGCAGTTGCAGATAGAGCGGGCCTGCGCCGGTGTCCTCGAACCCGCCGGGGGAAAACAGATCGTCCATCACGCCTCCTGCCCCAGTTCCATCGCCATGGCCAGTGCGCCGTCCAGCCCGCTGCCCAGCGGGGCGGCCTGCGGCCACAGCCCCGCGAGCGCCCCGGCATACCAGCCGCCCAGCCCGCCCAGAAAGACCACTGGCAGCGGGCCGGGCGCTTGCAGCGTTTCAAGGATGGCGCGCACCTCTTGCATCGCCTCGGTCTTGAGGATGCGGGCGGCGGGGTCGTCGCTGTCGATCAGTCGCGGGGCGAGCGTGGCAAAATCCGCGGGCCGTGCCGTGCTGGCAAAGCGGATAATGCCCTCGATCCCGTCGAATTCGGCCAAGGTGCTGCGCAAGAGCGGGGTCATCGGCACAAAGCCATCCTCGGCGCGCAGGGCGCGGGCCAGCAATGCCCGGCCAAGTGCCGCGCCGCTGCCCTCGTCGCCCAGAAGAAAGCCGCGCCCGCCATATTGGCGCACTGCGCCGCCCCGGCTGACCGCAAAGACCGATCCGGTGCCCATGGCCGCGACGATGCCGTCGCCGCCGCCAAGCGCGCCCTTGGCCGAGGTCACGGCATCGGTCACGATCTTGACGCGGGCAAAGGGCAGGGTCGCCGCCAGTGCCCAGGCCGCGGCCGTCACATTCGCCCCGGCAAGCCCCAGAACGGCGGTCAGGCTGGTCTGGTGGGAGGTGCCGCCAAGCGCCTCGGTCGTGGCGGCCAGCACATTGGCGCGCGTGCCATCGAGATCGGAGTTCACATTGGCAGGGCCGGCGGCGCCGGTGCCCAGCACGCGGCCGGTCGCATCGGCGACGACGGCGCGGCAGCCCGTCCCTCCTCCATCGATTCCCAGAAACAGCGGCATGGCGACTCCTTTTGCTGGAAGATACCAAATGCATACCAAAAGGAAAGCATTAACTGCAAACCGCTGAAATTTGACGTGTTTGAGCGTATTTCAGCAAGGGGGTTTACAATTGGTATTAATTTGGCATTATGTTGGGGCGGGGAGGATTCGCATGTTGAAAAGCCATACCGAAGATCGGCATCCGGCCTCTGACGGGCTGCATCTGCGCGACGGGGTTGCCGTTCTGGCTGACCTGCTGGCGGCGCAGGCGGCTGCGTTGGCGGCCTTGCGCCCGGCCTTGCCGGCGCTGGCGGGGCTGGCCGACCGGCTTGCGCCGCTGCTGCGCGGGGGTGGGCGGATGGGTTATGCCGGGGCGGGCAGTTCCGGCCTCATGGCGCTGTCGGATTGTCTGGAGCTGGCGGGCACCTTCGGCCTGTCGCCCGACCGCACACCGATGCTTTTTGCCGGCGGTGCGGCGGCGCTGCTGCATCTGACCGGCGATGTCGAGGATGACCCGGAACTGGCGCTGGCCGATCTGGATCGGTCGGGGCTGGCCTCGGGCGATGCGCTGCTGGTCCTGTCGGCATCGGGGCGCACGCCCTATGCGCTGGCGGTTGCGAGGGCGGCGCGGGCGCGCGGGATCCGGGTGGCGGGCTTCGCCAATGTGGCCGGCGCGCCGCTGCTGGCGCTGGCCGATGACGCGATCCTGATCGAGACCGGCCCCGAAGTGGTGACCGGATCCACCCGGATGGGGGCCGCGACGGCGCAGAAGGTCGCGCTCAACATGCTGTCGGTGCTGCTGGGCATCCGGCTGGGCCATGTGCATGACGGCTATATGGTAAATGTCGTGGCCGACAATGCCAAGCTGACTGACCGTGCGGCGCGGATCGTCGCCGCGGTGGCGCAGGTCGATCGCGCGGCGGCTGAACGCGCGCTGTCGCAGACCGGTGGGGCGGTGAAGCCCGCCATTCTGGTCGCGCGCGGCGCCGCACCCGATGCGGCCGAGGCCGCGTTGAAAGCTTCGGGCGGCCATCTGGCCGCCGCGATGGACGGACAATAACCAAACAGGGAGACTGAGATGAAAACCACGCTTCGCTTCGCGCTTCTGGCCAGCACGCTGCTGGCGGGCGCGGCCCAGGCCGAGGATGTCACGCTGACCATCGAAAGCTGGCGCAATGACGACCTTGCGATCTGGCAGGAAAAGCTGATCCCGGCCTTCGAGGCGGCCAATCCCGGCATCAAGATCGTCTTCGCGCCGACGGCGCCGGCGGAATATAACGCCGTTCTGAATTCCAAGCTGGATGCCGGTTCGGCGGGCGATCTGATCACCTGCCGGCCCTTCGATGCCTCGCTGGAGCTGTATAACAAGGGGCAACTGGCCGATCTGTCGGGGCTGGCCTCGATGGCCAATTTCTCGGATGTGGCGAAATCGGCCTGGCAGACCGATGACGGCGCCGCCACCTTCTGCGTGCCGATGGCCTCGGTGATCCACGGCTTCATCTACAATGCCGATGCCTTTGCGCAGCTCGGCATCGAAGTGCCGAAGACCGAGGCGGAGTTCTTTGCCGCGCTCGACAAGATCAAGGCGGATGGCACCTATATTCCCATGGCCATGGGCACCAATGACCAGTGGGAAGCCGCCACCATGGGTTATAACAATGTCGGCCCGAACTACTGGAAGGGCGAGGAGGGCCGCAAGTCACTGATCGCCGGCACCCAGAAGCTGACCGACGAGGCCTGGGTGGCGCCGTTCCGGCAACTGGCCAAGTGGAAGGATTATCTGGGCGACGGGTTCGAGGCGCAGACCTATCCCGACAGCCAGAACCTGTTCACCCTGGGTCGCGCGGCGATCTATCCCGCCGGGTCGTGGGAGATCTCGGGCTTCAATACCCAGGCCGGGTTCAAGATGGGCGCCTTCGCCCCGCCGGTCGCGGCCGAGGGCGACACCTGCTATATCAGCGATCACACCGATATCGCGCTTGGCATGAACGCGAAATCGGCGCACCCGGAGGAGACGAAGAAGTTTCTGGAATGGGTGGGCTCGGCCGATTTCGCCACGCTCTACGCCAATGCGCTGCCGGGTTTCTTCAGCCTGAATTCGACCCCGGTCGCGATGGAAGATCCGCTGGCGCAGGAATTCGTGAGCTGGCGTGACAAGTGCCAGTCCACCATCCGGTCGACCTATCAGATCCTGTCGCGCGGCACGCCGAACCTGGAGAACGAGACCTGGAATGCCAGCGCCAATGTGATCAAGGGCACCGAGACGCCCGAGGCCGCGGCGCAGCGTCTGCAAGACGGGCTTGCCAGCTGGTATGAGCCGCAAAAGGCCAAGTAAGGCCGTTCTTGCGGAGAGGCCGGGGGGCTGTCTGCCCCCCGGACCCCCCGAGAGTATTTTTCCAAAGAGCAAAGGGGAACGTCATGGCGCAGCGGAAAGCCGTTCGCTGGCATATCCCGGTGTTTCTGGCACCGGCGGTTCTGGTCTATACCGCGATCATGATCATCCCGCTTTTCGGGACGTTGAATCTGTCGCTGTTCAATCTGGACGAAACGAAGACGCGGGTCTTTGTGGGCCTGGCGAATTTCGCGACGCTGTTCGGTGATCCGCGCTGGTCGCAATCGTTCTGGAATGCGCTGGCCAACAATGCCTGGTTCTTTGTGGTGCATATGCTGGTGCAGAACCCGATCGGCATTCTGCTGGCGGCGCTGCTGTCGTCGCCGCGGCTGCGGATGGCGGCCTTTTACCGCACGGCGATCTTTATCCCGACGATCCTGTCTTTCGTGATCGTGGGCTTCGTGTGGAAGCTGATCCTGTCGCCGATCTGGGGCATCGCGCCGGGGTTGCTGGATATGGTCGGGCTGAAAAGCCTGTTCGCGCCCTGGCTCGGGAAAGAGGAATATGCGCTGACCACGCTGGCGCTGATATCGGTCTGGCAGTTCGTGGGCATTCCGATGATGCTGATCTATGCGGCGTTGCTGTCGATCCCCGATGAGGTGATCGAGGCGGCGGAGATGGACGGCGTGACCGGCTGGTCGCAGTTCTGGAAGATCAAGCTGCCGCTGATCCTGCCCAGTATCGGCATCATCTCGATCCTGACCTTTGTCGGCAATTTCAACGCTTTCGACCTGATCTATGTCAGCCAGGGCGCGCTGGCGGGGCCGAATTTCGCGACCGATATCCTGGGGACGTTCCTGTATCGCACCTTCTTTGGCTTTCAGTTGCAACTGGGCGACCCGCATATGGGCGCGACCATCGCGACGGCCATGTTCGTCATCATCCTGGTGGGGGTCTGCTTCTACCTGTTTGCCATCCAGACGCGGCTGCGCCGCTATCAGTTCTGAGGAACGGCCATGTCACAAGTGCACCATTCCCCCGCCCGCAGCATCGCGGCCCATGCCATCCTGATTGCCTGGACGATCGTCGCGCTGTTCCCGGTCTTTGTCGTCGTCATCAACAGCTTCAAGTCGCGCAAGGCGATCTTTGCCGATCCGCTGGCGCTGCCGGTGCCGGGGAATTTCGATCTGGTCGGCTATACGACCGTGCTGGCGCAGGGGGATTTCTTTCAATACTTCCTGAATTCGTTGATCGTGACCGTGGGGAGCCTGTTCTTTGCCCTGCTGTTCGGCGCGATGGCGGCATTCGCGCTGTCGGAATACCGGTTCAGGGGCAACATGCTGACCGGGCTTTATCTGGCGCTTGGCATCATGATCCCGATCCGGCTGGGCACGGTGGCCATTCTGCAATTGATGGTGGCAAGCGGGCTGGTGAACACGCTGACGGCGCTGGTGCTGGTCTATACTGCGCAAGGTCTGCCGCTGGCGGTGTTCATCCTGTCGGAGTTCATGCGCACCGTCTCGGCCGATCTCAAGAATGCCGGGCGGATCGACGGGCTGAGCGAATATACCATCTTCTTCCGGCTGGTCCTGCCGCTGGTGCGGCCGGCCATGGCGACGGTGGCGGTCTTTACCATGATCCCGATCTGGAACGACCTGTGGTTTCCGCTGATCCTGGCGCCGTCGGAGGCGACGAAGACCATCACACTGGGCAGCCAGGTCTTCATCGGGCAGTTCGTGACCAACTGGAATGCGGTGCTGGCGGCGCTGAGCCTTGCGATCGTGCCGGTGCTGATCCTGTATCTGATCTTCTCGCGGCAGTTGATCCGCGGCATCACGGCGGGGGCGGTGAAATGATCCGGGTTCTCGTTGCCGGGCTGGGGAATATGGGGCGTAGCCATGCGCTTGCCTATCATCATGACCCCGCGTTTCAGATCGTCGGGCTGGTGAACCGATCCGCAGTCGATCTGCCAGAGGAATTGCGTGCCTATCCGCTGTTTGCCGATTATGCCGAGGCGCTGGCGGTGGCGCGGCCCGACCTGGTCTGTGTGGCGACCTATTCCGACAGCCATGCCGATTATGCGGTGGCGGCGATGGAGGCCGGGGCGCATGTCTTTGTCGAAAAGCCGCTGGCGACGACGGTGGCCGATGCGGAGCGGGTGGTGGTGACCGCGCAGCGGCTGAACCGCAAGCTGGTGGTGGGCTATATCCTGCGTCATCACCCCAGTTGGCAGCGCCTGATCGCCGAGGCGCGGGCGCTTGGCGGGCCTTATGTGTTCCGGCTGAACCTGAACCAGCAATCCGCCGGCCCGACCTGGGAGGTGCACAAGGCCCTGATGCGCACCACGCCGCCCATCGTGGATTGCGGGGTGCATTACGTCGATGTGATGTGCCAGATCACCGATGCCGCGCCGGTGGAGGTGCGGGGCATGGGCCTGCGCCTGTCGGACGAGATCGCGCCCGAGATGTATAATTACGGCCATTTCCAGGTGCTGTTCGCCGATGGATCCTGTGGCTGGTATGAGGCGGGCTGGGGTCCGATGATGTCGGACACCGCGTTCTTCGTGAAGGATGTCGTCAGCCCGCGCGGCGCCGTGTCGATCCGCATGCCTGACACGGCGCGGTCGGACGATATTGATACGCATACCAAGACCTCCACCCTGCGGGTGCATCGGGTGGGGCAGGGGGACGAAGACCTCAGCATGGCGGACGAGCCGGGCCATCAGGCCCTGTGCGGCCGCGAGCAGGCCTTTGTCGCCCGTGCCATCGCCGAGGATCTGGACCTGACCCGCCACATGACCGATGCCGTGCGGTCGCTGGCCATCTGCCTTGCGGCGGATGCCAGCGTGCGCAGCGGCCAACCCGTAAAACTGTAAGGAAATCCCATGGGCGCTTTGACCCTTACCAATGTCGCCAAATCCTTTGGCGCGACCGATGTCATCAAGGGCGTGGACCTTCAGGTCGAGGATGGCGAATTCTGTGTGTTCGTCGGTCCGTCGGGCTGCGGCAAATCCACCCTGTTGCGGATGATCGCCGGGCTGGAGGATGTGACCGGCGGCGATGTAAAGCTGGATGGCGTGCGCATCAACGATCTGGCCCCGGCCAAGCGCGAGATCGCGATGGTGTTCCAGAGCTATGCGCTTTATCCGCATCTGACGGTGCGCGACAATATGGGGCTGGCGCTGAAACAGGCGGGCGTGCCCAAGGCCGAGATCGCGGCCGCCACCGAAAAGGCCGCGGCGATGCTGAGCCTGGATGCGCTGATGGGCCGGCGGCCGTCGGAGCTTTCGGGCGGGCAGCGGCAGCGGGTCGCGATCGGCCGGGCCATCGTGCGGACGCCCAAGCTGTTCCTGTTCGACGAGCCGCTCTCGAACCTCGATGCCGCGCTGCGGGTGCAGACCCGGATCGAGATCGCGAAGCTGCACCGCGATCTGGGTGCCACGATGATCTATGTGACCCATGACCAGGTGGAGGCGATGACGCTGGCCGACAAGATCGTCGTGCTGCGCGCGGGCCGGGTGGAACAGGTGGGCCGCCCGATGGATCTGTATAACGACCCCGACAATACCTTTGTCGCCGGCTTCATCGGCAGCCCGCAGATGAATTTCCTCAAGGGCGGGCCGCTGGGCCTGCGCTCCGACACGCTGGGCATCCGGCCGGAACATCTGACGCTGGGCGCGGAGGGCGGGCAGATCGCCGGCCGGGTCAGCCATGTGGAACGCCTGGGCGGCGAGACGCTGGTCTATGTGCATACCGAGGATCAGGGGCTGCTGACGGTGCGCTTGTTCGGCGAACACCATCACGCGGTGGACAGCGCCGTCACGCTGGGCATCGACCATGCCCGCGCCTTCCATTTCGACGCTGCCGGTCTGCGCCTGCGCTGATCGCTTGACATCGCATCCCCGCCCGGGCCTATTGCCCGCATGGGGATGCGCGACCTCCCCACGAGGCGACAGCCGAAGTTCGCGTTCCAGACGATAGATCCGTGCGACGGAGGGGAACGCCATGCCTGCACCTGATGCCATAACCTGTGACAAGCTTGCCAAGCTGATCGGGACGCCGCGCGCGCCGGTCGTGCTGGATATCCGGCGCGAGGCGCTGCGGGCAGAGGACCGCCGCCTGATCGCCGCGGCGCGGCCGCTGCCCGATGCGGCGCTGACCCCGGCGGGGCTGGCCGCGCTGGCGGCCGATCTGGGGGCCGATCTATCAGGCCCCGTGGTCGTCGCCTGCGCCGAGGGGCATGGCCGCAGTCAGGGCCTTGCCGCGTGGTTGCGGCAGGCGGGCATTGCGGCGGAATATCTGGAGGGCGGCTATGCGGCCTGGCGGGGCGGCGGCCATCCGACCTTTGATCCGGGGCGCATCACCGGGCGTGACGCGCAGGGGCGCAGCCTTTGGGTCACGCGATCGCGCCCCAAGATCGACCGCATCGCCTGCCCCTGGCTGATCCGCCGCTTTGTCGATCCGCGCGCGGTGTTCCTGTTCGTCGCCCCGTCCGAGGTGGCCCCGGTCGCGGATCTTCTGGGGGCGATGCCCTTCGATATCGAGGGCGTGTTCTGGAGCCATCGGGGCGAGACATGCAGCTTTGACACCATGCTGGCCGAGTTTGGCCTGCGCCTCCCGGCGCTGGACCGGCTGGCGCTGCTGGTCAGGGGGGCCGATACCGCGCGGCCCGACCTCGCACCCGAGGCGGCGGGGCTGCTGGCGGCCTCGCTGGGGCTGTCGCGCATGTATGCCGATGATCTGGCGCAGCTTGAGGCGGGGATGATGCTCTATGACGCGTTTTATCGCTGGGCGCGCGACGCCAGCGAGGAACGGCATGACTGGCCGGCGCGCGGGGGGGCGGCATGATGGCGCGGCCGGCAATGCCGACCCTCTCCGAGGCGACGCGGGTCTGGGCGCGGATCGCGCTGCTGTCCTTTGGCGGCCCGGCGGGGCAGATCGCGGTGATGCACCGGGTTCTGGTCGAGGAACGGCGCTGGCTGGGCGAGGCGCGCTTTCTGCATGCACTGAATTTCTGCATGTTGCTGCCCGGCCCCGAGGCGCAGCAACTGGCGACCTATATCGGCTGGCTGATGCATGGCGTGCGCGGTGCGCTGATCGCGGGCGGGCTGTTCATCCTGCCGGGGCTGCTGGCCATCATGGGGCTAAGCTGGGTCTATGCGATCTGGGGGCAGGTCGGTTGGGTGGCGGCGCTGTTCTTCGGGCTGAAGGCGGCGGTACTGGCCATCGTGGTGCAGGCGGTGCTGCGGTTGGGGCGGCGGGCGCTGACGACGCCCGCGCTGCGCGGCATCGCGGCGGGCGCCTTTGTCGGCATCTTTGCCCTGGGGGTGCCGTTTCCGCTGATCGTGGCGCTGGCGGCGCTGATCGGGTTTCTGGGCGCCCGGGCGGGGCTGACGGGGTTCCGGGCAGGGGGCGGCCATGGTGCGGGCACGGGCCCTGCGCTGCGCGATGCCGACAGCGTTCTGGGGCCGGATCTGACCCTGCCGCCCGCGGCACGCCGCGCCGCGCTGCGGGCCGGCTTGGCTGCGCTGGTGCTGTGGCTCTTGCCGGTGGTGATGCTGGTCTGGCTGGTGCCGGGCAGTGTCTTTGCCGGGATCGCGCGCTATTTCGCGGGCCTTGCGGTCATGAGCTTTGGCGGCGCCTATGCCGTGCTGGCCTGGGTGGCGCAGGATGCCGTCGGCAGCTTTGGCTGGTTGCACCCGGGCGAGATGCTGGATGGTCTTGGCATGGCCGAAACCACGCCGGGGCCGCTGATCATGGTGCTGCAATTCGTGGGCTTCATGGCGGCCTTCCGCGAGGCGGGCTGGGCCGCGCCCTTGCTGGCGGGCAGTCTGGGCGGGCTGCTGGCGACATGGGTCACCTTCGCGCCTTGCTTTGCCTGGATCCTGCTGGGCGCCCCCTATATGGAGCGGCTGCGCGAGAGCCGCGCGCTGGCCGGGGCGCTGGCGGCGGTGACGGCGGCGGTGGCGGGGGTGATCCTGAACCTTGCGCTGTGGTTCGCGCTGCATGTGATCTGGGCCGAGGTCTGGATCTGGCAGGCCGGGCCTGTGCGGCTGAGCCTGCCGGTGCTGACAAGCATCAACCCCTGGGCGGCCATCCTGGCGGCGCTGGCACTGCTCGCGGTGTTCCGGCTGCGGCTGGGCATGGCGACGGTGCTGGCGGGGGCCGCGGCCCTGGGGCTGGGCCTGCATCTGGCGGGGCTAGTCGCCTGACCGGCGCGGGTCACGGCGTCAGGCAGGTGACCCCGGGCAGCGTGGCGATATAGGCCATGTCGCGTTCATAGGTTTCGGTCAGCCGATCGAGCAGCGCCGCATCCCATCCGGGCAGGTCCACCTCGGTTTCCATCTGGTCGGGGCGGGCGAACTTGTCGAGAAAGGCCGACACGATGCGCCGCCGCTGCGCGATGGTCTGTGGCGGATGGGTATCGAGATAGGCGCCCATCCGTTCCATCCCGTCTTCGGTCATCAGCGTGGCCAGCAGATCGTCGCTGCCCTCCAGCCAGAGGTCATCGGGATGGGCGCTGACCGCCTGCAAGACCTCGGGCCAGACCAGCGGCGTATCCTCATCGGCCCAGACGGTGATCGGCACGCCGGGATTGCGTTCCAGCAGGTCCAAGATCAGGTCGGACCAGCGCAGTTCGGCCAGATCGGTATCGCCGATGAATTCGTCATAGGGCCGCCCGCGCTGGCGGCGATAGAGTTCCGGCAGATAGGTGGCCGGGTTGCGCAGGGCGAGAAAGAATTCGGCCTCGATCTCGGGAAAGATGTTGCGGATCGCCTTCATCCGGTCGCCGCCGGTGCGGTAGAAACGGCCCTTCACTGCCCAGGCCGGAAAGGCCAGAAAGTTTTCCCATGACAGGACGAGCCGGTCGGCGATCTCGGCCTCCATGATCTGATCCAGCACGATGGCCTGGGTCTCGGTCGGGGCGACCTGTCCCTTGAGCTGGATCGCCGTATCCCGGATCAGGTTGCGATAACGGTCAGGGGCGGGCACCTCGATGCCATGGGCGGCCAGGGCCTCGGCGTTGCGGTGCAGCGTCCGCACAAGGCGGTCGTCATCGGTGCAATGCACCCCGAGGTGATAAGCGATACGCATCTGCCTGCCTGCCGTTCTTGTTCTTTGCGCCGATTATAGGCGTTTTTGACGCGCAGGGAACCGTCTTGCTGAACCGTGGCTGCGGCATGGCCCCGGGGCGGGGCCATGCGGCGCGCGATCAGCGGCGCACCAGCGCCTCGTATTCGGTGGCGATGTCGCGGGTCAGCGCGCCCACCTCGAACATATAATCGCCGATCTGTCCCACCGGCGTCACCTCGGCCGCGGTGCCGGTCAGCCAGCATTGCTGGAAATCGGCCAGTTCGGCGGGCTGGATATGGCGCTCATGCACAGTGATGCCCTTGGCGCGCAGCATGCCGATCACGGTTTGCCGGGTGATGCCGTTCAGGATCGCGTCGGGCAGCGGGGTATGCACTTCGCCATCCTTGACGAAAAAGATATTGGCGCCGGTCGCCTCTGCCACATAGCCGCGATAGTCGAAGAACAGCGCGTCCGAGCAACCCTTGGCCTGTGCCGCGTGTTTCGACATGGTGCAGATCATGTAAAGCCCGGCGGCCTTGGCGGCGGTCGGGATGGTCTCGGGCGAGGGGCGTTTCCATTTGGCGATGTCAAGCTTGGCGCCCTTCATCTTGGCATCGCCGTAATAGGCGCCCCAGCTCCAGCAGGCGATGGCCAGACGAACGGGGTTACCCAGGCTCGCCACGCCCATCTCCTCGCCCGCGCCGCGAAAGGCCACGGCGCGCACATAGGCATCGGTCAGGCCATTGGCGGCCAGCACGGCCTCTTTGGCGGCGTTGATCTGTTCGACGCTGTAGGGGATCGGCATGTCGAGCAATTCGCCCGATTTCAGCAGGCGTTCCGAATGTTCGGTCGATTTGAAGATCTTGCCGTTGTAGCAGCGTTCCCCCTCGAACACCGACGAGGCGTAATGCAGGGCATGGGTCAGGATATGGACCTTGGCATCGCGCCATTCCACCAGATTGCCATCCATCCAGATCTTGCCGTCGCGATCGTCATAACCGGCCATCATGCCCCTCCAGATTTTCATATGTTGCGCAATTCGCGCAGATTTCAGCGTGAAAGTTGCGCAAAATCTGTGCGTCGCTAACAGTTGCGTCTTGGAAAGTCAACAAGGCTGACGTAACTTCGGCGCGAAGTGAGGGGGGCCGCGATGAGTGAACCGGGTGCGGGTGGCGAAAGCCTGCTGTTTCTGACCGATGAGCAGTTGCGCAAGGGCATCGAGGCGATGTTCTTTGCCTATCGCGGGTTTACCGCCGACCCCGACCGCATTCTGGACGGGCTGGATTATGGCCGCGCGCATCACCGAGCCTTGCATTTCATCCATCGCAGCCCGGGCACCACGGTCAACAACCTGCTGAACATTCTGGGCGTGACCAAGCAAAGCCTGAACCGCGTGCTGCGCGGCTTGCTGGATGACGGGCTGGTGGAAAGCCGCGTGGGCAAGCAGGACAAGCGCGAGCGCCATCTGTTCCTGACCGCGCGCGGCGCGGAGCTGGAGCGGCAATTGTCCGACGCGCAGCGGGCGCGGATGCGCGCCGCCTATCGCGCGGCGGGGCCGGTGGCGGTGCAGGGCTTCCGTCAGGTGCTGGAGGCGATGATGGACCCGGAGATGAAGCGCCAGTATCTTGCGCTGAAGGAGAGTGGGGCATGACCGAACCGCAAGCGCATCTGCTGGTCGTCGATGATGACGAACGCATCCGGGGCCTGTTGCAGAAATTCCTGATCCGCAGCGGGTTTCTGGTGACGGTCGCCCGCGATGCGGCACAGGCGCGGCGTCTGCTGGCCGGGCTGGATTTCGACATGATCGTGCTGGACGTGATGATGCCGGGCGAGGATGGCATCGCGCTGACCCGCGATCTGCGGGCGCGGCTGTCGGTGCCGATCCTGCTTTTGACCGCCAAGGGCGAGGCGGTGAACCGGATCGAGGGGCTGGAGGCCGGCGCAGACGATTATCTGGTAAAGCCGTTCGAGCCGAAGGAACTGCTGCTGCGCATCAATGCGATCCTGCGGCGGGTGCCGGCGGTCAAGCCGCAGGCGCCGGGGCCGAAGGTGCTGCATCTGGGCGAAGTGCGCTATGACATGGAGCGGGGCGAATTGTGGCGCGGCACCGAACCCGTGCGCCTGACCGCGACCGAGGCGCAGCTGATGCGCATCTTCGCGACCCGCCCGGGCGAGGCGGTCAGCCGCGAGCGGCTGGTGGGCGATCTGGGTCCGACCGAAGAGACCGGCGACAAGGCGCAGGAACGGGCGGTGGATGTGCAGATCACCCGCCTGCGCCGCAAGATCGAGGTCGATCCCAAGCAGCCGCGCTATCTGCAAACCGTGCGGGGCGCGGGTTACATGCTCCAGCCGGATTGATCTGCCCGATGCTGCTGTTCAGCCACGAGGATTGCCAGGATCATGCCGAGCCGCCGGGCCACCCGGAGCAGGCGGCGCGCCTGGTGGCGGTGGCGCGCGCGCTGGCGGGGTTCGATCTGGAGCGCCGCGCGGCGCCGCTGGCTGCGCGCGCGGATCTGCTGCGCTGTCATCCGGCGGGGTATCTCGACCGTGTCGCGGCGGCGGTGCCGGCCGAGGGGTGGGCCTTGCTGGACGGCGACACCTATCTGGCGCCCGGATCGTTGCGCGCGGCAGAACGCGCGGCGGGCGGGGTTTGCGCGGCGGTGGATGCGGTGATCGCGGGCGAGGCCGCGCGGGCCTTTGTCGCCTGCCGCCCGCCGGGCCATCACGCGGAAACCGCGCAGGCCATGGGGTTTTGCCTGTTCGGCAGCGTGGCGATCGGGGCAAAGCGCGCGCTGGATCATCACGGGCTGTCGCGCGTGGCGGTGCTGGATTTCGACGTGCATCACGGCAATGGGACGCAGGATCTGCTGTGGAATGAAGCGCGGGCGATGTTCGTCTCCAGCCATCAGATGCCGCTTTACCCCGGCAGCGGTGCGGCGTCAGAGATCGGAGCGCATGGTCAGGTGCTGAACCTGCCCTTGCGGGCCGGGACGGGCGGCGCGGCGATGCGCGCGGCCTGGGGGCCGGCCCTGGAACGGGTGCGCGCCTTCGCGCCCGAGCTGATTCTGCTCAGCGCCGGTTTCGACGCGCATGAGGACGATCCGCTGGCGAGCCTGTGCTGGCAGGCAGAGGATTTCCGCTGGCTCACCGCGGCGATCTGCGATCTGGCCGATGCGGTCTGCGGCGGGCGGGTGGTATCCGCGCTGGAGGGCGGCTATGATCTGCCGGCGCTGGCGGCCTCGGTCGCGGCGCATGTCGATGCAATGCTGCGGAGTGGCGGATGACCGAGAAACCGATTGCCGAGATGAGCTTTGAGGAGGCGATGGCCGCGCTGGAGGCCGTTGTGACCCAGTTGGAGCGCGGCGATGTGGCGCTGGATCAGAGCATCGCCTTTTACGAACGCGGCGCGGCGCTCAAGGCCCATTGCGAGGCGCGGCTGAAGGCCGCCGAGGAAAAGGTGGAGATGATCCGCGCGCAAGAGGGCCGGGCGGTGGGTGCCACCCCGGTTGAGGGGCTGTGAGCTTTCCCGACCTGCTGAAACAGGATGCCGCGCGGGTTCAGGCGCGGCTGGATGCGGCGCTGGCGGCGCATGACGATCTGCCGGTGGTGCAGGCGATGCGCTATGCGGTGCAGGGCGGCAAGCGGCTGCGTGCCTTTCTGGTGCTGGAATCGGCCCGGCTGCATGGCATTGCCCCTGAGGCGGCGGTGGCGGCGGCGGCGGCGGTCGAGGCGCTGCATGCCTATTCGCTGGTCCATGATGACCTGCCCTGCATGGATGATGATGACCTGCGCCGGGGCCTGCCGACCATCCATGTGAAATGGGATGAGGCGACCGCCGTGCTGGCGGGCGACGCCTTGCAGACGCTTGCGTTTGAACTGCTGTGCGACCCCGCGCTTGGCCCGGCCGACCGGCGGTTGGCGCTCGTGGCCGGTCTGGCGCGGGCCAGCGGGGCCGAAGGCATGGTGCTGGGCCAGGCGCTCGATATCGCCGCCGAAACCGCCGCGACACCGCTGACCCTGCCCGAGATCACCCGCCTGCAAGCCGGCAAGACCGGCGCGCTGATCTGCTTTTCCGCCGAGGCCGGGGCGCTGCTGGCCGGCGCCGACCCCGCGCCGCTGCGCGCCTATGCCACGGCGCTTGGCCTTGCTTTCCAGATCGCCGATGACATTCTGGATGTGGAGGGTGACGAGGCCGCGACCGGCAAGCGCGTGGGCAAGGATGCCGGCGCGGGCAAGGCGACCTTTGTCTCGCTTCTGGGTCTGCAAGGCGCCAAGACCCGTGCCGCCGATCTGGTCGCACAGGCGGAAACCGCCCTTTCACCCTATGGTGAGCGGGCCTCTGCCTTGATCGAAGCGGCGCGCTTCGTTATCTCGCGCCAAAGCTGACGCCCACATTCAGCCAAAGGGCTGCCATGACCGATCGACCCAAGACCCCCGTGCTGGACCGCGTTCACCTTCCTTCCGACATGAAGGGGCTGAGCGACCGTGACCTGCACCAGCTGGCCGATGAATTGCGCGCCGAGACGATCAGCGCGGTTTCCGTCACCGGCGGCCATCTGGGCGCGGGCCTCGGTGTGGTGGAACTGACCGTCGCGCTGCATGCCGTGTTCGACACGCCGCGCGACAAGCTGATCTGGGATGTGGGGCACCAGTGTTACCCCCACAAGATCCTGACCGGGCGGCGCGACCGCATCCGCACCCTGCGCAGCGAAGGGGGGCTGTCGGGTTTCACCAAGCGCAGCGAAAGCCCGTTCGACCCGTTCGGGGCGGCGCATAGCTCCACCTCCATTTCTGCGGCGCTTGGCTTCAAGGTGGCGGCCGATCTGGGCGGCGATCCGGGCGACGCCATCGCGGTGATCGGTGACGGGTCGATGAGCGCGGGCATGGCCTTTGAGGCGATGAACAATGCCGGCCATCTGGGCAAGCGGCTGTTCGTCATCCTGAACGACAATGAAATGTCCATCGCGCCGCCGGTGGGGGCGCTGTCGTCCTATCTCAGCCGGCTTTATGCCGGGGCACCGTTCCAGGAATTGAAGGCCGCCGCCAAGGGCGCGGTCAGCCTGCTGCCCTCGCCCTTTCAGGAAGGGGCGCGCCGGGCCAAGGAAATGCTCAAGGGCATGACGGTCGGCGGCACCCTGTTCGAGGAACTGGGCTTCAGCTATGTCGGCCCGGTGGACGGGCATGACCTCGACCAGCTTCTGCCGCTGCTGCGGACCTGCAAGGCGCGGGCGACCGGGCCGATGCTGATCCATGTGATCACGAAAAAGGGCAAGGGCTATGCGCCGGCCGAGGCCGCGGCCGACAAAGGCCATGCCACGGCGAAATTCGACGTGCTGACCGGCGTGCAGCAAAAGGCCAAGTCGAACGCGCCCAGCTATACCAAGGTCTTTGCGCAAAGCCTGGTGGATGAGGCCACGCGCGATGACAAGATCGTGGCGGTCACCGCGGCGATGCCCGATGGCACCGGCCTGAACCTGTTTGCCGAGCGTTTCCCCAAGCGCTGCTTTGACGTGGGGATAGCCGAACAGCATGCCGTGACCTTTGCCGCAGGTCTGGCGGCAGGGGGGCTGAAGCCGTTTTGCGCGATCTATTCCACCTTCCTGCAACGCGGCTACGATCAGGTCGTGCATGACGTGGCGATCCAGCGTCTGCCCGTGCGCTTTGCCATTGACCGGGCCGGGCTGGTGGG
Organism: Gemmobacter caeruleus; assembly: GCF_008271655.1. Lineage (GTDB taxonomy): Bacteria > Pseudomonadota > Alphaproteobacteria > Rhodobacterales > Rhodobacteraceae > Gemmobacter > Gemmobacter caeruleus. The sequence continues at coordinate 557,075 of NZ_VKKX01000033.1, forward strand.
GGCCGATGGGGCCACCCATGCCGGCAGTTTCGACGTGGCCTTCCTTGCCAACCTGCCCGAGATGGTGGTGATGGCCGCCGCCGATGAGGCGGAGCTGGTGCATATGGTCGCCACCGCCGCCGCCTGGGACGCGGGGCCGAGCGCCTTTCGCTATCCGCGCGGCGATGGTGTCGGCGTGGAGATGCCCGAGCGCGGCATCCCGCTGGAGATCGGTCGCGCGCGCCTGCTGCGCGAGGGCGGGCGCGTCGCGCTGCTGTCGCTGGGCACGCGGTTGGCCGAGGTGCTGGTGGCGGCCGAGGCGCTGGCCGCGCGTGGCATCGCCTGCACCGTGGTCGATGCCCGCTTTGCCAAGCCGCTGGACCGCGCGATGATCCTGCAACTGGCCCGTCATCACGAGGCGCTGATCACCGTGGAAGAGGGCGCGATTGGCGGCTTTGGCAGCCATGTCGCGCAATTGCTGGCCGAGGAAGGCGTGTTCGACCGCGGCCTGAAATATCGCTCCATGGTGCTGCCCGATACGTTCATCGACCAGGCCAGCCCCGAGACGATGTATGCCGTCGCCGGCATGAACGCCCCGCAAATCGAGGCGAAGGTGCTGGAAACGCTGGGAATTGCCGTGATGGGCCTGCGCGCCTGACCGCCACTGCGCGCCGCCCGCCCCGCCCCGATAACCGCTTGACGCCACCGCCGGAAGAACCTAATGAAGCCAAGGCTCCGGCGGGTTGGCGGAGAGGTTACGCAGCGGATTGCAAATCCGTGAAGACCGGTTCGATTCCGGTACCCGCCTCCAAATAATCTCTCAAGTATCTGGATCCAAACAGAAATTCTGGTAGAGATTTTATCAACCCACCAAACAACCAACCTTCTCCAGGGCGCTTGCTTGCGTCTTCATGCGACAAAGAAGGGTGTTATGTGCGTGTCACGCCTTCCCATGGCCCTTAGCGTGTTAAGCTAAGGTGATCAGTGGCCGTATATGGGGCGAGCTCGACTGCACTCACTCGTCCGGCGCGACCAGTTCTGTGTGGCTGACACCGATGGCCTGCGCGAGTTCGTAGAGGGTGATGATCGTCGGGTTGCGCTGGCCTCTTTCAAGGCCGCTCAGATATTGCTGGCTGAAGCCTGACCGCGCCTCGACCTCTTCCTGTGTGAGGCCTTTTGCACGCCGCAGGCGTGAGAAGTTCCGACCGACGAGTTTGCGCATATCCATGCGCGGCACCATCGCCCTTCGCGAGGGCTGGAATTATCAATTATAATATGGATTGATGCGCAGCACGGCATTTCCAATGGCACCGTCTTTCCGCAGTACCCTTCATAGGCACTCCACATGACGCCCCTTCGACCCAAGCCCCTGATCCCCGCCCTTCTTGCGCTTTGCCTGACAAACATCCTGCCTGCGCAAGCCGACATCCGGTTTGCCTCGTCGCAAGATGGCCCCTATGGCGCGATGTTTGCCGGGCGCCTGACAGGGGAGATCACGGCAGCAGACGCTCAAGCCTTCAGCGCGCAGATGGAACAAGCCAGCACGGCAACGATCCGGCAAATGCAGCTCGACTCCATCGGCGGTGATCTGGCTGCCGCCTTTGCCATCGGTCGCCTCATGCGCAAGCACCAATTTGACAGCTTGGTCCTGCCAGATGGTCAAAGAGACAGCGCGTGGGTTTTTGTTCTGGCTGCTGGGATCGATAAGGTGGTGAAGGAGACTGTGGGCATCCACCCTCCCTACTTTTCGGCGATTTCTTCCTAAGATGTGCAGACGGCATTGCAGGAGGTGAAGCGCGACGCAGAAGCGTATCTGACCGAAATGAACATCCCCACGCGCTTGGTGGAGGAGATGTTCAGCACTGATCCAGCAGAGATGCGCAATCTGACACGACCGGAGCTGGAAGCTTATCGCCTCATCGGCTTGGATTATGTGGTGCGCGAACAGCGCGCGCAGCAGATGGCCGAAGAGCATGGCATCAGCCGCGAAGCCTATGAGGCGTTCCGCCAAGAGCTGAACCACAAATGCACGATTTTCACCGGGCTGCCGGAGCCGATGCTGCTGCGTGTGTCCCAAGTCGCCGAGCGCCACGGCATCCAGCTTTAAGTGCTTGAATGAGGCTTATGATGAAAACTGCACTCTGGACTGTCGGCCTTCTGGCGTTCGCCACGCCTCTGTTTGCGCAAAACTGGGTGTCATTGGGTGGGGACATGAACAGCGAAATCGACCTCGATTTCGTTCATCGCCGGGACGATCTGCCGGTTGCACGCATGCGCTTTTCCGTTACCGGCGCGCAGGGCACGGGCGGGATGACTTTGGAAATGGGCGCGATATGCACAGAAGGGTATCTGTATATCTTCGATGGCACGACCCATGCCAGTTGGTCATCGCGCATCATCGACATGCCCGAAGATGTACCAGAGGCCGAGCGCATCATCACGATGCCTGCCCCCCACCCCGCATTCACCAATTTCTTCGCCTATCTCTGCCGCCAGTAGGTGCGGTGCAGCCAAGGCAGCCATGCGTATCGGACTCCAACCCAGCATTCAGAGAGGATAATCAAATGACACCACAAGAGATCGAAGCCGCCATTCTGTCAGCGATGACCAACGCGGTTCCCAAGGCTGAGCGCAAACGGCGGCAGGCGGAATTGAACGAGGAAGCCGCAGTACGCGCGCAGATGGCAGAGGCCGAGATCGCAACCCTGATGTCCTCGGTGCAGTCTCGCTACGAGGCCTGGTCCGAGGCCGCCCGCCTATTCCTCAAGCCCTGACCTTATCGCAGTTGGGACGCGCGACACTGCGTGCGCTCCAACTGCATACTTCCAGTTCCCGACACTTTGGCAAAATGGGCCTTAACTTTTTATGCATAGGGTGGACCTCATAACCATCTGTGTAAAAACATAAAACTTGTTTAACTTTGAGTCGCCTTCGCCTCAGCATCGACTGACGGACTGATATGATGGGGACAATCGCAGGCGCAGCTTGCATCCTGCGCGCATAGGCCTTTGAACAGATGCGGTGGATGCCCTCACCCCGTGGTCATCGCGTATGCTGCCGCATCAGTTTAGTCTTCCCCATGCACAGGTCGCCTTGCGAGAAGGCCATGGCTTGCGGGAATGATCAGGATGCCGTGCGACTGGATTTCACCTTCTGGCTGCATTAGGGTCGGCGCAAATTTCTCCGAAGGGCAGGTTTATCGATGGCATCCAGCGACCTTGGCTCCGACCTTGGCATTGAAGCCGCGCTGTTCAAGGCTGCCGACAAGCTGCGCGGCAATATGGAGCCTTCGGATTACAAACATGTCGCCTTGGGCCTGATCTTCCTCAAGCACATCTCGGACGGGTTCGAACTGAAGCGGCAGGCGCTGCTGGCCGAATACCCGGAGGGGGCCGAAGACCCGGACGAATACCTGGCCGACAACATCTTCTGGGTGCCGTCCGAGGCGCGCTGGTCGCATCTGCAAGCCAGCGCCAAGCAGCCCATGATTGGCCGCCTGATCGACGAGGCGATGATGGCCATCGAGAAGGTGAACCCCTCGCTCAAGGGCGTTTTGCCAAAGGATTATGGCCGCCCCGCCCTCAGCGCCGTCATGCTGGGCGAGTTGATCGACCTGATTTCCGGCATCGCCTTGAACGAGGGCAAGGACCGTGCGCGCGACCTGCTGGGCCGGGTCTATGAATACTTCCTCGGCCAGTTCGCGGGCAGCGAGGGCAAGCGCGGCGGCGAGTTTTACACCCCCCGCTCGGTCGTGCGCACCATGGTGGAGATGCTGGAGCCCTATAAGGGCCGCGTCTACGATCCCTGCTGCGGCTCGGGCGGCATGTTCGTGCAATCGGAAAAATTCGTCGAGGCGCATGGCGGCCGGTTGGGCGACATCGCCATTTACGGGCAGGAAAGCAATTACACCACCTGGCGGCTGTGCAAGATGAACCTTGCCGTGCGCGGCATCGACGCCGACATCCGCTGGAACAGCGAGGGCACCTTCCACAAGAACGAACTGCCCGACCTGCGCGCCGATGTGATCCTGGCCAACCCGCCCTTCAACATCTCGGATTGGGGCGGCGAGCGGCTGCGTGAGGATGCGCGCTGGCGCTATGGCATCCCGCCCGCGGGCAATGCCAATTTCGCGTGGCTCCAGCACATCCTGCACAGCCTCGCCCCCAGCGGCACGGCGGGGGTGGTGCTGGCCAATGGCTCCATGTCCTCCACGCAAAGTGGCGAGGGCGAGATGCGCCGCGCCATGATCGAGGGTGAGGTGGTCGATTGCATGATCGCCCTGCCGGGGCAGTTGTTCTATTCCACGCAAATTCCGGCCTGCCTGTGGTTTCTGGCGAAGGACAAGTCGAACGGCATCGCCCGCGACCGCAAGCTGCGCGACCGGCGCGGCGAGGTGCTGTTCATCGACGCCCGCAAACTGGGCTTCATGGTGGACCGCACGCGGCGTGAGTTCACCGACGCCGATATTGCCCGCATCGCGGAGACCTACCACGCCTGGCGGCTGGGCGAGGGCTATGAGGATGTGCCGGGTTTCTGCAAATCGGCGAGCATCGAGGAAATCCGCGCCCACGGCCACGTCCTGACCCCGGGCCGCTATGTGGGGGCCGAGGCGGCGGACGAGGACGAGACGCCCTTTGCCGAACGCTTCGCCGCCCTGCAGGAGCAGCTGGAGGCGCAATTCGCCGAGGCCGAGGAACTGACGGCAACCATCCGGGCGCGGCTGGCGGGGGTGGTAGAGCAATGACTTCTTCCGCCCCGATCTGCATTTTGCGGGCTTCCCATGGCTGAACTAGAAACGGTCCTGCTCAGTTCCTTGCTCGCAGACGACAAGGCAATCGCTGTTGGAGTTATGTATCCCGGCGAGGATACACCGTCTGGTGTACCGCTCATTCGTGTCGCCGATATCGTTGATGGCCGCATCAGTTCGACAATTGGCTATCGGATTTCGGACGAAGTGAACGCTCAGTATCGGCGAACCCAACTGGCGGGTAACGAAGTTCTGATGACGCTTGTTGGTCGCCCTGGCATCGCCATTAAGGTTCCACCAGAAATGGGAGGATGGAACGTGGCACGGGCGCTAGCTGTTCTTCGGTTGGCCGATCCGGAGGAGCGTGATTTTTTTGTCTATGCGGTCGCCTCGCCTCAAGTTCAGCACACCATTCGAAATTGGTGCAACACAACCGTTCAGGCCACATTGAACCTAAAGGAGATCAAGGCTTTACCGCTTCCTTGGCCAGACCGAAAAACACGGCGCGCCATTGCGGCCACCCTTGGGGCGCTGGATGACAAGATCGAGTTGAACCGGAAGATGAACGCCACGCTGGAGGCCATGGCGAGGGCGCTGTTCCGAGACTGGTTCGTCGATTTCGGCCCCACCCGCGCCAAGATGGCGGGCGCTGCGCCATACCTCTCCCCCGACCTCTGGTCCCTCTTCCCCGACCGCCTCGACGCCGAGGGCAAGCCGGAGGGGTGGGAGGTTTCGACCATCGGCGACTTTATCGAGCTGCTGGACCACAAGCGCGTGCCATTGTCTTCTCAGGAGCGCGCTAAGCGGCAAGGACCGTATCCCTATCATGGGGCAACGTCTGTGATGGATCACATCGACAATTACCTCTTCGATGAACGGCTCCTGCTGCTTGGTGAGGACGGATCAGTGGCAAAGGGAGACGGACGGCCTTTCACACAGTATGTCTGGGGCAAGCTATGGGTAAACAACCATGCGCATGTGATCAAAGGGCGCGATTTGAGCGTCGAGCAACTCAAGTTGTTCTTTGACCAAATAGACATCCGGCCCTTCGTGACCGGCGCTGTGCAGCCAAAGCTGAATCAAGCGAACCTCCGGCGTGTGCCATATCTTCGCGCCAGCGATACAGTTCATTCTGCCTTCGATGCCACCATCGCCCCGCTCTATGATCTGGTAAGGCAACTGAATGAGGAATCCCGCACCCTCGCCCAGACCCGCGACCTCCTGCTGCCCCGCCTGATGTCGGGCGAGGTGCGGGTCGCCGACGCAGTAGCCGTGGCAAAGGAGATGGCGTGATGGCAGTTGCCTATCATCAGGGCCGCTTTCCGCCGGATGCGCTCAACTGGCCGCAGCTTCTGCCGCTGATCGGCCCCGCCAATGCCGCTGTCGCGCGGTATGAGGGGGTCCTGCACGGTATCCCCAACCCCAATGTCCTGCTCTCGCCCCTGACCACGCAGGAAGCGGTGCTCTCCAGCCGGATCGAGGGCACGCAAGCGACCATCGGCGAGGTTCTGGAGTTCGAGGCCGAGGGCGAACCGGGAGATGAAAGCACTGCGAAAAAGGCCGACATTCACGAGGTGCTGAACTATCGCGCCGCACTGGCCGAGGCTTCGCGCCTGCTGGACGAATTGCCACTGTCGCAGCGTTTGATCCGATTGACGCACGAACGCCTGATGCAGGGCGTGCGTGGCCGCAACAAGGCACCGGGCGAGTATCGCCGCATCCCGAACTGGATCGGCCCCGAAGGCTGCACCATCGAACAGGCCCGCTTCATCCCCTGTTCCGCCGAGGCGTTGCCGGGGGCGATGAGCAACTGGGAGGCCTATATCCATGCCGACGCCCCCGATGCGCTGATCCAGCTTTCCATCCTGCATGCCGAGTTCGAGGCGATCCATCCGTTTCTGGATGGCAATGGGCGGCTGGGACGGCTGATCATTCCCTTGTTTCTGAAATCCAAGGGCTTGCTGTCAGCGCCGAATTTCTATCTGTCGGAATATCTGGAAAGCCACCGCAGCGAATATTACGACCGGCTGCTGGCAGTCTCGCGGGATGGCGATTGGACTGGCTGGTGCGGCTTTTTCCTGCGCGCGATCATCGAGCAGGCGGGCACGAACCAGACCAAGGCGCAGGCGATCCATGCGCTGTATACCACGCGCAAGGATTGGATGGTCGAAGCGACCCGCTCTCAATACGGGGTGCGGGCGCTGGACTGGTTCTTCAGTCGCCCGATCTTCGTGGCCTCGGATTTCGTCACGCAGGCCGACATTCCCGAACCCACCGCCAAGCGCATCCTGCGTCTGGTGCGTGACAACGGATTGTTGCGTGAGGTCCGGGCGTCCAGCGGCAGGCGGCCCGCGGTGCTGGCCTTCCCGGAGTTGCTGAACATCTGCGAAGGGCGGGACGCGTTTTGAGGATCACTTGTTGGCGTCAAATTGGTTTGCGGGGCAAAATGTCGGGCAAACTGACCGACAAACTGTCTTGTGGTGCAAAAGTGATCGACAAGCCTTTGAAGCAGATCAAACCCAAGGATGTCGCCCGATGCTGACCGAAGCCGAAGTGGAAGGTGTGCTGCTCGATCAGCTTGCGGGGTTGGGCTATGCCTGTCTGAGTGACACGGTCTCGGGGCCGGATGGTGCGGTGCCGGAGCGCGAGGCTTATTCCGACACGATCCTGGCCCGGCGGTTGCGGGCGGCGGTGGCGCGGTTGAACCCGGCCATCCCCGAAGAGGCGCGGGAGGATGCGGTGCGGCGGGTCATCGCCTCGGATCGTCCCTCGCTGATCGAGGAAAACCGCCGCCTGCACCGCGCCATGGTGGAGGGTGTGCCGGTGGAATACCGGGCCGCCGATGGCACGATCCGCGGCGATGCGGTGCGGTTGGTGGACCCTGACGACCGGCTGAACGACTGGCTGGCCCTTTCGCAATTCACGGTGACCGAGGCAGGCCACAACCGCCGCCCCGATGTGGTGGTGTTTCTGAACGGCCTGCCGGTCGCGGTGATTGAACCGCGCCGGGTTTGCCGGAGGCTGATTGATCTTAGTTACGCGGCCATGGCTTCAGTTTCCAGAGCTGCGTAGAAATTGTCCTCTGCTTCTGCGGGCGGGATGTTCCCGATTGGCTCAAGCAGG
>NZ_VKKX01000023.1 GCF_008271655.1 Gemmobacter caeruleus
GCGACGACGGCCTGTGTCCGAAACCGATAAAACCTGAATGCGGGGGGTGTCTTCGTGTGCGTCCATGAGGACGTCCGCTAACACGCAAAACACAAAACCAACCAGACGGCCCTCGGCGCAAGCTTACAGATGATCTCCGCAACGCATTCCGACAGAGAAAGAGAAAGAGAAAGAGAGAGAGCCCTGTCCTCGATGATCCCGCATCAGGTGCTCTATGCTATCTGATCAGATCGCGGGCAAAGCCTTTTCCTTTCTTGCGCAATCGAGCATTCCGAGAGCCGACGCTACGATTCCCTTCAGCAAAGCTGGCTCGGGTCGCACGCGCGCGAGCACGCGCAATCCCATCAGCACGCTCAGGAGATGCCGTGCCATATCCTCTGCCGGCAGCAGTGATGCGATCGTGGCATCGGCCTGACCCGACTCTATTCGGCCCAGGAAAAACATCTCGATGCGCATGAGCACGGCCGCGACGTTTTCCCGGAACGCTTCGTCGGGGGGTGCCGCGTCGAGCGCGGTGTTCACGAGCATGCATCCCTTGCGCTCAGGATCCTCAAGCGAGCGCTTCAAGACATCGGAAAAGAACGCTTCGATGGCTTCGCGGGGCGGCAATGCCTCGCAACGCCGGATCCGATCCGCAACGCTGTGTTCGACATAACGGTCCAGCGATTTGATGAAGAGCGCGCGTTTATCCCCGAATGCGTTGTAAAGGCTCGCGCCGGTGATCCGGGTCTTGTCGATAAGATCGCGCACGGATGTTGCCTCGTATCCGCGGCGCCAGAAGCACTGCATTGCTGCGTCGAGCACGGCTTCCTCATCGAATTCTCTTGGTCTTGCCATCCGGCGCTCTCGCAAATTCCAGCTTCGCGTCTTGCCATATTGTCCGCGCCGATGCATTCTAGAACAAATGGACTAAAACTCAAGGTGTGACCGCCGTCATCGTTTCTCTGCCGGCAACCTTGGACGATCCAAAGGCTGGAATCATGGCTGCCCAGGAGGCGATTGAAGTTACACGAGCGGAACGCATGGCGGGGCACGCGGCTTGAGGGTCTGCTCTGGGCTGCTCGGAGCCTGCGTCGTGACGGCTCCGGTGAGGCAAACCAGTCCGGCGTGTTTTGGGCATGCGGAAAAATGTAATCTTCCTTCGCGAGCATCGTGAGCTCGGCGGCGTCGCGTGGCAGCGCGATCACGATCGCAGCCAGCCGCTTGCGGGCGAAACCGCGTATGTACGCGGCCCTGTATGCTGCGCTGCGCCGACTGCACCTCCGTCATCGGACGGTTTGTCAGGACTCGAGATTCTGCGTGGCTGGACGCTGCGAGGGTCGGCATCGTGGCGGATCGTGCAACCCCAATGACGACACCGCTCGAAGCAGACCAAAGCCAATTACAACGAAGAGAGACGTACCAGATGACGCTGTTTGAACCATTCCTGCTGCGCGGTGTAACGCTAAAGAACCGGGTGGTCGTCTCACCGATGAGCCAGTACCGCGCGCAGCACGGCGTGGCGAACGACTGGCACTTGGTCCACCTCGGTCGGTTCGCACTCGGAGGCGCCGCGCTGGTGTTCTGCGAGGCTACTGCGGTGCAGGAGCATGGCCGGCGTACACATGGCGACCTCGGGATATGGTCGGACGCCCACATCGACCGGCTCGCGGCGGTCACTCGCTTCCTCTCGCAAGAGGGAGCAGCTGCAGGCATCCAGCTCGCCCATGCGGGCCGCAAGGCGAGCGAACGCCGCCCCTGGCACGGTGAGACACCGGTCGACTCGGAAGACATCGCACAGCGCGGTGAAAAACCGTGGGCTGCACTCGGGCCGAGTGCGATCCCATACGCGGAAGGCTGGCCTGCTCCGGCCGCGATGAGCATCGAGGACATCAGGGAAGTGATCGCGTCGTTCCGAATTGCCGCTGAGCGAGCACGCGAGGCCGGCTTCCGGGTGATCGAGGTCTACGCCGCGCATGGGTTTCTCATCCACCAGTTTTACTCGCCGCTCGCGAACCAACGGCGCGATGACTACGGCGGAAGCCTCGAAGGACGATGCCGTCTGGCACTCGAGATCGCCGCAGCGATCCGCGAGGTTTGGCCAGACGAATACCCACTGGTCTTCCGCCTATCGGTCACCGACTGGCATCCCGAGGGCTGGCAAGTGGACGACACAATCTACCTCGCACAACGACTGAAGGACCTCGGCGTCGACGCGATCGACTGCTCAAGCGGCGGCATCTCAGGACGGGAACGTCCGCAGGGCATGACCCTCGAGCACGGCTATCAGCTCGCCCTCGCCGCGCGGGTGAAGACGGCAGCACGCATCGCGACGATCGGTGTCGGACTTCTTTGGGACCCGAAGCTGGTCGACCGCTCGATCGACCAAGGCGATATCGACCTCGTCGCACTCGGTCGCGAACTGCTGGAGGACCCGAACTGGCCATTGCAGGCGGCCCGCGAACTTGGCGCCGACGGGGTTCATGGGATGTGGCACCCGGAGTTCGGGTGGTGGCTCGAGAAACGGGCGCGGGCTGTCCGCAGACTCGGGATACGCAAGTGATCGACCATTGATCATCAACAACGCCCTCGGCCCGAAATCCCGGCGCGATTGCTCTTGCCGCGACCCAGGATAGATACAACATCCCTTAGGACAGGAACTCGATGGAGGAGTAGGTAGCCGCGCACTGCGAGATCTAGACATCGTCATTGTTGACGTCGCCCGTGCATGAAGTGGCGGCCCCGTTCGAGATTGAGCAGGTATCGCAGATGAGCTGATAAGCCTTGGCGGTCTCGGCTATGGTCCTTCACCCTACGATTTGCTGCAGGGCTTGCCGCCTGCACGACGATGGCCATGCGGTTATCTGCACAACGCAAGAGTCTCCCGCCTGAGCGAGCGCGAATGACAGTCGTGCATTCGAAACGTTCCGACATGATGCCCACCGACCTTTTCACACGAACGATTGTACTCGAAGGGCCACTCAATCACTCAATGACGACAGCGCCAGATGATTCTTGGGATAGCCGATCGCTGTCCAGTCGATCCGACCATGGTGCGCGGATCGGATATTCAGACCGGGCTCTATTGAGGGCAAGCTCTGTGGCGCAAAGCTGATGTCTATTTTGGTCGCACTGGGAATAAATCTACCAGCATCGTACTTCTAAACGTCAATTCTTTCGGCCGCACCATTGGTTTTTGGATGCATCGCCGAATGCATCGATTCCATAGCCGGAGGTCTTTGGCGGTGGAGACCTACGCTCATATTTTTGGGCTACAGGCATGGAAAAAAGAACACGGACCACCGAAAAAGTTGAGGCAGTGTCGCAGGCGACGTTATACTTTCGATCTTGAGGGAACACGAGATGTATGCACATATTGTGGTCGCAAGGGATGGCTCTAGTCTGGCGGTCGATCAGTCGATAGCCGCTCGAGATTTTCCGATTTCCCCGGCAGCACCTCCTCCATGAACTTGTGAAGGATAAGTCCGCGCTCGCGGCCGCCTCTGCCGCGAAACTATAGCGTGTCGGGGCGTCGTCCATCCATGATAACACTGGCACTAGAGGCGCCAGATAGTTACCCTGTTCCGGCCCAGATGCTTGGATTGATACAACGCCGCATCAACCTGGTGAAAGACGTCGGCCGGCGATTGTGGCCCTTCAAAAATCCCAAGCCCCATCGAAACCGTCACCACACCGTAGGGTTGGTTCCCGGGGTGTGTAATTGCCAACGCACCGACTCGATTCCGCAATGCCTCAAAAAAAGTGTGTGCGTCCAGAGCGGCGCGTGTACGACACGCCATGAGAAACTCCTCGCCGCCGATCCGGAAAAAAAGATCGTCGGCATTTGTTAAATGCGTGCGCAGAACCGTGCCTATTTGGCGCAGAACGTCGTCTCCAGCCGCATGGCCATGCCTGTCATTGTAGCTTTTGAAATTGTCGATATCGAGAATGGCGACGGATCGGAATAGGCCATCGTTGGCCGTGTTGAGATATTCTGGAAATTGTCGTGAGTAGGCATGCCGGTTCGGTATTCCCGTCAACGCGTCGATACTGGCGCTGCGTGCTTCGGTGATATCCGTAAAAATCCAGATTCGCGCAGCCAACCTTCCACCTTCATCGAACGGCACACTGCGCCGCGAAAAAATGCGGCCGTCCTTGAGCAGAATTTCGTCCTCGGAGGTCTCCTGGGCCAGCTGCAGCCGATCCACCTCGCGAAGGAAACCCTCCGGGTCCAACAGTTGGTCCGTCACGAAAGTGAGCATGCCGAGCTCGTTCTTCGTGCTCACCAATTCGTCTGGAATCTTCCAGAGCTGAGCAAAAGAGCGATTCGCATAGACTACGCGACGCTCGGAGTCGGTTAGTAGGACGCCGTCCGGAAGCGCATCCAAAGTCCGCTCGAACAGCGAGCGCACGGCAGTCCCTCCAAATGTCATGCGCTTCAATCCTCTAGTCCGCCCCAATTGCGCTCGGTCATTGTATCCGGGAATGGTTGTAGTTTCGTCACTTACGCCCTTGCCCAATAGATCGAGGATGCGGTGTTCACGAGCATGCACTCCTTGCGCTCAGGATCCTCAAGCGATCGCTTCAACCCACATTCTCCAAGTAAGTCGCTGATTTCGCTGTCGTAATCGTGATATTTCGCATATAAATCATGGCGTTGACGGCTGCGAGGGGCGCGTTTCATGGATCACCTGGAGGGTGCGGGCTTGGCGC
>NZ_VKKX01000024.1 GCF_008271655.1 Gemmobacter caeruleus
GCAATGGCTCTGGACTTACAACAACGACCGCCCGAACATGGGCATCGGCGGCATCACACCCGCACAGAAATTGAAAATGGCCGCGTGAATTCTACGGATGCACCCCGTTAAAAATGGGGGGATTACCGTCTGTTGTGGCAAAACTCGCGGAAAACACACCCCAAAATTTTCAACGATATATAGAGCCATTCGTAGGCTCAGGGGCTCTTTTCTTCCACTTGGCGCCCGAAGCAGCTATTTTGTCAGACCTCAACCCCGAAGTTGTGAATCTTTTTATCCAGATTCGCAACCGCCCAAAGAAGTTGCACGATCTTGTGCACGCTTTTCCTCGCAATAAGGAAACTTACTTAGAGGTCCGAGCAAAGTTTGGCACTGAGATTGATCCATTAGATCGGGCAGCTTCAATGCTCTATCTGAACCGAAATTGCTTCAATGGATTGTATAGAACGAACAAGTCAGGAAAATTCAATGTACCGTACGCTGCAGCCGGACGCGGTGCCTACCCCACCTTCAATGATTTTGAAGCCTGCGCGCACAGACTACGGAACGCCGACATTCGTCATGGCGACTTCTTCGACATTGTTTCTAGGACTGTTCAACATGGAGACTTTGTTTACTTGGACCCGCCATATCTCCTCTCAGAAGGTCGAATATTTAATGAGTACGTAAGTGGTCATTTTAGCAAAAAGGATACAAGTCGTCTTGAAGAACTCCTCGATCTAATCGATAAAAAGGGAGCGCAATTTCTACTAAGCTTTGCAGATGATCAAATCATCCATACGATTTCGAGCAAATGGACGTCAGAAACTTACCTCGTTCAAAAGAATATATCTGGCTTTGCATCTAGTAGACGGAAGAGCCCTGAACTGCTTGTGAAGAACTGGTAAGATGAAGCTACTCGTTGTTTCAGACCTGCATGCGTTCACCTCTGACTCTCGGCGAGGCGCGGACGGAAGGAAGCCTCTGCCACCTTCGTTCATAGACTTCTCAACACCAACCAGACGAAAGGTCGAGGACCCACTTATTGGCCTACGCGATCTATTCCACGAAGGGCTATTTGGCGATATCGACCTATTGATCGTAGCTGGCGACATAGGAGATAAAGCTGACCCCGTTGCAATAAGAAGTGCCTGGGCCGAGATTCACGAAATGGCGCAGAGTGCCAAAGCAAAGGTCTTCGCCACCTGCGGCAACCACGATCTGGACACTAGACACAAAATCAACAAATTTGATCCACGAGGCTTTCTCAGAACGCTACAACCAAGCTTTCCGATTTCCCATCTTTCGCAAGACGATCGAAGCATTCTCGAGTATTGGGCGAATAACTTCACATTGATCGAAGATGAAACCTATCGAATACTCAACATAAACTCTTGTGCGTTTCACGGATACGGAGACGAACAGAACCAGGAACTGAATCACGGTCGGATCAGCGACATTACGCTCGAAGCAATCGAAAAGGCACTTAGAAAGTCACATAGAGAGTACCCCTCGAAGCACAACATCTGCCTGATACACCATCATATAAAGCCAGTGTCCTCTGATGATTTTGAAGACAAGAGCGCGATCAAGGGCGCAGAGAAGCTAACTGACCTGTTAAGCACGGCCGAACTCGGGGAGTGGCTTATAATCCACGGCCATCGACATCGATCAAATTTATTCTGCGCTGGCGGTAACACTGCTCCTATCGTCTTGTCTTGCGCAAGCTTCGCAGCGACGCGAACTGGCGACGAACATAATCCATGCCCAAATCAGTTCTATGTTATTCACCTTGATACACAAGAACCTGGCAGGCCGTCATCGGTCTCTGGACTAATTCAAACTTGGAACTGGACGCCAACTTACGGCTGGATGGAGAATAACGATATATTGGGCGGACTGCCAAAATCTACGGGTTTCGGCTACCGGGGCCGCATATCTGACTTGGCCGATCGAATTTACGACAAAACGAAATCCGAGATTAAGATAAATCGTCGCCGTCTTATTGAGCAGTTTCCAGAATTCTTGAGACTGGTCCCCAAGGACATGAAATCACTGCTCTACACGCTCGATCAGCGGGGAATCGTCATTACCTACGTTGGACAGGAAATCGAGGAATTGGTGGCCCCAGATGTCTGACAGCATCTTCTTTGATACCTTCAACGCCAAGCATAAGACTGATGCAGAGATTGCATCAAGCTTTGTTCTCCCTGATGGAACTCTTGAGCGCTTGATTAGCAAGGATCACACGGTCCTTTCCGGGCCGCGCGGCTCAGGTAAAACAACTCTCCTCAAGATGCTTACGCTTCCTGCCCTATCGAACTGGACAGCACCGGAAGCCGAGCCCCTTAAGACAAGCGTGAACTTCGTGTCCGTGTTTGTAGCGGCCGATCGTAGTTGGCACGGTCAGCTTACGAGCATGGCTAAACAGGCACAAATCAAGGAGCACGCAGAGCTCTTGGGAATGAGCGCATTCACTACTCACTTGTTCAAGGCGATAATCACTGCGTTTATTGATTGGTCTAGGCTTGAAGGCAAAGCGGGGCTTTTCGTGCCCCGGCTCATTACTGAGTTGTCCGCTCAGAGTGAGCGGCAAATCTGCAGTGAATTGGCGGATGCTTGGTTGCTAAGACCCAGAGCGCCGACGTTCTTGGAGATGCGGGCGGCCCTCGCAAAGCGTCTTGCGGATATCGGCCTTCTTCGAAACCAGCTTCGCTACGGTGTCAATTTTATCGATCAGAGCGAGAACAGATTTCTGATGGTTGACTATCGGGAAGGGCTAGCACTCGCTGTATCTGCTCACAACCAAGCCTCGGGGTTGCCTGACAGGCGTTGGTTCTTTCTCTTCGATGAAATGGAGGTGGCACCCTCATTTGTGCAGGAAAGTGTCTTTGCTGACCTGCGAGGCCAGATTGATCGCGAGAAGATAAGCTACAAGCTTGCTCTCGCCCCGTTCAATAAGAACTTTCGTCAGTCGATGGATGCACAGGGGATCTCCCCAAGTAACGACTACCTTCACATAGACCTCAGCTTCCCCAGGAAGGACAAGGGCTACGAATTCTCTAGAAAGCTCTGTAACCTCATGCTCGAGCAGGCAGGGATGGACTCCACCGTCGACGATCTTTTGGGAACATCATTCTTTTCCTTCGAAGACGAGATCAACGATGACTCAATCACGACGCTAGGAAAGTACAGCGCAGGTCGACCACTAGGTGCTGTGTTCAATAGACTCGCCGAGAAGGACGCAAGCTTCCGAGCGTACCTGAAGGATAAGCGAATTGATCTCTCAGATATCAGCGCACTCGACGAGCATAGTCTTGCTAAGAGCCTGCGCAAGGTCAGAAACATTGTTGTAATTCGTGAGTATTTCTCACGGCCATCAAGGTCAGATCTTCAGATCGATCAGCTCTCAGCGCGATCCCGCAAGAGCGTCATAATTTATACTGGTAGTCCGTCACTGCTTGCGCTGACGGAAGGAAATCCGCGCAGCTTGATAAACCTCATGTCACCCATCGTTGCACAGTATGTCAAAGTCGAAGGAAAGCGAAAGATGAACCGCGCCGGGTTTGCCGGAGGCTGATTGATCTTAGTTACGCGGCCATGGCTTCAGTTTCCAGAGCTGCGTAGAAATTGTCCTCTGCTTCTGCGGGCGGGATGTTCCCGATTGGCTCAAGCAGG
>NZ_VKKX01000025.1 GCF_008271655.1 Gemmobacter caeruleus
TCGGCCTGGCGCAGGATAGCAAGGATCTGCGCTTCAGTGTATCTGCTTGTCTTCATTCAGAATCTCCTCGTTCATCTTGCCGAGAAAATTCTACTTATGCAGCCCCTTACTTTCGGGGGGGATTACCTAAGCAGAAACGCTTAGAGGATGAGCTCGTAGCTTGTGCTGCGGCCACCAGCTTCCCCTTTGCGAAGAAGCCCCAGATCCAGCAATGCCGCGATATCGCGGTTCGCGGTGTCTTGTGAGCACTTCGCGATTGTCGCCCACTTGGACGATGTCATCTTGCCCTCGAAACCGTCAAGCAGTCGGTTCAGGATCTTGATCTGGCGTTCGTTCAGCGCCAGCGCGGCAGCGCGTTCCCAGAACTGGGCCTTGGCGATGACTTTTGCCAGGACGCCATCGGCGCCGTGGATTGCCCGGCTTAGGCAGGCAAGGAACCAGGTCAGCCAATCCGTCACATCCGTCGTGCCCTTCTGGGTGCGCTCCAGTTCATCATAATAGTCTGACCGCTCGATCCGGATCTGCGCCGACATGCTAAAGAACCGCTGGGGGCTGGCCTCTGATCGGGCAAGTGCCAGATCGGCGATGGCGCGGGCGATGCGGCCGTTGCCATCTTCGAACGGGTGGATTGTCACGAACCACAGATGCGCCAGAGCCGCCTTGATCACCGGATCGGTGGAAAGGGGTGCGTTGAACCATGTCAGGAACGCGCCCATCTCCGCCGCGACCCTATCGGCCGGAGGCGCCGCGAAATGCACGCGCTCTCGGCCGAATGGTCCTGACACCACCTGCATGGGCCCCGAACTGTTGTCGCGCCAATCCCCGACGCGGATCCGTGTCATGCCGCTGCGCCCGGTGGGGAACAGGGCGGCATGCCAGCCGAACAGACGCTCCGCCGTCAAGGGTGCAATGTAGTTCCGGGTCGCATCCAGCATCACCTCGACGATGCCCTCGACATTGCGGTCGGTCGGGGGCAGGGCGCCGATGTCTATGCCAAGGCGTCGTGCAAGCGATGACCGGACTTGTGTGGCATCTAGCGCCTCGCCTTCGATCTCGCTGGTCTTGAGCACATCCTGCGTGAGTGTCTGCAGCACCGCTTCTTCGCGCAGCTTGAACCCAAGGGATTCCATCCGGCCGATCAGGCGACCCTGATCGTGCCGCACCGCCGCCAGCGGTGTCGCGAGGCTGCCATCGCGCCAAGTCAATGTCGGCCAGTCTGGCCTCTCCCAGATGTACATCGTAAACTCCGCGCAAGATGCGGTGATAATGCAGCTCATTCGCCGCATTCGCAAGCGTTAACGCCGCAAGCTGTGCGGAGATTATTGTGCCTATTCTCCGCATGAAATTGAAAATGGCCGCCTGAACTCTAAGGATGCACCCCGTCAAAAGAGGGGCAGATTACCCGATATGGCGGACAGGCGCACGCAGCTGCGGATCTACGCAGCGCTCTTCCATTTGAGAGGGGTGAGGTAAACAATGCTGTCACCGGCACTGACCATCACTTCGCCGTCTTGAATGTTGATCTGCAGCTTCATCGTGCGGTTCGCCAGCTTGGCCAGTGCGCCGGTGTCCTTTTCGGAAAAACCGATCACCTGAAGGTTCTCAAAGCGGGTGGTGCTGCCTTTGATCTTGTCCCACCAAATATCGGCCGTCCTGCCACCATAGGGATAGACGATCACCTTGTCAGCTTTGCTGCAGGATTGACGCATCACCTTCTCGCTGGGGAGGCCAAGGGCCACCCACACATCAAGCTCGCCACTCAAGCTTTTCTGCCAGATGTCTGGCTCATCTTCCGTGGAAATCCCTTTGGTCATTTCCAGGTTCTCATGGGCATTCAGGGCAAAGGCGATGATGCGCACCATCATCCGCTCATCGGTTTCCGAGGGATGCTTGGCCACTGTCAGCTTGTGGGTCTCGTAATAGTGGCGATCCATGTCCGAGACCGACAGCTCGACTTTGTAAATGGTGGCATTTTGCGCCATGATCTGTCCCAGTTCCCCAAAAGATTGTGCTGCTTACTGCGTTTGCTGACCTTGGGGAAGCGTATAAGGCCCCGAATATTGGGACCGATCTGGCGTCGGCGTCCCTACCCTCGCTGCCGCGTCTTCCCTCTCCTGCAATCTCTTGGGATGGACTGATGTGATCTCGTTCGGTAACCCTAGGACCGGATCTGCGTCGAGGGGCATTTATTGGATTTTCAGGCCATTGCTGCACAACTTGAGTTCTTGGCGTGGAGAGACACGCAGTTGGCGGCAATTTCCTCGCAGCTGGAAGAAGCCTTGCCTGCACTGCTGGATGAGCTTGCCGAGCAAGTGGAAAGTGCAAGCGTTGTCAACTTGGTCCGGTCCACCATTGCACTGAAATCGTCGGCTGAGGCCATTATTCAGCGTTGGGGCGCCGACCAGCTTGTAAAGGCACTCGGCCGCGCTGAGGCCGATCTGGATCAAACCTTGCTGCAGCTTCCGGGTAAAGTGAACCTCGACAACGATGTATGGGAACAAGTGACGAAAGCCCTGCCCGCTATAGCTGGTGTCGGTCTGATCGGGGCCTCACTCGCCGCGATTCCGACCGTGATTTCCTTCGCCACCGTTAGCACAAGCGTCTTGGCGTTTTGGGGGACGTCCGCGATCAGTTGGCCACTCTTTGCCCTGGGTGCCGCAGGAATAGGTGTTGCGACCCTTACAGGGTCTCAGTCGTTGAAATTCGCCAAAGATAAGGCCCGGCAGAAGCTCTGCCTTCGACTACATCGAGAGGCAGGTCGCCAAGTGTTTGGAATTGGGGAAAAACCTGGCGCCCGATGCATGCTGAGTGACATACAGGCCGCTATTGTCCAAGCGGGCCGGAACCGAATTCAAGGAGCAATTTGATGATACTGTTGCGCGCTGTTCCGCCAGAGCTTGTCCATGGGGTCGCCTCTGGCCTCTACAAGGTTACGGGCTCCGTCGTCCGTGACGTCGCATCGGGGCGCGGCATTGCCTTCCTTCAAGAAACCGGAGTGCTGCAAACCATCCTCAACAGTGTGATGACCAGCGGCGGCAACCCCATCGTTGGTTTTGCAAATCTCGGTCTTGGTGCCGCAAGCGTCATACAGAACCAGCAGATCAAATCTCGCTTGGCGGAGGTTCAATCTTCGCTGGCTCTGTTGAAGAATTTGCAAATAGGGACATTGGCAGTTTCGGGCCTGGGACTCGGGGTCTCTGTGGCTGGCTTTGCCGTCATGCTGAAACGTTTGAAGGGCATTGAGGCCCACTTGGGCACCATTGAAGCGAAGATCGATCATGTAACCAAGGATCGCCGTTCCGACGATATTCGCATGATTTTCGCCGATGTTGGGACGCAACTGGACACCGTGGACACGCTGTCTGCTCGGTCAAACAAGGTAAGCATCGCTGAGGCTGCTGAACAGTCACTTGCGACGTCGGCAGGGCGCCTAGAGTCTCATTTCCAGCAGAAGTCCGACACTATGCAGTTGGGGGCAATTACAACTGCAGATATGGATCTGTTGTGGTCATTGTGAACCGCGCCGGGTTTGCCGGAGGCTGATTGATCTTAGTTACGCGGCCATGGCTTCAGTTTCCAGAGCTGCGTAGAAATTGGCCTCTGCTTCTGCGGGCGGGATGTTCCCGATTGGCTCAAGCAGG
>NZ_VKKX01000026.1 GCF_008271655.1 Gemmobacter caeruleus
TCAACAGCAAGTTCCGGGCGGAATGTTTGAACGCCCATTGGTTCCTGACGCTTGCGGACGCCCGTGAAAAGATGGAGGATTGGCGTAGACACTACAATGAGGACCCTGCTCATTCGGCGATCGGATGGGCGATGATCCCTTGACCCTGCGGGACGGAATGCTTACCCAAAGCGCAGGGGGCTGTAGCTCAATGGTTAGAGCCGGGCGCTCATAACGCCTTGGTTGGGGGTTCGAGTCCCTCCGGCCCTACGTTTTCCTCAGTCTCTTTGTGTTGAAATAGGCGTTGTTGCAGAAACGCTGCCTGACGCATGACTTCCCCTTTCCCCCTCAGGTTCAGTCCACGCGAACGATCTCGGCTGTGCCGAGGGCATTGAAGCGGTTCATGAGGGCGACGCGGATGTGGATTTCGGCGGTTTGTCGGTCAGGGTCTCTCGCGGCGATGCGGTCGCCGAAGGACTTGAGGCAGCGCATCTTGGCTTCGGCGCGGCTGCGGGCGTGGTATCCTGTCCATCGCTTCCAAAACGCGCGGCCGTAGTGGCGTGTGGCGCGGAGGGTTTCGTTGCGGGCCTGGGCAGCTGGGCAATCCTCCTTCCACGGTCGACCATTCTTGCGGATCGGGATGATTGCGGTGCCACCGCGCGCGATGATGGCGATGTGGCAGCGGCGAGTATCGTAGGCGCCATCTGCGGTCACGGTGCCGATGTCTTCGTCGTCTGGGATCTGGTCCAGCAGGTCTGGCAAGACGGGGCTGTCGCCTTCCCGGCTTGGGGTAAACTCGACCGCGCGGATGTCGGATGTGGCGGTGTCCATGGCCAGATGGACCTTGCGCCATTGGCGTCTTCCTTGGACACCATGCTTGCGGGCCTGCCACTCGCCGTCGCCGAGGAACTTGATGCCGGTGCTGTCCACCAGCAGGTTCAGCGGCCCGTCGGCACGGCGATTGTCCGTCGTCGAATGATTTGGAACAGGCGGCCTGATTTTGGAGCGGAGAGCTGGGGCTCATCGGGTTCAGGTTATGCTGCTTGACGCTGGTGGTTCAAGCGGCGGTTTTGGATGGTCTGCTGTTTGATGCGCCTCCTTTCAGCCAGGATGGTTTCGTCGCGCCCGAAGTAGACGTCAGCCGGGGTCAGGTTGCCGATGCTCTCGTGGTAGCGGTGGTTGTTGTAGTGCTCGATGAAGGCGGCGATGGCAGCCTCAAGCTGGCCTTCGAGGAAGTAGTTTTCGAGCAGGATGCGGTTCTTGAGGGTCTGGTGCCATCGTTCGATCTTGCCCTGGGTCTGGGGATGCATCGGGGCGCCGCGGACATGTTTCATGCCTTTATCCTCGAGGTATCTGGCCAGACCCTCTGCGATGTAGGACGAGCCGTTATCGCTGAGAAGCCGGGGTTTGTGCAGAACTTTTGCGCTGCTGCAGCCGGACGCGGTCAGGGCGATGTCGAGCGTGTCGGTGACATCCTCGGCCCGCATGTTGCCACAGAGCTTCCAGCCGACGATGTAGCGCGAGTAGTCATCGAGGATCGTAGAAAGGTAAAACCAGCCCCAGCCGATGACCTTGAGGTAGGTGAAGTCGGTTTGCCACATCTGGTTTGGCGCCGTCGTCTTGTCCTTGAACTCATCTGCCGCCTTGATGACGATATAGGCCGGGCTGGTGATGAGGTCGTGCGCTTTGAGCAGGCGGTATACGGAAGCCTCTGACACAAAATACTTTTCCGTGTCAGTGAACCGGACTGCCAATTCGCGCGGCGACAGCTCCGGCTCTTCCAGCGCCAAGTCCACGATCTGGTCCCGCACGGCCTCAGGGATGCGGTTCCAGACCCGGGAAGGCCGTGAAGGGCGGTCTTCCAACCCCTCCGGCCCGTGTTCGACGAAGCGGTCATACCACCGGTAGAACGTGGTGGGCGGGATGCCGATCTTGGCAAGGGTGCGCCGGACCGACAGATGCGACTGCTCCACCAGCCGGATGATCTCAAGCTTCTCAGCGGCGGGATACCTCATTCGCCTTCTCCCCCAGCCCCGGTCATGTTTTTTTTGAGCAGGCGGTTTTCGAGGCTCAGATCGGCCACCAGTTCCTTCAGCGCCAAAGCCTCGGCGCGCAGGCCCTTCACTTCGCCGGTGTTGGCCTGACGAGAAGTATCACCAGCCAGCCGCTTCTTGCCGGCCTCAAGAAACTCCTTTGACCAACTGTAATACAGGCTCTGAGCTATGCCTTCCTTGCGGCAAAGCTCAGCAATGCTATCCTCGCCACGAAGGCCGGACAGAACGATCCGGATCTTCTCCTCGGACGAATGCAACTTGCGCGTCGCGCGCCGGATGTCTTTCACGACCTGCTCGGCAGGGGCCTTGGTCGTCACCGGTTTCTTCATCATCTTCAACTCCAACTGGGGTCAAGATGAGCCACAAACCCTCCGCTACGCAATCACGCCAAACTGTTCCGTGGGTGGTGACGCCGGACAGCGGGCATGATCGGGAGTCGGCAGCTCTCCCGCTTCGTCACCGAGGCCGAGGCGCGCGGCGCGAAGATCGTCCTTGTCGGCGACCACGAACAGCTCCAGGCGATCGGGGCCGGCGCACCGTTCCGCGCCATTGCTGAGAGAATAGGCCATGCCGAGCTTTCGGAGATTCGCCGGCAGCGCGTGGACTGGCAGCGGGAGGCGTCGGTTGCCTTTGCCACGCATCGCACAGCCGATGGCCTGGCCGCCTATCGAGATAATGGGAACATTCGGCTTAGCGAAACGCGGGACGAGGCGCGCGGCGAGATCGTGCGTGACTACCTTGCCGACTTGGCTGAGCGGCCAGAGGGCACCCGCGTTGCGATGGCGCACCGCCGCGCCGATGTTCGCGCCATCAATGATGCGATCAGATCGGCCCTGCAGGACAGCCATCGGCTGGGACGCGGTGAAGAAGGCGGTGAGGTGTCGTTTCAGACCAATGACGGCAAGCGTTCATTCGCGCCGGGCGACCGTATCGTGTTCCTCGAAAACAGCCGCGACCTTGGCGTGAAAAATGGGATGCTTGGCACGGTCGAGCGCGTCGAGCCTGGGAAGATCGTCGCGCAGCTCGACGGCCCAGGGGGACAGGGAAAGGGCGACAGCATCAGCGTGCCGATGAACGATTATCGCGCCGTCGACCACGGCTATGCGACGACGATCCACAAGAACCAGGGCGCGACCGTCGATCGCGCCTTCGTCTTGGCGTCGGGCACGATGGACCGGCATCTGACCTATGTCGCCATGACGCGGCATCGCGACGGCGCGCAGCTCTATGCCGGCATGGACGAGTTCAGCAGCCGGCAGGCGGGCCGCCTGGTGGAGCACGGGACTGCGCCCTATCATCATGACCCGAAGAACCGCGACAGCTATTTCGTGACGCTAGAAAGTGATCGCGGCCAGAAACACACGGTTTGGGGTGTGGACCTCGAGGTTCTGTTGCATTTTTTTGTACAGCTTGAGACAAGCCTATCTTCGGACAGAATTATGCCCCACATTCTCCAAGTAAGTCGCTGATTTCGCTGTCGTAATCGTGATATTTCGCATATAAATCATGGCGTTGACGGCTGCGAGGGGCGCGTTTCATGGATCACCTGGAGGGTGCGGGCTTGGCGCGG
>NZ_VKKX01000027.1 GCF_008271655.1 Gemmobacter caeruleus
TGGATCTTTTGTGCCCCGTTTTCTTATGTGTCCTACCGTCAAAATGGGTTGGTCTTTCAATGGCTTGTGGACCGAAGTCGGACACATAACGGTGCATATCTGCTGGCATTGGATGTTTCTGGTTTTGGGCGAAAGATGATTGTAGGGACACCGGGCGGTCAAACATGCCGCCCAGTGTCATATCGCTACAGGGATGACAGCCACGCCAGCATGGCGGCATCATCTCGCCATGCGGACTTGCTTGCGCCTCTGGTTGCGACCGGTTCGAGCAGGTCCAAGGCATCGGCCTTCATGCGTATGGTTATCTCGGCGTAGCGATTGGTGGTCTCAAGATTAACATGCCCCAGCCAGCCCCGAATGACGTTGACCTCTACGCCTGCCTCGAGGAGATGGACCGCTGTTGTATGCCTGAACACGTGAGGCGTGAGGTGGGTGCGCGACGCAGGCACCCCTGCCGCCTCCCAGAGTTTGCCATAATGGCGAATACGCTTGTAGATACCGAAACGGGTCATCCCACCGCCTGTACCGCCGACGAACACAAGGCTATCCGGTGAGAGAACCGCGCCCCGTTCATCCAACATGGCCTGCAACGCTTTGGCGGTCTGGGCCCAGAGAGGGCAGGTTCGCCATTTGGAGCCTTTGCCCAGTAATCTGACCCGAGCCGGTGAGGCTAAATCGAGTTGATTCACCTTCAGTTGCGCGACCTCTGAGACGCGCGCACCGGTGTTGTAGAGCAGCATGAGGAGTGCACGGTCGCGAAGCGAAAGACGGTCCTGGGCGGGGATGCAGGCAAAGAGCGCCTCGACTTCATCACGTGCCAGAAACTTCATCTCTGGACGCTGATGGCGCTTCATCGGGATGGCTGCAACCTTGGCGCTGACCGGCAACATCTCTGGTGCCGTCCTACCGAGATACTCGAAGAAAACATGAAGGGCTGTCAGGCGTTGGTTGCGCGTACTGATCGCATTACCACGCTCGACTTCCATGTTGTGCAGGAATGCCTGCACGGCAGAGTAGTCCAAGTGCTTAAACTCGAGGCCACTGGCCCCTATCCGATTGGCATCGGCCACGAAGATCAGAAACAAGCGCAGGCTGTCTCGATAACTGCGGATCGTGCTGGATTGCAGGCCTTTATGGCGCGGCAGATACTCCAGAAAGTAATGGTGCACGGATGCCGGAAAGTTTGGCTGCGTCATGCTTCGCCTCCATCGGTCAGCGTCGGCGCGAAGGCTTCAAAGCGGTGGTTTGCGGCATCAAGCAGGTCGTTCGTTATGGTCAGATAAACTGCTGTGCTGTTGGGATTGAGATGCCCCAGAAATGTGGACAGATGATGCAGACGGTCAGCTGGCGCGATCCCTTGGCGGTACCAGTTCAGCAGGGTGCGCACCGCGAATGAATGTCGCAGGCCATGAACGTGTGGGCCGGAAACACCAATCGGTATCGCAAGGGCGAGTTGGGGCAACAGATCATCACGGAATGTGTTGCGGATGCTGTTGGTGCTGATCGGTGTACGGCCATTCCAGGAAAACAAGTGATGGGCGCCTGAGCAGACGAACCCATTTTGCTCCCGTTGTGTCCGATAGGTGCGCAGCCTGACGGCCAGCTTGGGCCCAAAGGGCACAAGTCGGTCCTTGCCGAATTTGGTGTTGCGGATCTCCACCAGGTCGCGCGTCAGATCCACATCGCCCCATTGTAGATTGGCGACTTCCCCGACCCTCAGGCCAAGGCTGGCGAGCAAGGCAAAGATCATCTCATAGATGATGCCGCGCTGCGGCGCTCGCGCGTTGTCTGGCAATGCTGCTGCCAAAGTCAGCAGGCGCCGTATCGTCTCGTCTGAGAACAGGTAGGGCAGCTGTCGCGCTGTTTGCGGCCGAGCCTTGATCGTTACCGGTGAGGCACCTGGGATGTGTTGGCTGGCGATCCAGTCGAACAACCGTCGAACATCTCCGAGCAGATTGTTGTAGCTGCGCGGGTTGGTGCGTTTGCGGGAATCCAAGAAGTCCTGCAGGCACTGTGCGTCAATCGCCTCAATGCTTTCCACGCCGCGGTTGATGAGAAATCGATCGAGCAGCCGTAGTTGGCGGTCTTCGCAGGCGAACTTGCACCCCATGGCGCGTTTTGCACGCAGGTATTGTTCGATCTGAGGGGCTAGGATGCTTTGAAAGCTGTTCCAGGGGGCGGTCATAGCACGTCCTCCCCTTGGGCAATGACCATCTCTCGCAGCTTGTGTACCGCCACCTTGCCATAGACCAATGTGGATGCCGGGTGGCGATGGCCGACATAGTCGCCAATGATTTTGAACGGCAGGTCTGCTTCCACAAGGCGTTGCACGCAGGCATGGCGTAATGTGTGCGATCCTGCGCGCGCAACCTGAATGCCAATTCTGCGCATGCGGCCAGAGACCATGCACGACACCCCCGTATGCGTCATGGGTGAATAGGGCGATCTTGCGGCCAAGAAGACTTGGCGATCAGCGATATCCGTGCGCCGAACGCGCAAATAGGCGATCATTGCTTCGCCGACTGTCGCTGACAGCGGATATCGGGTCGAATGGCCGCCTTTGCGCATTGGGATGCTGATCTGGTCATGCTCCCAGTCAAGATCGTCCAAGCACAGGGCCGCTATCTCCCTCGCACGCAATCCGTAACTGGCCAACAACGTCAGAATGGCGTAGTCACGCTTGCCCAAGTCGGAGCGGCAATCGACGCTGGCCAGCAAGCGTTCGACATCAGGCCATGAAATCGCTCGTGGAATGGATGCCTGCCGATAGACGCGGCCGCGCGGAATACTGCGCGTGAGATCGTTGGCGATGATACCTTCACGGTGCAGATAGGCGAGGAAAACACGCAAGGCGCCCGTCGTGCCGAGCATGCCGGACTTATGCAATGCCTCAGCGCGGACGTTGATGAAATCGGTGATGGACGCCGGGGTAAGCGCCGACAGGGTTATGCCCGTCTGCGCCAAGTATGACTCGAACGGGCGTAGGGTGTAGGCGTATTTGTGTAGTGTCGCTTGTCGCAGTCCTTTCTCCTTGAGAAGGAAAGGGAAGAAGCCGGGCACGCTGACGTAGAAGGGATTGGCCTGACGGTGGCTTTGCCGTGTGAAACCCGGCAGGGCTAGACAGAGCATCCGCTCCACTGGCAAACGGCTTTGAGAAATGATTGTCGCCCTATCTTGGGGGCTCTTGCACCACGTGCCATGTTCAGCAATCCAGTGGCTGACAAACGCATCTACGTGGTCGGGCAGTTCATCAAGGCGTTTTGCGCCGCGCCCAACGGCAAAATCGTTGAAGTGCCCGAGGGCCCGAATATGCTGCCGAACAGTGGCGGTCCCGGTATGTAACTCATCAAGCGATTGAGCGTAGCGCTCGATCTGCGGCCCAAGCCACTGGGCTCTAATACGGTCGATCACCATGAGCGACCTGAAATGGCGTTCCAACATGACAAGCATCCTTCTGGAAAATGGCAGGTGCGGTCATGTTGCACGGCGAGCACCGTTATGTGTCCGACTTCGGTCCACAAGCCATTGAAAGACCAACCCATCTTGACGGTAGGAGACATAAGAAAACGGGGCACAAAAGGT
>NZ_VKKX01000028.1 GCF_008271655.1 Gemmobacter caeruleus
TATTATGCCGGGATCAGGATTATGCCGCATGGCCCTCCAGTCGACGAGAAGCATCGACTTGGCATACTGCCAGACCAGCCAAAGATTATTAGGTGCGGCTGACCGGCTTCATGGTCCTGAACCCTCAGTTTCGTGCCAAGGCGTTCGGCATAATCCTTGTTGCGCCAGCAACATGGAGAGAGCGTATGGCCAAGAAAATCCAACCAACCTGCCTCGACACCTACTTCAGTTCGTTCGAGGAGAGCCTCGCGTCGACGCACATGCAGCGTAGGGCGCTGTCTAACTATCGCTTCCAGCTTCGACGGTTTGGCCGGGTTCTGGAGGCCCATGGTGTTGAGCCGACGTCATTGACGCTGGAAATCGCCGATCGCCTTGCCCGGCAGGTTCCATTTGATCGAGTGAACGCGGTCCGGATCCCGAACTTGGTCAGACGGTTCGTCCTCCACCTCATCAGCATCGGCGTTGCGATTCCGCCACCTGTATCTGCTGCCCAAATTGCAAAGGACACGCTGCTGGATGACCTGGAAGGCTTCCTGCTCGGGCAACGCGGCCTGAGTCCGAGTTCAGTTTATCATGTCAAGCGATATGCCGTCCGCTTCTTGGACCACCGGTTTGGCGAAACAGTGCCTGACCCTTCGTCGATCAGGCACCAAGACATCGTTGCGTTCCTCGAACACATCCAGAAGGGGAAGAGTCTGTCGATGGCGCGGACGCCGGCATCCCATCTGCGCTGCTTCTTCCAGTACCTGTTTGCCCGGGGCCTGACCGTAACCAATCTGTCGTCGACTGTGCCGAAGGTACATCGCATCCAGAACAACCGACTTCCCAGGTATCTGCCGCCGACAGACATCGAGGCCATCCTTGAGTGGGTCCGGCGAGAGTCCAGCTATGGCGTTCGTGACTATGCCATGTTCCTGCTGATGGCCCGGCTCGGCCTGCGTGTGCCCGAAGTCATGGCGATAGAGATCGATGACATCGACTGGCGAGCGGGAGAGCTGCTCGTCCGAGGAAAGGGCAAACGGCGTGACCGTCTCCCGCTTCCGGAAGATGTCGGCGCCGCAATCAGCGCTTACCTGCGCGATGCCCGACCATCGACCGTAACGCGCGTTCTTTTTGTCAGGTCCTATGCCCCCTATCTCGGGTTCAAGGACAGCCGCATCGTCAGCAAAATCCTTGCCCGGGCCTGCGCAGCACTGAAGATCGAGATGCCTGCCCGGTATCTCGGATCGCATGTGCTTCGCCACAGCCTCGCAACTCGGATGGTTCGCTCTGGCGTAGCCTTGCACGAGGTGGGCGATGTTCTGCGCCACAAGTCGCGCGCGACGACGATGATCTATGCGAAGCTCGACATTGCAAACCTTCGTTCTGTTGCCCAACCTTGGCCCGCAGGGGAGGCAAAGCAATGACCCTGCACGCCGAGCTTGATCGATATCTCAATCTCCGCCGGATGTTTGGCGCCAAACTGAAAGCAGACGAGTTGCGCCTGCGCAGCTTTGCCACCTTCGTGGACAAAGCCGGAAAAGAGTTCGTCACAAAAGAGCTTCTGCTCGAATGGATGGATGGACTGCGACCTGCCAGTAGCGGGACCAAGGCCAGTAGGTTCAGCGCGGTCCGTCAATTTGCTCTATGGCTGCACGGTATGGATGATCGGCACGACGATCCTCCACCGAGGGGGTTCGTGCCAGGACGAGTCAGTCGGTCCGCGCCGTACATCTACAGCGATACCGAACTCGCCCAGATCATCGGGGCGGCGCGGGAATTGCCGTCGATATACGGGCTGCGCGGACTGACCTGCGCGATGCTCTATGGTCTGATCACTGTCACGGGCATGCGCGTTGCAGAGGCCTTGGCGCTCGACACGGCAGACTTCGATTCCGAGAGGCAGTTGCTCCACATAAAGAACGGCAAGAATGGCAAGGAACGAATCCTTCCAATCGATCCGGATGTCGCGGTGAGACTGAAGAACTACTGTACCGAACGGGATCGACTGCTCGAACGACACTCGGAACCGCTCTTCGTGAATTGCAAAGGCGAACGACCCGATTATTGCTGGGCGCGGGCAAACTTTGTTCGTGTCTGTCAGAGCATCGGCATGCGGGGTACATGGGCCAAGCCCATGCCCGGAAGGCCACCGCGCATCCACGATCTTCGGCACACTTTTGCCGTCCGGACGATCACAGGCTGGTATCGCGCCGGACATGATGCTGCGCGCGAAATGCACAAGCTGACGACCTACCTCGGGCATGAGGGGCCAAGGGACACCTACTGGTACCTTCAGGCCGTGCCCGAGCTTCTCGAACTAGCCTCGGCACGGATCGGCGAGAGTTCTGCGGCGGAGGAGTCGCAATGAGGACCGCGACATTCCCAGCCTTGCTGCAGCGCTTCTTCACAGATCGCTTGTGCGTCCAAATGGAAGCAAGCCGTCATACCATCGCATCGTATCGCGACACCTTCCGCCTGCTGATCCGCTATGCCGGGGCCTGCAGCGGCAAAGCCCCAACGAAGCTGGAAGTTGGCGATATCGATGCCGACATGGTGGCGAACTTCCTCATCCATGTCGAAGGGTCCCGCGGCAACGCTGTCCGGTCTCGAAATGCCCGGCTCGCGGCGATCCGGTCCTTCTTCCGGTATGTTGCGATGACGGAGCCAGTGTTGTTGCATCACTGCCAACGCATTCTGGCCATGCCGAACAAACGCCAAGAAAAAAGGGCGGTGACGTTCCTCGATGCCGACGAAATCGCCGCATTGCTCGGCTCGCCCGACCGCGCCACTTGGGTGGGGCGCAGGGATCACACTTTGCTGCTGCTCGCTCTCCAAACTGGGCTGCGGGCTTCAGAGTTGGTCAATCTGAACTGCAACGACGTGGTCTTCGGGACCGGTGCCCATGTTAAATGTCTTGGGAAAGGCCGAAAAGACCGGCGGACGCCCTTACGCCGCGATACGGCCAGATTGATCGCTGGCTGGATCCGTGATCGCAAGGATAGCGAAGGTCCGCTGTTCCCCTCGATCCGCGGAGACCGTCTCAGTCGCGACGCACTTGAGCATCTGGTCCGAAAATACTGCGCCAAGGCGGCGCAGACCTGTCCAAGCCTTGAGGGGAAGCGCGTTACACCGCACACGCTCCGCCACAGCACCGCGATGGAACTATTGCATAGCGGTGTCGACCAAGCGGTCATCGCGCTTTGGCTCGGCCATGAATCCGTGGAAACCACCCAGATCTACATCCACGCGGATATGCGTCTAAAGGAAAATGCGCTCCGACAGGTGACTGCACCGGGGGTCAAATCCAGCCGATACCGACCAGACGATCAGCTGCTGGCCTTCCTCGAGTCGCTCTGAATATGCCGAATGACCGCATGGCCAAGGCCAACGCTCTAAAGCGTGGGCACTGGCCATGCGGCATAATCCTGATCCCGGCATAATATGCT
>NZ_VKKX01000029.1 GCF_008271655.1 Gemmobacter caeruleus
GCCATTATATAGACAGAGTCGGTGAAAGCCGACTTCGGGCGTATCGTGGCAGACGATTCAGATTCAGTCGGAGATGTGCCATGGTGGGTGCAAAGCTTGAAGGCCCCGGCCCTGATCCATCCTCGCTTGCCGCAACCATCGCTGAATTTGTGGCGTATCTGAATGGGTCGGGATGTTCTCCCAACACCGCGCGCGCTTATCAGCACGATCTTTCGCATCTTCTTTCCTTTCTTGATGAACAGGGGTGGGAATGGCGTGCCCTGACACCGGCGCGCGCGGTTGACTTGCTGATCCATCTGCGCAGCAAGCCGAGCCGTCGCCGCGGCACCGGGCCGTACCCATCGTTGGCTGCGACCGATGGAGAACGATCTGCTCGGCTCAGCACGGCGACGATCAACCGGGTGCTTGCAGCGGTTTCCTCATTCTTCGAATGGGCGCGGTTCACTGATCGTTTTGCTGGCCCAAACCCGATCACCCACATTCATGATCGCGCTGCCGCACATGTCGCTGAACGCCATCGACCGTTCCTGACTGGCGTCACCTCGCAGTCGGCCTTACGGAGCCCAGTGCGGTTGCGGCAGATCCATCGTTTGCCCCGCCCGATGGCGGATGAGCAGGTCGACGCGCTGATCGCGCAACTGCGAACGCGCCGCGATCTGGCAATCATTCGCTTGATGCTCGACGGCGGTCTGAGACCAGGTGAAGTGCTTGGCTTGCACCTCGCCGACATTGCGTATGGCAGGCGACGGGTGACCGTCAGGGTGCGTTTCGATCACCCGCGCGGCGTTCGGAGCAAGTCTCGATCTGAACGCGTCGTCGATTTGCATGAAACGGCAACGCTGCAGTCAGTCAGCGGATATGTCATGACCGAACGACCACAGGACACAGACAGTCCCTTCCTGTTTCTGGTCGGTGGCAGTGGCCCACGCAGGCATGAGCCACTTTCCTACGCCGCGCTGGCCAAGCTTTTTGCGAGGGCGTGCGATCGTGCGAACATACGTAAACCATGGGTGACCCCACATGCCCTGCGCCATACACATGCAACAAAGATGTGGGAGGCCGGGATGCGCGAGCTGACGCTTCAGCGAAGGCTTGGTCATGCATCGCCAGAAGCAACCCGCGTTTACACCCGGGTTTCCGATCCGATTGTTGTCGCCGAATATCGCCGTGCCCTCGGCCTTCCAGAAGAGAAGGTGCAAGACCCTGCGGAAGGCGCAAAGTGATGCGGGGCCCAGTCTCCGCGGCAGCGATGCAGGCTCGTTCGATCGATGCCCCATCTCTCTTTCGCAGCAGCCACTGTTCGGCCGATGAATACGACGCTTTTCTACAACGCTGCTATCCGACGAAGCAGTTCGTCCAACAACGCCGAAGTCAGCGCAAGCAATTCGTCGAGGCCTGGCCAGACATTGAAGAATGGCTGGCCGCGCCGCTCGCAGTTCGTGTCGGTCGGATCAACGGGCAAACCAGAGCTACCCTTCAGGATCGACCCTCCTATTTCGCGCGCGCCTATCTCTACTATCTGGCACTGAAAGGGCATCTCCGCTTGGATTATCCGTGGCTGCTCGCAGTCGGCGACCTTTGCGTTCACGACGTGGCACGGCTGTTGGATATCGATCTCGGTGTCGAGAGACTTGCGCGCGAGGCGACAGACCTAGGTCTCGTCTATGCGGGTGCTGATCGAGCAATGCGGTGGACGCTCGGGCGTCTCGCCCTTCACCAGGGACCCCGACTGGTTAGCGCTTTGCGTCAGAACGACATCAATGAGCTCCTCGTCGCCGTTCGGATGTTCGGCGATAGATCAGATCTTGGTGCCTACTGGACCTCGACCGACCGGTATCGTCTGGTCTCCAAAGCTTGGATTACGATGATCGGCCAGCTGCGCTTGTCACTCTATCACCGCGGGCAAGTTGATGACCCGCCGCGAAAGATCATGCCATCGGCGGATTTAAAGGCGGCACAACCTGAAATGGGCGCATTGATCGATGAATGGCTTGTGCGCCGTGCTCCAGCTCTGCGACCGGTTACCGTGTACCATCACGCGCTTACCGCCCGCCGATTTCTGCAGCATTTGGCCAAAACGGCACCAGAAGTGCGCACCTTTGGGCAGGTAAAGCATGAGCACATCGTCAGTTGGATGAACGCGATGAAAACCGAGTTGTCGCCAAAGACCGGGCGGCCACTCACTGCGAATTCTCAGAGGGGACGCGTTGTCCGGCTGGCGCAATTCTTCAAGGATGCCGAGGACTGGGCGTGGACTGAAGTGCCGCGATGGCCGCTCGTGGCAAAGCGCGATCTGCCACGCGTACCCGACCGAATTCCCCGATACATCCCTCGTGCTGAGCTCGAACGGCTGATGGAGGAAATCCGGGCGCTTTCCGATCCGTTCCAGCGTGCAGCTATGCTCCTCGCTAGGTGGTCAGGTGCGCGCCGCAGCGAAATTCAGCGCCTGTCGGTTGACTGCCTCGACCAATACGCCGATGGCACGGCGCGCCTTCGCCTGCCCGTCGGTAAGACCGCCCGCGAGCGCCAAATCCCGCTGCATGATGAGGCCGCAGAGGCCCTTCGGGTTGTGCTGGCTCTCCGCGCAAAGGTTGCAGACCGAATGCTGCCCGACGAACGGACAGGCGATCTCGTCCGGTTCGTGTTCGTCTGGCGCGGAAAACTGATGAGCGGACGCCATCTCTTTGGTGCGCCATTGAAGCGGGTGTGTGCCGCCACTGGCTTGGTCGACGCCCGAGGCAGGCCAACCGTGACCATGCACCGATTCCGCCACACGCTCGGAACCGAACTCGCAGAACACGGTGCAAAGCTTCACACCATCATGAGCGTCCTCGGACACGAAAGCCCTCAGATGACGATGGTATATGCGCGGATCAGCGACGCAGAGGTGCTGCGCGACTACCAGTCCGTTCTGGAACCAGGCGCCATGATTGCGGGTGCAGGAGCGGAAGTGATCCGATCCGGAAATCTTGGCGAAAGCGCAGTCGACTGGCTTCGCAGCAACTTCTTCAAGACTGCGCTGGAACTGGGACATTGTCTGAGGTTGCCCTCGGAAGGTCCTTGCGAATGCGACCTTTACCTGAGCTGTTCTCGCTTTGTAACGACGCCATGCTACGCGCCGCGGCTGCGCGAACGCCGTCGATTGGAACTGTCTCTCGCCGAAGACGCGCGCGCCCGCTCCTGGTCACGCGAAGTCGAACGTCATTGCGCCGTCGCAAGAAGAGTCGAACAACTCCTGACCGACCTCGGCGAGGAATTGGAATGAAATGCGGTCCTGCACACGGAACAGGCCGACCACCGCCAGCTTTTTTGGGAGCGCGGCGGTCGGCCTGTTCCTACCCAAGACCCCTGCGCCTTTACGCTTGCCTGTCCATGTAAC
>NZ_VKKX01000030.1 GCF_008271655.1 Gemmobacter caeruleus
CCTTCTGCGCGTCCGAGAACTTCGATGCTTTCATCGCTTCCGCTCCTTCTCCCAGCCGGGATCCTGGGGCGGAAAACTCCAGTCAAAAACGACCCAGTTCTCGGGGATCAGAGCACTGAATTTCAACCGGCAATGTCGCTCAGAAAAAATATCTTGACATTTAGTTGTCTAGGCATTCATATATCTGCTGTCCGGTCGAGCGCTGCTTAACTGGATAGCCTTTGGGAGGAGGACGCGATGAATGCAAGTAGCGAACGTATGGTGTTCGTGGTTCAGAAGCGCCATGAGCTTTTCGATCTAATGCCATTCAGCATCGCCTTAACCTGGCGACAGGATAAGAATGTAGATGTTGACCTCTACTTTATGTATGACGCGGTTGAGCTGTTGCGGGAAGATTTCCTAGCCGGGCACCAAGACCTCTTAGAAATTCTAAACTCACTTCTGGCAGATGGCGCGATTGTGTATGCTTGTGGCTTTTGTTCTCGTGCGTGTGAGCTCTCAGCCAAAGACTACCATCCCGATGTCCAAGTCGCCAATCGCCAAATATTTCACAGCCTTATGACACAGCGTCGACCAGTTTACTGGTGAGCGGGCCAATTAGCTGATGCAACTACTTGTTGAACAGCAAAGGCAAATGAGGTTTTACATGAAAATTCTGACCGATCGTGCCGATGCCACTGAAGGACCGGCCGCACTACTATCCGCTACGCTTGAGATCGGCGGATTGGCAAATTCAAGAAGGTCAGGGAGAGTTGCGACGCGTTGCTGCTCAAGCTCGAGATCATGGGTATTGTCTGATCGAATTTCGCGACCTTCAGAGCTCTGCGGTTTACATCCGCGTCCACGGATTATCGCAAGGAATCTGAGCGGCCCAAGCCCATACACGGCTGAGATTTTTCATTGCGAGGCCCAAACTTAGGCCGGCACAGAAGCCGTTTGCCCTGCTTCGAACGCTCACGCGCCGAAGAAATTCGAAACAGCTTTGCCCAACCGACAAGAGCTTGCTGTTTGACCAAACTCACAAAGAGGAGACGCCTATGACTATCAGAAGACCCGAAGACTTTAAACACTACGAAGTGCAGTTACCAGACGTGAAAATCCACTACGTCCGCGAGGGAGCGGGTCCGACACTGTTGCTGTTGCACGGCTGGCCCGGGTTCTGGTGGGAGTGGAGCAAGGTCATAGGCCCGCTCGCAGAGCACTACGATGTCATTGTTCCCGACCTGCGCGGCTTCGGTGACTCCGAAAAGCCGGACTTAAACGACTTGTCCAAGTACTCGCTCGACAAAGCGGCCGACGACCAAGCAGCCCTTCTCGACGCACTAGGGATTGAAAAGGCGTACGTCGTTGGCCATGACTTCGCGGCCATCGTCCTCCATAAATTCATTCGAAAGTACAGCGATCGAGTCATCAAAGCAGCGATCTTTGATCCTATCCAGCCCGACTTTGGGCCGGTCTACTTCGGCTTGGGGCACGTCCACGAGTCGTGGTACTCGCAATTCCATCAACTAGATATGGCCGTTGAGGTCGTGGGCTCGAGTCGCGAGGTGTGCAAGAAGTACTTCAAACACTTCTTCGATCACTGGTCATACCGGGATGAGTTGCTCACTGAGGAAGAACTTGAGGTTCACGTCGATAACTGTATGAAGCCTGACAACATTCACGGAGGCTTCAACTACTATCGTGCCAACATAAGGCCCGATGCCGCTCTGTGGACAGACCTCGATCATACGATGAGCGACCTTCCAGTAACAATGATATGGGGTTTGGGAGATACTTGCGTGCCCTATGCTCCACTCATTGAATTCGTTCCTAAGTACTATTCGAACTATACGATGGAGACGATCGAAGACTGCGGTCACTTCTTGATGGTCGAAAAACCTGAAATTGCCATCGATCGAATCAAAACCGCGTTCCGCTGAATCAAAAGAGCATTCTCGTAGCAGACGCCGTTTGCGCCGACGGGGAGAAAGTCTCCTCGTCGGAGTGGGGCTAAGCATAGCGGAAAGCCAAAATCGTCTATCGCCGCCCAAGTATCGGCGAAACAGCGCTCAGAAATGATGGAAGGTTTCTGATGGCAAAAAACGCCCTCAGATGACAATCGGAGCCGAGTTCTCAGCGCCCTACTGGTTTTGAGAAGCTACTCAAGAAAACCTTCTGTTGACATCGGCGCTTGGTAGCAATAAAAGCCGGAGTTACGCAGCTTTACTGAAAGAAATAAAATCTCGGCAAATATCTAGCGATCATAGGATATAAAGGATCTGAGTATGTCAATCGCAATTGTAACAAACGTTAAGCATTTTGGGGGAATGGGGTCTGCACTTCGTCTCTCGGAAGCAGGACATACAGTGGCTTGCCACGATGAAAGCTTCAAACAAAAGGACGAACTTGAAGCCTTTGCCGAAACCTATCCACAACTCAAACCAATGTCGGAACAAGAACCAGCGGAACTCATCGAGGCAGTTACCTCCGCTTATGGTCAAGTTGATGTACTTGTGAGCAACGACATATTCGCACCAGAGTTCCAACCCATAGATAAATACGCTGTAGAGGACTATCGCGGTGCGGTCGAGGCGCTACAAATTAGACCATTTGCACTGGTCAACGCCGTTGCAAGTCAAATGAAGAAGCGCAAAAGCGGACATATTATCTTTATTACCTCTGCAACGCCCTTCGGGCCTTGGAAGGAACTTTCTACCTACACGTCAGCCCGAGCAGGTGCATGCACCTTGGCAAATGCCCTTTCGAAGGAACTCGGTGAATACAACATTCCGGTGTTCGCAATAGGACCCAATTATCTTCACAGTGAAGATAGTCCCTACTTCTACCCCACAGTACCGTGGAAAACGAATCCAGAACACGTTGCCCATGTCAAAAAAGTCACTGCGCTCCAGCGGTTAGGTACACAGAAAGAATTGGGAGAACTCGTCGCGTTTCTCGCGTCTGGTAGTTGTGACTATCTGACCGGCCAGGTGTTCTGGTTTGCCGGCGGATTCCCAATGATCGAGCGTTGGCCTGGTATGCCCGAGTAGGACCGGAGTGAGAACTCTCTTCAAGACTGCTTGCAGTTTTGGATTGCCGCGGGACAGACGTTTTGCGGTCGATCCGAGCTGAAACCACAACAAGTGAAATAGGGCCGTGTCTATCCGGTTACCATCCGAAGTCTCTGCAGCGGTGTTGATGGATCA
>NZ_VKKX01000031.1 GCF_008271655.1 Gemmobacter caeruleus
GCCCGCCTCATGCTCCTGCAGGATGCCTATGATCTGCTCTTCCGTCAGTCGTGCCTTCTTCATCGTCCGTCCTCTCCATGGGCCGGACTCTAATCGCAGGTGGAGGAAAAATCCCGTGGCAGGTCACCGGTTCCCGATGAAGTGAGGGACCAGCATCGTGAGGCGCTTACCGCCGCTGGCTTCCCCGTGAACGCGACAGCGGAAGTCCTGATGTCCATCGACAAAGACGGCACCATCTCTCCCGACCATTCCCGCTCCTCGGTTCTTCGTGGGTACGAGGAAAGCATCGTCATTCACTTTGACGGCGAGCTGAAAACGCTGGCAGAGGGACTCGCCGCCGAGCGAATGAACGTCGAGTACTACAAGTATGACGGCGATATCCCCGAAGGCACCTGGGGCGTTGATCTCAAGGTGCCAGGTCACATGATCGGAAGCTTCGAAGAGGCGTTCGAGGAAGAAGAGGATCGTGAGGTTCCGCAGGAACACATGCTGGTCATCCATGTTGACGAGAACGGCGATGTCGAACTGGGGCAGGGATACGATTCCGGCGTCTGGCACGATTTCGAAAACGAACTCTTCAGCGAGTATGAAGACGTGCTGAAGGCGAAGGCAGCCAACATGGAGTCGCCGTCGAACGAGAAGGTGGCCGGGAAGACATTCGGCATCACTCCTCCCCGTGCTGGCATCACGCCTCCGGGTGAGCGTCGCCAGACGGGTCGGTCAATGTCCATGTGATTACCGGTCATGTTGGGATCAGGAGAGGCGGCTTCGGCCGCCTTTTTCGTCATCCGGGAGTTACTCGACGAGATCGCGTGAATTCCATAGGTCCGGTCACCATTGTCAGGTCATCGCAATCCGAATGGAGCATTCGATGACAGATACCCAAATCAGCATTCCAGGCGTTGACGAGATCCGGTTCAAGCCGCTCAACACCGAGGGTCGCATCTTGAATCCGGTCGACAAGATCCTGACGTTCGAAGTCACGGTCGAGATCCCGGAAGCTCTGAAAACGACTGACTGGTACAAATCGGAATTCGGTGAAATCCCGGATCTGGCCGATACGCACTGTGAGCTTCAGGTCACCCTCGATCACAACAACGTCGTCGGGCTGACGCAAGAGGGACTGAAAAGCGAAGCGGACCGTGCGCTTCTCGCTCATTTCCATAGCGACCTGGTGAAGCATGTCGGTGAACTTCGCCAGATGTCCGGCATCCCCATCAACCAGGGAGACGGCATCAAGGGCTTTGCCCTCGACCGACAGGATACGATCCGGCTCCTGGGCGTGCAGTTGGTGGAGCATGACGGCTTGAGCAACACCGCCGAGGCGACGCTTGATCTCACGGTTACGGTGCCGCCGGCGCTGCGGGATGAGTTCCCGGCCAATCAGGAAACGGCAACGATCCGCGTTCATCGCGACGGTGACGGCGAATGGTCACTGGCATCGCAGACGGGCGATCCGAAGGACGACGCGCTGTTCGATTACATGAAGGGGCTTGTCCCGGAGCGCCTGATTGATCAGGAAATTCGGATCAGCGCCAATGCGCGGCTTCCCGACACGGCTTCGAGAAAGATCAAACCGACGGCTGTCACCCCTCCCCGTCCCGGCATCACGCCTCCCGGCGAGCGGAAGCAATCGGCTCGGTCGATGTCCATGTGACCTTCGACGACGTCGAGAATTGGAAAGGCGGCTTCGGTCGCCTTTTTCATTGGCATCGGGAGTTACTGGCCGCCGGCGCGGGCGTCATTCGCGGTCAGCAGGCATATTCGGCTCCAGTGACCTGCTCCCCTGATTGTCTGCGTTTATAAGTTAGCTCTGTTCACGGTGTGGTCTTTGTTGGACTGGTTTGCATATTCATGGGGTGTGAGCCCGTCGAGGCTCGTATGCGGTCGGTTCAGATTGTAGTCGATCCTCCAGTTTTCAATAATGTCCCGGGCATGGCGATAGCTGCGGAACAAATGCTCGTTGAGGCATTCATCTCTCAGTCTTCCATTGAAGCTTTCGACAAATCCATTCTGCATCGGCTTGCCAGGGGCGATGTAGTGCCATTCCACGCCTCGATCCTGCTGCCATTTGAGCATGGCGTTTGAGGTGAGTTCCGTACCGTTGTCGCTGACTACCATCAAGGGATAACGGCCACGGCGCTCCGCTATCATGTCCAGTTCCCGCGCTACACGGGCTCCGGAGATCGAGTTGTCGACCACGGTTGCCAGGCATTCGCGGCTGAAGTCATCAATGACACACAGGATGCGGAACCGGCGGCCGTCGATCAGAGCGTCGGAGACGAAGTCGAGGGACCAGCGCTGATTGGCTCCTTGCGGTACCGCTATGGGCGCTCGCGTTCCCAAGGCTCGTTTCCGCCCCCCACGCTTGCGCACCGTGAGACGCTCTTCCCGGTAGATCCGGTAGACCTTTTTCCAGTTGGCCTCAATGCCTTCGCGCCTCAGCAGGATGTGCAGCCGGCGATAACCAAACCGCCTGCGTTCCGAGGCCAGTTCCCTGAGCCTTTGGCGCAGACCAGCATCGTCGGATCTCGTGGATCGATACCGACCAGCCCACACGCGCGGCGTTGCGAATATCCCTTGGTCTCGATTGCCCAGCTCACGGCTGTCCTCCTTGAGCCAGGCGTCAGAAGTTTTTTCCAAGCATCTCGCGAAGCGTCGACACATCCATCATCGACTCCGCGAGCAGCTTCTTCAGTTTTGCATTCTCTTCTTCAAGGGTCTTCAGCCGTTTTGCCTCAGACACCTCCAGCCCGCCATACTTCGAGCGCCACTTGTAAAAGGTCGCATCACTCACACCGTATTTGCGGCAAAGCTCGGCGGCCGAAATGCCCGCTTGATGCTCTTTCAAAATCCCAAT
Organism: Gemmobacter caeruleus; assembly: GCF_008271655.1. Classification (GTDB taxonomy): domain Bacteria; phylum Pseudomonadota; class Alphaproteobacteria; order Rhodobacterales; family Rhodobacteraceae; genus Gemmobacter; species Gemmobacter caeruleus. Next base: position 2,861 of record NZ_VKKX01000031.1, read on the forward strand.
GATCTGTTCTTCAGAGAACCTGGATCGCTTCATCGTCTGTTTCCTTCAATTGGGAACAGACTAACCTCAAAACGAGGAACTTTCAGGGGAGCAGGTCATGAGAAACTCCCGTTCTCCATTCGTGGGAACCTCGATCGAAGACTTGGCGACGAAGGACAATGTGGGGGCCAAACAGCGGTTATGATAGTCATATTAGAGGT
>NZ_VKKX01000032.1 GCF_008271655.1 Gemmobacter caeruleus
TGCGGGCGGCGGCAGCGACGGTCGGTATACAGGTGGTTAGGATGGCCGAGCGTGCGAAACGATTGAGTCAATAAGTGTAGAGGAGGTTCTTGTCAGAACACTATTCGTTGTGGTCGTAGGCGCATTTCAGCCTGCTTGAATCGAAACGGAAGTGGTTGTTGCTTGCTTATTAATTGGCCAAGACCGAGCGATATGGCGTTTGCGCCCAATCCCCTCATGAAACCCATCAACGCGAAACGACCACTCTTGTTCTCCAGGTATCACATGCTGCGGCTAGGTCCGTGGGAAGCGATTGATCCGTGAAGAATGTATCTATGTCCGCTAGAGATGCGATGCGCGCCGGAGCGCTGCGGGCGAGTTTTGTCTGATCCGCCACGAGGAATGTCTTTCGAGATTGGCGCAAGATGGCTTGACTGACGCTGACCTCTTGAATGTCGAAGTCCAGAAGGTCGCCTTCTCTGTCCAGGGCCGAACAGCCGATCACGGCCAAGTCGAATTTGAACTGCCGGATAGTCTCGGTGGCAAGGTTTCCGACTAAGCCGCCATCGGCGCGGCGTAATTGCCCGCCGGTCACGATGATTTTGCACTCGCTGTTCCCGGCAAGGATGTTGGCCACGTTCATGTTGTTGGTGACCACCATGAGATTTTCATGATGCATCAGTTCCTGCGCAACGGCCTCGGTGGAGGTGCCGATATTGAGAAACAGCGAAATGCCGTTGGGGATCTCGGCGGCACAGGCGCGGGCCATGGCGCGTTTTTCTTCTGCTTTGAGGGCACGGCGTTCTTCATAGCCGATATTGGTTGTGCCTGACGGCAACACCGCCCCGCCATGCACCCGTTCCAGCCGCCCCGCATCGGCAAGATCGGTCAGGTCACGACGAATGGTCTGCAGTGTGACGTCAAAATGCCGGGCCAGCCCTTCGACCGTCACCTTGCCTTCACGACGCGCGATCTCAAGAATTTCGGGATGGCGGAATGTTTGCGACATGATCTGCCTTTTCACCAATGTTCGTTTGTGGCCGGGTCCATGCCGGTTTGGGGCAGGAGAATCGCGAAAAACGAATGGAAAGGCAATAAAAATTCTCCTATTATGCGCTGTGTTGGTTGGATGCGCTCGCGCTTACGTAGGGTAAGTCCTTGATAAAAAGGTAAAAGCATAAAATCGAACACAAACGAACAAATAATTGTTGCGATATGCCGGTGATTCCGTCACAAATGTGGCACAACGCGCATGGAGGAGAATCGCGTGGGACACCCGACCGACACGGAAATCACAGACCTGTTCATCATTGGTGGTGGCATCAATGGGTGCGGGATCGCGCGGGATGCGGCGGGCCGTGGGCTGACGGTGGCGCTGGCCGAGATGAACGACCTTGCTTCCGCCACCTCTTCGGCGTCGACCAAGCTGTTTCACGGCGGGCTGCGCTATCTCGAATATTTCGAATTCCGGCTGGTGCGCGAGGCGCTGATCGAGCGCGAGACGCTTTTGAAGGCGATGCCGCATATCAGCTGGCCGATGCGTTTTGTGCTTCCTTATCATAAAGATATGCGTTTTGAGTCGGATACGCCGACCTCGAAACTGCTCAGCCTGTTCATGCCCTGGATGAAAGGGCGCAGGCCCGCATGGCTGATCCGGCTGGGGCTGTTCATGTATGACCATCTGGGCGGGCGCAAGATCCTGCCCGGGACGTCCACCGTGGAGCTGAGCGCATCCAAAGAGGGCGCGCCGCTGCAGGATCGCTTTGCCAAGGCCTATGAATATTCCGACTGCTGGGTCGAGGATTCGCGCCTTGTCGTGCTCAATGCCCGCGACGCCGAAGCGCGTGGTGCCCATATCATAACCCGCACGCAGGTGGTCAGCGCGACCAGTGAAAACGGCATCTGGCGCATCGAAACGCGCAATTCCGAAAACAATCACGTCCAGACCTTTTATGCCCGGATGCTGGTGAATGCCGGTGGTCCCTGGGTTGGCGACATCATCCAGACCAAGGTGCGGCTCAATTCGCGCGAAGGTGTGCGGCTGGTGCGGGGCAGCCATATCGTGACCCGCAAACTTTACGATCACGACAAGTGCTATTTCTTTCAGGGCACCGATGGCCGGATCATTTTCGCCATTCCCTACGAGACCGATTTCACCCTGATCGGCACCACTGACGCGGAGCATTCCGATCCGTCGACCAAGCCTGAATGCACGCCTGAGGAGCGCGATTATCTGCTGGCGTTTGCCAGCGAGTATTTCAAGCAGACCCTGACCAGTGACGATGTGGTCTGGACCTATTCGGGTGTGCGGCCGCTTTATGATGACGGGGCCAGCAGCGCGACGGCGGCGACGCGGGACTACACACTCAAGGTAGACCGCAGCGCGGGTGCGCCGGTGCTGAATATCTTTGGTGGCAAGATCACGACCTACCGTCGTTTGGCGGAAAGTGCGCTGGAAAAGATCGCGGGCGAACTGACCGTCACCAAAGGGCCGTGGACGGCCGGCGTGCCCTTGCCGGGCGGAGATTTCGCAGTTGACGGGTTCGAGGCGCTTGTGCGGGAGGTGCGGGAGCGTTTCGACTTTCTGAGCGACCGCTGGGCGCGGCGGCTGGTGCGGGCCTACGGGACGGAGGCCGTTGCCGTTCTTGGGGATGCGAAGACGGCCGATGACCTCGGCAAGGACTTTGGCGCGACCCTGACCGAAGCCGAAGTGCGCTGGCTGATGACACATGAATATGCGCACACGGCAGAGGACGTGATCTGGCGGCGCAACAAGCTCGGCCTGCGCATGACGGATGAGCAAACCCAAGCGCTTGATGACTGGATGACGCAACACCGCCAATCCAATCCCGCGGCGGCGGAATAAGGAGGAGGACCTGATGACGCTGGAACTAAGGGGCGTATCAAAGACCGTCGAGGGGCAGACACATATCTACCCGACGGATCTGACGCTGGAAAAAGGCACGATGAATGTGCTGCTTGGGCCGACCCTGTCGGGCAAGACATCGCTG
>NZ_VKKX01000044.1:0-47675 GCF_008271655.1 Gemmobacter caeruleus
CTGCTTGAGCCAATCGGGAACATCCCGCCCGCAGAAGCAGAGGACAATTTCTACGCAGCTCTGGAAACTGAAGCCATGGCCGCGTAACTAAGATCAATCAGCCTCCGGCAAACCCGGCGCGGTTCAGATCGAGCCTATCCGCCTGCGTCTCCTGCGCCGCTTCGATCCGGCGCAGGGCCTCGTCATAGGCTGTCTTTGCTGCGTCGCTCATCCCGGACCCATGCAACCCCTGGGGGTAACGTCGCCCTGGGGCGTGGGGGCGTCAAGGGGGTGTCAGCGCAGTTTCAGGCGGTAGCGCACATGGCCGTCATAGGGGGTGTAGCTGTCATAAAGCGCGCGGGCGCGGCTGTTGTCTTCGTCGGTGTGCCAATAGAGCCGGTGCCAGCCCCTTGCGGTGGCCAGCGCGCGCAGATCGTCGATCAGGGCGCGGCCCACGCCCATGCCCCGGGCGGCCTCGCTGACGAACAGATCTTCCAGATAGCAATCCTCGCCCGCGACCCAGGTCGAGCAATGCGCGTGATGCAGCGCGAAGCCCAGCATCCGCGTGCCGTCAAAGGCCAGCCGGCCGGTCAGCGGGCTTGCGGGATCCATCAGCCGCGCCCAGGTGCGGGCCGTCACCTCGGGCGCCAAATCCACCTCGTAAAAGGCCAGATAATCGGCCCAGAGGCCGCGCCAGTCGGCCTCATCCCCCGGCTCTGCGTCGCGGATCGTCAGGCTCATGTCAGTTGGGCCAGCAGGCGGGCCCAGCTGCGGATGCCCTTGTGGAAACATTCGACATCGTATTTTTCGTTCGGGCTGTGGATCTGGTCATCGTCGCGGCCAAAGCCCAGCAGCATCGCATCCATGCCGAGATGGGTCTTGAAATAGCCCGCGATCGGGATCGACCCGCCGCAGCCGACATAGGCGGCGGGGCGCCCCCATTCGGCGGCCAGGGCGGCGCGGGCGGCCTCGAAGGCCGGGTGGGTAATCTGCATCACCCCGGCGGGCGAGGCGCCATGTTCGGCAAAGCTCACGCTGCAATCGGCGGGCACCTGCGCGCGCACCCAGTCGCGGAACGCGATGCGCAGGGCCTCGGGGTCTTGCTGGCCGACGAGGCGGAAGCTGACCTTGGCGCGGGCCTCGCCCGGCAGGACGGTCTTGAACCCGTCGCCGGCATAGCCGCCGGAAATGCCGTTCACCTCGGCCGTGGGGCGCGACCAGATCATTTCCAGCGGCGTGCGATCCTGTTCGCCGGCCGGGATCGAGAGGCCCACATCGCCCAGGAATTTCGCATGGTCGAAGGCAAGGTTCTGCCACTGCGCGCGGATCGCGTCTGGCAGTTCGGTCACGCCGTCATAAAAGCCCGGCACCTGCACGCGGCCGGTTTCGTCATGCAGACCGGCGAGGATTTTCGACAGGACATGGATCGGGTTGCGCGCCAGCCCGCCGAACATGCCCGAATGCAGATCCTTGTTCGCGGCGCGGATCACGATTTCCTCGCCCAGCAGGCCGCGCAGCATGGTGACGATGGCGGGCGCCGTATCCTGAAACAGGCCCGTGTCGCAGATCAGCGCCACATCGGCCTTCAGCTCGGCCGCATGGGCCTGAAGAAACGGGATGAGCGAGGGCGAACCCGATTCCTCCTCGCCCTCGAGCAGGATGGTCAGGCGGCAGGGCAGGGTGCCATGCACCGCCTTCCAGGCCCGCAGCGCCTCCAGAAAGGTCATGAGCTGGCCCTTGTCGTCCGAGGCGCCGCGTGCGCGGATCACCGGGCCGCGCGGGCCGTCCTGCACCTGCGGGTCAAAGGGATCGCGGTCCCACAGATCCAGCGGATCCACGGGCTGCACGTCGTAATGGCCGTAAAACAGCAGATGCGGCCCGCCCGCGCCAGCTACGGGGCCGCCCTGCGCCACCACCATCGGATGCCCGGGCGTTTCATGGGCGCGGGCGGTGAAGCCCAGCCCCTCCAGATCGGCGACCAGCCAGTCGGCGGCGCGGGCGCAATCGGGCTTGAAGGCCGGATCGGTGGAGATCGAGGGGATGCGCAGCAGATCGAAAAGCCGGTCCAGTGCGGCGGGTTGATCCTGGTCGATGCGGGCCAGCACGGCGTCAAGGGACATGGGGCATTTCTCCGGCGATATCTGTCGGGGGCGAGCCTAGCAGCCCGCGCCCCGGTGTCCAGTGCGGTGCGGGTCTTCGCATTGGCGGCGAAACCGGCTAGAAGGCCGGGGATGATGCAAGGGGGGCGCCGATGATCCGCGCAACGCTCGTTCTTTTGGTGCTGGCTGCGGCGCTGCCGGCCTCGGCGCAAGAGGTGCTGCGCGGCAAGGCGGCGCAGCGGCTGATGTTCAAGCCCGAAGGGTCGCGGCTGGAGATCGTGGCCAAGGGCGGGCTGTCCGAGGCCAATCTGTCGGCGTTGTCGATGGTGGGCAAGGATCAGCCCTATTACGGTGCCATCGCGATTTCCCCCGATGAGGGGCTGATGGTCGATGCCACGGTCGCCGCGGTGAATTATCACGGCACCGAGGCGGCGGAGGCCGCGGCGCTGAAGGGCTGCGAGGCCGCGCGCAAGGGCAAGGCGGCCTGTCTGGTGATCGGCCTGATCCGCCCTGACGGATGGGAGCCGCGCGCCCTGCAATTGTCGCAAGACGCGACAAGGGCGCTGCGCGGCGATTACAAGGCCCCCGGCGCATTGGCGATTTCGGCCACGACCGGGCATTTCGGTCTGGGTGCCGATGCGGGCGCGGCGGTCGCGGCCTGCGAGGCGGGCGCGAAGCCCGGCGATTGCCGCGTGGTCGTACAGGACTGACGCGGATTTCTGCCGGCACGGACCAAAGTCCGGGGTGGCAAAATGCCCTGTTTGCGATACAGGATTTGACCAATATCAAGGCGCGGGGGCCAGCCCGGCCTTAACAGCTAACCCAGCCCGGCGCCGCAAGGCTTGCGGCCCGCCAGCAAGGGAGACGGAAGATGGACTACGACAAGGCACTCGATACCGCGATCCAGCGGCTGCATGACGAGGGGCGCTATCGCACCTTCATCGACATCGAGCGCAAGCGCGGCCAGTTCCCCCATGCGGTCTGGCGCAAGCCCGACGGGTCGGAAAAGGATATCACCGTCTGGTGCGGCAACGATTATCTGGGCATGGGCCAGCACCCCGCCGTTCTGGCCGCGATGCACGAGGCCCTGGATGCGACCGGCGCCGGTTCGGGCGGCACGCGCAACATTTCCGGCACCACCGTCTATCACAAGCGGCTGGAGGCCGAGATCGCCGATCTGCACGGCAAAGAGGCCGCGCTGGTGTTTTCCAGCGCCTATGTTGCCAATGACGCCACGCTTTCGACGCTGCCCAAGCTGTTTCCGGGCCTGATCATCTATTCCGACGCGCTCAACCATGCCTCGATGATCGAAGGGGTGCGCCGCAATGGCGGGGCCAAGCGCATCTTCCGGCACAATGATGTCGCGCATCTGCGCGAGCTGATCGCGGCCGACGATCCGGCGGCGCCCAAGCTGATCGCCTTCGAATCGATCTATTCGATGGATGGCGATTTCGGCCCGATCCGCGAGATCTGCGATCTGGCCGAGGAAGTCGGCGCGCTGACCTATCTGGATGAGGTGCATGCCGTGGGCATGTATGGCCCGCGCGGTGCCGGTGTGGCGGAACGTGACGGCCAGATGGCCCGGGTGGACATCATCAACGCGACGCTGGGCAAGGCCTTTGGCGTGTTCGGCGGCTATGTGGCGGCCAGCGCCAAGATGGTCGACGCGATCCGCTCCTACGCGCCGGGCTTCATCTTCACCACCTCGTTGCCGCCGGTCGTGGCGGCGGGGGCCGCGGCCTCCATCGCGTTCCTCAAGACGGCCGAGGGGCAGAAACTGCGCGACCTGCAACAATCCCATGCCCGCACGCTCAAGCTGCGGCTGCGCGGGATGGGGCTGCCGATCATCGACCACGGGTCGCATATCGTGCCGGTGCATGTCGGCAATCCGGTGCATTGCAAGATGCTGTCGGACATGCTGCTGGAACATTTCGGCGTCTATGTGCAGCCGATCAACTTCCCCACCGTGCCGCGTGGCACGGAGCGCCTGCGCTTTACCCCGTCGCCCGTGCATGATCCGAAGCAGATTGATGCCCTGGTGCGCGCCATGGATACGCTCTGGGGGCAATGTGCGCTGAATCGTGCCGAACTGTCGGCCTGAATCCCGCAGTTGGTGTAAATGCCGCTTGCCCTATGCTACGCTTAGCGCAATGAGACCAAAGTTGAGTCGTCACGCAAGGCGACTCGGGTAAACAGCCAAAGACTAGGCAGGACGGGACAGGGCGGATGATCTGGCGGAGGAGCACCCCTTCGACGGGCGAGACTGACAAACCCAAGGGCTTCGATGATTTCGAGCTGCGTCTCGGCGACGTGATGCGCGGCGAGAGGGCCACCCTTGGCAAGTCTCTCCTCGATGTGCAGCGCGAGCTGAAGATCAAGGCGACCTATATCGCCGCGATCGAGAATTGCGATCTGGCAGCCTTTGAAAGTCAGAGCTTCGTGGCCGGCTATGTGCGGTCCTATGCCCGCTATCTGGGCATGGACCCGGATGCCGCCTTCAAGCGGTTCTGTGCAGAGGCGAATTTCGAGGTGGCGCATGGCATGTCTGCCGCCGCCGCCCCCGCCAATATCGCCGCCGCCCGCGCGCGCGCCAATAGCGGCGCCGAATTCCGCGATCCGCTGGCCAATCCGAATGCGCTGTTCGTGCCGCGCAGCGAAGGCTGGCTCAGCCGGGTGGAACCGGGCGCCGTCGGGTCGCTGCTGGTGCTGACCGCGCTGATCGGCGCGCTTGGCTATGGCGGCTGGTCGGTCCTGCGCGAGGTGCAGCGCGTGCAACTGGCCCCGGTGGACGAGGCGCCCGTGGTGGTGGCCGAGGTCGATCCGCTGGCCAATGTGCAACCCATCGCCCCGGTGGAGCGGGTGGAGCCGGAGGCGCAGCAGCTTGCCGCCAATGACCCCGCGCCGCAACCGGGCAGCCCGGAACTGATCAATCGGCTGCGCCGCCCCGAAGCGCTGGACGTTCCGGTCTTCGTGTCGCGCGATGGCCCGATTGCCGCCATCGACCCGCGCCAGACCGGCACCTATGCCGGGCAGGGTGGCGCGACGCAGGCCGCCCCGGCGACCGTGGCCGAGGCGGACGGCATGGCCGCGCCGCTGGACGATCAGGTGCGCGTCGTGGCCGAGGCCAAGCCGGGGGTCGAGGTTCTGGCCGTGCGCCCGTCCTGGGTTCGGGTTTCGGCGGCCGACGGCTCGGTCCTGTTCGAGAAAATCCTCGATGCCGGCGAACGCTATACCGTGCCCGCGCTGGAACAGGCGGCGACGCTGCGGTCGGGCAATTCCGGTTCGGTCTATTTTCTGGTGAACGGCCAGGCCTATGGCCCCGCCGCGCCCGGGCCGCAGGTGGTCAAGAACATCGCGCTGACCGAAGACGCCCTGACGCAGAAATATGCGGTGGCCAAGCTGGATGATGACGCCGATCTGGCGCGCATCGTCAATGTGGCCGAGGTCGTGCCGCAGCCGGATCAGCCGCTGCAATGATCCCTGCGAAGTGATGCGAAACGGCCCCGGCGGCATTGCCCCGGGGCCGTTTCGCTTTTATCTATCGCGGCGAAGCTGGCGAAAGGCCCCGATCATGTCGCACAATCCCATCCGTCCCTGGCGCAATATCGAACGGCGCAAATCGCGCCAGATCCGCGTGGGCAAGGTGCTGGTGGGGGGTGATGCGCCGATCTCGGTGCAGACCATGACGAACACCATCACCTCGGATGTGAAGGCGACGCTGGAACAGGTGCAGCGCTGCGCGGTGGCCGGTGCCGATATCGTGCGGATCTCGACGCCCGACGAAGACAGCACCCGCGCGCTGCGCGAGATCGTGGCCGAAAGCCCGGTGCCGATCGTGGCCGACATCCATTTCCACTATAAACGCGCGATCGAGGCCGCCGAGGCCGGAGCCGCCTGCCTGCGCATCAACCCCGGCAATATCGGTGACGCCAAGCGCGTGGCCGAGGTGGTGCGCGCGGCCAAGGACCATGGCTGTTCCATCCGTATCGGGGTGAATGCCGGGTCGCTGGAAAAGCACCTGCTGGACAAATATGCCGAACCCTGCCCCGAGGCGATGGTGGAAAGCGGGCTCGATCATATCAAGTTGTTGCAGGACAACGATTTTCACGAATTCAAGATCAGCGTGAAGGCGTCAGATGTCTTTCTGGCCGCCGCCGCCTATCAGCAACTGGCCGAGGTGACCGACGCCCCGATCCATCTGGGCATCACCGAGGCCGGCGGCCTGATGTCGGGCACGGTGAAATCCGCCATCGGGCTGGGGAACCTGCTGTGGTCGGGCATCGGCGACACGATCCGGGTCAGCCTCTCGGCCGATCCGGTGGAGGAGGTGAAGGTCGGGTTCGAGATCCTCAAATCGCTGGGCCTGCGCCATCGCGGCGTCACCATCATCTCGTGCCCCTCCTGCGCGCGGCAGGGGTTCGACGTGATCAAGACCGTCTCGGCACTGGAGGACCGTCTGGCCCATGTGACCACCAGCCTCAGCCTGTCGATCATCGGTTGCGTGGTGAACGGGCCGGGCGAGGCGCTGATGACCGATATCGGCTTTACCGGCGGCGGGGCGGGGGCGGGCATGGTCTATCTGGCGGGCAAGCAAAGCCACAAGATGACCAATGACCAGATGATCGACCATATCGTCGGGCTGGTCGAAGACCGCGCCGCGCAGATCGAGGCGGCCAAGGCGGCAGAATGACCGGAACCTTTTCGCGGGCGGCGGGTTGATGCTGCAACAGGCGCCGTGCCCCGGACGGGTTGCCGCGCCGCCCAACGAAAAGGAAAATCCATGCGCAAGCACATGCTTTTTGCCGCTTCGGCGGCCGGTCTTTTCATGGCCTCGGCGGCTTCGGCCGAAGTCGCTTTCACCGCGGGCACCGATCTGAACCTGCGCTCTGGCCCCGGCGGCAATTACGAGGTGCTGGGGGTCATCCCGGCGGCGCAGCCGGTGATGATCGATGGCTGTCTGGCCGAGTCCAACTGGTGCCAGGTCAATTATGACGGCAAGACGGGCTGGGCTGCGTCGGATTACCTGACCGTTGCGGGCGTGCCGGCCGCTGATGCCGGCGTCGTGGTGCTGTCGCAGCGCCCCGCCGATGTGGAGGTCAAGACTGTGACCTATACCGATGCCTCGGACCAGGCGGCGTCGGCGGCGGCCGGGGCGGCGGCGGGGGCGACGGCTGGCGCCATGCTGGGCGGCCCGCCCGGTGCGATGATCGGCCTCATTCTGGGCAATGCGACCGGCGCCGCCGTGGCAGAGCCCACGACCGAGGTGGTGACCTATGTCGAACAGAACCCGGTGGAGCCGATGCTGCTGGACGGCGAGATCGTGGTCGGTGCCGGCATCCCGGCCGAGGTGACCCTGGCCCCGGTGCCGGAGAGCGAGTTCTCGTATCTCTATCTGAACGGTCAGCCGGTCATTGTGTCGAATACCGACCGGACCATCGTGAAGATCATCCGCTAAGGTGTTGATGTTGAATATGAAAAGGCCGCGCGACAGCGCGGCCTTTTTGCATGGGGCGCGGTGGTTCAGCCGTCCTTGCGCTGTTCGGCGACGATCTGTTTCATGCCCTCCAGCGGGACATAGCCGCGGAGCATGGTGTCCTGCACCACAAAGCTGGGCGTGCCGTTGATCTGCATCGTGGTGCCAAGCGCGTGGTTGGCGTCGATCACGGCGGCGACTTCGGGGCTGTCCATCTTGGCGGTGATCGCCGCGGCATCGAGCCCGAGTTCGGTCGCAAGCGCCGACAGGCTTTCGGCGGTCGCGTCACCGCGCAGCGTGATCAGCGCGTCATGCGCCTTTTTATAGGCCTCGTCCCCGGCCACCATCCGCGTCGCGATGGCGAATTTCGACGAGATCACCGATTGTTCGCCGAGAATCGGGAACTCCTTGACGACAAAGCGGATATTGCCGTCCTGGCTGACCAGATCCTCGACCTCTTGCCAGGCCTTGCGGCAATAGCCGCAGCGGTAATCGAGGAATTCGACCACGGTGATGTCGCCCTGCGGATTGCCCCCGACCCAATCGTCGGGATGGGAGAACAGCGCCTCCTTGTTCGCGGCGACCAGTTGCAGGTCGGTTTCGGCCGCCGCCTGTTGCTGGCGCTGTTCCAGCACGTTCAGCGCCTCCAGCAGCACTTCGGGATTTTCCAGCAGATAGGCCTTCACTTCGGCCCGAAAGGCGGCGCGTTCGGCCTCGGACATCGCGGTCAGGTCGCCTGCCACCGCAGGCAGGGCAAGGCCGAGCGCGACGGTCGCGGCGGCGAAAACGGGGCGGATCATCGGGTTCTCCCATCAGACGGCGGGCGGGCGGCCAGACAGCCCCGGGCCGCCTTGACGCGCGCAGCCCGCCGGGCCAGTGTCGGCGCGACTTTAAGGGGGCTTACATGCAGGTTTCAAGTCGGTCTCTGGTTGATCCCTTCATCGTGATGGACGTGATGGAGCAGGCGCGCGCGCTGGAATCGGCCGGGCGCAGCATCATTCATATGGAGGTGGGCCAGCCGGGCACACCCGCGCCGCAGGGCGCGTTGACGGCACTGGCGGCGCAGATGCAGGCCGGGCCGCTGGGCTATACGGTGGCGCTTGGCCTGCCGGAACTGCGGGCGGGGATCGCCGCGCTTTATCGCCGCTGGTATGGCGTCGATCTGAACCCGGAACGGGTGGTGGTCACGGCGGGGTCATCGGCGGCTTTCCTGCTGGCCTTCACCGCGCTCTTCGACGCGGGCGACCGCGTGGGGCTGGGCGAGCCGGGCTATCCCAGCTATCGCCAGATCCTCAAGGCGCTCAGCCTTGAGGCCGTGGGCCTGCCGGCGGCGCCGCAAAACCGGCTGCAACCCGTGCCGGCCGATCTGGCGGGGCAGGATCTGCAAGGGCTGATCGTGGCCAGCCCCGGCAACCCCTCGGGCACCATGCTGGGCCACGAGGCGCTGGCGGCGCTGATCGGCCATTGCGCCGAACGCGGCATCAAGTTCGTCTCGGACGAGATCTATCACGGGCTGCATTACGGCGACCGCGCGGTCAGCGCGCTGGAAATCAGCGACGATGTCTATGTGATCAACAGTTTCTCAAAATATTTCAGCATGACGGGCTGGCGTATCGGCTGGATGGTGGTGCCCGAGGATCATGTCCGCGTGGTCGAACGGCTGGCGCAGAACATGTTCATCTGCCCGCCCCATGCAAGCCAGATCGCCGCGCTGGCCGCGCTCGATTGCATCGACGAGCTGGAGGCCAACCGCGCCGTCTATGCCGAAAACCGCCGCCTGATGCTGGAGGGGCTACCGCGCGCGGGGTTCGACCGGATCGCGCCGCCGGACGGAGCCTTTTACATCTATGCCGATGTGTCGGGCCTCACCGACAATTCACTGGCTTTCGCGGCCGAGCTTCTGGAACATGCGGGTGTGGCGGTGACGCCGGGGCTTGATTTCGATCCGCGGCGCGGGGTGCAGACCCTGCGGTTTTCCTATGCGCGGGCGACGGCCGACATCGCCGAGGGGCTGCGGCGGTTGCAGGATTACATGGCGCGGCGCCGGGGATGAGGGGCGCGCGCGGAACGGAAAGGGCGGGCGCGATGCGCGCGGGGCAAGGGCTGCTGGCGCTGCTGCTGGCGATCTGGGCGATGGTGCTGCCGGCGGTGGCGCAGGATCTAACGGCGCTGGCGCGGCTGTTGCCCGAGGCGAGCCGGATCGAGGGCGATGCCGGCGGGATCACGCTGTCGCTGGGGCTCAGCCAGCCGGTGCCGTGGCGGGCGCGGCTGATGGACGATCCGCCCCGTCTGGTCATGGATTTCCGCGAGGTGGATTGGCAGGGTCTCGACAAGGTGCCGCAGACCGGGCCGCAGGGCCTGCGCGCGGGCACGCTGCGGCCGGGCTGGTCGCGGCTGGTGGCGCTGTTGCCGGGGCCGATGAAGATCGCCTCGGCGGGCATGGCGACCGAGGGGCGGACCCAGGTGACCGTCGATCTGGCGCCGACCTCTGCCGAGGATTTCGCCGCGCGTGCCGCCGCGCCGGAATCGCCCGACTGGGCGCTGCCGCGCCCCGCCGACCTGCCCAAGGCCGAGCCGCGCCATGACGGCACGCTGGTCGTGGTGCTGGATCCCGGCCATGGCGGCATCGACCCGGGGGCGGAGCGTGACGGGGTCAAGGAGGCCGATCTGGTGCTGGCCTTTGCGCGCGAGTTGAAGGATCTGATGATGCGCGACGGCGATACGGTCGTGGTGCTGACCCGCGACGAGGATGCCTTCGTGCCGCTGGAAACCCGTATCTCGGTCAGCCGGGCGGCGGGGGCGGATGTGTTCCTGTCGCTGCATGCCGATGCGATTGCCGAGGGCGAGGCCGTGGGTGCCACGGTCTATACGCTGTCGGATGCCGCCTCGGACGAGGCGGGGCGCACGCTGGCCGAGCGGCATGACCGGGCCGACCTGCTGGCGGGCGTCGATCTGACCGAACAGGATGACATGGTGGCGCGGGTGCTGATGGACATGGCCCGCACCGAGACCGCGCCGCGGGTCGAGCGGCTGGCCGAGGCGCTGGTGCAGGCGATCCGGGGGGCGGATCTGCGCATGCATCGCCACCCGCATCAGGAGGCGGGGTTTTCGGTGCTGAAATCGCCCGATATCCCCTCGGCGCTGCTGGAACTGGGCTTTCTGTCGTCGGAGCGCGATCTGAAGCGGTTGCAGGATCCGGCCTGGCGGGCGGCAATGGCGGGCGCGGTGCGGCTGGGGCTGCGGGCCTGGGCCAAGGATGAGGCCGCGCGGGCAGGGGTGCAATAGGCCCCGCCTGCGGCGCGGGAGGACGGGCGCCGGAGGGGTTTTGCACCCCTCCGGACCTCCCCGCAGGATATTTTAGAACAGATGAAAGGGGCAGGCGGGAAGGTGCCCAAAAGGGCCATTTTCCCCCGGCCTTGTGTTTTGACCTTGATGCCCTTTGCGCCTATATGGGGGCATTCAGGCGCAGGGTAGCGGCGGGAGTGCGGGCGTGACGCGGTTCATCGGGTCCTTTATCGGGGCCATCTTCACCTTTCTGACGCTCGGGCTGTTGTTCGGGGCGCTGTCCATCGGGGCGGTGTTCTGGATGTATTCGCGCGATCTGCCCAGCTATGAGAGCCTGAACCAGTACAAGCCGCCGATCATCAGCCGCATCTATGACGGCGAGGGGCGGATGATCGACGAATTCGCCGAGGAGCGGCGGCTTTTCGTGTCGATCGAGGATATTCCCGATGTGGTGAAGCAATCCTTCATCAGCGCGGAAGACAAGAATTTCTATACCCACAAGGGTTTTGACGTGCTGGGCATGGCCTCGGCCGCCAAGGATGCGCTGACCGGATCGCGGCTGCGCGGCGCCTCGACCATTCCGCAGCAGGTGGCGAAGAATTTCCTGCTTTCGGGCGACCGCACGGCCGAGCGCAAGATCAAGGAACTGATCCTTTCGACCCGGCTGGTCGATGCGCTGCCCAAGGACCGGATTCTGGAACTCTATCTGAACGAGATCTATCTGGGGCAGAACAGCTATGGCGTGGCGGCGGCGGCGCTGACCTATTTCAACAAGTCGCTGTCGGAACTGACGCCGAACGAGGCGGCGACGCTGGCCTCGATGCCGCGCGAGCCGGCGCGGTCGCATCCGGTGCGCGACCATGACAAGGTGATGACCCGTCGCAATGCCGTGCTGCGCGAGATGCGCGACAATGGCTATATCAGCGATGCGACCTATCAGTCGGAAATCGCGCAGCCGCTGAAATCGGTGCAGAACGGCGATTATCCGGCTTTCCGCACCACGCTGCCGCCGCGCAACTATTTCACCGACGAGATCCGGCGCCAGCTTTCGGGGAATTTCGGCCAGAAGGAGTTTTTCTCGGCCGGTTTCGCCATTCGCGCGACGGTGGACCCCGATCTTCAGGCCGCCGCCGCCAAGGCGCTGCGGCAGGGGCTGGAGAAATATGACCGCGGGCAGGGCGTGTGGCGGGGCACCGGCAAGCGGATCGAGGTGGGCGCGCTTGGATCCGAGGCGGCCTGGCGCGAGGCGCTGGCCAAGACCGAGGTGCCGCGCGACATCGAGGGCTGGCATCCGGCGGTGGTGCTGAGCCTGGGCGACAGTGCGGCGCGGATCGGCATCGAGGGGGTGGACGAAGACGCGGACGGCCATTTCATCCCGGCCGAGGACGTGCAATGGGCGCGCAAGCGGCTGGCCGATGGCAAGCTGGGCAAGAAGGCCCGTGTGGCCGCCGACCTGCTGGAGCCGGGCGACGTGGTGCTGGTGCGCGCCATGACCAAGGATGAGGATGGCAGTTTCCTGCGCTGGACGCTGCGTCAGGTGCCCGAGGTGCAGGGCGCCTTCATGGCGATGGATGTGAATTCGGGCCGCGTGCTGGCGATGCAGGGCGGCTATTCCTATCAGGCCTCGGAACTGAACCGCGCCAGCCAGGCGATGCGCCAGCCGGGTTCGAGCTTCAAGCCGCTGGTCTATGCGGCGGCGCTGGACAGCGGCTTTGCCCCCAATACGATCGTGGTCGATGCGCCGATCGAGGTGAACACGCCGCAGGGCCTGTGGCGGCCCAAGAACGCCTCGAACAAGTTCTATGGCCCGACGCCGCTGCGCACCGGGATCGAGCAGAGCCGGAACCTGATGACCATCCGCGTGGCGCAGGAAATCGGCATGGAGACCGTGGCGGGCTATGCCGAACGCTTTGGCATCTATGATCGGATGAACCCGTTCCTGTCCAACGCGCTTGGCGCGCAGGAAACCACGCTGCTCAAGATGGTGACCGCCTATGCGATGCTGGCCAATGGTGGCGAGCGGGTGGAGCCTACCCTGGTGGACCGGGTGCAGGATCGTTATGGCAAGACCGTCTACAAGCATGATCCGCGCCAATGCGCCGATTGCGCGGCGCCGATCCTGCGGGCGGGCGAGGCGCCCAAGATCACCTCGACGCGCGAACGGGTGATCGACCCGATCACCGCCTATCAGATCACCTCGATGATGCAGGGGGTGGTGCAGCGCGGCACGGCGCGCGGGATCAACCTGCCGGTGCCGGTGGCGGGCAAGACCGGCACGACCAATGACGCCAAGGATGTGTGGTTCATCGGCTTTACCTCCAACATCGCGGCGGGCTGCTATATCGGCTATGACAACCCGCGCACCCTGGGCGGCAAGGCCTCGGGCGGCGGGCTGTGCGGGCCGGTGTTCGAGAGCTTCATGCGCACGGCGATCAAGAAATATGGGGGCGCGAAATTCGCGGTGCCGCCGGGTGGCTATTTCGTCAAGATCGACCGTTTCAGCGGCGCGCGCCTGCCCGACAGCGCACAGGGTGACAATGTGATTTCGGAATATTTCCGCGAGGGCGACGATCCTTCGGGCGGCGGCATCTTCGTCGATGGCGGCTTTGCCATGGGCGAGAACCTGCCCTTGTTCGCCGTGGGCGAAACCGATGGCGGGGCGGCGCAGATCACCACCTCGACCGGGCAGACCCGGATCATCCCCAAGAAGAAGGCCGATTTCGGCACGCTGTCCTCGGGCGGTCTTTACTGACCGCCCGGCGCCGGCGGGCCGATGGCTTGCCCCGCGTCGCGGCTGCTTGTATGAAGCCGCGCTAGAGCCCCAAGATCGACGGAAGAACCGATATGCGCGCCGAAACCCAGACCCAGGCCGAGGCCATCCGCAAATCGCTGGCGCTTTTGGCGCAGCGCATGGATTACGAGACTGCTCCGCACCGGCTGGAGGAGTTCAACGCCATGATCGAGGATCCGAACCTGTGGAACGACCCCGCCAAGGCGCAAAAGCTGATGCGGGAGCGGCAGATGCTGATGGATGCGCTTGGCACCTTCCGTCTGATCGAGAGCGGCTTGCGCGACAATCTGGAGCTGATCGAGCTCGGCGAGATGGAGGGCGATGCCGAGATCGTCGCCGAGGCCGAGGCCGGGATCAAGGCGCTGGTCGCCACCGCGCGGGAGAAAGAGCTGGAGGCGCTGCTGGATGGCGAGGCCGACGGCAATGACACCTTCCTGGAAATCAACGCGGGTGCCGGCGGCACCGAAAGCTGCGACTGGGCCAGCATGCTGGCGCGGATGTATACTCGCTGGGCCGAAAAGAAGGGCTACAAGGTCGAATTGCAGTCGATCTCCGAGGGGGAGGAGGCCGGGATCAAGTCGGTCGCCTACAAGATCAGCGGGCCGAACGCCTATGGCTGGCTGAAATCGGAATCGGGCGTGCATCGGCTGGTGCGGATTTCGCCCTATGACAGCGCGGCGCGGCGGCATACGTCGTTTTCGTCGGTCTGGGTCTATCCGGTGGTCGATGACAATATCGAGATCGAGGTTCTGCCGCACGAGATCCGCATCGACACCTATCGGTCCTCGGGCGCGGGCGGGCAGCACGTCAACACCACCGACTCGGCCGTGCGGATCACCCACCTGGCCACCAATATCGTGGTGACCAGTTCGGAAAAATCGCAGCACCAGAACCGCGACATTGCCATGAAGGCGCTGAAATCGCGGCTTTATCAGATGGAGCTGGACAAGCGCAACGCCGCGATCAACGCCGCGCATGAGGCCAAGGGCGATGCCGGCTGGGGCAACCAGATCCGTTCCTATGTGCTGCAACCCTATCAGATGGTGAAGGATCTGCGCACCGGGGTCGAAACCTCGGATACGCAGGGCGTGCTGGATGGCGATCTGGATCGCTTCATGCAGGCGACGCTGGCGATGGATGTGGCCGGCAAGAGCCGCGCCGAGGCGACCGCCGAAGACTGATCCGTTCAACGGACCGGCGCGGGTACTTTCCGCGCATCCCGCAGCGGGCCGGTGCCCGACCTGCGCCGCATGACATGCAATGCAGAAACCTCTTTGCGCCGTGCGACCGCCATGGCTAACCTGCCCGCAACAGGGGAGGACATGATGTCGCAGACAGAGACCGCCGGGGGGCATGTGCCCGAAATCAACACGGTCAGTTTCGGCGACCTGCGGGCCGCGCTGGCGGCGGGCTGGCGTGATTTTCTGCGCGCGCCGCTTTACGGTTTCGGCTTTTCGCTGGTCTATGTGCTGGGCGGCTGGCTGGTCTTCTGGGCGCTGACCACCAAGGGCCAGCTGTGGTGGACCCTGCCGGCCAGTGCGGGCTTTCCCATTCTGGGGCCGTTCATCGCCTGCGGTTTCTACGAAATCTCGCGCCGGCTGGAGGCGGGCGAGCCGCTGGACTGGGGCGGTATCGCCGGGGTGATCTTTCGCCAGAAGGACCGGCAGATCCCCTCGATGGCGGCGGTGATCGTGATCTTTTTCCTGTTCTGGAACTTTCTGGCCCACATGATCTTTGCGCTGTTCCTGGGCACGGTCTCGCTCACCAACATCACCTCGTCGCTGGAGGTCTTCGCGACGCCGAGCGGGATGCTGATGCTGGCGATCGGCACGGCGATCGGTGCGGTGATCGCGACGCTGCTGTTCGGGCTGACGGTGGTCAGCCTGCCCTTGCTGCTGGATCGCGAGGTGGATTTCGTGACCGCCATGCTGACCAGCCTGGGGCTGGTGCAGGCCAATCCGGTGGTGATGCTGGCCTGGGGCGCACTGATCGCGGTCGGGCTGTTTCTGGGCATGTTGCCCGGCTTTCTGGGCCTGTTCGTCGTGCTGCCGCTGTTTGGCCATGCCAGCTGGCATCTGTATCGCCGCGCGCTGGCCTGAGCGCGCAACGCAAAAGGCGCCCCGCGGGGGCGCCTGTGTATTCTCACGCCGTAATGGCGTTAGTCGGCTTTCGGCCCGGCAATCGCCTTCACGCCATTCAGCGGGTCGTCCTGACGCTGCACCGAGCCTTCGAAATGGGCGCCCGATTCGATGGCGATGGTCTTGTGGATGATGTCCCCCTCGACCCGCGCGGTGGAGGTGAGGCGCACCTTCAACCCGCGCACGCGGCCGATGACGCGGCCATTGACCACGATATCGTCGGCCACGATCTCGCCCCGGATGGTGGCGGTTTCGCCCACGGTCAGCAGATGGGCGCGGATATCGCCCTCGACCGTGCCTTCGACCTGGATGTCGCCGGTGGTTTTCAGATTGCCGACCACGGTCAGATCCGAGGACAGGACCGAGGCATTGGGCTTGGCCTTCACCGCCGTCCCGAAATCCATCGCGGGTTTGGTGGCGGGCAGCTCCGGGGCCTTGGGCTTGTCAGCCTCGACCTGTTTCGGACCGGGTTCGTTGATTCTGGATTTAGAAAACATCGCTTGCTGCCTTGATGAAGGTCATCGGGTTGACCGGGCGGCCTCCGACATGAACCTCGTAGTGAAGGTGGGTGCCGGTGGACCGGCCTGAATTGCCCATATCACCGATCCGGTCGCCGCGCGATACCCTTTGGCCGACGGAAACGCGGATTTGAGACATGTGACCATACAACGTCTCCAGGCCGAAGTCATGGCGGATCTGCACCATGCGGCCATAGCCATTGCCCCAGCCGGCCTTGACCACGACGCCGTCGGCGGTGGCATAAAGCGGCGTGCCGTAGCTGCCGGCGAAGTCGAGCCCGGCATGCATTCGGGTGCCCGCACCCTTGGGATCGTTGCGATAGCCAAAGCCCGAGGTGAAGCGGTAATTGCCCGAGGGGATCGGGTTGGCGAAGGGCGCCTTGACCGAAGCGAGCCGGTAAAGGTTCATCCGGTCCAGCCCTTGCAGGATCACATTGGCGCGGCGTTCGTCCTGGGTCAGCGTGCTGCCCTTGGTGGAGACGATGGGCATCAACGGACCGCCCTGACCGGAATAGCCGCGGCGCACCTGATCGAGCAGATTGTCCGGCGACATGCCGGCGGCGCTGAACATGCGGTCAAGCGGCTCCATCGAGACGGTGATCGCCTCTTCCAGCCGGGCAAAGATCGCGTCGTTGCGCAGCTCAAGTTCTTCCTTCGACCGCTGGATCGCATCGGCCTCGTCGCGGGCGGCACCGGCCATCTTGACCATCTCGTCGCGTTCGCGCGCGGTCTGGCCCAGCGTGCCGGCCATGATCGACACCGTGGCCAGCGCATCGCGCGCGCGGCCGAGTTCGGTGGCGCCGCCCTGCGCGGTCAGTGCCGTCGTGGTGCGGTCGAGCGCGGCGCGGGCCTCGTCGCGTTCCAGGATGGTGCGGCGCAGCGTGTTCTGGATCACGTCGATGCCGGTCTCCAGCTCCTTGCGGCGATCCTCCGAGGCCAGCAGCCGGCCCTGCATGTCGCTCACCTCGGTCAGGGCGAGGTTGAAGCGTTCCTGCGCGCGCGATGCCTCTTCGGCCCGCAGGTCGCGGTCATTTGACAGGGCGGTCAGGCGTTGTTCGAACAGTTGTTGCTGCATCACCGCCTGATCGGCATCCGACCCGGCGGCGATGCTGTCCATCAGGATGATCGAGGTGGCGATGATGGTCCAGGCCGTGAGCAACCCGCCAGTGCTGAGCAGCACCGCCTGGGTCAGCGGACGCAGCCGGATGAAACGGGTGCCTTCGTCGGATTTGAGAAACAACCGCTGTTCGGGCAAACGGGCTTCGAGGGCGGCGTTGATCCGATAGGCAAGTCGTGTCAGCACGAGGCGGTTTCCCCAACTCTGGTTCGGGCGCGGTGGCGCGCCGTTTCTGCTTCCCGTGCCGTGGCGCCGGGGCGGCGGCTCTGTGGCTGCCTTCTCAGGGCAAGTGATTACCGGCCCCTAGGGGCCGCCCGCAACATTTTTGGGCGCGCTGCGGGCGAAAATTGCCAAAGGCAAACGGATTTCGGCAAGTTGTTGCCGACGATCAGGTCTTTGGGGCGCCGCGCGGCGGGGTCTCGTCTGCCAGAGGCCAGTAGAAATCGGGCGGCAGGCCCGCTTCGGCGCGCTTTTCCTCGTTGAAGGGCGGCTTCAACGCGCCATGGAAATAGCGGCGCACAAGATCGTGGAACACATCCTTCGGGTCCAGCCCGTCACGGCCGCAAAGCCAGTTGAACCATTTGGAGCCATAGGCGACATGGCCCACCTCCTCGGCATAGATCACCTCAAGCGCGGCGATGGCCTGCGTCTCGCCGGCCTTGCGGAAGATCTCGATCATACCAGGGGTCACGTCCAGCCCGCGCGCCTCCAGCACCATGGGCACCACGGCAAGGCGACCGAACAGGTCTTCGGCGGTATCGGACGCCGCGCGCCACATGCCGGCATGGGCGGCGAGGGCGCCGTAATGGCTGCCCATGGCCTCCAGGCAGTCGCAGATCAGGTTGAAATGGCGCGATTCCTCGGCGGCCGATTTCACCCAGTCGTCATAGAAACCCGGCGGCATCGGCACATGGCCGAAGCGGGCGATGATGTCCCAATGCAGATCGACCGCGTTCAGTTCGATATGCGCGACCGCATGGAGCAGCGCGATGCGGCCCTGAGGGCTGCCGGGGCGCCGGCGCGGCACGTCGCGCGGATCGAGAAGTTCGGGCTGTGCCGGCCGGGCCGGGTGCGCCGGCGGCGCGGCAGTGCCCACGGGGATCGGCGTGCCGGCGGCGCGCGCGGCGAACCAGGCGGCGGCATGGGCCTGCGACAGCGCACATTTGGCGCGCCCATCGGCGGTGGTCAGCACCTCCACCGCCATTTGCGTCAGCGTCTTCATGCGGATTGCACCGCCGCCAGCACCTCGGCGACATGGCCCTCCACCTTGACCTTGCGCCAGACCCGCGCGATGCGGCCCCCGGCGTCGATCAGGAAGGTGCTGCGTTCGATCCCGAGAAAGGTCTTGCCATACATGCTTTTCTCGACCCAGACCCCGTAATCCTCGCAGGTCTGGCCGTGTTCGTCGGACAGAAGCGCCATGGTCAGCCCGTGCTTTGCCACGAAATTCGCGTGTTTCTTCACGCTGTCCTTCGACAGGCCCAGCACGACGGCGCCGGCGGCCTCGAATTCCGGCAGGGCGGCGCTGAAGCCTGTGGCCTCCTGAGTGCAGGCGGGGGTATTGTCCTTGGGGTAGAAGAACAGCACCACCTTGCGCCCGCGCAGGTCTGACAGCGTGACCGTGCCGCCACCATCGCGGGGCAGGGTAAAGTCAGGGGCGGGCTGTCCGGGGTCGAGTTGTCTGGGGGCGGGCGGGGTCATGGGCGGCTCCTTGCCGGTTTCCGGGAAAATGCCGGGGGTTTTAGTTGCCTTCCGGCGCGGTTAAAGGCAAGCCCGGTCATCAGTTTGCCCGCAAGGGCGCGTCGGGTCGGATCATGCCAGAGACGGAGCAGCAGGTCAGTGCGGCACAGCCGCCCGCAACCGGGGACGGGGCCGCGCGCCCGCGCCGCCGGATGCGCCGCCGCGCGCGGTTTTCGCTGTGGTTGCTGGCCTCGCTGATGCTGATCGTGCTGGCGGGCGGGATCGGGATGCTGGCGCTGACCGGCAAGCCCTTGCGCCTGCCGGTCTGGATGGTGGCCGAGGCCGAGGCGCGGATGAATGCGCGCCTGCCCAACCGCGATCTTGCGGTGTCGATCGGCACGATCGAGGTGATGGTAGACCGCGACTGGGTGCCCCGCCTGAGGCTGGAGGATCTGAGCGTGGCGCGGCGCGGCGGTGCGGCGCTGTTGCGCCTGCCCGAAGCGCGGGTGGCCTTTGACCCGGCCAGCCTGATGCGCGGCGCGCTGCGCCCGTCCTCGGTGGTGCTGTCGGGGGCCGCGCTGCGGCTGCGGCGCGATGCCGAGGGGCGCTTTGACCTCGATCTGGGCGGGGGCGCGCCGATGCGCGATCTGGGCGCCTTTCCCGATCTGCTGGACCGGATCGACGCGGCCTTTGCGCAGCCCGCGCTGGCCGAACTGGACGAGGTGACCGCCGAGGCGCTGAGCCTGCGGCTGGAGGATGCGCGCGCGGGCCGGGTCTGGACGGTGGGCGACGGGCGGCTGACGCTTCTGAACCAGCCCGACGAGGTGCGCGCGCAACTGACCATGACGCTGTCCAGCCCCGGGACCGAGGCCGCGCAGGCGCTGTTGTCGGTGGCGACCCGCAAGGACAGTTCGGGCGCCCGGCTGCGCGCCGTGGTCGAGGGCGTGCAGGCGCGCGATATCGCCGCGCAGGCGCCGGTTCTGGGCTTTCTGTCGGCCCTGGATGCACCGATTTCCGGGCGGCTGGTCACCGGGCTGGCCCCCGATGGCCGGGTGGTGGTGATGGAGGGCGAGCTGAGCCTGGCCGCCGGCGCGCTGCAACCCAGCCCCGAGGCGCGGCCGGTGGGGTTTGATGCCGCGACACTGGGCCTGCGTTACGACCCCGCGGCGGAACGGATCCATCTGACCCGGCTGGATGTGCAAAGCCGCACCCTGAGGCTGGCGGCGACGGGCCATGTCGATGCGCCGGGCGTGGCGCAGGGGCGGCCCGATGCCTTTGTCGCGCAGATCGCCTTGCAGGAGTTGAAGGTGGACCCGGAGGGGTTGTTCACCGAACCCGTGACCTTTCCGCAGGGCGCCATCGACCTGCGGCTGCGGCTCGATCCGTTCCGGCTCGATCTCGGGCAATTCGCGCTTCAGGCCGACGGACGGCGGATCGTGGGCTCGGGTCATGCCACGGCCGATGCGCAGGGCTGGCGGCTGGCGGCGGATATCGCGCTCGATGCCATCCCGCATGACCGGCTGCTGGCCCTTTGGCCGGTTTCGGCGGTGCCCAAGACCCGGGCCTGGCTGGTCGAGAATGTCTATGAGGGGCTGCTTCAGGATGTGAAGGTCGCGCTGCGGCTGGAACAGGGGCAGGAGCCGCGCTTTTCGCTGGGCTACAATTTCCGCGACGGCGATGTGCGGTTCCTCAAGACCCTGCCCCCGATCCAGAGTGGCAGCGGCTATGCCACGATCGAGGGCAACAGCTATACGATGGTGCTGGATGCCGGCCAGGTGACACCGCCCGAGGGCGGCGAGATCGACATGGCGGGGTCGGTGTTTTCGGTGCTGGACATCCTGCAAAAGCCCGCCCAATCGGAGATCCGGCTCAAGACCCGGTCCAGCCTGACGGCGGCCTTGTCGCTGCTGGATGAAAAGCCCTTCAACTTTCTGACCAAGGCCGGGCGGCCGGTGGCGCTTGGCGAGGGGCGGGCCGAGGTTTCGGCGGTGCTGCGCCTGCCGCTGGTGCAGAAGGTGACGCCCCGCGATGTGAGCTATCGCATCGAAGGCGTGTTGCGCGATGTGCGGTCCTCGGTGCTGGTGCCGGGGCGCAAGCTGGCGGCGGATCGGCTGGACCTGCTGGCCACGCCACAGGGGCTGGAGATCTCGGGGCCGGGCATGATCGGCGCGGTGCCGTTTGACGCCACCTATACACTGCCCTTCGGCAAGGAAACCTCTGGCTCGCGCGTCAGCGGCCGGGTGGAGATCTCGCCCCGGCTGATCGAGGAGTTCGATATCGGCCTGCCCAAGGGCGCGCTGGCGGGCAAGGGCAGCGGGCAGATCGAGATCGACCTGCCCAAGGGGGGCGCGCCCCGGCTGCGGCTGACGAGCGATCTCAAGGGGGTCGAGCTGCGCCTGCCCGAAATCGCCTTTGCCAAGGGCGCGGGCCGGGGCGGGCGGCTGGATCTGGCGGCGACGCTGGGCAAGCCCGTTTCGGTGGAAAAGCTGCGGCTGGAGGCGCCGGGCCTGCTGGCCGAGGGCAAGGTGGCGCTGCGCGGCGATGGCGGGCTGGACCGCGTGAGCCTGTCGCGCGCGCGCATCGGCGACTGGTTCGAGGGGCCGGTCGCGCTGCTCGGGCGGGGCAAGGGCCGGTCGGTCGGGGTGGATGTGCAGGGCGGGCGGCTTGATCTGCGGCGGATGCCCGATGGCATGGGCGGCAGTGGCGGGCGCGGCGGCGGCGACACGCCGATCCGCGCGCGGCTGGACCGGGTGCAGGTCACCGACAGCATCGGCCTTTGGGGGCTGGCGGGCGATTTCAGCCCGCGCGGCGGCTTCAACGGCAGTTTCGGTGCCCGGCTGAACGGCACCGCGCCGGTCAAGGGCACGCTGGTGCCCGGCAAGGGCGGCACGGCGATCCGCGTCACCTCGGACGATGCGGGGGGCGTGCTGGCGGCGGCCGGCATCTTTACCAAGGCGCAGGGCGGCAGGCTGGATCTGCAATTGCTGCCGCTGGGGCCCAAGGGCCAATATGCCGGCACCGCGCGGGCCAGTGCCTTTCGCGTGCGCAATGCCCCGGTGCTGGCCGAGCTGCTTTCGGCCATTTCGGTTGTCGGTTTGCTGGAGCAACTGGGCGCCGACGGGCTGGTGTTTTCCGAAGGCGACGCGCAGTTCCGCTTGACGCCCGCCGGGGTCGAGGTGCAAAGGGGCGCCGCCGTGGGCCTGTCGATGGGCGTCTCCATGGCGGGCACCTATGACGCGCGAACGAAACGGATTGATTTGCAGGGCGTGATTTCCCCCGTCTATCTGCTGAATGGCATCGGCGCGGCGCTGACCCGCCGGGGCGAGGGGCTGTTTGGCTTCAACTACCGGATCGGCGGCACCTCGGACCGGCCGGCGATCTCGGTCAACCCGCTGTCGATCCTGACGCCGGGGATGTTCCGCGAGATCTTTCGCCGCCCGGTGCCGCGCTTGCAGGAGTAGCGATGCAGCTTTCGGATTTCGATTTTCACCTGCCCGAGACGCTGATCGCGACCCGGCCCGCCAAACCGCGCAGTTCGGCGCGGCTGCTGGTGGCCGAAGGGGCGGCGATCCGCGACCGGGTCGTCACCGACCTGTTGACGGAATTGCGCCCCGGCGACCGGCTGGTGCTGAACAATACGCGGGTCATTCCCGCCCGCCTGACCGGGCAGCGCTTTCGCGACAGCGCGCAGGGCCGGGTTTCGGCCAGGGTGGAGATCACGCTGCTGGAACCCGCCGCCGACGGAAGCTGGCGCGCGCTGGCCAAGCCGCTGCGCAAGCTGGAGCCGGGCGAGGTGGTGGTGTTCTCGGATCAGCTTTCGGCAGAGGTGACCCGCAAGGGCGAAACCGATCTGGCGCTGCGCTTCAACCTGACGGGGCCGGATTTCGATCAGGCCCTGGCCGAGGCCGGGCAGATGCCGCTTCCGCCCTATATCGCGGCCAAACGCGCGCCCGACGCGCAGGACCGCGACGATTACCAGACCGTCTTTGCCCGCCATTCCGGCGCGGTGGCGGCGCCGACTGCCAGCCTGCATTTCGACGCAGCCCTGCTGGCCGCGCTGCGCGACCGGGGCGTGACCTTCACCGAAGTCACGCTGCATGTGGGCGCCGGCACCTTTCTGCCGGTCAAGGTCGAGGATGTGACCACCCACCGGATGCATGCCGAATGGGGCGAGGTGACGGACGAGGCGGCGACGGCGATCAACGCCACCCGCGCGGCGGGGGGGCGGGTGATCCCCGTCGGCACCACGGCGCTGCGGCTGATCGAAAGTGCTGCGCGCGACGGCCGGCTGGAGCCCTGGCGCGGCACCACCGATATCTTCATCTATCCCGGTTTCCGCTTTCAGGTCACCGATGCGCTGATGACCAATTTCCACCTGCCGAAATCCACGCTTCTGATGTTGGTTTCGGCGCTGATGGGGCGCGAGCGGATGCTGCGGGTCTATGATCACGCCATCGCGCAGGGCTATCGCTTTTTCTCGTATGGCGACGCATCGCTGCTGATCCCCTGATCCTGCGGCGGCATCCGGTCGCATTTGCGCCCCCGCCGCCGCGATCTGCTGCTAGACTGTCCGCAAGACGACGGAGTTCGCGAATGCTCAAGGTCATATCCACCTCCTGGCCCCTGCTTCTGGGGGTGATGCTGCTGATGGTCGGCAACGGCATGCAGGGCAGCCTGCTGGGGATTCGCGGCACGATCGAGGGGTTCAAGACCTTTGAGCTTTCGGTCGTCATGTCCTCGTATTTCGCGGGCTTTCTGGTGGGGTCGCTGGTGGTGCCGGGGCTGATCCGGGGGGTGGGGCATGTGCGGGTGTTCTCGGCGCTTGGCTCGATGATCTCGGCGGTACTGGTGGTCTATCCGGTCGCGCCCGACTGGATCGTCTGGTCGGCGCTGCGCGTGCTGATCGGGTTCAGCTTCTGCGGCGTCTACATCACCGCCGAAAGCTGGCTGAACAACACCGCCACCAACGAGACCCGGGGCCAGGCGCTTTCGGCCTATATGATCGTGCAGATGATCGGCATCATCTCGTCGCAGGTGCTGCTGAACGTGGCGAGTCCGGCCAGCTTTACCCTGTTCGTGATCCCCTCGGTGCTGGTGAGCCTGGCCTTCATGCCGATCCTGCTGGCCAATACCCCGGCGCCCACCTTCGAGACCAGCCGGCGGCTGAGCTTTCCCGCGCTGTGGAAGCTGTCGCCCCTGGGCTGCGTGGGGATGCTGATGACCGGCGGCATCTTTTCGGCCATGTTCGGCATGTCGGCGGTCTGGGGATCGAAATCGGGGCTTTCGGTCAAGGAAATCTCGATCTGGGTCGGCGCGATGTATGTGGGCGGGCTGCTCTTGCAATATCCGATCGGCTGGCTGTCCGACCGGCGCGACCGGCGCGGGCTGATCCTGTGGCTGTCGGCCTTTGCCGGCATCGTCATGGTGGTGGCCAGCGCGGGGGAACTGCCGTTCTGGGCGCTTCTGGGGGTGGCGATGGTGCTGGGCGGCATCACCAACCCGCTTTATTCGCTGCTGATCGCTTATACCAACGACTTCCTGACCAAGGAGGATATGGCGGCGGCCTCGTCGGGGCTCTTGTTCCTCAACGGGTTGGGGGCGATCTTTGGCCCGCTGGCGACCGGCTGGGTGATGGAGATGATCGGCCCGCACGGGTTTTTCGCCTTCATCGCGCTGAATTTCATCGGGCTTGCCGCCTATGCCGGCTGGCGCATGACACGGCGTGCGGCGCCGGGGGTCACCGGCAATTTCGCGACCGTGGCGCCGACCGCCTCGGCCCTGGCCGTGGGCGCGGTGATGGAAGAGGCCGATACCGGCGCGCCGCAACTGCCCGAGGGCGAAAGCTGATCGCGGCTTGCGATGCGGCGCAAACCCTGCCACGTTTGCGATAACAGGGCAGGGAGGCGCAGATGTCCGATCCGGTCGAGGTGCTGGATTACTGGCTGGGGGCCATCGGCCCCGAGGGCTGGTATGCCGGGGGCGAGGAACTGGATGCCGAGATCCGGCTGATCTGGGCCGATCTCTGGCAAGCGGCGGCCGAAGGCGGGCTGGATCACTGGGCCGAGGGGCCGGCGGGTTCCCTGGCGCTGATCGTGCTGTGCGACCAGTTCCCCCGCAACATGTGGCGCGGCACCGCGCAGGCCTTTGCCACCGACCCGCTGGCGCGCGCCACCGCGCGCAAGGCCGTGGCGGCCGGCTGGGATCTGGAGGCGCCGGAGCCGGAGCGGCAATTCTTTTACCTGCCCTTTGAGCATAGCGAAGACCCCGAGGATCAGGCGCTGGCGGTCACGCTGATGAGCGAACGCATGCCGGGCAGCCCCGACAGTGCGCTGCATGCCCGGGCGCATCAGGCGATCATCGCCCGCTTTGGCCGCTTTCCCTTTCGCAACGCCGCCCTTGGCCGCGAGTCCACGGCAGAGGAGGCAGCGTTTCTGGCAGGGGGTGGATATGGTTCAATGGTGAACCAGTTGCGGAGCGAAGCCATGCAATAGGCGCATGGGGGTATGCGCTGAGCCGCATTGCTCGCGCATATTTGATAGTTTAATGGCAAACTACTTTTCCAGAGGAGGGGAAATATGGCTGCCAAGACATTTGATGTGATCGTGATCGGTGCGGGCCCCGGGGGCTATGTCGCGGCGATCCGGGCCGCGCAACTGGGGAAATCCGTCGCCATCGTCGAACGGGAACATCTGGGCGGCATCTGTCTCAACTGGGGCTGTATCCCCACCAAGGCGTTGCTGCGCTCGGCCGAGGTGTTCCACCTGATGCACCGCGCCAAGGATTTCGGCCTGAAGGCCGATGGCATCGGCTATGACCTCGATGCCGTGGTCGCCCGGTCGCGCGGCGTGGCGAAACAGCTTTCGGGTGGCATCGGCCATCTGATGAAGAAGAACAAGGTCACCGTCTTCATGGGCGCGGCGACGCTGCCCGCCAAGGGCAAGGTCACGGTCACCACCGACAAGGGCGTGGAGGAACTGACCGCGCCGGCGATCATCCTGGCGACCGGCGCGCGCGCCCGCGAATTGCCGGGGCTGGAAGCCGATGGCGATCTGGTCTGGACCTACAAGCACGCGCTGCAACCCAAGCGGATGCCGAAAAAGCTGCTGGTCATCGGTTCGGGCGCGATCGGCATCGAATTCGCCAGCTTCTTCAACACGCTGGGCGCCGATGTCACCGTCTGCGAGGTGATGGACCGCGTCCTGCCGGTGGAAGATGCCGAGATCAGCGCCTTTGCGAAGAAGGCCTTCGTGAAACAGGGGATGAAGATCCTCGAAAAGACCACGGTGAAAAAGCTGGACCGCAAGCCCGGGACCGGCGTGACCGCGCATCTGGAAGATGCCAAGGGCACCACCACGGCCGAGTTCGACACGGTGATTTCGGCGGTCGGCATTGTCGGCAATGTCGAAAACCTCGGGCTGGAGGCGCTTGGCGTCAAGATCGACCGCACCCATGTGGTGACGGATGAATATTGCCGCACCGGGGTCGAGGGGCTCTATGCCATCGGCGATATCGCCGGCGCGCCCTGGCTCGCGCATAAGGCCAGCCATGAAGGCGTGATGGTGGCGGAACTGATCGCCGGTCTGCATCCGCATGCGATCAAGCCGAACTCGATTGCCGGCTGCACCTATTGCCACCCGCAGGTCGCCAGTGTCGGCCTGACCGAGGCCAAGGCCAAGGAAGCTGGCTATGCGGTGAAAGTGGGCCGCTTCCCCTTTATCGGCAATGGCAAGGCGATTGCGCTTGGCGAGCCGGAGGGCATGATCAAGACCGTCTTCGACGCCAAGACCGGCGAATTGCTGGGCGCGCATATGGTGGGCGCCGAGGTGACGGAGCTGATCCAGGGCTATGTGGTGGGCCGCAGCCTGGAGACCACCGAGGAAGACCTGATGAACACCGTCTTCCCGCATCCGACGCTGAGCGAGATGATGCACGAGGCGGTGCTGGATGCCTATGGCCGCGCGCTGCATATCTGAGCGTGTGACAGGATGAGACGACGGAAAGGGGGCCTTCGCGCCCCCTTTTTGCTGCGCACAGTCACCCCGAGGACATTTGGAGAAAGAGACGGGCGGTCTGTCGCAAATGGCGCGGACTCTGCCGGGCCGGGCGTTAGGGTTGAGGCATGGAACGGGTGTCATCCTTGGTCGTGGTGCTGGCGCTTTGGGGCGCGGGTCTGGGTGCGGCGGCGCAATTCGGCAAGATCTCGGTGATCTTCGATCTGGCGGCGGGGATTTATCCCGGCGCGGGGCCGCTGGCGCTTGGGCTTTTCGTGTCGGTGGTGGGGTTTCCGGGGCTGATCTTCGGCAGCACGGCGGGGCTCTTGCTGGCGGGAATGGGCTGGCGGCGGGTGCTGGTGGCGGCGCTGGTCGCAGGCGCGCTGCTGTCGCTGGTCGAGGCGCTGTTTCCGCCGTTGCCGGTGATGCTGGCGCTGCGGGTGGCGGAGGGGTTCGCGCATCTGGTCATCGTGGTGGCCGCCCCGGTGCTGATTGCCCAAAGCGCGCCACCGGCGCGGCAGGGGCTGGCGATGACGCTGTGGTCTACGTTTTTTGCGGTGACCTATACGGTGCTGGCGCTGGTCGGGCGGCCGCTGGTGGCGCTGGCGGGGCCGGGGGCGCTGTTGCTGGCGCATGCGGGCTGGATGGCGGGGTTCGCGGTGATCCTGGCACGGGTCTTGCCGCCGGATGGGCCGGCACGGCGCGGGCGGATTGCGTTCTGGCCGGTCTTGCGCGGGCATGGCGCGATCTATGCCTCGGCGCGGATCGCGGCGCCGGCCATGGGCTTTGTCTGTTACACGATGACCTATGTGGCCTTGCTGACGCTGCTGCCGCCGCTGTCGGGCGCGCGGATGCAGCCCCTGCTGGCCAGCCTCTTGCCGCTGGTGTCGATCCTGGTGTCGCTGACGCTGGGGGTGTGGCTGCTGGGGCGGCTGGGGGCGGTGCGGGTGGTGATGCTGGGCTTTGGGCTGGCCATCCTCGCCTCGGCCGGGCTGGCGCTTGGCTGGGGGCATTTCGGGCCGCAACTGGCGGCGAGCCTGGCGATTGGCGGGGCGCTTGGCCTGGTGCAGGGCGCGAGTTTCGCGGCGATCCCGGCGCTGAATGCGTCAGGGGCGGACCGGGCGCAGGCGGCGGGGGCGATTGCGCAGCTGGGCAATCTGGGCACCACCCTGGGCACGCCCCTGCTGGGCGCGCTGATTGCGGCCCATGGGGCGGGGGTGGTGCCGGTTTTCGTCACGGTCTTTGCCGCGCTTGGCATCGTGCTGCATCTGTGGCAGGCGCGCCGCCGGCGGCCGGGCTGATCAGACCTTTTCGACCGCGCCGCCGCCGGCCTGCCATTGCGCCAGATTGCCGAGATTGTAGACCGTGGTGTAGCCCATCTTCAGCGCCGCCTCGGCCGCCATGCCGGCGCGGCCACCAGCGGCGCAATAGAGGCAGAGCGGCGTGTCGGTCGTGACACCCTGGGGCAGTTCGCCATTGCCGGGTGTCATCTTCTGCTGAAAGACCATCATCGGCACATGCAGCGCGCCCTTGGCCTTGCCGCTGGATTTCAGCTCCGAGATGTCGCGCACGTCGATGAGCAGGATTTCACCCTTGCCGGCACGGCTGACCGCCTCGGCCGGGCTGATGGATTGCGGGCGCGGGCCGGCGGGTTTGAGGAAGTTGAACATGGGAACCTCTTGGCTGGATATATATTCATATTGGTGAATGTAAGCTTTTGACAAGGGGGGATGCGGGGCCGTCGGGCAGGTGGGCGAAAATTTCGGCGCCTTGCTGCCAAATCGCCAGAAAGTTCACCGAATGTTCATGTTTTGCAATTGGAGACTCGGGCAAGATGCCCTAAATCTGGTCCGTCGAAAGATGAGGGTGCCATGGCGGAGCAGAAGTTCATCGAGGTGCGCGGCGCGCGGGAGCATAATCTCAAGGGCGTCGATCTGGATATTCCGCGCGATCAGTTCGTGGTGATCACCGGCCTGTCGGGGTCGGGGAAGTCGAGCCTCGCCTTTGACACGATCTATGCCGAGGGGCAGCGCCGCTATGTCGAAAGCCTGTCGGCCTATGCGCGGCAGTTCCTCGACATGGCCGGCAAGCCGGATGTCGATCACATCAGCGGGCTCAGCCCCGCGATCTCGATCGAGCAGAAGACCACCTCGAAGAACCCGCGTTCGACCGTGGGCACCGTGACCGAGATTTACGATTACCTGCGCCTGTTGTTCGCGCGGGTCGGCACGCCCTACAGCCCCGCAACCGGCCTGCCGATCGAGGCGATGCAGGTGCAGGACATGGTCGATGCGGTGCTGGCGATGGAGGAGGGCACGCGGGCCTATCTGCTGGCGCCCATCGTGCGCGACCGCAAGGGCGAATATCGCAAGGAGTTTCTGGAACTGCGCAAGCAGGGGTTCCAGCGGGTCAAGGTGGATGGCCAGTTCTACGAACTGGAAGACCCGCCGGTGCTGGACAAGAAGTTTCGTCATGACATCGACGTGGTGGTGGACCGGATCGTGGTGCGCGGCGATATCGCCACGCGGCTGGCCGACAGTTTCCGCACCGCGCTTGATCTGGCCAGCGGCATCGTGGTGCTGGAAACCGCCCCCGCCGAGGGCGAGCCGAAGCGCATCACGTTTTCGGAGAATTTCGCCTGCCCGGTATCGGGCTTCACCATCCCCGAGATCGAGCCGCGGCTGTTTTCCTTCAACGCGCCGCTGGGGGCCTGTCCGGCCTGTGACGGGCTGGGGGTGGAGCTGTTCTTTGACGAACGCCTGGTGGTGCCGGATCAGAACCTGACGCTGGCGCAAGGGGCCATCGCGCCCTGGTCGAAATCGAAAAGCCCGTATTTCCTGCAAACCATCGACGCGATTGCCGCGCATTACGGCTTTGACAAGAAAAAGAAATGGAAGGATCTGCCGGAAAAGGCGCAGGACGTGTTCCTGCGCGGCTCTGGCGGCGAGGAGATCGCCTTTCGCTATGACGAAGGCGGGCGCATCTATCAGGTCAGCCGGGTCTTCGAGGGCGTCATCCCCAATATGGAGCGCCGCTACCGCGAGACCGACAGCGCCTGGTCGCGCGAGGAGATGGAGCGCTATCAGAACAACCGGCCCTGCCATGTCTGCGAGGGTTACCGGCTGAAGCCCGAGGCGCTGGCGGTCAAGATTGCCGGGCTGCATGTCGGGCAGGTGGTGGAAATGTCGATCCGCGAGGCCCATGCCTGGATCGCGACGGTGCCCGACCATCTGACCAACCAGAAGAACGAGATCGCCCGCGCCATCCTCAAGGAAATCCGCGAACGGCTTGGTTTCCTGGTGAATGTGGGGCTGGATTACCTGACGCTGTCGCGCAGCGCCGGCACGCTTTCGGGCGGCGAGAGCCAGCGCATCCGGCTGGCAAGCCAGATCGGTTCGGGGCTGACCGGCGTGCTCTATGTGCTGGACGAGCCGTCGATCGGGCTGCATCAGCGCGACAATGACCGGCTGCTCGGCACGCTCAAGGGTTTGCGCGATCAGGGCAATACGGTGCTGGTGGTCGAACATGACGAGGACGCGATCCGCGAGGCGGATTATGTCTTTGACATCGGCCCGGGTGCCGGGGTGCATGGCGGCCAGATCGTCGCGCGCGGCACGCCGGCGGAAATCGCCGCCGATCCGGCCAGCCTGACCGGCCAATACCTGTCGGGCACGCGCGAGATAGCGGTGCCGAAGCTGCGGCGCGAGGGCAATGGCAAGAAGGTGACGGTGGTCAAGGCGACCGGCAACAACCTCAAGACCGTGACGGCAGAGTTTCCGCTGGGCAAGTTCGTCTGCGTGACCGGCGTTTCGGGCGGGGGCAAATCGACGCTGACCATCGAGACGCTGTTCAAGACCGCCGCGATGCGGCTCAATGGTGCGCATGAGACGCCCGCCCCCTGCGAGACGATCAAGGGGTTTGAACATCTCGACAAGGTGATCGACATCGACCAGCGGCCGATCGGGCGCACGCCGCGGTCGAACCCCGCCACCTATACCGGCGCCTTCACGCCGATCCGTGACTGGTTCGCCGGTCTGCCCGAGGCCAAGGCGCGCGGCTATCAGCCCGGGCGGTTCAGCTTCAACGTCAAGGGCGGCCGCTGCGAGGCCTGCCAGGGCGATGGTGTCATCAAGATCGAGATGCACTTCCTGCCGGATGTCTATGTCACCTGCGAGACCTGCAAGGGGCATCGCTACAATCGCGAGACGCTGGAGATCAGGTTCAAGGGCAAGTCCATCGCCGATGTGCTTGACATGACATGCGAAGATGCGCGCGAGTTTTTCAGCGCGGTCCCGGCGATCCGCGACAAGATGGAGGCGCTGTGCCAGGTGGGCCTGGGCTATATCAAGGTCGGCCAGCAGGCGACCACCCTGTCAGGCGGCGAGGCGCAGCGGGTCAAGCTGTCCAAGGAACTGTCGCGCCGGGCCACGGGGCGCACGCTCTATATCCTGGATGAGCCCACGACGGGGCTGCATTTCGAGGATGTGCGCAAGCTGCTGGAGGTGCTGCACGAACTGGTCGATCAGGGCAATACGGTGGTGGTGATCGAACACAATCTGGATGTGATCAAGACCGCCGACTGGATCATTGACATCGGCCCCGAGGGCGGCGATGGCGGCGGGCGGATTGTGGCGACCGGCACGCCCGAGGACGTGGCCAAGGTCGAGGCCAGCCATACCGGGCGCTATCTTGCCCCCATGCTGGCGGCGCGGCGGGTGGCGGCGGAGTGATCCGCCGCCCAGACCGGGGTCAGTCCCGGGGTCAGTTCAGCAGCGTGTTCACCGCGCCGATCAGATCCAGCACCGCCCTTGTGTCGCGATCCACGCGATAGAGGTAATCGCCGACACGGTAATAGGTGCCGTCGGGCAGCCCGTAGCGACCGGGATCGCGGATCACGATATAATCGCGGTCGATGACCTCGCCCGGGCGATAGACGGTCACGCCGCCTTGATGTTTCTTCGCCTGACCCGGCGGGATGCAGGCGGGCGATTTTTTTGCCAGACCGGGCGGGCAATGGCCGGCGGATTGCGCGATGACGGCATGGCCGCCATGCTTGCCTTCCTTGCCATGGCCATGCCCCTTGCCCTGGGCCAGCGCGGGGCTGGCCAGGGCTATGGTCATCAGGGCCAGAGTGGCGAAACGATATGCCGACATGGGAACCTCCATCTGCGGGCGTCGCGGATCAATGCGCCAGCCCGCAGCGGGGTTCCAGAGCGATATCGCCGGGCGGCGAAAGGCCGCCGAGCCGCGCTCAAGCCTTGCGCGGGCAGGTGCTCATGCCCAGGATCGAATAGAGCGGGCAGGTGGACATCAGCCCCGTCAAAAGCGGCACGATGCCGATCAGCTTGGCGTAATGCCAGAATCCGGTCCCCTGATCGACAAAGAACCAGACCAGAAGTGCGGCACCGATCACGATACGCAGGATGCGGTCGATCCCGCCGACATTGGTTGCGAACATGGCTTTCCCCTTTTTCGTCAAGGCACCCTTGGCCTTGGGGGAATATTGGCACAAGGCCGGGTGCCTGTCTGTGATCAGGTCACATCCGCCGCCAGTTCGCGCAGCCCGCCCTGATCCAGCAGCCGCACCAGACCGCGTTCGGTGGCGATCAGCCCGCGCCGGGCCAGCGCCTCCAGCCGGCGCGAGACCACCTCGCGCGCCGATCCGATGCGCGTGGCCAGCACCTCTTGCGTGGCATGGACAGTGCCGCCCTCGGCCAGCGCGAGCAGCGCCTCGGCCAGACGGCATTCGACGCTTTGAAAGGCGACACGTTCCAGCAGGCGGGTCATTTCGGCCATGCGGGCGCCAAAGGTGCGGAAGACAAAGCCGCGAAAATCGGCGCTGTCCTCCATCAGCCGCAGGAACTGCCCGCGTGGGATCAGCACCGCGCGGCAGGGGCAGGCGGTGACCGCCTCGCCGGAATAGGGCTCGTCCCCCATCAGGCCCAGCGTGGTCTGCACGCAGCTTTGCCCCGGCTCCACCGCATAAAGCAGGATGCCGCGCCCGGTGGGGCCGGTCAGAAAGACATCGACCCGCCCCTCCAGCACCACCAGAAACCCGCCGGCGCGATCGCCCTGGCGGAACAGGTGCCGCCCGGCGGGCAGCGCCATTTCCGGCAGCGCATCAAGCGCGGCACGGTCGGCGGCGCTCAGGTCGGGCAGGGGGCAGTTGCGGGTCCACATGGGCCGAGACTACCCCGCCCGACGGCAGGGTCAACCGCGCCCGCGCGCCGCGAAGCGCGGCAGCATCGCCGAAAAATCCATGCCGCGCCCCGATTCCTCGGTGACGAAACGGCGGTAAAGCTCAGCCGCCAACTGGCCCATCGGCGTATCGGCGTCGGCCGAAACCGCCGCCTGCTGGCTGAGATCGAGATCCTTCAGCATCAGTTCCGCCGCGAAACCGGGCTTGTAGCCATTATCCGCCGGCGATGTCGGCCCCACGCCCGGCGCCGGGCAATAGGCGTTCATCGTCCAGCTATAGCCCGAGGAGGTGGAGACCACGTCGAACATCTTTTGCCGGTCAAGGCCCAGCTTGTCGGCCAGGGCAAAGGCTTCGCAGGTGGCGATCATGGTGACGCCGAGGATCATGTTGTTGCAGATCTTGGCGGCCTGACCGACGCCCGAATCCCCGCAATGCACGGCCTTTTGTCCCATGATCTCGAACAAGGGGGCGACGCGGGCAAAGGCCGCCTCGGTGCCGCCGGCCATGAAGGTAAGCGTGCCGTTGGTGGCGCCGCCCACCCCGCCCGAGACCGGCGCGTCAAGCGCGCCCAGACCCGCCGCCACCGCCATCTCGGCCACGGCGCGGGCGCTGTCCACATCGACGGTCGAACAGTCGCACAGCACCGCGCCCGCCGTCATGGCCGGGATCACCTCGGCCGCCACCGCGCGCAGGATCGCGCCATTGGGCAGCATGGTGATCACCACCTCGGCGTCCTGCGCGGCCTCGGCCGCCGTGGCGGCACGGCTCACCCCTTCGGGCATCGGGGCGGTCAGGTCAAACCCCGTGACCGCATGGCCGGCCCGCGCCAGATTGGCCGCCATCGGGCCGCCCATATTGCCAAGTCCGATGAATCCGATCTTCATGCTGTCACTCCGTAAAGGTCAGGGTTTCGGCGCCCAGCGGCGCCAGCAGGGCATCGACCTCGGCCGCCGTCACCTCGGCACCCGAGCCATGGCGCCAGCGCGGCTTGCGATCCTTGTCGATCACCATGGCGCGGATGCCTTCCAGAAAGTCGGTCATTTCCTGCGCGCGATGGGTCACGCGATATTCCATTTCCAACGCCCTGCGCAGGGCAACATCGGCGGGCAGGCGGGCCTGCATTTCCAGCGTCGCCGCGACAGCCAGCGGCGCGCCCCGGCGCAGCGCCTTGAGCGTATCGCGCGCAAAGTCGCTGTCCTCGGCCGCCAGGCTGGTCTCGACCTCGGCCAGCGCCGGGCTGGCGAAATGGCGGTCAATCGCCGCTTGCAGGCCGGGCAGGGTGCCGGGCGTGGGCGTCTGCACCACGGGCCGCAGCGCCGCCACATCGCCGGTCGCCACCAGTGCCGCGATCAATGCCGGCCAATCGGCCTCGGGGACGAAGTGATCGGCAAAGCCCGCGTGAATGGCATCGGCCGGCCCCATCCGCATGCCGGTTGCCCCCAGATAGCAGCCCAGCCGCCCCGGCCCATGCCGCAACAAGGCCGAGCCGCCGACATCCGGCACCAGCCCGATGGCGCATTCCGGCATGGCGATCTGCGCGCTTTCGCCGACGATGCGATGGCTGGCATGGCAGGCCACGCCCACACCACCCCCCATGCAAAAGCCCTGCACCAGCGTCACCACCGGCTTGGGATAGGCACCGATCCGGGCATTCATCCGGTATTCATCGCGCCAGAATGCCTGCCCATAGGCATAGTTGCCGCGCGTGCCCTCGGCATAAAGCTCTGCAATATCGCCGCCGGCGCAAAAGGCGCGGTCGCCTTCGGCGTCGATCACCACCAGGGCCACCCCCGGATCTGCGGCCCAGGCCACCAGTGCTGCATCAAGCGCCCTGCACATCTCGTAGCTCAGCGCATTCAGCGCCTGCGGCCGGGTAAAGGTCACCCGCCCGGCGCGCCCCTCGATGCGGATCGCAAGGTCGCTCATGCCGCGACCATGCCGCGCGCGATGATCAGGCGCATGATCTCGTTGGTGCCTTCCAGGATCTGATGCACCCGCAGATCGCGCACGATCTTCTCGATGCCGTAATCGGCCAGATAGCCGTAGCCGCCATGCAGTTGCAGACATTGGTTGGCCACCTCAAAGGCGGCATCGGTGACATATAGCTTGGCCATGGCGCAGAATTTCGTGGCGTCCGTCGCGCCATTGTCCAGCTTCCAGGCCGCCTGGCGCAGGAAGATGCGCGCCGATTGCAGCTTGACTTCCATCTCGGCCAGACGGAATTGCAGTGCCTGGAACTGATCGAGGCTTTTGCCAAAGGCGCGGCGTTCGGCCATATAGCCCAGCGTCGCGTCCAGTGCCGCCTGCGCCCCGCCAAGCGCGCTGGCCGCGATGTTCAGCCGCCCGCCATCCAGCCCCGCCATGGCATAGGCAAAGCCCTTGCCCTCGGCGCCAATCAGGTTTTCGGCGGCTGTCAGGCAGCCATCCATCTGCACCTGCCGCGTGGGCTGCGCGCGCCAGCCCATCTTGTCCTCCAGCCCGCCAAAGGACAGACCCTCGGCCCCGTCCTCCAGCACGAAGGCCGAAATCCCCTTCGGCCCCTCGGCGCCGCTGCGCGCCATGACGATATAGGCATCCGAATAGCCGCCGCCCGAGATGAAGGCCTTGGTCCCGGTCAGCCGCCAGCCGTCATTGCCCTGCACCGCGCGCGTCTTCAGCGCCGCCGCGTCCGACCCGGATCCCGGCTCGGTCAGGCAATAGGAATAGACCCTGGTCATCGCACAGAGATCGGGCAACAGCCGCGCCTTCATCTCCTCCGATCCGAACTTGTCGATCATCCCGCCGCACATGTTGTGGATCGACAGGAACGAACCCACGGCCGGGCAGGACATGGCCAGCGCCTCGAAGACCAGCGTCGCATCCAGCCGGCTCAGCCCCGAACCGCCATGCTCCTCGGCGACATAGATCCCGCCCAGACCCAGTTCCGCCACCCTGGCCCAAAGCGCGCGGGGAATCGTCCCTTCGCGCTCCCACTCCCTGGCATGGGGGGCGATGTGATCCTGACCAAAGGCATGCGCCATGTCGAAAATGGCCTGCTGTTCCTCGGACAAAGCGAAATCCATCCCGAGCCTCCCTCTCTGGAATTGAACACCTGTTTCTTTCTGGATTGTTGCGAGAGTTTTGCAAGACCGTATCTTGCCGGGTCGCGCCGCCCGTTCCCCCCTTCATCTGTTTCCAAATATCCTCGGGGGGTGAATGCGCCGTCAGGCGCAGAGGGGGGCAGACAGCCCCCCTCGCTTGTCGTCGCAATCAGTCGAGCGCCTTGAAGTTCAGCGCCGCGCCTTCCTTGATCCCCGAGAACCAGCGCGCCGTCACCGTCTTGGTCTTGGTGTAGAAGCGGAAGGCATCCGGGCCATACTGGTTCAGATCGCCAAAGGCCGACTTCTTCCAGCCGCCGAAGGTGTAGTAGGACAGCGGCACCGGGATGGGGAAGTTGATGCCGACCATGCCGACATTCACCCGGCTCGCGAAATCGCGCGCGGTGTCGCCATCGGCGGTGAAGATCGCGGTGCCATTGCCGTAATCGTTGTCGATCACCAGTTGCAGCGCATCTTCATAGGTCTTGGCGCGCACGGTGGACAGGACCGGGCCAAAGATCTCCTGCTGGTAGATATCCATGTCGCGGGTCACGTTGTCGAACAGGGTCGGGCCGACGTAAAAGCCGTTCTCATAGCCCTGGATCTTCAGGCCCCGGCCATCGACCACGATCTTGGCACCCTGCGCCACGCCCGAATCGATCAGGCCCAGGATGCGCTCTTGCGCCTGTTTGGTGATGACCGGCCCGAAATCCACGTCATTGCCGGCGGTATAGGGGCCGACCTTCAGCTTTTCGATGCGCGGCACCAGCTTTTCGATCAGGCGGTCGGCGGTTTCCTCGCCCACCGGCACCGCGACCGAAATCGCCATGCAGCGTTCGCCCGCCGCGCCGAAGCCCGCGCCCACCAGCGCATCCGCCGCCTTGTCCAGATCGGCATCGGGCATGATGAGCATGTGGTTCTTGGCGCCGCCAAAGCACTGGGCGCGCTTGCCGTTGGTCGCAGCGCGGCCATAGATATATTGCGCGATCGGGGTCGAGCCGACAAAGCCGATGGCCTGCACGGTGGGGCTGTCGATCAGCCCGTCCACCACCGATTTGTCGCCGTTCACCACTTGCAGCACGCCGTCCGGAATGCCGGCCTCCTTGGCCAGTTCCGCCAGCTTGAGCGAGGTCGAGGGCACGCGCTCCGACGGTTTCAGGATCATGGCATTGCCGGCCGACAGCGCCGGGCCCATCTTCCACAGCGGGATCATGGCCGGGAAGTTGAAGGGCGTGATGCCGGCCACGACGCCCAGCGGCTGCCGCATCGCGTAAAGGTCGATGCCCGGGCCGGCGCTGTCAGTATATTCGCCCTTCAGCATCGCCGGGGCGCCCATGCAGACCTCGATCACCTCAAGCCCGCGCTGCACGTCGCCCTTGGCATCGGGGATGGTCTTGCCATGCTCGCGCGAGACCAGTTCGGCCAGCTCGTCCATGTGCTGATTGATCAGGTCGCCGAATTTCATCATCACCCGCGCGCGGCGCTGCGGGTTGGTGGCGGCCCAACCGACCTGCGCCTTTTCGGCCTCGGCGATGGCATGGGCCAGTTCCGCGTCGCTGGCCAGCGCCACGCGGGCCTGAAGCTCGCCCGTGGCGGGGTTGTAGACCTCGGCGAAGCGGCCCGAGGTGCCGGCGACCAGCTTGCCGTTGATCCAGTGTCCGATCTCTTTCATGGCGTCCTCCCGAGACAGCGATGGAATAAGGGTTGGCGGCAGAATAGCCTTGCAAAATCGCTGGTAAAAGCGGCAAGTTTCCAAAAGCGTTTTGCAAAAATGCAAAGGCGGGCGATGGACTGGGACGATCTGAAACTGTTTCTCGCGGTGGCGCGCGCCGAAAGCCTGTCGGGCGCGGGCAAGGCGCTGCGGGTCGATCCGGCGACGGTGGGGCGGCGCATCGCCCGGCTGGAAGAGGGGCTGGGCGCGCGGCTGTTCAGCAAGAGCCCACAGGGCTATGCGCTGACCGAGGAGGGCGCGCGCATCCTGGCCCATGCCGAACGGGCGGAACTGGCGGTGACTGGCGCGACCGAGGAATTGCGCGGCCATGCCCAGGGCCTGACCGGGCAGATCCGCATCGGCGCCCCCGATGGTTGCGCCAATTACCTTCTGCCGCAGGTGCTGGCGCGGATTTGCGACGCCAATCCGGGGCTTGAGGTGCAGATCGTCGCCCTGCCGCGGGTCTTCAACCTGTCCAAGCGCGAGGCCGATATGGCGATCGCGGTCAGCCGCCCCTCGACCGGGCGGCTGACGGTGCAGAAGCTGACCGATTACAGCCTGAGCCTTGCGGCGGCGCGCGACTATCTTGCGGCGCATCCGCCGATTACCCGGCCCGAGGATCTGCGCGATCACCGGATCATCGGCTATATCGCCGACATGATTTTCGACAAGGAACTGGATTATCTGGGGCAGTTGGGGCTGGATCAGGTGCCGCTGGCGTCAAATTCGGTCTCGGTGCAACTCAACTGGTTGCGGCACGGGGCCGGGGTCGGGGTGGTACATGACTTCGCCCGCCCCTCGGCGCCGGAACTGGCGCGCATCCTGCCCGCGATGCGGCTGACGCGCAGCTTCTGGCTGATCCGGCATGCCGATGACGGGCGGGTGGCGCGGCTCAATCGCTTTGCCGATGAACTGGCCACGGGGCTGCGGAAAGAAGTCGCACGGCTTGAAGCTGCCGCTTGACAGAAAATTGCGCAGGCGCAAGGCTTTTCCCAATGGAAGACGGAGGCACCCATGCATGTTGCGCAGATTCTGAAGACCAAACCGAGCGGGGAGGTGATCACCGTCACGCCCGGAACCAGCGTGGCCGAACTGGCGCATGTGCTGTCGGTCCGCAAGATCGGCGCGGTGGTGGTGTCGCCCGATGGCGCAAGCGTCGCGGGAATCGTGTCGGAACGCGACGTGGTGCGCGAATTGGGCAAGCGCGGCCCGGCCTGTCTGGCCGAGACCGTGGATACGCTGATGACCACCCGCATCGTCAGCTGCACTCCGCAGGAAACCACCCATGACGTGTTGCAGAAGATGACCGATGGCCGTTTCCGCCACATGCCGGTGATGGAGGGCGAGCGCATGGTCGGCTTCATCTCGATCGGGGATGTGGTCAAGTCGCGTCTGATGGAACTGGCGGCCGAAAAGGACGCGCTGGAAGGCATGATCAAGGGCTTCTGACGCAGGGACGCTGCGGCGCGGCGAAAAGGCTCTTGCCATTCGCCGCGCAATATTGTTGCGTCGCCCTGCGAGGCAGAAGGGGAGCCGCCATGCGCATCGGGCTTTATCCGGGCACGTTCGATCCGATCACGCTGGGTCATGTCGATATCATCCAGCGGGCGGTGCAGCTGGTGGATCGGCTGGTGATCGGGGTTGCGATCAATCGCGACAAGGGGCCGCTTTTCTCGCTGGAGGAGCGGGTCGCCATGGTCGAGGCCGAATGCGCGGAGATCAGCCGCGCCTGTGGCGGCGCGGAAATCGTGGTGCATCCGTTTGAAAACCTGCTTATCGACTGCGCCCGCGATGTCGGCGCCGGGGTGATCGTGCGCGGGCTGCGG
The DNA here is from genome assembly GCF_008271655.1 of Gemmobacter caeruleus. GTDB lineage: Bacteria > Pseudomonadota > Alphaproteobacteria > Rhodobacterales > Rhodobacteraceae > Gemmobacter > Gemmobacter caeruleus. The sequence goes on from NZ_VKKX01000044.1 coordinate 39,885, forward strand.
GCGGTGGCGGATTTCGAATACGAATTCCAGATGGTCGGGATGAACCGCGCGCTCGACAACAGCATCGAGACCGTGTTCCTGATGGCCGATGCACGCCGGCAGGCCATCGCGTCGAAGCTGGTGAAAGAGATTGCCCGGCTGGGCGGCGATGTGTCGAAATTCGTCACACCGGATGTCGCGGCGGCGCTGGTCGCGCGATACGGCCGCTAAGGCGGGGGCTTAGCCCCGGCCATAGACCGCTTCATGGGCGATGCGATGCGCGTCGCCGGGATAGATGTTCAGATCCAGCGCCACATCCAGCGGCAGGCGGGCGATCTCGTCGCGGGTCTGGGTATAGCGTGCGCGCTTTTCAGCGGCGGATTTGATACGTTCGATCAGGGTCGTCATGGTCTTGTCCTTTCCACATCCGTGGTCATCGGGGCTTTGCCCGGCTGGCGGGGCGTATCCCCGTCGGCATGATCAAGATGGGGCAGGGTGGCAGCGCTAACAAGCCGTGCCAGGGCAATGCCGCATTGCAGCAAGCGCATGGCTGGCCGAATGCAGAACGGGCGCCAAAGGGCGCCCGTTTCAATCTCATCAGCCTGCATTCGCAGGGAAATCAGATCAGCTTGCCCATGGCCACGGCGGTATCCGCCATGCGGTTGGAGAAGCCCCATTCATTGTCATACCAGCTCAGGATCGACACAAAGGTGCCATCCATGACCTTGGTCTGGTCCATGTGGAACACGCTGGAATGCGGGTCATGGTTGAAGTCCGAGGACACATTCTTGAACTTGGTATATCCGAGGATACCCTTGAGCGGACCATCGGCGGCGGCCTGGATCGCGGCGTTGATTTCCTCGACCGAGGTGGCGCGCTTGGCGATGAATTTCAGATCCACGACCGAGACATTCGGCGTCGGCACCCGAATCGCGAAACCGTCCAGCTTGCCCTTCAGATCGGGCAGCACCAGACCCACGGCCTTGGCGGCGCCGGTCGAGGTGGGGATCATCGACAGGGCGGCGGCGCGGGCGCGATAGAGATCCTTGTGCATCGTGTCCAGCGTCGGCTGGTCGCCGGTATAGGAATGGATCGTGGTCATCATACCTTTTTCGATGCCGATCGCATCATGCAGCACCTTGGCCACCGGCGACAGGCAGTTGGTCGTGCAGGAGGCATTGGAGACCACGAGGTCATCCTTGGTCAGCGTGTCATGGTTGACGCCGAAAACGATGGTCTTGTCGGCGCCGTCGCCCGGCGCCGAAATCAGCACGCGTTTGGAGCCGTTCTCCAGATGCGCGAGGCATTTTTCCTTGCTGGTGAAGATGCCGGTGCATTCCATCACCACATCCACATCGCCCCAGGGCAGTTCGGCCGGATTGCGGATCGCGGTCACCCGCATCGGGCCGCGGCCCACATCAATCCAATCCGGGCCGGTGGTCACTTCGACCGGAAAGCGGCCATGCACCGAATCGAAGCGCAGCAGATGCGCGTTGGTCTCGACCGGACCGAGGTCGTTGATCGCGATGACCTCGATATCGGTGCGGCCGGATTCGATGATCCCGCGCAGCACGTTGCGCCCGATCCGTCCAAAGCCGTTGATTGCCACTTTCACGGTCATGTCTGCCTCCTGAGCCATGCACATCTTGTGCCGCGACTCGCTCGCGGCATTGGTAGCGCTAACATCGTCGGAACGGCGCAGGATGCAACTGATTTCCGCGCCGTCAGCGCCAGAATATCAGATATTCGCTCAGATCAAGGATTTTACGGGCCAGAAAGACCAGAACCCCCCCGCCATTGGCGAGGAGGTCAAGCAGGATCAGCACGATCAGAATGGCGCCAAGCGCCAGGGCGACACGGTCGGTCAAGACCCCTCCGGTTACTGGAGAAGCCGCCCCATGGCGCCGGCCACATCGGCCATCCGGCAGGAGAAGCCCCATTCATTGTCATACCAGGCCAGCACGCGGACGGTGCGACCGCCCACGACCTTGGTCTGGTCCGGGGCGAAGATAGACGAATGATTGGTGTGATTGAAGTCGATCGAGACCTTGGGCTCCGGGTCATAGGCCAGAACCATGCCCATGTAGCCGGCGGCGGCCTCGCGCACGATCTCGTTCACGTCGTTTACCGTCACATCCTTGGAGGCGACGAAGGTCAGATCGACGGCCGAGACATTCGGCGTCGGCACGCGGATGGCCGAACCATCGAGCTTGCCCTTCAGCTCCGGCAGCACCTCGCCGATGGCCTTGGCGGCGCCGGTGGAGGTGGGGATCATCGCCATGGCGGCGGCGCGGGCGCGGTAGAGATCCTTGTGGCGACGGTCCAGCGTGGGCTGGTCGCCGGTATAGGAATGGATCGTGGTCATGATGCCGCTTTCGATGCCGATCGCATCGTTCAGCACCTTGGCCAGCGGCGCCAGGCAATTGGTGGTGCAGGAGCCGTTCGACACGACCAGGTGATCCAGGTGCAGCTGACGGTGGTTCACGCCGTAAACCACGGTCTTGTCGGCATTCTTGGCCGGGGCCGAGACCAGAACCCGCTTGGCGCCGCGCCCCAGATGCACGGCGGCCTTGGCGCGGTCATTGAACTTGCCGGTGCATTCCAGCACCACGTCCACACCTTCCCAATCCAGTTCGTCGGGGTTGTAGGTGGACATCACGCGGATCGGGCCACGGCCCAGGTCGAGCGTGTTGTCCGACACTTTCACCACGCCGGGAAAGCGGCCATGAACCGAATCGTATTTCAGCAGATGGGCATTGGTCTCGATCGGGCCGGTGGCGTTGATCGCGACGACCTGCACATCGTTGCGGGCCGATTCTGCGATATGCGCCAGCGTGCAGCGCCCGATGCGGCCGAAGCCATTGATGCCGATGGTGATGGTCATGTCTCGCGTCTCCGTCTGGTCAGCCCCGCTTCCATGGTCGGGCTATAAACCGGGGCGCTGCATCCGCAAAGCTTAAAAACGACTGCTTTTCATGATGTTAGCGAAAACATGGGCTGTTTTCGCTAACATGCGGCGCGAAATCCGGTTTTCGCCATGCCACCTTTTCGCCGCGCCGCAGCTTCGCTAGGCTGGGGGCAACGGGTGCAAGGGGTTTCGCGCATGAGTGGCTTGCTGGCTTTGCTGGATGATGTGGCGGCGATCGCCAAGGTGGCGGCGTCCTCGCTCGACGATGTCGCGGCGGCGGCAGCCAAGGCGGGGTCCAAGACCGCGGGCGTGGTCATCGACGACGCGGCGGTCACGCCGAAATATGTGCATGGCTTTTCTGCCGACCGCGAATTGCCGATCATCTGGCGCATCGCGCGGGGGTCGTTGCGCAACAAGCTGATCATCCTGCTGCCCGGGCTGCTTGCGCTCAATGCCTTTGCGCCCTGGGTCATCACGCCGCTTCTGATGCTGGGCGGCGGGTATCTGTGTTTCGAGGGGGCGGAAAAGATCCTGCATGCTTTTGCCCCCCATGCCGATGAGGCGGTGGAGGAGGATTTCGACACGAAGGATCCCGCCCATCTGGAGGAGGAAAAGGTCGCCGGCGCGATCAAGACCGATTTCATCCTGTCGGCCGAGATCATGACCATCGCCTTGTCCGCGATCCCCGAGGGGACGCTGTGGATGGAGGCGGCGACGCTGGCCTTGGTGGGCGCGCTGATCACGCTGGCGGTCTATGGCGCGGTGGCGCTGATCGTGAAGATGGACGATGTGGGTCTCCACCTGGCCGCCACCGCGCGCAGCGCCGCGGCGCGCGGGCTGGGGCGCGGGCTGGTCGCGGGGATGCCGCGTCTGATGGCGGCGCTGTCGGCTATCGGGACGCTGGCGATGCTTTGGGTCGGCGGCAATATCGTGGTGCATGGGCTGGATGTGCTGGGTCTGCACGCGCCCTATGGCACCATTCACCACCTGGCGGAGTTGGCTGCAACGGCGGTGCCGGCCAGCATGCAGGGGATTGTCTCCTGGGCGGTGACCGCGCTTTGCGACGGAATTCTGGGCCTGCTGCTGGGGCTTGCGCTGATCCCGCTGGCAACGCGGGTGATCGGGCCGCTGTTCGCCCGGGCCGGGGGCAAGCCCGCGGCGCACTGAGCGGGGCCGAAATTCGACGAATTTCGGGGGCGCGCGCGCAGGTTGCGGGGCTGATCCATGAAAATTCCCAATCCGCTCGCGCGCTGGCGCGGGCGGATTTTCTTTTGCACGACGCCATGCCGAATCAAGACGGTCTCGATGCCCGGGAGGGGGCGCCCGAGAGGTCTTTTTTCCTGTCATGCGATATGGGGAATCTTAAGATTCAATTAATGGTTGCGTGACTGTAATTTTCCAAACCGGCGCTGATCGCTGTAAATCCAGGCGGTTCTGCAACCAATGATTGAGGGCCGGCTGTTTGCTTATGGTTAAAGATAAAACCCGACACAATATCTGGATCGATTGTGTCACGAATCTGGCCAATTCCGGGATTTCGCTGCGTTTGTGGCAACTTGGAGGCAGAAGCTGACATAAAAATAGCGCTTCGGCACATTTTCGCCTAAATTGGATCTCGATTGTGCCGCATTTCCGCCGGCGTGGAGGGCTTCGGATTTCCCCGATACCTTCCGGGGGCCCGCAGGCGGAGATGGGCTGAAAATTCGTTGGGGATTTCCGCCATGTCGTGTTCGCGTCCTGTTGCAGTGTCCGTTTGCCAATCGTCCAAGGCCCGTCGGCTCCGCCACATGTTCCAGACAGTGCTGCTGCAAGCCCTTGCGGCGGTCTGGCTCCTGTCGCTGGCCGGGCCGGGCGCTGCACAGATCTCGACGCCCTATCCCCTGTCCGCCTCGTCTTGCGGTGTCACTGGCGACGTGACGGTCACGCTGAATTCGATGACCGTGACGGATATCTGCTCCTCGCCGAGCGATACCTATTCGGTGACGGGCGACATCACCTTCACCAACAACAATTCCGGCACGCGCTATGACCTGCGGCTGGGGCTTTACGATGCGACCACGCAGAATGTGCTGTCGTCGAACTGCTTCAACGGTCCCTCCAGCGGCAATTTCGGTAATCTGGACGGCCATGGCGATTGCGCCGACATCCAGAATGGCGGCACGACGGTCAATGGCACCACGACCTTCGTGCTGCCCTGTTCGGTCGGCGGGCAGCCCGTCACTTCGCTGAATGCGACGCTGGTTCTGGGCTACACGACCGGCTCCAATACGGTGAACACCTCCACCTCGCCGGTGACGGGCGCCGGCAGCCAGCGCTGCGTGGTCAATAGCGGGTCTTTCGAAGTGCCCTATGGCCCGCTGCTGCGGCTTCAGAAGCTGGCGCAGGGCGCCGCGGGCAGCTTTACCTTCAACACCACCAATCTGGGCACCTCGCCGGTTGTGCTGAATGCCTCGACGGCGGCGGGGGGCGGCAATTTCACCTCGGCGGTGCAGACGCTCTATATCGACGGGTCGCTGTTCAACGGCACCAGCTATGACTCGACCAAGAATCTGACCATTAACGAAGTGGTGCCGGCGACCGGCTGGCAGCTTGACAATATCGCCTGTTCGACCACCGCCGGCACGATCGGCAGCTTCAACGCGGGCAGCGCGACCTATACGATCAATGGCGGGGCGCTGGCCAATAACCAGGTCATCAATTGCGTGGCCACCAATACCGCGCAGGGGAACCTGTCGCTCAGCAAGGTGGTGAATGCGCCGGCCGGGCTGACGGTGCCGACCGCGAACAGCTGGCGCCTGGGCTATACGGACGGTGCCGCGACCTCGGGCTCGGCCACCGGCACCGGCACCACGCCGCTGACGGCGAAACTGCGCGCGGGCAGCTACAGCATCACCGAACAACTGCCGGGCAACGGTCTGGCCTATGACGTGGCGGTGTCCTGCACCGGCGGCACCTTCACCCCGGCCGCGACCACGGTCACCGGCGGGACGGTCGTCACGCTGGGCAGCGTGACCGTCGCGCAGAATGCCAATGTCTCCTGCACCGTGACCAATACGCCCCGCACCGCGCGGCTGACCCTGGCCAAGACCGTGCAGAACAACGGCTATACCGGCGCCGATGCCGGGACGACCGCGAATTTCAACCTGAGCTATAGCGGCGGCGGCTATTCCGGCAGCGGCATCAGCGGCGCCCCCGCGGTGACCAGCGTCGTGCTGCCGGTCGGCACCTACAGCCTGGCGGAAACCCCGACCGGCCTGCCGGCCAACCTGACCTATGCGCCGAGCCTGGCCTGTGCGGGCGGCACGCTTGCCGGCTCCAGCGTCACGCTGAGCGCGGGGCAGAACGCCACCTGCACCTTTACCAACAGTCTGAATGCCGGGCGCATCAACCTGTCGAAATCGGTTTCGGCCCCCGCCGGGGTCAGCGTGCCGAACGCGGATGCCTGGACGATGGGCGTGACCAATGGTGGCAGCGTGGCGCAGACGGCGACCGGCACCGGCACCAGCGCGCTCAGCATTGTCGTGCCGGCCGGCAGCTACAGCCTGACCGAACAACTGGCCAGCAACGCCTTTGGCTATAATGTCGCCCTGTCCTGCACCGGCGGGACGGCGACCGCCGGCGCGACCAGCGTCACCGATGGCAGCAGTGTCACGGTCGGCTCGGTCGCGGTGACGGCGGGCGCGACGGTGAACTGCACCGTGACCAATACGCTGCAAACCTCGTCGCTGACGCTGGTGAAATCGGTTGAGAATGGCTCGGCCACGGTTGATCTGGCGACGCCTGCGGACTGGACGCTGAGCTATGCCGGTCCGGCCTCGGGCAGCCTGAGCAGCGGCGGCAGCACCCCGGTTCCGGCCGGCAGCTATACGATCTCCGAAGCGGCGGTGGCGGGGCTTTCGCCCGACAATACCGGCAATTACACGCTGGCGGATCTGAGCTGCACCGGCGCAGGCTCTGGCGGGCTGAGCAATGTCGGCGCGACCGGCGGCACCCTTGCGGTGACCGGCAATGGCGACGTGACCTGCACCTTCACCAACCGCCGCGCGACGGCACAGCTGACGCTGCTCAAGACCGTGGTGAATGACAATGGCGGCACGGCGGTCGCGGGCGACTTTACCCTGTCCTATGACGGCACGGCGGCGGTGCAGGGCACCCCGGTGACCCTGGCGGCCGGCGCCCATACGCTGACCGAAAGCAGCCTGGCGGGCTATCTGCCCGCGGCCACCCCGATTACCTGCGCGGTCACCGGCAGCGGCGGCAGCGCGCTCAGCGGCAGCACGCTGACGCTTGGCGCCGGCGATGCGGTAAGCTGCACCTTCACCAATGAAGACATCGCGCCGACCTATGACATGGCGAAATCCGTGTCGCCGACGGCGGCGGCCGTGGGCGAAAGCGTGACCTACAGCTTTGCCTTCACCAATAACGGCCCCTGGACAATCGCTGACCTGACGCCGAGCGATCCGCTCCCCGGTCTGGGCGCGATGAATTGTGGCGGCGGCAGCTCGATCGCCAGCCTCGCCGCCGGCGCCACCGCGACCTGCACCGCCAGCTATACGGTGACTCAGGCCGATGTGGATGGCACGGGTAATGCGGTGGCGAATGGCAGCTGCGCCTCGGGATTCGGCATTCCGAACACCGCCAGCTCCACGGCGACCGAGACCGACGGCACGGCGCTGAGCGAAACGACCCTTGCCAATAACAGCGCGCTGGTCTGCATGCCGGTCCGCACGCCCTCGTTTACCATCGTCAAGGACGTGGACCTGGCGAGCCTCGCGGCCCCCGGCACGCTGACCTATACGATCACGGTGACCAATACCGGCAATGTGACGCTGACGGGCGGGGCGATCACCGACGATCTGCCGGTCGATTTCGGCGGCGCGGCGGTGAGCGGTCTGTCGATCCCG
>NZ_VKKX01000044.1:47762-449917 GCF_008271655.1 Gemmobacter caeruleus
CCTATGCGGTCACCCAGGCGATGATCGATGCGGGCGCGGATATCGTGAACACCGCCACTTTCGACGCGGCCGAGGTGACGCCGCTGTCGGATGACGCGACGACCACGATCAGCCGCACGCCCTCGTTTACCATCGTTAAGGACGTGGACCTGGCGAGCCTCTCGGCCCCCGGCACGCTGACCTATACGATCACGGTGACCAATACCGGCAATGTGACGCTGACGGGCGGGGCGATCACCGACGATCTGCCGGTCGATTTCGGCGGCGCGGCGGTGAGCGGTCTGTCGATCCCGGTGGGCGGCTCGGTCACCCGGACGGCGACCTATGCGGTCACCCAGGCGATGATCGATGCGGGCGCGGATATCGTGAACACCGCGACCTTTGTTGCCGAAGGCCAGGAGCCGGAAAGCGATGACGCGGTGACCACGCTGAACGGCACGCGCAGCTTTACCATCACCAAGACGGTGGATCAGGCAGAGCTGACGGCGCCGGGCACGCTGACCTATACGATCACCGTGGTTAATACCGGCACGCGGTCGCTGACCAATCCGGTCATGACCGACGATCTGCCGGTGACCATCACCGTGCCGCCCACCGATACGGGCGCGGCGGGGGTGCTGGATGCGGGCGAGACCTGGGTCTGGACCGCGACGCTGGATGTGACGCAGGCGATGATCGACCAGGGCGATGATGTGGTGAATACCGCCACCTTCACCGCCGACGGGGTGGAACCGGGCACCGCCACGGCCACCACGACGCTGGCCGGCACGCTGTCCTATACCTTCGTCAAGACGGTGGACGTCACCAGCCTCTCGGCGCCGGGCACGCTGACCTATACGCTGACGGCGACCAATACCGGCACGCGGGCGCTGACCAACCCGGTCCTGACCGAAACGCTGCCGGTGACCTTTACCCAGCAGCCCGACGATACCGGCACCAAAGGCGTGCTGGATGCGGGCGAGACCTGGGTCTGGGTGGCCACGCTGGAGGTGACGCAGGCGATGATCGACGCGGGTGAGCCGATCGCGAATGCGGCGACCTTCTCGACCGACGACACGCCGCCGACCACCGACAAGGTGACGACGGAGGTCGATTACAAACCCTCCTTCACCATCGTGAAGGATGCCGACAAGGACAAGGTGGATGAGGCCGGGCAGGTGATCAACTACACGATCACCGTGACCAATACCGGCAATGTGTCGCTGACCGATGTGAAGCTGACCGATCGTCTGACCCAGGGCAGCAGCGACGGGCGGGTGGCGCTTGACTTCACCAAGGCGCCGGCGCTGGCCTCGGGCGATGCCGATGGCGATGACGTTCTGGATGTGGACGAGGTCTGGGTCTATGAGGCCAGCACCACGGTGAAGACCGAGATGCTGCAACAGGGCCGCCGCGATATCCGCAACCTGGCGACCATCGACACGGCAGAGCTGGATCCGCAATCGGATGACGCGCTGACCTCGGTCGTGATCGACACCACGAACCCGGATGAGGAGCCCGAGTTCAAGATCGAGAAGACCGCCCTGCGGACCCATGTCAAACAGGGCGAGCTGGTGACCTGGCAGATCGACGTGACCAACGAGAACGAGTTCACCGACCGCACGCTGGCCGTGGTGGATCGCCTGCCCGCGGGCTTTGTGTTCCGCGAAGGCTCGGCCACGCTGGACGGGCGCAAGGTGACCCCGGATGAGCAGGGCTCGCGGCTGGTGTTCCGCAAGGTGCGCGTGGCGGCGGGGCAGACCGTGCAGATCCGGCTCAGCACGCTGGTGACGGGCGGGGTGAAACCGGGCGTCTATACCAACTATGCCAATATCGTGCGGCCCTTCCTTGAAGCCTCGGCCTCGGTCACGGTGGATGCGGAGCCGGTCTTCGATTGCGGCACGGTCATCGGCAAGGTGTTCCATGACAAGAACCGCGACGGGTATCAGAACCCGGGCGAGGGCGGCATTGCCGGGGCGCGGGTCGTCACGGTGCGGGGCCAGCTGATCACCACGGACGAACATGGCCGGTTCCATGTCGCCTGTGCCGATCTGCCGCGCGATATCGGGTCGAACTTCGCGATGAAGCTGGACACGCGGTCGCTGCCGAAAGGGCACCGCGTTACCACCGAAAACCCGCGCGTCGTGCGGCTGACCGCCGGCAAGATGACCGAGGTGAACTTCGGCGTCGCGGTGACCCGTGTGGCCCGGATCGAGGTCGCGGCCAATGCCTTCCAGGCGGGCACGACCAAGCCGAAGGACGAATTCGTGATGGCGCTGCGCCGGACGGTGACGCGCATAAAAGACACACCCGTGACCATCCGTATCAGCTACCAGCTAGCCGGAGAGTCGCGTGCTGTGGCACAATCGCGGATGAGAGCCGTTGAGGCGGTGTTGCGCACCTACTGGCCGGGGAATGGCGCGTTCCGTCTCGTGATTGAAAAGACGATAAAGCAATAAAACACAGGCGTATTGAGCATCGGGGAGGTTCGCATGTCGAACTGGGTTCGGAAAGGTGATCGGGTTCACCCTGCGCGGGGTCGCGCATCGGTGGCGGTGTTGATGGCAAGTGTGGCGGTGGTGGCGCTGATGCCCTGGCATCTGGAGGCGCAGGTCACCCCGGTCGAAGGGTGTCAGCTGGTCGATGGGCGCCTGCCCGAAGGCTGCGTGCATTCCGATGCGAATACCGTCGTGACGATGCCGGTTGCCGAAAGTGCCAAGGAGGATGTCGCGATCAGCCCGCTGGGCGAGACCGGCTATTCCATCATCATCGACGGTGTGGAGCCCGGTGCCGCGCCGCAGGTGGTGGAAGGCACCAGGGTCAAGGTGCAGGATCTGCGCCAGGTCGATCAGCAACTGACCGCCGCCGGCGTGGAGGTGAAGTTCGACCGGCTCGGTGCCCGCACCCGGCTCGCGGTTTCGACCGACGATCTGCGCCGCAGCTATGCGGCGGGCGATCAGGTGACCTTCCGCGCCTCGTCGAACTACCCGGCCTATATCGCCAAATCCGAGGTGCGCATCCTTGATCGGCAGCAGCCCGGCCGCGTGGTCGCGGTGCTGCCGGTGCGCCCCAACGGCACGGTGAACTGGGTGATGCCCGCCGAGGGCAGCGAGGACATGGTCTATGCGCTGCGCGTCTATGACAGCGCCGGCCGCTATGACGAAACCCGCACCCTGCCGATTTCACGCTCGGCCGTGCGCTTTGCCGATCCGGTGCTGGACGGGCCGATCACCGCCGCGGGCGAGGGCGAGGACATGACGCGCCGCCGCTCCATCCCGGTGGCGGGCGGTTCGGTTCTGGTCACCTCGGATCAGGCCACGCCCGGCACCAGCGTCATGGTGATGGGCGAGGCGGTGCCGGTCGATCCTTCGGGGCGTTTCGTGGTGGAACGCATCCTGCCGCCCGGCATGCAGGACGTGCGCGTGGGCGTCGGCGGGCGCGAGATCTCGCGCAAGGTCGAGATCCCGAAAGAGGACTGGTTCTATTTCGGCATGGTCGATCTGACCGTGCAGGATGAGGGCGGCGATACGACGACGCTGGGCCGCGTGGCGGGCTATGCCAAGGGCACACTGGCCAATGGCGTGACGATCACCGGCTCCATCGACACGCGCGAGGATGAGCTGGACCGCATCTTCAACGATCTGGGCGCCAAGGAGGCCGACCACGTCCTGCGCCGCATCCGCGACGAGGATGTCTATCCGACCTTCGGCGACGATTCGACCTCGTTCGAGGATGCGCCGACCTCGGGCAAGCTGTATCTCAAGGTCCAGAAAGACAATTCCTACGTCATGTGGGGCGATTTCCAGACCGCCGAGGATGGGCCTCAGCTGGTGCGCAGCGACCGCACGCTTTATGGTCTGAACGCCGTGCATGAAAGCGCGCAGCAGACCAGCCATGGCGAACCGCGTCTGCGCTTTTCGGCCTATGCGGCGCAGCCCGACCGGCTGGCACAGCGCGATGTGCTGCGCGGCACCGGCGGCAGTACCTATTTCCTGAAACGTCAGGATATCCTGACCGGCACCGCCACGGTCTATGTGCAATGGCGCGATCCGGTCACCGGGCTGGTGGTGCGTCAGCAGCGCCTGATCGAGGGCGAGGATTACGAGGTCAATTATTTCCAGGGGCTGATCCTGCTCAAGCGGCCCTTGCCGGAATCGGGTGCGGGTGGCGGTCTGGTGGTGGACCGTCCGCTGGGCCAGTATGACGTCAATCTGGTGGCGCAATACGAATATGTGCCGACCACCGGCAATGTCGATGGCATGTCCACCGGCGCCCGGGTCGAAGCCTGGGTGACCGACAATCTGCGCATCGGCGCCAGCGCGCTGCGTGAAACCACGGGCCTGGCCGAGAATGATCTGGTCGGCATCGACATGCTGCTGCGCCATAGCGAACGCACCTATCTGTCGGCCGAATATGCCCGCAGCGAGGGGCCGGGCTTCGGCTCGTCGCTGTCGCTCAATGGCGGGCTCGATTTCGGCGATGAGCTGACCGTGGGCGCCAAGGGCCGCCCGGCGGAATCGATCCGGCTGGAGGCGCAAGGCGATCTGGCCGAATTGTCGAATGGCCGGATGCAGGGCACGGTCTCGGCCTATTACGACAAGAAGGAGGCGGGCTTTGTCTCCTCCGACTACGATATCGACATCGGGCAAGAGGCCTATGGCCTGGCGGGCGATGTGAAGCTCAGCGCGCGCAGTTCGTTGACCTTTGGCTATGAAAAGCTCAAGCGCGACAATGGCGAACGGCGCGAGGATGCGCGGATCGGCACGGTCTATCAGATCGACGACCGCTGGAAGGCCGAGGCCGAAATCGCCCATACCGACCGCTTTGACCCGACTGCGGTCGCGGCGCGCAACGGCACCCGCACCGATGCCGCGGTGCGCCTGACCTGGACCCGCGACGCGGATCTGAGCGCCTGGTTCTTTGGCCAGTCCACCCTGCATCGCAGCGGCGGCCTGCCGCGCAATGACCGGGTCGGCATCGGCGCCAAGGCCCGCGTGTCGGAGAAACTGTCCTTCGAGGCCGAGATCTCCGACGGGTCGCTGGGCAGCGCCGGGCATGCGATGGCGATCTATGAACCGAATGCCGGCAGCCAGTTCACCGTCGGCTATCGCCTTGATCCGATGCGGCAATATGATGAGGCCGGCTTCTCGGGCACCGATGGCGGGGTCTGGGTCGTAGGGGCGCAAAGCCGCATCTCCGACGCGCTGACCATGCGCGCCGAAAACACCTATGACCGGCTGGGCGACCGGCCGTCGCTGTCCAGTTCCTACGGCGTGACCTATACGCCGAATGACCAATGGGCGATCGACGGCGCGATCATCTATGGCACTTCTGAGGATCCGACCTCCGGCACGCTCAAGCGGCGCGGCATCTCCATGGGGGTGCGCTATGCCGAGGGTGAGCGTCTGCAAGCCGGCCTCTCGGGCGAGTTCCGCCGCGAAGACGGGTCGGACAACCGGCGCGACCGTAAGACCTGGGGCATCTCGGGCTATGCCCGCTATCGCATCAACGAGGATCTGCGGCTGCTGGCCAATATCGACGCGCTGGTGTCGGAATCCGATCAGTCCTCGTTGCGCGACGGTAAATATGTCGAGGCCAATCTGGGCCTGGCCTACCGCCCGGTCAACCACGACCGCTTCAACGCGCTGCTGCGCTACACCTATCTTTATGACCTTCCGGGGCCGGATCAGGTGAATTTCGAGGGCAATCTGAATGGCCCGCGGCAGAAATCGCATATCTTCAGCGCCGATGTGAATTACGATATCACGCAAGAGGTGACGGTCGGGGCCAAGCTCGGCTATCGCAAATCCAAGGTCGAGGATCGCGGCAGCACCGTCTTTACCGACAGCACCGCCACCCTGGGCATCCTGCGCTTTGACTACCATGTGACCCATAGCTGGGACATCATGGCCGAAGCCCGCGCGATGAAGTTCAAGGAAACCGGCGTGACCGAAACCGGCGCGGTGCTGGGGGTCTGGCGGCACTTCGGCAACAACCTGAAGGCCGGGATCGGCTATCAGTGGGGCGATGTGTCCAGCGATCTGCGCGAGATCGAGGGCCGCAAGGAAGGCGCGTTCTTCAACATCGTCGCCACATTCTGAATGTGAAAACCGCCGTAATCCCAATGGATTGCGGCGGTTTTTTCATGTCTTGCGCTAAGATCAGATGATGTCGATGGCGTCCAGGATGCCTGCGGCGCTGTGATGCCCCGTCAGGGTGATGCTGTCGCCGCTGTCAAAGCTGATCACACTGCGCCCGGCGCGGATGGTCAGATCCAGCCCCTCCAGCCCGGCATCGCCCAGAAGATCGGCGCTGATCGCCAGCCGGTCGCTGCCCTCGCGGAAGCCGAAGATGGTGTCGCGGCCGTCGCCTGAGGCAAACAGAAAGGTATCGGCGCCGGCACCGCCATACAGCCGGTCATCGCCCGCGCCGCCATTCAGCGTGTCGCTCCCGGCGCCGCCGATCAGCGTATCGGCGCCACCCGCACCGCGCAGCAGGTCATCGCCGGCATTGCCGATCAGCTTGTTGCGGAAATCATTGCCGGTCAGGCTGTCATCGGCGGCCGAGCCCTTGATATTCTCGATCCCTTGCAGACGGTCGCCGGCGGCATCGCCGAACCGCCCGCGCCCGGCGGTCAGGTTGACGCGCACGCCATCCTCCGACCCGGAATAATCCGCCAGATCGCGCCCGCGGCCGCCCAGCAGCCGATCCGCACCGGCGCCGCCCGTCAGCCGGTCATCGCCGGCGCCGCCCGACAATTCGTTGCGCCCGGCATTGCCGGTCAGCCGGTTGTCGCGCTGATTGCCGGCCAGATCGAGGTGATCGACCCCCAGCAAGGTGCCATGACGCAGGCCGCTGATCAGTTTCAGATCGGTCGAGGCCGCGACCTCGGACGTGCCGATGAAGTCGAGCTTCACATTCTCGTCGCTCAGCGTCAGTTGCAGCCGGGCGAAATGCGTGCCCAGCGTGGCGCGGACGGTGATCTGGCCGCCATCGTCCAGGGCCAGCGCATAGCCGCCCGCGCTGGCGCTGGCGGTATGCTGCCCCTCGGCGCGGATCGTGACGCCGCCGCGGCCTTCGCCGACGGAATAGAAATCATCGCCGTCGCGATCGCGATAGGCGACGCCGGTGATAAAGACCTTGTTGCCGTTATAGGCGTAATCCTGCGTCACCAGCGAGGCGCTGTAGCCATCGAAATTGCCGGTCACCTGACCCACGCCCACCTCGCGCGAGGCGCTGCGATACATGTTCAGCCGGTGCAGCGGGCTTTCCAGCAGGCTTTCATGCTGTTTCAGGATCGCTTCCTCGCGGTCGAGGCTGCCGCTGGAGGCGCGAAAGGCGATATTCTCGCTCCAGCTTGAATTGCTGCCCAGATGATAACCGGCGGCGGTGATCCGGTCGCCGGCATCGGATTTGTTGGCGCCGCTATGGCCGACGGTCTCATTCTCCAGCATCCAGCGGCTGTGCCGGTCCGTGGCGGTGCCCAGATCCTCGTTCACCGCAAGGGGCTGATAGGATTGCGTGGTGATGCGCCGCCCCGACAGGCCATCGTTCAACTCGATCCCGATCCGCGCCGCCTCGCCCGCCGGATCCAGCCGGGCGCGATTGATCAGTTCGATCATCAGTTGTTCATAGGCATTGATGCTCATCGGCTGCTCCGCGGACTGGGCAAGTCCGACTAAAGCAGCCGATCAGTTAGGCCCGGGTAAGGAAGGCCCGTGGCAAGGCTTGGGAAAATAAGGAAAATTCAAGCCAATTTCGCGGCAATTGTGGCGGGGCGCGGCGGTCAGCCGCGCCCGAACAGCCGCCGCACGCCGACAAAGAAGGCCGGCACCATGAAGATGCCGAGGGCGACCGAGGCCAGCATCCCGCCGGAAACCCCGATGCCGATCGCGCGCTGCGCCGCCGCGCCAGCGCCTGTCGCCGTGGCCAGCGGCAGCACGCCCAGCAGGAAGGCGAACGAGGTCATCAGGATCGGGCGCAGGCGCTGCCGCGCGGCCTGCACGGCGGCGTCGATCAGCGTCGCCCCCTGCGCCACAAGGCTTTGGGCGAATTCCACGATCAGGATCGCGTTGCGCGCGGCAAGACCGATCGTGGTCAGCAGGCCGACCTTGAAATAGACATCGTTGGACTGGCCGAAGGCCAGCGCCGCCACCATCGCCCCCAGCACGCCCACCGGCACCGAAAGCATGACGGCAAAGGGCACCGTCCAGCTTTCGTAAAGCGCGGCAAGGCACAGGAATACCACCAGTGCCGACAGCGCGAACAGCATCGGCGCCTGATTGCCCGACAGCCTTTCCTGATAGGAAATGCCGGTCCAGGCCAGGCCATAGCCGCCGGGCAGGGCGCTGACCTGGGCCTCCATCTCGTCCATGGCGGCGCCGGTGGTCACGCCCTCCAGCGGCGCGCCGGAAATTTCCTGCGCGCGCGACCCGGCATAGCGGTCAAGCGAGGGCGAGGCCTCGTCCCAGCTCTGGGTGATGAAGGCCGCAAAGGGCACCATTTCGCCCGATTTGTTGCGCGCGAACCAGCCGTCGATATCGGCGGGCTGCATGCGATATTCGGCGGCGCCCTGCACGATCACCGGCTTCAATTCGGTGCCCAGCGGGAAATCGTTGACCTCACGCCCCGAGAAGATCACCGACAACATGCCGTTCACCTCGGAAAGGGTCAGGCCCATGGCGCGGGCCTTCTGCTGGTCGATATCCAGCCGCAGCGCCGGGCGGAAGGTCGTCTCATGTCCGCGGAATGACCCGGTCTTGCCCGCGCCTTCAGCCGCCGCGACCAGATCGACCGCCGCCTGTTGCAGTGCGGCAGGCCCATTGCCGGCCTGATCCAGCAGGTAGAAGCTGAAGCCCGAAGAATTGCCGAGGCCCTGGATGGCGGGCGGCTGGTTGAACACGATCCGCCCGGCGCGATGACCGGAAAACCGGCGCGAGGCCTCTTGCGCAAAGGCGGCGGCGCTGGTGTCGGGGCGGTCGGCAAAGGGTTTCAGCTTGATGAACAGCATGGCGGTATTCTGCCCGCCGCCGCCAAAGGAAAAGCCAAGCGCCCCATAGGTGCTTTCGACCACGGCGCCGCGCTCTTGCAACAGCCAGTGTTCCACCTCCTCCAGCACGGCTTCGGTCTGGGCGGTGGTCGATCCTTCGGACAGGCGCACCTGCGCCATCAGCACGCCCTGATCCTCTTGCGGCAGAAAGGACGAGGGCAGGTGGTCATAGAGCCAGAACGCCCCGCCGCTGAGGGCGGCCAGCAGCACCGCCATGCGCAGCGGCCGCCGCGCCGTCCAGCCCGAGGCGCCGGCATAGCCGCGGGTGGTGCGGTCGAGGCCGCGGTTGAACCAGCGCGCCGGGGCGATGCCGCCATCATGGCGGCGGGGCCGCAACAGGCTTGCGCACATCGCTGGCGTCAGGATCAGCGCGACCGCCAGCGACAGCATCATGGCCGAGATGATGGTGACGCTGAACTGCCGGTAGATCACGCCGGTCGAACCCGACATGAAAGCCATGGGCAGGAATACCGCCGACAGCACCAGCGCGATGCCGACCAGCGCGGGGGTGATCTGGCGCATGGATTTCGAGGTGGCGGCATGGGCCTCCAGCCCTTCTTCCTCCATCACGCGCTCCACGTTTTCCACCACCACGATGGCGTCATCGACCAGCAGGCCGATGGCCAGCACCAGCGCGAACATGGTCAGCGTGTTGATGGTCAGCCCCGCCGCCGCCAGGATGCCAAAGGTGCCCAGCAGCACGACCGGCACCGCGATGGTGGGGATGATCGTCGCGCGCCAGCTTTGCAGGAAGACGAGGATGACAAGGAAGACCAGCGCCACCGCCTCGGCCAGGGTGTGATAGACGCGCTCGATGGAATCCTCGACAAAGGGCGAGGTGTCATAGGGATATTCGATGCTGACGCCCTGGGGCAGGGCGGCGGCGACGCGGGCGAGGGTGGCGCGCACGGCCTCGGCCGTGTCCACCGCATTGGCGCCGGTCGCAAGGTTGATGCCAAAGCCCGCCGCCGGCTTGCCGTTGAAGCGCGAGGCGGCGCCATAGCTTTCCTGGCCGATCTCCACCTTGGCGACATCGCCCAGAAACACGGTCGATCCGTCCGGGTCGGTGCGCAGGATGATCCGCTCGAACGCCTCGACCGAGGCAAGCTGCGTCTGGGCCGACAGTGCCACCGACAGCTGCTGGCCCGGCACCACGGGCTGCGCGCCCAGGCTGCCCACCGTGACGGTTGTATTCTGCTCCGACACGGCCGAGGTGATGTCGGCCGTCGTCACCTGATATTGCGCCATCTTCAGCGGATCGAGCCAGATGCGCATCGCATAGCCCGAGCCAAAGCTGTTGATCGACCCGACGCCGGGGGTGCGCAGCACCGGGCCCTCGACGATGCGGCCCATCAGATCGCCCAGTTGCAACGAATTATAGGCCCCGTCCTCGGAGACCAGCGCCCCCACCATCAGGATCGACGAGGTGGAGCGCGTGACGCTGACCCCGCGCTGCTGCACGGTTTCGGGCAGGCCCGACTGGATCAGTTGCAATTTGTTCTGCACCTGGATCTGCGCCATGTCGGGGTCCACGCTGTCATCAAAGACCAGCGTGACCGATGCCCGCCCCGTCGCCGAGGAGGAGGACGACATATAGAGCAAGCCATCCAGCCCGGTCAGCCCGTCCTCGATCACCGTGGTCACCGAATTCTCGGTCGTCTCGGCCGAGGCGCCGGGATAGCTGGTGGAGATGCGGATCGTGGTCGGCGCGATGTCGGGATATTGCGAGATGGGCAGCGTGGTCAGGCCCCAGGCGCCGGCCAGCATGGTGATCAGCGCCAGCACCCAGGCAAAGACCGGGCGGTGAATGAAAAACTCTGCCATGGGTCAGTTCCCGGCCGGGGCGGTGTCGCGCACCACGCCGGTCTCGTCGATGGTGACGGGCACCGTCTCCACCTGGGCGCCGTCGCGCAGGTTGGTCAGCCCGTCCACGATCAGCAGCGCGCCCGGCTCCAGACCTTCGGTGATGAGCCAGTCATTGCCGTCGCTGCCGGCCGCGCTGACCTGCACCCTGGCGGCCTTGCCGTCGCGGGCCAGAAACAGCGACAGCACCCCGTTCTGCCCGATGGTGGCCGCGCGTTGCGGCACGCGGATCGCCTGCATCCGGCCCAGCACCACCTCGCCGCGCAGGAACATGCCGGGCAGGATCAGCCGGTCGGGATTGTCAAAACGAAAGCGCACATCCTGCGTGCCGGTGGTGGTGGAGACGCTGATCGAGGGCGCCACCAATTGCCCGGTGCCGGCATGGACCTGACCGTTTTCCAGCGTCAGCCGCACCTCCAGCTTTTCTTCGGGCGTCAGCGCCCCCCGCGCGATCTGGTCGCGGATCGACAGGATGCGCGCGGCGGGTTCGTAAAGATCGACATAGATCGGATCCAGCGTCGTCACCGTTGCCAGCGCGTCGCCCTGGCCATTGGTCACCAGATCGCCCACCGAAACGGCGGGAAAGCCCGCAATGCCGCGGATCGGGCTGGTGATTTCGGTCCAGCCAAGCTGCTGTTCGGCCACGCGCAGCGCGGCCTCGGCGCTTTGCACGGCGGCGCGGGCGCGGGCGGCCTCGGCCTCGGCGCTTTCGACCGTGACCCGGGTGGAGCCCGACCCCTCCAGCGCGCGGGCGCGCTGCGCCGCCGCCTCGGCCAGGTTGCGCGCGGCCTCGGCCTGGGCGACGGTGGCGCGGGCGCTTTCGACCTCGGCCTCGTAGCTCGCCTTGTCGAGCCGGAACATCGGCGCGCCGCTCTCGATCGGCTGGCCGGGAGTATAGAGGATATCGGTCACCATGCCGGTGACGCGGGGGCGGATATTGGCCTCCTGAAAGGCGACGGCGCGCCCCGGCAGGGTGGACCGGCGTGGCACCGCCAGACGCGCCAGTTCCATCACGCCAACCTTGGTCGGCCCCCGCGCCGCGCCCCCGGGCGGGCCGGATTGCGCCCAGGCCATCGGCGCGGCCACAAGGCAAAGGGCAAGAACAAGCAGGCGGGGGGCAAAGGTCATGGGGTCTTCCTGTTCCGGCGAAAATCCGTCCCTTGCGCGCAGGCTAGACCGGCGGGCGGGGGCGGACAACCGCAGTTGCGCCGGGATGATACGCCGTGCGCCCGCGCTTCCGTCGCTCAGAACCCCAGAAGGCTGCGAATATCTTGCGGCGTCGCCCCCTCGGCGCGGTATTTCGCCAGTGCGCGCGCATCGTCACGCTTGGCCAGCCGCTTGCCCTGATCGTCGCGGATCAGGCGGTGATGGTGATAGGCCGGGGTCGGCAGGCCCAGCAGGCGTTGCAGCAGGACATGGATCGCCGTCGCCGCGAACAGATCTTCGCCGCGCGTCACCTCGGTCACGCCCTGCGCGGCATCGTCAATGACGACCGAAAGGTGATAAGAGGTGCCGAAATCGCGCCGTGACAGCACGATATCGCCAACGGTTTCAATCATTTCCGCCGCTCTCCTCAGGTGGGTTCCGCCGTGGCGCGGCCCGGTCTCGTCAAAGCGGAGCGGGCCGGTGCGCGCCATGGCCGCGCGCATGTCCAACCGGATCGCGGCCTGTGCGGGATCATGGCCCCGGCCGCGACAGGTGCCGGGATAGACCGGCCCATCCGGCCCGATCGCCGGATCACCCTCTTGTGGCGCCGACAGGGCAGCCCGTATATCGCCCCGGGTGCAGACACAGGCATAGGCGAGGCCAGATTCTAACAATTTATCAGTGGCTTGTGCGTAGATGTTCAGGCGATCAGACTGACGCAATACCGGCTCTGGCCAGCGCAGGCCCAGCCAATGCAGGTCGTCGCGGATCGCCTGCTCATATTCCGCCCGACAGCGCGCGCGGTCGATATCCTCGATCCGCAAGAGAAAACGGCCATCGCCGGCGCGTTGCTGCGCCACCAGCGCGGCATAGGCATGGCCCAGATGCAGGGGCCCGGTCGGCGATGGGGCAAAGCGGGTTACTGCGCCGCCAGCCATTGCGTGAACGCATCCTTGGCGCGGTCGGTATAGGCCTTGTAGCGATCCTTGCGGCCACGACGGCCGCCCTTGGCGTCGATCGGCGGGAACAGCCCGAAATTGACATTCATCGGCTGAAAGGTCTTGGCCTCGGCCCCGCCGGTGATATGGGTCACCAGCGCGCCCATGGCGGTTTCGGGCGGCGGCGGCGGCAGGGTTTCGCCCTTGATTTCCGCCGCGGCCATGCGACCCGCGAGCAGGCCCATGGCCGCACTTTCGACATAGCCTTCAACCCCGGTGACCTGCCCGGCAAAGCGGATATTGGGCCGCGATTTCAGCCGCATCTGCGCGTCCAGCAGGCTGGGCGAATGGATGAAGGTGTTACGGTGAATGCCGCCCAAACGGGCGAAACTGGCGTTCTCCAGCCCCGGAATCATTTTGAAAACAGCGGTTTGCGCGCCGTATTTCATCTTGGTCTGGAAGCCCACGATATTATAGAGCGTGCCGAGCTTGTTGTCGCGGCGCAGCTGCACCACGGCATAGGCCTTTTCCTCGGGCTTGTGCGCATTGGTCAGGCCCACCGGCTTCATCGGGCCGTGGCGGAGCGTTTCGCGCCCGCGTTCGGCCATCACCTCGATCGGCAGGCAGCCGTCGAAATAACCGGCGGTTTCGCCGGCATGGAACTCGGTCTTGTCGGCGGCCAGCAGCGCGTCGATGAAGGCCTCGTATTGCGGCTTGGTCATCGGGCAGTTGATATAGGCCGTGCGTTCAGCCTCGGTTTCGCCCTTGTCATAGCGGCTTTGCAGCCAGGCCACGGACATGTCGATGCTTTCGGCATAGACGATCGGCGCGATGGCGTCGAAAAAGGCGAGACTGTCGGCCCCGGTCTCGGCCCGGATGCTTTCGGCCAGGGCGCCGCTGGTCAGCGGGCCGGTCGCGATGATCCACTGACCGTCGCGCGGCAATTCGGTGATCTCGCCCGCGGTTACGGTGATCAGCGGATGCTCCTTGATCCGGGCGGTCACGGCCTCGGCAAAGGGATCGCGGTCCACTGCCAGCGCGCCGCCGGCCGGCAGACGATGCGCCCGTGCCATTTCCATGATCAGCCCGTTGGCCGCCCCCATTTCCCAATGCAGCAGACCGACCGCATTGCGTTCGTCATCGTCCGAACGGAAGGAGTTGGAGCAGACCATCTCTGCCAGGCTGCCGGTCCGGTGGGCAAAGGTGCCGATGGCGGGCCGCATTTCGTGCAGAACGACCGGAACCCCGGCCTGAGCCGCCTGCCAGGCCGCCTCGGACCCGGCCATCCCGCCGCCTATGATGTGAAGTGTCTCGCGCATGGGCCGTGGGATAGACCCATGCGCGGTTCAGATCAAGGCAATGCGTTCCCGCTGCGCCGGATCGGGATAGGGACGGTATAGCCCCACCTCTACCTGGGCGATCATCTGGTGCATCTGGTCATAGAGCCGGCTGGCGCGGTCATCCCCGGCGCCCAATGTGGTAAAGGCGGCGTCGAGGCTGGCGAGATCGGCAAGGTCGATCTCCAGCAGGAAATCGGGATGGGCGCCGGCGGCCAGCCCGAACTTGCGCCGCATCAGGCGCCAGCCCTGCACCAGACCCAGGCCTTGCATATGCGCCATCCAGGCCTGCACCGCACTGGCAAAGGCCAGGGCGCGGGCTTCGGATTTCAGTTCGATCAGGCAGTGATAGAGGTTCATCGCGGCTCTCCCTTTCGGGTAGCAGAGCGCGATTCGCCTTGCCAAAAGATAAAGGCCGGGGCGCAACCCCGGCCTTTTTCAGCATTTCCTAGGCAATCAGGCCGCGTCGCCCTCATCGCCCTGATCGGCGACACGGGCCACCGACACGACCTCTTCGTCGCCGCCGGTGTTGAAGACCTTGACCCCGCCGGCTGAGCGCGAGCGGAAGCTGATCTGATCGACCGGCACGCGGATCGACTGCCCGGTCGAGGTCGCCAGCATGATCTGATCGGCCATATCCACCGGGAAGGAGGCAACCAGCGGCCCGCCGCGCATGGATTTTTCAAAGGCGGTGACGCCCTGGCCGCCCCGCCCGCGCACAGGATAATCGTGGCTGGATGACAGCTTGCCCAGACCTTTTGAGGTAATCGTCAGGATCAGATCCTCGGCCGCCGACATCTCGGCATAACGCTCGGGCGAGAGCTGGCCCTCGGCCACCACTTCCTCGTCATCGACTTCGGATTCGTCCTCAAGATTGCCGGCCATCAGCCTGCGCTGCTTGAGATAAGCCGCGCGTTCGGCGGGGTCGGCCTCGAAATGGCGGATGATCGACATCGACACGACGCGATCGCCCTCGGCCAGACGCACGCCACGCACCCCGGTCGAGCCACGCGACTTGAACACCCGGATCTCCGTGGTGGAGAAGCGGATCGCCCGGCCGCCGGCGGTCACCAGCATCACGTCGTCATTCTCGTCCGCGATGGCGGCATTCACCAGCGAGACGCCTTCGGGCAGGTTCATCGCGATCTTGCCGTTGCGCTTCACATTGGTGAAATCGCTCAGGTCGTTCTGCCTCACGTCGCCATCCGAGGTGGCAAAGACGATTTGCAGGCTGTCCCATTCGGGCTCTGGCACATCGACCGGCATCAGGGCGGCGATGGACACGCCCGCCTCGATCGGCAGGATATTGACGATGGCCTTGCCGCGCGAGGTGCGACCGGCCAGCGGCAGGCGCCAGCACTTCAGCTTGTAAACCATTCCATCCGTTGTGAAAAACAGCAGATGCGTATGGGTGTTCGCCACGAAAAGCGTGGTGACGACATCGTCTTCCTTGGTGGCCATGGAAGCCAGACCCTTGCCGCCGCGATTCTGGCTGCGGAATTCGGCCAGCGGCGTGCGCTTGATATAGCCGCCCGAGGTGATGGTGACGACCATATCCTCGCGCTCGATCAGATCCTCGTCATCCATGTCGCCGGCCCAATCGACGATCTCGGTGCGGCGGGGAATGGCGAACAGTTCCTTCACCTCGGTCAGTTCGGCCGAGATGATGCCCATGATCCTTTCGCGCGATGACAGGATTTCCAAGTAATCCTTGATCTTTGCGGCCAGTTCTTCAAGTTCGTCCGTCACTTCCTTGACGCCAAGCGCTGTCAGGCGTTGCAGGCGCAGGTCCAGAATGGCGCGGGCCTGGATTTCGGACAGGTTATAGGTGCCGTCCGCGTTGATCGTATGGGTCGGATCGTCGATCAGGCGGATATAGGCGGCAATGTCATGCGCGGGCCAACGGCGGGTCATCAGCTTTTCCCGCGCTTCGGCCGGGTCGGCAGAGGAACGGATGGTCGCGACCACCTCATCCACATTCGACACGGCCACGGCCAGACCACAGAGGATATGGCTACGCTCGCGTGCCTTGCGCAGTTCAAACGCCGTGCGTCGCGCCACAACTTCTTCGCGGAAGGTGATGAAATGGCTGATGAAATCGCGCAGCGCCAGGGTTTCGGGCCGGCCCCCGTTCAGCGCCAGCATGTTGCAGCCGAACGAGGTTTGCAGCGGCGAGAAGCGGAAGAGCTGGTTCAGCACCACATCCGGCGTCGCGTCGCGCTTCAGTTCGATCACCACCCGCACGCCGACGCGATCGGATTCGTCGGCGATATTGGCGATGCCTTCCAACCTTTTCTCGCGCACGAGGTCGGCGATCTTTTCGATCATCGCCGCCTTGTTCACCTGATAGGGGATTTCATCGACGACGATGGCCCAGCGATCCTTGCGCAGCTCCTCGATCCGGGTCTTGGCCCGCATGATGACCGAGCCGCGCCCCTCCAGATAGGCCTTGCGGATGCCGCCGCGGCCGAGGATCTGCCCGCCGGTCGGGAAATCCGGGCCGGGGATGATCTCCATCAGCCGCTCCGAGGACAGGTCGGGGTTCTCGATCATGGCCAGGCAGCCGTCGATCACCTCGCCCAGATTGTGCGGCGGGATATTGGTCGCCATGCCGACGGCGATGCCGCCCGCGCCATTGACCAGCATGTTGGGAAAGCGTGCGGGCAGGACGGTCGGCTCGCGGTCCTTGCCGTCATAATTGTCCTGGAAATCGACGGTATCCTTGTCGATATCGGCCAGCAGAAAAGCGGCGGGCTTGTCCATCCGCACTTCGGTATAGCGCATGGCGGCGGCGTTATCGCCATCCATGGAGCCGAAATTCCCTTGGCCATCAAGCAGTTTCAGCGACATGCTGAAGGGCTGCGCCATCCGCACCAGCGCGTCATAGATCGCGCTGTCGCCATGGGGGTGGTATTTCCCCATCACGTCGCCGACCGGACGCGCCGATTTGCGATAGGCCTTGTCATGGGTATTGCCGGTTTCGTGCATCGCATAAAGAATGCGCCGATGCACAGGTTTCAGGCCGTCGCGCAGATCGGGGATGGCACGGCTCACGATCACGCTCATCGCGTAATCGAGATAGGCCGTCTTCATCTCCTGCTCGATGGCGACCTGCGGCCCATGTGCGGGGCTGCGCGGAATTTCTTCCATGTTTTCCGTATCTTCCGGCTGATCGCTCACCCCGGCCCGCCTTTTCTGCTGCGAGGGCGCGCGCCCTCAAGATTTAGTTGGGCGCAGTATAGACCATCGCGGATATGGGGTGCAACCGCGCATCTGCCCGCAGGCGCGCCACGCGGGCAGCAATCTGTTTTCATTGAAAAAACACGATTCTGGCGCATGCTGGACTGGCTGACGTAACGCAAGAGGTCTGGTATGGATCATCAGGAGACGGAGCTGATGCTGCGCGGCTATGGGCTGACGACGGCAGAGCTTTATTACCGGATGCCGGATTTCCGGCATGTGCTGAACAGCTTCATCTGGCAGGATTACGATCTGGCGCCCGATTACCCGCGGCTGTTCCGCTTCATCGAGTTCTGGCAGGAAAAGATCGACGGCCCGCTGCATTCGGTGCGCTTCACCCATCGCAAGCTGATCGGGCCGGGGGAATGGCGCAATGTGGTGGCGGAACTGCCGCTGCCGCCGACGCGCCACTAGATCCGCGCGACAAAGGCCCGGGCCAGTGTCAGGCCGATCGCATCGGCCTCCGCCCCCTCGCGCGCTGCCCGCAGCGGGTGTTCCGCCTGCCAGCCGGGGCGCATCGCCTCGGTCAGATCGGGGAAGGTGCGGCTCCAGTCCGCCACCACGGCGCGGTTCGCCTCGAAATGGAACTGCGTGCCATAGGTCGCGCGGCCCAGCCGAAAGGCCTGATGCGCCACGCCGGGCGCCGTGGCCAGATGCACCGCGCCTTCGGGCAGGTCGAATGTGTCGGAATGCCACTGGAAGACCGGAAATTCCGCCGGCAATGCGGCAAAGACCGGATCCGCCGCCGCCGCAACGGTGGGCCGCACGCCACACCAGCCGAATTCCGGGTGCTGGCCGATATGGTTCGCCGCGCCAAAGCCGCGGGCAAGGATCTGGCTGCCCAGGCAGATGCCCAGCACCGCGCGATCTGCCTCGGAAAACGCCCGCATTCGCGTGGCCAGTTCCGCCAGATAGGGGTGGCGCGCATCGTCAAGCGCGTTCTGCTCGCCGCCAAACACCACCAGCGCGTCATGATCGGCCAGATCGGGCAGGCCGCCATCGGCAAAAGGGCGGAACTGGGTGATCCGCGCGCCGGCCTCGTGCAGCGCGACGCCGACCTGCCCGTGATGGGTGATGGCGGTGTTTTCCACGATGGCAACGCGCATGAAACCTCTCTCGCTCCGGCGTCTGCATCCTGCATGGGCCAGGCCGCGCCGCAAGCCCGGGCGTGACCCGACCTTGCCGCCTTTCTTCTTTTTCCAACTATCCGCAGGCGGGAAGCCTGCGCCGCAAGAGGGGGGGCAGACCGCCCCCCGGCGCCTGTCGAGGCGGCGATTCCGCTTGCACTCCGCGCCGCCCCGTGAAAAGGGGAACCGCCAAACGATCCCATCCCATGACCCGTGCAGGAGGCTCCCATGGAGATTCGCGAGGCGCTCACCTTTGACGATGTTCTGCTGGTTCCGGCGGCAAGCAATGTGCTGCCCTCCGATGCCGATACCTCGACCTTCGTGACGAAGGCGATCCGCATGAACATTCCGCTGCTCTCCTCGGCGATGGATACGGTGACCGAGGGGCGGATGGCGATCGCCATGGCGCAATCGGGCGGGATCGGGGTGATCCACCGCAATCTCGATATCGAGGCGCAGGCGCGTGAGGTGCGGCGCGTCAAGCGGTTCGAATCCGGTGTGGTCTACGCGCCGATCACCCTGCGCGCCGATCAGACCATGGCCGATGCCCGCGAATTGCAGGAACGCTACAATGTGACCGGCTTTCCGGTGGTCGATGCCGAGGGCCGCGTCGTCGGCATCGTGACCAATCGCGACATGCGTTTCGCCACCGATGACAAGACGCCGGTTTCGGTCATGATGACCTCTGACAATCTGGCGATTCTGCGCGAGCCGGTGGACCGTGATCAGGCGATCAGCCTGATGAAGGCGCGGCGGATCGAAAAGCTGCTGGTGACCGATGGCGCGGGCAAGCTGACCGGGCTTCTGACCCTGAAGGATACCGAGAAATCGGTCCTCAACCCCCATGCCTGCAAGGATGATCTGGGCCGGCTGCGCGTGGCCGCAGCCTCCACCGTGGGCGATGCCGGGTTTGAACGCAGCCAGGCGCTGATCGAGGCGGGCGTGGATCTGGTGGTGATCGACACCGCGCATGGCCATTCCGAAGGCGTGGCCCGCGCGGTAGAGCGGATCAAGAGATTGTCGAATACCGTGCAGGTCATCGCCGGCAACGTCGCCACCGCCGAGGCCACGCGCGCCCTGATCGGCGCGGGGGCGGATGCGGTGAAGGTGGGCATCGGCCCGGGCTCGATCTGCACCACGCGGATCGTGGCGGGGGTGGGCGTGCCGCAACTGACCGCGATCATGGACAGCGCCGGCGCGGCCGGGGACATCCCGGTGATCGCCGATGGCGGCATCAAGTTCTCGGGCGATTTCGCCAAGGCCATTGCGGGCGGCGCCTCTTGCGCCATGGTCGGCTCTGCCATTGCCGGCACCGATGAAAGCCCGGGCGAGGTGATCCTGTGGAACGGCCGCAGCTACAAATCCTATCGCGGCATGGGCAGCCTGGGCGCCATGGCGCGCGGCAGTGCGGACCGCTATTTCCAGAAGGACGCCGCCTCGGACAAGCTGGTGCCGGAAGGGATCGAGGGGCAGGTGCCCTACAAGGGGCCGGTTTCCACCGTCATTCACCAGATGGTCGGCGGTCTGCGTGCCGCCATGGGCTATACCGGCAATCGCACCGTGGCCGAGATGCGGCAGGGCTGCAATTTCGTGCGCATCACCGGGGCGGGTCTGAAGGAAAGCCATGTCCATGATGTGCAGATCACCCGCGAAAGCCCGAATTACCGGGTGGGCTGAGGCCCGCGCAGGAGGCTCCGCATGACCCCCGCCGCGCGACTTTCGGCCGCGATGACGATCCTTGACCGGGTTCTGGCCGGTATCCCGGCGGAACAGGCGCTGGTGAACTGGGCGCGCGCCAGCCGCTTTGCCGGTTCGGGTGATCGGCACGCGATCCGCGATCTGGTCTTTGACGCGCTGCGCTGCCGGCGCAGTTTCGCGGCACTCGGCGGGGCCGAGACGGGCAGGGGTCTGGTGCTGGGCGGCTTGCGGGCCGCCGGGATCGACCCCGCGCCGCTGTTCACGGGCGAAGGGCACGCCCCCGCGCCCCTGACCCCGGCCGATGACGGCGCGCCGCCCCAGGGGTTTGCCGCGCAGGATCTGCCCGATTGGCTCGGGCCCCGGTTGGCCGATGATCTAGGCGCCGATTTCGCCGCCGTGGCCGAGGTCTTGCGCCATCGCGCGCCGGTCTTTCTGCGGGTCAATCTGGCGCGCGGAACCTTGGCCGATGCCCAGGGCGCGCTGGCGGCCGAGGGCATCGCGACTGAGCCGCATCCGCTTTCGCCGACGGCCTTGCAGGTGACCGAGGGCGCGCGCAAGATCGCGGCCTCGGGCGTCTATGCCGATGGCCGGGTGGAGTTGCAGGATGCCGCCTCGCAGGCGGTGGTCGATCTTCTGCCGCTCAACGAGGGCGCGCGCGTGCTGGATTACTGCGCCGGCGGCGGGGGCAAGGTGCTGGCCATGGCGGCGCGGGCGCGGATCCGGGCCGAGGCGCATGACGCCAACCCCGCGCGGATGCGCGACCTGCCTGCCCGCGCCGCCCGTGCCGGGGTCAAGGTGACGCTGAGCGCCGCGCCGAAGGGGCCTTATGATATGGTGCTGACCGATGTGCCATGTTCGGGGTCTGGCAGTTGGCGCCGGGCGCCCGAGGGCAAGTGGCTGCTGACGCCCGAGCGTCTGGCGGGTCTTTGCGCGACCCAGGCCGGGATCCTCGATCAGGTCGTGCCGCTGGTGGCGCCGGGCGGGCATCTGGCTTATGCGACCTGTTCGCTGCTGGAGGCCGAGAATGGCGCGCAGGTCGCGGCCTTTCTCGACCGCCATCCCGGCTGGCAGCTGCGGCAGGCGCGGCGCTTCACCCCGCTGGAAGGGGGCGACGGTTTCTATGTCGCGGTTCTGCGCAATTCGCCTAAAGGTTGAAATCTCCGCGACCTTCGGCGCATGATGCGGTTAAGGGCGAGTTAACCTTTTGCGTGCCGAATGAACCCTGTGATTCTCGGAGGCGGAAATGGCGGGCGACCCCGTGGCAGGGCAATCGGGCAAAGGGCCGGACTGGGCGGCGCTTGTCGGCGCGGCACGCGGGCTCAGCCGCAATGTGTGGTTGCTGCTGGTCGCGGCGATTGCCTGCGCCATCGGGGTTCTGCTGGCGCCCGAGGCGGCGATCCGTGAAACGGCGGGCACGATCGGCATCACGCTGTGCATGGTGGTGCTGGTGGTGCGCGGCATCGTGTTTCTCGATGGTTTCGCCGGAAGGCGACAGGAACGCAGCCTTCTGCGGCTCATGGGTCATGACAGCGCGCCCTGTTTCGCCACCGATGGCAGCGGGCTGATCGGCTTTCAGAACGCTGCCGCCTGCGCGCGTTTCGGCGATCATGACGGCGCGACGCTGATCGCGGCGCTGCAAGATCATTTCGCCAGCCCCGCCTCGGTGCTGTATCGCCTGCAAAGCCGCGCCATGGCGCAGGGCTTCGCGCGCGAGGATGTCGTGACGCGCCGTGGCCATACCAGGCTGTCGGTCCATCGCATCGCCGCCACCCGTTTCCTCTGGCGGCTGGAGGAGTTTCTGGACAGATCCGGGGCAGGGCGCGGCGCCGATGCGCTCAGCCTGCCGATGCTGGTGTCGAACAAGTCGGGCGTGGTGCTTTTCTCGAATGAATCAATGCGCCGGCTCCTGGGGGTGCGGCCCAAGCGGCTCGACCGCGTTTTCGCGGCGCAGACCCTGCGCTCGGGCGAGGAGGTGGAGGTCAGCGCCGCTACCGGCCCCGTGCGCGCCATCCTGGCCGAGATCGAGGGGCCGGGTGAGCGGCGCGAGATTTACCTGCTGCCGGTGCCGGCCAGCACGGTGCAGCCCGCGCCCGCCGATTTTGACGCCTTTCCGGTGGCCTTGTTGAAATTCGCCCCCGACGGCACGCTGCGCGCCGCGAACCGCGCCGCACGCGAGGCGCTGCATCTGGCGGCGACCGATAGCCCGGCCTTCCATGACCTTTTCGAGGGGCTGGGGCGCCCGGTCTCCGACTGGCTTGCCGATATCGCGGCCGAACGCATCCCCCCGGGGGCCGAGGTGCTGCGGCTGTGTCACGCCGAGTCTGACAGTTTCTTTCAGGTGGCGCTGCGCCGCTTTGTCGAGCAGGGGCGCCCGCAGGTTCTGGCCATGCTCAGCGACGCGACCGCGCTCAAGACGCTGGAGGCGCAGTTCGCGCAAAGCCAGAAGATGCAGGCAATCGGTCAGCTGGCAGGCGGAATCGCGCATGATTTCAACAACCTGCTGACCGCGATTTCGGGCCATTGCGATCTCTTGCTCTTGCGGCATGATGCCAGTGACCCGGAATATGCCGATCTGGTGCAGATCCACCAGAACGCCAATCGCGCGGCCAGTCTGGTCGGGCAGTTGCTGGCCTTCTCGCGCAAGCAGACGCTGAAACCGGCCCGGATCGACCTGCAAGAGGTGCTGTCGGATCTGACGCATCTGCTCAATCGGCTGGTGGGGGAAAAGGTCTCGCTCCGGCTGACCCATGCGCCGCTTGTCGGCCCGATCCGGGCCGACAAGCGGCAGTTGGAACAGGTGGTGATGAACCTTGTGGTGAATGCGCGCGATGCGATGCCCCAGGGCGGCACGATCCGCATCGAGACCGAGGCGCTGACGCTGCTCGATGATTTGCGGCGCGACCGGGCGGTGGTGCCGGCGGGGGATTATGCGGTGATCCGGGTGATCGACAGCGGATGCGGCATTCCGCCGGAGCGGCTGCAAAAGGTGTTCGAGCCCTTCTTCACCACCAAGCGCGTGGGGGAGGGCACGGGGCTGGGTCTGTCAACCGCTTACGGGATCGTGAAACAGTCGGGCGGCTTCATCTTCATCGACAGTGAGGTCGGGCAGGGCACGATCTTTCACCTCTATTTCCCGATCAATGACAGCCCCGACCAACCCGTCGCCGACCAGGCCGCGCGCCAGGCGCGCAACGCCGCCGCGCCGCGCAAGGATGGCGGGGTGGTGCTGCTGGTCGAGGACGAGGCGCCGGTGCGCGCCTTTGCCTCGCGGGCACTGCGGCTGCGCGGCTTTACCGTGCTGGAGGCCGATTGCGCCGAAACCGCGCTGGAAACCCTCCAGGACGCGCGGCTGGAGGTCGATGTCTTCGTGACCGACGTCGTCATGCCGGGGATGGACGGGCCGAGCTGGGTGCGCGAGGCGCTGCAAAGCCGCCCCAATGTGCGCACGATCTTCATGTCGGGGTATGCCGAGGACGGGCTGTCGGAAACCCAGGCGCGGATTCCCAACTCCGTCTTTTTGCCGAAGCCCTTTTCGCTTTCAGCCCTGACCGAGGCGGTGCAGGATCAGCTGCACTGACCCCGCTCAGCCGCCCTGCTGGCACAACCGGTCATACAGCGCGAAATCGGCTGCGGCGAACTGGCGCAGCCGCCGTTCCGTCGCCGGCTCAAGATCGGTCGGCACCTGGGGCGAGACATTGAGCCGGGGCAGGGTGATCTCGCAATCCAGCCGGTCTTCGAGAAATTCGATCAGATCCTCGATCCGCTCATATCTAAACAGCCGGTCCAGCCCGCGCTCGCCCTTGGCTTGCAGGAACTGCGCCTGCGATCCGACCGCGACGGCGGGGGGCGGCGCGTCGGAACAATAGAGCCGGACGAATTCGTCAAAGCTCATCCCCGTGGTGCTTTTGCGCGCGTCGCCCATCTCCTCGCGCTGGCGATAGCGATACCAGCTGCCCAGCCAGTCCAGCGGTTCGCGCATGGTGGCGATCAGGGTAAAGGGCTTGCCCGCCGCACTTTCAAGCCAAGGCCCGATGAAACGGTGATATTTGCGCACCGAGGCATGCTTGAGCGCCGGCGGTCGCTGGATCACCACATGGGCCATGGATTCGAGCGCGGATTCGATCGCCGTGGTGCCGGTCTTTGGGGTGGCCAGCATGGTAAGCTGCTGGTGCCAGAATACGAGCATGTCTGCCTCTTGCTGCGCCGCGCGCCGTTTTCGACGCCGGTTCCTGCCTTTGCGGGCCGATTTTTTTCAGGGGGGCCCGGCTGCGTAAACTAACTATTAACCCGGATCGGAAAAAGCTGAATCTACAGAAAATCCAGTTGATTTGTTCTCTGTTTGATCTCATAAGTGGGAACAATGCAGGAACGCTGGCGGGGCCGGGCAGAAATGCGCGGCATTGCTACGGATCGGCGGCTATGGGATAAGGACCGCAACATATGGCGACGGCAACCCTCTTCGAGCTGAACGGAAAGCGCGACATGGACAAGCAGAAGGCGCTGGAAAGCGCGCTGGCACAAATCGAACGGCAGTTCGGCAAGGGCTCGATCATGAAGCTGGGGTCGGAAAACCCGGCGATGGAGATCGAGGCGACCTCGACCGGCTCGCTGGGGCTGGATATCGCGCTTGGCATCGGCGGCCTGCCGAAAGGCCGGATCGTGGAGATTTACGGGCCCGAAAGCTCGGGCAAGACCACGCTGACGCTGCATGTCGTGGCGGAGGAGCAGAAGAAAGGCGGTGTCTGCGCCTTTGTCGATGCCGAACACGCGCTCGACCCGATGTATGCCAAGAAACTGGGCGTCAATCTGGATGAATTGCTGATCAGCCAGCCCGATACCGGCGAACAGGCGCTGGAGATCGTTGATACGCTGGTGCGGTCGGGGGCGGTCAGCCTGGTCGTGGTCGACTCGGTCGCGGCGCTGACGCCCAAGGCGGAGATCGAGGGCGACATGGGCGATGCGACCGTCGGCGCCCAGGCCCGCCTGATGAGCCAGGCGATGCGCAAGCTGACGGCCTCGATCGGGCGGTCCAATTGCATGGTGATCTTCATCAACCAGATCCGCATGAAGATCGGCGTGATGTTCGGCAACCCCGAAACCACGACCGGCGGTCATGCGCTGAAATTCTATGCCAGCGTCCGCCTTGATATCCGCCGCACCGGCGCGATCAAGGACCGCGACGAGGTGGTGGGCAACACCACCCGGGTGAAGGTGGTGAAGAACAAGGTCGCGCCGCCCTTCAAGCAGGTCGAATTTGACATCATGTATGGCGAGGGCATCTCCAAGACCGGCGAGCTGATCGACATCGGCGTGAAGGCCGGCGTGGTGGAGAAATCGGGCTCGTGGTATTCCTATGGCGATGAACGCATCGGCCAGGGCCGCGAGAACGCCAAGACCTTTCTCAAGGCCAATCCCGCCGTCGCGCTGGAGATCGAGGACAAGATCCGCGCGGCCAACGGGCTGGATTTCCACATCGCCGAGGGCGGGCAGGAAGACGATCTCGTGGATATGTGATCAAATTCCGATGCAAGGCACGGAAATCAGGGCGCTTTCAGGCGCCCTTTTTCATGGCGGCCGCGCGGGGGTGGTGGACAGCACCCGCCCGCATCGCTAAACGGATTTCGACATATGCCCCAG
Source organism: Gemmobacter caeruleus (assembly GCF_008271655.1). Lineage (GTDB taxonomy): Bacteria > Pseudomonadota > Alphaproteobacteria > Rhodobacterales > Rhodobacteraceae > Gemmobacter > Gemmobacter caeruleus. The sequence goes on from NZ_VKKX01000044.1 coordinate 73,777, forward strand.
GCACAGGAGCCGCCTTCCCATGCCGTCGTTGAACGACATCCGGTCCACCTTCCTCGATTACTTCCAGCGCAATGGTCATACCGTGGTGGACAGCAGCCCGCTGGTGCCGCGCAACGACCCGACGCTGATGTTCACCAATTCGGGCATGGTGCAGTTCAAGAACTGCTTCACCGGGGTGGAGCGGCGCGATTACGTCCGCGCGACCACCGCGCAGAAATGCGTGCGCGCCGGCGGCAAGCATAACGACCTCGACAATGTGGGCTATACCGCGCGGCACCATACCTTCTTTGAAATGCTGGGCAATTTCAGCTTTGGCGACTATTTCAAGGAAGGCGCGATCAATTTCGCCTGGGAATTGCTGACCAAGGACTTCGGCCTGCCGAAAGACAAGCTGCTGGTCACCGTCTATCACACCGATGATGAGGCGGCGGAGATCTGGAAGAAGGTGACCGGCTTTGCCGATCACAAGATCATCCGCATCCCGACCAAGGACAATTTCTGGCAGATGGGCCCGACCGGCCCCTGCGGCCCCTGCACCGAGATCTTCTACGATCACGGCGAACACATCTGGGGCGGCCCGCCCGGCAGCGCCGATGAGGATGGCGACCGCTTCATCGAGATCTGGAACAACGTCTTCATGCAGAACGAGCAGTTCGAGGACGGCTCGATGGTCGAACTGGAGATGCAGTCGATCGACACCGGCATGGGGCTGGAACGGATCGGCGCGCTGTTGCAGGGCAAGCACGACAATTACGACACCGACCTGATGCGCGCGCTGATCGAGGCTTCGGCGCATCTGACCTCGACCGACCCGGACGGGCCGGGCAAGGTGCATCACCGCGTTGTGGCCGATCACCTGCGCTCCACCTCGTTCCTGATCGCGGACGGGGTCATGCCGTCGAATGACGGGCGCGGCTATGTGCTGCGGCGGATCCTGCGCCGGGCGATGCGGCATCTCAACATGCTGGGGATGCGCGATGTCAGCATGTTCAAGCTGGTGCCGGCGCTGGTGCGGCAGATGGGCACCGCCTATCCCGAGCTGAACCGGGCGCAGAACCTCATCGAGGAGACGCTGCGGCTGGAGGAGACCAAGTTCCGCACCACGCTGGATCGCGGGCTGAAGCTGCTGGATGAGGAATTGTCGGGCCTGCCCGAAGGCGCCGATCTGCCGGGGCCGACCGCGTTCAAGCTCTATGATACCTATGGTTTCCCGCTGGACCTGACGCAGGATGCGCTGCGCGAAAAGGGCCGTGCGGTGGATGTCGCGGGGTTTGATGCCGCGATGGACGAACAGCGCGCCAAGGCCCGTGCCTCCTGGGCGGGGTCGGGCGAGGCGGCGGACGCGAAGATCTGGTTCGAACTGGCCGATCAGCATGGCGCGACCGAATTCCTGGGCTATGACGGCGAGGCGGCCGAGGGGCAGATCCTTGCCATCGTCAAGGATGGCGCCGCCATCGGTTCGACCGACGAGGCCAAGGGGCAGGTGGTGACCATCGTGGTGAACCAGACGCCGTTCTATGCCGAAAGCGGCGGTCAGGTCGGCGATCAGGGCTATATCCGCACCGATACGGGCCTTGCCCGCGTGACCGATACCCGCAAGGTGGCCGGTGTCTTCCAGCATGTCGCCGAGATTCTGGAGGGCGCGATTGCCAAGGGCCAGCCCGCGCGGCTGGAACTGGATCACGCGCGACGCCAGTCGATCCGTGCCAACCACTCGGCCACGCACCTGTTGAACGAGGCGCTGCGCAATGTGCTGGGCGATCATGTCGCGCAGCGCGGCTCGCTGAATGCGGCGGATCGGCTGCGTTTCGACTTTGCCCATTCCAAGGCGATGACGGCGGGTGAACTGGCGGCGGTCGAGACCGAGGTGAACCACTACATCCGGCAGAACGGCGCGGTGGAGACCCGGCTGATGTCGCCCGATGACGCGCGCGGCCTGGGCGCGCAGGCGCTGTTCGGCGAGAAATACGGCGAAGAGGTGCGCGTCGTGTCGATGGGCCGTCTGAGCGGTTCGGGCAAGGGGATGGATGGCCACACCTACTCGATCGAGCTTTGTGGCGGCACCCATGTGCGGCAACTGGGCGAAATCGGGGCCTTTGTGCTGCTGTCGGACAGCGCGTCGTCTTCGGGCGTGCGGCGGATCGAGGCGCTGACCGGCGCCGAGGCGCTGGCCCATATGGCGCGGCAGGCGCAGATGCTGGCCGATGTCGCGGCGGTGCTGAAGACGCCGGCGGCAGAACTGGCCGACCGGGCAAAGGCGCTGCTGGATGAACGCAAGAAGCTGGAAAACGAGGTGGCGCAGCTGCGCCGCGAGCTGGCCATGGGCGGCAAGTCCGGCGGGCCGGAGGCGAAAGAGGTGAATGGCGTCAAGTTCATCGCCCAGGTGCTGAGCGGTGTTTCCGGCAAGGATCTGCCCGGCCTGATCGACGAGATGAAGGCGCGGCTTGGCTCTGGCGCGGTGCTGCTGATCGCCGATACCGGCGCGAAGCCGGCGGTGGCGGCGGGCGTCACGGCCGATCTGACCGCGCGGCTTTCGGCGGTGACGCTGGTCAAGGCCGCGGCCGAGGCGCTTGGCGGCAAGGGGGGCGGTGGTCGCCCCGACATGGCGCAGGCAGGTGGCGCCGATATTGCCCAGGCTGAGGCCGCGATTGCCGCCGCCGAAGCCGTGATCGGAGGATAAGCCATGCCCACGGCCCTGTGGATTGCCCATGTCGAAGTGACCGACCCCGAGGCCTATGGCCGCTATGCCGCCGGGGCAACCGGCGCGATTGCGGCGCATGGCGGGGTGTTCCTTGCCCGTGGCGGCCGCCATGTCCAGCTTGAGGGCAATGACCGCGCCCGCAATGTCGTGGCGCGCTTCCCCTCGCTGGAGGCGGCGGTGGCCTGCTACAACAGCGCCGATTACCAGGCGGCACTTGCCCATGCCAAGGGCGCCAGCATCCGCGACCTTGTGGTTGTCGAAGAAGCGAACTGAGCAGAAGCCGCCCCTTGGGGCGGCTTTTTCACAGCGGCAGCGCGGTGGTTTCCTTGGTTTCCTCCATCACGAAACTGGCGGAAACATCGTGCAGATCGACCCGCGCGATCAGATCCTTGTAAAGCCGGTCATAGGCCTTCACATCGGCGACGCGGGCGCGGATCAGGTAATCCAGATCGCCGGTCATGCGATAGGCGCCAAGGATTTCGGGCATGTCGCGGGTGGCGCGGGTAAAGCGCTCCAGCCAGTCGGGCGTGTGGCGATCCGACTTGATCATCATGAAGACAGTCAGACCCAGCCCCAGCTTTTCGGGATCGAGCAGCGCGACCCGGGCACGGATCAGCCCGGCCTCCTCATAGGCCTTTACCCGGCGCCAGACGGCGTTGCGCGACAGCCCGATCCGTTCGCCCAATTCCTCGAGCGAGAGGCCCGCATCGCGTTGCAGGATGGCCAGAAGCCGGCGGTCCAGATGATCGAGTTTCACCATGAACCGCAGAATTGCGGGAAATTATCCCGATTGCAATCGCTTTCGCCGCGCGAAGCCAGCTTCTTATTTGCGCAACATCCTGTAGAATGGAATGCAAGAAACGCAAGCAAGGCAGGCAGGCGACATGTGGGATGATTGTGCGGATTTGACCGCGAGGGGGCGCTGATGTGCCGTTGGGCCGCCTATATCGGCGCACCGATCTATCTTGAGGATATCGTCAGCCGCCCGCAACATTCGCTGATCCATCAGAGCCATTGCGCCACCGAATGCCGCACCACGATCAATGCCGACGGATTCGGCATCGCCTGGTATGGCGAGCGCGAGGAGCCGGGTCTCTATCGTGATGTCATGCCGGCCTGGAGCGACCCCAATCTGCGCAGTCTGGTGGCAACGGTGAAATCCGGCCTGTTTCTCGCCCATGTGAGGGCCTCCACCGGCACGGCCACCAGCCGCAACAATTGTCACCCCTTCACCTGGGGCCGCTGGAGCTTCATGCATAATGGTCAGGTCGGGGGCTATGACCATTTTCGCCGCTATGCCGACATGCTGATCCCCGACGCGCTCTATCCCTATCGCAAGGGCGCGACCGACAGCGAGGCGCTGTTTCTGGCTGCCATCGCCGAGGGGCTGGACAATGACCCGCGCGGCGCCATGGAGCGCGCTGCGGCGGCCTTCATCCGGCTGGCCCGCGACAAGGGCGAGGCGCCGCATCTGCGCCTGACAGTGGCCATGTCCGACGGCACCCGGCTTTATGCCATGCGCTATGCGACCGATGATCTGGCGCCGAGCCTCTATCACCGCTGGTCACAGACCCGCCAGGGCCGCGCGGTCGTGTCGGAGCCGCTGGAAACCAGCGAAGGCGACTGGCTGGAAATCCCGCCCAACAGCTTTTGCACCTTTGAGGGCGATAGCGTCCGGGTCGAGGATTTCCTGCCCTGCCGCCTCGCTGCGGCGGCCTGACGCAAAAAAAGGGGGCTGCCGCCCCCTCGGCTGCGCCTCACCCCCGCGAGTATTTCGGCAAGGAGCAAGACAGACTGCGATCTGCCTTTGCTTCTTGTGCAAATACTCCGGGGGGGGGCGCCGCAGGCGCGGGGGCAGCGCCCCCGGACCCGGTCAGATCACTCGGCGCGCGACTGGCGCTTGCGCTCATGCGGGTCCAGCTCGCGCTTGCGCAGGCGGACGATCTTGGGCGTCACCTCGACCAGTTCGTCGTCGTCGATATAGGCGATGGCTTCCTCGAGCGACATGCGCACCGGCGGCGTCAGGCGCACGGCCTCGTCGGTGCCAGAGGCGCGGACGTTGGTCAGCTTCTTGCCCTTGAGCGGGTTCACCTCAAGGTCATTGTCGCGCGAATGTTCGCCGATGATCATGCCGCCATAGACCGCTTCCTGCGCGCCGATGAACATGCGGCCGCGTTCCTCCAGGTTCCACAGCGCATAGGCGACCGAGGTGCCGTTCTCCATCGAGATCAGCACGCCCTGACGGCGGCCCTGGATCGGGCCCTTGTGCGGCGCCCAGTCGTGGAAGATGCGGTTCAGCACGCCCGAGCCGCGCGTATCGGTCAGGAACTGACCGTGATAGCCGATCAGCCCGCGCGAGGGGACATGCGCCACGATCCGGGTCTTGCCGACGCCGGCGGGTTTCATTTCCACCAGATCGCCCTTGCGTTCGCCGGTCAGCTTGTCGATCACCGCGCCGGAATATTCGTCATCGACATCGACGATGACTTCTTCGATCGGCTCCATCCGCTGCCCGCCTTCCTCGCGGAAGATCACGCGCGGGCGCGAGATCGACAGTTCGAACCCTTCGCGGCGCATGTTCTCGATCAGCACGCCCATCTGCAATTCGCCCCGGCCCGAGACGATGAAGGCCTCGCCGCCGGGGGTATCCTCGACGCGGATGGCGACATTGGTCTCGGCCTCTTTCAGCAGGCGTTCGCGGATGACGCGGCTTTGCACCTTGCTGCCGTCGCGGCCGGCCAGCGGGCTGTCATTGATGCCGAAGGTCACGCTGATCGTCGGCGGGTCGATCGGCTGGGCGGGAAGGGCGGTGTCGATCGACAGATCGCAGAGCGTATCGGCCACGGTCGCCTTGGTCATGCCGGCGATGGTGACGATATCGCCCGCCACGGCCTCGTCGATGGGCTGTTGCGACAGCCCGCGAAAGGCGAGGATCTTGGTCACGCGAAACTGTTCGATCCGCTCGCCCGTGCGGGTCAGCGCCTTGAGCGAGGTGCCGACCTTGAGCGTGCCGGCCTCGACCCGGCCGGTCAGGATGCGCCCGATGAACGGGTCGGCCGACAGGGTGGTGGCCAGCATCTGGAAGGGTTCGGACTGGCGGGCGAGCTGTTTCGGCGCGGGCACATGGCGCACCACAAGTTCGAACAGCGCCGTCAGATCCTTGCGCGGGCCATCGAGGCTGTCATCGGCCCAGCCGGCACGGCCCGAGGCATAGAGATGCGGGAAGTCGAGCTGTTCGTCATTGGCACCCAGATTGGCGAACAGATCGAACACCTCGTTCAGGGCGCGGTCGGGTTCGGCATCGGGCTTGTCCACCTTGTTCAGCACAACGATGGGGCGCAGGCCCAGGGCGAGCGCCTTGGAGGTCACGAATTTCGTCTGCGGCATCGGGCCTTCGGCGGCATCGACCAGCAGCACCACGCCATCGACCATGTTGAGGATACGCTCCACCTCGCCGCCGAAATCGGCGTGGCCGGGGGTATCGACGATATTGATCCGCGTGCCGTTCCATTCGACCGAGGTCGCCTTGGCCAGGATGGTGATCCCGCGTTCGCGTTCGATATCGTTGCTGTCCATGGCGCGTTCGCTGACGGCCTGATTTTCGCGGAAGGCGCCGGACTGTTTCAGCAGTTCGTCCACGAGGGTCGTCTTGCCATGGTCAACGTGCGCAATGATCGCGATGTTGCGAAGCTCCATCGGAGGGGTCTCTTTCACAGAATGGGTTTGGGGGCGCCTTACAGGAGCCCAAGCGGAAAGACCAGTGAAACCTGTGCGAAACGCGCGTCAGGTCACCACATACCAGTCGCGGCGATGGTTCATGGCGATGATGGCGTTCAGGATCAGCGCGCCAAGCGCCGACCACAGCACCCGGTCCGGGGGCAGGATGAGCAGCGCCACCGCAAACAGCGTGAGGTCAAAGCCCAGTTGCACCCAGCCCGCGCGCAGCCCGGTGCGGTCTTGCACGATCAGCGCGACGATGGACACGCCGCCCAGGCTGGAGGCATGGCGAAACAGCCCCAGCAGCCCCACGCCGCAGACCACGCCGAACAGGATCGCCGCTGCCGCCGGATGGATGCCGCCGACCGGCACGAAGGGGGCCATGGCCTCGGCCAGAAAGGACACCGCGCTGACCGAGAGAAAGCTCTTGAGCGCAAAGCCCGGCCCCTTGCGCGCCCAGGCAAAGGCATAGAAGGGCAGGTTGACCAGAAAGAACACGAGGCCAAAGCTCCAGCCGCTGCCATAGGCGATCAGCAGCGCCATGCCCGCCGTGCCGCCGGTGATCAGACCGGCCGAGCGCAGCAGGTGGATGCCGAGCGCCGCCTCGGTCGTGGCGACGAGCAGCCCTTGCGCGTCTTCGGGGGCGGAGTAGCGGGGGGATGAAAGGTCAGTGTTCATGACCTTATTTTGCCGCATGGCAGCGCTGCGGTCGCCTGCCAATCCGTCATGGCAGGGTTGCGGGGCGCGAATGGCTCAGGTCGCGATATAGCGGTCGCGGCGGTGGTTGAGACCGATCACCAGGTTCAGCACCACGGCGCCCAGAAAAGACCAGGCCACCGTGGGCAGGTCGCGCAGCGTCAGCGCCAGGGCAAAGACCCCCACATCGAACAGAAGCTGCGTCCAGCCGGCGCGGAACCCGGTCTTGTCTTGCAGCCACAGCGCCACGATGCCGACGCCGCCAAGGCTCGCGCCATGGCGAAACAGCGCGAGCAGCGCCGAGCCGGAGATGAAGCCCACCAGCACCGCGCCAAGCGCCGGGCGCAGGCTGGCAAAGCTGACATAGCGCGGCAGCACCTGCGCCAACACCGAAAGCGCGGCGACCGCGACGAAGGTCTTGATCACGAAACCCGCGCCAAAGCGGCGATAGCCCAGCCAGTAGAAGGGCAGGTTGATCAAGAAGAAAACCGGGCCAAAGCCCCAGCCCGTCGCGTAAGAGATCAGCACGGCAAGGCCGGCGGTCTGGCCGGTGACAAAGCCGAGATGGGTCAGGATGACGATGCCGAAGGCGGCCATGGTCGCGCCATAGGCCAGGCCCTGCGCATCGTCGATCAGGCTGTGGCGGGTCGGGTTGGCGTCGGGGGCGTCGCTCATGTCGGCATTTCTGCTTGGGTGCGGTGTGATCGGGCGGCAACGATTGCAGGGCCCGGGCAAGCGGGTCGCACAAAGAATTTGCCGGGGCAAGCGCCTTCTGACATGACCTCGTGATCCGGCAATCACAGACAGGAGGGCGGATCATGTCTCATGCACGTTGCGCCCGGCTTGCCGGCGGGCAGAATTATGGCACCGGGCGCCTGTTTGGCACCCGAACTTCACGCCGCTGATTTCTGCCGCCGTCGCCCCCAGGGGCGACAAAATGTCTGACCCCCGACCGGATCACCGATAATCCCCGCCGCGCGGCATTGCGCGCGCCCGGGCCGTTCTCCGGTCATTTTCAACCCCGAACAGAGGCCGGATCCTGCCATGCGCAGCCCGGGAATGACATGACACATGATCTTGTGATGGCCCCTCTGGGCCAAACCCTGCAACAGCTTGTCGCCGCCTTTGGCTGGCGTCGGGTCTTTGTGACGACGCTGACCGCCGGCCTGCGGATGCGGCGCGACAGGCGGGTGGAAGGCCGGCTGGAGGCGCTGGACGAGCATATTCGGCGGGATATGGGCCTGCCGCCCAAAGCGGCGCCCCCGGTGCCGCCGCCGCCATTGCGGGGGCTGTGGTAAAATGGAAGGGGCGGCCCGAAGGCCGCCCCTTTTTCGATTTTTCGGCGAAAAATCGTGGCCCCTTGCTCAGGCGAGGGCCTTGTTGAGATATTCGTCCACCTTTTCCAGGTAGCCCATGGTGGTCAGCCATTTCTGATCCGGGCCGACCAGCAGCGCCAGATCCTTGGTCATCCAGCCGTCTTCGACGGTCTGCACGCAGACCTTTTCCAGCGTCTCGGCAAAGCGCGCCAGTTCGGCATTGCCGTCCAGTTTCGCGCGATGCTTCAGGCCGCCGGTCCAGGCAAAGATCGACGCGATGGAGTTGGTCGAGGTTTCCTTGCCGGCCTGGTGCTGGCGATAGTGGCGGGTCACGGTGCCATGCGCGGCCTCGGCCTCCACGGTCTTGCCATCGGGCGTCATCAGCACAGAGGTCATCAGGCCCAGCGAGCCGAAGCCCTGCGCCACGGTATCCGACTGCACGTCGCCGTCATAGTTCTTGCAGGCCCAGATATAGCCGCCCGACCATTTCAGCGCCGAAGCCACCATGTCGTCGATCAGGCGGTGTTCGTAATGGATGCCGGCGGCCTTGAACTTGTCTTCGAATTCCTCGGCATAGACCTTGGCGAACAGATCCTTGAAGCGGCCGTCATAGGCCTTGAGGATGGTGTTCTTGGTGGACAGGTAAACCGGCCAGCCCTTCATGAGACCGTAATTCATCGACGAACGGGCGAAGTCGATGATCGACTGGTCGAGGTTATACATGCCCATGGCCACGCCGGCGGCGGGGGCGTCGAACACGTCACGCTCGATCACGGTGCCATCTTCGCCCACGAATTTCATCGTGAGCTTGCCCTTGCCGGGGAACAGGAAGTCGGTGGCGCGATACTGGTCGCCAAAGGCGTGACGGCCGACGACGATCGGCTGGGTCCAGCCGGGCACCAGACGCGGCACGTTCTTGCAGATGATCGGCTCGCGGAAAATCACGCCGCCGAGGATGTTGCGGATGGTGCCGTTGGGCGATTTCCACATCTGCTTCAGGCCGAATTCCTCGACCCGCTGTTCATCGGGGGTGATGGTGGCGCATTTCACCGCCACGCCGACTTCCTTGGTCTTCAGCGCGGAATCGATGGTGATCTGGTCATTGGTGCGGTCACGCTCCTCGATGCCGAGATCGTAATAGAGCAGGTCAACATCCAGATAGGGCAGGATCAGCTTCTTCTTGATGAAATCCCAGATGATCCGGGTCATTTCATCGCCGTCCATCTCCACGATGGGGTTCGCCACCTTGATCTTGGTCATGCGCCTGGCCTTTTTCAGGTTGAGGATTCGGATGCAGGCTGCATAACGGAAAAGCGGGGCCAAGGGAAGCCCGGTATGCAATTGCATACCAAATTCCGCCCATGGTTTCGGAGGGGTGCGGTGCGGCTGGCAGGTGTCACGCTTGTTCTGATCGGTGTCATGGCGGTGCAGGCCGCGGCGCAGGGCTTGCCCACGCGGCGGGGCATGGCGCAGGCGGCGCCGGGATTGTGGATCGACGCCGCCGCAACCGGGGCAGAGATCGCGGCCATCCGCGACCGCATCGCGGCCGCCTCGGTCAAGGTGGCGGGGCGGCTGGGGGCGGCGCAGCCGGTCGAATGGTGGATCTGCACCACCAGGGCCTGCGACAGCGCCAATGGCATGAAGGCGCGCGGCATCACCTATGGCGCGAGCCTCATCACGCTCAATGCCAATGCCGGGCGCGATCCGGGCGTCTATGTGCATGAGCTGACCCATGCCACGCTGCATGGCGCCTTGCCGCTGGGCGGGCTGTTTTCCACCGCGCTGCCGCTCTGGTTTGACGAAGGCGTGGCGGTGATCCTGTCGGGCGAGCCGCCGGCGGCCGCGAAAAAGGCTGCCTGTGCCAAGCCGCAAAAGGGGCGCCTGCCGCAAAACGCGCGGGAATTCAACAGAATGGCGCCCAATGCGAAGAAGGCGTTGCCGGTCTATACCCGTTCGGCCTGCGCGGTGCGCGACTGGATGGCCGAGGGCAACCGGCTGCGCGATCTGCTGCCCATGCTACGCGCGGGGCGGCGCTTGCCCTGAGCGTCAGGCGCGATCAAAGAATGGCGCGGCGCGGGTGTTGACCCAATCCCAGACGCCGGGGGCGCCACGAGCGATCTTGCTGCCGACGCGGCTGACCAGCTGGTCATAGGTCACCGCATAGGTGATCCAGGTGCCACCGCCCGACATGAGGTTGGCCAGCACCGGCTGCACGCGATCGAGGCTTTTGGCAAAGAGGGCGTCGGGGCTTTCGGCGGCTTCGAATTCCTCCCATGTTGCACGAAGATCGTCGCGCAGCGCATTGGGAAGCAATCCGAAAATTCGATCTGCCGCGCGGGCTTCGGCGGCCTGGGTGGCGGCGCTGCCATGGGCGGTGCCATTGGCGGAATGGATCGGCACATCGCCCACGTCGATTTCCACCAGATCATGCAGCAACAGCATGCGGATCACCCGCGCCACATCGACCCCGGGCGCGGCGTGATCGGCCAGGATCAGCGCATAAAGCGCCAGATGCCAGCTATGTTCGCCCGAATTTTCGGGGCGCGAGCCATCGACCAGCGTCGTGGCGCGGTCAACCGATTTCAGCCGGTCGGCCTCGGCCAGAAAGGCCAGTCGCGCGGCGAGGTCCGCAGGCGCGGCGCCCGCATCGCCCGCAAGCAGAGCCGAGGCAAGCGCATGAATCTCGGGCCACTCGGTGCGGAAACGGGCCGCGCGGCCGGTGGCAAGATTATCGCGCACCACCTCAACATGATCTGCCAAGGGTTTGTTTGCAAAAAGAACCTGAAAGATCGGCTGCGCATGGTCATAGCGCTTTGCCAGCCGTGCCTCGGGCGTTTCGGCCGCCTCGAATTCCTGCCAGAGCGCCAGGCATCGCCCGGCCAGATCGGCGGGCAAGAGGCCAAAGAGACGCCGCGCCGCCGCCAGTTCGGCCGCCGCCACCGCCGCCCCATCATGCGCCAGATGGATCGGATGATCGCCGCAGTCGATTTCGGGCAGGTCATGCAGCAGGAGCATGGCGATGACCCGATCCAGATCGACGCCCGCCGGCGCGCCCATCACCAAGGCCCACAGCGCCAGATGCCAGCTGTGTTCGGCCACATTTTCGGGCCGGCTGCCATCCATCAGCACATTGGCGCGGGTCACCGATTTCAGCCGGTCCGCCTCGTTCAGAAAGGCGAACTGGCGGGTCAGCCGCTCACTCACCCGTCTTGGCCTTGCGAAAGGCGCCCAGGCGACGGTTGAGCAATTCTCGCGCGCGGCGCTCGGCCAGCCGCACGCGCATCGCCGTCATGAACCCGTCCTCCATCGAGGGAGAGAGCGAGGCGAGCATCTTGCCGATTTCCATGTAGAAGCGTTCCTCGCCCATCTCGTCCATCGCGGAGAGAACATCGCGGGCCAGCGCATCGGCCAGATCCTCGGTGACGCTCATCAGCGGGTTCCTTCGCCCAGACGCCGTTTCACATAGGTCGAAACCGTGTCGAGCATCGGCTTCATGTGCTGTTCCTCATTGGTGAAGAAGTGATCGGCCCCCTCCACCTGTTCATGGGTGATGGTGATGCCCTTCTGCTCGTGCAGCTTGTTCACCAGGCTCAGCGTATCCTTGGGCGGCGCGATCCGGTCGGCGGTGCCGTTGATGATCAGGCCCGAAGACGGGCAGGGCGCGAGAAAGCTGAAATCATAGCGCGAGGCATCGGGCGCGACCGAGACAAAGCCGGTGATTTCAGGCCGGCGCATCAGAAGCTGCATGCCGACCCAGGCCCCGAAGGAAAAGCCCGCGACCCAGCAATGCTTGGAGTTCTGGTTCATGCTTTGCAGATAATCGAGCGCCGAGGCCGCATCCGACAATTCGCCGATGCCCTGATCGTATTCGCCCTGGCTGCGCCCCACACCCCGGAAATTGAAGCGCAGCACGGTGAAGCCCAGATTGTAGAAGGTGTAGTGCAGGTTATAGACGACCTTCTGGTTCATCGTGCCGCCGAATTGCGGATGCGGGTGCAGCACGATGGCGATCGGGGCGTCGCGATCCTTTTGCGGGTGGTAACGGCCTTCGAGGCGGCCTTCGGGGCCGGCAAAGATCACTTCGGGCATGCTGTCGCCTTTTTCCTTGTCCCGCCCAAGGAGATTGCGCAATCCGGGCGGTTGTTCTAATCCCTGCGGCGATGCCGCGGGCACGGGGTTGAGTTAAGCGCCCCTGCCGTTGGCGTCAATGGATTTGGGGAGGGCTGCCCGTGAAACTCTCGACGAAAGGCCGCTATGCCATGGTCGCGCTGGCCGATCTTGCCTTGGCCGGCCCCGAGGATCTGGTTTCGCTGGCCGAGATTTCCAAGCGGCAGGATATTTCGCTGCCCTATCTGGAACAGCTTTTCGTCAAGCTGCGCCGCGCCGGTCTGGTCGAGGCGGTGCGCGGCCCGGGTGGCGGCTATCGTCTGGCGCGCAGCCCTTCGGATATCCGCGTGTCGGAGGTGATGGAGGCGGTCGAGGAAACCGTGAACGCGATGCATACCGGGGCCGGGGCCTCGGGCGGGGTGTCGGGGTCGCGGGCGCAATCGCTGACCAACCGGCTGTGGGAGGGGCTGTCGGCCCATGTCTATGTCTTCCTGCACCAGACCCGGCTCAGCGATGTGATCCGCAACGAAATGCGGCCATGCCCGGCCGTGCCCGCGCTGTTCCGCGTGGTGGATGACGAGTGACGGAAGGCCAGGCTGATGCGTGAAAGACTCTATCTGTTCGACACCACCCTGCGGGATGGCCAGCAGACCCAGGGCGTGCAGTTCTCCATGCCGGAAAAGGTGCAGATTGCCCGCGCGCTCGACGCGCTCGGCGTGGATTATATCGAGGGCGGCTGGCCGGGTGCCAACCCGACCGACAGCGATTTCTTTCGCGACCGCCCGCAGACCCGCGCGACCTTTACCGCCTTTGGCATGACCAAGCGCGCCGGGCGGTCGGCGGAAAATGACGATGTGCTGGCGGCGGTGCTGGATGCCGGCACGCCGGCGGTCTGCCTTGTGGGCAAGACGCATGATTTTCATGTGACCACCGCGCTTGGCATCACCCTGCCGGAAAATCTGGAGAATATCCGCGCCTCCATCGCCCATGTCGTCGCCAGGGGGCGCGAGGCGATGCTGGATGCCGAACATTTCTTTGACGGCTACAAGGCCAACCCGGATTATGCGCTGCAATGCCTGATCGCCGCCCGCGATGCCGGCGCGCGCTGGATCGTGTTGTGCGATACCAATGGCGGCACCCTGCCCGAAGATGTGGGTCGGATCACCGCCGAAGTGATCGCGGCCGGCATTCCGGGCGACCGGCTGGGCATCCATTGCCATGACGATACCGGCAATGCGGTGGCCAATTCGCTGGCCGCGGTGCGGGCCGGGGCGCGGCAGGTGCAGGGCACGCTGAACGGCCTGGGCGAACGCTGCGGCAATGCCAATCTGACGACACTGATCCCGACGCTTCTGCTGAAAGAGCCGTTCCGTTCGGATTGCGAGACGGGCATTTCCGATGCCGCGCTGGCGGGGCTTTTGAAGACCTCGCGCATGCTCGACGATATCCTGAACCGGGTGCCGCTGCGTTCGGCGCCCTATGTCGGGGCCTCGGCCTTTGCCCATAAGGCGGGGCTGCATGCCAGCGCGATCCTCAAGGATCCGACGACCTATGAACATGTCGATCCGGCGGTGATCGGCAATGAGCGGCTGATCCCGATGTCGAACCAGGCCGGGCAGTCGAATCTGCGCGCCCGGCTGGCGGCGGCGGGGATCGAGGTCGCGCCCGGCGATGCGCGGCTGTCGGCCATTCTCGACACGATCAAGACGCGCGAGGATGAGGGCTATGCGTATGACGGCGCGCAGGCGAGTTTCGAGCTGCTGGCGCGGCGCGAACTGGGCCTGTGCCCGAGCTTTTTCGAGGTGAAGCGCTACCGGGTGAACATCGAACGCCGCAAGAACAAGTATGACCGAATGGTCAGCCTGTCCGAGGCGGTGGTGGTGGTCAAGATCGGCGGGCAAAAGGTGATGTCGGTCTCGGACAGCATGGATGAGGCGGCCTCGGATCGCGGCCCGGTCAATGCGCTCTACAAGGCACTGGTCAAGGATCTCGGGCCCTATCAGACTTGTATCGACGACATGAAACTGGTCGATTTCAAGGTCCGCATCACCCAGGGCGGGACCGAGGCCGTGACCCGGGTCATCATCGACAGCGAGGATGGTCAGGGCCGGCGCTGGTCCACCGTGGGGGTCAGCCCCAATATCGTGGATGCCAGTTTCGAGGCGCTGCTGGAGGCGATCCAGTGGAAGCTGATCCGCGATGCGGTGGTGCCCGCCGAATGACCGAAGCCTGCGCCGAGATCGTGCAACGCGCCGACCCGGAGCGTTTCGCCGCGCTGATGGCCGCGCCGGTGGCGGATCGGCCGGCGCTGGCGGTGATCTATGCCTTCAATGCCGAACTCGCCCGCGCGCCCTGGGCCAGCCAGGAGCCGATGATCGCCGAGATGCGCCTGCAATGGTGGCATGACGGCATCGAGGCCGAGGCCGCCGGACCATCATCCCCGCACGAGGTGTTGACGCCGCTGGGAAAACTGATCCGCACCAAAGCCTTGCCGCTTGATCTTCTGACGGGAATGGTGGCGGCGCGGCAATGGGATATCTACCGCGATCCGCATGCGGATGAGGCCGCGCTCTGGGCCTATCTGACGGCGACGGGCGGCGGGGTGATGGCGCTGGCCAGCCTTGCCACCGGCGCGCCCGGCGCGGTCCGCCTGGCAGCGCTGGCGCTTGGCGCGGCGCAGGGGCTTGCCAATTACCTGCGTGCGGTGCCACGGCTTGAGGAACTGGGGCGCATCCCGCTGGTCGATGGGCGCCCCGAGGCGGTGGCGGCGCTGGCGCGGCAGGGGCTTGGGCTGCTCGACAAGGCGGCCGGCGTGCCGCGCGGCGCGGCGCTGGCGGCCTCGGCCACGCGGCCCTTGCTGCGCCAGGCGGCGGCCGAGCCGGGCCGCGTGGCGGAGGGCAGGCTGGAAATCTCAGAGTTCCAGCGCCGGAAACGTCTGCTTTGGCAAAGCCTTACGGGGCGTTTCTGACCTAGGGGCGCGGCGCCCGGACCCACGGGAAGACGCCTCCGGCGGGAGTATTCTTTCAAGAAGCAAATGCCAAGGTCTTGCTCCTTGTCCAAATACTCATCTTTCAGCCGGGCAGCTTGTCCTTGAGGAAGGACAGCGCGACTTGCAGACCGTCGGGCGCGATGCCATGGCCGGTGCCTTTCATGACATGGCCATAGACCTCGAACCCGGCAGTGACCAGCGCGTCGCCGGCGCGGCTCATGTCGGCGAAGGGCACGACCTCATCGGCGTCGCCATGGACCAGCAGCACCGGCGGTTTCACCCGGGTCTCGGCGGCAAGGGTTTCGGGCTGCAACAGGCGGCCCGAAAAGCCGACGACGCCGGCCATGGCCGTATCGCGACGCGGCGCGAGGTGGAGGCTCATCATCGTGCCTTGCGAAAACCCAACCAGGGCAAGGGCTTCGATGCCGATCTTCTCATCCGCCAGTTTGGCGTCGATAAAGGCATTGAGCTTGTCGAGCGAAACCGCCATCGAGGCGCGCGCGGCCTCTTCGGAGGAGCCGTCGAGCCAGGGGATCGGGAACCATTGATAGCCGAAGGGACTGCCCACGCAGCGTTCCGGGGCATTCGGGCTGTAGAAGACCGTATCCGGCAGATGCGGCGCGAGCGGATCGGCCAGCCCCAGCAGATCGGCCCCGTCGGCGCCGTAGCCATGCACGAAGATGACCATCGAGCGCGTCTTGCCCGATTTCGGTGCCTTGCGTTGCGATTCCAGCATCATCTGACCCCTTCACGATCCTTTGCCACCCGGTAGTAGGCCCAGAGCAGCCGCGCCGCAACCGATCTCCAGGGCGACCAGGCGGCGGCAATCTCGCGCATGCCGCGTTCGTTGGGGCGACTGTCGAGGCCGAACAGCAGGCGCGCGGCCTCTTGCAGGGCCAGATCGTTATGCGCAAAGACATCGGCGCGCCCAAGGCTGAACATGGCGTAGATCTCGGCTGTCCAGGCGCCGATCCCTGGCAATTCAACCAGTTGCGCGATGACCTTCGCGTCGGGCAACTCGGTCAGGGCATCAAAGTCGAGACCGGATTCCACCAATGCCCTTGCATAGCGCAGTTTCGGACGCGACAGGCCGCAGGCGCGCAGCGCCTCGTCCGGGGATGCGCGGATGGCGGCGGGCGTGGTCAGGCCGGCGGCTTCGACCCGCGCCCAGATCGCCCGGGCCGAGGCGGTGGAGACCTGCTGGCTGACAATGGCCGAAAGCAGTTCGGCAAAGCCCTCCGGGCGGCGGCGCAGTGGCAATTCGCCTGTCAGGGCATAGGCTTGCGCAAATCTGTTGTCATGGCGTGACAGCCAGTCCATCCCCTCGGCCAGGTCTTCCGGCCCTTCGATGATCCGCCCGATCATGTTTCCCCCGCGCTTTGCCGCAGGCTATCCCCTTGTAACTTGGCGCGGCAAGCGGTTACCTCGCGCCATGACAGAGCCCAACGATACCCTGGCCCGCCGCAACATGTGGGTGCTGATCGCCGCGCAGGCGGTGCTTGGCGCGCAGATGCCGATCATCTTTACCATTGGCGGTCTGGCGGGCAGCCGGCTGGCATCGAACCCCTGTTGGGCGACGCTGCCGATCTCGTTGACCGTGATCGGCTCGATGCTGTGGGCGCAGCCGCTTTCGGCGGTGATGCAGCGGCGCGGGCGGCGCACGGGATTCGTGATCGGCGCGCTGGCGGGGGCTTCGGGGGCGGCGCTGGCGGCCTGGGGGCTTTACCACGATTCCTTCCTGCTGTTCTGCCTCGCCAGCCTGCTGACCGGCGGCTACATGTCGGCGCAGGGCTTTTACCGTTTTGCCGCCGCCGATCTGGCGAGCGAGTCGTTCCGCCCCAAGGCGATTTCCGGGGTGATGGCGGGGGGGCTGGCCTCGGCGGTGTTCGGGCCGCAACTGGTGAACCTGACGGCGCAGGCCATGGTGGTGCCGTTTCTGGCCAGCTATCTGACAGTGATCGCGCTCAATCTCGGGGGGATGGGGCTGTTTGCGGCGCTGCACAGCCCGCCGCCGGCGCCGCGCAGGGCCAATGCGCCGCGCGGCCGAAGCCGGATGGAGTTGTTGCGCGAGCCGGCCATCGCGGTGGCGGTGGTCTGCGGCACGGTCAGCTATGCGCTGATGAACCTGGTGATGACCTCGTCGCCGCTGGCGGTGGTGGGCTGCGGGTTCGAGACCTCGGACGCCGCCAATATCGTTTCGGCGCATGTGCTGGCGATGTATGCGCCCAGCTTTGTCACCGGCCATGTCATCGCCCGCATCGGTGTTGAAAAGGTCATCGCGCTTGGCCTGACCATCCTGGCCGCCTCGGGGGCGGTGGCGATGTCGGGTGTCAATCTGGAGAATTTCTTTGTCGCGCTGGTGCTGCTGGGGATCGGCTGGAATTTCGGCTTTATCGGCGCGACCACGATGATCGCCGCGCATCACCGCCCCGAGGAACGCGGCACGATGCAGGGGCTGAACGATGCGCTGGTCTTTGGCGGCGTGTCGCTGGCCAGCCTGTCTTCGGGCGGGTTGATGAACTGTTCGGGCGGCACGCCGCAGGATGGCTGGTCGGCAGTGAACATGGCGATGCTGCCTTTCCTGATCCTGGCGGGGGGCGCGCTGATCTGGTTCGCATTGCGCCCGAAAGAGACGCGCTGACCCCGCGCGCCTGCCTGCGCCTTCATCAGAGTTTTACCAAGCGACGCCATGCTGTTCCGCGACAGCATGGGGCTTGTCAGCCTCGGGACACGATATATAGTCAAGGTGTCGGGGCGGGCTCCCCGCCCCGCAGGCCGCAAGGCGCGGGACAAAGGCGGAGTCACAGATGGACGGCGATTTCAGGTCGAATTTCGTGCGCGAACCGGCGGGGATGCGGCATTACCCGGCGCTGGTGCTGAACGCGGATTACCGGCCCTTGTCCTATTACCCGCTCAGCCTCTGGCCCTGGCAGGAGACGATCAAGGCGGTCTGCCTCGACCGGGTGCAGATCCTCGCGCAATATGAGGCGGTGGTGCGCAGCCAGAGGTCGGAGTTCCGCATACCCTCGGTCGTGGTGCTGAAAGATTTCGTCAAACCCCAGAAGCGCGTGGCCTTCACGCGCTTCAATCTTTTTCTGCGGGACGAATTCTGTTGCCAGTATTGCGGCAGCCGGGGCGACCTGACCTTTGACCATGTGGTGCCGCGATCCAAGGGGGGCATCACCAGCTGGGAAAACGTCGTGGCGGCGTGCAGTCCCTGCAACCTGAAAAAGGCCAACAAGACGCTGCGTCAGGTCGGCATGCGCCTGCAGCGGCCCCCGCGCCAGCCCACGCCCGAGGAGATGATGGCGCATGGCCGGCGCTTCCCGCCGAACCACCTGCATGACAGCTGGCTTGACTATCTCTATTGGGATGCCGAACTGGATGCGTGACGCGGGCGTTACAAAACTGTCGTAAAATCGTGACATTGGCGCCGCGGGGCGGCTATCCTGACGCTTCGTGCCGAAGGAGAAGCCGATGATCGTCAGTCTTGCCACTGCCACCCTGAACATGTCCGTCGCCCTGGGCTGCGGCGCCCTGATCGGGATGGAGCGGCAGATGCGGCAGCGCAAGGCCGGCTTGCGCACCAATGCCCTGGTGGCGCTTGGCGCGGCGGCCTTCGTGCTGTTTTCGCTGACCCATGATCAGGATACCAGCCCCACGCGGATGGCGGCGCAGGTGGTGTCGGGGATCGGTTTCCTGGGGGCGGGAATCATCTTTCGCGACGGGCTGAACGTGCATGGCCTGACCACCGCCGCGACCATGTGGTGTGCGGCCGCGGTCGGGGTGCTGGCGGGGGGCGGTTACTGGGCGCATGCGCTGGTGACGACGGCGCTGGTGGTCTTTGTCAATCTGGGCCTGCGGCCGCTGGTGCAATGGATGAAGCGCAAGGCCCGGGCCGGCGCGCCCGGCCTGCGCCATTACGCCGTGGCCGTCGCCTGCGCGCCCGAGCGTGAGGGCGATGCCCGCAGCCTGATCCTGCGCACGCTGGGGGTGGCGGGCTGGCAGGTGGCCGAGCTTTCGCTGACGCGCGAGGGCGATTCCATCCTTCTGACCGCGGATGTTTCGGCCGAGGCCAAGACCGAGCATGATCTGGATCAGGCCGTGGCGCGCATTGCCGCCGAGCCGGGCCTGAAATCCGTGCGCTGGCATGTGATGGACGAGGCGTGACGCGCGCAGACGTTTTCCTGCCCTGAAAGCGATGCTAGACTTTTGCCGAGGCAGCGGCTAGAACCGCTTTCGTTAGCGCTAACAATCCAGCGCCAGACAGCGAGGAGAGCCATGGTTTCGCGCGTCATTCCGGTTGAGGTCTTTGACCTTGTGATCTTCGGTGCCACGGGCGATCTGGCCCGGCGCAAAATCCTTCCCGGTCTGTATCGGCGCTATCTGGCGGGGCAGGTCCCCGGCGAAAGCCGCATCATCGGCGCCGCGCGCACCGAACTGGACAGCGCGGGGTTTCGGGATCTGGTCGCGCAGGCCATCGCCGAATTCATGCCCTCTGCGCCGCGGGGCGATGATCTGGCGGCGTTTCTGGCGTTGCTCGATTATGTCTCGATCGACGCGGCCAAGGGCGAAGATGGCTGGCGCACATTGGCGGGGCTGATGCGCGACGGGGTGGTGCGCGCCTTCTATTTCTCGGTCGCGCCGTCGCTGTTTGGCGAACTGGCCGAAAAGCTGCATACCCATGGCATCGCCAATGCCGAGTCGCGCATCGTGGTGGAAAAGCCCTTTGGCCGCGATCTGGCCACCGCGCGGGCGCTGAATGCGACGCTGGCCAGCCATTTCGAGGAAAGCCAGATCTACCGGATCGACCATTATCTCGGCAAGGAAACCGTGCAGAACCTGATGGCGGTGCGCTTTGCCAATATCCTGTTCGAGCCGCTGTGGAACAGCCAGTTCATCGACCATGTGCAGATCACCGTCGCGGAGACCGTGGGGGTTGAGGGGCGCGGCTCGTATTATGACAAGTCGGGCGCGATGCGCGACATGGTGCAGAACCACCTGATGCAACTGCTGTGCCTGATTGCGATGGAGCCGCCCTTCCATTTCGACCCGAATGCGGTTCGGGACGAAAAGCTGAAGGTTATCCGTGCCTTGCAGCCCGTTCCTGCGGATGACATCGTGCGCGGCCAATATCATGCGACCAAGACCGCGCCGGGCTATCTGCAAGATTCCGAAAACCCGGAATCGCGCACCGAAAGCTATATCGCACTGAAGGTGCATGTCGCGAACTGGCGGTGGAAGGGCACGCCCTTTTATCTGCGCACCGGCAAGAAGCTGCGCGCGCGGGCGTCGGAAATCGCCATCGTCTTCAAGGAACCGCCGCATTCGATCTTTGACGATGCCGAGGGCTGGCGCGAAAATGTGCTGGTGATCCGGCTGCAACCGAATGAGGGCATGAACCTCTCGGTCATGATCAAGGAGCCCGGGCCGGGCGGGATGCGGCTGATGCAGGTGCCGCTCGACATGTCCTTCGCCGATGCGCTTGGCGAAGAAGCGGCTGATATTCCAGATGCTTACGAGCGTTTGATCATGGATGTGATCCGGGGCAACCAGACCCTGTTCATGCGTGGCGACGAGCTGGAGGCCGCCTGGGCCTGGACCGACCCGATCATCCAGGGCTGGGAGGCGCGCGGTGACCGGCCGCGCGGCTACGATCAGGGGTCGTCCGGGCCGGAAGACGCGCTGATGCTGATGCATCGCGACGGGCGCCGCTGGCGGGAGATTCGCGAATGAACCTGATCGAATACCCGGATCGCGAATTGCTCATGCTGTCGCTGGCCGACCGGATCGCGGGCGAGCTGGCCGATTTCCTGCGGCGCGAGGGGCGCGCCTCGCTCTGCGTGCCCGGCGGCACCACGCCGGGGCCGATCTTCGACACGCTGTCAGGGGTCGATCTGGACTGGGCGCAGGTCAGCGTCTTTCTGAACGATGAACGCTGGGTGGGCGAGGACAATCCGCGTTCCAACACCCGGCTGTTGCGGGAAAGATTGTTGCGGGGCAAGGCCTTGGCGGCCAATCTTGTGCCACTTTATCACCCCGCCGAAACACCCGAAACCGTGCTGGACGGGCTGGCCGAGGGGCTGCGCCCGCATCTGCCGATCTCGGTCCTGCTGCTGGGCATGGGGGCCGACATGCACACGGCCAGCCTGTTTCCCGGCGCCGACCGCTTGGCCGAGGGGCTGGCGCCCGACGCGCCCATCCTGTTGCCGATGCGGGCCGCAGCGGCGGGCGAGCCGCGCATCACGCTGACCGCGCCGTATCTGGCGGATGCGATGAATATCCATGTGCTGATCACCGGCGCCGAAAAGCGCGCCGCCATCGAACGCGCCGCGCATCTGCCGCCTGAACAGGCGCCGATTGCGGCGGTACTGAAGAATGCCACGGTCCATTGGGCCGAATGAACCACGTTCAGGAGCTTGATCCATGACCACCCGTTTCGACGCGCTGCGCGGGCATTGGGCGAAAATCGCCGGAACCACCATCGCGGAGGCCTTTGCGCAGCCGGGCCGGGCCGAGGCGTTTTCGTCGCGGCACGGGGCGATGTTGTTCGATTTCTCCAAGACGAACATCGACGCGCAGGCGCTTGATCTGCTTGTGAAACTTGCCGAAGACACCGGCGTGGCCGCCAAGCGCGAGGCGATGTTTTCCGGCGCGAAGATCAATGAAACCGAAGGTCGTGCCGTGCTGCATACCGCGCTGCGCAATCTGGAGGCGTCGGTCATCGTCGATGGTCAGGATGTCATGCCCGAGGTGCGGGCGACGCTGGCGCGCTGTGAGGGCTTTGCCCGCGATGTGCGCGCGGGGCGGTTCACCGGCCAGGGCGGGCGCATCACCGATGTGGTGAATATCGGCATCGGTGGCTCTGACCTCGGGCCGGCCATGGCCTGCCTGGCGCTGGCGCCCTTTGCCGATGGGCCGCGCTGCCATTTCGTGTCCAATGTCGATGGGGCGCATATCGCCGATACGCTGAAGGGGCTGAACCCCGAAACCACGCTGGTGATCGTGGCCTCCAAGACCTTTACCACGATCGAGACGATGACCAATGCCGACAGCGCGAAACGCTGGATGGCGGAAAAGGTCAGCGATCCTGCCGCGCAATTCGCCGCCGTGTCAACCGCGGCTGACAAGACTGCCGCCTATGGCATTGATCCGGCGCGCGTTTTCGGTTTCGAGGATTGGGTCGGCGGGCGCTATTCCATGTGGGGGCCGATCGGGCTTTCGCTGATGATCGCCATTGGGCCCGAGGCTTTTTCCGAATTCCTGCGCGGCGGTGCCGACATGGACACGCATTTCCGCACCGCGCCGTTCCGGCAGAACCTGCCGGTGCTGCTGGCACTGGTGGGGCTCTGGCACAATCAGGTGCAGGGCCATGCCACGCGCGCGGTGCTGCCCTATGATCAACGCCTGTCGCGGCTGCCGGCCTATCTGCAACAGCTGGAGATGGAATCGAACGGCAAGCGGGTCAGCATGGATGGTGTCGATCTGCCCTATGAATCCGGCCCCGTGGTCTGGGGCGAGCCCGGCACCAATGGCCAGCACGCCTTTTACCAGTTGATCCATCAGGGCACGCGGATCGTTCCCTGCGAATTCCTCGTCGCGCGCGAGGGGCACGAACCCGATCTGCGCCACCAGCATCTGCTGCTGGTCGCCAATTGTCTGGCGCAATCAGAGGCGCTGATGCGTGGCCGCAGCCTGGAGGAGGCGCGCGCCATCATGGCGAAGAAGGGCCTGACCGGCGCGGAGCTGGAACGCCAGGCGCGGCACCGTGTCTTTCCGGGCAACCGCCCCTCGACCACGCTCGCCTATCCGAAGCTCACGCCCTTTGTGCTGGGCCAGATCATCGCGCTTTATGAACATCGCGTGTTCGTGGAGGGGGTGATCCTCGGCATCAACTCCTATGACCAATGGGGGGTGGAACTGGGCAAGGAACTGGCGCTGGCGCTGCAACCCATTCTGGAAGGCCGGGCCGATGCCTCGGGCAAGGATGGGTCCACCCAGCAGCTTGTGGCCTATCTGCGCGGCTGATCCGCGAAAGGCGCCGCCCGGGCGGGGCGGCGCCGTCAGTCTTATTTCAGCGCTGCCGTCACGATGACCTCGACCAGATAGCCGGGTGCGGCCAGCTTGGCCTCGCCGGTGGCGCGGGCGGGCGTATGGCCCTGCGGCACCCAGGCATCCCAGACGCCATTCATCTCGGCGAAATCGGCCATGTCGGCCAGCCAGATCTGGGTGGAGAGGATGCGCGTCTTGTCGGTGCCGATCTCGGCCAGGATGCGGTCCACCTCGGCCAGGCAGGTGCGGGTCTGATCGGCCACGCTCTCGCCGGGATTGCCCACCTGACCGGCCAGCCAGGCGATGCCGTTATAGCAGACCGCCTCGCTCATGCGGGCGCCGGTGCCGATGCGTTTGATGTCGCTGTTCATGCGAACCTCCTTTTCACTGTTGCCGTGCTAGCGCGGCGGCGGCGGAAAAGAAAGGCTGAGGCGGCAGCCACGGTGCGAATCACGCGCTATCACGAAATCGGCATTTCCCTGTCAAGCGCGAAACATTTGGTGATCTGGGCAGGGCGCGGCTTTCTGCCGGTGGGGGAACACGGTCTGGCGGGTTTGCGCGCAGCGATTTTCAGGCGGGTTGCCTGCGGGGAACCCGTCATGCCACAGCAGCATCGCTGACCCATCTGACCGGATCTTCCATGCTGCGCCTTTCGTTCTGCTCTGCCGCCCTTGCCCTTGGACTGATCGCCGCCGCGCCGGTGGCCCATGCCAATCAAGGCCATACCGGCGCCACCGAGCAGGCGATGAAACCCGGCCAGCGCAAGGCGCTGCGCAAGGCTCTGGCCGAGGCCGAGGCACAGCGCGGTGAGCTGAAGGCCGCCGTCGCCCATGCCGAGGCCACGCTGAAACCGCGCAAGGGCCGGCTCTGGTGCGTGCCCTTTGCCCGCGCGGTGAGCGGGGTGGAGATCCGGGGCAATGCCGTCACCTGGTGGGCGCAGGCTGCCGCGCGCTATGCCCGCGGGTCCGAGCCCAAGATCGGCGCCGTGATGAATTTCCGCGGCACCCGCAAGATGCCGATGGGCCATGTCGCCGTGGTGTCGAACATCCTCGATTCTCGCCGCATCCAGATCGACCACGCCAACTGGATCCGCAACCGCATCACCAAGGATCAGGTCGTGGTCGATGTCTCCAGCGCGAATGACTGGTCGCAGGTGCGGGTGGTGAATGCCGATGGCAGCATGGGCCGCGTGAACCCGGTCTTCGGTTTCATCTACAACTGACCGTCAGAAGATCAGCGGCAGCATCCCGCTGACAAGGCCGATACCCAGACCGAAAAGCACGAAGGGCAGGGGCTGCGCGGTGTTGGCGCTGCGGGTCCGGGGCAGGGTTGCGGGCATCGTCCATCTCCTTCTTGGCCTTTCATGCCGGATCAACGTCGCAAGCCGCAGGCGGTTCCCTGCGGCGGCTCAGTTGCATCATTATCGGCAAATCTGGCGGGGAGATTGGAGCGGGTGAAGGGAATCGAACCCTCGTCATCAGCTTGGGAAGCTGCGGCTCTACCATTGAGCTACACCCGCGTGGCCCCTGACTTAAGCGAAGGTCGGGGCAAGGTCAAGCACCTGACGCGCCTGACCTTGCCGGCTTTTTTCCCGTCCGTCAGGGGGCGACGGCAAGTTCGGTGCGCTCACCGGGTTTCACGGTGAAGGGCACCTCCGAGGCTTTGCCCTCGGCCTCGGCCTTGACGATATAGTCGCCGGCGGCGATGGCGGTCTGCCAGGCGGGGCCATAGCCATAGGCGATCGACTTGCGTTCGCCGTTGATATCCTTCGTGGCCGAGAGGATTTCGATATAGACGCCGTCTGCACCGGTAAAGGCGGCGACGCCGGCCTCCAGCACCAGCCGCAATTCGGCGCGCTGCCCGGTTTCCACCTTCAGCGGCGCCTCGGCCTTTGCGGCACCCAGCGAGGATACCACCACATAATCGCCGGGCGGCAGGTCAAAGGCGGCGGCGGGGCCATAGGCATAGGCGACCGATTTGCGGTTGCCCTCGATATCCTTCGCGGCCTCGAAAACCTCGACATACTGGCCATCCTCGACCGTCATTTCGCCAGTATAGAAGGTGTCGATGACCGCATGGCCCACGCCCAGCACCACGTCGAGATCGGTTTCCCGGCCCGGTTCGATCACCACGCTGCGCTGTGTCTCGGCCACGCCCAGCTTGGCCATCAGCGCATGTTCCCCGGCGGGAAAGACGCGCCGCGCCTTGGCATAGCCGGTTTCATAGAGATCGTCGGCGCCGCGCAATTCCCAGAAGGCCTCCGGGTCGGGCTCGGCGCCGGGGCTGGCGCGCAGTGTCAGGTTCAGCACGCCTGCCTCAAGTGTCACGGCGGGCAGCGACGTTTCGGATTGCGGCCCGATCTCCACCGCCGTTTCGGCCACGGCCTTGTGAAGCGTCGCGCGCATTACATAGCGGCCGGGCGGCAAGGCACCCTTGGCGGTGCCGTAAATGGTTTGCCCGTCGCCCTGCGGCTTGCCCTCGGCATCGGCAGCGAAGAATTCAAACACCACGTCCGGTGCCAGATCTTCGGGGATCGCCACATCGCCGGGCGCCAGATAGGCCACCGGATCGACGTTGTTTTCCAGCGCCGGCGGCGCGGGCGGCGGTTCGGGCGCGGGGGCGGGCGCAGGCTCCGCCACGGCGACGGTGGTCTTCAACGCCTCGACCAGCGCGCCGGCATCCTTTGCCTCGATATATTTGCCGCCGGTATTTTCGGCCAGGCAGGCAACCTGGCGCCCCTCATCCTGCGTCAGGCCAAAGCCCACCACATGCGCGGTAAAGTCGATACCCTGCTGTTCCAGCTCGGTCGCCACCGCGCAGGGATCGGCCTCGCAGGTCTCGATCCCGTCGGTGATCAGGATCACCGTCGCCTTTTCCTCGGTCGCGCGCAGTTCGGCGGCGGCGCGGCGCACCGATTCGCTCAGCGGTGTCTTGCCCAAGAATTTCATCGCATTGGCCGCATTCGCGATTGCGGGGCCACTGCCGGCGGCGGGCGGCACGATCAGTTCGATATCGCCGCAATCGCCCTTTGAACGATGCCCATAGGCCATCAAGCCCAGCTCGGTTTCGGGCGGGATGCTGGCCAGAACCTGCCCCAGGGCCTCGCGCGCGATTTCCAGTTTGGGCCGTCCGTCGATCTGGCCCCACATCGAACCAGACCCATCCAGAACGATGATCGACCGCCCATCGGCCGCTGCCATGCCCGCCGTGCCGGCACAGAGCAGGGCCAGAAAACCCATCCGCATGAATAACTCCATCACAACAAATCTGCCGCGATGGTAGAAGCCCCGCCTGCCTGTTGGCAAGCGGGGCGGGACGGTTCCGACGGATTTGATCCGTGGCTCAGCTTGCCGGCAGCAGCACGGTGTCGATCACATGGATGACGCCGTTCGACTGTTTCACATCGGCAATCGTGACGGTCGCGACATTGCCCTGGCCGTCCTTGATCTGCACCTTGTCGCCATCCATCATCGCGGTGAATTCGCAGCCGCCGACGGTCTTGACCGGGTGCATCCCCTTGTCATCGGCGATCATCTTGACGATGGCATCCGACATCGCATTGGCCGCGACGACATGGCAGGTCAGGATCTTGGTCAGCTGATCCTTGTTTTCCGGCTTCAGCAGGGTTTCGACGGTGCCGGCCGGCAGCTTTTCAAAGGCGGCATTGGTGGGGGCAAAGACGGTGAAGGGGCCTTCGCCCGACAGGGTCTCGACCAGGCCCGCGGCCTGAACGGCGGCGACCAGCGTGGTGTGATCCTTGGAGTTGACGGCATTTTCCACGATGTTCTTGTCCTCGAACATCGGGGCGCCACCGACTTCGGGATTGGCGGCCAGAGCGGCCGAGGCGGTCAGGCCCAGCAGGGCGGCAAGAGCAAAGGCTTTCATCAGGTCTCTCCCTTTTGCATGGCTGGCCATTCCAGCCACAGATGCAAAAGGGTTACGGGCCGTCGCGCCTTCTGGATTTGCCGATCACGCGCAGGTGTTCGCGCGTGATCGGCGCGTCATCAGCGCCGGCGGCGGCGACCTTCGGACCCCGCTCCGGCGGTGTTGAAGCTGACATCGGGCAGGGCGACCAGACCCGCCAGATGCGGGAAGGCATCGACGGCATGGGGGATCGCGTTCGCGTTCACGAAATGCTCCTGGAAACGCGGCTCGATCGCGGTTTCGACCTTGTGGATGTCATGCACCGTGGCCTCGATCGCGTCGCGTGCCGCGCGGTTGCACAGCGCGATGCGTGCGCCCGTGCCGGCGGCATTGCCGGCGCTGGTGACCTTGTCCAGCGCGGCATCGGGGATCATGCCCAGCACCATCGCATGTTTCGGGCTGATATGGGCGCCAAAGGCGCCGGCCAGGGTCACGCGGTCCACATGGTCGATGCCGATTTCATCCATCAACAGCCGCGCCCCGGCATAAAGCGCCGATTTCGCCAGCTGGATCGCGCGGATATCGCCCTGGGTGACACGGATCACCGGCCCCCCTTCGGCGGAACTGTCATGCAGCAGATAGGCATGGGTGCGGCCCTGCGGCAGGCAGCGCGGCGTGCCCACCTGTTCGGCCGACCCGATAAGGCCCGAGGCATCGACGATGCCCGCCATGCGCATCTCGGCCACCGCCTCGATGATGCCCGATCCGCAGATGCCGGTGATGCCGGACCCCTTGATCGCCTCGGCAAAGCCCGGATCGTCGGACCAGAGATCCGACCCGATCACGCGGAAGCGCGGCTCCTTGGTGGCGGGGTCGATCTCCACCCGCTCGATGGCGCCGGGGGCGGCGCGCTGACCGCTGGAGATCTGCGCGCCTTCAAAGGCCGGGCCGGTGGGCGAGGAACAGGCCAGCACCCGGTCCTTGTTGCCCAGCAGCAATTCCGCATTGGTGCCGACATCGACGATCAGCACCATGTCGTCGGATTTCCCCGGCTCCTCGCTCAGGGCCACGGCGGCGCAATCGGCGCCGACATGGCCGGCGATGCAGGGCAGGACATAGACCTGTGCCGCGCGGTTGAGGTTGGTCAGGTCCAGCTCGCGCGCGGGCAGCGACAGGCTGCCCGACAGCGCCAGCGCAAAGGGCGCCTGGCCCAGTTCCACCGGGTCGATCCCCAACAGAAGATGGTGCATGACCGGGTTGCAGACGAAGACCACCTCGAAAATGTCTTCGGCCGAGATATGCGCCTCGGCCGCGATGGAGGCCGCCAGCGCATTGATCGCCTCGCGCACGGCGCGGGTCATCTCCACATCGCCGCCGGGGTTCATCATAGCATAGCTGACGCGGCTCATCAGATCCTCGCCAAAGCGGATCTGGGGGTTCATCAGACCTGACGAGGCCAGCACGCTGCCATCGCGCAGATCGCACAGATGCGCGGCGATGGTGGTAGAGCCGAGGTCGATCGCCAGCCCGTAAAGCCCGCCTTCATGGAAGCCCGGCCAGATTTCCAGGATGCGGTCGTTCGCGTCGTGATTGCCGCGATGGAGCGCGACGGTGATCTTCCATTCGCCCTTGCGCAAGACGGGTTGCAGCCGGCGCAGCACATGCAGATCGGTCTCGACCGAGGTGACCTGCCATTGTTCGGCAAGCGCGCGCTGCACCCGCTCGAAATCGCCCGAGGGTTCGTGCATGTCCGGCTCGGCCACTTCGATGTAAAGCAGCCGCGTGGCCGGATCCATCACGATGTCGCGCTGCGTGGCCGACTTGCGGATGACCTGCTTGTGCACCTGGCTTTCCGGCGGCACGTCGATGACCACATCGCCCATCACCTTGGCCTGGCAGCCCAGACGCCGGCCGTCGAGCATGCCGCGCTTGGATTTGTAGCGCTCTTCGACGCTGTTCCATTCGCTCAGCGCCTCGTCATCGACATGGATGCCGAATTTCGGAAACTCGCCATAGCCGGGGCTGATCTGGCATTTGGAACAGATGCCGCGCCCGCCGCAGACGCTGTCGAGGTCAACCCCCAGCGACCGCGCGGCCTGAAGCACGGGCGTGCCCAGCGGGAAGCGGCCGCGCTTGCCCGAGGGGGTAAAGATCACCAGCGCATCGTCACTCATCTTGGCCTCTTGGGGTCGGGTTGGGGTCGGACCGGAACGTATAGGCGATCTGGTCAAAGGAATCGCGGGCGAAGGTGTAGAACCATTTCAGCGGGGCTGAAACCCGCGGCACCCCATGCAGGGCGCCGCCCGGAATGAACAGCGCGATTCCGGGTGCCAGACGGTGCGGCTGGCCGTCGATCGTCACCTCACCCTCGCCCTCCAGCCCGAAATAGACCTCGGCCTCGGGGTGGGAGTGCAGCGCGAAGAAATCGCCGGGCTCCATCAGGGCAATGCCGCAGACCAGACTGTCGCTTTCGGTCACGCCTTGCGACAGCAAGGTCTTCCAGCGCAGGCTTCCCCGCGCCGGATCATCCCAGCGTTCCTCCGGGCAAGTCCCGGAATCGATGGCGAGTGGCGCGCGCATGTCATCCCCGCATCCTGTTCGACCCTTTCTAGGGCGCGTTGCGGCGGCTGCAATGCCTGTTCGCGGCAGGTTTCGGCGATGAAGCGGCGTCAGAGAAACAGATCGTCCAGAAACACGCTGTTGCCGGGCGACAGCGTCAGCACCGTGCCCTGGGCGGTTTCATGCAGCGCCATGCGGGCGGGCAGGTCACCTAGGTCCAGCACCTTGCCGCCGGCGATCAGCCGGTCTTCGCCGGGGGTGAAGTCATGGATGACCGAACGGTGCCGCCCGACGGCATCGGCGCCGGTAAAGACGAAACTGTCCCGCCCCGCGCCGCCCCAGAGATCATGCCCGCTATCGCCGATGCGGGCGACCAGCGTGTCATTGCCGGCGCCGCCGCGCAGTTGGCTGCGGGCGGTGCCGCTGGTCAGGTGATCGGCGCCCGCGCCGCCCAGCAGCGTATCGGCCCCCGCGCCGCCCAACAGCCGGTCCGCCCCCGCGCCGCCTGACAGCCAGTCGGCCCCATCGCCCCCCAGCAGCCGGTCATTGCCCCGCCCGCCGACCAGCCGGTCGGCGCCGCGATTGCCGGCGATGAGGTCGGCGCCATCGCCGCCCGACAATGTGTCGCGGCCCTCGCCCCCGGTCAGGCTGTCGGCCCCGGCCGCGCCCAGAATCCGGTCGGCCCCGCGCCCGCCCAGCAGCCGGTCATTGCCGCCCGCGCCGGTCAGCAGATCGGCGCCATCGCCGCCGAGCAGCCGGTCGGCCGCACCAGTGCCGCGCAACGTGTCATTGCCGGCGCCCCCCGCGACCTGGCGCAGTGCCGCGCCATAGACCTGACCGTCGATATCCTCGAAACCCGCGACGATCCGGTCGGCCGCCGCCGTGCCATCGACCCGATCCGCCGCGCCCGCCCATAGCAGCGCCGCGCCGCCCAGCTTGCCCCGCGCGTCCAGCAGGGTTGTCGTTGTGCCATCGGCATGGCGGATCACCACGTCATCCACCGCCGCGCCATTGATCGCGGCAAAGCTCAGCCGCGCCTGGACCGAAGCCCAATCGCCATAGCCGCGGCCCAGAAACAGCCGGTCGCCGGCGGCCGCGTCGAAATCGGTGATCAGATCCGACCCGGCCCGGGCATCGAAACGGTCCGCCCCGGCGCCGCCCTCCAGCGTGTCGCCGCCGGTGCCGCCGCGCAGCAGGTCATCGCCGCGCCCGCCAAACAGCAGATCCGCCCCCGCGCCGCCCGACAGGCTGTCGGCGCCCGACTGACCGAACAGGAAATCCTCGGCCCCGGCGCCGGTCGCCCGGTCATGGCCGCGCCCGCCATAGAGAAAATTGTTGGCCCCCGCGCCCCCCAGCAGCGTGTCATCGCCGCCATGGCCAAAGGCAAAGCCGATCTTCGTCACCGGATCGACGCCACCGCCCTCATAGCTTTCATTGCGCAGACGCGCCTCGCGCAGGGTGGCCTGCATCCGTTCGGCCCCAGCATGGGCGGCGGGGGCGTCATCCAGCGAAAAGCCGTTCAACGCGAAGGCAAGGCTGTGCTGATGCAGGTACCAGGCCGGGCGGCCCGGGTCGATCCGCACCAGGCTGGAGGCGCCGGCCTCGGCGCCCGAGAACCAGCCCAGACCGATGCCGCGATTGGCCCAGAACTCCTGCAAGCGCGACAGAAGCTGCGTTGCGTTGCCGTCTTGGGAGAAATCGTTCAGCGACTGGCCCGGAAAGCTGATCTCGGTCAGCATGATGTCGTCCTTGCCCAGAAAGGACATCGCCCGATCCAGCGCGGCCTCATAGGCGGCGGGGTCGGTCTCGCCCTTTGCGGCATGCCAGCCGGGATAGACATGCGCCGCCCAGACCAGCCGCGGGCCGATCTCGGCGCGCAGGAAATCCAGCGCCGATTGCGCGCCGACCCGTTCCTCGGCCAGATCGTCGAACTGCGCCGAATAGGCCCAGCCGCCGACCAGAATGCGCCCGTCGTCGCGCGGCGCGATCACGTCGGCCAGCGCGGCCATGTGGCGGGCGTAAAGGGCCACGAACTGCGCCTCGGCCGCGCCCTTGGTGCCTTGCGGCGCCAGCTCCACCGCGCGTTCATAGGCGGCGGGCTCATTGGCCAGCTCATAGCCCCAGACCGCGTTTTTCACCCCGGGATGGCGGTCAAGCCAATCCATCATCCGGTCCCATGTCGCTAGCGCGCGCGCCTGCACATCCTGTTCCAGCGCGGTCTTCATCTCGGCGGTGGTCAGGCTGCGATCGGCGCCCAGTTGCTGCTGGTCGCCATCGGCATAGGTCAGCAACAGCCGGAAGCCCTGCGCGGCGGCAGCGGCCAGAAAGCGTTCATATTGCGGATGCAGCGCACCCTGCGCGTCAAAGGCCCAGGCGTTGAAGGTCAGCCGCAAGGTATTGACCCCCGGCAGGCTGGCACGCAGCCCGGCGGCAAAGCCCTCGGGGTCGCCATCCATGCCAAGCGGCATCATGCGCTGCTGGCCCTGCCAGAGGTAATATTGCGGATCGGCGGCGATATTCGCGTCATAGCGCCCGGCGGCCCGATCGGCCGTCGCGGCATCCTCGCCATAGCAGAGGATGTTGATCGCGTTGATATCGCCCAGATTACTCATCATCGTCCAGAATTGCCGTGCCAACAGGGACTAGGGGGCAATTGCGGCAGCAATGCGCCCGCACCGCGGCGACAAGACGGGAGAGTTTCCGGAATGGAAAACGCCCGCCGGTTGCGGCGGGCGTTCGGGATGTCGTTCGGTGCAGCTGCGGGTCAGGCCCGGCCGCGCCGGCCGCCACGGCGACCGCCGGCGGCCTGGCTGGCCGCGGCCGAGGCCTCGGCAAAGCTCGCGCCGCCCTCGACGGCTTCCAGCACCTTGGCAAAACGGATCCACTCGCCGCCATTGGCGTCGTGATTCATCAGGAAGTTGGCGGCGCGGATCGCCTCCATCTCCACCTGACGGACCGGGTTCATGATCGCGCTGGTCATGCCGGCGCCGATGGCCATCGGCAGGAAGGCCGCGTTGATGCCATGGCGATGCGGCAGACCGAACGAGATGTTCGAGGCGCCACAGGTGGTGTTCACGCCCAGTTCCTCGCGCAGGCGGCGGACCAGAGCAAAGACCTGCTGGCCGGCGCTCGCCATGGCGCCGACCGGCATCACCAGCGGGTCCACCACGATGTCATGCGCCGGAATGCCGAAATCGGCGGCGCGTTCCACGATCTTTTTCGCCACGGCAAAGCGGACATCCGGGTCGGGCGAGATGCCGGTATCGTCGTTGGAGATGGCGACGACCGGGACGTTGTATTTCTTGACCAGCGGCAGCACCAGTTCCAGCCGCTCTTCCTCGCCCGTGACCGAGTTCAGGAGCGGGCGGCCCTCGCAGGCCATCAGGCCCGCTTCCAGCGCGCCCGGCACCGAGCTGTCGATGCAGAGCGGCACGTCCACCGTCTGCTGGATGATCTCGATCAGCGATTTCATCAGCGGCGGTTCGACAAAGTTGTTGTCGGCATAGCGCGGGTCTTCGGCCATCTTGTTGGTGAAGACGGCGCCCGAGTTCACGTCCAGCACGGTCGCGCCGCAGGCGACCTGTTCCAGCGCGTCCTTGATGACGGTGTCGAAATTGCCCATCTCCAGCTCGGCCGCCAGTTTCTTGCGGCCGGTGGGGTTGATGCGCTCGCCGATCACGCAAAAGGGCTCGTCAAAGCCGATGACGACGGTTTTGGTCTTGGATTCGAGAACGGTCCGGGTCACGGGTCTTTATCCTTATGCTTGAGCGGCGGGCACGCCCGAGGCGCCGCCATTGTCGGTCGCCCACTGGGCGTTGGTCTTGATGCCACCCAACGGGAAGAAATGCACCTGTTCAATGCCGAAGCCCGGGTTTTTCGCCTTGTGGGCGGCCAGTTCGGCGACGAATTCGGTGGGCTCATAGGGCAGCAGCAGCTTGGTCACATCCATCGCGCGCTTTTGCAACACGCGCAGCGACGGGCCGACGCCGCAGGCGATGGCGAACTTGATCATGGTTTGCAGCTTGGCGGGGCCGGCGACGCCGATATGCACCGGCAGCGCCACGCCCGCCGCATTGATGCGGTTGACCCAGTCGATGACCGGCTTGGCCTCAAAGCAGAACTGGGTCGCGATCGCCATCTTCGCATCGGAGCGGTTGGCGAAATCCTGCTTCCATTTCAGCGCCTGCATCACGATGCGGTCGCCGCCATCCTTGTCGATATCCTTGTTGCCCTCGGGGTGGCCGGCGACATGCAGCCGCTCGAACCCGTCGAACAGCCCGGTCTCGATCAGCTGCATCGAGGCGTCGAATTCGCCCGCCGGCGTGTTCACACCGCCGCCCAGCAGCAGCGCCTGTTTCACATCCGCCTCACCCTTGTAGCGCGCGATCCAGTCGGCCAGCGTCGCGCGGTCGGGGATGATGCGCGCCGGGAAATGCGGCATGACCGGAAAGCCCTCGGCATTCAACCGTTTGGCAGTCGCGACCATATCCTCGATCGGGGTGCCCTCGATATGGGCGATATAGACCCGCGTGCCCTTGGGCAGGATGGCGCGGAAATCCTCGACCTTTTCGGCGGTGCGCGGCATCACCTCCATTGAAAAGCCCTGGAGGAAGGCCTCCATCTCGGCGGTCGCGCCGGTGGCGGCGGCAGGGTTCGTATCGCGGCGGAAGTTGAACAGCGCCATCGGCGGTTTCCTTGGGCTAATGGGGCAGGGCGCTCAGGCCCGGCCCTCGGCTTCGATCAGCGCCTTGAGGCGCGCAGTATCATAAAGGGTTTCCAGCCGCGTGGCCTCGGCTTGCGCCACGGCCTCCGGCTCGCCCTCGACCTCATAGGGGGCTGCCTTGCGCCATTCCGCCAGATAGGCGTCGGCATCCTTTGCGCCCACCTTCATCGCGCAGCGGTCGATCGCCTGTTCAAAGCGTTCGCTCAGCTGCACCTTGGCGCCGCGCCGTCCCTTGCCCACGATGACCTGGGCGGGGATGTCGCGCCAATAGACGATGGTGACCTCCGGCATCGGTTGATTCCCTCCTCGGTTGCCCTTCGTTCTATGCCTGTGCGCGACCTCTCCGGCGTCGGTTTTCGACATGTGCCACGCAAGTTGCGACAGCGGCCCGCGCGGCGCAGTCCTACGCGCATCCGTGCCACAGCGGGAGAGGGGGCGTTCGGAAAAACATTCATTCAAAGCATGAGTTTTCCGCAACATCCCCTGCGGGGCCGGATCGGCGCTTGCGCAAGGGCGGCATCGCGACTAGGCTTGGATCAACCACATATGGAGGGCGGTCATGACGCCCGAGCGTCCCCGAGGGGAGGACGCGATCCCGCAGCCCGCGACGCAAACGCCGTCGTTCCGGGCGCCTGCGGTCGAACCGTCGCCCCCTCGTTCCGCCCAGTCGGCGCCGCAGCTTTACGCGGCGCTCGATCTGGGCACCAACAGTTGCCGGATGCTGATTGCCCAGGCGAAGGGCAGCCAGTTTCAGGTCGTGGACAGTTTCTCGAAATCTGTCCAGCTTGGCGTGGGGCTCGAAGCCTCGGGCCGGTTGTCGCGCAGCTCCATGGGGCGCACGATCCAGGCCCTGCGCATCTGCCAGAAGAAGATCGAGAAACATGGCGTCAGCCGGATGCGGCTTGTCGCGACCGAGGCCTGCCGCCGCGCCCGCAATTCGCGCGATTTCATGCGCCAGATCCGGCGCGAGACCGGCCTTTCGGTCGAGATCATCCCGGCCGAGGAGGAGGCGCGGCTGGCGGTGATTTCCTGCGCGCCGCTGGTGTCGCGCCGGACCGAGCAGTTGCTGGTGGTCGATATCGGCGGCGGATCTACCGAACTGGTCTGGATCGACCTTTCCGCCGTGCCGCCCGAGGATCGCGCCCGCGCCATCATGCGGCTTCATGCGGGCTTTGCGCCGACCGGGCCGCTGCCGGCGGCGCGGGTGGTGGACTGGATCTCGGTGCCGCTGGGGGTGGCCACGCTCAAGGACCAGTTCGTCGATGTGGAGGATGACGCGGCGCGTTTTGCCCTGATGAGCTGGTTTTTCGAGGAAAATCTGGCCAGCTTTTCGCCCTATAACGCCGACAATCCGCGCGAGGGGTTCCAGATCATCGGCACCTCGGGCACGGTGACGACGGTGGCGGCCAGTTTCCTGAACCTGCGCCGCTATGACCGGACCAAGGTGGACGGGCTGTCGATGACCTCGGACCAGATCGACAGCGTGATCCGCGAATATCTCTCGCTCGGCCCCGAGGGCCGGCGCAGCGACCCGCGCATCGGGCGTGACCGGCATTCGCTGATCATGTCGGGCGCGGCGATTCTTCAGGCCCTGATGCGCATCTGGCCGACCGACCGCCTTTCGGTGGCGGATCGCGGTCTGCGCGAGGGGCTGCTATATGCCCAGATGAGCGCCGATGGCGTTCTCGGAGATGGACCCTACAGATGAAGACACCTTCCAAGTCCGGCGACGGCAAGAATAGTTCGGGGCGCGGCCAGCGTGACCTGCGCGTCAAGGTCAAGACCGCCAAGGGGCGGAAACTATCCTCGACGCTCTGGCTCGAACGGCAGTTGAACGACCCCTATGTGCAGCGCGCCAAGCGCGAGGGCTATCGCGGTCGCGCGGCGTTCAAGATCATGGAACTGGACGACCGCTATGGTTTTCTGAAGCCGGGGGCGCGGGTCGTCGATCTGGGCTGCGCGCCGGGCGGCTGGTGCCAGGTGGCGGTGCCCCGCATCAATGCCCTGGGCGAGAACAGCAGGAAACCGCAGGGCCGCATCATCGGCGTCGATCTGCAAGAGGTGGAGCCGATCGCCGGGGTGGAGCTGCACCAGCTCGATTTCCTGTCCGATGACGCGGATGAAAAGGTCAAATCCTGGCTGGGCGG
Organism: Gemmobacter caeruleus; assembly: GCF_008271655.1. Lineage (GTDB taxonomy): Bacteria > Pseudomonadota > Alphaproteobacteria > Rhodobacterales > Rhodobacteraceae > Gemmobacter > Gemmobacter caeruleus. The sequence continues at coordinate 110,648 of NZ_VKKX01000044.1, forward strand.
GCGTGCGGATGTGGTGATGTCGGACATGGCCGCCGCCGCCTCGGGGCACAAGGGCACCGATCACCTGCGCATCATCGCACTGATCGAGGCGGCGCTGGCCTTTGCCTTTGACGTGCTGGAGGATGACGGCACCTTTGTCGCCAAGGTGCTGGCCGGCGGCGCGGAAAACGAGATGCAGACGATCCTGAAGCGCAACTTCAAGAAGGTCGCGAATGTCAAACCGCCCGCCAGCCGGTCGGACAGTTCCGAGAAATTCGTGGTCGCCATGGGCTATCGCGGCCGGCAGGCCGACCCCGCGCCCGAGGATGACGGGATGTGACACGAAAAAGGGCGCCCGAGGGCGCCCTTTTTTCTGCCGGTCTGCCGAAAGGGGCGGTCAGCCGCCCCAGTGCCGCACCGGGCCGCAATCCATATGCACGAAATTCGACCCGGAATAGCGCCCGACCCCGCCCGAGGCGCAGGCCTCAGCCGCGCGGGCCATCTGCCCGACCGAGCGCGATTTCAGCCGCAGGTCGGCCGCCTGGCCCTTCATATGCAGCGAATTCTTGGCAACGCCGCTGGATTTCGACCGCAGCATCGCATTGGTGCGCGGGCTGCGATAGCCCGAGAGCAGCATGAAGGGTTCGGACACGTCAAGCAGCCGATGCGAGGCCGCCATGATATCGACGGTGCGGGGGTCCATGGTCATGGAGTCATCCGTGCGCCAGTCGCGCATGAAGTGATTGATTTCAACCAGAACTTCCTTGATGTATTTGCCTTCGATCCAATAGATCGTGTCCATGCTTTCGCCGGTGCGCCCCGAATACATGCGGATGCGGCGAATGTCGCCGGCGCCCCGCAGCAGGCCGAAAGCGTTGGAATAGGTCGGTGCGGCGACGGCGGCCGTCGCTGCAAACACGCCAAGAAGGCCCCGCCGCGAAAACCCGGTTTGCGCAAGTCTGGTCATGAAAGCCTGTCCCTCGGTCTTCTACCGCATGTGCCTGCGGTTCCTGCCACTTTCCTCAAGTGCCTTTATCTTATGGCACAGGACGAATCGCAACAGAAGCGCAAGTTTGCTCTCCGCTGCCCATCTGACACCCGATCGGCAAAGATTTGCTGAATCCGAAAATGCGTGGGAACCGTTTCAAGCCAGGTTCCGCTCTGTTGCCCAAATGTGACAAAATAGCCCCTTGCCTGCGTCCCGGCGGCCACCCTCACGGCGGTTGTGAATGGACTCGCCCCCGGAAATCCCGGAAATTGGAGAGACGTTCTTGCCGAGGATCCGATGCCTGTTTTTTCCGCCCCGTTTCGCCGCCCGCATCTGACATTTGCGCTTGCGCTGGCTGTCTGTGGGGCCTTTGCGGCGCCCGGTGCGGCCCAGGTCATCGACCCTTTCACCCAATCGCTTGCCGTGGCCGCCGCCGAGGATGAGGCGATCGCAAGCTTTTACGCGGCGCGCGCCTATCAGCCGGTCTGGACCGGCGCCGCCGATGCGGAGCGGCGTCAGCAGCTTCTGGCGGCCTTTGTGACGGCGGCCGATCACGGGCTGCCGGTGCAGCGCTATGATGCGCGCGCGCTGGCCGATGCCTTTCGCGCCGCGGTGACCGAAGGCGATCGTGGCCGGCTGGAGGTGCGGATGACCCGCGCCTACCTGACCTTCGTGCATGACCTGCATTCCGGCGTGCTGGACCCCAAGCGGATCGACCCGACCATCGTGCGGGATCTGCCGCGCATTCCGGCAGCGGCATCGCTGGCCGCGATCACCGGGCCGGATTTTCAGGGCTGGCTGGCCGCGCTGCCGCCTTCGGCGCCAGCCTATGCGCAACTGATCAAGGCCAAGCTTCGGCTGGAGGGCCAGATCGCCAAGGGTGGATGGGGGCCGGCGCTGGCCAAGACCACGCTGCAACCGGGCAGCAGCGGCGAGGCGGTGGTGGCGCTGCGCGACCGGCTGGTCGCCATGGGCTATCTCGGGCGGTCCTCCACCCGCGAATTTGACGGCGAAGTGCAAAAGGCGGTGCAGCGGTTCCAGGTAAGCCACGGGCTTGAACCCGATGGAATTGCTGATGAATCCACGATTGCCGAGATCAATGTCGCCCCCGAGGCGCGGCTGCAATCCGTGCTGGTCGCGCTGGAACGCGAACGCTGGATCAACATCCCGCGCGGCAAGCGCCATATCTGGGTCAATCTCACCGATTTCACCGCCCGCATCATGGATGACGGCAAGGAAACCTTCGTCACCCGTGCCGTGATCGGCAAGGAGGTGAAGGACCAGCGCACGCCCGAATTCTCGGACGAGATGGAATATATGGTCGTGAACCCGAGCTGGTCGGTGCCGCGCTCCATCACGACCAAGGAATATCTGCCGCTTTTGAAGAAAAACCCCAATGCCGCCGGGCATTTGCAGATCGTGGATCGCAATGGCCGGGTGGTCAGCCGGGGGTCGGTGAATTTCGGCAAATATACCGCCGCGAATTTCCCCTTTGCCATGCGTCAGCCGCCCTCGGATGGCAACGCGCTTGGGCTGGTGAAGTTCATGTTCCCCAATCAGTGGAACATCTATCTGCATGATACGCCGTCGAAATCCCTGTTCGACCGCGAAGTGCGCGCCTTCAGCCATGGTTGTATCCGGCTGGGGCAGCCCTTTGAATTCGCGCAGGCGCTGCTGGCGGTGCAAAGCGACGATCCGGTCGGCATGTTCAAGGCAGCCCTTTCCAGCGGCCGCGAACAGGCGCTGAAGCTGGAACAGCATGTGCCGGTGCATCTGGTCTATTTTACCGCTTTCCCCGGCGCCAAGGGCGAAATGAACTATCGCCGCGACATTTACGGCCGCGACGCGCTGATCCATGACGCGCTGATCGAGGCCGGGGTGGCGCCGGGCGGTCATCAGGGCTAAATCAGGGGCGGGGCCGGTTGCCCCGCTGATGAGGGTGCCATGAGCTATACGATCCGGGAAATTGCGGCGGCGCTTGGCGCCGAGGCGGCAGGCGATCTGGAACTGCGCGTGTCGCGCGCGGCCGAGCCGCAGGCGGCGGGGCCGCAGGATCTGGCACTGGCGATGGACCCGAAATATGCCGAAGGGCTGCGCGCCGGCGCCGCAGAGGCGGCGATGCTGTGGCCGGGGGCCGACTGGCAGTCGCTGGGCCTGAAGGCCGCGCTTTTCGCCCCGCGTTCGCGTCTGGCGATGGCGGGCCTCAGCCGGATGATGGATCCTGGCCCCGAGATCGCGCCAGGCATCCATGCCAGCGCGGTGATCGACCCGAGCGCCGAGATCGGCGCCGAGGCCGCCATTGGCCCCTTTGTGGTGATCGGGCGGGACGTGCGGATCGGCGCGCGGGCGCGGATCGCCAGCCATGTCAGCATTTCCGAAGGCGCCTCAATCGGTTGCGATGCGTTACTCATGCAGGGTGTGCGGATCGGGTCGCAGGTTACCATCGGCGACCGCTTCATCGGGCAGCCGGGCTGCGTGATCGGGGGCGACGGGTTTTCCTTCGTCACGCCGGAAAAGAGCGGGGTAGAGGAAATCCGCGCAACCCTTGGACATCGCGACGAAATCCGCGAACAGACCTGGACGCGGATCCACAGCCTGGGCGCTGTGACGCTGGGCGATGACGTGGAGGTCGGCGCCAATGCCACCATCGACAAGGGCACGATCCGCGACACCTCGGTCGGGCGCGGCAGCAAGATCGACAATCTGGTGCATCTGGGCCATAACGTGCAGGTCGGCGAGGATTGCCTGATCTGCGGCCAGGTTGGCGTTGCCGGATCGACCCGGATCGGCAATCGCGTGGTGCTGGCGGGGCAATGTGGGGTCAGCGACAACATCTTTGTCGGCGATGACGTGATCGCGGGCGGGTCGTCCAAGATCTTTACCAATGTGCCGGCGGGTCGGGTGATCCTGGGCAATCCGGCGGTGAAGATGGAAACCCAGGTCGAGATCAACAAGGCGCTGCGCCGCCTCCCGCGTCTGGCGGCAACGGTGGCCGAGCTTCAGAAACTTGTTTCAAAACTGTGAGATGACCCCCATATCTTCCCGGCAAGGGATCAGGAGGTGCATATGACGCAGAACGTGACCGAGCGGGTGATCGCCATTCTGGCCGATCAGGCGATGATGGATCCGGCGGCGATCCGGCTGGAGGATACGCTGGCGGATCTGGGGCTCGACAGTCTGGGGCTGGTGGAAAGCCTGTTCGCCCTTGAGGAGGCGTTCGACATTTCGGTGCCGTTCAACGCCAATGAGCCGGCCAAGTCGGATTTCGACCTGTCGTCGGTCGCCGCGATCATCGCGGCGGTGGAGGGGCTGGTCGCCGAAGCGCGGGCCGCATGAGGCGGGTCGTCATCACCGGGGCGGGCACGATCAACGCGCTGGCGCGCGACGTGCCCGGAACCCTGGCCGCCTTTCGCGAGGGGCGCTGCGGCATCGGCCCGCTGGAGTTTCGCGATGTGGAGCGCCTGTCGATCCAGATCGGCGGGCAGGTGCGGGACTGGAACCCGGAACAGCACTTCAACCGCCAACAACTTGTCATCTATGACAAATTCACGCAGTTCACCCTGCTCGCCGCCCGCGAGGCCGTGGCGCAGTCGGGGCTGAATTTCGACGGCCATCTGGGCTATGAGGCCGGTGTCGTGCTGGGCACCGCCGGCGGGGGCGTCAACACCTGGGACGAGAATTACCGCACGGTCTATGAGGAGGGGAAGAACCGCGTTCACCCCTTTGTCGTGCCGCGCCTGATGAACAATGCCGCCGCCAGCCATCTGTCGATGGAATTCAACCTGCGTGGCCCGGTCTTCACCGTCTCCACCGCCTGCGCCTCCAGCAATCACGCCATGGGGCAAGCCTTTCAGATGATCCGCGCCGGGCAATGCAAGGCGGTGCTGACCGGCGGGTCGGAATCCATGCTGTGCTTCGGGGGCATCAAGGCGTGGGAGGGGCTGCGCGTCATGTCAAAGGACGCCTGCCGCCCTTTCAGCCTCAATCGCAACGGGATGGTGCAGGGCGAGGGCGCGGCGGTCTTTGTCTTTGAGGATTACGAACATGCCGCCCGGCGCGGGGCGGAGATTCTGGCCGAGGTGGCGGGTTTTGCCATGACCTCGGATGCGGGCGATATCGTCATGCCGTCGCAGCAGGGCGCCGCGCGGGCGATGGCCGGGGCGCTGCGCGATGCGGGGCTGGCGCCCGATGAGGTGGGCTATATCAACGCCCATGGCACGGGCACCGCCGCGAATGACCGCACCGAATGCGCGGCGGTGGCCGAGGTGTTCGGCGCGGCGGCGGATCGGGTGATGATCTCCTCCACCAAGGCGATGCACGGGCATCTGATCGGCGGCACCGGCGCGGTGGAATTGCTGGCCTGCATCATGGCGCTGCGCGACGGCGTGATCGCGCCGACCATCGGCCATGACGAGCCGGACCCGGAATGCGCGCTGGACGTGGTGCCGAATGTCGCGCGCATGGCGCGGGTGAAGGCGGTTCTGTCCAATGCCTTTGCCTTTGGCGGGCTGAACGCGGTGCTGGCGCTGCGGGCGGCGCCCTGAATGCGGAAAAGGCGAATGCGAAAAGGCCGCGCCGGGGGGGCGCGGCCTTTCCAATGGGCGATCCCGGGCGCGTTACTGCGCGGCCGGCACCGGCATCGAGTCATAGGACTTGGTAAAGCCCTTGAGAGAGATCGACAGATTGACCTTCTGGTCGGGGGCGATTACCGGCACGATGGTCATCGTGGCCTTGTTGCCGCCCTTGAGCGCGGCCAGATCCTCGGCGGTGAAGCCCACGCGGGCGACGCAGCTCTGACGGTCGCACCAGGTATAGGGGTAGATGCGCGGTTTGCCCGAATCGACCTGGATCACCAGATTTTCGGTCAGCAGCGTTTCCAGCGGCACCGAGACGGTGGCGCCGGTCACCGCCTTCTGGCCGGTGGCCAGCGGGAAGACCGAGATTTCGGCGACCGAATTGCCCTTGTCGTCCTTCAGCAGCTGATACATCTGGCAAGGCTCGGTCTGGCCGGCCTCGACGCGGATGCAGCGCATTTCCCAGTCGCCCTCGGTGCCCTTGAGGTAGACCGAGCCCGGGCCATCGGCCGGCTGGGCCGCTGCGGGGGTCTCGGCCGGGGCGGCCGGGGTGGTTGCCGGTGCTTCGGCGGCGGGCGTTTCTGTCGGGGCGGGCTGGGTCGTGTCCTGCGCGACAGCGGCGCCTGCGACCAGGCCCAGCGACAGGGCGAAGGCGACGGCCTTGGTCGTGTCAATCATCGACATCTGCAATGGTCCTCAAATGATGATGGGGCGGCTTTAGCATGGCGGCCTGCCACTGTCACGCCGGCGCCTGCTGGCAAAGGCCGGTTTCCGCCGGTTGTGACCGGGGCAAGTGTGCGGCGGCAAAGTAGAAACTCCGGCATGGCCGGCCTGCGGGCAGGGGCGCAGCGGGCCGGGCGTCGGGAATAAGAAAAGGGCCGGCGGTGCCGACCCTTTTCCTGTCTTTATGCTCCCTGTCGGACTGGCCGACTTCATTGAGGCAGACGCTAGTGCCTGTCAGGCCACAGGTCAACACAATTTTGTGCATGACCCTTGCGAGGCTGCGAAATGGCGCGGGCGGAAAAAGGCCGCGATCCGCAACGGGATCGCGGCAAGGTCAGAGGGAGGAAGTCACACCGGCATCCGACCCGAACGGATGCGGCAAGATGAGGGTGGCACGAAGCGGTTAACATTGTATTTTCGGGGCGAACCGGCGTCAGGCAGGAGATGGATGTGAGCGGTGAGGCAGGGACGATTTTCGTGGGTGGCGGCGGCGAGGGCTATGGCCTGCCGCAGTCGCTCTTGCTCAAATATGGCAACCGCCACGGGCTGATCGCGGGCGCGACCGGCACCGGCAAGACGGTGACCTTGCAGATTCTGGCCGAAGGGTTTTCGGCGGCGGGGGTGCCGGTATTCCTGTCGGATGTGAAGGGCGATCTGTCGGGCCTCGCCGTGGCGGGATCGGCGGCGCACAAGCTGCATGAACCCTTCATGAAGCGCGCGGCCACCATCGGGCTGGATCTGCACTATGCCGCCTGTCCGGTCACCTTCTGGGATCTGTTCGGCGAACAGGGCCACCCGATCCGCGCCACGGTGACAGAGATGGGCCCCTTGCTGCTGTCGCGGCTGCTGGAACTGACCGAGGCGCAGGAGGGCGTGCTGAACGTGGCCTTCCGGCTGGCCGACGAGGAAGGGCTGCCGCTGCTCGACCTCAAGGATTTGCAGGCGATGCTGGTCTTCATCGGCGAGAATGCCGAGACGATCTCCACCCGCTATGGCCTGGTGGCCACCGCGTCGATCGGGGCGATCCAGCGGCGGCTGCTGGTGCTGGAGAATGAGGGCGGCGCGCGGCTGTTCGGGGAACCGGCGCTGGCGCTGTCCGACCTCATGCTGACCGATGCGGCGGGGCAGGGCCGGGTCAATATCCTGGCCGCCGACAAGCTGATGAACAGCCCCCGGCTTTATGCGACCTTCCTGCTGTGGCTCTTGTCGGAACTGTTCGAGGAACTGCCCGAGGTGGGCGACCCCGACAAGCCGAAGCTGGTCTTCTTTTTCGACGAGGCGCATCTGCTGTTCAACGATGCGCCCAAGGCCCTGGTGCAAAAGGTGGAACAGGTCGCGCGGCTGATCCGGTCCAAGGGGGTGGGGGTCTATTTCATCACCCAGAACCCGGCGGATGTGCCCGAGGCGATTCTGGGCCAGTTGGGCAACCGGGTGCAGCACGCGCTGCGCGCCTTTACCGCCAAGGACCAGAAAGACCTTCGTCTGGCGGCCGAGACCTATCGCCCCAATCCGCGCTTTGCCACCGAGGATGCAATCCGCGAGGTCGGCACCGGCGAGGCGGTGACTTCCTTCCTGGAGGCCAAGGGCGTGCCGGGCGTGGTGGAACGCACGCTGGTTCGCCCGCCCGCGTCGCAGGTCGGCCCGATCGACGCGGTGACCCGCGCTATGGTGATGGCCGGATCGCCGGTCAAGGGCAAGTATGACACCATCGTCGATCGCGAATCGGCCTATGAAAAGCTCAAGGCCCGGGCCGAGGTGGCGGCCAGGGCGGCGGCCGAACAGGATCAGGCGGCAACGCGCGATGACCTGCGCATCGACGACAGCGACCTGCGCGAGTTCAAGAAGGGCCGGCGCTATGAGGGCGGGGCGGCAGACAAGCCTGCGCCCAAACCGCGCAGCAGTTCCAGCCGGTCCGACAGCGTGACCGAGGCCTTTGCCAAGAGCTTTGCCCGCCAGCTGGGCTCGCGCTCGGGTCAGGCATTGGTGCGCGGCGTGCTGGGCACCATCTTTGGCACCAAACGCTAAGGGGGGCAGGGCGCGCGTCACCGATCTGGAAACAGTCCGTTTCCGCCATGACAATGCGCCCTGCCTGCCACAATTGGCCGTCACCCCTGTCCTCGACGCCCCGCTTCTGTCGGGGGCGCCCGTAACGAGGAGAGGGTCTGATGGCACTGACGGCAGCCGAGCAATATGCGATCGAACTGTTGAACCGGGCGCGGCTTGACCCCGCGGCCGAGGCGCGGCGGCAGGGCATCGGGTTGAACGACAATCTGCCGGCGGGCACCATCAAGGCGCTGCCGATGCAGGTGGTCGCGCCCTATAGTCCGGGCGAAAAGGCCGCGGTGCTGCATGCGGTCTGGATGATCGAGAATGACGTCTTTTCGCATAATCAGGGCGGCAAGCTGGATCGCGCGGATTCGCGGCTCATGGCCTCGGGCTTTGACACCGGGTCGGGACGCTGGGGCTGGGGCGAGAATCTGGGCGCGCAGACCACGTCGGGGCGCAGCGACCAGACCCTGATCCAGGAATTCCAGAAGGGCTGGATGCTGAGCGCGAGCCACCGCGAGGGCATGCTTGACCCCAATCAGCGCGAGATCGGCTATGCCCATGTGAAGGGCGACCTTTCGGTGCAGGGCGTCACCTTCCAGGAAATCGGCGTCGAGGTGTTTTCCTATTCCGCCAGCCGCGTCTATGTGACCGGCGTCGCCTATGCCGATCGGGACGGCGACGGCTTCTATTCCATGGGTGAGGGGCAGGGCCGGCTGGCCATGTCGATCGTCGGCGGCAAAGCCACCACCACCGCCAGCGCGGGGGGCTATGCGCTTTTGGCCAATGCGGGCGACGAGGTGACGGTGCAGATCGGCAGCGGCGCCTCGGTCACGCGGGTCAGGGTCGATCTGGAGCCGGGCAATGCCAAGCTCGACGTGGTCGGCGGGTCATGGCTCAAGGTCTCGGGCGATACGACGCTGGTTTCGGGCGCGATCCGCAAGGTCGAGGCGCTTGGCATCGGGCATATCGACCTGACGGGCAACGGCTATGCCAACCGGCTGGTCGGCAATCGTGGCAACAATGATCTGACCGGCAAGAACGGTGCCGACCGGCTGTTCGGCAATGGCGGGCATGACAAGCTGGATGGCGGCAACGGCGCCGATGTGCTGAATGGCGGGGCGGGCCGTGACCGGCTGATCGGTGGGGCGGGCAATGACCTGCTGACCGGCGGCGCCGGCCCCGACAAGTTCGTCTTTGCCCTTGGCGGCGATCAGGACCGCATCAGCGATTACAACCTGCGCCAGAACGACCGGCTGCTGCTGGATGATGCGCTCTGGTCTGATGCGGGCACGCTGACCGGCGCGCAGGTGGTCAGCCGCTTTGCCGAGGTGACAAGGGCGGGTGTGCTGTTCGACTTTGGCGATGGCGATACGCTGCAACTGAACGGGGTGAAGTCGCTGGCCGGCCTTGCCAGCCATATCGACATCATCTGACCGGGGTCAGAGCGGGCGGATCTTCAGCCGGGTCAGGCGGTTTTCCCGTCGGGCCGCCACCTCGAAGCGAAAGCCGTGAAAGCTGAAGGCCTGCCCCTCATTCGGGATCATCTGCGCCTCGTGGATGACCAGACCGGCGATGGTATTGGCCTCGTCATCGGGCAGGTTCCAGTCCATCGCGCGGTTGAGGTCGCGGATCGTCATCGCGCCATCCACCACGAAATCGCCATTGGCGTCGCGCTTCAGCCCCTCGTCCTTTTTCACCACGTCGAATTCGTCGGTGATCTCGCCCACGATTTCCTCGATGATGTCTTCCAGCGTGATCAGGCCCTGAAGCGCGCCATATTCATCGACCACCAGCGCGAAATGCGTGCGGCGTTTCAGGAATTCGCGCATCTGTTCATCCAGCGTCGTCGTCTCGGGCACGAAATAGGGCTTCATCGCCACTTTCAGCACATCGAGCCGCGCCAGCCCCTCGGCGCCGTCATCGGCCTCGGAGGTGCCGCGCATCAGGCGTTCCACCTCGCGCAGCAGATCCTTGGCATGGATCACGCCCACGATGTTTTCGGGGTCGTCGCGATAGACCGGCAGGCGGGTATGGGGCGAGGACAGAACCTGATTGAGCAAGATCTCCACCGGCAGGTCGGCATCGATCATCTCGATATGGCGGCGGTGCTTCATCACCTCTTCTACCGTGCGTTCGCCCAGATCGAGCGCCCCCAGCAGGCGGTCGCGATCTTCCTTTTCCACCGCGCCCTCGCTATGGCCAAGCGCAATGGCCCCCACGATTTCCTCACGCATGGCCAGCATGCGGCCATCGTCATTGGGCCGCAGCCCGAACAGCCGCAGCAAGCCGCGCACCAGCAGCCGCACCACCGACACGATGGGCGAGAACAGCGCCATCAGCACCCGGATCACCGGGGCCACGCGGGTTGCCACGGGTTCGGGATAGGTGATCGACAGAGTCTTGGGCAGCACCTCGCCAAAGACCAGCACCAGGACGGTCATCACGATCGTCGCCACCGCCACGCCATTGGCACCGAACAGCTTGGTCAGCAGCGCCGTGGCCAGCGAGGCGGACAGGATGTTGACGATGTTGTTGCCCAGAAGCAGCGCGCCGATCATGCGTTCGCTGTCCTCGGTCACCCGCATCGCGGCATGGGCCCCGCGCGAGCCCCGGTCGGCCTGCGCCTTGAGCTTGCCGCGCGAGGCGGCGGTCAGCGCGGTCTCGGATCCGGAAAAGAACGCCGACAGCACCAGCAGCAGCAGGATGGCGGCGCCCATCATCCAGTCACCCGGCGTCAGCAGGGGGGCGGCGGCGGTGGCGTCGGGGGTCATGTCTTGTCGGTCCTGTCAGCAAGGGGGTGGTGATCCAGCACGAGCGAGGTCAGATGCTCGTCAAGGACATGGGTATAGATCTCGGTCGTGGCAACATCGGCATGGCCCAGCAGGGTCTGGATCACCCGCAGATCGGCGCCGCCCGCCAGCAGATGCGTGGCAAAGGCATGGCGCAGCGTATGGGGCGTGACCTTGGCGGGGCTGACCCCGGCCAGAACCGCGATCTGCTTGATCAGCACATAGAAATGGTTGCGCGTCAGGTGCCCGGCGGCGCCGCGGCCGGGAAAGAGGTGCTTCGCCGCGGGCTGGCCGGCCTTGCGCGCGATATCCTCGGCGCGGTCGCGGCGCTCCAGCCAGTCGGCCACGGCCTCGCGCGCGGGGGGCGACAGCGGCACCATGCGTTCCTTGCCGCCCTTGCCCCGCACCAGGATCATGCGCGGATCGCCCCGCACCGCGGCGACCGGCAGTTCCACCAGTTCGGACACGCGCATGCCGGTGGCATAAAGCAGTTCCAGCAGGGCGCGGTTGCGGATCTGGTCATCGAGCGAGCGGCCCTTGTCGCGCGCGGCCTCCAGCAGGCGGTCCACCTCGTCATGGGTCAGCACCTTGGGCAGCCGCTGGTCCAGCCCCGGCCCCTTGAGCCGCAGCGCCGGATTGTCGGCGCGCCAGCCCTCTTCATGCGCGAAACGATACAGTTGGCGGATCGCCGACAGACGGCGGGCGCGGGTGGCCTTTGACAGGCCCTCGGCCTCGCAGGAAACCAGATAGGCCTCGACCTCGTCGCGGGTGGCCCCGGCGAAATCCTGCCCGCGATGGCCCAGCCAGCCCGCGAAATCCAGCAGGTCGCGGCCATAGGCCAGCCGGGTATTGCGCGCGGCATCGCGCTCGGCGGCCTGCGCGTCGAGAAAGGTGGAAATCCAGCGTTGCATCGCATCGGCCATGGCGCGGTTCAGCCCCGCCGTTCCAGCAGCAGCAATTCCAGTGCGGTGCGGCGGGCGACATCCTCCAGCCCCAGCCGGCGCAACAGCGACAGCCCTTCGGCCACGCCGCGCGGATCGCCGGTCACCCCGCGCCCGACATCGTCCAGTGCCAGCAGCAGCGCCTCGCCCACGCGGCGATCCTCCAGCAGATGCAGCGCCTCGTCGGTGACCTGCGGCGCCAGAAAGGCCGGGCGGATGGCGCGGGACATGCTGTCGGGCGGGGCCAGCCCCTCGACCCGACCGCGCGCGAGGCCGATCAGAAAGGCCTCGGTCAGGTCGGGCGGCGGGCTGGCGGCGGCGCGCGCCTGCGCGGCCTCTTGGTATTGCGGAGAAAGCAGGCCCACGCGAAAGGCCAGCGCGGCCGCCTCGCCGGTCAGCGGCACCTTCATCAGCCTTTCGCCATAAAGCTGCGCGAAGGGGATCTCCAGCTCGACCGAGGTCATGGCGGACCAGGCCTCGGGCAGCGCCTCGGCGATGGCGGCGGGTTCGCCCACCGACAGGGCGCGGTCGAAGCGCTGAAAGGCCGCGACGCGATCCCAGACCCCGCCCGAGGCTGCAGGGCGGCGTTCGGTATAAAGCCCGAGCAACTGGTTGGGGTCGATCGCGCCCATGCGGGCCAGCCGCTCTGCCGCTTCGATCTGCGCCTTCCAGCCGGCTTGCGGGCGCAGCTCGGCATGGCTGAAGGCCACGGGCAGGCCCAGCGTCGGCAGCGGCTCGCCGATTGCCTCATAAAGCCGCCAGACCAGCGGCGTGGGCTGATCGGGCGGCGGCAGCGGATCGGCGCCATCGGCAAGGCCGGGGTCGAGAAAGCGCACCAGCAATTCTTCCTCGGCCGGATCGACCTGGCCAAGCGCCTGCGCCGTGCCCAACGTCAGCGCCGCGGCCTGCCAGTCGCCGGCCCGGGCCAGACAGAAGATGCGCGCGGGCAATGTGGGCGCCAGATGCGGCGCGGCCTGCATCTCGGCGCAGGCGGCATCCTCGGTGCCGGTCAGCAGCGCGATGTCAAAGCGGCGGCGGAACAGGTCGGGCGAGGTGGTTTCCACCATGGCCGTCAGCGCCTGCGCCTGTTCCAGTGCGCCCATCGACAGCAGCTTGTCGATCCGCGCCAGCAACAGCATGCCCTGACCGCCGCTATCGACCGGCGGCTCCGCCTCGGCCAGCAAGAGCGTGAGCAGCAGCCCCTGAAGCGCGGGCAGGGTATCGGTGCGCTCTGCCGTCAGGCGGCGGGCGATATCCTCGGTGCGCGCCAGCGCCCAGAGCCGGTAGGGCAGCCCGGTGCGCGCCGCCGACAAGAGCCCGACCGCATCGGGCGAGGGTTTGCCCAGCACCGTCGCGGTGATCGGGGCGGGGCTCGCATCCTTTGTGATGGCGGGTTCGCCCGGCAGCTTGCGCGGCAGCGGCACCGAGGCGGGCAGGGCCGTGCCGCGCGGCAGGCTGGAACCGGGCTTGACCCCGCCGGCGGGCGGGGCGACCTGCGTGCCCTTGGGCGTCGTCACCGATTTCGACAGCCAGTCGATCGCCGAAAGCGGGCCCTCGGCCCGGGCGGGCAGCGCGACCAGCGTGGCGGCGAGGCAGGCCGCGATCAGCCGCGGGTCAATTGCCATCCAGCGGCACCGGCTTGACCACCTGATTCTGCGCGGGCGCCAGATCGCCCAGATAGGCATAGCCCGTCAGCCCGACAAACCCCACGATCCCCAGCAACAGCACCAGTTTGATGATCCGACCCATGGGCGCGTCTTCCTTCTCGTCTTCCAGCCCCTAAATGACGCCCCCGCCCACCGATGCCAAGGGGGGCGCCCCGGCTTCGCGCCGCTTCGTGCAGATTATATATGGCATTCGCCGCGACTTCACGCCATTCAGGGAAAGAGGGGACGTCGCGGGGCGAACATCCGCCAACGGGGACAAGATGGGAACAATCGTGGCCGAGCGCCTGAAAAAGACGGTCGTGCTGGTCGGAATGATGGGGGCGGGCAAGACGGCGGTCGGCACCGCGCTGGCGCGGCTTCTGGGTGTGCCGTTCTGCGATTCCGATGAAGAAATCGTGAAGGCCGCACAGCGCAGCATCGCCGAGATCTTTGAGCGCGATGGCGAACCGTTCTTCCGCGCCCGGGAATCGCAGGTTCTGGCGCGGCTGGTCAACGGCCCGCCCTGCATCCTGTCTACCGGCGGCGGCGCCTTCCTCTCGGCCCAGAACCGCGAGATTGTGGGTGCGGCAGGCATCTCGGTCTGGCTGCGGGCCGATCTGGAATTGCTGTGGAGCCGGGTGCGCCACAAGACGACCCGCCCGCTGCTGCGCACCGCCAATCCCAAGGAAACGCTGCGCGACCTCTACGCCGCGCGCGTGCCGCTTTATGGTCTGGCCGATCTGGCGGTGGATGCCGCGCCCGAATTGTCGATCGACGACATGGCGCATCGCGTGCTGGAGGCGTTGCGCGGCCGCGACGATGTGCTGGAAAGGATCTGAGAGGATGAACGGTTTGGATGTGGTGCCGGTCGCACTGGGCGCGCGGTCCTATGAGGTGCGCATCGGGCGCGGGCTGATCGGCCGGGCGGGGGCCGAGATCGCGCCGCTGTTGCGCCGCAAGCGCGTGGCGATCGTCACCGATGAAACCGTCGCCGCGCATCATCTGGCCGCGCTGGAGGCCGCACTGGCCGCCGAGGGCATCGCCTGCACCAGCCTTGCGCTGCCACCGGGCGAGGCGACGAAAGGCTGGCCGCAATTCGCCCGCTGCGTGGAATGGTTGCTGGAGCAAAAGGTCGAACGGCGCGATGTGGTGGTGGCCTTTGGCGGCGGGGTGATCGGCGATCTGGTCGGTTTTGCCGCATCCGTGCTGCGCCGGGGTGTGCGCTTCGTGCAGATCCCCACCACGCTCCTGGCCCAGGTGGACAGTTCTGTCGGCGGCAAGACCGGCATCAATACCGCGCAGGGCAAGAACCTGGTCGGCGCCTTTCACCAGCCCAGCCTGGTTCTGGCCGATATCGACGCGCTTGACACCCTCGCGCCGCGCGATTTTCTGGCCGGCTATGGCGAGGTGGTGAAATATGGCCTGCTGGGGGATGCCGATTTCTTTGACTGGCTGGAGGTGAACGGCCCGGCCCTCGCCGCCGATCCGGCGCGGCGCCAGCGTGCCGTGCGCCGCTCGGTCGAGATGAAGGCCGAGATCGTTGCCCGCGACGAGACCGAGGAAGGCGACCGCGCGCTGCTCAATCTGGGGCATACCTTCTGTCATGCGCTGGAAAAGGCCACCGGCTATTCCGACCGGCTCTTGCATGGCGAGGGCGTGGCGATCGGCTGCGCGCTGGCCTTTGAACTGAGCCAACGGCTTGGCCTGTGCAGCCAGGAGGCGCCAAGCCGTGTGCGCGCCCATCTGCGCGCCATGGGGATGAAGGTCGATCTGGCCGATATTCCGGGTGATCTGCCCGATGCGGCGGGGCTGCTCGCGCTGATGGGGCAGGACAAGAAGGTGGTTGATGGCCGCCTGCGTTTCATCCTGGCGCGCGGGATCGGCGCCGCCTTCGTGGCCGATGACGTACCGGGCGAGGCGGTGACCGCCGTGCTGACCGAGGCGCTGCACCGCCGCTGAAGCGGCGGTGGCTCTTGCGGATAGGGCCGGATCACCGAAGGACGAGACAGGCGCGGCCTGTCGCTACAGCGGAAAGGCCCAGAGGATCACCGGGATGCCGACCGCCGCGACGACGATCTCCAGCGGCAGGCCAAGCCGCCAGTAATCGCCAAAGCGAAAGCCGCCGGGGCCCAGGATCAGCGTGTTGTTCTGATGCCCGATGGGCGTGAGGAAGGAACAGGAGGCGCCGACCGCGACCGCCATCAGAAAGGCGTCGGGGTTGACGCCAAGCGCCCCTGCGGCGCCTATGGCGATCGGGCACATCACCGCCGCGGTGGCGGCATTGTTCATCACATCCGACAGCGTCATCGTCACCACCAGAATGAGCCCGAGCGCCAGCACCGCATGGCCGCGCGCGACATGGGTCATCAGCGCCTCGGCGATCAGGGCGGCGGTGCCCGATGTCTCCATCGCGCGGGCGACCGGCATCATCGCCGCCAGCAGCACGATCACCGACCAGTCGATGCTGTGATAGACCTCGGACAGCGGCAGGATGCGCGTCAGCATCACCGCCAGCATCCCGCCGGCAAAGGCGATGGCCGGCGGCGCAAGGCCCATGGCGGCGGCGGCCACCGCGCAGCCCATGATGGCGGCGGCCAGCAGCGCCTGTTTCGGGTCGGGCAGGCGCAGGTCGCGTGCGGCCAGCGGCACGAAACCCGCCGTCTGCGCAAAGGCCGACAGCGCCTCGGCCGCGCCTTGCAGCAAGAGCGTGTCGCCCGCCCGGAACCGCCAGGCCCGCAGCCGCGTCGCGGCCCGCGTGCCTGACCGGCCGACCGCCAGCAGGTTGATGCCATGGCGCGTGCGCAGCGACAGGTCGGTCGGCGTCGATCCGGCGATGCCGCTGTCGGGGCGCACCACATATTCGCGCAGCACGATTTCGTCGCTGCGTTCGGCGCGGGGCGTGTCCTCGCGCTGCGCGAGTTTCAGGCCCAGCGGCCGCACCACCTCGATCAGCGCCGAAAGGTCGGCCTCCAGCACGAGGATGTCGCCTTGCTGCACCCGGCGCGACGGGCGCGGCGCCGAAAGAAAGGCGCCGCCACGTTCCAGTGCCACCACCTGACCGCCGGCCTCGGCCAGCGCGGCCTCGATCTCGGCCAGGGTGGCGCCGATGGCGGGGGCGCCCTCGGGCACGGTCAGTTCGGCCATATAGGCGCCGGGATCGAATTCGTCGCCGCCGCTGCCCGACCGGCCCGGCACCAGGCGCCAGCCCGCCAGCACGATGAAGACCAGCCCCGCCAGCGTCACGGCCAGACCCGCAGGGGTAAAGTCGAACATCTCGAAGGGCTGGCCGGCCTCGCGGCCGCGAAAGCCCGCGACGATCAGGTTCGGCGGCGTGCCGATCAGCGTGACCGTGCCGCCCAGCACCGTGGCAAAGGCCAGCGGCATCAGCACCTGGCCCGGCATCAGCCCGACCCGCGTCGCCGCCTGAAGCGCCACCGGCATCAGCAAGGCCAGCGCCCCCACATTGTTCATGAAGGCCGACAGAAAGGCCCCCAGCCCGCACAGCGCCGCCAGCGTCAGCACCGCGCCGCCCCGCGCCGGCAGCACATGCCGCGCCAGCCAGTCCACCGCGCCGCTGACCTGAAGCGCCCGGCTCAGCACCAGCACGCAGGCGACCGTGATCACCGCGGGATCGGCGAAGCCGGCAAAGGCCTCGCGCGCCGGCACCAGCCCGACCGCCACCGCGGCCAGCAGGGCCGACAGCGCCACCACGTCATGCCTGAGCCGCCCGGACAGGAACAGCAACACCGTCGCACCGATCAACAGAAGGGTCAGGCCCTGATCCTGGGTCATCGCGTCCGCTCTCAGGCCTCCAGCTCGATCCAGACCGGCACATGGTCCGAGGGTTTCTCTCCGGCGCGCTCGGCCTTGTCGATGCCGCTGCCCGTCAGCAGGTCGGCCGCCTGGGGCGACAGCAGCAGATGGTCAATGCGGATGCCGTTGTTCCGTTCCCAGGCGCCGGCCTGATAATCCCAGAAGGTATACACCCCCGGCTGCGGGTGCTGCGCCCGGATCGCCTCGGTATAGCCGAGGTTCAGGATCCGCCGGAACGCGGCGCGGCTTTGCGGCAGGAACAGCGCGTCGCGGGTCCAGGTTTCGGGGCGGGCGGCGTCTTCGGGCTGGGGGATGATGTTGTAATCGCCCGCCAGCACCACCGGCTCTTCGGTCGCCAGCAGATCGGCGGCGCGCGCGCGCATCCGCTCCATCCAGGCCAGCTTGTAGCCGTATTTGCCGCTGGCCTCGGGCTGATCGGCGGCGTCGAAGGTGACGGGGTTGCCGTTGGGCAGATAAAGCCCGCACAGCCGCACCGCGCGGCTTTCGCCGATCACCGTCGCTTCGATCCAGCGGGCCTGTTCGTCGCTCTCGTCGCCGGGCAGGCCGCGCCTCACATCCTCCAGCGGCAGGCGCGACAGGATCGCCACGCCGTTAAAGCCTTTCTGCCCATGGGTTTCCACGCGCCAGCCCAGATCCTCGAACAGGGCGCGGGGAAAGGCCTCGTCCACCGACTTGATTTCCTGCAAGGCCACGACATCGGGCCGCGCGTGATCGAGCCAGCGGGGCAGGGCCTCCAGTCGCGCCTTGATGCCGTTGATGTTGAAGGTTGCGATCTTCATGCCGGTGCCCTTTTCCCGCCGCTGACCCCCTCTATCGCCCGCGCCCTGCTATATCGCAAGGCTTTCGCGGTTTGGGGGCGAGAACCGCCGTGTTAACACATTGTTAATACTTGCGAATCAATCTTGCCGCGTCTCCCTGTGGACAATTTACCCGCTCCGGTGCGGTGGATAACTCGGTCGGGGCGCAGTATTCTGAATGCCGCCATATGGTTAATGGCCCCCGGCTGTGTGGACAAGTCGGCGCGCAACCTGTGGATGCAATTTTGTTTGAAAAAACAATCATTTGGCGCAACCGTGAGAGGACAATCCTGCTCAATTACGGAGATCCCATCATGAGCGCACTGCGGAAAATCCAAGCCGAAACCACGCTGGAGACCATCGCCGACATGTCGATGGGCCTCGCGGCCGATCTGATGCCCTGCTCGAATGTCGAGGGCACCGAGATGATCCTGGGCGGCGCGACCGCGCTGATGCCCTGCTCCAACGTGGAGACCGGCGTCGCCGCCGACCTGATGCCCTGCTCCAACATCGAAACCGGCGACATGACCGCAGGTGCCGGCGTGGCGCTGATGCCCTGCTCGAACTGAGCGGAACGCGACCCCCGTTTCCCGTGCCGCCCGGCCGGGAACGGGGGCTCCCCGTCGTGACGGCCGGGCCAGAGTTGCGTCCCGGCGCCACATGCACGGGACGGGGAGGGTGACATGTCCAATGTGGTTTCCTTTGCAAGCCTTGCGCGGGCGCCGCGCGTAGCGGGGCAGGCTGTGCCGCAGGCCAACGGGGCCGGGGCGCTGCTGGCCGTTTTCGCCCATCACCGCCGCCGTCAGGGCGATGCCTGGTGGCTGAAGGAAAATGCCGAACTCCTGATGATCCTTGCCGCACTCGGGCGCAAGCCGGGCGATCTGGGCCTGGCGGCCTATCAGCCGTTTTACGAGGGCGCGGCCGAGATGGTGACTTTTCACCCGCAATATTACCGGCTGATCCTCGGCGTGGTGACCGCGCTCGAATCGCTGGGCTATCCCGGCGATCTGGGGCCGCGCCTGGCGCAATGGATCGCCGCCGAGGGCTGGATCGAGAGCGAGGTGAACGACCTGCAACGCGCCGAGGTGCGGCATCTGCTGGCGCGCAATGGCGTGACGCTGGACTGCCCGGGGCTGGATCAGCGGCTGATCGGCTTTCTGTCGCGGCCCGCCAGTTTTGCCCTGCCCAATCCGCGCGCGGCCTATGATCTGCTGCATGTGGTGTTCTACCTGTCCGATTACGGCCGGCGCCTGATCGACCTGCCCGAAGCCGCGATCGAAAGCCTGCTGATGCTGGGTTGCCTCGCGCATCTGGAACAGAATGGCGATCTCTTGGGCGAGGTGCTGCTGGCGCTGCATTATGCGGGTCAGGCGCTGCCGCCGCTCTGGCGCGATCATCTGCGCGCCGAGACCGCGGCCTTTCGGGTGGAAACCGTGCCCTGCCGCGATTCTTCGGACGCTTACCACAATTTTCTTGTCAATCAGTGGTTGATGGGCACTATGGGGGAAAGTGCTTTTCAGGATATTCCTTCGGCAGGTGCCATGAGCTTTCGCCTTACCCGCCCCGTTATCGCACCACTGCTGGAGTGGTCGCAGGCCCTCAAGGGCCTTGGCGCGCAGCGAAGCGGCGACTGGCCGGAGATGCGCGTGGCCTGCGCGCCGCAACTCTCCGATCAGGCACTGGCAGTGGCCGATGCGGGGGCGGCGGGGTCGCCCTTGTTCGACCGCTTCTTCACCAGTTTTGCGCGCGCCGCCGGACCGGCCGCGCCGCCGCTGCGCCGGAAGCTCGCATGACGCTGCCGCAGCCCCGCACCGCGCTGAAGCTCAGCGCCCTGCTCGGGGCCGCGCTGACCATTGTGAATACGCTGGTGGGCGTTTCGACCGATGCCCTGGCCAAGGGGCTGGTGGCGCATCATGCCGCGCCGCAACTGATGGCGCTGTCGGCCAGCCTTGCGGTGGTGATCGGGCTGGGCGCCGTGGCAGGCGGGCAGGGGCGCCGCATCCTTGCGACCGCGACGCCGCGCCGGGTGGCGCTGCGCTCGACGCTGGCCGCGTTCAGCACGATCGGGTTCTTTCTGGCGCTGCGCGATCTGCCCTTCGTGCAGATGTTCCTTTTCATGGGGTTGATGCCCATCCTGGGCGCGCTGCTGTCGGGGCTGATCCTGCGGGAAAGGCTGCGCCCGGGCATCTGGGCGGCTTTGGCGCTTGGCTTTGGCGGCATGGTGCTGATGGTGCCGGGCGGGCTGACGGGCCTGGGCCCGGGCCATGGCTGGGGGTTTTTCGCCACGCTGTGCGGCGCGGGATCCATCGTGCTGTCGCGCGGCATCTGCCGCAGCCATACCCATGCCTTCGCGCAGGTTTTCTACGCGCAACTGGCCTGTGCCACGCTGGGCCTCGTGCTGCTGCCCTGGTATTGGCAGCCGATGACCGCGGCCGATCTGGGGTTGCTCGGGCTCTATACGCTCTGCCTGCTGACGACGCGCTGGCTCATGGTGGTGATCGTGCGGCTGCTGCCGGCCTATGTCGCCATGCAGATCGCCAATATCCAGTTCGTCTGGATGGTGCTGGTCGGCGAAACCGTATTCGGCGAGACGACGGCGCTTGCCACCTGGGCGGGCTCCGCGCTGATCATCGCTGCCGGGGTCTGGCTGGTGCTGGCGCAGCGCAGCCCCGCCCCGCCGGTCGCGGCCGCGCCAGTGCCGGCCGAGTGACCGGCGCCGGATTTCAGACCGAAAAAGACGTGCCGCAGCCGCAACTGGTGGTCGCATTCGGGTTTTCGATGACGAAGCGCGCGCCGATCAGTTCCTCGGTGAAGTCGATCACCGCGTTTTGCAGAAAGGGCAGCGAGACCGGATCGACCAGCACCTGCTGGCCGTCCTTTTCCAGAATCAGGTCATCGGCAGCGGCATCGTCCAGCCGGATGTCATATTGAAAGCCCGAACAGCCGCCGCCCTCTACCGCGACACGCAGCGCCTTGCGGGCGCCGGTCAGTTCGGCGATTTCGGCCAGACGGGCAAAGGCGCGGTCGGTCACGCGGGGTTGTGCGGCATCGGGGGGAAGATGCAGGTCGATCATCGGATTTTCCTTAGCCTTCATGGGCTTTTCCCCATATAGGGAAGCCAGCCTTTTGAAACAAGTTCCGATGACCCAGACCTTCGCTCCCTTTGCCTGCCAGCCCGACGCCTCGCGCGGGCGGCGCCATGCCGAAATCATGTCCACCTTCCGCTCGCCCTTTCAGCGCGACCGCGACCGGATCATCCATTCCTCGGCCTTTCGCCGGTTGAAACACAAGACGCAGGTCTTCATCGAACATGAGGGCGATTACTATCGCACCCGCCTGACCCATTCGATCGAGGTGGCGCAGGTGGCGCGCACCATCTCGGGCGTGCTGGGGCTGAACAGCGATCTGGCGGAATGTATCGCGCTGGCGCATGATCTGGGGCACACCCCCTTTGGCCATACCGGCGAGGATGCGCTGGCGCGGCTGATGGAACCCTATGGCGGTTTCGATCACAACGCGCAGGCCCTGCGGATCGTCACCCGGCTGGAGCGGCACTATGCGGGCTTTGACGGGCTGAACCTGACCTGGGAAAGCCTGGAGGGCATCGCCAAGCATAACGGGCCGGTCACCGGCCCCAATGCCGATGCCAAACATGCCGGCCCCTTGCCCTATGCCCTGGCCGAGGTGAATGGCGACTGGGATCTGGAACTGGACACCCATGCCAGCGCCGAGGCCCAGGTGGCCGCCATCGCCGATGACGTGGCCTATAGCCATCACGACCTGCATGACGGTCTGCGCTCGGGCCTGTTCACCGAGGAAGACCTGATGGAGCTTCCGGTCACCGCGCCCGCCTTCGAGGAGGTGGACCGCCTCTATCCCGGGCTGGAAAAGATGCGTCGCCGCCACGAGGCGCTGCGCCGCGTCTTCGGCCGCATGGTCGAGGACGTGATCCATGTCGCCCAGAACCGGCTGGAGGCCGCGCAGCCGAAATCGGTTGATGACATCCGGCATATGGGCATGACGATCATCCGCTTTTCCAAGCCGCTCTATCAGGAACTCAAGGCGGTGCGCAGCTTCCTGTTCCACCGGATGTATCGCGCGCCCTCGGTGGTGAAGATGCGGGCCGAGGTGACGGCGATGCTGGATGATCTGTTCCCGCTCTTTCTCAGTCGCCCCGAACTGCTGCCCGAGGAATGGCGCGCCGATATCGAGGCGGCGACGGACGAGACGCAACTGGCGCGCATCGTCGCCGATTACGTCGCCGGCATGACAGACCGCTTTGCGATCCAGGAACATGGACGTTTGATCGGCTGATCCGTTGCTCGCGGGGGCTGTCTGCCCCCGCACCCCCGAGGATATTTTTGAACAGATGAAGGGGAAGGGCGCGTTTCTTGCCCCTCATCTGTTTCAAAATATCCTCAGGGGGTGAATTGAGCCGTGAGGCTCAAGAGGGGGCGCGAGCGCCCCCTGCCGGTCTCACCGCCGCGCGGCGGTGAACCAGATCGCGGCGAGGATCACCGAGGCGATCACGTTCCAGCCAGCCATGGAGATGCCCATCAGGCTCCAGGCGATGGCGTCGCAGCGCACCACCTGCGCCACATCGACCGCCGGGTTCAGCAAGTCGCTGGCGCTGATGCCGCTGATCGAGCCGGCGGTGCAGGATTGCAGCCCCGCCCACCAGCCCTGTTCCACGCCGACATGGAACACACCGATCCCGGCCGAGGTCAGCGCGGCCAGCCCCCCCAGCACCGCCAGCCCGCGTGCACCGAATGTGACGGCCACCACCCCGATCAGCACCGCCGCGAGATGCGGCCAGCGTTGCCAGATGCACAATTGGCAGGGCGCCAGCCCACCGAGATACTGAAAGGCCAGCGCGCCGAGCAGCAGTCCCGCCGATCCGGCGGCGGCGATGGCGATTTGCAGGCGTTGCGGGGTGGGCAGGGATGTCGTCACAGGAATTTCACCGCATAGAAGCCGCCGAGCAGGAGCGCCACGGCAAGTGTGAACATAAGGCCAAGGCGGCGTTCGATAAAGTCACGGATCGGTGCGCCGAATTTCCACAGCAGCGCCGCCAGCACGAAAAAGCGCAGGCCGCGTGCCACGATGCTGGCCAGCATGAAGACCGGCAGCGACAGGCCCGTCGCCCCCGACAGGATGGTGATCACCTTGTAGGGAAAGGGGGTCACGCCGGCGATCAGCACCGCCCATGCGCCCCAGTCGTTATAGGTCTGGCGGAAGGTGTCGAACTCGGCCGCCATGCCGTAGAAATCCAGCACCGGCTGGCCGACCGCGTCGAACAGGAAGGCGCCGATCAGATAGCCGGCCAGCCCGCCCAGCACAGAGGCGAGGGTGGCGATGCCGGCCAGCACGAAGGCCCGGCCGGGGCGCGCGACGATCATCGGGATCAGCAGGATATCGGGCGGGATCGGAAAGACCGAGCTTTCGACAAAGGCCACGACCGCCAGTGCCCATGTGGCGTGGCGATGCGACGCCAGCGACAGCGTCCAGTCATACAGCGCGCGGATCATCGCTTCTCCTTGGGGATTGCGGCACCGGCTTGCCGCAGGAATGTCGCGCCGTCAAGCAGCGGTGCGGGGCGTGAAGCGGGCTTTTCGCCGGGGCCAAGCCTGCGCTATGCTGCGCCAAACAGGGTGAGGGTCACAGGTCATGGAATGGCGCGGACGCCGGGGCAGCCGGAACATCGAGGATCGTCGCGGGCAGGGTGTGGGGCGCGGCGGAGTCGCCGTGGGCGGCGTGGGGGCGCTGGTCCTCTTGCTGATCGGGGCCTATTTCGGCGTCGATGTCTCGCCCATGCTGGACGGCGGCGCCCCCAGCCCGGGCAAGACCGAACTGACCCACGCCGATCAGGAGGCGGCGCAATTCGTCTCGGTCGTGCTGGCCGATACCGAGGAGGTCTGGGCCACCGTCTTTCCCGATCAGGTGGGCAAGCCCTACAAGGCGCCGGTGCTGGTTCTGTATTCCGGGGTCACGCAATCGGCCTGTGGCGGGGCGAGCGGGGCGACGGGGCCGTTCTATTGCCCGGGCGACCGCAAGGTCTATCTCGATACCGATTTCTTTGGCACCATGTCGCGCGAACTGGGGGCGCGGGGCGATTTCGCCGCCGCCTATGTGGTGGCGCATGAGGTGGCCCATGGCGTGCAGGATCAGCTGGGCATCCTGAGCAAGGCCAATCAGGTGCGCGCGCAATCGTCCGAGGCCGACAGCAACGCCATTTCGGTGCGGATCGAATTGCAGGCCGATTGCCTGTCGGGCATCTGGGCGCGCGGCGCCGAGGAGATGTTCGGCAGTCTGCATGCCGGCGATGTCGAAGAGGCGGTGAATGCCGCGCATCGTATCGGCGACGATACCTTGCAGCGCAATGCGGGCCGTGTGCCGATGCCGCATACCTTTACCCATGGCACGTCGGAGCAGCGCGCACGCTGGTTCGTGCGCGGCTATGAAAGCGGCGACATGGGGCAATGCGATACCTTCGCGGCGCGCCAGCTCTGACACGCTTCGCCGGTTGACGCCCGCCCGGCGGCGGGCTAAATCCGGCCCTGTGCCCGAGTGGCGGAACGGTAGACGCAGGGGATTCAAAATCCTCCGCCGCAAGGTGTGTGAGTTCGAATCTCACCTCGGGCACCACTTTCCGCAAGAATGACAAAATCATGGCCGCCCCGCCGGAGTTGTGCGGGGCTTGGCGTCTTGATTCGGCCTTTATCAACCTTTCCAGTATGTTGACCGTCGCGCTGATGGCGCCGGTCCGCGATTCCCGTGGGGATTGGTGCCCCCGCGCGAACGCCCGTCTCGAAATGCGGCGAAAATGTCCTACAGGGTTAACGGCGGCGTGGGCCGAGCGACCAGGCGGGTTTGCGGAAACAATCCGATGGGTTTTGCCGTTGCCGGGCCGCAGACCTGCACCTTTGTTGCAAAGTCGGAAACAATGCCGCCCATACCCCCCGCTTTTCCGACGCCTCTGGGGCGGCCAAACCGGGCAGAACTGGGGCAAAGGGGGAATTTGCCGTATTTTTTGCACTTTTCGTAAAGGATAACAAAAGGTATCAAGAAGGGGTCTTGCTGGGAAAGACATCTGGCCGTGGGGGCGGTCTCAAATGGTGTGTGGCGTCTTTGGGCGCAGGAGTATGGTTAAGGCTGCCAAGGGACCGGGTGCTGCGCCCGGTTTACAGAAACGATGATTTCCCGCGTCCGCTTCGGCGGTTCTGGCACTTTTCCCTGATCTACCACATCGCGCGACCTGGCCTTCTGGGCGCAGGGCCTTTGCACAAGGCCGCGCCGGTCAACGCCCTTTCGGGGGCACATGAACGGTTGGACGGGCCACGGCCCTGCTGGGATGAGGAAGATCAATATGCCGGTTTTCGCGCTGTACAACTTGGATGATGCAGGCAGCACCGTTCAGGATGCCGCGCTTGGCAATGGCGCGCAGAACGGCGTTTACCTGAATGGCGCGGGGTCGAATGGCACCCAGGCCGTGCTGGATGGCACGGATGACCTGGTGAAGATCTGGCCGTCCGAGACGTTCCAGCTGGATCGCGGCACGCTGGAGGTGCAGTTCACCTCCTCGACCACGCCGCAGACCGAAGTGCAGACCATTCTGGCGCGCGACAGCATCGGCGACCATGCCGGCGGCTACAGCATCGAGCTGCTGCCCGACGGGTCGCTGCTGATCACCCATGAAACCGAAGGCGGCAGCGTCACCTACTCGACCGGCGCGGGCTTCATGTCGCCGGGCGACGAGGTCAACCTGTCCTATTCCTGGGATGTCGCCAATGGCGGCCATCTGGTGATCGAGAACCTGACCGACGCGACCAGCTTCAACGCCGAAACGCCGGCAGGGCTGACCATGGATCAGGGCGATATCAGCCAGCCCTGGACCGTCGGCGCCGGGCAGAACACCTCGGCCCCCGATCTGCTGAACAATATCGACCAGCATTTCGCCGGGTCGTTCGAATATTTCTCGCTTTCAGATACGGTGGACAATTTCGGCGGGCCCGATGGCATCGTGCGCGGCACCGAGGGCGGCGATCTGATCGACCTGACCTATGTCGATCCGACCGATGGCGACCGGATCGACGCGAATGACGCGCTGATCCCGGGCGATGCGCCCAATGACGACCGCGTGGTCGCGGGCGGTGGCGATGATACTATCCTGGCCAATCTGGGCGATGACACGGTGGATGCCGGCGCGGGCAATGACCAGGTCGATGGCGGCGACGGCAATGACCTCTTGGAAGGCGGCGCCGGCGACGACACGCTGTATGGTGGCGCGGGCGATGACACGCTGCTGGGCGGCGATGGCAATGACGTGGTTGATGGCGTCACCGGCAATGAGCTGATCGACACCCGCAATTCCGGCGACGAAGGCTCGCCCGACCGTGCCTTCCCGGGGCTTTACCCCGCCGATGGCAACCCCGATGACGACCGCGATCTGGTGCGCGCGGGCGCCGGGGCCGACACGATCATGACCGGCGACGACGCCGATACGATCCATGCCGGCGGCGGCAATGACCTGATCTATGCCGGCGTCGATGCCGACAGCGTGACCGCGGCCGGCGGCGACGATACCGTCTATGCGGGCGAGGGCAGCGATACCGTGACCGGCGATCTGGGCGATGACCTGATCTATGGCGGCACGGGCGACACGGCCTCCGATCCCACCCATCTGACCGATGACACCGACCCCGACCCGGACAATAACCGGGACGCGCTTTATGGCGGCCTGGGCGATGACACGATCTATGGCGAGGATGACGACGACACCATCTATGGTGGCCAGGACAATGACCTGATCTTTGGCGGGATCGACGAGGATCTGGTCTATGGCGGCGAAGGCAATGACACGCTGCATGGCGATGCAGGGGCCGATACGCTGATCGGGGGCTACGACCGCGATCTGTTCATCGGTGGCAATGTCGGCGATTTCGTGGACGGGTCGGAAACCGGCGACGATTACGATACGCTCGACCTGCGCGGCTCGGGTCCGCTGTCGATCGTCTATGATGCCGACAATGCCGAAAACGGCACCGTCACCTTCTATGATGCCGATGGCGCGGCGACCGGCACCATGCGCTTTGTGAATATCGAGAATGTCATCACCGACCCGCCGGTCCGCGATGGCTGGGTCGATGGCACCGGCGGCGGCGATCTGATCGACACCGGCTATACCGGCGACCCCGATGGTGACCGGATCGACGCCAATGACGCGATCCTGCCCGGCGATGCCCCGAATGACGACCGCGTGCGCGCGGGCGACGGCGATGATACCGTGCGGTCTGGCGCGGGCGACGATCTGGTCTATGGCGGCGCCGGCAATGACGATGTCGATGGCGGCGAGCGCGATGACAGCCTGCTGGGCGAGGGCGGCAATGACACGCTGACTGGCGGGCAGGGCAGCGATCTGGTCGATGGCGGCGATGGCAATGACGTGATCGACACCGCCGGCGGCGGCGCCTATCCCATGCCCGACATGGGCTATCCGGGGCTTTATCCCGCCGACAGCGACCCGACCGACGATCTGGACACTGTCTATGGCGGCGCGGGCGATGACACGATCCGCACCGGCGACGATGCCGACCTGATCGACGGCGGCACCGGCAATGACCTGATCGACGGCGGCATCGACGCCGACACCATCACCGCGGGCGATGGCAACGACACCGTCATCGGCGGCGAGGGGTCGGATCTGATCGACCTCGGCGCGGGCGACGATCTGGTCTATGGCGGGCTGGATCCCAGCTTCCCCGACGAGCTGAACGTGCCCGACGCCACCGATCTGCGGCCCGACAATGGCCGCGACACCATCGACGGCGGCGCCGGCAATGACACCATCTTCGGGATGGATGACGATGACAGCCTGAGGGGCGGCGACGGCAATGATCTGATCGACGGCGGTATCGACGAGGATACGATCCTGGGCGATGCCGGCAATGACACGATCATCGGCGGCGACGGGGCCGACAACATGGCGGGCGGCGATGACCGCGACACCTTCCTTGTCTCGGAGGCGGGTCAGGGCATCGGCGATGTGATCGACGGCAATGAGGGCGGCGACGATTACGACACGCTCGACCTGCGCGGTGCCGGCCCGCTGCACATCACCTATGACCCGGACAATGTCGAAAACGGCGTGGTCGATTTCCTCGACGGCGACGGCAATGTCACCGGCTCGCTCACCTTCACCAATATCGAGAACGTCATCCCCTGCTTCACCCCCGGCACGATGATCGCCACCCCGCGCGGCGAGATCCCGGTCGAGGAACTGAAGGCCGGCGATCGCGTCATCACCCGTGACAACGGCATCCAGCAGATCCGCTGGGTGGGCCAGAAATCGCTGAGCTGGGCGGATCTCTCGCTCAACCCGCATCTCAAGCCGATCCTGATCCGTCAGGGCAGCCTGGGCAATGGCCTGCCGGAACGCGACATGATGGTCAGCCCCAATCACCGCGTGCTGGTGGCCAATGACCGCACCGCGCTCTATTTCGACGAACATGAGGTGCTGGTCGCGGCCAAGCATCTGGTGGCCGGGCGTGGCGTGCATGAGGTGGACAGCATGGGCACCGCCTATATCCACTTCATGTTCGATCGCCACGAGGTCGTGCTGTCGAACGGCGCCTGGACCGAAAGCTTCCAACCCGGCGACTATACGCTCAAGGGCATGGGCAATGCGCAGCGCAACGAGATCTTCGAACTGTTCCCCGATCTCAAGACCGAACAGGGCCGCGACGATTATGCGGCGGCGCGTCGCACACTGAAAAAGCACGAAGCGCGGCTTTTGCTGAAATAAGGTTTATGCAGCGAGGGCCGGTTCGCCGGCCCCTGAAAGGCCCCCCGCGTGGGGGCCTTTTGTCATGCAATTCAGGCGATTGCGCCATGTTTTTGCCATGAAGTGCCACTTGTGCCGCCAAGGCTCCACAGCGGCCCCACGAAATCAACACAATTGAAAACGACATGATTGCTTAAGGCTTTGTCCCGATTTTGGGGCAGGTCCAGATGTGGATATCAGTAGCATGACGTTTTTCGCTGCCGCAGCATTGACAGGTGTCAAGGCGCCCCGGGCATCAGGCCACGGGGTTTTGGGCTGCGCGCGCGTCATGCAGCGACGGAAAGGAACAGGGTCATGACACCGCTTGCCTTCGGGCCGTGCCTGACCCCCGCCCTTTCCCTGCCCAACCGCCCCCTTTCAGTGAACGAGTGACATCATGGCCATTGCAAACGAACTCTCGATCAACACCACCGCAACCGCGGAACAGATGTTCAACGCCATCTTCGGGAATGGCGTGCAACTGGTCAGCGGCAGCGCGACCTTCAGCGGCGATGCGCAGTCTTCGGGGATCTATAGTGGCGGTCTGACCACCATCGCGGGCGTGAGCCCGACCGATACCGGGGTCATCATCTCCACCGGCAATGTCTCCGATTTCACCAACAGTTCGGGCACCACGAATACCAACGTCAATACCGGCACCGGCACCAATGTTGCCGGCGGCGTGGATGGCGATGCGCAGTTGAACGCGCTTTCCGGCGTTGCCACCTTTGACGGCGCGATCCTCCAGGCGAATTTCATTCCCGACGGTGACATGATCACGATGCAATTCGTGTTCACGTCCGAGGAATATCCCGAATATGTCAGCGGCGGTGTGAACGATGCCTTTGGCGTCTGGGTGAACGGGGTCTTTGCCCCGATCAGCGTCACCACCTCGGGCAATGTCGCGATCGACACGGTCAATTCGGGCAGCAACGAAAACCTCTATCGCGACAACACGCTGGATCAGTTCAACACCGAGATGGACGGGCTGACCTATGTCCTGTCGATCAAGGCGCCGGTCAATGCGGGCCAGGTGAACACGATCAAGATCGGCATCGCCGATGGCGGCGATGCGGTCTACGATTCCAACCTGCTCATCATGGGCGACAGCGTCCAGACCTATACGCTGGCCAATGACGATACGGTCAATGTGGTCAGCAATTCCACGCGGACCTTCGACATTCTGGCCAATGACGAACATCCCGCGGGCAGCAACCTGACGATCACCCATCTGAACGGGCAGAGCGTGGTTGCCGGGCAGACCATTACCCTGCCGTCAGGTCAGCAGGTGCGGCTGAACGCCGATGGCACGATCACCGTCTTTGCCAATGGCACCACCGGGGATGAGCCGTTTTCCTATACGATCTCGGATGGAATGGGGAATACCGATGTCGGCTTTGTCACCATCCATACCTCTGCCGCGGTAACGAAGGACGGCATCGTTTCCGGCACCAGCGGCAATGACGTGATCGACGGCTCTTATGTCGGCGACCCGGATGGCGACCGGATCGACAACAATGACGGGCTGGGCGTGCAGGGCACCACCGGCAATGCCGACCTCGTCTATGCCGGGGCGGGCAACGATACCGTCACCGCGGGCGAGGGCAATGACATCGTCTATGGCGGCACGGGAACCGACGTGCTGTATGGCGGCAATGGCGGTGACTCGCTCTATGGCGACGAGGGCAATGACACCGTTTATGGCGGGGCCGGCAACGACCTGATCCATGGCGATCTGGGGGCCGACAACCTGCTGGGTGAAGCCGGCAATGACACGCTGTTCGGCGATGACGGCAATGATGTGCTGCGCGGCGGCACCGGCAGCGACAGCCTCGTGGGCGGGGCGGGCGATGACAGTTTCTATCTGGGTGATGGCGCGGGCAGCGATGTCGATACCGTTATCGGCGGCGAAACCGGCGAAACCGCGGGCGACAGCCTTGATGCGATCCTGGTCACCACCGGGGTCAATGTCACCTTCACCGGCAATGAAAGCGGCACGGCCACCTATACCGGCGGGTCCACCACCTTCTCGGAAATCGAGAATGTCTATGGCGGCACCGGCAATGACACGATCAACGCCGCCTCCAGCACGACCAGCCATCTCTTCGACACGGCAGGCGGCAATGACAGCATCACCGGCGGTTCGGGGGCCGAAAGCATCTATGGCGGCGCCGGTAATGACACGATCACCGGCGGCGGCGGGGCCGATATCTCCAGCGGCGGCGCGGGCGATGACCGTTTCGTGCTGTCGGGCAGCTATGGCAATGACACGATCACCGGCGGCGAAACGACCGAAACCACGGGCGACAGCCTGGACGCGTCGGGCCTGACCACCAATGCCACGCTGACCTTCTCGGGCGCCGAGGCGGGGACGCTGACCTCGAGCAGCGGCACGGCCAGTTTCAGCCAGATCGAGACCTTCACCCTGGGTGCGGGCAATGACACGGTCTATGGCGGCGTCGGCAATGACAGCGTGGCGACCGGGGCGGGCAACGATTCCATCCTCGCGGGCGCCGGAAATGACAGCATAGACGCGGGCGCGGGCAATGACATCGTCTATGGCGGCGATGGCAACGACCTGCTGATCGGCGGCATCGGCAACGACATCGTGGATGGCGGCACCGGCAATGATACGGTGGATGGCGGCACCGGCAATGACGTGATCTATGGCGGCGCCGGCAATGACAGCCTGTCGGGCGGGGCCGATGCCGACACGATCTGGGGCGGCGCGGGCGATACCATCGTCGGCGGCGAAACCGGCGACGACAATGACGTGCTGGTGGTCGAGGCCGGTTCGGTCGTCACCTATGGCGGCGGCACCAACGAGGCGGGCACCATCGCCCTGGCCTCGGGCGGCACGCTGACCTTCAGCGAGATCGAAAAGATCGTCTTTGCCGGCCCGGTGGATGGCACCTCGGGCAATGACGTGATGAATGTCGGCTATACCGATCTGAACGGCGATCAGATCGACGGCACCGACGGCATCAACGACACGATCTTTGGCTATGCCGGCGATGACAGCATCACTGCCGGCACCGGCAATGACACCGTCTATGGCGGCACCGGCAATGACACGATCAATGGCGGCGCGGGCGACGATACGCTTTATGGCGAGGCGGGCAACGACACGCTGTCCAACGTTCAGGGTAACTCGGCCCAGTATGGGGGTGATGGCAACGACACCATGGGTGGCGGTCTTGGCAATGACAGCTACTATGGCGGCACTGGCGACGACTATGTGATGGATAGCGGCGGTCAGAACCTTGCCCAGATGGGCGATGGCAATGACACGGTCTATACGGACTGGGGCAATGACACCCTCTATGGCGAGGCCGGCAATGACTGGCTGGATGGCGGCACCAACGACGACCTGATTTACGGCGGTCTGGACAACGACACGCTGCGCGGCAACGACGGTAACGACCAGCTTTATGGGGGTGCGGGGGCGGATTCGCTGGAAGGCCAGGTCGGCAACGACTGGATCTTTGGCGACGCTGGCGCGGACACGCTTTCTGGCGGCGATGGCAACGACTATCTCGACGGCGGCGATGGCAATGACCTGATCTATGGCGGTCTGGGCAATGACTCGCTTTCCGACGGTGACAGCGGCAACGATCAGCTTCTGGGCGGCGATGGCGATGACCAGATCTCGCTGAACAGCGGCAATGACACGGCTTGGGGTGACGCTGGCAATGACGATCTGTCGGCCAGCTCGTCGCTGGGCACGGCTACCCTTTATGGTGGCACCGGCGATGACAGTGTCTACGGCAGCTGGGCCGGTGGCGACAGCCTGATGGGCGATGCGGGCAATGACCGGCTTTACGGTAATGCCGGCAATGACTCGATCTATGGGGGCACTGGCAACGACTATGTCGATGCGGGCGATGATGCCGACCTCGTCTATGGCGGCGACGGCAATGACACGCTCGACGGCGCGCTTGGCAACGATACGCTTAACGGCGAACTCGGTGACGACAGCATGCTTGGCGGCGACGGCAATGACGTGTTCATCGGTGGTGCCGGTGCGGACACCATGTTCGGCCAGAATGACAGCGACACCTTCTTTGGCGGCGCGGGAGATTCGATCGTCGGCGGTGAAGGCTTCACCACCGGCACCGACAACGACACCCTGATCCTGAACTACGCCGATGTCCAATCCATCACCTATGGCGGCGGCAACAACGAGGCGGGCACGGTCACCTTCACCGCAGCCTCGGGCGGTGGCACGCTCACCTTCAGCGAGATCGAGAACATCCAGTTCACTGGCGCGGTCGATGGCACTTCGGGCGACGACTTCATGCCCATCGGCTATACCGATGCGCAGGGCGACCAGATCGACGGCACCGACGGGATCAATGACACGATCTATGGCTATGCCGGCAATGACGAGATTTACGCAGGGGCAGGCAGCGACCTGGTCTACGGGGGCATCGGCAATGACTCGGTCTATGCCAGCGACGGTGCGGATACCGTCTATGGTGAGGCGGGCAACGATGGCCTCTCGGGCGAGGCGGGCAATGACCTGCTTTATGGCGGCGCGGGTGACGACACCGTTTCGGGCGCGGAAGGCGATGACACGGCCTTTGGCGATGCGGGCAACGACTATATCGACACCGGCATCGGCAATGACAGCGTCGACGGCGGCGACGGCGATGACCTGATCTTCGGCCAGGACGGCAACGATACGCTGATCGGCGGCGCCACGGGCGAAGACACCATCTATGGTGGCGCGGGCAATGACCTGATCGACGGCGGCACCAGCAACGACACGCTGGTTGGCGATGACGGCGATGACACGGTCTATGGCGGAGACGGCAACGATCTCATTCAGGGCAATCTTGGCAACGACAGCATCGTCGGCGGTCTGGGGGATGATTACATCAATGCTGGCGACGGCAATGACTTTGTCGATGCGGGCGTTGGCAACGACACCATCTTCGGCTTTGGCGGCAATGACACGCTTTATGGCGGAACCGGGAATGACGCGATCGATTCCGGTGACAATGGCGACGTTGTGGATGGCGGCGACGGAAAAGACACGCTGACGACCGGCATTGGCAATGACATTGTCATTGGCGGGCTGGGCAATGACGAAATCTATGCTGGCGGGGACGCGGACACGATCTATGGCGGCGTCGGCGATACCGTGGTGGGCGGCGAAACCGGGCTCGACAATGACATCCTGGTGCTGAACTACGCCGATGTCGAATCCATCACCTATGGCGGCGGCGACAACGAGGCCGGCACGGTCAATTACTATGGTGGCGGCACGCTGACCTTCAGCGAGATCGAGAATGTGGTCTTTGCCGGCCCGGTGGATGGCACCTCGGGCAATGACACGATGCTGCCGGGCTATACCGACCTGAACGGCGATCAGATCGACGGCACCGACGGGATCAACGACACGATCCTGGGCTATGGCGGCGATGACCTGATCGTCGCCGGGGCGGGCAATGACACCGTCTATGGCGGCACCGGCAATGACGAATTGCAAGGCAGTGCCGGCAATGACGTGCTTTATGGTGATACCGGCAATGACTTCCTGAATGGCGGGGCGGGCGATGACCTGTCCTATGGCGGGGCGGGCAATGACAGCTTTGCCACCGGCGGGGCCTATGGCACCGGCGCCGACACCATGTATGGCGGCGATGGCTGGGATACCTTCACTGTCTATTCCGATGCCGGCACCGAAACCATTGTCGGCGGCGAGGATCCGGGCGACCGCGACGTGGTCTGGTTGCAGAACCTGGGCACCGCCGGGGCGACCGTTACCTATACTGGCAATGAGACGGCGAATTTCGGCTTTGCCGGCGGCACCAGCGGCACCTATTCCGAGATCGAGGTGCTTTGGGGCTCCAACGCCAATGACCTGGTCGATGCGTCGGTCACGACGCAGGGCACCACGATCCTGGGCTTTGACGGCGATGACACGATCACCGGTGGCAGCGGCAATGATTATTTCACCGGCGACGCGGGCAATGACCAGCTCTTTGGCGGGGCGGGCGGCGATACGCTGGATGGCGGCGCCGGCAATGACACGCTGGATGGCGGCGCCGGCAACGATCTGCTGACGGGCGGCGACGGGGCGGATACCCTGTCGGGCGATGATGACCGCGACCTGTTCACCGGGCTTGGCATCGGCGATGTCGTCGATGGTGGCGAAGGGGGCGACGACCTCGATACGCTGGATCTCAGCGATTGGGGCAAGGCGCTGACCAATATCATCTATGACAGCGCCAACCCCGAAAACGGCACGGTGCAGTTCCTCGACAGCACCGGGGCGGTGGTCGGCACCATGGCCTTCTCGAATATCGAGACGGTCATCCCCTGCTTTACCCCCGGCAGCCTGATCGCCACCGCACGCGGTGAGGTGCCGGTGGAGGCGCTGGAGGTTGGCGATTGGGTGTTGACCCGCGACAACGGCTATCAGCCGCTGCGTTGGATTGGCCAGCGGGCGCTGACGGCGGGCGAACTGGCGGCGAACCCCAACTTTACCCCTGTGCGCATCGCGCGCGGTGCGCTTGGCGATGGCCTGCCGCAGCGCGACATGATGGTCAGCCCGCAGCACCGCATGCTGATGTCCAGCGCCAGGTCCGAGATGTATTTCGGCGAACGCGAGGTGCTGGTCGCCGCGCTGCATCTGCTGGGCCAGCCTGGTATCGAACGGGTGCAGCCCGAGGGCGTGACCTATCTGCACCTGCTGTTCGACCAGCATGAGGTGATCCGCGCCGATGGTGCCTGGACCGAAAGCTTCCAGCCGGGCGACCTGACACTGGCGGGGATGGATGACGCGCAGCGCAACGAGGTGCTCGCGCTGTTCCCGGAACTGCTGCAAGGCGCGAGCTTTGTCGCGGCGCGGCGTAGCCTGAAATCGCGCGAGGCGCGGGTCTTGCTGATGGCCTGAGCCGGGCAGGGGCGCAACAAGCAGAAGGGGCGCCGAGGCGCCCCTTTCTCATTTCTCCGGGATCAGGCCGCGCGGGCTGAATCGCAAGACCAGCAGCAGGATCACCCCCAGCGTCAGCAAGCGCATATGTTGCGCGCTGTCCACCAGATGCGCCTTGAGCGGTCCTTCGGCCATGCCGGCGGTGATCCAGCCCATGAGCTGCGGGCCAAGCGCCTCCACGATCAGCCAGAGCCAGCCGATCAGCATCGCGCCCAACACGGCGCCCCAGTTGTTGCCCGAGCCGCCGACGATGACCATCACCCAGATCAGGAAGGTAAAGCGCAGCGGTTGATAGGTGCCGGGGTTCAGGATCCCGTCCATCGAGGTGAGGATGGCGCCCGCCACCCCGATCACAGCCGAGCCCAGGATGAAGACCTGCAAATGCCGCGCGGTCACATCCTTGCCCATGGCGCGGGCGGCGTCCTCATTGTCGCGGATCGCGCGCATCATCCGGCCCCAGGGGCTGTTCAGCGCGCGTTCCGACAGCCAGATCACCAGCCCCAGCACCACCAAGATCATCGCCATATAGACCAGCTTGACGAAGATCGACGAGCCGGTGACCGGGTCGAAACCCAGCGTGCTGGCCAGACCGAGGAAGGTCTCGTTCTGTTGCAGGTTGACCTCAAAGGGCACCGGCCAAGGCCGTTCCTTCAGGTTCACCATCTTGACGCCGCGCGCCAGCCAATCCTCGTTCTTCATCACCGCGATGATGATCTCGGCAATGCCCAGCGTGGCGATGGCGAGGTAATCCGACCGCAGGCCAAGCGCGGTTTTCCCGATGGCCCAGGCCGCGCCAGCGGCCAGAACCCCGCCCAGCGGCCAGGCCAGCAGGACCGGCAGGCCCAGCCCGCCCAGGTTGCCGGTGACCGAGGGGTTGATCGCCTCGACCGCCGTCACCGCCGGATCGAACACCCAGCGGAACAGCATGAAGCCCCCGACCAGCAGCGCCAGCATGGCCAGCGCGCGGTTGCGCCCCTTGGGCATGCGCCTCCACAGCGCGACCCCGGCCGCGACGGTGGCCACACCGATCGCCAGCCCCAGCAGGATGCCAAAGCCGCCAACCCGCCAGGCCTCGCCCACGGGGGGCGTGGCGACCAGCGCCACCGCCAGACCGCCAAGCGCGGCAAAGCCCATGACCCCGGTATTGAACAGCCCGGCATAGCCCCATTGCATGTTCACCCCAAGCGCCATGATCGCCGAGACCAGCCCGAAATTCAGGATGAACAGCGCCTGGTTCCAGGACAGAAGCAGCCCGGTGGCCAGAAACAGCAGCCCGACGCCGAGAAAGAGTTTCAGGTTCTTCGACATCAGTAAGCCTTCCCCTTGAAGATCCCGGTCGGCATGAACAGCAGCACCAGGATCAGGATCCCGAAGCTGACGGCATATTTGTAGTCCGTCCCCATCAGTTGCAGCAGCCCGTCC
This sequence comes from Gemmobacter caeruleus, assembly GCF_008271655.1. Classification (GTDB taxonomy): domain Bacteria; phylum Pseudomonadota; class Alphaproteobacteria; order Rhodobacterales; family Rhodobacteraceae; genus Gemmobacter; species Gemmobacter caeruleus. Next base: position 148,152 of record NZ_VKKX01000044.1, read on the forward strand.
GGCGCCATGTCGGCCGGCAGGACATAGGTGACGACCTTTTTCCAGGCATAGGTCACCATCACCTCGGAAAAGGCGATGATGAAACCGCCGGCAATGGCGCCCAGCGGGTTGCCAAGCCCGCCCACGATGGCCGCGGCAAAGATCGGCAGCAGCAGCTGGAAATAGGTGAAGGGGCGGAAGCTCTTGTCGAGGCCATAGAGCACCCCGGCAATCGTTGCCAGCGCGGCGGCGATGACCCAGGTCACCTGCACCACGCGGTCGGGGTTGATGCCCGACAGCAGCGCCAGATCCTCGTTATCGGCGAAGGCGCGCATGGATTTGCCGGTGCGCGTCTTTTGCAGGAACCAGAACAGCACCGCCACGGTCAGCCCCGCGGTGATCACGGTCACCGCCTGGCTGCCCTTGATCGCCAGCCCCTCGGCCAGCCCGGTCGCCGCCTTGAAATCGCCGGCCGAAATCAGGAAGCGCCCGCCATCGGCGAAATTCTGGTCATCGACCCCGATGAACAGGCGCACGATACCGTTCATCACGAACATCACCCCCATGGAGACGATGACGAGGATGGTCGGGGTGGCCTTTTGCCGGCGGTAGAACTGATAGACCACCTTGTCGGTCGCCAGCACCAGCAGCGCCGTCGCCGCGATGCCGAAGGGCAGAGCAAGCAGCGCCGTCGGCAGCACGCCCGCGGTCAGCCCGATCGACTGGAAGAACCAGGTCACGAAGATCGTGACCATGGTGCCGAAGGCCATCGTGTCGCCATGGGCAAAGTTGGAAAACCGCAGGATGCCATAGATCAGCGTCACGCCAAGCGCGCCAAGCGCCAGCTGCGCGCCATAGGCCAGCCCGGGAATGAAGACGAAGTTGAGAAAGGCCGCAAGGGCGTTGAGGATATCCATCAGCGGCCCCTCTGATTGGCGGCGGCAGTCGCGATTCTGCGGTTTCCTGCGGTTGTCACGGCGGTTATCCCCAAGGCGCAGGCCAAAAATGTTGCAAATGTGAAAATCATGTTCAGCCCCCCAAGAACGACCGGCGCACCTCCGGGTCGGCCAGAAGGGCCTGCCCGGTATCGGTGAAGCGGTTGGCACCCTGCACAAGGACATAGCCCTTGTCGGCGATTTCCAGCGCCTGCCGCGCGTTCTGTTCCACCATCAGGATGGAAATGCCGGTGCGGGCGATCTCGATAATGCGGTCGAACAATTCGTCCATCACGATGGGCGACACGCCCGCCGTCGGTTCGTCCAGCATCAGCACCTTGGGGCGCGTCATCAGCGCGCGACCGACCGCCACCTGCTGCCGCTGCCCGCCCGACAATTCGCCGGCCGGCTGGTGCCGCTTGTCCTTGAGGATGGGGAACAGGTCATAGATCTGGCCCATGGTGCCGCTGAAATCGTCGTCGCGGATGAAGGCCCCCATTTCCAGATTTTCCTCGACCGTCATCGAGGGAAAGATGTTGTGGGTCTGCGGCACGAAGCCCATGCCCTTGGCCACGCGGGCCTGCGGGCTGAGCCGGGTGATATCCTCGCCATCCAGCGTCACATGGCCTTCGCGCAGCTTGAGCATGCCGAAGACCGCCTTCATCGCGGTGGATTTGCCGGCGCCATTCGGGCCGACGATCACCGCGATCTCGCCCTTTTCCACGGCGATGGTGCAGCCATGCAGGATATCCGCCCCGCCATAGCCGCCGGTCATGGCGGAGCCGATCAGAAAGGGGTCAGCCATGGGCGGCCTCCTCCTTGACCTTGTTCTTCAACCCGGTGCCGAGATAGGCCTCGATCACCCGTTCGTCGTTCTTCACCTCGTCCACCGTGCCTTGTGCCAGCACCTTGCCCTCGGCCATGCAGATGACCGGGTCGCAGATGCGGCCGATGAATTCCATGTCATGTTCGATCACGCAGAACGTATAGCCGCGTTCGCGGTTCAGCCGCTGGATCGCGTCGGCGATGGTATAAAGCAGCGTGCGGTTCACGCCGGCGCCCACCTCGTCCAGGAAGACGATCTTGGCATCCACCATCATGGTGCGGCCCAGTTCGACCAGCTTTTTCTGCCCGCCCGAGATCTGCCCGGCCTTGAGATCGGCGATATGGCTGATCGTCAGGAATTCCAGCACCTCGTCGGCCTTGTCGCGAATCTTCGCCTCTTCGCGCGCGACATGGTCACGGCGGAACCAGGCGTTCCACAGGGTTTCGCCCGATTGCAGCGCGGGCACCATCATCAGGTTCTCGCGCACGGTCATCGAACTGAATTCATGCGCGATCTGAAAGGTGCGCAGCAGGCCCTTGCCGAAAAGCTGATGCGGCGGCATGCCGGTGATATCCTCGCCATCCATGATGACGCGGCCCGAGGTGGGCGGCAGGCGCCCGGCAATGACGTTGAACAACGTCGATTTGCCCGCGCCATTCGGCCCGATCAGCCCTGTGATGGAGCCCTTGGCAATTTCAAGCGTCGCCCCGTCAACGGCGCGAAAGCCGCCGAAATGGCGATGCAGATTTTCTACACGGATCATCCCGTTTCCCCTGGGGGCCGCCACGGTGCCGGGGTTTGCCCCGATCGCCGTCCCTGCGGTCCGGTTGGTTTTTCAGTACAGAGGCCCGGGCGTTACCCCGGGCCGCTGCCGATCACAAGTCCGCGCCTGATGGCTCAGCGGAACTTGATGGTCTCGAAGCCGCCATCCTTGACTTCATATTCGCGGAAATTGCCGGCGCTTTCGCCCGAGCCGATCATCTCCACCGAGGTGGCACCGACATAGTCGATGTCCTGACCGGCGGCCAGCAGCTCCAGCGCCTTGCCCAGTTCGCCCGGATAGATCGGCTCGCCCGGGGCATTGGCCACGTCCATCACCTTGGTGGTCCAGTCCTTGCCGGCGGTCGATTTCGCGGCTTCCATCGACAGCAGGATCAGCGCGGCGGCGTCATAGCTTTCGCCCGAATAGGCGGTGCCGCCGTCAAAGCCCGCGGCCTTGGCCAGTTCGACATATTTCGCGGCGCCGGGGCTGTCGGTGCCCGGGACCGAGCCATAGGAGCCGTTGAGCGGCGCGCCGATGGCGTCAACAAGGCTCTGGCCATACATCCCGTCGGGCAGGAAGAAGGTCGAGAAGGCGCCCGAGTCGACCGAGGCCTGGATCATGCCCTTGCCGCCCTGATCGACATAGCCCGCGACGACCAGCACATCGCCACCGGCCGAGGCCAGCGCCGCGACTTCGGCCGAATAGTCGGCCTTGCCGTCTTCATGCGGGGCCGACAGGGTGACATTGCCGCCCTTGGCCGCGAAAGCCGCGGCAAAGGCATCGGCCATGCCCTTGCCATAGTCGTTGTTGGTATAGGTCACGGCGACCGATTTCACGCCACGATCCGACAGGATGTCGGCCATGATCTCGCCCTGACGCGCATCCGACGGGGCGGTGCGGAAGAACAGGCCGTCATCCTCGGCGGTGGAAAGCGCGGGCGAGGTGGCCGAGGGCGAGATCATGCCCACGCCATTCGGGCGCGCCACGTTTTGCAGCACGGCCCCGGTGACGCCCGAGCAGTCGCCGCCCATGATGCCAGCCACCTTGTCCGAGGTGACCAGACGTTCGGCCGCCGATTGCGCCGCCGCCGCGTCCACGCAGGTCGTGTCGCCGCGCACCGGCGCCACGGTCGAGCCGCCCATGAACTTGCCCGAATCGGACACTTCCTTGATCGCCAGTTCAGCGCCATTGGCCATGTTCGGCACGGTGGTTTCCAGCGGGCCGGTGAAGCCCATCAGCACGCCGATCTTGACCTCTTCGGCAGTGGCAGCGCCGGCCATCAGAGCGGTCGCCGCAGTGGCGAGCAGCAGTTTTTTCATTTTTGACTCCCATGTCGGATGCATATCCTGCGGGCAGGCTAGACCGCATGTGATCAAAAGAAAAGCACCGTTTTCCTGCCCCTGGGTCAGCCTTGGCCCGGCGATTGGCGAGGCCCCGCCGGTCGTGGCGCAAGGCGGTTGATCCCCGCCCGCGCCGCCCCCAGATTGGTCTTGTTCGCCCCGCTTCGCCCCAGCCCCCTGACGAAAGGACGTTCCATGCCGCCCCACGCCGCCCTTGCCCTGAGCCTTATCCTTGTCGGGATCGCCGCCCCGGCCGGGGCCGGCACGGTTGCCACCTCGGCCGGTCCGATGCAGATCGCGCCGCTGCTGACCGGGCTGGAGGAACCCTGGGCCGTCGCCGTGCTGCCCGATGGCACGATACTGATCACCGAACGCGAGGGGCGGCTATTGGGGTTTCGCAACGGGCGGCGCCAGGAAATCCAGGGCCTGCCCAATGTGCATGTTGAGGGGCAGGGCGGTCTGCTCGACATTCTGGTGCCGCGCGACTTTGCCGAAAGCCGGGAAATCTGGCTCAGCTATGCGCTGCGCGTGGCGGGGGGCGCGGCTACGGCCGCGGGGCGCGGGCGGCTGACCGAGGCGGGGCGGCTTGAAGGATTCGAGACGGTCTTTGCCGGAGAGGGCTATCCCGGCGGGCGGCATTTCGGCGCGCGCCTGGTCGAGGCGGCCGATGGCGCGATCTATCTGACCACCGGCGAACGCGGCACCGGCCCGCAGGGGATGGAGGCGCAAGACCCCGCGTTGGTTGCGGGCAAGGTCATCCGCCTGACCCGGCAGGGCGAGGCCGAGGTCATCGTGCCCGGCTGGGCGCCGGGAGTCCTGTCGCGCGGGCATCGCAACATCCAGGGCGCCACCCTCGCGCCCGATGGCAGCCTGCTGACGGTCGAACATGGCGCCCGCGGCGGGGATGAGCTGAACCGGGTGGAGGCGGGGCGCAATTACGGCTGGCCGGTCATCACCTATGGCCGCAACTACAACTTTCTGCCCATCGGCGAGGGCAGCGAAAAGCCCGGCATGGAACAGCCGCTGCATTACTGGGATCCCTCCATCGCGCCCTCGGGGCTGATGGTCTATTCCGGCGCGCTGGTGCCGGAATGGGCGGGCGACATCTTTACCGGCAGCCTCAACAGCGGCTTCATCAGCCGGCTTGACCCTGACAGCCCCGCCGAGACCGGCTATGCCGAGGAACAGATCGCCGCCGATGAAACCGGGCGGGTACGCGATATCATCGAGGCCCCGGATGGCGCGATCTGGTTCCTGTCGGTGATCGACGGCGCGCTCTATCGGATGGCGCCCGAGGGGTGATGCCCGCAAGGCGCTGGATTTCCGGCGCGGTCAGGCGCAGTCTTGCATCAGGTTCAGGAGGGCGCGCGCCATGACATTCCTCGAAGCCGTGAAATCGGCCTATCGCAACTATTTCCGTTTCTCGGGCCGCGCCGTGCGGTCGGAATATTGGTGGTATTTCCTGTTCAACATCGCCGTCGCGGCGGTCATCGCGCTGGTCGAGGGCGGCACATCCAGCGTGTCCGGCCCGGGGGGCGTGTCGGCCAGCTACAATGCGGGTCTGTTCGGCTCGCTCTGGTCGCTGGCCAATCTGGTGCCGGGGCTGGCGGTCGGGGTGCGGCGCCTGCATGACACCGACCGGTCGGGCTGGTGGTTGCTCATTGCATTCGTGCCGTTGATCGGTGCGCTTTTGCTGATCTACTGGCTCGCCTCGCGCGGGACGCCCGGCAGCAACCGCTTTGGCGCCGACCCGATGGGCGCCGATGCCCGCATCTTCAACTGACCCCGGCAGCGCTTTTGGCAGCGATCTTTCGACGAAAGATCGCGGCCCTAGACCGCCAGCCGCGTGCCCAGCCCAGGGACCGCGCCCTGGGTGCCGCGTTCGCGGTAAGGCGTGGTGTTGTAATGGCTGCGGTAGCATTTCGAGAAATGCGACGGGCTGGCAAAGCCGCAGGCGAGGGCGACATTGATCACGCTCATATCGGTCTGCATCAGCAGGTTGCGCGCCTTTTGCAGCCGCAGTTCCATGTAATAGCGCTTGGGGCTGCGGTTCAGATAGCGGCGGAACAGGCGCTCCAGTTGCCGGGTGGACATGCCCACATCCTCGGCCAGATCGGCAGGCGATATCGGATCCTCGATATTGCGCTCCATCATCTGAATGACCTGGCTCAGCTTCGGATGCCGCACGCCGATCCGGGTCGGGATCGACAGGCGCTGCGTGTCCTGATCGGTGCGGATCGCGTTATAGACCAGCTGGTCGGCCACGGTATTGGCCAGATCCTCGCCATGATCGGCGGCGATGATCTTGAGCATGAGGTCGATGGACGAGGTGCCCCCGGCGGTGGAGATCCGGTTGCCGTCGATCACGAAGACCGATTTCGTCAGCTTCACCTCCTCGAATTCCTCAAGGAAGCCATCCTGGTTTTCCCAATGGATCGTGGCCTTGCGCCCGTCCAGCAGACCCGCCCGCGCCAGCGCATAGGATCCGGTGCAGAGCCCGCCCATCACCGCACCGCGCCGCGCCTCGCGCCGCAGCCAGCCGGTCACCGCCTTGGTGGTGGCGCGTGCAACGTCGATGCCGCCGCAGACAAAGACGGTGTCGTCGCGCTCGATCTCGTCCAAGCCCATGTCCAGCCGGAAGGCCGCGCCATTGGAGCAGACCGCCTCCTGCCCGCCTTCGCCGGCCAGCCGCCAGGCATAAAGCTCGCGCCCCGCGACGCGATTGGCGATGCGCAGGGGTTCGATGGCCCCCGCGAAAGAGATCATGGTGAACCGATCGAGCAGCAGAAAGACAAAGCGGCGGGGACCGCCCTCCTTGGCCAGATTGGTAGCTTTGCGCGGAGCGACAGTCATGTGCGACCTGTAAGCGTCGGAATCGTTGCATCACATCAGGATTTGACCGCCTGTTCAAGGGGCCACATCACGCCGCCGCCGGCAATTCTGCGCGGTCGCTGCGCCGCCTATCCGGGGCGCGTGCGGCGCCCTTGCCCCATTGCCTTTTCCGTCCGTTTCACTATAGGCGTTGCGCTACCGCTAACGCACGGAGGACAGCCATGACCAAATCCTGGTCGAAATCGGATTGGCGCGCCAAGCCGCGGGTGCAGATGCCGGATTATCCGGATCAGGCCGCGCTGAACGGGGTCGAGGCCCAATTGGCGAAATATCCTCCGCTGGTCTTTGCCGGCGAGGCCCGCCGGCTGCGCAAGGAACTGGCCGCTGCCGGCGAAGGCCGGGCCTTCCTGCTGCAAGGCGGCGACTGTGCCGAAAGCTTTGCCGAATTCAGCGCCGACAATATCCGCGACACCTTCCGCATCATGCTGCAAATGGCCGTGGTACTGACCTATGGCGCCAAGGTGCCGGTGATCAAGGTCGGCCGCATGGCGGGCCAGTTCGCCAAGCCCCGCTCGGCCCCGACCGAGGTGATCGGCGGCGTGGAATACCCGTCCTATCGCGGCGATATCATCAATGGCTTTGACGCCACGATGGAGGCCCGCCAGCCCGATCCGGGCCGGATGCTGCAAGCCTATACCCAGGCCGCGGCCAGCCTGAACCTGCTGCGCGCCTTCTCGACCGGGGGCTTTGCCGATATCCACCGCGTCCATAGCTGGACGCTGGGCTTTGCCGAACATGACAAGGCCGAACGCTATCGCGAATTGTCGAACCGCATCTCGGACGCGCTCGATTTCATGGCGGCGGCGGGCGTTACCTCGGATACCGCAAACGAACTGGCGCGCGTGGATTTCTACACGAGCCATGAGGCGCTGCTGCTGGAATATGAAGAGGCGCTGTGCCGGGTGGATTCGATCACCGGCCAGAACATCGCCGGCTCCGGCCACATGATCTGGATCGGTGACCGCACCCGCCAGCCCGACGGCGCCCATGTCGAATTCTGTCGCGGCGTGCTGAACCCGATCGGCCTGAAATGCGGCCCTTCCACCACGGCGGAAGACCTCAAGGTGCTGATGGCCAAGCTGAACCCGGCGAACGAGGCCGGCCGGCTGACCCTGATCGCGCGCTTTGGCGCCGGCAAGGTGGGCGACCATCTGCCGCGCCTCATCAAGGCGGTGCAGGAGGAAGGCGCCAATGTCGTCTGGTCCTGCGACCCGATGCATGGCAACACCATCAAGTCCTCGACCGGTTACAAGACCCGGCCCTTCGACAGCGTGCTGCGCGAGGTGCGCGAATTCTTTGCCATTCACAAGGCCGAAGGCACCGTCCCCGGCGGCGTGCATTTCGAGATGACCGGCAAGGACGTGACCGAATGCACCGGCGGGTTGCGCGCGGTGACGGACGAGGATCTGTCGGATCGCTATCACACCGCCTGCGACCCGCGGCTCAACGCCTCGCAATCGCTGGAACTGGCCTTCCTCGTCGCCGAGGAGCTGACCGCCCGGCGCGAGGAACAGCGCCGCGTCGCGATGTGACCACGCGCGGGCCGGGGGCTTTGTGCCCCCCGGCACCTGCGGGGGTGAATGCGCCGTAGGCGCAGAAGGGGGCGTTCGCGCCCCCTTTTTGGTGTCAAAGATGGATGCGCGTGCCGCCGGAGCGGGCCGAATCCGCGACCGCATGGATCACCCTTTCGATGCGCAGCGCGTCATCGAAATTCGGATGCGCCGCTTCCAGCCCGGCAATCGCGCGCAGCAGCGCCGCACATTCGATCACCTTCAGGTCGTTGAAGCCCAACTGATGCCCCGGCGCGGGGCAGAACTCGCCATAGGGCGGATGGGCGGGGCCGGTGAGGATGGTCTGAAAGCCCTGCCGGTCTTTCGGCCCGTCATTGCGGTAAAGCTGCAATTCATTCATGCGTTCCTGATCGTAGACGATCATGCCCTGGGTGCCATGCACCTCGAATCCCAGGCGCGACTTGCGCCCCCAGGCCGCGCGCGAGATCACCATGCTGCCCTGCGCGCCGCTGGCAAAGCGCAACAGCACGGCGGCGGCGTCCTCGTTTTCGACCACGCCGCGGCCGGACCCGTCGGGCAGGGGGCGGGTTTCGTGGATGGTCTGCATATCGGCCAGCAGCGAGGCGATCGGCCCCATCAGCCCCTGCGCCATCGAGACGAGGTGCGACCCGATATCGCCAAGCGCGCCCAGACCCGCCTCGGCCAGCTTCGCCCGCCAGCTCCAGGGCAGGTCGGGGTCGGCCTGGTAATCCTCGTCCACCCAGCCGCGGAACTGCACCACGCGGCCAATGGCGCCGCTGGCGATCAGGCGTTGCGCATGGGTGAAGGCGGGGTTTCGCAGGTAATTGTAGCCGACCATCGTCACCACGCCCCTTTCGCGCGCGGCCGCGGCCATTTCCTCGGCCTGGGCAAGGGTCAGCGCCATTGGTTTTTCGCACCAGACATGCTTGCCGGCGGCGATGGCGGCCATGGCCATCGGGTGATGCAGTCCGTTGGGCGTGGTGATCGAGACTACATCGACGCCCGGATCGTTGACCAGTGCGCGCCAGTCGTCGGTGGCGGCGGCAAAGCCGAATTGCGCGGCCATGTCGCGCGCCTTTTCCGCCGGCGTCTCGCACAAGAGGCGCAGTTCGGGCACCGGCACCGCGCCCATGCTGCCGCCCATCACCGCCCGCACCGCCCGCCAGGCCAGGATATGGGTCTTGCCCATGAAGCCCGTGCCGATTACGCCAACTCCCAGTGACATTCTGCGCTCCCCCGCATTCATATTGGAATATTTTTTCCACGCATGTTAGGGTGATGCAAGCGAAAAGAAGGAAGGCGCCATGCAGACCAGCCCAGCCCAAGCCCCCGCAACGGTCGAGGCGTTTCGGGCGCGGCTGGCCGAGATCTCGGGCGGGTTGCCCAAGCGGCTGCGCCAATGCGCCGAACATATCGCGGCCAATACCGACCGGATCGCCGTATCCACCGTGGCAGAGCTGGCGGCGGGGGCGGATGTGCCGCCCTCGGCCTTGATGCGTTTCTGTCAGCTCATGGGGTTTTCCGGCTTTTCCGAGATGCAGAAGCTGTTCCGCGAGGCCTATAGCCCCGGCTGGCCGGATTATGCGACGCGGCTGGAAAATCTGCGCAAGGGGCAGTCGGGCGGGCCGGCGGCGCTTTTGGCAGAATTCATCGAGGCGGGCCGCGCCAGCCTTGAAATGTTGGCGCGCACTACCGACGAAGCCGCGCTGTCAAAGGCGGTTTCGCTGCTGGGTGCGGCGGGAACGCTGCATGTGGCGGGGTTTCGGCGCGCCTTTCCGGTGGCCAGTTACCTGACCTATGTGCTGGACAAGATGTCGGTCCCGGCAATGCTGCATGACGGGGTGGGCAAGCTGGATCACCGCCATGCGCTGCGCCCCGGCGATGCGTTGATCGCGATCACCTTCGCGCCCTATTCCGAAGAAACGCTGGCGATTGCCGCCGATGCCCGGGCGCGCGGCCTGTCGGTCGTCGCGCTGACCGATCACCTGACCAGCCCGCTGGCGGCGCATGCCAGTGCCGTCATCACCGTGCCCGAGGTCGATTTCGGCGCCTTCCGGTCGCTGTCGGCGACAATCGCCCTGGCGCTGGCGCTGGCGGTCGCTGTGGGCACCGCGCGCAGCGACAGGTGAATTTGGGGCTTCCTTCATCGGCGGAAATGGAATAATTATTCCAAACAAGGCCCGCCGGATGCGAATCCCGGCACGCCGAGGGCGAGGGAGGATGCCATGAAGACGCTGGACGTGATCACCATTGGCCGCGCGTCGGTTGATCTTTACGGCGCGCAGGTGGGCGGGCGGCTGGAGGATATGGGGTCGTTCGAGAAATATATCGGCGGCTCACCATGCAACATGGCGGCCGGGACGGCGCGGCTGGGGTTGCGCTCGGCGCTGATCAGCCGGGTGGGCGACGAACATATGGGCCGCTTCATCCGCGAGGAACTGGCGCGCGAGGGCGTCGATGTGCGCGGCGTCATCACCGACCCGGAGCGTCTGACCGCGCTGGTGCTGCTGGGCATCCGCGATGACAGCCAGTTTCCGCTGATCTTCTACCGCGAGAATTGCGCCGACATGGCGCTTTGCGAGGCCGATATCGACCCCGCCTTCATCGCCGAGGCCCGCGCCGTGGTGGCGACGGGCACGCATCTGAGCCATCCGCAGACCGAGGCGGCGGTGCTGAAGGCGCTTGGCCTGGCGCGCGAAACCGGCGGGCTGACCGCGCTCGATATCGACTATCGCCCGAACCTCTGGGGCCTTGCCGGCCATGGCGACGGCGAGAGCCGCTTCATCGCCAGCGCTGCCGTCACCGCAAAGCTGCAATCGACGCTGCACCTGTTCGACCTGATTGTCGGCACCGAGGAGGAATTCCACATCGCGGGCGGCAGCACCGATACGGTGACGGCGCTGCGGGCTGTGCGGGCGGTGTCGGGGGCGACGCTGGTCTGCAAACGCGGCGCGGCGGGGGCGGTGGCCTTTACCGGCGCGATCCCCGATACGCTGGACGAAGGCGAAACCGGCCCCGGTTTCCCGATTGAGGTGTTCAACGTGCTGGGGGCGGGCGATGGTTTCATGTCGGGGTTGCTGAAGGGCTGGCTCGATGGGGAAAGCTGGCCGGTCGCGTTGAAATACGCCAATGCCTGCGGGGCCTTCGCGGTCAGCCGGCACGGCTGTACCCCGGCCTATCCGAGCTGGGCGGAGTTGCAGTTCTTCCTGGATCGCGGCGTGGTCGAAAAGGCGCTGCGCAAGGATCGCCGGCTGGAGCAGATCCATTGGGCGACCAACCGGCATGACGACTGGTCCACCATGCGGGTCTTTGCCTTTGACCACCGGATGCAGCTGGAGGCGATGGAGGGCGCGAGCCCGGAAAGAATAGGCGCTTTCAAACGCTTGTGCCTTGAAGCTGCGAAAGTGGTTCAGGCGGGCCGCCCCGGCTATGGCATTCTGTGCGACAGCCGTCTGGGCCGCGAGGCGCTGTTTGCTGCGGCGGGCAGCGGGCTGTGGATCGGGCGCCCGGTGGAATGGCCCGGCTCGCGCCCGCTGGTGCTGGAACCCGAGATCGGCCCCGATTTCGGCGGCGTTTCGGAATGGCCGCTGGCGCATGTCTGCAAGGTTCTGTGCTTTTGCCACCCCGACGACACGCCCGAGATGCGCGCGGAACAGGAGGCGACGGTGCTGCGCCTGTTCCATGCCTGCCGGCGCAACCGGCTGGAGATGCTGCTGGAGATCATCCCCTCCAAGGTGGCGCCGGTGGATGACCAGACCTCGGCCCGGCTGATCCAGCGGTTCTACGATCTGGGGGTCTATCCCGACTGGTGGAAGCTGGAGCCGTTTACCAGCGCCGCCGCCTGGGAAAACGCCTGCGCCGCGATCACCCGCAACGATCCGCATGTGCGCGGCATCGTGGTGCTGGGGCTGGACGCGCCGCCCGATCAACTGGCCGCCAGCTTTGCAATCGCGGCGCGGCACGATCTGGTCAAGGGCTTTGCCGTGGGGCGCACGATCTTTGCCGATGCGGCGCGCGGCTGGCTGAAGGGCGAGATCGACGATGCAGCGGCGATTGCCGACATGGTGGCGAAATACGAAAACCTCTGCCGTGTCTGGGACGCGGCGCGCGCGGCGAAAGGGCTTGCGGCATGACGACGATCCGGCTGACGGCGGCGCAGGCGATGGTGAAGTGGCTGGGCGTGCAGATGACGCCGGGCGGCGAGCGGTTCATCGAAGGCATGTGGGCGATCTTCGGGCACGGCAATGTGGCCGGGCTGGGCGAGGCGTTGCAGCAGGGCTTGCAGGGCGATCTGTGCGGCAATGACCCGTTCCCGACCTGGCGGGGCCAGAATGAACAGACCATGGCCCATGCGGCGATTGCCTTTGCCAAGGGGCGGGGGCGGCGGCAGGCGATGGCGGTGACCTCGTCGATCGGGCCGGGGGCCACCAATATGGTGACGGCGGCGGCGCTGGCGCATGTGAACCGTCTGCCGGTGCTGTTCGTGCCCGGCGATGTCTTTGCCAATCGCCGCCCCGATCCGGTCTTGCAGCAGATCGAGGATTTCGACGATGGCACGGTCAGCGCCAATGACTGTTTCCGCCCGGTGGTGCGCTATTTCGATCGCATCACCCGGCCCGAACAATTGCTGAGCGCCCTGCCGCGGGCCTTGCGGGTGATGACCGACCCGGCGAATTGCGGGCCGGTCTGCCTGTCCTTCTGTCAGGATGTGCAGGCCGAAGCCTTTGACTGGCCTGCGGAATTCTTTGCGCCGAAGGTCTGGCACATCCGCCGGCCCGCCCCCGATGCGCGCGAGCTGGATGAGGTGGCGGCGCTGATCCTTGCGGCGAAACGCCCGGCGATCATTGCGGGGGGCGGCGTGATCTATTCCGGCGCCGAGGCGACGCTCGCGGATTTTGCGAGTGCGCATCGCATCCCGGTGGCGGAAACCCAGGCCGGCAAATCGGCGCTGGCCCAGGCGCATGAGATGAACTTTGGCGCGGCCGGGGTCGATGGATCGGCTGCCGCCAATGCGGCGCTGCGGGCGGCCGATCTGGTGATCGGTGTCGGCACGCGGCTCCAGGATTTCACCACCGGCTCGCGCACGCTGTTCGCGCCCGAGGCCCGGCTGGTCAGCCTCAATATCCATGGCCATGACGCCGCCAAGCATGGCGCGACCAGTCTGGTCGCCGATGCGAAAGTGGCGCTGGAGGCGCTGACGGCGCGGCTGGGTGCCTATCGCGCCAGCCCCGATACCGGGGCGCGGGCCGACTGGCTGCGCGCGGTGGATGCCCATTGCGGCGCTCCGGTCGCGGCGGGCGCGCTGCCCAGCGATGCGCAGGTGATCGGCGCGGTGCAGCGCGCGACCGGCGCGGAGGCTATCGCCATGTGTGCCGCCGGCACCATGCCCGGCGCGCTCAAGCTGTTGTGGCAGCCGTCGCAGGGCGGCTATCACATGGAATATGGCTTTAGCTGCATGGGCTATGAGATCGCCGGCGCCATGGGGCTGAAGCTGGCGCAGCCCGGGCGCGAGGTGATCTGCTTTGTCGGCGATGGCAGCTATATGATGGCCAATGCCGAGCTCGCGACAGCGGTGATGCGGCGTATTCCCTTTACGGTCGTGCTGACCGACAATCGCGGCTATGGCTGCATCAACCGGCTGCAAACGCTGGGCTGCGGCGGGGCGGCCTTCAACAACATGTATGTGGATTGCCTGATCGAGGATCAGCCGCAGATCGACTATGTGGCCCATGCCGCCAGTATGGGCGCCCATGCGGTGAAGGCGCGCGATCTGGACGATCTGGCGGCGCAGATCGCGGCGGCGCGAGGGCGCCCGATCCCGACGGTGATCGTGATCGACACCACCGCGAGGGATTTTCCCGGCACCGGGATCGAAACCACCGCCGGCCCGCATGGCCAGTTCTGGGATTTGGCCATGCCAGAGGTCGGCGACCATGACAATCTGCGCGCGGCCTATGCGCGCTACCTTGAAAATGCCGCGCTGGTGCGGCTGACCAATTGAGGCATCCATGATCCGTTTCGGAACCAACCCGATTGCCTGGGCCAATGACGACGACCAGACGCTGGGCGCCGATATTCCCACGGCCCGCATCCTTGACGAGGCCGGCCGCCAGATCGGCTTTGACGGAATCGAGAACGGCCATCGCTGGCCTGACGACCCCGAGGCGCTGCGCGCGCTTCTGGCCGAATACGGTCTGGCCTTCATCTCGGGCTGGTATTCGACCAATCTGCTGCTGCACTCGGTCGAGGCCGAGATCGCGGCGGTGCAGGGCCATCTGGCCAAGCTGAAGCATAATGGTTGCAAGGTCTGCATCGTCTGCGAGACCTCCAACGCCATTCACGGCGATGCGGGGCGCGCGCTGAAGGACCGCCCGGTGCTGACTGCCGGCGAGATGGTGGATTTTGGCGCCAGGCTGGAGGCCTTTGCCGCCTATCTGGCGACCGAGGGGGTGACCTTGGTCTATCATCACCACATGGGCACCATCGTCGAGACCCCGGCCGAGATCGACGCGCTGATGGCCGCGACCGGGCCTGCGACGCATCTGCTGTTCGATGCGGGCCATTGCGCCTTTGGCGGCGGCGACCCCGCAGCCGTGCTGGCGCGCCATGTGGGCCGGGTGCGGCATTTCCACGCCAAGAACATCCGCCCGGCAGTCACCGCGCGGGTGCGCGCCGAGGGGCTGAGTTTTCTGCAAGGGGTGCGGGCTGGGGCCTTTACCGTGCCGGGCGACCAGGAGGGCGGCGTCGATTTCGCGCCGCTGCTGAAGATCCTCGCCGGCGCGGGCTATGACGGCTGGATCGTGATCGAGGCCGAGCAGGATCCGGGCCTGCGCAACCCGCTGCTCTATCAGACCCTTGGCCTCGCGACGCTGAAGCGCCTGGCCCGCGACGCCGGTCTGATCTGAACCCGATGGCGACGGGGGGCTGTCTGCCCCCTGCACCCCCCGAGGATATTTGTGAACAGATGAAGGGGCGAGGGATGGCCGATCTGCTGGTGAAACCGCAAGGCACGCGCGGCAAGGTGCAGGATGTGACGCCCGAAAGCGCGGGCTGGGGCTATGTGGGGTTTGGCCTTTACCGGCTGGAACCGGGCGACCGCGTGGCCGAGGCGACGGGCGGGCGCGAGGTGATCCTTGTTCTGGTCGAGGGCAAGGCGCGCATTCACGCCGCCGGGCAGGACTGGGGCGTGATGGGTGCGCGGATGGATGTCTTTGAAAAGACCCCGCCGCATTGCCTTTATGTGCCCGATGGCAGCGACTGGGCCGCCGAGGCGGTGACGCCCTGCACGCTGGCGGTCTGTTCGGCGCCCGGCAAGGGCGGCCATGCGGCGCGGCGGCTTGGCCCCGAGGGGATCGAACTGACGCAGCGCGGCACCGGGCCGAATACCCGCTGGATCAACAATATCGCCATGGAAATGCACGATGTCGCCGACAGCCTGCTGGTGACCGAGGTCTTTACCCCCGCCGGCAACTGGTCGAGCTATCCGAGCCATCGCCATGACGAGGATGATTTTCCCCGCATCACCTATCTGGAGGAAACCTATTACCACCGCATCAATCCCGGCAATGGCTGGGCGCTTCAGCGGGTCTATACCGATGACGGCACGCTGGACGAGGTGATGGCGGTCAAGGATGGCGATGTTGTCCTGGTTCCGCGCGGCCACCATCCCTGTGGGGCGCCGCATGGGTTCGAGCTCTATTACCTCAATGTCATGGCGGGCCCGCGCCGGAACTGGCGCTTTGTCGCCGCCCCCGAGGTCGCGCATCTGTTCTGACCCGCGCGCCGCTCAGCCGGCCGGCATGGTGTAGAATCGCAGCTCGAATTGCGGATGGCTGGCGCGCAATTCGGCCTCCACGATGGCCGGGGCGGGCAGGGGCGGCGCGAAGATGCAGACCGGCCCGGCATAGCCAAGGCGCGCCAGCCGATCCAGCCCTTGCAGCGCATCATAGCCCGGTCGCAGCAGCGGCAGCACCACGCAATCGGGGCGCACCATCGCCAGCAATTCCGGCCCGAGCTGGCGCAGCCGGATCAGCACCGCCGACGGCCGAGGCTCCAACCCTTCGATGCAGGGCAGCGCCTCGGGGGCGTCGATCACCAGAACGGCGTGAACGGGCGGGGCAAAGTCATCCATGGGCCGGGTCTTTCATGGGGGTGGTCTGCGGGGTGTTCGACGGGGTGTTAGGCGCGGGCAGGGCATTGCGCATTCCGCGCCATCCCGGCAGAACGGGGGCAATGACAGGAGGATCGCGATGGATCGCCCCGACCTTGCCCCGCTGCTGGAGGCGGTGCCGCTGCCCATGCTGGAGATCGGCGCCGACTGGCGTATCCGCGCGATGAACGACGCGGCGCGGCAGGTCTTTGGCGTGGCCGGGCTGGAGCGGCATTTCGGCCTGACCTTCCGCAAGCCCCGGCTGGTCGAGGCGATCGAGGCCGTGGGCCGTGGCGCCGCGCGCCAGCAGTTGCGGCTGGCCCTGCCCATGGCCGGGCATGACGCAACCTGCGATGTGACGGTGGCGCCGGTGCCGGGCGGCGGCGCGCTGGTGAGCTTTGTCGATATCACCGAACAGGAGATGGTCACCCAGTTCCGCCGCGATTTCGTGGCCAATGTCAGCCATGAGCTGCGCACGCCGCTGACCGCGCTTCTGGGATTCATCGAGACGCTGCAAGGGCCCGCGCGCGACGATGCGGCGGCGCGGGAGCGGTTTCTGGGCATCATGGCGCGCGAGGCCGGGCGCATGACACGGCTGGTGCGCGATCTGCTGTCGCTCAGCCGGGTGGAGGCGCAGGAGCGGCAGCGCCCCGATGCGCAGGTCGATCTGGCGGGGCTCTTGGGCACCGTCGCCGCCACGTTGCGCCCGGTGGCCGAGGAGGCGGGCGTGACGCTGACGCTCGATCTGTGCGACAGCACGCTGTTGTTGCGCGGCGATGGTGATCAGCTGACCCAGGTCTTTCACAACCTGGTGGAAAATGCCGTGAAATATGGTGGTGGCGGCAAGGCGGTGACGGTGCGACTGCGGCGCGGCGCCGATCTGCCCGGCGTGCCCGGCCCCGCGGTGGAGGTGGCGGTGATCGACCAGGGCGAGGGGATCGAGCCGCAGCACCTGCCACGGCTGACCGAACGGTTCTACCGCGTGGATTCGCACCGCTCGCGCGAGAAGGGCGGCACCGGGCTGGGTCTGGCCATCGTCAAGCATATCGTCAACCGGCATCGTGGCCGCCTTCGGATCGAGAGCGAGAAGGGCAAGGGCAGCACCTTTGCGGTCATTCTGCCCGGCGCCTGATCCCGCGCGCCCCGATCAGAGGCGGGCAATCCTTTCGGTCAGCAGCGCATAAAAACCCTCGGCTTCGACATCGCCGATGAACAGCGCATTGGCGGGGCGGTCTGTCACCCCCCACCAATCGGCCACGGTCATGCCCAGCGTCAGGTCGGATTGCGTCTCGATCTCCACATTGATGCGGCGGCCGGTGAACAGGTCGGGGCGGATCAGCCAGGCGATCACGCAGGGGTCATGCAGCGGCGCGCCGTCATGGCCGTATTTAGCCATGTCATAGCGTTCAAAGAAATCGGTCCATTCCGCCACCATGCGCCCGGGTTCGGTGCCCAGCGACCGGAAGGCCTCGATCCGCGGGCGGGTGGTCAGCGCCTTATGGGTGACATCGAGCGGCAGCACCACCAGGTCAACGCCTGATTTGAACACAATGTCAGCGGCTTCCGGGTCAACGTAAATGTTGAACTCGGCGGCCGGGGTGATGTTGCCCACTTCGAAATAGGCGCCGCCCATCAGCACGATCTGTTGCACGCGGCCGATGATGTCGGGCGCGCGCAGAAAGGCCGTGGCGATATTGGTCAGCGGCCCCAGCGGGCACAGCGTGACCGTGCCCGGCGCCTCGCGTCGCAGGGTTTCGATGATGAAATCGACGGCATGGGTCGGTTGCAGCGCCATGGTCGGTTCGCGCAGTTGCGGCCCGTCCAGCCCGGTCTTGCCATGCACATGTTCGGCGGTGACCAGATTGCGCTGGAGCGGCGCTGCGCAGCCCGCAAAGACCGCCATGTCGGGCCGCCCCGCCAGTTCGCAGATGATGCGCGCATTCCGTTCGGTCAGCGGCAGCGGCACATTGCCGGCCACGGCGCAGATGCCCAGCACCTCCAGATCCTCGGGGCTGGCCAGGGCCAGCAGGATGGCGACGGCATCGTCCTGCCCCGGGTCGGTGTCGATGATGATCTTGCGCGGTGCTTGGGTCATGAGAGCCTTCTGGAGCGGGAGGGAACTGGGAACCACGGCACCGGCAGCGCCAGGCGGCCGGCGAAAGGAGGCACTTTAGCCCCTGCGACAAAATGCGCAAGGCATAGAGGAATGAGCGCGCGTTTACGACAATGCGCGTCGTATACCCTTGATCCAGCGCAAGATCATGAAAAAAGGGGGCCATGCAAGCCCCCTTTATGATTGTTTTTAGGGTTTTCCGTTCAACCGTCGAAATTGATCTCTTCCATGATCTTCAGCGCCTCGGCGCGATGGCCCGACACATCGGTCAGCGGGATCGCGTCGGGGGTGAAGCTGCCCCAGCCCTGCACCAGTTCCGAGGCCGGCACGCCCGGCTTGACCGGGAATTCGTTGTTCGTCTCGGCATAGATACGCTGCGCCTCATCCGAGGACAGCCATTCCATCAGCTTCAGCGCGGCATCCTTGTTCGGCGCCGATTTCGTCATCGCCACGCCCGAAATGTTCATATGCGTGCCGGCGCCCTCGAAGACCGGAAAGACGATGCGCACGCTGTCGGCCCAGACTTTCATTTCCGGGTCTTTCACCATCTGGCCCATGTAATAGGTATTGCCGATCGAGATGTCGCATTCGCCGGCCCAGATCGACTTGACCTGATCGCGGTCGCCGCCTTCGGGTTTCTTGGCGAGATTGGCTTTCAGCCCCTCGGCCCAGGTTTTCGCGGCATCGGCGCCGTGATGGGCGATATAGGCCGAGAGCAGCGCCACATTATAGTCATTGGTGCCCGAGCGCGAACAGATGCGGCCCTTCCATTTCGGATCGGCCAGATCCTCGTAGGTGGTCACCTCGCCATCCTGCACCCGCTCCCGCGAGGCATAGACGATGCGGGCGCGGGTGGTCAGGCCGAACCACTGATTGTCGGTGTCGCGGAAGGCGGCCGGAATATTGGCCGCCAGCACCTCGGATTGCACCGGCTGCACGACGCCGGCATCGACGATCTGCTTGAGCCGGGCAATATCGACCGTCAGCACGATATCGGCGGGCGAACGATCACCCTCTGCCAGAAGACGTTCCGCCATGCCCTTGTCCACAAAGGCAATATTCGCCGCGATGCCCGTCTCGGCAGTAAAGGCGTCGAGCAGCGGCTGGATCAGCTCCGGCTGACGATGGGAATAGATGTTCACCTCATCGGCAAGGGCGGGCAGCGCGGCGCTGGTCATCAGGGCTGCAAGAAGGGCGCGGTTCATTTCTGACCTCTTTTGTCGGAATATCTGCCGCCATAAGCCCGAGTTTTTTGCTCGGGTCAATAGCCAATCAAAACAGTCAGCCTTTCTTCGCCGCTTTTTCCTCGGCCTTGGCGCGGTTCCACAGCGCATCCATCTCGGCCAGATCGCTGTCTTCGGGGCGGCGGCCGGTTTCGGAAAGAATGTCCTCTATCCTGTTGAAACGCCGCAGAAACTTGGCATTGGCGGCGCGCAGGGCCTCTTCCGGGTCCACCGCGAAATGCCGCGCGAGATTGGCCATGACGAACAGCAGATCGCCGAATTCCTCGGTCACTTCGGCCTGCGTCATCTGATCGCGCGCCTCGGTCAATTCGCGCGCTTCCTCGGCGATCTTGTCCACCACCTCATCGGTGGAGGGCCAGTCAAAGCCCACCCGCGCCGCGCGTTTTTGCAGCTTGACCGCGCGCGTCAGCGCCGGCAGGGCCAGAGCCACCCCGTCCAGCGTGCGGGCAGGGCCGCGCTCGGCTGCCTTGATGCGTTCCCAGTCCAGGCTTTGCTGTTCGGGGCTCTTGTCGCGGCTTTCGCTGCCAAAGACATGCGGATGGCGCGCGACCATCTTGTCGGCAATCGCCGCCACCACATCGGCAAAGCCGAACAGCCCGCGATCCGCCGCGATCTGGGCGTGGAACACCGACTGGAACAAGAGATCGCCCAGTTCGGATTTCAGCTCGGCCCAATCCTGCCGGGCGATGGCATCGGCCACCTCATGCGCCTCCTCCAGCGTATAGGGGGCGATGGTGTCGAACCCCTGTTCGATATCCCAGGGGCAGCCGTCGGGCGCGCGCAGCCGGGCCATGATTTCCAGCAGGCGCTCCATGCCTGCCGTAGCGTCATGCACCAGCGCGTCGCTTTCGGGTCGGGGCAAAGGGCGTTCGGGCATTGCGGCTTCCTCGGAATTGCGCTTCCCTGCGGGCTTAGACCTGATCGCCCCGAGGAGTCCACCATGCCCGTTCTCAACCGCATCGCCGATTTCTCGGACGAGATGAAGGGCTGGCGCCAGCACCTGCACCGCCACCCGGAACTGGCCTTCGACTGCCATCAGACCGCCGCCTATATCGTGGAGCGGCTGGAGGAGATCGGCGTGGATGAAATCCATACCGGCATCGCGCAAAGCGGTATCGTGGCGATCCTGAACGGGCAGGGCGACGGGCCGACGATCGGGTTGCGCGCCGATATGGACGCGCTGCCGATCGACGAGGCGACCGGGGCGGAACATGCCTCGACCGTGCCGGGCAAGATGCATGCCTGCGGCCATGACGGGCACGTCACCATGCTGCTGGGCGCGGCGAAATACCTGGCCGAGACGCGGCGCTTTTCGGGCCGGGTCGCGCTGATCTTCCAGCCCGCCGAAGAGGATGGCGGCGGCGGTCAGGTCATGGTGCAGGAAGGCGTGATGGACCGTTTCGGCATCGCCGAGGTTTACGGCATCCACAACGCGCCCGGCGTGCCCTTCGGCCAGTTCCAGACCACGCGCGGCGCGCTCATGGCTTCGGTCGATACGGCGGTGGTGCATGTCACCGGGCGCGGCGGCCACGCCGCCACCCCGCATGAAACCATCGACCCGATCCCGCCGCTGGTCGCCATGGTGCAGGGGCTTCAGACCATCCTGTCGCGCAACATCTATGCGATGGACGAGGCGGTCTTGTCGGTCACCATGATCCAGGCCGGCACCGCCAGCAATATCGTCCCCGAAGAGGCGATGTTCGCCGCCACCATCCGCTGCTTCAAGCCCGAGGTGCGGGCGCTGCTGAAAAAGCGGATTTACGAGATTGTCGAGGGCACGGCATCGGCCTTCAACGTCTCGGCGCGGATCGACTATGACTGGGGCTATCCGCCCACCATCAACCACGAGGCGCAGGCGATTTTTGCCGCCGCCGCCGCCGCCGAGGTGGTGGGCGAGGGCATGGTCGATCTGGATGCCGGGCGCGAGATGGGGTCCGAGGATTTCAGCTACATGCTTGAAGCGCGCCCCGGCGCCTATCTGTTCATGGGCACCGGCCCCGGCGCCGGCCTGCATCACCCCGCCTTCGATTTCAACGACGAGGCCGCGCCGGTCGGTGCCAGCTTCTTTGCCCGCCTGGTGGAACGGGCGCTGCCGCTGGCGGCGGGCTGAGCGAATCGTCCGGGCCGCGCAAAGCCGTTGCCCGGACGCGCTTCAACCCCTTGGGGCCGGGGCAGGGGCGACCACAGCCTTTGCCTGCCCGTCCGGCTGGCGATAATTTGATCAAAATGCTACACTCCGGCGATCTGTCCCCGCAACGGAGTGTCCCATGACCGGCGATTTCCCCCGCAACCTGCCCAGTCCCCAGGATCTGCGCGCCATGGATCAGGCCCATCACCTGCATCCCTGGACCAATTTCGGCCCCTTTGAGGAACGGGGCGCGCTGGTGATGGCGCGGGGCGAGGGCTGTTGGCTGTGGGATGCCGAGGGGCGGCGCTATTTCGACGCGATTGGCGGCATGTGGTGCACCAATATCGGCCTCGGCCGGCGCGAGATGGCCGAGGCGATTGCCGATCAGGTGACGCGGCTGGCCTTTTCCAACACCTTTGTCGATATGACCAACGAACCCGCGGCGCTGCTGGCGGCAAAACTGGCCAGCCTCGCGCCCGGCGATCTGAACCGGGTGCATTTCACCACCTCCGGTTCGGCCGCCGTGGATACCGCCTATCGCATGGTGCAGTATTACCAGACCGTGATGGGGCGGCCGGAAAAGACGCAGGTCATCGCGCGGGATTACAGCTATCACGGATCGACTTATATCGCGCAATCCATCGGCAAGCGGCCGGGCGATCGCGTGCCGTTCTTTCGCTATCACGAGGCGGGCATCCACCACCTGACCGCCCCCAACCCCTATCGCGCCCCCGATGGCATGGACGAGGCGGACTTCTGTGACTGGCTGGTCGCCGAATTCGAGGCGAAACTGGCCGAGATCGGCCCCGAAAATATCGGCGGTTTCTTTGCCGAACCGATTCAGGCCTCGGGCGGGGTGATCGTGCCCCCGGTGGGCTATCTGCCCCGCATGGCCGCGATCTGCCGCCAGCATGACATCTTGTTCGTCGCCGACGAGGTGGTCACCGCCTTTGGCCGTCTGGGCCACTGGTTCGCCAGCGAGGCCGAATTCGGCATCCAGCCCGACATCATCACCTGTGCCAAGGGGCTGACCTCGGGTTATCTTCCCCTTGGCGCCCTGATCTTTTCCGACCGGATCTGGCAGGCCATGGCGGCGGATGGGGCGCGCTGGTTCACCAGCGGCTTCACCTATTCCGGCCATCCCGTCGCCTGCGCCGCCGCGCTCAAGAATATCGAGATTCTCGAACGCGAAGACCTGCTGGGCAATGCCACCCGCATCGGCGCCCTGTTCGAGACGCGGATGAAGGCGCTGGAGGCGCTGCCCATGGTGGGGCAGGTGCGCGGCCGCAAGCTGATGATCTGCGTGGAGAATGTCGCCGACAAGGCCAGCAAGGCGCTGCTGCCCGAGGGGCTGGACGTGGGCACCCGCATCGCGGATGCCTGCGAGGCCATGGGCCTTCTGGTGCGGCCGATGGGCCATCTGAATGTGATGTCACCGCCGCTGACCCTGACGGCCGAGGATGTGGAGAGGGTGGGCGACACGCTGGAGCGCGCGATCCGCCAAGTGGCCGACGGGCTGGTGCGCGAAGGCATCCGGCTGGGGTGATTGGAACTGACGGGCGGGATGCACGTTCCCTTCCTGACCGCCGGGGCACCTCGCCCCGGCCCTTCAGGAAAGGATACCATCATGACCGAGGTTCTGGACACCATTCCGAAAGCCGACCGGATCGACACCGGCGTCGCCAATGTCAAGGCGATCACGCAGGGCCTGTCGCAGGCGCTGGCCGATACCTACCGGCTGGTGTTCAAGTCGCATGCCTATCACTGGAACGTGGAAGGCCCGCTGTTCCACCCGATCCATGTGCTGACCGAGGCGCAGTATACCGACCTGTTTGCCGCCGCCGACGCGCTGGCCGAACGGATCCGCGCGCTTGGCCAGCTGGCGCCGTTCCAGCTGGATGCGATGGCGGAAATGTCCATCGTCAAGGATGCGGGCAAGCTGCCTTCGGCGCAGGATATGGTGGCCGATCTGGCCGCCGATCACGAGGCCGTGGCCAAACGCATGCGCAAGGCGATCGAGGCGGCCGAGAAGGGCAATGATCCCGTCACCGCCGATCTGCTGACCGGGCGCTGCGCCGCGCATGAAAAGGCGGCCTGGATGCTGCGCGCCACGGCAAAATGATCAAATTTTCTTGACAAGCCGATCCGGGGCGGCAATCTCGCCGCACCCGGATCCGGCGCGTCTCCGATGACCAGAATGACGACCTTCAGACCCGAGGAGCGTTCCATGGCCCTTGAAGACGCCAAGAACGAAGTCGATACCGCCTTCACCCGCAAAAGCCCGCGCGGCTATGCCTTTGAAAACGCCTTTGCCGGCGCCACCAGCTTTCTGCGCCGGACCTATAGCAAGGATCTGACCGGGGTCGATGTCGCCGTGACCGGCGTGCCCTTCGATCAGGCGGTGACCCATCGCACCGGCACCCGTTTCGGCCCCCGCGCCATCCGCGAGGCGTCGAGCCTGCAACCCTATGATCCGCCGCAGGGCTGGGGCACCGACCCGCTGGAGGATCTGGCGGTGATCGACTACGGCGATCTGGCCTTCGATTATGCCAAGGTCTCGGATTTCCCCGACCGGCTGACCGATCACATCCGCACCATCCTGAACGCAGGCGCGGCCAGCATCACGCTGGGCGGCGATCACTTCATCACCTGGCCGATCCTCAAGGCCTATGCCGAGAAATTCGGCCCGATGAGCGTGATCCATTTCGACGCCCATTCCGACCTCTGGGCCGATGACGACCTGACCCGGATCGACCACGGCACCATGATGTACAAGGCGGTCAAGACCGGCATCGTGGACCCGAAACGCTCGGTCCAGATCGGCATCCGCACCTTCTGCGACGATTATCTGGGGATGAACGTCATCGACGCGCGCGAATGCCACGAGATCGGCGTGGCGCGGATCGTCGAGAAGGTGAAGGCGATCGTGGGCGACCATCCCGCCTATCTGACCTTCGACATCGACGCGCTCGACCCCGCCTTCGCCCCCGGCACCGGCACGCCGGTCTGGGGCGGGCTGGCGAGTTGGCAGGCGGCGGCGATCCTGCGTGACCTCGCGGGGGTCAATCTGGTGGGCGGCGATGTGGTGGAGGTCTCGCCCCCCTATGATACGACCGGCGCCACCGCGATTGCCGGCGCCCATGTGGCCTACGAGATCCTCTGCCTGCTGCATTGGGCCAAGACCCGCAGATGAAGTGGATCGCGCTTGTCACCTTCGGCCTGCCGCTCCTGGCCGCGCTGTGCTTTTCGGCCTTCGTGCGGCTGGCCCCGGTAGACCCGGCGCGCTGGCATGTGACGCTGGCGGATCACCCCGCCAGCATCAAGCCGAATGACGCCACTGCCTATGCCGAAGGCGGCGATCTGGCAGCCCCGATCCTGCCCGACAGGCCCGAGGCGGTGCTGGAGCGGCTGGCGGCCATAGCGCTGGCCGAACCCCGCAGCCGCCTGATCGCCGGCACCCCGGCCGAAGGCCGGATCACGCTGATGCAGCGCTCCGCGCTTTGGGGCATGCCCGATTTCATCACCGCCGAGGCACGCGCGACCCCGCAAGGCACGCGGCTGGAGATCTGGTCGCGCGCCCGCTTCGGCTTCAGCGATTTCGGCACCAACCGCGCCCGGCTGGAACGCTGGATCGCCGGCCTGCGCGGCTGAGACCGGGCAGGGGGCGCTCGCGCCCCCTCTGGGCCTTGCGGCCCATTCACCCCCTGAGGATATTTATGAACAGATGAATGGACGTGCCTTCCCCTTCATCTGTTCATAAATATCCTCGGGGGGAGGCCCGGCACGGGCCGTGGGGGGCAGACAGCCCCCCTTCTTTTTCGGGGTGGTGGGGCTTGCAATCCGGCCGGGGGGGCTGTATGGGCTGCCTCACTTCACAGGCGAGGCTTGGGCCCTCGGGGGAGACATCCCCGCGGGTCCGCCGGTTGGGAGAGATCCCTCAAGGCTTCGCCGAGGCGCAAACCGGAAAGGAAATGGACATGGCGCTCCCCGAGTTTTCCATGCGTCAGCTGCTTGAAGCTGGCGTTCACTACGGCCACCAGACCGCTCGCTGGAACCCCCGCATGGGCGAGTTCATCTATGGCGACCGCAACGGCATCCACATCATCGACCTGACCCAGACCGTCCCGATGCTGGACCAGGCGCTGAAGGTCGTGCGCGACACCGTCGCCAAGGGCGGCCGCATCCTGTTCGTCGGCACCAAGCGTCAGGCCCAGAAGCCGATCGCCGAAGCCGCCGAGAAATGCGCGCAATACTACATGAACCACCGCTGGCTCGGTGGCACGCTGACCAACTGGAAGACCGTGTCGCAGTCGATCCAGCGTCTGAAGCAGTTCGACGAACTGCTGGCTTCGGGCGCCGAGGGCCTGACCAAGAAAGAGCGTCTGAACATGGAACGCGAACAGTCGAAGCTTCAGGCTTCGCTGGGCGGTATCCGTGAAATGGGCGGCGTGCCGGATCTGCTGTTCGTGATCGACGTGGGCAAGGAAGACCTCGCTCTGCTGGAAGCCAAGAAGCTGGGCATTCCGGTCGTGGCCGTGGTCGATACCAACTGCTCGCCCAAGGGCGTGGACTATGTGATCCCGGGCAATGACGACGCGGCCCGCGCGATCGCGCTTTATTGCGACCTCGTGGCCCGTGCCGCGCTGGACGGCATGTCGGCGCAGCTGGGCGCCGCGGGCGTTGACCTTGGCGCGCTGGAAGAAGCGCCCGAGGAAGAGGCCGCCGAAGCCTGATCCCGCTGACGGGGGGCGCCCGGGGCGCCTTTCGTTGCAGAAGCGTTACCCGGCGGGCGTCAGCCTGCCGGGCCTCTCGTTCCAGGAGATGATGACATGACGATCACCGCTGCGATGGTGAAGGAACTGCGCGAATCGACCGGCGCAGGCATGATGGACGCCAAGAAGGCGCTGACCGAAGTGAACGGCGACATGGAAGCCGCCGTGGACTGGCTGCGCACCAAGGGCCTGGCGAAAGCCGCCAAGAAGGCCGACCGTGTGGCCGCCGAAGGTCTGGTCGGTGTGGCCGTGGCCGGTGGCAAGGGTGTCGCGGTCGAGGTGAACTCGGAAACCGATTTCGTCGGCAAGAATGCCGATTTCCAGAATCTCGTGCGCGGGATCACCACCACCGCCCTCGGCGTGGCCAATGTGGACGCGCTGCGCACCGCCGATCTGGCTGGCAAATCGGTCGAGGCCTCGCTGACCGACGCGATCGCCACCATCGGCGAAAACATGACCCTGCGCCGGATGGCCGCCGTGGAAGGTGACTCGGTCGCCGCCTATATCCACACCGCTGCCGCCGAAGGTCTGGGCCGCATCGGCGTGCTGGTCGCGCTGAAAGGGGCCGATAACGGCATCGGCAAGCAGATCGCCATGCACATCGCCGCCACCTCGCCGGTGTCGCTGTCGGAAGCCGACATGGACCCGACGGTGGTGGAGCGTGAACTGGCCGTGCAGACCGCCAAGGCGCTGGAAGAAAACGCCGCCTCGGCCAAGCCGAAGCCCGAGCAGGTGATCCAGAACAACATCATCCCGGGCCGGATGAAGAAGTTCTTCGAGGAATCGACCCTGCTGAACCAGAAATTCGTCATCAACCCCGATGTCACCGTGGCCCAGGCCGCCAAGGACGCGGGCGTCGAGGTCGTGGGCTTTGTGCGCATGGCTGTGGGCGAAGGCATCGAGAAAGAGAAAGAGGATTTCGCCGCCGAAGTGGCGAAAGCCCTGCAAGGCTGATCCCGCATCTGTGGGACGACGGATCGGGCGGCGCCTTCGGGTGCCGCCCTTTTTCATGTCGCGGCCACAAAAAAGCGGCGCGGCGCGTCCTGAAAAGGGATGCGCCGCGCCGGGGTAACCGATGGAATGTTGTCCCCACCCAAACAGCCAACCGCAGCGACAGAATGGTCGCCCGGCATGGATACGCCGCCCGTCGGGCGGATGAGATGGTCGGCCTGAAATGCCTCCGACCACCGCGATATCGCGTCACGGGCCACCACCCGGAACGGATATGGTCACCTAACCCAAAAGGATGACGTTGCGTAAGTCAGGAATTCCTGACCTCATCTCCGCGAAAAATCTGGTTGAGCAGCGTAGCCTTGGCCACCGCCTGCGCCGAACTTTCGACATCCAGCACCTGCCGCGCCAGCCGCAGATGCTTTTCCACCATGGCGGCCGAGACCCCCATCAGCGCGGCGATATCCTGCGTCGTCTTGCCCTCGGCCACCCATTGCAGCGCCTCGCGCTGGCGCTGCGACAGTTGCGGGCGGCGCACCGGCAGCGGCAACTGACACAGGCGCAGATGCATCATGTTGGCCACCGCCAGCAGCGCCGCCCCCTCGCGCGCCCAGATCGCATCAACGGCGTCATGATCCAGCCCGGTATCAGCCGCCAGCCCCATGGCGGCGCGCTGATGTGCGGTCGGGTCGGGAAAGCTGATGGTGATGCCGGCGCGCAGCCCCCATTCGGCATTGCGCTGCACCGCCTGCGCCTCCTCGGGCGGCAGAAGGCCGGCGCGCAGCCGGTCTTCGACCCATCTCCAGCTACAGGTGCCGCGATTTTCAAGCGCCCAGCGATAGAGCGCGGTGCGCGCATAAAAGCCACCGCGAAAATAGAACTGGCCATAGTCGGGCGGAAAGCTGGTCAGATAGACCGCATCATCGGGGCTGCCCATGTTGCCGGCCTTGCGAAACCGCGTCATGCCGTAATTCGCCCGGGCGAAACCGCAGGTCGCGAAATGCGCTACCGCCAGCGACCATACCGTCTCGGCGGTCTCTGCGGCGGCGATCCGGTTGAGCAATTCCCAGGGGCCTGACATCCGCAACTCCTTGAAATACCATGGCCGGGCCAAAACCGTCGCCGGCAAGTCGCTGGCAGAGCGGCTTGTGCCCGAACTTTGTCATAGCCCGAACCAAAGCCCGGGTCGAGACGCGCCGGGCCGCGAGACAGGCGAGAGAAGGGCAGGCGATGGCACAAAGCTATGACGTGGTGGTGATCGGCGGCGCGGTGATGGGGGCCTCGGTCGCGTTCTGGCTGACGCGGCTGTCGCCCGGGCTGCGCGTCCTGGTGGCCGAACGCGACCCGAGCTTTGCCCAGGCCTCTACCGCCCTGTCGGTGGCCTCGATCCGCCAGCAATTCACCACGGCGGTGAATGTGGAGATCTCGCGCTTTGGCGTCGATTTCATCCGCGATTTCGCGGCAAATCTGGGCGGGCAGGGCGAGGTGGCCTCGCTCGGGCTCAAGGAAAACGGCTATCTTTTCCTGACCCAGACCGCCGAGGGCCGCGCGCTGCTGGAAAGCGTGGCGCAGATGCAGCGTGACCATGGCGCCGCGACCGAGGTGCTGCCGCCCGAGGCGATCAAGGCGCGCTTTCCCTGGCTCAATACCGAGGATCTGAGCGCGGCAAGTTTTGGCAGCCGCGACGAGGGCTGGTTTGACAATATGGGGCTGCTGGCGGGGTTTCGGAACGCCGCCCGGGCGCAGGGCGCGACGTTCGTGCGCGACCGGGCGACCGGCCTGCGGGTTGAGGGCGGCCGTGTCACCGGGGTCATGTTGCAGGAACGCGGGCTGATCGAATGCGCCATCGCGGTCAATGCCGCCGGCACCCGCGCGGCCGAGATCTGCCGCTGGGCCGGGCTTGACCTGCCGGTCGAGCCGCGCAAGCGTACGGTCTTTGTGATCGACGCGCCGAATGCCCGCCATGCCGAGGCGCCGCTTTTGGTGGATCGCGGCTTTTACCTGCGCCCTGAACAGGATCACTGGATCACCGCCACCGTGCCCGATACCGACGGCCCCTGCGCGCCCGACGATTTCGACCCCGACCTGCATCTGTTCGAAGACGTGATCTGGGAACAGCTCTGGCATCGGGCGCCGGGGTTTGATGCGGTCAAGGTCGTGCGCCACTGGGTTGGCCATTACGCCTATAACACCCTGGACCAGAACGCGATTCTGGGGCCGCATCCGGCGCTGCCCAGCCTTTTCCTGATGAACGGCTTTTCCGGCCATGGGCTGCAACAGGCGCCGGCTGTCGGGCGCGGCATTGCCGAACATATCCTGACTGGCGGCTGGCAGAGCCTGGATCTGAGCGATCTTTCCGTGGCCCGCGTGCTGGAAAACCGGCCCTTCCGCGAACAGGCGGTGGTCTGAGCGATCAGCGCGCCGCGCGCGGGCGGGCGGTTTCGCCCCGCGCGGCGTCATGGGTGGCCCGGGTGATCTCGGGCGCCAGCGCCATCAGCGCATCATATTGCGTGAGAAAGACCCGCCCCGACAGATCGGTCAGGAAATGGCTGCGCAGCAGCCGGTCCATCACCGGGCCTTTCACCTCGGTCAGGTGCAGCGCCACGCCGCCATCGGCCAGCCGGTGATTGAGCGCCTCCAGCGTCTCGAGGGCCGAACTGTCGATCCGGTTCACCGCTGCGCAATTCAGCACGATATGGCGCAGCCCCGGCTGTTCGGCCAGCGCCGCCAGCAAGCGGTCCTCCAGAAAGCGGGCATTGGGGAAATACAGGCTTTCGTCGATGCGGATCGACAGCACATCGGGCACCGTCACCACCTCATGCCGCTGCACATTGCGGAAATGCTCGGTCCCGGGCACCTGGCCCACCACCGCGACATGCGGCCGCGAGGATCGCCACAGATGCAGCCCGATCGACAGCAGCACCCCGGCGCTGATCCCGGCCTCGACCCCGATCAGCAGCGTGACCAGAATCGTCGCCAGCATCGCCGCGAAATCGCCCCGGCTATAGTCCCAGGTGCGGCGCAGCGCGCCCAGATCGACCAGGCTCAGCACCGCGACGATGATCGTGGCCGCCAGCGTGACCTTGGGCAGAAAGAACAGGGCAGGGGTCAGGGCCAGCGTTGCCACCGCCATGCCGATGGCGGTAAAGGCGCCCGCCGCCGGCGTCTCGGCCCCGGCGTCGAAATTCACCACCGACCGGGCAAAGCCTCCGGTCACCGGAAAGCCGCCCGAGACGCCCGCCCCGATATTCGACAGGCCAAGCGCCAGCAATTCCTGATCGGGATCAATGCGTTGCCGCCGCTTGGCCGCCAGGGTCTGCGCCACCGAAATGGTTTCGACATAGCCCACGAGCGAGATCAGCGCCGCCGGCAGCAGGATCTGGCGCCAGAGATCGGGGTCGAAATCCGGCAGGCGCGGCAAGGGCAGGCCACGCGGGATCTCGCCCACGATCGGCAGGTCGAGCGCGAGGCCCCAGCTCAGCGCCGTGGTCACCGCCACCGCGACGACCGGCGCCGCCCGTGCCATGGCGCCCGCCAGCCTTGCGCCCAGCCCCAGCCGCATCAGCAGCGGCTTCAGCCGGCTCCGCGTCCAGAACAGGAAGGCCAGCACGGGCAGCCCGATCAGCGCCGCCACGATATTGGCTTGCGTCAGCTTGTCCGCCAGCGCCGCCAGCAGATGCGGCAACGTCTCGCCCCGCACCGACAGGCCCAGAAGCTGCGGCATCTGCCCGGCGGCGATCAGCAGGCCAGAGGCGGTGATAAAGCCCGAAATCACCGGATGGCTGATGAAATTCGCAATGAAACCCAGGCGGAGCAGCCCCATCCCCGCCAGCATCAGCCCCGACAGCACCGCCAGCGCCACCGCCGCACCCAAATATTCGGCGCTGCCCTCGGCCGCCAGCGGCGCCACGGCCGCCGCCGTCATCAGGCTGACCACCGCCACCGGCCCCACGGCCAGCGTGCGCGAGGTGCCGAAGACCGCATAGATCACCAGCGGCGCGATGGAGGCATAAAGCCCGACCTCGGGCGGCAGCCCCGCCAGCAGCGCATAGGCGAGCGATTGCGGGATCAGCATGATGGTGACGATCACCGCCGCCAGCAGGTCATTGCCAAAGGCCCCGCGGCTATAGCGCGGCGCCCAGTCGAGAATGGGCAGGAACTGGCGCATCGGCTCTCCGTCTGCCGGCGGAATGCCGGTTCAGTCAGAGCTAGCCTGCGTTGCTACATATTTCAAGTATTGAATATATGTTCAGCGGGGCAGGGCCGCTTCGGCCGCCGCGCGGATGGCGCGGATATTGACGCCATAGGGCGCGGGATCGGTCACCGACCCGCCCTTGAACACGCCCGAACCGGCGACCAGCACATCGGCGCCCGCCGCCGCCACCAGCGGCGCGGTTTCCGGGGTCACGCCGCCGTCGATTTCGATATGGATCGGGCGATCCCCGATCATGGCACGCAAGGAACGCACCTTATCCACTTGGGAATGAATGAATTTCTGCCCGCCAAAGCCCGGGTTCACCGTCATGACGCAGATCAGGTCCACCATGTCGAGCAGATAAGGCAGGCTGTCCAGCCCGGTCGCGGGATTGAGCGCGAGACCCGCCTTGATGCCATGGGCGCGGATCGCTTGCAGCGTGCGGTGGATATGCGGCCCGGCCTCCAGATGCGCGGTGATGACATCGGCGCCGGCCTGCGCGAAGGCGTCGATATAGGGATCGACCGGGGCGATCATCAGATGCACATCCATAACGCCCTTGATGTGCTTGCGGATCGCCGCGCAAGTGCTTGGCCCAAAAGTGATATTCGGCACGAAATGCCCGTCCATCACATCGACATGGACCCAATCGGCACCTTGCGCCTCGATCGCTTCGCATTCCGCGCCGAAATTGGCGAAATCGGCAGACAGGATCGACGGGGCGATCTTGATGGCACGCGAGAAGGTCATGGGTTGCCTCATGTCATGGGATGCAGGCTCTTTGCCCGATTTCACGTCCCATTGGCAAGGGGGACGCCGTTTTTCAGCCGTCACGCATCAATTGCATTACATAATATTGATTATCGGACTTACATCACCTGGCCCGCCGCCCATCCCGAGGACCAGGCCCATTGGAAGTTATAGCCCCCCAGCCAGCCTGTCACATCCACCACCTCACCGATGAAATAGAGCCCCGGCACCGCCTTGGCCTGCATCGTGCGCGCGTCGAGCGCCTCGGTGCTGATGCCGCCCAGTGTCACCTCTGCGGTGCGATAACCTTCGCTGCCGACCGGCGTGATCGCAAAGTCATGCACCAGCCGCGCCAGCCCGTCGAGCCGCGCATTGGACTGATCCGCGAGATTGCCCTGCAAGCCGCTGACAGTTTCCAGATGCCGGGCCAGCTTTTCCGGCAGCAGCCGCGCCAGCGCGCTGCGCAAGGCGATGCGCCCTTCGCGCCCCCGCAGATCGCGCAGCAGCGCCGCCGCATCCTGCCCGCGCGCAAGATCGAGATGCAGCACATCGCCCTCGCGCCAATAGGAACTGATTTGCAGGATCGCCGGGCCAGACAGGCCCCGATGGGTAAAAAGAACTGCCTCGTCAAAGCCTTGCCGGCCACAGCTCGCGCGGCCCTGCACGGCGGTTCCGGCCAGTGGCCTCAGCGGCTCCAGCACCTGTTCCGCGAGCGTCAGCGGCACCAGACCCGGCCGCGTTTCAGTCAGCGGCAGGCCGAATTGCTGCGCGATCTGATAGCCCAGCCCGGTCGCCCCCATCTTGGGGATCGACTTGCCCCCTGTCGCCACGCAGAGCGCCGCGCCGGTAACCGGGCCTCGGCTGGTCTCCACGACAAAGCCGCGCGCTTGGGTGACAGAACGGATTTCCGTTTCCAGCCAGAGCGTTACGCCGAATTCCTCCATCTGGCGCAGCAGCATCGCCACGATCTCGCGCGCGGATCCGTCGCAGAACAGCTGCCCCAGCGTCTTTTCGTGCCAGGCGATCCCTGCCGCATCCACGCGGGCGATGAAATCCCATTGGGTAAAGCGTTTCAGCGCCGAAAGCGCAAAGCGCGGGTTCTGCGATAAAAAGCATTCGGGACGGATGTCGAGATTGGTGAAATTGCAGCGCCCGCCGCCGGAGATGCGAATCTTTTCGCCCGCTGCCCGGGCATGGTCGATCACCAGCACCCGCCGCCCGCGCCGCCCGGCCTCGATCGCCGCCATCATGCCGGCCGCGCCGGCGCCCAGGATCACCACATCATATGTCATGCCCCTGCTTACCCCGCGCCCCGGCCCGCCGCCAGCGGCGAATGGGCGTGAAAATCGCTCTTGCGGTGCCCGGAGCGCTCGGCTAAATACCGCCGCACGGTTGGGGCGTCGCCAAGTGGTAAGGCAGCGGTTTTTGGTACCGCCATACCTAGGTTCGAATCCTAGCGCCCCAGCCAAATCCCATATAATTCAAAGACCTGCGCGCCACAGCTTGTGCGTTTTTCGCGCGTTTCGCCGCATTTTTCCGCTTGCGCATCCCCCCTGCCTTCGCTACATACCGCCGCACGGTTGGGGCGTCGCCAAGTGGTAAGGCAGCGGTTTTTGGTACCGCCATACCTAGGTTCGAATCCTAGCGCCCCAGCCAAGAATCCTAAGAATTTCCTGCGGCGCGACGGTCAGTGAAGCGGTATCTGCATCACGCCGATACGGTCACATCGAACCCGTGCAGCCAGTCAAAGCGCGACAGCGGCAGCCCCGGTGCGAGGCGGCCGCCGATCCGCAGGCCCAGATGCGCGACACCCCTGCTGAGTCCCGAAAGGTGGTAGGCGCGGGCGTTGCGGTTCGCGGCCTCCACGATGCGGCGGCAACGCGGGGCACGGGTGGCCTGATAGGCGGCCACCATCTCGGCGCCCGGGCCCATCCGGTCCAGCAGATCTGCCAGAACCCAGGCGTCTTCCAGTGCCATATTCGCGCCCTGTGCCAGAAAGGGCAGCGTCGGATGCGCGGCATCGCCCAGCAGTGCGACCATGCCACCGGGCAGCGCGCGGCCCCAGATCTCGGCGACGGGGTGACGGAACAGGCCCCAGAGCCAGAGCTGATCGACCTGCTCCAGCCAGCCGCGCACGCGGGGGCCAAAGCCTTCGAAGGCAAGGCGCAGGGCCAGCGGATCGTCGGGCAGGTTCCAGCCCTCCTCGACCCATTGATTGCGCTCCTCGACGGCGACGAGGTTGCGCAGGCGACCTTCGCGCAGCGGATAGCTGACCAGATGCCGGCCCGCGCCCATATGCACCTCGGCCACGGGGACCGCGCCCGGCTCGGCCGGGATCACCGCGCGCCAGGCGACTTGGCGGGTGAAGAACGGTGCCACCTTGCCTTTGAGTGCCGCGCGCAGCGGTGAATGCAGCCCGTCCGCCCCCAGCACGATCGCGGGTGACAGTTCGGCCCCCTGCGCGGTGGTCAGGCGCGGCACGGGGCCGGAAAGGTCGATCTCGCGCACCTTTTGCAGCAGGCGCACCTGCACCCCGGCGGCGCGGGCGCCCTCGGCCAGAAGGTCGATCAGATCGGCGCGATGCGTCAGGTGCCAGGCCAGATCGGGGCGATGCCGCGCGAGATCCATGCGCAGGACAAGACTGCCATCGCGCCCGTCGCGCAGTTCGACCGCCCGGGCGCGCATCGTCGCCGCGTCCAGCGCGGTGCCCAGGCCAAGCGCGCGCAGCACCGCGGCGCCGTTGGGGGTGATCTGCAAGCCCGCCCCCACCTCGCGGATGGCGGCGGCCTGTTCCAGCACGGTGACCTGGGCACCCCGCAGCGCCAGTGCCCGGGCCAGCGCCAGCCCCGCGACCCCTGCCCCCAGAACCGTGATCTCCCGCCCTGCCAGCCTGCCCATGCGCCTGCCTTTCCGATATGCAAAAGCCGGGCGCGAGGGCCCGGCTCAGCCTGCCGTCATTTCACCGGGGCGCGCAACCGTCGCCCCCTTTCCCCGCCTGCGGCCCAAGGTCGCGCGACGGGGCGGCCCGCGGCCTCAATCCTCGCGATGCACCTTTTCGCGGCGCTCGTGGCGTTCCTGTGCCTCCAGCGTCATGGTGGCGATCGGGCGCGCATCCAGCCGCTTGAGGCTGATCGGCTCGCCGGTCACCTCGCAATAGCCGTATTCGCCATTCTCGATCCGGCGCAGCGCCGAGTCGATCTTGCCGATCAGCTTGCGCTGGCGGTCGCGGGTGCGCAGTTCCAGCGCGCGGTCGGTCTCCTCGCTTGCGCGGTCGGCCAGATCGGGCACGTTGCGGGCGCTGTCGGTCAGATTGTCGAGGGTCTCGGCGCTCTGATCCAGAAGTTCCTGTTTCCAGGTCAGCAGCTTGCGGCGGAAATATTCCAGCTGCCGGTCATTCATGAAAGGTTCGCCTTCCGCGGGGCGATAATCGTCAGGAAGAAAGGTCTCGGCCTTCATCGCAGCACTCCACTTCTGCGACTGCGCCGACCCGGGCCTGGCCGGCGCGTCTGGTGGCGTTCCTCTACCGGAACTCTGACCCCTTGTCACTAGCCCTTGTCACCCAGCGACCTCACTTGTCGTTGCGCCGATTTCGTAGGGGGACTAGGGTCTGCCCACCACAGATTGCAGAAGGCGCCGGTCAGAATGAAGTTCAGCTCCACCTCCAGCTACATCGCCTCGGACGATCTGGCGGTCGCGGTCAATGCCGCTGTCGCGCTGCAACGCCCGCTTCTGGTCAAGGGTGAGCCGGGCACCGGCAAGACCGAACTGGCGCGCCAGGTGGCCGAGAGCCTGGGGATGCCGATGCTGGAATGGAACATCAAGTCCACCACCAAGGCGCAGCAGGGTCTTTATGAATACGATGCCGTCAGCCGGCTGCGCGACAGCCAGCTGGGCGAGGCGCGGGTGCATGATGTGAAGAACTACATCCGCAAGGGCAAGCTCTGGCAGGCCTTCGAGGCCGAGGGCCGCGTCGTCCTCTTGATCGACGAGATCGACAAGGCCGATATCGAGTTTCCCAATGACCTGCTCCAGGAACTCGACCGGATGGAGTTTCACGTCTATGAGACCGGCGAGACGATCCGCGCGCGGCAGCGTCCGGTGGTCATCATCACCTCGAACAATGAAAAGGAACTGCCCGACGCCTTTCTGCGGCGCTGTTTCTTTCACTATATCCGCTTTCCCGACATCGACACGCTGCGCGCCATTGTCGAGGTGCATTTCCCCGGCATCAAGGCGGCGCTGCTGACCACCGCCCTGACGCAGTTCTTCGAGATCCGCGAAACGCCGGGGCTGAAGAAAAAGCCCTCCACCTCCGAGGTGCTGGACTGGCTGAAGCTGCTGCTGGCCGAGGATCTGGGGCCCGAAGACCTCAAGCGGGATGGCAAGACCCTGCTGCCGCGGCTGCATGGGGCGCTGTTGAAGAACGAACAGGACGTGCATCTGTTCGAGCGGCTGGCCTTCATGGCGCGCGGGCGCGGCTAGGCGCGGCGGGGCGGGTTGTTGCGCGATCCGAAACAGGCTGTTGATTGAACTTCGGGTGGCAAGCCGTTGTGCTTTCACCGGGAATCGGTTTCGCAGATTCGGGCGGCCCGCCTTGAATTGGCCACATTTCAGCCACAATGTGTTCACGAAACTCGCTTATTCTGAAATAATCGGAAACAATGCGTGAGATTCCCGCCCCAAATCTGGCATGATCAAGGCGGCCGAGCACGATGGATGGTGCCGCCGCGCAGGGGGCGCGATTCCAGAGATTGACACAATCGTGCCGCTCTCCTGACATGGGGCGGCGTTCCCTTGGACTGGCGTCCTGGAACGCGTCAACCACAAGGACAGGCAACCCGAGCGATGATCTTTTCCCCTTGCCTCAAGGCGGGCCATGCGGCCGCGCCCCGGGCATCCGGCGCCGTTTCTGCGGCGGCACCGGGCGGGTCGGATCTGCGCGGATGCGGCCTTGTGGGGCATGCGGGGCGACATGGCGGTCCGGCGGGGGCCGGACAAACGCCATGGCCCGCCCCTGCCCGCCACGACGCAGCCGCGTCGTCTACCCTTGGCGCAACCGCGCCCGGCACGTCTCTGGGGGAGCGTGACGGGGCTGCGCGGCGGCGCCATTTCCTGCGGCCGGACCGGCCTTGTCGCGATGCGGGGGCATCGCGGCCGGGCCTGGTGCGGGGCGCATCTCACCCGCGGAATGACCGGCCCGGTCTGCTCGGCCGGTCGTTCCGATACCTGAAATACTGCAATCCCGGGGCTGCCAACCCATGCGTCTTGCCGCACTCCTTACCCTTTCGCTGCTGAGCGCCTGCGCGCCCGGATCGAACCCGCATGACGCCGCCCAGGTGTCGATGAACCGCCCGCGCGATGCGACGGCGGCGGCGCCGACCAGCCTGCCGGGGCCGGCCTTTGCCGCCACCACGCCCGGCCGGGT
Source organism: Gemmobacter caeruleus (assembly GCF_008271655.1). Lineage (GTDB taxonomy): Bacteria > Pseudomonadota > Alphaproteobacteria > Rhodobacterales > Rhodobacteraceae > Gemmobacter > Gemmobacter caeruleus. The sequence goes on from NZ_VKKX01000044.1 coordinate 186,146, forward strand.
TCAGCGCTCGAATACCGAAATCGCGCAGGATTTCATGGATCTGGAATTCCGCATGGAAAGCGGGCGCCCCCTGCCCGTCCTGACCCGTTTCGAGGGGCCGATCACCGTGGCGCTGCGCGGCCAGGTGCCGCCCTCGGCCCAGGCCGATCTCAGTCGTCTTCTGACGCGATTCCGCAATGAGGCGGGCATCAATGTCAGCCAGACCGGCGGCGAGGCGGCGATCAATGTGGTCTTCGTGCCGCGCCGGGTGATCCGTGCGACCTATGCCAATGTGGCCTGTTTCGTGATGCCCAATGTGTCCTCGCTGGAGGAGTTGCGCGCGGCGCGCGGCACCGGCCTGCTGGATTGGGGCTCGGTGCGCGAGCGGCGCAAGGCCGCGGTCTTTGCCCCCTCGGATGCCAGCCCGCAAGAGATTCGCGATTGCCTGCATGAGGAACTCGCGCAGGCCATGGGCCCGCTGAACGACCTGTATCAACTGCCCGACAGCGTGTTCAACGACGACAACTTCCACACCGTGCTGACCAGTTTCGACATGCTGGTGCTGCGCCTGCATTACAGCCCGCAACTGCGTTCGGGCATGACGCAGGCGCAGGTGGCCGCCGCGCTGCCGGGACTGCTTGCGCAGATGAACCCGGGCGGTGGCACCGGGCGCAGCCATAGCGGCGGGCGCACCCCGCCGGCCTGGGTCAAGTCGATGGAACTGGCGCTTGGCGCTTCGGGCGGGGCCGGCGCGAAAAGGGCGGCGGCGCAACGCGCGCTTCAGATCGCGCAGGCCCAGGGCTGGAGCGATTCCCGCCTTGCCTTTTCGTGGTTCGCCGTGGGGCGGCTGAATATCGGCCAGGATCCGGTCGTGGCAGCCCAGGCCTTTGGCCAGGCCGCGCGCATCTGGCGCGCCCTGCCCGGCGCGCAGGTTCAGGCCGCGCATGTGGACATGCAACTTGCCGCGCTCGCGCTCAGCCAGGGGCGCCCCGATCAGGCGGTGGCCTTTGCCGATCGCGCCATTCCGGCCGTGCGCCGGGCGGAAAACGCCTCGCTGCTGGCGACGATCCTGATGATCAAGGGCCAGGCGCTTGATCTGGCGGGCGACAAGGCCGCGGCGCGGGCGGTGCGGCTCGACAGTGCGCCCTGGGCGCGCTATGGCTTCGGTTCCGACGCCGTGACCCGGGCCCGTCAGCGCGACATCTCCGCCCTGAGCCCGTCGCGGCTGAGCATGGCAATCCGGGGCTGACACCAGGTCGGCCCCGCGCAAGGGCGGCCCGGCTGCGGGCCGCCGCGTGAGGAAGACAGGATGATCGTCATCACCGCCGCAATTTTCGGGGCATTACTGGGCGTGCTGCGGGCGCGCCACCATGGCGGCAGCGGGCTGGACATGGCGCAATGGGGCGCGGGCTTTGCCATCCTCTTCGCGGTGATCGGGCTGATCGTCACGATCGTCATCGCCCGCATGATCTGACCGGCGGAGGGCGCGCGATGTTCCTGCCCTTTTTCGAAACCCTGCGGCGCGGCGGCGTTCCGGTGACGCTGCGCGAATATCTGGGCTTTCTGGAGGGGCTGGCCGCCGGTCTTGTGACGCATGACGCCGAGGGGTTCTATTACCTTGCCCGCACCGCGCTGGTAAAGGATGAGCGCCATCTCGACCGTTTCGACCGCGCCTTTGCCGAGGCGTTTCGCGGTCTGGAAACCATCAGCGATGCCGCCGTGCTGGAGGCGATCGACCTCCCGGGCGACTGGCTTGCCAAGCTGGCCGAAAAGCACCTGACCCCCGAGGAAAAGGCGCAGATCGAGGCGCTTGGCGGTTTCGACAAGCTGATGGAGACGCTGAAGCAGCGGCTGGCCGAACAGAAGGGGCGCCATCAGGGCGGCAACAAATGGGTGGGCACCGCCGGCACCTCGCCCTTTGGCGCCTATGGCTACAACCCCGAAGGCGTGCGCATCGGTCAGGATCAAAGCCGCCATCAGCGCGCGGTCAAGGTCTGGGACAAGCGCGAGTTCCGCAACCTTGACGACACGGTCGAACTGGGCACCCGCAACATCAAGGTTGCATTGCGCAGGCTGCGCCGCTGGGCCCGCGACGGCGCGGCGGAGGAACTGGATCTGGAGGGCACGATCCGCGCCACCGCCGATCATGGCTGGCTGGATGTGCAGACCCGGCCCGAGCGGCGCAATGCCGTGAAGGTGCTGCTGTTTCTCGATGTCGGCGGCAGCATGGACCCCTATATCCGCGTGATGGACGAATTGTTCAGCGCCGCGAAATCCGAGTTCAAGCATCTGCGGCATTTCTATTTCCACAATTGCCTTTACGAAGGCGTCTGGACCGACAACCGCCGCCGCTGGAACGAGCAGACCCCGACATGGGAGGTGCTGCGCAGCTACGGGCCGGATTACAAGGCGATCTTTGTCGGCGATGCCGCGATGTCGCCCTATGAGATCCTGCACCCGGGCGGCGCCAATGAACACTGGAACCCCGAGGCGGGCCAGGTCTGGCTGGAACGGGTCTGCGCGCAATGGCCGAACCATCTGTGGATCAACCCGGTGCGCGAGGATCATTGGCGCCACACTTATTCCACCCGGCTGGTCCAGGACATCTTTGGCGGGCGCATGGTGCCGATGACGCTGGAGGGCATCGCCCGCGGGATCAAGGAGCTGCGATGATCGGACTTGCCCGGCGCCACCCCGTTTTGGTCGCGGCCTTCACGCTGGCGCTGTGTGCGGCGCTGTTCTTTGCGGGGCGGCTGGTGGTGCAGACCGTCTATTGGTCGCAGCATCGCAACGAGGCGGTGCAGCCCTGGATGACCATCGGCTATGTCGGGCGCAGCTGGGGCCTGCCCCCGCGCGAGATCGACGCGCGCGCCGATCTGCCGGTGCCTGAATCCGGCCATCCCAAGACCCTGCAACAGATCGCCGACGAACGGGGCATCGCGGTCGCCGAGGTGATCGCGCTGGTCGAACGCACCGTGGCCGAGATGCGCGCCGAACGCGCGGCGGGCGGGGGGCAGCCGTGACTGAATGGCTGCTGGGCCTTGTGCCGGTCTACGGGCTCTGGCTGATCGCGCTGACCACCTTCTGTTCCTGTCTGGCGCTGCCGATCCCGGCTTCGATCATCATGCTGGCGGCGGGGGGCTTTGCCGCCTCGGGCGATCTGGTGCTGTGGCAGGTGATCGCGGCCGCCCTGAGCGGGGCGGTGATGGGCGACCAGTTCGGCTTTCTGGTCGGGCGGCGCGGCGGGGCGGCCCTGGTGGACCGGATCGGCACCGGCCCCCGCGCCGCGCTGATCGGTCGCGCACGGGCGCTGATCGCGCGCCGGGGCGCGCTGGCGGTGTTCCTGTCGCGCTGGCTGTTTTCGCCGCTCGGGCCTTATGTGAACGTGATCGGCGGGGCGATGCGGCAGAACTGGGGGGTCTTCACCTTCTGGGGCATCGCGGGCGAGGCGGTCTGGTGTGGGCTCTATGTCATGGCCGGCCGCGCGGCGGGCGGCAATCTGACCGCGGCCTCCGACATGCTGGGATCGGTGCTGGGGCTGGTCGCAACCGGCACGGCGGTGATCCTGCTGGGTTGGTGGCTGCTGACCCTGGCGCGGCGCGAAAGGCAGGCTGGATGAGCCGCTTGCCCTGCCCCGCCCGCGGCCCCATATCGACGCCATGCTGAAACTTGCCCCCATTCTGCTGGCGCTGGCCTATGCTTTGCTGATGTATCGCTTCTCGGTCTGGCGGACGCATCGGATGCTGGACGAGAAGTCGCGCCCGCTGCGCGACCCGGGCATTCTGGCGGTGGCGGGGCGGCTGGCCCGGGCGCTCGACCTGCCGGCGATCCGGGTGCATGTCTTTGACGTGGAGCCGGTGAACGGCCTTGCCGCCCCCGACGGGCGGATCTTCCTGACCGAGGGGTTGTTGCGCAAATACCGCGCCGGCGCGGTCAGTGCCGATGAACTGGGCGCGGTGATCGCGCATGAGCTGGGCCATGTGGCGCTTGGCCATACCCGCCGGCGGATGATCGACTTTACCGGGGCGAATGCGGTCTTTGTGCTGCTCACGGCCTTTCTGTCGCGCTTCGTGCCGTTTCTGGGCGTGTTCATCGCCAATGCGATTGCCGGCGCCCTGATGGCGCGGATGTCGCGCAAGGATGAATTCGAGGCCGATGCCTATGCCTCGGCGCTGCTGATCAAGGCGGGCATCGGCACCGCGCCGCAGCGCAGCCTGTTTCAAAAGCTGGGCGCGTTGACCGGCACCCGCGAAAGCGGCGCGGCCTGGCTGATGTCGCATCCGCCGCTGGCCGAGCGGATCGCCGCGATCGAGGCGAACGAGGCCCGCTGGCACGACGCCGAGGCCCGTTGACGCCGGCGCGCGGCCCGGCCAAGGTCGCGCCATGACCCATGCCGCTTTCGCCCCCCGTCTTCGCCGTTCGCCCCTGCCCTTCGATGCCGCCGCCGGGCAGGATGCGCGCCTGCGTTTCGCCGATCTGGCCCCCGAACTGGGCGATCTGATCGCGGGCACGGCCGGCTGTTCGCCCTATCTCAAGGGGCTGATGGAGAAAGAGGCCGACTGGCTGCGCGCCGCGCTGTCGGCGGCGCCGGAAACCGCGCTGACGGCGGAGTTCGACCGCCTCGCAGCGCTGCCGCCCGATGCGCTGGCCTCGGGTCTGCGGCAAGGCAAGCGGCGCGTCGCGCTCCTGACCGGGCTGGCCGATCTGGGCGGGGTCTGGCCGCTGGAGATGGTGACCGGCGCACTGTCCGATCTGGCGGATCTGGCGGTGGATCTTGCGCTGAAAACCCTGGTAGCCGACGAGATCCGGCGCGGCAAACTGCCCGGCGCCACGCCCGACGATGCGGCCATCGCCGGCGGCATGGTCGCGCTTGCCATGGGCAAGGGAGGCGCGCGCGAGCTGAACTATTCCTCCGATATCGACCTGATCTGCCTCTTCGACCAAGATCGCTACGGCACAGACTGGCAAGAGGCGCGCGCGGCCTTCATCCGCGTCACCCGCAAGATGGCCGCCCTGCTGTCGGACATCACCGCCGAGGGCTATGTCTTCCGCACCGACCTGCGGCTGCGCCCCGATGCCAGCGTGACGCCGGTCTGCATCTCCATGGCGGCGGCCGAAGCCTATTACGAGGCGCAGGGCCGCACCTGGGAACGCGCGGCCTATATCAAGGCGCGGCCCGCGGCGGGCGATCTGGCGGCGGGGGCGCGGTTTCTCAAGACGCTGACCCCCTTTGTCTGGCGCAAGCATCTGGATTTCGTGGCGATCCAGGATGCCCATGACATGCGCCTGCGCATCCGCGACCATCGCGGCTTGCACGGCCCGATCGTGCTGGAGGGGCATAACATGAAGCTCGGCCAGGGCGGCATCCGCGAGATCGAGTTCTTTACCCAGACCCGGCAGCTGATCGCCGGGGGGCGCGACCCGGAACTGCGCGACCGCACCACCGTCGGCGGCCTTGCGGCACTGGCGGCAAAGGGCTGGGTGCCGCCCGCCATTGCCGATGAACTGACCGATCTTTACCGCGCGCATCGCGAGATCGAACACCGGCTGCAAATGGTGCAGGATCAGCAGACCCATGACATGCCGGCCAGCCCCGAAGGCATCGCCCGGATCGCGGCCTTTTGCGGCGCGGGCGATGTGGCGCGGTTCCGCGCCGATCTGCTCGACCGGCTGACCCGCACCGATACGCTGACCGAGGGCTTCTTTGCCCCCGGCGCGGCGGCCGAGGGGCCAGACCTTTCCGACAGCGCCCGCGCCATCGTGGAAAACTGGCGCAATTATCCGGCGCTGCGGTCGGAACGCGCGGTGCAGATCTTCAAGCGGCTGCGCCCCACCCTGCTTCAGGCGCTGCAAAAGGCCGCCAACCCCGATGAGGCGCTGCTGGCGCTGGACGGGTTCCTGGCCGGCCTGCCCGCCGGCGTGCAGCTTTTCGCGCTGTTCGAGGCCAATCCGGTGCTGATCGACCTGATCGTCGATATTGCCAGCACCGCGCCGGAACTGGCGCGCTACCTGTCGCGCAATGCCTCGGTGCTGGATGCGGTGATCGGCGGCAGTTTCTGGGCGCCCTGGCCCGGCACGCCGCATCTGCGCGCCGACCTGTACGCGGTGATGGCCGCCCTGCCCGATTACGAACGCAAGCTGGATGCCGCGCGCCGCTGGATGAAGGAATGGCATTTCCGGGTGGGGGTGCATCACCTGCGCGGGCTGATCGACGCCTTCGAGGCCGGGAAATCCTATGCCGATCTGGCCGAGGCGGTGGTCTCCGCGCTCTGGCCCGTGGTCTGCGACGAATTCGCCCGCAAGCACGGGCCGCAGCCGGGGCGCGGCGCGGTGGTGCTGTCGATGGGCAGCCTGGGCGCCGGGCGGCTGAATGCGGGCTCGGATCTCGACCTGATCATGATCTACGACCCCGCGGATGCCGAAATGTCCGAGGGGCCAAAGCCGCTGGCGATCCGGCCCTATTTCGCCCGGCTGACACAGGCCATGGTCACCGCGATGACGGCGCAAACCGCCGAGGGCCGGCTCTATGAGGTGGATATGCGGCTGCGCCCCTCGGGGCGGCAAGGGCCGGTGGCGACCTCGATCACCAGCTTTCGCAACTATCAGATGGACGAGGCCTGGACCTGGGAACATCTCGCGCTCACCCGCGCCCGGGTGCTGGCGGGCGATCCCGATCTGGCGGCGGATGTCGAACAGGTCCGGCGCGCGGTGCTGGCGGCCAAGGCAGGCGGCGCGCAGGTGATCGCCGATGTGGCCGACATGCGCCGCCGGCTTCAGGCCGCGAAACCTGCCTCGGGCGCCTGGGATGGCAAGAACGGCCCGGGCCGGATCATGGATATCGAACTCATGGCGCAGACCGGCTGCCTGCGGGTGGCCGATCCGTCAAGGCGGCTGGAACAGCAATTGCGCGCCGGCGTGAAGGGCGGCGAAATGTCGGTTTCCGACGAGAAGACCCTGCTTGAAAGCTACAGGCTGCTCTGGCGCCTGCAATGCGCAAGCCGCCTGCTCGGCGATCGGGGCCTCGACCCCGCCACGCTGGGCGAAGGCGCGCGGGCCTTTCTGGTGCGCGAAACCGGTGCGGCGGATGCGGCGACGCTGTCGCAACAGGTCGCGCAGGCGGCGGCGGCGGCACGGGCGGTGATCGAAACCCATCTGGGAGGGGCGGATGCAACTGAGTGAGGCGGACCCCAAGGGGCTGGTGCGCGAAAGCTACCGGATCGAGGGCATCACCGAGGCGGAATGCAAGTCGATCTTCATCGACTGGGCGCTGAGCCTGGCCACCCCCGACAGCCCCACCGCGCTGACCACGCTGCTGGGCCATTACGGCCCCGGCCAGGACGACCACCCGATGACCGCCGTGCTGACCGCGGCGCTAGCGGCCCCGCCCGCACCACGCCGCCGGGGCGGGCGCATGGGGCGGCAGGCATCCTGAAAAAGGGGGCGCTCGCGCCCCCTCTGGCCTCACGGCCATTCACCCCCTGAGGATATTTGGGAACAGATGAAGGGCGGAAACGCGTCTTGCCCTTCATCTGTTCACAAATATCCTCGGGGGGAGGCCCGAAGGGCCGTGGGGGGCAGACAGCCCCCCTGCGACGGGTCAGCGCGGCAGCGCGGCGGCCTCGGCGGCGAGCGTCACGATGCCGTCCCAATCGCCGGCCTGCATCAGCGCCTTGGGCGCGACCCAGCTGCCGCCGCAGCACATGACGTTCTTCAGCTTGAGATAGTCCGGCGCCTTGGCCAGCGTGATGCCGCCCGTGGGGCAAAAGCTGACCTGCGGCAGCGGCGCGCCGATCGCGGCCAGCGCGGCGGCGCCGCCATTGGCCTCGGCGGGAAAGAATTTCTGCACCGTATAGCCGCGCTCCAGCAGTGCCATGATCTCGGAACAGGTGGCGGCGCCCGCCAGCAGCGGCAGGTCATGTTCCTCGCAGGCGTCGATCAGCCGGTCGGTCGCACCGGGCGAGACGCCGAAGGTGGCGCCGGCGGCCTTTGCGGCCTTCACATCGGCGGGAGTAAGCAGCGTGCCCGCCCCCACCACGCCGCCCGGCACCTCGGCCATGACGCGGATCACGTCGAGCGCGACCGGCGTGCGCAGCGTCACTTCCAGCACCGGCAGCCCGCCTTTCACCAGTGCCTCGGCCAGCGGTCTGGCATGGGCCAGCTCCTCCAGCACCAGCACCGGGATCACCGGGGCCAGCGCGCAGATCTCGGCAGCACGGCGGGAGGCTTCTTGCGGGGTCATGGCGTCATTCCTTGGATGGGATCAGAACAGGACCGAGGCGCCCTCGGTCGCATTGCCGACATTGCGGCGGAAGGTTTCGAACATCTCGCGGCCGATGCCGTGGCTGTTGCCCGACAGATCGGCGGTCACCGGATCGCGGCGGTCGAAATCCTCGGCCAGCACGCTGAGCGTGCCCGCCACAGCGTCGAGCCGCACCAGATCGCCGTCGCGCAGCCGGGCCAGCGGCCCGCCCATGGCGGCCTCGGGCGCGACATGGATCGCGGCGGGCACCTTGCCGCTGGCGCCCGACATCCGCCCGTCGGTGACCAGCGCGACCTTCAGCCCGCGTTCCTGAAGCACCGACAGGGTGGGCGTCAGCGAATGCAGTTCGGGCATGCCATTGGCGCGCGGCCCCTGAAACCGCACGACGACCACGGTATCGCTGGTGAATTCGCCGCGCTTGAAGGCGGCCTTCACCGCGTCCTGATCGTGGAAGATGCGGGCCGGAGCCTCGATCACATGGCGTTCGGGCGCCACGGCCGAGACCTTGATCACCCCGCGCCCCAGATTGCCGCTGAGCTGCTTGAGCCCGCCGGTCCGGGCAAAGGCATCGCCTGCCGGGCGCAGGATCCGGTCATTGAGCGTGGTGCCGCTGCCGGGCTGCCAGCCCAGCTTGCCGTCGATCAGCTTCGGTTCCTGCCGGTAGAGGTCAAGCCCGTCCCCCGCCACGGTGCGGGCATCGGGATGCAGCAGCCCGGCATCCAGCAATTCGCCGATCATGTAGCCCAGGCCCCCGGCGGCGTGGAAATGGTTCACATCCGCGAGGCCATTGGGATAGACCTTTGCCATCAGCGGCACCACGTCCGAGATATCGGCGAAATCTTCCAGATCCAGCACGATGCCCGCCGCCCGCGCCATGGCCGGTAGGTGCAGCACCAGATTGGTCGATCCGCCGGTGGCCATCAGCCCGACCAGCCCGTTCACGAAGGCGCGTTCGTCCAGGATCTCGCCCGCCGGGCGATAGTCATTGCCAAGCGCGGTGATCGCGGCGGCACGCTCCACCGCCGCTGTGGTCAGCGCCTCGCGCAGCGGGGTGCCGGGGTTCACGAAGCTCGCACCCGGCAGGTGCAGGCCCATGAATTCCATCAGCATCTGATTGGTATTGGCAGTGCCGTAAAAGGTGCAGGTGCCCGGGCCGTGATACGAGGCCATCTCGGCCTCCATCAGCTTGTCGCGGCCGACCTCGCCGGTGGCGAATTGCTGGCGCACCTTGGCCTTTTCGTCATTGGGCAGACCGCTGGTCATCGGCCCGGCGGGCACGAAGACGGCGGGAATATGTGAAAAGGTCGCGGCGGCGATGATCAGCCCGGGCACGATCTTGTCGCAGACGCCCAGGTAGAGCGCCGCGTCAAAGGTGTTGTGGCTGAGCGCGACCCCCGCCGCCAGCGCGATCACATCGCGCGAGAACAGCGACAGTTCCATCCCCGGCTGGCCCTGGGTCACGCCGTCGCACATGGCCGGCACCCCGCCCGCCACCTGCGCCGTGGCCCCGGCCGCACGGGCAGCGGCGCGGATCGTCCTGGGGTAATCCTCATAGGGCTGATGCGCTGAAAGCATGTCGTTATAGGCGGTGACGATGCCCAGATTGGGCACGCGCCCCGCCGCCAGCGCGGCCTTGTCCTCGGCCATGGCGGCATAGGCATGGGCCTGGTTGCCACAGGCCAGATGACCGCGCGCCGGTCCCGCCTCGGCCGCGGCGCGCATCCGCGCCAGATAGTCGCCGCGCAGCCCTTCGGAGCGGGCGCGGATGCGGTCGGTCACACGGGCGATGGTGGCATTGAGCGTCATGGCGGGCCTCGTCAACTGGGTTGCAGCATTTCTAGCACCTTGCGTTAGCGCTAACAACCCTTGCGGCACGCCCAGGGCGGCAATTCGGTGCCGACCGGCCGTGCCATGGGAATTCCCCGCCATTAACGCATGATTAGCCAAATTTGGCCATGATCCGGGGCGATCCTGCCGTCAAGAACTTCGATCCCGTCTGCGTTCCAGAACTGGAGGACAAGATGCGTGCAGCGATTCGTGTGTTTTTGGTTCTGGTTTCCTGTGTCGGATTGGCCGCCTGCGGCGCCGGCGTCAGCCGCAACGCCACATCAGAGGCGTTGCTCTCCGTCGCAACCAAGAACGGCCCCACCGTGATGGTGCCGAAATATGACGTGCAGCAGATCAATGTCTCGGTGCCCGGCAAGCTGCGGGTGTCGGAGGCCAACATGTATTACCCGCTGGCCGATATCGTCTGGCGCGGCGAACCCGTGGGGGATCGTCACCTTCAGGTCAAGTCGATCATCGAAGAGGGCCTGACCCGCGGCACCGCCGCCATGCATTCCGGCCGCCCCGTCGCCCTGGATGTGGAGATCACCCGCTTTCATTCGCTGACCGAAAAGACCCGCTACACCTTTGGCGGCGTGCATTCGGTCAAGTTCGTGCTGACGGTGCGCGATCTGCAAACCGGCCTGCCGCTGGACGGCCCGCGCCATGTGACCGCGGATGTCAAGGGCTCGGGCGGGGCGCGCGCCATCGCCGAGGAGCAGATGGGCCGCACGATGCGCGTTGTCATCACCGAACATCTGGCCGATGTCATCGCCCGCGAATTGTCGATGCCGGTCGCATTGCCGGGCCTGGGCGCCGAGGCGCCGGCCTCGCAAGGGGCGCATCAGGCGGCGACGGTGGGCGCGATCTACTGATCCGGCCTTTCGCCGGGACCGCGAACAGGTTAGACGGGGGGCCTCGCCCCCCCCTTTTTCCGTAGGCCCAGATGACCGATACCCGCAAGACCGTGCGCCTGAAACCCAAGGCCGAGGCCCGCGCCATCCGGCACGGCTTTCCCTGGGTCTATGCCGATGAGCTGGTGACCGACCGGCGCACCCAGTCCCTGCCCGCCGGCACGCTGGCCGTGCTGGAGGATGGCGAGCGCCGGCCGCTGGGGCTGGTCACGGTCAACACGGCCTCGAAGATCATCGCGCGGATGCTTGACCGCGACCCCGAGGCAGTAATCGACGAGGATTGGTGCGCCGCGCGGATCGCCCGCGCGCTGGCGCTGCGCGAACGGCTGTTCGACGCGCCCTTCTACCGGCTGGTCCATGCCGAGGCCGACGGGCTTCCCGGGGTGATCATCGACCGTTTCGGCGATGCGGCGGTGATCCAGCCCAATGCGGCCTGGGCCGAGGCGCATCTCGATCTGCTGGCGGCGGCGCTGCGGCGGGTCACCGGCGTCACCACCGTCATCAAGAACGGCACCGGCCGCGCCCGCGGGCTGGAGGGGCTGACCGAGGAAACCGCGATCCTGTCGGGCGGGCTGGAGGCGCCGGTGCCGGTGCCGATGAACGGCGCGACCTATATGGCGGATCTGCTGGGCGGCCAGAAGACCGGGCTGTTCTATGACCAGCGGCCGAACCACGCCTTTGCCGCGCGGCTGGCGCGGGGGGCGCGGGTGCTGGATGTGTTCACCCATGTCGGGGGCTTTGCGCTGGCGGCGCTGGCCGGCGGCGCCGAACATGCGCTCGCGGTCGATGCCTCGGCCCCGGCCCTGGCGCTGGCACATCGCGGGGCCGAGGCCAGCGGTGCCGCCGACCGTTTCGAGACCCGGCAGGGCGATGCCTTCGAGGTGCTGGAATCGCTGGGCCGCGAAGGCGCGCGCTTTGATCTGGTGATTTGCGATCCGCCTGCCTTTGCCCCGGCCAAACCCGCGCTGGAGGCGGGCCTGCGCGCCTATGAACGCATCGCCCGGCTCTCTGCGCCGCTGGTCGCGCCGGGCGGGTATCTTGTGCTGTGTTCGTGCAGCCATGCCGCAGACCTGACCAGCTTTCGCAATGCCAGCGCGCGCGGCATCGGGCGCGGCGGGCGGCGCGGTCAGCTGATCCATACCGGCTTTGCCGGGCCGGATCATCCGCTGCTGCCGCAACTGGCCGAAAGCGGCTATCTCAAGTCGCTGGTCTTCCGGCTCGACTGATGGGCGGGGTGCCGCGCGTCACGCTGGATGCCTGTGTGCTGTTCCCCTCGGTGCTGCGGGCGATCCTGTTGCGGCTGGCCCGGGCGGGGCTTTACGAACCCGTCTGGTCGGACCGCATCCTGGAGGAATGGCGCCGCGCGGTGATGCGCCTTGGCCCCGATGCACTGGCCGAGGCCGATGCCGATGCCGCCCGCATGCGCGAGGTGTTCCCCCGCGCCCTGACCCCTGCCCGCCCCGATCTGGAGGCGCGCCATGTCCTGCCCGATGCCAATGACCTGCATGTGCTGGCCAGCGCCATCGCCTCGGGGTCGGATGCGCTGCTGACCTATAACGCGGCCGACTTCCCCGGGCATGTGCTGGCGGCCGAGGGGCTGGCGCGGCGCGACCCTGACGGTTTCCTGTGGGAATTGTGGTCGCGCGCCCCCGATGCGGTGCGCGAGGCCATCACCGCCACCCATGCCGATGCCGAACGCCTGGCCGGGCATCCGGTCTCGCTCAAGGCGCTGTTGAAGCGCAATCGCCTGAACCGTCTGGCCCGCGCGCTTGACGCGCCGGGCCGGGCCTGAGCCGCCTGAGGTCTGCCATGTCGAAATCGCTTGCCCGCGTCAGCGCCGCCCTTGCCGCGGCGGGGCTGGACATCACCCCCTTCGAGATGGGCGATTGCCGCACCGCCCAGCAGGCCGCCGAGGCCGCGGGCTGCGGGCTGGACCAGATCGTGAAGTCGATCCTGTTCGCCGGCGTCGGTTCGGGGCGGCTTTATCTGTTTCTGACCGCCGGCGGCAATCAGGTGGACCCGGCCAAGGCATCGGCCCTGGCGGGCGAGGCTCTGGGCCGCGCCGATGCCCGCCAGGTGCGCGAGGTGACGGGCTTTGCCATTGGCGGGGTCAGCCCGGTCGGGCATCTGACGCCCAGCCCCGAATTCCTCGACCCGCGGCTCCTGGATTTCGCGGTGGTCTGGGGGGCGGCGGGCACGCCGCGCCACATCTTCCCCATCGACCCGCGCGATCTCTTGCGCATCACCGGGGCGCGGCAGGCCGATTTCACTGCCTGACATACCGTAGGGTATTTTTCTTGACGACAAAGATACCGCGCGGTATCCAGAACATACCCAACGGTATGATCCCATGTCAGACGCGCATCGCAAGGCCAAATCCCCCGACCAGACGCGCCGCGCCCTGCTGGATGCGGCGGCGGCGCTGGCCTTGGCGCAGGGGGTGGCTGGCTTGTCCCTGCCCGCCGTGGCCGAGGCTGCGGGACTGACCAAGGGCGCGGTGTTTCACCATTTCGGATCGCGTCAGGGGCTGATCGACGCGCTGTGCGACGATCTGATCGCGCGGATCGACACCGAGCTGGAGGAGGCGCTGGCGCGTGATGACGGCGGCCCCGGCACCTTTACCCGCGCCTATGTGACCTGCACCTTCGCGCCGCGCGGCCAATCCTCGCCCTGGTCGGCGCTGTCGCTTTCGGCGCTGACCGATCCCGCCCTGGCGCGGATCTGGACGGGCTGGCTGCGCGCCCGGCTGACGCGCCACGCCCGGACCGATGACGACCCGCGGCTGGAACTGGTGCGGCTGGCGACCGACGGCTATTGGCTTGCCTGCCTGCAAGGTCTGCCGCCCGACGACCCCGGCGCGCTCTGTCGTCGCCTGATCGCCGCCACCCGCGCCTTCCCCTGATCCCCGGTTCCGAAAGCTGCCGCCATGACCCTGACCGCGACCTATGTGATCCTTGCCATCGCCATCGCCTTTGAGGTGGCAGGCACCACGCTTTTGGCGCAGACCGCGCAATTCACCAAGCCCCTGCCGACCGCCGGCATGGCGATCTGCTATGCCATCGCATTTTACTGCCTGGCGCGGATCACCGGCGTCTTGCCGGTGGGCATCGTCTATGCGCTGTGGAGCGGGCTGGGCATCGTCTTTATCGCCGCGCTGAATTTCGTGCTGTTCCGCCAGGCGCTCGATCTCTGGGCGCTGATCGGGTTGGGGCTGATCCTGGCGGGGGTAGTGGTCATCAACACCCTGTCGCGCAGCGTCGTGCATTGAATGTGAAATAGTTTTACATCCACCCTTGACGCTGGGGCGGCGGCTTCCCATCTGCTTCAATGTGAAAGACGTTCACATGCAATGCCAACCGGGAGACCGCCGATGTATACCGCCTCGCCTGCCGCTCCGTCCGCCGCTCTCGGCGGCCGCCCCAACCCCCTGCGCCGCGCCGCGGACTGGCTTGACGGCCATGGCCGCAAGGCCTGGATCGTGGCCATGGTGCTGGGTTTCGTCACGCTCTGGCCGGTGGGCCTGGGGTTGCTTGCCTATATGCTCATGACCGGGCGGTTCAGCCGCCACAGCTTTCAAGGAGATCGCCAGATGTTCTGCCGCCACGGCGCACACCGCCACCAGTTCGGGTTCCGTTCCTCGGGCAATTCGGCCTTCGACGCCTACAAGGCCGATACGCTGAAGCGTCTTGAGGATGAACAGACCGCCTTCGAGACCTTCCTGCAACGTCTGCGCGACGCCAAGGACAAGCAGGAGTTCGACCGTTTCATGGACGAACGCGCGACCCGCGCCTCCGAGCCGAAGGCCGAGGCCGACGGGGATGCGCCGGCGCCCGGCGCCTATTGACCCGACCCGAGGGGGGGCGCCCGCGTCCCCCTTTTTCCTGCCCTGCCCTGCCTTGATGGATCTGCGCCATGTATGCCGTGATTGACATGCCCCGCCTGCCCGACCCCGAAACCCAGCCCGAATTCTATGCCGGCACCGCCACCAAGCGGGCGATGGCCTGGGTCATCGACGTGATCATTCTGGGCGCGCTGACCGCGCTGGCCAGTGTGCTGACGCTGGGCGTGGGGCTGTTTTTCCTGCCGGTGGTCTATGTCACGCTGAGCTTTCTCTATCGCGTCGTCACGCTGGCAGGAGGATCTGCCACTCTGGGGATGCGGGTGATGAATATCGGCTTTCTGACCCGCAATGGCGACCGCTTCGATCTGGCCCATGCGCTGCTGCATACGATCGGCTATACGCTGTCGATCGGCACGCTGCTGGTGCAGCTTCTGTCGATCGCGCTGATGCTGACCTCGGCGCGCGGTCAGGGGCTGACCGATCATGTGTTGGGCACGGTGGTCATCAACCGGCCCTGACACGCGATCCAAGGTGCAAAAATCCGGCTTGGCGGGCGGGCGATGCCTTGCTAGCATTCGCCTCGACACCCACCCCTCAGCCCGCCTTTCAGCACCCGGACCAGATGCGCCACACGGTTCCCATCGCGCCGCAATTCTATGTAACGGCCCCGCAGCCCTGCCCCTATCTGGAGGGGCGGATGGAGCGCAAGCTGTTCACCGCGCTTCAGGGCGAACAGGCGCAGCGGCTGAATGACAGCCTGTCGAAACAGGGGTTCCGGCGCAGCCAGAATGTGCTCTACCGCCCCTCTTGCGCCGAATGTTCGGCCTGCCTTTCGGCGCGGATCCGGGTCGCGGATTTCACCCCGAACCGCACGCAGAAAAAGCTGATGCGCCGCAACGCCCATCTGCGCCGCAACGCCACAAGCCCCTGGGCCACCGAAGACCAGTATCAACTGTTCCGCCGCTATCTGGATCATCGCCATGCCGATGGCGGCATGGCCGATATGGACATCTTCGAATTCGCCGCGATGATCGAGGAAACCCCGATCCGGTCGCGGGTGATCGAATATACCCGCCCCGCGCGTGAGGGCGAGCGCGGGCGCCAGTTGGCCGCGGTCAGCCTGACCGATGTCTTCGATGACGGGCTGAGCATGGTCTACAGCTTTTACGACCCCGATCTCGCGGGGGACAGTCTGGGCACCTATCTGATCCTCGATCATATCGACATCGCGCGCGAGGCCGGTCTGCCCTATGTCTATCTGGGCTATTGGGTGCCGGGCAGCCGCAAGATGGGCTACAAGGCGCGGTTCAATGCGCTGGAGATTTACAAGGGCTCTGCTTGGCAGGATCTGGGCGACCCCGAGGATCACAGCGCCGAGCTGCATCCGCTTTCGGTCGATCCGATCGCCGAACAGGTCGCCCGCATCGCCCTGCCCGATTCCCGGCCCGAGCCGCGCCAACCAGCCGAATGATGCGTCTGGCCGCGCTGTCGGTCATCGTGCCCGATTACGCGGCGGGGCTGGATTTCTATGTCACCCGTCTGGGTTTCACCCTGCTGGAAGATGTGGATCAGGGGCACAAACGCTGGATCACCATCGCGCCGCCGGGCGGGGAACAGGGCTGCCGCATCGTGCTGGCCCGGGCCGAGAACGCGGCGCAACAGGTCACCATCGGCGCGCAGGGCGCAGGCCGGGTCTGGCTGTTTCTGGAAACCGACGATTTCGCCCGCGATCACGCGCGGATGCTGGCCGCCGGCGTGGTTTTCGAGGAAGCCCCGCGCCACGAAGCCTATGGCATCGTCGCGGTCTGGCGCGACCCGTTCGGCAATCGCTGGGTTCTGCTGGAACGGCGGGGCGCCTGAAACGGCAAGGCCGCGGCAGGTTGCCCCGCCGCGGCCGTCTTTCGTCAGGTCAGGATCAGCCGAAGACCGCGCCGTCGGTGCGGCGGATGGCGATCAGCGTCGAACGCGGCAGGCCGCCTGCCATATCGGGGAAATCGCCGCCCGGATGCTGGATGCCGACAAAGACCGTCCGGCGATCCGACGACCAGGTCAGGCCCGTGACCTCCGCCCCTTTCGGCGCGGTCAGGAAGCGTTCGATCCGCCCCGAGGCCGGGTCGCCCACCAGCATCTGATTGTTGCCCTGACCTGCGAAATCGCCCTCATTGCTGTCTTCGCCATCGGTCTGGATCCACAGCATCCCGTTCGAGTCGAACATCATGCCATCGGGCGAGTTGAACATATTGCCGGCATTGATGTTGGACGAACCGGCATAGGCATCCTGATGCGCCTCGGGGTTGCCGGCCATCACGAACAGATCCCATTTGAAGCTGTCGGCGCCGTGATCCTCATCCGCCGGATACCAGCGGACGATCTGGCCGTAATGGTTTTCGGCGCGCGGGTTCGGGCCGCCGACCGGGGTCTCGTCGCCGCCGGCATTCGGCTTCTTGCCGCGGTTCTTGTTGTTGGTCAGCGCGCAATAAGCCTCGATCGCGCGGGGATTCACCGCGACCCATTCCGGGCGGTCCATCGTGGTGGCGCCCAGTTTCGACGCGGCCTGGCGGGTATGGATGCAGATTTCCGCCGCCGTCATGCCGGTCGCCTCGGGCGTCAGCGCCATCCAGCTGCCGGTGCCGTCCTCGGCGAATTTCGCGACGTGAAGCTGGCCCTTGTCGAGCAGCGTCGCGGTATCGCCGCCCGCCTCGTAGCTGTCGGTCGAGACGAATTTATACAGGAACTCGCCGCGCTCATCATCGCCCAGATAGACCACGACGCGGCCATCGCGGGCCAGGGTCACAGCGGCGTTTTCATGTTTGAAACGGCCAAGGGCGGTGCGCTTCACCGGGGTCGATTCCGGGTTGGCCGGGTCGATTTCCACCACGTAGCCAAAGCGGTTGGGCTCATTCACGTTCTTGGCCAGATCGAAGCGCGGGTCGAACTGTTCATAGCCATAGACCGATTCCGCCTCGATCCCGTAGCGGGCAAAGGTTTCGGGCAGCGCGATCTCCAGATTGGTGGAGCCGAAATAGCCGTTGAAGTTTTCCTCGCAGGTCAGATAGGTGCCCCAGGGCGTCTTGCCGGCGCCGCAATTGTTCAGCGTGCCCAGAACCTCGGTGCCGGTCGGATCGGCGGGGGTGCGCAGCAGTTCGTGCCCGGCGGCGGGGCCGGTCAGACGCATCGGCGTGTTGTGGTGGATGCGGCGGTTGAAGGGGCTGTCCTTCACGATGGCCCAGCCTTCGGGCGCCTCGGCCACTTCCATCACCGTGACGCCTTGCAGGTTTTGCAACAGACGCACATCGGCCTCGGATTTCACCTTTTCTTCCTGCTCCTTGGGCAGGTTGATCTCGGGGTTCACATATTCATGGTTCACCGCGATGACCTGACGGCCCCGGATGTTGAACAGTTCCACCCCGTCGGTGTTTTCACCAAACACCCGGTCCGAGCCCTGCGCCGGCACACCCTTGGCCGCGTCAAAACCCGGCGCATCGGAAAACAGCGCATCGCCCCAGCGGGCCAGCGGCTTCCATTCATATCCTTCCGGCACATGCACCGTGCCATCGGTCGCCACCGGCAGCGGCGCAAAGGCGAAACGCGCATTGGCGGTCGCGGCCTCGGCGGCGGTGGAGCGCAGCAGCGTTCCCATCACGGCCGCGCCCGAGCCGAAGGCCACCAGACCCGACAGAAAGCCCCGGCGCGACAGGCCGCGCGCGACGATGCGGTCGAAATCGGTTTCCTCGGCGCGCGGGCTGCGGGCCTCGTCGAAGGCGTCAAAGGAAAAGGGTTCGTGGCGGGTCTCGGTCATTTCTGGCTCCTGCGCTTGCATGCCGCCCCCTTGTATCGGGGTGCTGGGGGTTGCCTAATCCGCCCGGGTGACAGCCATGTTGCGGTCTTGTGAAGCTTCCATGTCGCCCGGAACGCCGGCGAGTCGCCCCCTGCCCCGGCATGTTTTGCGAATCTTGCGGCGGAATGGCGCATCCTTGGAATAAAAGTTCAAGTTTCGCCCCGACCGAGACACTTTCCATGCGGATTTGGCATTGACGCCCCCGGCAGAGGCCCATAAGGTCCGGCGCATCGAAATGCTCACGAAGGGGGACGCCATGGGCGCGCTTCTCGTCATCGTAAGGGACAGGCGCATGGGCCGGTAACGGCAGACCATTCCGGTTCCCCATGCGCCCCCGAGGAAATCCTCCGGGGGCTTTTTCGTATCCACCGCCGCGGCGAAGCGGCACAAGGGAAGTTGAGAGATGACCAAGGCGAATGCGGGCACCATGTCGGGTGCGAAGATGATCGTGAAGGCGCTGAAGGATCAGGGGGTGGAGGTCGTCTTCGGCTATCCCGGCGGCGCCGTTCTTCCGATCTATGACGAGATTTTCCTGCAAAACGACATTCGCCACGTCCTTGTCCGCCACGAACAGGGCGCCATTCACATGGCCGAGGGCTATGCGCGTTCGACCGGCAAGCCGGGCGTGGCGCTGGTGACCTCGGGCCCCGGGGCGACCAATGCGGTGACCGGGCTGACCGATGCGCTGCTTGATTCGATCCCGCTGGTGGTGCTGTCGGGCCAGGTGCCGACCTTCATGATCGGCACCGACGGGTTCCAGGAGGCCGATACGGTGGGCATCACCCGCCCCTGCACCAAGATGAACTGGCTGGTGAGGGATACCGAGCGGCTGGCCGAGACCATTCACACCGCCTTTCATGTGGCGACCTCGGGCCGCCCGGGGCCGGTGCTGATCGACATTCCCAAGGATGTGCAATTCGCCACCGCCGACTATGTGGCGAAGGAAAAGGTCAAGGCCTCGCATTACCAGCCGCGGGTAAAGGGCGATATCGACCAGATCACCCGGCTGGTGGAACTGCTGGAAAAGGCCGAACGCCCGATCTTCTATACCGGCGGCGGGGTGGTGAATTCCGGCCCGGCGGCAAGCCAGCTTCTGCGCGAACTGGTGGATGCGACCGGCTTTCCGATCACCTCCACGCTGATGGGCTTGGGCTCTTATCCGGCGTCGGGCCAGAACTGGCTGGGCATGCTGGGGATGCACGGGCTTTATGAGGCCAATCTGGCCATGCATGGCTGCGATCTGATGATCAATATCGGCGCGCGCTTCGATGACCGGATCACCGGGCGCGTGGCCGATTTCAGCCCGCATTCGGTCAAGGCCCATATCGACATCGACCCCTCGTCGATCAACAAGGTGATCCGGGTGGATGTGCCGATCATCGGCGATGTGGGGCATGTGCTGGAAGACCTGCTGCGCGTCTGGAAATCGCGCGGGCGCAAGGTGAACAAGGATGGCCTGGCGAAATGGTGGAAGCAGATCGCCGAATGGAAGGCGGTGAACTGCCTCGATTTCAAGAACAGCGACAAGACCATCAAGCCGCAATATGCGCTGCAACGGCTGGAGGCGCTGACCAAGGGGATGGATCGCTACATCACCACCGAGGTCGGCCAGCATCAGATGTGGGCGGCGCAATTCCTGGGCTTCGAGGCGCCGAACCGCTGGATGACCTCGGGCGGGCTGGGGACGATGGGCTATGGCCTGCCGGCCTCGATCGGGGTGCAGATCGCGCATCCCGAGGCCCTGGTGATCAACGTCGCGGGCGAAGCGTCCTGGCTGATGAACATGCAGGAAATGGGCACCGCGATGCAATTCCGCGCCCCGGTCAAGCAGTTCATCCTGAACAATGAACGGCTGGGCATGGTGCGGCAGTGGCAGGAATTGCTGCATGGCGAGCGCTACAGCCATTCCTGGTCGGAAAGCCTGCCCGATTTCGTGAAACTGGCCGAGGCCTTTGGCTGCAAGGGCATCAAATGCAGCGATCCGAAGGATCTGGATGACGCGATCATGGAGATGATCCGCTATGACGGCCCGGTGATCTTTGATTGTCTGGTGGAAAAGCACGAAAACTGCTTCCCCATGATCCCGTCGGGCAAGCCGCATAACGAGATGCTGCTGGGCGAGGCCGAGACACAGGGCGTGATCAAGGCCGGCGGCGCGGTGCTGGTGTGACATGTCGCGGGGGGGGCTGTCTGCCCCCCGCACCCCCCGAGGATATTTCTGAACAGATGAAGGGAGGGCCGGATGTCGGCGCTCAATATCACCAAGGGCTCCACGAGCCATTCCGCCTATGACCTGCGCGATCCCTATGCCGAGGTGATCGAAAGCCATACGCTTGCCGTCATCGTCGCCAATGAAAGCGGCGTGCTGGCGCGGGTGATCGGGCTGTTTTCGGGTCGCGGCTACAATATCGACAGCCTCACCGTGGCCGAGGTCGATCACGAAGGGCATCGTTCGCGCATCACCATCGTGACGCGCGGCACGCCGCAGGTGATCGAACAGATCAAGGCGCAGCTGGGCCGGCTGGTGCCGGTGCATGAGGTGCATGACCTGACGGTGGAAGGGCCCAGCGTGCAGCGCGAACTGGCGCTGATCAAAGTGGCGGGCAAGGGCGAGCAGCGGATCGAGGCGCTGCGGCTGGCCGAGATCTTTCGTGCCAATGTGGTGGACAGCACGCTGGAAAGCTTTGTCTTCGAGATGACCGGCACCCCGGAAAAGATCGACGCCTTTGCCGAGCTGATGCGTCCGCTGGGCCTGCGCGAAGTGGCGCGGACCGGCGTCGCCGCCCTGTCGCGCGGGGTCTGAGCGCGATCAGGCCCCCGGCAACGGGGGCCTTCGACTTTTCGCAGAAAAGTCGGGCGCGGGTTCAGGCGCCGGTGAAGCGGGGGGCGCGTTTCTCCAGAAAGGCCGCCACGCCTTCGCGGAAATCGGCGCTTTTGCCGGCCTCGCCTTGCAGGCGCGCTTCAAGGGCCAGTTGGTCGGGAAGATCATGATCCCAGCTTTGGCGCAGCGCCTGTTTCAGCGCGCGATAGGCCCCGGTCGGGCCTTGCGCCAGGTGGGCCGCGCGCGCGGCGACATGGGCGGCAAAGGCATCATCGGCCACGCATTCATAGATCATGCCCCAGCTTTCCGCCTGACGCGCGGTGATCTTGTCGGCAAAGAGGCAGGCCCCCATGGCGCGGGCGGCGCCGATCTGGCGCGGCAGCCACCAGGTGCCGCCGGCATCGGGAATGAGGCCGATCCGGGTGAAGGCCTGGATGAAGCTCGCGCTTTCCGTGGCGATCACCACATCGGCGGCCAGGGCGAGATTGGCCCCCGCCCCGGCCGCCGCGCCATTCACCGCCGCGATGGTGGGCAGCTTGCAATCGTAGATCGCCTTCAGCAGCGGCACATATTCGTCATTCAGGATCTGCTCGAACGGCACTTCGGCGCCGAGGCTCTGCGCATCGGCCAGATCCTGCCCCGAACAGAAGGCGCGCCCGGCCCCGGTGATGACGATCACCCGCGCCTCGGCCTCGGCCTTGCGCAGGGCGGCCAGCATGTCTTGCCGCAGCGCGGAGGACAGCGCGTTCATCACCGTGGGGCGATTGAGCGTGATCGTGGCGATACCCGCCTCGAGCGTCAGAAGGATCGGGTCCATGGCGGGCCTTTCATCGCAGTTGCATGCCGGAACGCGCCGACCCTAGCGGGCCTGCGCAACGGGGCAACCGGAACGGCGCGTCACTCCTTCAGAATCTCGCGCAGGCGGGCTTCTTCCTCGGGGGTGAGGGCGGCGGGTGCGGGGGCCTGACGGCGGCCGCGCAGCCAGAGCGCCGCCGCGCCACCGCCCAGGATCAGCATCCCCGGGCCGGCCAGCCACAGAAGCCAGTTCGCCCCGCTGGCGCGCGGCTCGAACAGCACAAACTCGCCGTAGCGATCGACGATGTAATCCACCACCGCGTCGTCGCTGTCGCCCGCCACCAGCCTTTCGCGCACCAGAAGCCGCAGGTCGCGGCTGATCGTGGCATTGCTGTCGTCGATATTCTCGCCCTGGCAGACCGGGCAGCGCAGCAGTTGCGAGATGGCCCGCGCGCGGGCCTCCAAGGCGGGGTCGGGCAGCATCTCGTCGGGTTGCACCGCGAAGGCGGGGCTGGCGAGGAAGGCGAGCAGGATCAGGGCCTTGCGCATGTGTTCACTCCGCCGCGACGGCCTGGGCACGCCGGGCGCCCGCCGCCACACGATAGCGGCGGTCGCTGAGCGACATCAGCCCGCCAAGCGCCATCAGGCCCGCGCCGATCCACAGCCAGTTGGCAAAGGGTTTCCAATAGGCGCGCACCGCCCAACCGCCGCTCTCTTGCGGGTCGCCGATCACCAGATAGATGTCGCGGAACAGCCCGTAATCCAGCGCGGCCTCGGTCGTGGGCATGGCCTGCACCGGATAGACCCGCTTTTCGGGATGCAGGGTCGCGACGGCCTTGCCATTGCGCGTGACTTCCATCGTGGCAGAGGTGGAGAGGTAGTTCGGCCCCTCTTCCTCATGCACCTCGGCCAGTTTCACCTGATAGCCGTGCAGATCGAAGCTTTCGCCGACCTGCACCACCTTGATGATCTCGGTCGCCCAGCCATTCATCGCGGCCACGGCAAAGATCGTGACGCCAAGCCCGGCATGGGCGCTGGCCCTGCCCCAATCGGCGCGCGGCAGGCGGGTCAGCCGGGCGAGCCGGGCGGCAAATGCGCCGCGCCCCGTGCGGGTCCAGAGGTCAAGCAGCGCCCCCGCCACCACCCAGAGACCGAGGCCCGCCCCCACCGGCACCAGAGCCGAACGGCCGGTCTGCATGGCATAGACCAGCGCGGCCACCGCGAAGGCCAGCGCCGCCACCGGCAGCAACTGCCGCATCACCCGGCCGGCCTGGGCGCGTTTCCAGGGCAGCATGGCCCCCAGCGGCAACAGCAGCGCCAGCCCGATCATGAAGGGCGAGAAGGCCGCGTTGAAGAAGGGCGCGCCCACGCTCAGCTTGCGGTCCCACAGGAGTTCGGCGACCAGCGGCCAGACCGTGCCCACGAAGACCACGAAACTTGCCACCGCCAGCAGCAGGTTATTGGCCACCAGCGCGCTTTCGCGGCTGACCATGGCGAAGATGCCCTTCGCCTCCATCGCCGAGGCGCGCAACCCGAACAGCAGCAGCGCCCCCCCCATGAACAGGCCGAGGATGATCAGGATGAACACCCCGCGTTCGGGATCCGAGGCAAAGGAATGCACCGACGTGATGACACCCGAGCGCACGATGAAGGTGCCGATCAGCGAAAAGCCGAAGGCGAGGATGGCCAGAAGGATGGTCCAGGCCTTCAGGCTTTCGCGCTTTTCCACCACGATGGCGGAATGCAGCAGCGCCGCGCCGAAAAGCCAGGGCATGAAGCTCGCGTTTTCCACCGGATCCCAGAACCAGAACCCGCCCCAGCCCAGTTCGTAATAGGCCCACCACGAGCCAAGCGCGATGCCGATGGTCAGGAAGATCCAGGCGGCCAGCGTCCAGGGCCGCACCCAGCGGGCCCAGGCGGCATCAATCCGCCCCTCCAGCAGCGCGGCGACGGCAAAGCTGAAAGCCATGCTCATGCCGACATAGCCGAGATAGAGGAACGGCGGATGGAAGGCGAGGCCCGGGTCTTGCAGCAAGGGGTTCAGATCCTCGCCGTTGAACGGCGGGGTGACCAGCCGCAGGAAGGGGTTGGAGGTGAACAAAAGAAAGGACATGAAGGCCACACCGATCAGCCCCTGCACCCCCAGCACCCGCGCGCGCAGGCTTTGCGGCAACTGGCTGCCGAACAGCGCGGCACAGGCGCCGAACAGCGCCAGGATCAGCACCCAGAGCAGCAGCGACCCTTCGTGATTGCCCCAGACGCCCGAGATTTTATAGAGCATCGGCTTGTCGGTATGGCTGTTCAGCACCACCAGCCGCAGCGAGAAATCCGAGGTCACAAAGGCCCAGGTCAGCGCGCCGAAAGCCACCGCCACCAGCATCAGTTGCACCACCGCCGCGGGTTCGGCCACCGCCATCCAGCCGCGCCAGCCGCGCCACGCGCCCACCAGCGGCAGCACCGCCTGCGCCAGCGCGACGCCAAGCGCCAGCACCAGCGCGAAATGCCCAAGCTCAACGATCATGCCGGTCTCCCCTGTTCGCGGCGCGATCATAGGCGAAAGCCCGCGCCGCCGCCATGGGGCTGCGCCCACCTGTCGCAACCCTGCGACAGATGGGCGGTCAGACCGGCTTGCGCCCGGCCTTGCGCGTGGAAAGCAGCAGGTTGGTCTCGGAGGTCATGACGCCCTCGACATTGCGGATGCGGTGAATCACCTCGTCCAGTTCCAGCAGGGTCTGGGTCGCCAGTTCCACGATCATGTCCCATTTGCCATTGGTGGAATGCACGTTCATCACCGCCGGCAGGCCCGACAGCCGCGCCATGATCTTTTCGCCGCCGCGCCCCTCGATCCCGATCATCATCAGCGCCCGCACCGGCGCCGCCGTCACATCGGCGCGGGTAACCACGGTAAATCCCGCGATCTCGCCGCGCAGCATCAGCCGTTCCATCCGGCTGCGCACCGTGGCGCGGGTCAGGCCCAGCCGGTCGGCCAGATCGGAAAGCGAAGCCCGCCCGTCGCGGCGCAGCTCTGCCACAAGGCGGAGGTCAACATCGTCCATTTCGATACCTTGCCTGACCGTTTGGGGCAAATCATGATACATTTCGATCATATCACTATGGAAATCACCACCATTCGGCAAGAATTTTTCAGGGAACAGGAGAGCAAAGCCATGACCAGGACCATTTTCATCGGTGCCCCGATCGACAGCGGGCAACGCCGCCCCGGCTGCCTCATGGGGCCGGCGGCCTATCGTGTCGCGGGGCTGGCGCAGGTGCTGCGCGATCTGGGCCACGCGGTCGAGGATTGGGGCGATGTCGCCCTGACCGACCTGCCCGAGGCGCAGTGCGCCAATCCCGCGGTCGATCAACTGCCCGAGACGCTGGGCTGGACCATGGCGCTGACCGAACGGGTCGATGACGCGCTGGCGGCGGGCGGCTTGCCCATCGTGCTGGGCGGCGATCATTCACTGGCGCTCGGGTCGGTGGCGGGGGCGGCGCTGAATGCCCGCCGTCTGGGGCGGCCGCTGTTCCTGCTCTGGCTTGATGCGCATAGCGATTTCCACACGCCGATGACGACGACCAGCGGCAACCTGCATGGCACGCCGGTCGCCTATATCGCCGGTCGCGACGGGTTCGACGCCTTTCCGCCCTTCCCCGCGCCGATCCCGGCCGACCGGATCTGCCTGTTTGGCATCCGTTCGGTCGATCCGGCGGAACATGCGGCGCTGTTGCAGCATGACATCGCGATCAACGACATGCGCGTGCTGGATGAACAGGGCATCGTCGCGCCGCTGCGCAGCTTTCTGGAACGGGTGCGCGCCATGGGCGGGCTGTTGCATGTCAGCCTGGATGTCGATTTCCTCGACCCCTCCATCGCACCGGCGGTTGGCACCACGGTGCCCGGCGGCACCACCTTCCGCGAGGCGCATCTGGTGATGGAGCTTTTGCACGAATCCGGGCTTGTCACCTCGCTTGATCTGGTGGAGCTGAACCCCTTTCTCGACGAACGCGGCCGCACGGCGAAACTGATGGTCGATCTGGTCGCCTCGCTGATGGGCAAGAAGGTGTTTGACCGCCCGACGCGGAGCTTTGCCTGATGCGCCGCAATCTGCTTCAGGCACCCGAGGCGGTGGTGATGATCCGGCCACATGCCTTTCATCCCAACCCCGAAACCCGCGCCGACAATGCCTTTCAGCGCGACAGCGCCGAGGCCGCGACGCAGATCGCCGCCCGTGCCCGCGACGAGTTCGACGCCGCCGTGGCGATCCTGCGGGACCGGGGCGTGGCGGTGCATGTCTTTGACGATGACGGCCGCCACGACACGCCCGACAGCGTGTTTCCGAACAACTGGTTCTCGACCCATGTCGGCGGCCATGTGGCGCTTTATCCGATGCATGCGCCCAATCGCCGCCGCGAACGGCGCGGCGATGTGGTCGAGATGCTCAAGACCCGCTACCGCGTGCAGGATGTGATTGACTATTCCGGTCTGGAACAGGACGGGCTGGCGCTTGAGGGCACCGGGGCCATGGTGCTCGATCATGTCGGTCGCATCGCCTATACGGTGCGCTCGCATCGCGCCGATCCGGTCGCGCTGGAGCGGTTCTGCACCCATTTCGGCTATGAACCCATGGTGTTCGAGGCCCGCGATACGCAGGGGCGCGAGATCTATCATACCAATGTGCTGATGTGCATCGGCACCGAACTGGCGCTGGTCGGGCTGGACATGGTCACCGACCCCGCCCGCCGGGCCGAGATCGCCGCGCGTCTGGCCGAGGGCGGGCGCGAGGTCATCGCGCTGTCCGCTGCCGAAATCGCGGGCTTTGCCGGCAATGCGATCGAACTGTCGGGCGCCGATGGGCGGTTTCTGGCGCTGTCGCGCTGCGCGCATGACAGTCTGACGCCCGAAAACCGTGCGCGCATCGCCGCGATCCTGCCGATGCAGCCGCTGGCGGTGCCCACCATCGAACTGGCCGGAGGATCGGTGCGCTGCATGATCGCCGGCATCCACCTGACCCCGCGCGCCCAAGCGGCCGCCGCCTGAGGATTTTGCCATGCTGACCCCCTCCCGCAACGCGCTTGTGCCTTTCGTGAGCGTTGACAACATGATGCGGCTGGTGCTGCGGATCGGCGCCGAGCGCATGATGGCCGAGCTTGCCGAGGCGATCGAAGCCGATTTCCGCCGCTGGCCGCTGTTTGACAAGACGCCCCGCGTGGCCAGCCATTCCGAGATCGGCGTGATCGAGCTGATGCCGACCTCGGATGGTGAAACCTACGGGTTCAAATATGTGAACGGCCACCCGTCGAACATGAAGAAAGGTTTGCAAACCGTCACGGCCTTTGGCCTGCTGGCGGATGTGGCGACAGGCTATCCGCTGATGCTGAGCGAGATGACGCTGCTGACCGCGCTGCGCACCGCCGCCACCTCGGCGCTTGCCGCGAAATGGCTGGCGCCAGCGGGCGCGCGCAGCATGGCGATGATCGGCAATGGCGCCCAGTCGGAATTTCAGGCCCTGGCCTTCAAGGCGATCTGCGGCATCCGCGAGGTGCGGCTTTACGACATCGACCCCGCCGCGACCCGGAAATGCGCGCGCAACCTGGCGGGCCTCGGGCTGAATGTGGTGCCCTGCACCAGCGCCGAAGCTGCGATGGAGGGGGCGCAGATCATCACCACCTGCACCGCCGACAAGCAATATGCGACGATCCTGACCGACAACATGGTCGGCAGCGGCGTGCATATCAACGCGGTCGGCGGCGATTGCCCGGGCAAGACGGAACTGCATCGCGACATCCTGCTGCGGTCGTCGATCTTTGTCGAATATCCGCCGCAGACCCGGATCGAGGGCGAGATCCAGCAGCTTGACCCCGATCACCCGGTGACCGAGCTGTGGCAGGTGATGACTGGCGCCGCGCCCGGCCGCCGCGATGCGCGCGAGATCACGCTGTTTGACAGCGTGGGCTTTGCGATCGAGGATTTCAGCGCGCTGCGCTATGTCCATTCGCGGCTGAAGGACAGCGGGCTTTACCAGAATCTCGACATGATCGCCGATCCCGACGATCCGCGCGACCTGTTCGGCATGATCCTGCGGGCGGGCGCCGACGCGGCCGCCTAGGCCTCGGCGGCGTTGGTCTTTGCGGCCAGCGTGCCCTTGGCCCAGGCTTGCAGGATGCGCAGCACGATCACCGGGATCGCCCCGACCGCCACGATCAGGAACAGCGTGGCGGTCACATCGGCGCCAATCGCATAAAGCGCGGAACACAGCGCGGCGAGCGGAAAGGTGAAGGCCCCCCACAGCGCCGAAAAGCCCGCCGCAGTAATCCAGCGCAGCCCCGACAGCAGCGCCACCGCGATCAGCCCGGCAAGCCCGGCGCAGATCAGCGCCATGGTCCTGTCGCCCAGCCCGGCCGCGACAGTGGTCAGCAGGCTGGCCGGCGCGAGGTGAATCGCCAGAAGCGGGCGCAGCGGCGCCGGCGGGATGCGGCGGATCAACTGTCCGAGCGATACCGCCCAGATCGCCGCCGCGGCGGCGAGGCTGATCCAGAACAGCCCCTGCGCCAGCCCGGTCATCCCCAGCGGCAGCGCCGACAGCGCCCCGATGATGAAGCCCACGAAATGCAGATGCCAGACCGGCGTCACCCCCCGCCCCTCGGGCGGCGCTTGGATCAGATAGCGCAGGATCAGCGCCGCCAGCACGGCATGCAGCGCCAGCCCCGCAAAAAGCAGCCAGCGCGCGAGGCCGGGCGCATAGGGCACCAGCGCCGCCGCCGTCAGCATCAGCCCGAGCGACCCCGCCGCCAGCCCGGCCCGCCCCGGCAGCACGCGCAGATCCTCGGACACCACTGCGGGGCGGCGCGCGATCTTCACGCCATAGCCAAGGGCGGCAAAGGCCCAGAGCGCGACCGCGATCCCCAGCACCGTCTCGGCCGCCTGTTCCGGCAGGCTCAGCGCCGGCAGGGCGCGGCGCAGCGCAAGGCCCAGCCCCAGCAGCCCCATCAGCGCCGGAAACACCGCCGGCGGCATCCGGGCAAACAGCGCCGGACGGCGCGGCGGAAATTCCGGGGCCGGAAAAGTCTTGGGGCGAAACCTCGGGGGGGCGGTGTTGGGATCAGACATGCAAACCTCGCGATATGTGCGAAAGGCTAATCGCTTCGCCGCCGCAAGGGAAGCGCGACGAATTGCCCGCGCCCCTCACATCGGCAGCACCAGCGAGGTCGGCCCCAGCGGGACGATCTGCGCCCCGGTGCCCAGCTTGAACCGTGCAAGGCCCGGATTGCCGGTATCCACCGCCCCCAGATCCAGCCGCACCACGCCCGCGTCGCGTAGATGCAGCGCCGCCTGCCACAGCATTGCCCGATGTGCACCGGCGGCGCGGCCGGCGGGGCTGGTCCAGCCCAGATGATAGGTCGCGGCGCCGGCATGGATCAGAAACAGCATGGCCGCCGCCATCTCACCCCCGGGGCTGTGGTGCAAAAGCAGGCAACGCCCCGGCCAGGCGTGCAGGAACGCCTCGGGCAGACCGCGATAGCCGCGCTGGCGCGCCTGTTCGGCACAACGCGCCATCAGGGTGTTGCGCGCCGCCTCGCCGCCCTGGCGCAGCGCCAGCCCCTCGCTGCCGCGCAGCGCGTTGCGCCATTTGCCCGCAAGCCCGGCGCGTAGCCGGGCGGGGTCGGGCGTCAGATCCCATTCGGCATGGTGGCAGGCGGTGACCAGCGGCACGATCCCGCGCCCTGACAGCGGCGCCGTGACCACCGTCACCCCGGCATGGCGCGCCAGCCGCCGCGCCGATGCCGCGTCCAGATCGGCCCGCTGCACCAGCCGCAGGCCGCGCCGCGCCAGCCCCTGCACCCGCCCTTGCCAGAACGGCCGCGCCCCGAGCGCGGCCATCGCCTGCCCATAGGCCCAGCTTTGCTGCAAGGGCGGCGCGGGTCGCCGCGCGGCCCATTCCGATTCCGTCATCGCCTGTTCCATGCCGTCATTAACGGCGGCGAAAGGTTTCGGAAGCATAAAGACGGCATGAGAAACCTGCCGCCTCCGCCGCGCCAGACGCTCTGGGTGCCCTTGCTGGTCGCCCTCGCGCTTTCGGCGCTGTTCCTGACCGCCCGCGCCGCCCTGTCAGCGGTAGAGGAGCGAGCGGCCGTTGCTGAACAGGTGGATCTTGGACGGGTCAGCCGCCAGCGACACCGCCTTGTGCCGCAGGTCGCGATGAATGCCGGGCAGCTTGGCCACGACCTGCCGGTCGCCCTCCTTGCGGAAATACAGCAGCGTCACCTCACCAAGCGCCTCGGTGATTTCCACCGTGCCGGTATAAAGCGGGGTGCCGTCGGTCGGCACCATATCCTCCGGGCGCACCCCCAGATTGACCTTCAGCCCCCGGTCGCTGTCGCGGGTGGGAATGGTGGACCAGGCCTCGCCGCCGCCCTCCAGCTTGATCAGCGTCCGATCGCCGGTCTGGGCGATTTCCCCGGGCAAGAGGTTCATCGACGGCGAGCCGATGAATTGCGCGACAAATTCGTTCTCGGGCCGTTCATACAATTCCAGCGGCGTGCCGACCTGGCTGATGCCGCCACCCGCCAGCACCACGATACGGCTGGCCAGCGTCATCGCCTCCACCTGATCATGGGTCACATAGATCATGGTGGAATTTGGCATCGCCTCTTTCAGCTGCGCCACTTCGATGCGCGTGGCGACCCGCAGCGCGGCATCGAGGTTCGATAGCGGCTCGTCGAACAGATAGACCTTGGGGTCGCGCACGATGGCGCGGCCGATGGCGACGCGCTGGCGCTGACCGCCCGACAGGGCCTTGGGCAGGCGATCCAGATAGGGCGTGAGTTGCAGGATACGCGCTGCCTTTTCGATGGCCGCGTCGATTTCCTCACGCGGTTTTTTCGCCAGTTTCAGCGCGAAGGCCATGTTGTCGCGCACCGTCATATGCGGATAAAGCGCGTAGGACTGGAACACCATGGCGATGCCGCGCTCTGACGGCGGCACCTCGTTCATGCGCACATCGTCGATGGTGAAATCGCCGCCGGTAATCTTTTCCAGCCCCGCGATCATCCGCAGCAGCGTGGACTTGCCGCAGCCCGAGGGGCCGACAAACACGATCAACTCGCCCGATTTGATGTCAAGGTTGATGTGATCCAGAACCTTGATATCGCCATAGGCCTTCGCGACCTCGACCAGCTTCAGATTGGCCATGATCTCCCCCTTTCAAAGCCGCCGCGCGAGGCAAATCTGCCAGGCGCCCAGCGTCACCATGTTGCCGTTGAGCGGCAGGCTTTCCAGCTCTGCCCCGATCTGCTGCCAGTTCCCCTCTGGCAGCGTGATGGTCTGTTCGTCCTCGCCCAGATTGAAGGCGCAGAAGATGGTCTCGTCACCGCGACGCACAAAGCGCGCGACCGTGCCTTCGGCGCGGATATCGGTCATCGCGCCGTCGCGCAGCACCGGATGGGCGCGGCGGAAGGCGAGCGCCCGGCGGTAATGCGCCAGCATCGAGCCGCCATCCGCCGCCTGCGCCGCGACCGAGCGCGCCAGATGCGGCGCGGTCACCGGCAGCCAGGCCCGGTCGGCGGTGGTGAAACCGGCCTGCCCGTTGCCGCCCTGCCAGATCATCGGCGTGCGCGCCCCGTCGCGCCCCTTGAATTCCGGCCAGAATTCAATGCCATAGGGGTCTTGCAGATCCTCGAAGGCGACCTCGGCCTCGGGCAGGCCCAGCTCCTCGCCCTGATAAAGGCAGAGCGAGCCGCGCAGGCAGACCATCATCGTCGTATAGCACCGCGCGGCGGCCTCGCTCAGCCCCCAGCGGGTAATGTGGCGCACGGTGTCGTGGTTGGAATAGCTCCAGCACGGCCAGGCATCGGGCGCGGCGGCGGCCATGCGGGCAAAGGTTTCCTCCAGCACCGCGGCGGTCAGGCGGCGCGGCTGCAACATCTCGAACGGGTAGCACATCTGCACCTTGTCACCGCCCGAGGTATATTCGGCCATGATCTCCAGCCCGCGCTGCGCATCGCCCACCTCGCCCACGGCGGCGGCGCCATAGGGCTCCAGCTCGGCGCGGAACCGGCGCAGGAAGGCCAGGTTCTCGGGCTGGTTCTTGGAGAACAGATGCAGCTGGTGGTTATAGGGATTGACCGAGGGCGCGATGGAATCGTTGCGCAACTCCGGCGGCAGCGACGGGTTGTCGCGCAGATACTTGTCGGCGAAATAGAAGTTGATCGTGTCGAGCCGGAACCCGTCCACCCCGCGTTTCAACCAGAAGCGCACAACCTCCAGCAGGGCATCCTGCACCGCCATGCAATGCAGGTTCAGGTCGGGCTGCGAGGTCAGGAAGTTGTGCAGGTAATATTGCTGGCGCCGCCCGTCCCAGGCCCAGGCCGAGCCGCCAAAGACCGAAAGCCAGTTGTTCGGCGGCGTGCCGTCGGGCTTGGGATCGGCCCAGACATACCAGTCGGCGCGCGCATTGTCGCGGCTGGCGCGGCTTTCGCGGAACCAGGGATGCGCGTCCGAGGTATGCGACAGCACGAGGTCGATCATCACCCGCAGGCCCAGTTCATGCGCCCGCGAGACCAGCGCGTCGAAATCCTCGAGCCGGCCGAACATCGGATCGACATCGCAGTAATCGCTGACATCATAGCCGAAATCCTTCATCGGAGAGGTGAAGAACGGGCTGATCCAGATGGCATCGGCGCCAAGTGCTGCGATGTGATCCAGCCGCGACGTGATGCCGGGCAGATCGCCGACACCATCGCCGTTGCTGTCCTGAAAGCTGCGCGGATAGATCTGATAGATCGTGGCACCGCGCCACCAGTCATGGTCCTTGGGAAGCGAAGTCATGGTCTTTCTCATTTCACCGAGCCGGCCAGCAGGCCGCGCACGAGGTATTTCTGCATTGCGAAGAACACCACCAGCGGCACCGCGATCGAGATGAAGGCCGAGGCCGACAGGATCTCCCAGTCGCCGCCGCGCGAGCCCATCAGGTTCAGCAGCGTGCCGGTCAGCACCATCTCGTCCTGCGTGGTGCCGAGGAAGACCATGGCGACCAGCAGGTCGTTCCAGGTCCAGAGGAACTGGAAGATCGCAAACGAGGCCAGCGCCGGAAAGGACAGCGGCAGGATGATGCGGGTGAAGATCTGGAAATCGGTGGCGCCATCGACCTTGGCATTCTCGATGATGTCGCGCGGCAGCCCGGCCATGTAATTGCGCAGGAGATAGATCGCCAGCGGCAGGCCAAAGCCGGTATGGGCCAGCCAGACCCCGTAATAGCCCTTGCCGATGCCGATCGCATTATGGAACTGCAAGAGCGGGATCAGCGCCAGTTGCAACGGCACCACCAGAAGCCCCACCACCGCCGCGACCAGCAGCGCGCGGCCCGGAAACTCCATCCAGGCCAGAGCATAGGCGGCGAAGGCGGCGATCAGGATCGGGATGATGGTCGCCGGGATCGACACGGTCAGCGTGTTCAGAAAGGCCTTGCCCACGCTTTGGCCGACCGCGGGCTTGAACAGCACCGTATCGTAGTTCTGCAAGGTGAATTGCGGCGGCTGCGAGGCGGTGACAAAGACCCGCGGCATCCGCAGATCGGCCATGCTTTGCGTCGAAGACAGCGTATAGCTGCCAGTTTCGGTCACGGTCAGCGCCTCGCCGCTTTGCAGGGCGCCGGTCTCGCCCGCGGCATAGGCCTCGGGGTCGCGGGAATTGATGCCCCAGCGGGCAACGGTGGCGCTGCTGCCTTCAAACAGATTGCCCTCGATGACAAAGACGCCGTCCTTTTGCGTCTCGGTCCCCGAAAGGCGAATGGCGGGCATCTGGCTTTCCTGCGTCGAAAGCGCGCGCCACCAGCCGGAA
This sequence comes from Gemmobacter caeruleus, assembly GCF_008271655.1. Taxonomy (GTDB): domain Bacteria; phylum Pseudomonadota; class Alphaproteobacteria; order Rhodobacterales; family Rhodobacteraceae; genus Gemmobacter; species Gemmobacter caeruleus. The sequence continues at coordinate 220,254 of NZ_VKKX01000044.1, forward strand.
CTGGCGATCTGGTCGCTGGTGCGGAAGGATGACACCAGAAGTCCGAGCGTCGGAAAGACCCAGAGCGCGACCAGAAGCACGGCCGAGATATGCACAGCCCAGGTCAGGGCGGGTTTGGAACCGGCGATATTGTCCATCAGAAACCTCCCCGCGCCTCAGCGCATTTCCTTGCGCGCATTGTAGACGTTCCAGACCAGGATCGGCGTCACCAGCAGCATGATGACCATGGCCGAGGCCGAACCGACGCCCCAATCCAGCGAGGTGAACAGCTTGTCATACATGTAATTGGCCAGAACCTGCGTGCCCCATTGGCCATTCGTCATCGCGCGCACGATGTCGAAGACCTTGAGAACGACGATGGTGATCGTGGTCCAGACCACGACGATCGTGCCCATGATCTGCGGCACCTTGATCTTGAAGAAGATCTGGAACGGGTTGGCGCCGTCCAGGATCGCGGCCTCGATCGTGTCTTCGGGCACGCCGCGCAGCGCCGCCGACAGGATCACCATGGCAAAGCCGGTCTGGATCCAGATCAGCACCGCCATCAGGAAAAAGTTGTTCCAGAACGGCATGGTCAGCCATTGCTGCGGCGCGTCGCCGCCAAGCGCCAGATAGAGCGCGTTCAGGATGCCGATCTGTTCGGCGCCTTCGGGGCGCACGTCATAGATCAGCTTCCAGATCACCGAGGCGCCGACAAAGGAAATCGCCATCGGCATGAAGATCAGCGACTTGGCGATATTGCCCCACCAGATGCGGTCGGTCAGTTGTGCCGCCAGCAGGCCAAAGGCGGTAGAGGCGGCCGGCACGAACAGAAGCCACAGTGCGTTGGAACGCATGGATTCCCAGAATTTCGCCTCTGTCATCATCTGGGCGTAATTGCCGAAGCCCACGAAGGTCTCGCCCGATTTGTCGAACAGGGACAGCTTGAAGGTGGCAAAGACTGGATAGGCCAGATAGAGGCCAAGCGCGATCATCGCCGGCAGCAGGAACAGCCAGGGCCGGATCATGTTGGCGCGGCTGATATTGCGCCCGGCCTGTGGGCCGCGTGCCGGGAACAGCACCTTGTCGAGCAGCAGGTTGGAAAAGTAGAAATAGCCGATACAGCCGCCGACACCGATGACGATGGTCTGGATGGCCTGAAGCGCAGGGTGCATGTCCGTCCCCTCCTCCGTTGGAACACGCGGGCGGCCGCAGCGGGGCCGCCGGGACGCGGACCCGGCTTGCCCGGATCCGCGCGGCGATCAGACGATCACTTCGGCCAGGCCGCGTCGATCTGGGCGGCGACATCGGCGGTCGGCTTGCCGCCGACATAATCCACCATCCCGGTCCAGAAGCTGCCCGCGCCCACGGCGCCCGGCATCAGATCCGACCCGTCAAAGCGGAAGGTGGTCGCGTTCAGCAGCATCTCGCCCTGTTTCTTGAGCGCGGGGTTGCCATAAAGCTCGACATTGGCGCCCTTGAACGGGGTGACAAAGCCATTCTGCGCCATCCAGATCTCATGCGCGATCGGGGTCTTCAGGAACTCGATGAAGGCGCGCGCGGCCTCGCTTTCCTTGGTGATGAAGGCCAGCGTGCCGGCACCCAGGACGGGCTTGCCCAGATCCTTGCCCGCATAGGCCGGCATGTAGAAGAAATCCGCGTCCTGCCCGACCACCGTGCCTTCGGGGAAGAAGGACGGGATGAACGAGGCCTGGCGGTGCATGTAGCATTGCGGCGGCGACGAGAAGAGGCCCTTGGGGCTGTCGCGGAAATCGGTCGAGGCGACCGCGCCCGCGCCACCGGCCACGAATTTGTCATTCCTGGCGAACCAGCCGAATTCGTCGATCGCGCCCTGCACGGCCGGATCGGTGAAGGGGATCTGATGGGTGACCCATTTGTCATAGGTTTCGGGCGACTGGGTGCGCAACATCATGTCCTCGACCCAGTCGGTCGCGGGCCAGCCGGTCGCGCCACCCGATCCCAGACCGATGCACCAGGGCGTGCCGCCATCGGCGACGATCTGTTCGGTCAGCGCCTTCAGGTCTTCCATGCTCTGCGGCACTTCATAGCCCGCATCGGCAAAGTTGTCGGGCGAATACCAGACCAGCGATTTCACGTCGGCCTTGAACGGAAAGGCATAGAGCGCCTCGGCGCCGTCCTTGCCCTTGTAGGTGCCCAGCTTGGCCCAGCTGTCGCCGGCGGCATAGTTTTCTTCCAGCCATTTCTGGGTTTCCTCCCCCAGCGGCAGGACATAGCCCTTGGCGACCAGTTCGGAGATCAGGCCGGGCTGCGGCAGAACGGCGATGTCGGGCGGGCTGCCGGCCTGGGTATCGACCATGATCTGCTGCTCATACCCCTCGGAGGAGGAATAGTTCACCTTCACGCCCGAGGCGGCGGTGAAATAGGCCAGCACGGATTCGACCAGCGCCTGATCCTCGCCGCGCCACGGACCGAAGATGGTCAGGGACTGGCCATCCAGATTGGTGGCCGCGTCATAGGCCTTGTAGCTGTCCCAGTTGAAGGCGCCCTCGCCGACCGGAAATTTCAGATCCTGCGCAAAGGCCCCGCCCGATGCGAGCGCCAGAAGCGCCGCGCTGGCAAAAAGAGCACGAGTCATCATAATCCTCCCGTTATCCTCTCCCTCGGGCCGGGAACCCCCGCGCCCCTCCCAAAGCGGGAATCGCATTCAAACCGCTTTGAATGCCTCAACTAAGCGTTAGGGGGGCTTCAAGTCAACCAGAACTGTCGCGGCGCGGCAGCAAAGGTTTGTTTTGCCTGCGCAGAAACCGGGTGTCCTGGGCGGGCCTTGCGGCATTCGGCTTTGACCTTGCCGCGGGAGACGGCTAATCTGCGGCGGAATTTGAAACGCTTTGGCTGCCTGGACCCGATGAATCTCAAGGAGCTCGCCCGCAAACTCGACCTCTCGCCGACGACCGTCAGCCGGGCGCTGAACGGCTATCCCGAGGTGAACGAGGCCACGCGCGAACGGGTGGCGGCCGCGGCACGACGCTACAATTACAAACCCAATACCCGCGCGATCCGCCTGGCCACCGGCCGCGCCATGGCCGTGGGCCATGTCATTCCCGTCGCGACCCGGCACGAGATCGTGAACCCGGTCTTTGCCGATTTCATCGCCGGCGCCGGCGAGGTCTATTCGCGCAACGGCTACGACATGCTACTCTCGGTTGTGCCTGACGACAATGAGGAACGTATCTACCGCGAGCTGCAATCGCGCGGGGCGGTGGATGGTGTCATCATCCATGCGCCGCGCATGAACGATCCGCGGATCGCGCTGATGACCGAGATGGGCATTCCCTTTGTCGTCCATGGCCGCGCGACCGGCAGCGCCCTGCCCTATTCCTGGGTCGATGTGAACAACCGCCGCGCCTTTCAGCGGGCGACGGAATTCCTGCTTGATCTCGGGCATCGCCGGATCGGGCTGCTGAACGGGCTGGAATTCATGGATTTCGCGATCCGCCGCCGCAAGGGCTATGAGGATGCGCTGGCGGAACGCGGGCTGGCCGCCGATCCCGCCATCATGTCCAGCGACGAGATGACCGAGGCCGCCGGCTATCGCGCCGGCATCGCCATGCTGACCAGGCCCGACCGGCCGACGGCGCTGCTGGTGTCGTCGATGATCATGGGGCTGGGCCTGCGCCGCGCCATCGAGGAGCGCGGGCTGCGCATGGGGCGCGACGTGTCGGTCATCATCCATGACGACGAGTTGAGCTATCTGCGCAATGGCGAGGATGTGCCGATCTTTACCGCGACCCGGTCGTCGGTGCGCGAGGCGGGCCGCCAGGCGGCGGACATGTTGCTCGATCTGATTACCGGCCGTCAAACCGGCCCGGTGGAATTGCTGCTGGAGGCGGAGCTGATCATCGGTCAGTCCACCGGCCCGCGCCCGACATCCTGAGGTTCATCCGATGATCCCGCCCCGCGCCAGTTTCCCCGAAGGTTTCGTCTTCGGCGCCGCCACCGCCGCCTATCAGATCGAGGGGTCGTCCTTTGGCGGCTGCGGCCCGTCGCATTGGGATACCTTCGCCGCCACCCCCGGCAATGTCGTCCGGGCCGAAGGCGGTGCGGTGGCCTGCGACCATTACCACCGCTGGCGCGAGGATCTGGATCTGGTCCGCGCCGCCGGGTTCGACGCCTATCGCTTTTCGACCTCCTGGTCGCGGGTGATGCCGGATGGCGTCACGATCAACCCGGAGGGCCTGGATTTCTATGACCGGCTGGTCGATGGGATGCTGGCGCGCGGGTTGCAGCCGTTCCTCACGCTCTATCACTGGGATCTGCCGGCGGCGCTGTCGGATCTGGGTGGCTGGCGCAACCGTGACACTTGCCTGCGCTTTGGCGATTTCACCGAAACGGTGATCCGCCGGCTGGGCGACCGGCTGGCGACGGTCGCGACCATCAACGAACCCTGGTGCGTGGCCTGGCTTTCGCATTTTCTGGGCGCCCATGCGCCGGGCCTGCGCGACATCCGCGCGGCGGCGCGGGCGATGCACCATATCCTGCTGGCCCATGGCATCGCGGTCGAACGGATGCGCGGTCTCGGCCAGACCGATCTGGGGATCGTGCTGAATTTCGACCATGCCGCCCCCGCCTCGGACAGCGCGGAAGACAAGGCCGCCGCCGCGACCCAGGACGCGATCTTCAACCGCTGGTTCCTTGAGGCGATCTGCCACCGCCGCTATCCCGCCGAGGCCCTGGCCGGGCTGGAGCCGCATATGCCCGCGGGCTGGCGCGACGACATGGCGCTGATCGGGCAGAAGATCGACTGGCTGGGGATCAACTATTACACCCGGCACCTCTATCGTCACGCGCCGGGCACCGCCTGGCCATCTTGTGCCGATGTCGCCGGGCCGTTGCCCAAGACCCAGATGGGCTGGGAAATCTACCCCGAGGGGCTGGAGCAGTTCCTGACTCGCATCGCGCGCGACCATACCGGCGATCTGCCGCTTTATGTCACCGAAAACGGCATGGCCAATGACGATCACGCCGGCCAGCCCGACCCCGTGCGCGAGGATTTCATCGCCGCGCATTTCAATGCAGCGCAGCGAGCCATCGCCGCCGGCGTGAACCTGCGGGGCTTTTTCTACTGGTCGCTTCTCGACAATTACGAATGGGCCGAGGGCTATCAGAAACGCTTCGGTCTAGTCCATGTCGATTACGAGACGCTGGAACGTCTGCCCAAGGCATCCTATCACGCGCTGAGCCGCGCCCTGGCGCGCAACTGAGATCACCGGGGGCTCTGGCCCGGCCCCGACCCTGTTCTGGAGGAGATAATGGGGAAGCTTCCGTCACTTGTGGCCGATATCGGCGGCACCAATACCCGCGTGGCGCTTGCCGATGGCAAGGTGGTGCGCAATGACAGCGTGCGCCGGTTTCGCAATGTCGATCATCCGGGGCTGGAGACGATCCTGCGGCTCTATCTCGACGAGGCCGGGATCGCGGCCTGCGCCGGTGCCTGCGTGGCGATTGCCGGGCCGGTGCGCGATGGTGTCGCCACCATGACCAACCTGGCCTGGACGATCGACGGCCCCGCGCTGACCCGGGCGACCGGGGCCGCGACCGTGGCGATCCTGAACGATCTTCAGGCGCAGGGCCATGCGCTTGGCCATATCGCCGCCGACAAGCTGGCCCCGGTGATCGAGGGCCCTGCCCCCGCCCATGCGGCCAAGCTGGTGGTGGGCGCGGGCACCGGGTTCAACGCGGCGCCGGTGCATGAAACCCCCTGGGGGCGCATCGTCGCCGCGTCGGAATGCGGCCATATCAACATGCCGATCCGCACCGAGGCCGATCTGCGACTGGCGCGTTTCGTGGAAACCGCGCATGGCTTTCCGGGGGTGGAGGATGTGCTGGCCGGGCGCGGGCTGGAACGGCTTTATGCCTTTCTGCGCAGCGAGGCGGGCGATCCGGGCGAAAAGACCGCCTCGGATATCATGGCCGCCATGGCCGAGGGCGATGCCCTGGCCGAGGAAACCGGGCGGCTTTATGTGCGCCTGATGGGGGCCGAGATCGGCAATCTGGCTCTGACCCACCTGCCCTTTGGCGGCATCTTCCTGATCGGCGGGGTGGCGCGGGCCTTTCAGCCCTGGTTCCAACGCTTTGATTTCACCGGCGCTTTCCGTGACAAGGGGCGCTTTGCGGGCTTCATGGCCAATTTCGCGGTCAGCGTGATCGAGGATGATTATGCGGCCCTGACCGGCTGCGCGGTCTATCTGGAACAGGGCGGCAAGGGCTAGCGCCCCGCGCGGCGCAGGGTGACGGCGAAACAAGACCCCTTGCCGGGTTCGGAACGCAATTCCAGCCCGTGATCGAGCGCGGCGCAGGCGCGTTCCACGATGGCAAGGCCCAGCCCCATGCCTTCGGCCGCCGAGGCTTTGGCCTCCAGCCGGTGAAATTCGCGAAAAATCGCGGCGCGGTCGGCCTCGGCGATGCCGGGGCCGGTGTCATGCACCTCGATCGCCAGCGCGCCGCCGCGATGGCGCACACCAACCAGCACCCGGCCCTGCCGGGTATAGCGCAGCGCATTGCCGATCAGGTTTTGCAGGATACGGCGCAGCCAGTGCCCGTCGGTCAGCGCGACCGCCCCGCTGGGCACCAGCCGGAATTCCAGCCCGCGCGCCCGGGCCAGCGCGCCAAATTCATCGGCCAGCGGCCGCAGCACCCGCGCCAGCGCCACCGGCCCCGGGCTGACCGCAAAGCGCCCGGTTTCCAGCCGCGAGATATCGAGCAACTGCGTCAGGATGCCATCCACCTGATCGAGCGCGTTCTGCGCCTTGGCCAGCGCCGCCCCAGCCTCGGCCCCGGTGGCGCCGCCTTCGACCAGCCCGATGAACAGCCGTGCCGCCGCCAGCGGCTGCAACAGATCATGCGAGGCGGCGGCGACGAATCGTGCCCGCGCGGTATGAGTGCGCCCGGCCTCCTCCATCGCCTCGGCATGGGCGGCGCTGCGTTCGCGGCGCACCGCGTCGCTGACATCGGTCTGCACGATCACCGTGCCGCCATTGGCCATCCGCCGCTCTGACACCTGAAGCCAGAGATCGCGCACCAGCCCGACATTGAACACGGTCTGCCCGTCGCCATGGCGCCGCCGCCGCCGGGTGGCCCAGACCTCGGGCGTTTCATCCTCGGGCAGCGCGAGATAGCGCGAGATGCTGATCAGATCGACATAATCCCAGAAATCCAGCCCCGGTTGCAGATGCGGCTGCACATCGGGGAAATGCGCGCAGAATTGCGCATTGCACATGACCAGCTTTTCATCCGGGCCGAACAGGGCAAACCCCTCATCCACCGCACCGATCGCATCGGCCAGATTGCGCCGCGCGGTCTGTGCCTCGCGCGTGGCCTCGGTCAGCTGCGCATGGCTGCGGTTCAGCGCCTCTAGCGCGCGGTTCAGATCATGGGTGCGGCTGCGGACCTGATCTTCCAGCAGGGCGGCGCGCTGAAATTCGGCATAGGCGGCGCCGCCGGCATCGGTCGCGGCCTCGACCCGGCGCATCAGCGCATCGGCGATGATCAGCAGCTTTTCCCGCTGGCGTTCTGGCGTGTCGCCCGGGCTGAGCAGTGCCTCGGGGCCGGTCATGACGCCTCGGCGGGATAAAAGGCGATGGCGGTCATGGTCTGGTTCACATGCAGCGTGTTGAACTGTTCGCCATAGGTCGAAAAGCCCACGACGCGATGGCGGCGCAGCACCTCGGAGAGCGCGGGCGTAACCTGTTTCGATTGCGCCTCCATCCGGCGCAGGATGCAGTCGCAGGCCAGAATGTCGGCCGGCCCCTCCAGCCCTTGCAGCGCCCTGTCCAGATGACTGACCAGATCGTCGGGTTCGGCCAGCGTCAGCACCAGACCCTCGTCGATGGCTGCGAAAAAGACCAGATCGCCATTCGGCGCCACCTCGCGGATGGCGCGCACATGATGCCGCCCGCCCAGCCGCACCACCACCGGATGCGCGGCAAAGGTGAAGGGATCCAGATCGCCGGGCGCCTTGCCCAGCAGGCGGGCATATTCGGGCGCGGCGGGTTCGGCATTGATGCGCCGCACGATGCGTTGCGCGGGGTCGGCCTCGGTCACCACCATGCGGATATCGGTCGGGTGCAGGTGGTCAAGGTTGAAGACCCGCACCCGCCCGCGCCCGCGCACCAGCGCCAGCACCGCCGCATCGCGCAGCGCCCGCCCGTCATGCAGCACGAAAGCCTCGCGGAAGCGCGTGCCATCGCCCGCCGATCCGCCACAAAGCGGCACCGGCCCCAGCCCCACGGCCATGGCGGCCATCAGCTCATCCTCGCGGATCGACAGGCCATCGACCATCTGAAAGGCAAACTCCGCCGGCCAGTCGGGCCGCCGTGCCGCCAGCGAGGCGCGCGCGCGCACCAGATCGTCGATCAGCCCCTCGCGATCCAGCGAGGCGAGGTTTTCGATGCACAGGATCTCGGCCGCGAAATCCGACGCGGGCAGGCCCACGGCCAGCACGCCCCCCTCGGCATAGCCCGAGGGCGCGATTTCGCCCGCCGTGGTGCAGCCGATCACCGGCCCGGCAAAGGCCACATCCTGCATCAGCGCGGCCAGATCGGCCTCGGGCGTGGCAAACAGCAGGACCAGCGCAAACGGCCCCGCGCCCAGCATTTCCGCCAGCGCGGCGGCCGGCCTCGGGTGGTCGCCGGGAACATAGCCGCGCGCGATCATGGACCGTCATCCGCCGGCGTGTCGGGCATCAGCGTGGAAAACCGCGCCGCATTGGCCATCAGCACCGCCTGGGTGCGGCTTTGCACCCGCAGCTTGCGCATGATGGCGGTGACATGGGCCTTGACCGTCGCCTCGGTGATCGAAAGGTCATAGGCGATCTGCTTGTTCAGCCGCCCCTCGCACAGAAGTTGCAGAATGCGCGCCTGCTGGCGTGTCAGCTCCGACAGCCGCTCCAGCGCGCGATCCTCGGGCTGGCTCTCGGGCGGGACAAAACCTTCGGGTTCATAGACCCGCCCCTCGGCCAGCGCGGCAAAGGCCGCCACAAAGACCTCGCGCCGGGCATGTTTGGGCACAAATCCCGCGGCCCCGGCCCGCAGCGCGGCGGCGATGACGCGCGGATCCTCCAGCGATGACACGACCAGCACCGGCACGCCCCCCGCCGCACCGATCAGCCGGATCAGCCCATCGACGCCGGTCACATCCGGCAGATGCAGGTCGAACAGGATGACATCGGGCGCCGGCGTCAGTTCCAGCCGCTTGAGCGCGGTATCCAGCCGCTCCGCGGTTTCGACCGTGGGAATACCGATCAGCATGCGCAGGGTCAGCCCGAGCGCATCGCAGAACAGCGGATGGTCGTCGATGATCAGCGCGCGCGCGAATTGGTCTGGCAAACCGGCCTCCCCTGCCGAGAGGCCAGTTTAGCGCGCCCACGCCCGGCGGCAAGCCGTCAGGTGATCACATCGGGCGTGGTGCGGCCGGTGAATTCCGCGATCCGCGCCAGGCTATGCGCGGCGCGGATCACCGGGGCGAGCGCCTCTTGCGGGTCATGGTCCAGCCCGTCGGGGCCGGGGCTGTAGCGTTCCAGATAGACGCGCAGCGTGGCGCCCTCGGTCCCGGTGCCCGACAGGCGCATGACGATGCGCGAGCCGTCGGCGAACAGGATGCGCACGCCCTGTTTCTGGCTGACCGAACCGTCGATCGGGTCGGTATAGGCAAAGTCATCGGCGGCGGCGATGGTCATGCCCTCCACCTCCTGCCCCGGCAGGGTGGCAAGGCTGCCGCGCAGCGCGGCCATCATCGCATCGGCCTTGTCGGTGGCGATCGCCTCGAAATCGTGGCGGCTATAGTAGTTGCGCCCGTATTTCGCGAAATGTTCGGCCATGATCGCGGCCACCGATTGCCGCCGCGCAGCGAGGATATTGAGCCAGAGCAGCACCGCCCAAAGCCCGTCCTTTTCGCGCACATGATCGGATCCGGTGCCAAAGCTTTCCTCGCCGCACAGCGTGGCGCGGCCGGCATCCAGCAGATTGCCAAAGAATTTCCAGCCCGTCGGGGTTTCGTATTTGCCGATCCCAAGCGCATCGGCCACCCGGTCAGCCGCCGCCGAAGTGGGCATCGACCGCGCCACACCGGCAAGGCCCCGCGCATAGCCGGGCGCCAGATGGGCATTGGCCGCCAGCACCGCCAGACTGTCCGAGGGGCTGACATAGACGCCGCGCCCCACCACCATGTTGCGGTCGCCGTCCCCATCCGAGGCCGCGCCGAAATCGGGGGCGTTCGGGCCCATCATCTCGGCCATCAGCTCATGCGCCCATGTCGGGTTCGGGTCGGGATGCATGCCGCCGAAATCCGGCAGCGGCGTGCCATGGGTCACGGTGCCCGGCGCGGCGCCCAGCCGGTTTTCCAGGATCTCGGTGGCATAGGGGCCGGTCACCGCGCACATCGCATCAAAACGCATGGTGAATCCGCCGGTGAACATCGCGCGGATCGCGGGGAAATCGAACAGGGTTTCCATCAGCGCCGCGTAATCGGTGACGCTGTCCACCACCGTCACCGCCATGCCGTCCAGCGTGGTGTCGCCGATACGGCCAAGGTCGATATCGGGCGCGTCCGAGATGCGGTATTCGGTGATCTCGGTGGTGCGGGCGAACATCGCCTCGGTCACCGCCTCGGGGGCGGGGCCGCCATTGGGCATGTTGAACTTGACCCCGAAATCCTCATTCGGACCGCCGGGGTTGTGGCTGGCCGACATGATGATGCCGCCATCGGTCTTGTTCAGCCGGATCAGATGGCTGGCCGCCGGCGTGGACAGCACCGCGTTCTGCCCGACGATCACCCGCGCCGCGCCATTCGCGGCAGCCATCCTGAGGATGATCTGCGCGGCGCTGTCGTTGAAATAGCGCCCGTCGCCGCCCAGGACAAAGGTCTTGCCCTGCGCGCCGCCGATGGCGTCAAAGATCGCCTGCACGAAGTTTTGCAGGTAATGCGGCCCCATGAAGACCGGGGTCTTCTTGCGCAGGCCCGAGGTGCCGGGCTTCTGGCCCGCGATGGGTTGGGTGGCGATGGTCAGCACGGTCATTTTGGCCCTCAGTCAAATTGCGGAGCGAAGACAAGCACGGAATGGGCGGGCGCCTCAAGTTCGGCGGCGGCCAGGGTGGGCGCCGCCTCCGGGCGGGTGGTATCCAGCAGCAACCGCCAGCGCGGCGCCGATCCGGGCAGCACCAGCCGCGCCGGGCCGCCGGTATTGATGACGGCAAAGATCGCCTCGCGGTCGGTCAGGTCGCCTTCCGCCGCGCGGCGCAGTTCGACGCAGAGACAGCGGAAATCCGGGTCGTGCCAATCCTCGGGGCGCGGGATCACGCCATCGGGGCGGCGCCAGATCACATCGGGCAAGCCGTCGATCGCGCGGTTCAGCCCGTGCAGGAAACGCCGCTGCCGCAGCACGCGATGATCGCGGCGCAACTGCGTCAGCCGCGCGACAAAGCCCGCCATGCGCGGATCGGCCCGGGGCCAGTCCACCCAGCCGATTTCGTTATCCTGGGCATAGGCATTGTTGTTGCCTTGCTGGCTGTTGCCGATCTCGTCGCCCGCCAGCAGCATGGGCACCCCCTGCGACAGCATCAGCGTGGCCAGCAGGTTACGCTTGCGCAGGTCGCGCGCGGCGCGCACGGCCTTGTCGGTGGTCGGCCCCTCCACCCCCAGATTGTCGGAATGGTTGTCGCCATGGCCATCGCGGTTGTCCTCGCCATTGGCCCAGTTGCGCTTGACGGTAAAGCTGACCAGATCCTCCAGCGTGAACCCGTCATGCGCGGTCACGAAATTGACCGAGGCCATGGTGGTGCGCCCGGCGCGGTCGAAATATTCGGCGCTGCCCAGCAGACGCTTGGCCAGGTCGGGCACCATGCCGCTGTCGCCGCGCCAGAGCCGCCGCACGCCATCGCGAAAGCGGTCGTTCCATTCGCTGAAGGGATGCGGGTAATTGCCCAGCTGATAACCGCCCGGGCCGATATCCCACGGCTCCGCGATCAGCTTGACCCGCGCCAGAACCGGATCCTGGCGGATCGCATCGAAGAACCCCGATTGCGGGTCGAAGCCATGCGCCTCGCGCCCCAGGACCGAGGCAAGGTCAAAGCGGAAGCCATCGACATGCATCACCTCCACCCAGTAGCGCAGGCTGTCCATCACCATGCGCAGCACCATCGGATGCGTCAGGTTCAGTGTATTGCCGGTGCCGGTATCGTTGACGTAATAGCGCCCGCCATCGCGCAGCCGGTAATAGCTGCGATTGTCGATACCACGGAAGCTGAGCGTCGGGCCCAGCTCGTCGCCCTCGCCGGAATGGTTGTAGACCACATCCAGCAAGACCTCGATCCCGGCAGCATGAAAGCGGCGCACCATGGTCTGAAACTCCCAGACCTCGCCCCGCGACATGTAGCGCGGTTCGGGCGCGAAAAAGCCCAGCGTCTGATAACCCCAATAGTTGCGCAGGCCCTTGGCCACCAGAAAGCGGTCGTCCAGAAAGGCATGCACCGGCAAAAGCTCGATCGCGGTCACACCCATCTTGACCAGATGATCCAGCACCGCATCCGAGGCGAGGCCGAGATAGCTGCCGCGCAGGGCCTTTTCCACGCCCTGATGCAGCGCGGTCATGCCCTTGACATGGGCCTCGTAGATCACGGTTTCATGCCAGGGCCTGCGTGGCGCGCGGTCCGGCCCCCAGTTGAACGAGGGATCGACGACCACCGATTTCGGCACCGCAAACGCACTGTCGCGCGCGTCAAAGGACAGATCGGCGCGCGGGCTGCCCACCTTGTAGCCCATCATCGCATCCGACCATTTCAACCGCCCCGAAAGCTGGCGCGCATAAGGGTCGAGCAGCAGCTTGTTGGCGTTGAACCGGTGCCCGCCCTCGGGCGCATAGGGGCCCTGCACGCGATAGCCATAGAGCGTGCCGGGCGTCAGCCCGCCGATATGGATATGCCAGATGTCGCCATCGCGGTCGCGCAGCGGAATGCGGCACAGCTCGCGCCGCCCGTCGGGCGAGAACAGGCACAGCTCCACCCGCTCCGCATGGGCCGAGAACAGCGCGAAATTCACCCCCTCGCCGTCAAAGCTCGCGCCCATCGGCCAGGGCCGGCCCGCCGTCACGGCATGGCCCGCCAGCCGGTCGGGCAATTGGGTGCCCGCCGCGATCATGCCCGCAGGATGCCGTCATACAGCGCGGCATAGGCGGCGGCCGAGGCCTCCCATCCCACGGGCTGCGCCATGGCGCGCTTGACGATCTGCGCCCAGGTCTTCGGCGCGGCATGCAGCGCGACCAGCCGGCGCAGCGCCTCGGCAAAGGCGGGGGCGTCGGTCGGCTGGAAGGTCAGCCCCGTCGCCACCCCCTGCGCCAGCGCCGCCGGATTGGCATGGATCACCGTATCGGCCAGCCCGCCCACGGCTGCCACCACCGGCACCGTGCCATAGCGCAGGCCATACATCTGCGTCAGGCCGCAGGGCTCGAACCGCGACGGCACCAGCACGGCATCGCCCCCGGCGAACATGCGGTGGCTCAGCCCCTCGTCATAGCCGATGGTCACGCCGACCCGGCCGGGAAAGCGGTTGGCCAGGGCCAGCATCGCGGCCTCCAGCGCCTTGTCGCCCGAACCGAGCAAGACCAGCCCGCCCCCGGCGGCGATGAAATCTGGCAGCACCTCGGGCAGCAGATCCATCCCCTTCTGATCGGTCAGGCGGCTGACCACGATCGCCAGCGGCCCCGGCACCTCCAGCCCGTATTCGGCACAAAGTGCGGCCCGCGCGACGGCCTTGCGCCCGGGCTTTTTCAGCGAATAGGGGGTGTCCTCGACCTCGGGGTTCCAGACGGTTTCATCCACCCCGTTCAGGATGCCCGCCACATCGGCGGCCCGCGCCTCGATCAGGCCTTGCAGACCCAGCCCGAATTCCGGGCGCATCAGCTCGGCCGCATAGCTGGGCGAGACGGTGGTGATCTTGTCCGCCGTGACCATCCCGGCCTTGAGACTGGACAGCCCGCCATAATATTCCAGCGCGGCCGGGTGGAATTCGTGGCGCGGCAGGCGCAGCGTCTCCAGCATCCAGTCCGGCGCCCAGCCCTGAAAGGCGATGTTGTGAATGGTGATCACCGTCGCCACATCGCGCGGCCCGCCATAGGCCAGATAGGCCGGCGCGAACCCGGCCTGCCAGTCATGCGCATGCAGCACCTGCGGCCGCCAGCCATCGCCCAGCCCGAACCGCGCGATCCGCGCCGCGACCCAGCTCAGCGCGGCAAAGCGCTGCGGATTGTCGGGCCAGTCCACGCCGCCGCTGTTGTAAGGCCCGCCATCACGATCAAAAAGATGCGGCGCCTCCAGCAGCAGCATCGCCACCCCGTCCACCTCGCCGGCCTTCACCACACCGCGCCCGCCGAACAGATCCTGCTCGACAAAGACCTCGGGCCAATCCGCGATACGGGCGCGCAAGCCGCGATAGGCCGGCATCAGCACCCGCATCTCCCAGCCCTGCCCCGCCAGCGCCCCCGGCAGCGCCCCCACCACATCGGCCAGCCCGCCGGTCTTGACCAGCGGCACGCATTCCGACGCAACCGACAGAACCCGCTTCATCCGACATGTTCCTTCATCTGTTCACAAATATCCCCGGGGGGTGCGGGGGGCAGGCAGCCCCCCCCCCGGGACGCGGCGCGCCGCTCAGAGCTTCGCGCGTGACCAGCCGTCTATCATATCCTTGGTGACCAGCACGATGCCATTTTCCGACCGGCGGAACCATTTCGCATCTTCCTCGGGGTCTTGCCCGATGACCAGCCCCTCGGGGATGATGACGCCGCGGTCGATCACGCAATTCTTCAGATCGGCCTTGCGGTTGACCACCACCTGCGGCAGCGCCACCACATATTCCAGACTGGAAAAGCTGTGGGTGCGGCAGCCGGTGAACAACAGGCTGTTGCGCACCTCCGACCCCGAAACGATGCAATCGCCCGAAACCAGCGACGACACCGCCGACCCGCGCCGGCCATCCTCGTCATGGATGAACTTTGCCGGCGGCACGATCTCGGCATAGGTCCAGATCGGCCAGCTGTTGTCATAGAGATCAAGCTTCGGCACGAAATCGGTGAGGTCGATATTGGCCTGCCAGAAGGCGTCGATCGTGCCGACATCGCGCCAATAGGGCTCGTCCTCCAGCCCGCTGGTGACGCAGCTGTCGGAGAAACGATGCGCCACGGCCTTGCCGTTCTTCACGATCTCGGGGATCAGGTCAAAGCCGAAATCGTGGCTGGAATTGTCATCCTGCATGTCGCGCTGCAGCAGGTCGCGCAGGAAGGCCCAGTCAAAGACATAGATCCCCATCGAGGCCAGCGCGTTTTCCGGGTCGCCCGGAATGCCGGGCGGGTCTTTCGGCTTTTCGAGAAAAGCCGTGATGCGCATGTCCTTGTCCACATGCATCACGCCAAAGGCAGTCGCCTCCATCCGCGGCACGGTCAGGCAGCCGATGGTCACATCGGCGCCCGATTCCACATGCTGCTGCAACATCACCTCGTAATCCATCTTGTAGATGTGATCGCCGGCCAGGATCACCACATACTTGATGTTGTAGCTGTCGATGATGTCGATGTTCTGCGCCACCGCATCGGCGGTGCCGCGATACCAGTTCACCTCGTCCATCCGCTGCGAGGCGGGCAGGATATCGAGATATTCGTTGCGCTCGGCGCGAAAGAAATTCCAGCCGCGCTGCATGTGGCGGATCAGGCTATGCGCCTTGTATTGCGTGGCGATGGCCATCTTGCGGATGCCCGAATTCAGCGCGTTCGACAGCGCAAAGTCGATGATCCGGGTCTTGCCGCCGAAATAGACGGCCGGCTTGGCGCGGCGGTCGGTCAGCTCCTTCAGCCGCGAGCCCCGCCCGCCCGCCAGCACGAAGGCCATCGCCTGCGACGACAGTCTCTGGTTCGGTCTTGCCTTCATACGTCCCTCCCTCCGGGGGGTGCCCCGGTCCCTGGATCAGCCCTTTGAATATTGCAGGAACAGCGCCGAAAGCGGCGGCAGCGTCACCTCGGCCGAATGGCTCTGGCCGTGCCAGGGCACAGGCTCTGCCGTCACCCCGCCCAGATTGCCGCGATTGCCGCCGCCATAGATCGCGGCGTCGCTGTTCAAGACTTCGTCCCATTGCCCCGCCTCGGGCAGGCCCAGGCGCAGCCGCCGCTCCACCGGCGTCATGTTCACCACCACGGCGACCGGAGCGTCCTCGGCGCCCCCGCGCCGCAACCAGGCATAGGTGGAACCCTGGGCGTCATTGGCCTCCAGCCATTCAAAGCCCTCGGGGCGGGTATCGTTGACATGCAGCGCGGGCGTGGCGCGATAAAGCGTGTTCAGATCGCGCACCAGGCGCTGCATGCCCGCATGTTGCGGATGGTCGGTCAGGTGCCAGTCGAGGCTTTGCTGATAGTTCCATTCGCGGCCCTGCGCGAATTCGCAGCCCATGAACAGCAGCTTCTTGCCCGGATGGCCCCACATGAAGCCGTAATAGGCGCGCAGGTTTGCGAACTTTTCTTCGCCTTCGCCCGGCATCTTGTCCAGCATGCTGCCCTTGCCATGCACCACCTCGTCATGGCTGATCGGCAGGATATAGTTTTCCGACCAGGCGTAATGCAGGCCGAAGGTCATCTGGTGGTGATGGTATTGCCGATAGACAGGATCGCGTTGCATGTAGCTCAGCGTGTCGTTCATCCAGCCCATGTTCCACTTGAAGCCAAAGCCCAGCCCGCCCCAATCCACCGGGCGCGACACGCCGGGAAAGGCGGTCGATTCCTCGGCCACCGTCACCACGCCCGGCACCTCGCCATAGACCGTCGCATTCATGCGCCGCATCATGGCGATGGCTTCGTAATTCTCGCGCCCGCCATCCTTGTTGGGCACCCACTGGCCTTCGCCGCGCGAATAGTCGCGATAGAGCATGGAGGCCACGGCATCCACCCGCAGCCCGTCCACATGATATTCTTCCAGCCAATACAAGGCGTTGGAGACCAGAAAGTTCTGCACCTCGGTCCGGCCGTAATTGTAGATCAGGGTGTTCCAGTCCTGATGGAACCCCTCGCGCGGGTCGGCATGTTCATAAAGCGCCGTGCCGTCGAACTGGCCCAGCCCGTGCGGATCGGTCGGGAAATGGCCCGGCACCCAGTCGAGGATGACGCCCAGCCCCTTGCGATGCGCCGCGTCGATCAGGGCGCGAAATTCCTCGGGCGTGCCGTGGCGGATGGTGGGGGCGAACAGGCCGACCGGCTGATAGCCCCAGCTGCCATCGAACGGATATTCGGAAACCGGCAGCAGTTCCAGATGGGTGAAGCCCATGCCGGCCGCGTAATCCACGAGCTGATCGGCCAGTTCCAGATAGCTGAGCATCCGGTCCCCCGGCGCGCGCCTCCACGACCCCAGATGCACCTCATAGACCGAGATCGGCGCGTCGATGCGATGCGCCCCGGCCCGCGATTGCATCCAGTCGTCATCCCGCCAGTCGCCGCGGATCGTGCGCACGACCGAGGCATTCTTGGGCGCGTGTTCGCTGCCAAAACCCACCGGATCGGCCTTGAGCGGCAGGATCTGCCCGCCCGAGCCGCGAATTTCGTATTTGTAGGTCGTGCCTTCGCCCAGACCGGGGATGAAAATCTCCCATATGCCGGTGCTGCCGCGCTTGCGCATCGGGTGGCGGCGGCCGTCCCAGATGTTGAAATCGCCCACCACGGAGACACGTTCGGCATTCGGCGCCCAGACGGCGAAATGCACGCCCTCGGCGCCTTCATGGGTCAGGACATGCGCGCCCAGCACCTGCCAGAGCCGGCGATGCGTGCCCTCGCCCAGCAGATATTCGTCCATCTCGCCCAGCACCGGGCCAAAGCGATAGGGGTCTTCCCATTCCCATTCCGCGCCATGGCCCTGCGCCCGCAGCCGATAGGCGGCGCGCGCGGGCAAAAGCCCGGCAAACAGCCCGTCCCCCAGGGGCGTCAGCGCGACCGGATCGGGGCACAGCGCCCAGACCGCCTCGGCGCCGGGCTGCATCACCCGCAGCACGGTCTGCCCGGCCAGATCATGCGGCCCCAGCACGCCAAAAGGATCGCCGTGCCGGCCCTGGCGCAGCGCCTCCGCCGCGCCATGGTCGATCAGCGGCGGATTGGCCTTGCCCGCCGGCCCGGCCGGTGCCGCCGCCGCCTTGCTGCCGGCCTTGCTGCCCGACTTTGCCCCCGCCTTTGCCATCGCTCTCTCCCTTCGACGATCAGTCGTCGCGGCGCGCCCCTCCTCGGGCAGGCCGCCGGCGCCGTTACAGCGCGCTTTCGAGGCCCCAGATATCCGCCATATAACCACGGATCGTGCGATCCGACGAGAAGAAGCCGGAGCGCGCCGTGTTCAGCGCCGCCATTTTCAGCCAGCGCGCGCGGTCGGCATAGGCGATGTCCACCTCGGCCTGCGCCGCCAGATAGGCGTCGAAATCCGCGGCAACCAGGAAATAGTCGTGATGCCAGACCCGATGCACCAGCTGGTGATAGCGGCCGGGTTCACCGGGGCTGAAGGCGCCCTCGGCGATCATCTGCAACACATCCTGCAAGGGCTGGCTGGCCAGGATGGCGTCGCGGGCGTGATCGGGGTTCTTGCGCCGTTCGATCACCTGTTCCGCCGTCAGCCCGAACAGGAAAAAGTTCTCGGCCCCCACCTCTTGCAGGATCTCCACATTGGCGCCGTCCAGCGTGCCGATGGTGGGCGCGCCGTTCATCATGAACTTCATGTTGCCGGTGCCGGATGCCTCTTTCCCCGCAGTGGAGATCTGCTCCGAAAGATCGGCGGCGGGGATCAGCCGCTCGGCCAGGCTCACGTTATAATTCGGCGGATAGACCACCTTCAGCCGGTCGCCGACCTCCGGGTCGCTGTTCACCACCGTCGCCACGTCGTTGATCAGATGGATGATTTCCTTGGCCACCACATAGCCCGGCGCCGCCTTGCCGCCAAAGATCTTGACGCGCGGCACCCAATCCTTCTGCGGATCGGCCTTGATCGCGTGATAGCGCGCGATGGTTTCCAGAATGTTCAGCAGTTGGCGCTTGTATTCATGGATGCGCTTGACCTGCACATCAAACAGCGCGTCGGGCGAAACCGTCACCCCGCAATGATCGGCGATCCAGCCCGCCAGCGCCACCTTGTTGGCGCGCTTGGCGCCGTCAAAGGCCTTGAGGAAGGTCTTTTTCTTCACATGGGGTTCCAGCTCTTTCAGCCGGTCCAGATCGGCCTCCCAGCCCGCACCGATCGTGTCGGTGATCAGCCCCGACAGCGGCCGGTTGCACATCTTGAGCCAGCGGCGCGGTGTCACGCCATTGGTTTCATTGACAATGCGCGGATGCAGCCCCTCCAGTTCGGGAAACAGGTTCTTCTTCACCAGATCGGAATGCAGCGCCGAAACGCCGTTCACCTTATGCGCCATGATGAAGGCCAGCTCGCCCATGCGCACCTCGTGGTGCTTGACGATGCCCACCCAATGCGGCGGGTGATAGGTCTCGCGGTGCCAGGCGTCGATCTTCTCGATGATCTGCATATGACGCGGCAGCACATTGCCAAAGGTGAAGGTCGCCCAGCGTTCCAGGGCCTCGGGCAGCAGGGTGTGGTTGGTATAGCCCAGACAGGCGCGGGCGATCTCCATCGCCTCGGCGAATTCCATGCCGTTTTCATCGACCAGCAGCCGGATCAGTTCCGGCCCGGCAATCGCGGGATGGGTGTCGTTCATCTGGATCGCGACATGATCGGGCAGATCGCGCAGCGCATGGCCCCCCGCCTTGAAGCGGCGCAGGATGTCCTGCAAGGCGGCAGAGGTCAGGAAATATTCCTGCTTCAGCCGCAATTCCTTGCCCTGATAGGTGGTGTCGTCGGGATAGAGCACCCGGCTCAGCGTGCGGGCCAGCGTCTCGGGCTCGGCCGCGGCGGCGTAATCGCCCCGGTTGAACCGATCAAGATCGAAAAGCCGTGTCGGCTTGGCCCCCCAAAGCCGCAGCGTATTGGCCCACCTGCCCTCCCATCCCACGACGGGCGTGTCAAAGGCCTCGGCCAGCACCGTCTCGCCCGGCACCCAGACATCGCGCCCGTCGCGCTTTTCGACATGACCCTTGAAGGCGATGGTATAGGCGGCCTCGGGGCGCTCGAATTCCCAGGGGTGGCGCTGCGTCAGCCAGTCTTCCGGCATCTCGATCTGGCGACCCTGGTCAAAGCCTTGACGGAACAGCCCGTGTTCATAGCGGATGCCATAGCCATAGGCCGGGCAGCCCACTGTCGCCATGCTCTCCATGAAACAGGCGGCCAGCCGGCCCAGCCCGCCATTGCCAAGTGCGGCATCGGGCTCGTCCTCGACGATGGCGCGAAAATCCTGGCCCAGTTCGGCCATGACCTGTTCAGCCTTGTCGCGCAGGCCAAGGTTGATCGTGGCGTCTTCCAGAAGCCGCCCGATCAGGAATTCCATCGACAGGTAATAGACCCGCTTGTGCCCGCTCTCCCAGGTCTTGCGGGTCGAGGCGAACCAGGGATCGACGATCCGGTCGCGAATGGCAAAGGACAGCGCCATGCGCCAGTCATAGAGGCTGGCATGCGGGGCATCCTTGCCCAGCGTGAAGGTCAGATGGCGCAGGATATCGGCCTTGAGGTCCGCAGCGGTCAGGTCAGTCACGTCACATTCCAATCTTGTTGCCCCCGGACAGCAGGCCCCAGCCGCGCCCGCCAGACAAGGCAAACAGGCACCGAGGGGCGACGACGCCGGTTTTTGCGGCGGCGCCGGACGGGCATGCCGAAGGCTTCAGCACTTCACCGTCATTGTTAGCGCAACCAGACCCCCCATGCACCAGAATATGTGCGTTTGAAATCAACGGCCTAAATTTTCAAAGCGCTTTGGCCACGTCCTGCGCGATTCGCATCCACCCAGCCGCAGCGGCCCCACCAGACCGCCCGCAGATAAAATCCGGCATTCCCGCGGCGGCATGATCCAAGTCAAGGCGCCCGCCCCGATGCGATTCTAGCAAAGATGTGCCGGACCCATACCTATCGGAGCATGCGATGCGTCTGACGACCCGCACCAACCTTGCCATGCGCACGCTGATGTTCTGTGCGGTCAACCCCGACCGCGTGGTGCGCAAGGCCGAGATCGCCCAGGCCTGCAACGCCTCGGAAAACCATCTGGCGCAGGTCATTCACCTGCTGGCGCAGCGCGGCTTCCTGACCACGCTGCGCGGCCGCGCCGGCGGGCTGATGCTGCGCCGCGCCCCGCAGGAGATCCGCCTGGGCGAGGTGTTCCGCACCTTTGAAAGCTGCCTTCCCTTCACCGAATGCTTTTCCGAAGGCGCCAATGCCTGCCCGCTGGCGGGCTGTTGCCGGCTGAAATGCGCGCTGGCCGATGCGGTCGAGGCGTTTTACGGCCGGCTCGACGCGCTGTCGTTGCAAGACATGGTCGAGGGCAATACCGAACTTGCAACCCTGCTGAAAGTCGCCTGACCGCGAGCGCCCGGCGGGGTCAGGGGGCGCTCGCGCCCCCTCTGGCCTTTCGGCCATTCACCCCCTGAGGATATTTGGGAACAGATGAAGGGCAAGGCGTGCGTCCTACTTTTCATCTGTTCAAAAATATCCTCGGGGGGAGGCCCGAAGGGCCGTGGGGGGCAGACAGCCCCCCTGCGCCCGCTGCCATCAGGCGCCCCAGCTTCGGCGCAAGACCTTCTTCCAGTTGCCCCAGGCCAGTTTTTCGATCAGCGCCGCATCATAGCCATGGGCGCGCAGGGCGGCGATCAGATTGGGCAGGCCGCGGACATCGGCGATGCCTTCCGGGATCTCGGCCCCGTCGAAATCCGAGCCGAAGCCGACATGATCCTCGCCCAGATGGGTGATCAGATGGTCGAAATGGCGCAGCACGGCCTCCCACCCCATCGCGGCAGAGCGGCGGCCGTCGGGGCGCAGGAAGACGGTGGCGAAATTCACCCCGACCATGCCGCCACTGTCACGGATCATCGCCAGTTGCCGGTCGGTCAGGTTGCGGGTCGAGGGGGTGATGGCATGGGCATTGGAATGGGTGGCGACCAGCGGCGCATCAGAGATCGCGGCGACATCGTTGAACCCCGCCTCGTTCAGGTGGCTCAGATCGACCACGATCTTCAGCGCGTTGCATTCCCGCACCAGCCGCTTGCCCGCCTCGGTCAGCCCGGCGCCGGTATCGGGCGTGCCGGGAAAGCGGAAGGGCACGCCATGGCCAAAGATCGTCGGTCGCGACCAGACCGGCCCCAGCGAGCGCAGCCCCATGGCATGAAAGGCGTGCAGCGCGTCCAGCCCGGCGTCGATCGGTTCGGCGCCTTCCAGATGCATCACCCCGGCGATGGCGCCCGCCGCCCGGGCGGCCTCGATCTCGGCCACGCTGCGGCAGAGCCGGAACGCCCCTTGCGAGGCGCGTTCCATCCACATCAGATGCCCGGCCATCGACAGGGCAATCGGCTGCGCCACCTCAAGCGGGATCATCGCGGGCAGTTCCACCTCATAGGGCGGGTTGTCCATCAGCGCGTCGTAATCCGGCGCGCCGGGCGCCGGAGGCGAGGGGATATAGATCGCGAACATGCCGCCGGCAAAGCCACCTGCCTTCATGCGCGGCAGGTCGAGATGGCCCCTGCCCTCACCCGTCAGCCAGATCGCCTCGCGCTTTTTGGGCGCCATTTGCAGGCGTAGCAGAATGTCGTTGTGACCGTCGAAGACCGGCTGCATCTTTGCTTCCCCTTGATCTGACGCGACCCTGACACGTCGCGCCGGGGATGACCAGAGGTCAGTCGCAGCCGCTTTCCGACAGGCCGGAGAGGATGGGGCAATCGGGCCGGTCATCGCCGGCGCAGGCCGCGACAAGCCCCGCCAGCGTCCGCTTCATCGCCTGCAATTCCGCGATCTTGGCCTCGATCCGCGTCAGATGCGCGCCGGCCAGCGCCTTGACATCGGCGCTGGCCCTTTCGCGATCCTCATAGAGCGCGAGCAGCGCCCGGCAGTCTTCGATGGTGAAACCCAGCCCGCGCGCCCGGCCGATGAAGGCCAGCTTGTGCAGGTCGGCCGCGCCGAAGCTGCGATAGCCGTTTTCCGACCGCGCCGGGCGGATCAGGCCGATCTCCTCGTAATAGCGGATGGTTTTTGCGGGCAGGCCGGCCCGGGCGGCGACCTCCTTGATGTTCATGCAGCACCCCCTTCGACCGACCTGAGCCGCCGCAGACGCAGCGCGTTGGTCAGCACAAAGACCGAAGACAGCGCCATCGCCCCCGCCGCCAGCATGGGCGACAGTTGCGGCCCGCCAAAGGGCACCAGCGCCCCCGCCGCCACCGGGATCAGCGCGACATTATAGCCAAAGGCCCAGACGAGGTTCTGGCGGATGTTGCGCATCACCGCCCGGCTGACCGAAATCGCCGTGGCCGCGCCGCGCGGGTCGCCCGACATCAGCACCACCTCGGCCGCCTCGATGGCGACATCGGTGCCGTGCCCGATGGCAAGGCCCACATCCGCCGCCGCCAGCGCGGGGGCGTCGTTGATGCCATCGCCCACGAAGGCCACGCCGGGGCGCAGACTTTCGATGGCGGCGACCTTGCCGCCGGGCAGCACCTCGGCCCGGACCTCGGCGATGCCGATCTCGCCGGCGACGGCAAGCGCCACGCGCTGCGCATCGCCGGTGATCATCGCGCTTTCCACCCCCATCTCGCGCAGCGCGGCAATCGCGGGCGCCGCGCCGGGTTTGACCCGGTCGGCCACCGCCAGCACGCCCATGGGCTTGCCCTCGACCGCCAGATAGATCGGCGTCTTGCCCTGCACGGCAAAGCCCTCGCCCTCGACCTGCCAGGGGCCAAGACCCCGCGGAAACATCCGCGCGGCGCCCAGGGTCACGCGCTGGCCTTCGACCATCGCCTCGGCGCCATGGCCGGGGGTGGCCGCGAAATCCTGCGCCGGCGGGATTTGCAGGCCCTGCGCCTCGGCGGCCTGCACGACCGCGCGGGCCAGCGGATGTTCCGAGGCCCCCTCGACCGCCGCCGCCAGCCGCAGCAGATGCGGCGAGGCGGGTTTGAGGTCGGTCAGCACCGGCTTGCCCTCGGTCAGGGTGCCGGTCTTGTCAAAGGCCACGCGGCGCACCTTGGACAGGGTTTGCAGCGCCTCGCCCCGCCGGAACAGCACTCCCAGTTCGGCGGCCCGCCCCGTGCCCACCATGATGGAGACAGGCGTGGCCAGCCCCATGGCGCAGGGGCAGGCGATGATCAGGACCGAGACGCCGGCGACCAGCGCCTCGGCCAGACCCGGACCGAAGATCAGCCAGATCAGCACGGTCAGCACCGCCAGCCCCATCACCGCCGGCACGAACCACAGCGTGATGCGATCGACCAGCGCCTGCACCGGCAGCTTGGCCGATTGCGCCTCCTCCACCATGGCAATGATGCGCGACAGGACGGTATCGCCGCCGACCTCGGTCACCTGCATCACCAGCGCGCCGGTGCCGTTCACCGTGCCGCCGGTCAGCCGGTCGCCCGGCGCCTTGGCCACCGGCAGCGCCTCGCCGGTCAGCATGGCCTCGTCCACGGCCGAGCGCCCCTCCTCCACCACGCCATCCAGCGGCACCCGCGCGCCGGGGCGGATCATCAGCCGCGCGCCGGGGCGGATGGTGGCGACCGGCAACTCCTGCCAGCCCTCGGGCACCGAAAGCAGCGCGGTATCCGGGCGCAGGCCCACCAGCCCGGCAATCGCCGCCCCGGCCCGGCCCCGCGCCCGCGCCTCCATCAGCCGGCCAGCCAGGATCAGCACCACGATCACCGCCGCGGCCTCGAAATACACCGCGCGGGCGGCGGCGGGCAGGACCTGCGCCGCAAAGGTCGCGACCGTGGAATAGGACCAGGCCGCCAGGGTGCCGACCGCGACAAGGCTGTTCATGTCGGGCGCCCCGCGCATCAGCGCGGGCAAGCCCTTGCGAAAGAAGCGCCGCCCCGGCAAGGCCAGCACAACGGTTGCCAGCACGAATTGCCCGACCCAGAGCCAGAGCTGCGGCACCAGCCCCATCAGCCAGTGATGAAAGGCCGGGATGAGATGCCCGCCCATCTCGGTGACGAATACCGGCGCCGTCAGCAGCGCCGCCAGCCAGAGATCGCGGCGCAGCGCGGCCATTTCGCGGCTGCGCGCATCGGGGTCGGCGCTGGTCAGCGGCGTCGCGGCAAAGCCCGCCTTGGTGACCTGCGCGGCCAGCGCCTCGGGGCTGGCGGCGCCTTCCCACATGGTGATCGTGGCGCGGCGGGCGGCCAGATTGGCCCGCGCCTCCAGCACGCCGGGCTGGGCGGCCAAGACCCGCTCCACCCGCCCGGTGCATGAGGCGCAGGTCATCCCCTCCACCGCCAATTGCACTGTCACCTGCCGCGCCGGATAGCCCGCCCTGGCCAGGGCCGCCGTCATCGTCTCGGGCGTGGCGGGGCTGTCAAAGCGCACTTCGGCGCTTTCATCGGCCAGATTGACCCGGGCCGCCGCGACGCCGGGCTGCGCGGTCAGCACCCTTTCGGCCCGCGCCACGCAAGAGGCGCAGGTCATCCCGTCGAGTTTCAGGCGCAGGGTCTGGGTCATGGCGGTCTCCGGTCTCTCGGGCGTGGTCGGTTGGTTCTGGGCAGGATATGGGGCTTCCCGTGACTGGAAGGTCAAGCCCCGTCTCACACATTTTCGCGATGCGCGGGGCCGCATGGCCCGGGGGCTTGACCTTCCCCCTGCTGGAAGCCCCATATGTCCCCCAAATACCGCCATCACCGCCGAGGAGAGCCGCCATGACCACCACCCTTGCCATTCCCGACATGAGCTGCGGCCATTGCCGCGCCTCGATCCAGTCGGCGCTTGCGCCCCTGCCGGGGGTGAGCGCGATCCGTTTCGACGCCGAGGCCCGCACCGCCGAGATCGACGGCACCGTGCCGCCCGAGACGCTGATCCGCACGCTGGCCGAGATCGGCTTTCCGGCCAGCCTGACGCGCTGATCCGGGAAGTCCGCATCCCTGTGGCAGTTTTCACAAACTGCCTCAAATTTTTGCGATTTCGCCGGATTGCGCCTGAATATCGCTTGCTCCGCCCATAGGCGCGACATAATTGGCGGCGAAAGCGTCACGCGCTTGCCATTCCACGGCCGGATTGCCCTTGCAGGCTGTCGGTTGGCGGTTAGCAAGTTCGGCCGCCCGTAACGTGTCATGAGCCAGTGTATTCGGAGCAAGAAGATGGCCCAATCGCAACAACCGCAACCCGCC
The DNA here is from genome assembly GCF_008271655.1 of Gemmobacter caeruleus. Lineage (GTDB taxonomy): Bacteria > Pseudomonadota > Alphaproteobacteria > Rhodobacterales > Rhodobacteraceae > Gemmobacter > Gemmobacter caeruleus. Next base: position 246,502 of record NZ_VKKX01000044.1, read on the forward strand.
CAGCAACAACAGGGTGGCGGTGAAAGCCCCGCCCCGCAGCAACAGCAGCAGGGCAGCCAGCCGATCTTTCGGGACTGGGCGTCGATCTGATCGTCGCATCCCGAAGACCAGACGGGTCTTGACCAAAGCGGGGCCAGCCGATCAGGCTGGCCCCGTTCCGTTTCGCCCCTGTCCCTGCCGTGTGACCCCGATGCCCGATCCGGTTTCCTCGATCCCCAATCTCGGCCCCGCATCGGAGGCGGCCTTTGCCCGCGCCGGTATCCATTCGGCCGATGCGATCCGCGCCATGGGCGCCGATGCGGCCTATCTGGCGCTGATGCAAAGCGGCACGCCGCCGCATTTCATCGGCTATTATGTGCTGGTGATGGGGTTGCAGGGCCGGCCCTGGAACGATTGCAAGGGCGACGAGAAAAAGGCCCTGCGCCTGCGCTTTGACGCGCTGAAGGCGCGGGTGGCGGTGCAGGCGGCGCCTTCGGGCCTGCCGCGCGATCTGGAAACCGCGCTGAACGTGATCGGCGTGCGGCCGAAATGAAAAGGGCCGCCCCCGCGGGACGGCCCCTCTGATCTTGCGACCCGTGGCTGAAATCAGCCCACCAGTTCCAGACCCGAGAAGAAGAACGCGATCTCGCGCGCGGCCGAGGTCTCGCTGTCCGAACCATGGACCGAGTTCTCGCCTTTCGACAGGGCGAATTCCTTGCGGATGGTGCCTTCGGCGGCCTGGGCCGGATCGGTCGCGCCCATCACTTCGCGGTTCTTCGCGATGGCGCCTTCGCCTTCCAGCACCTGCACCACGACCGGCTCGGACGCCATGAAGCTGCACAGTTCGCCATAGAAGGGGCGCTCGGCATGTTCGGCATAGAACTGGCCGGCTTGCGCGGGCGACAGGTGGATGCGCTTGGAGGCGACGACGCGCAGGCCGGCTTCCTCGAATTTCGCGACGATCTTGCCGGTCAGGTTGCGCTTGGTGGCGTCGGGCTTGACGATCGACAGGGTGCGTTCAATGGCCATGAGGGCTCTCCGTTCGGTTCTGGCGCGGGGTTTTGCGGCCTGCGCTTATTTTGTGGGCGCGCTCTAGCATGGCCCGGCGATGTTGAAAAGAGCATGACATGTATCGTCGGCATGAGGTCGGGCGGCGCCCCATTGCGCGCTGCGCCGATCCGCGCCACGATGGGCGCATGATCGACAGCGCCTTTCTCATCACCGCGACAGCCACGCTCTTTGTGGTGATCGACCCGCCGGGCCTCGTGCCGCTTTTCATCGCGCTCACGCGCGGCATGAGCGTGGAGCGGCGGCGCGCGCTGGCCACCCGCGCCTGCCTGATCGCGGTGGCGATCCTGGCGGCCTTTGCCATCGCGGGCGAGGCATTGCTGGGCTTCATCGGCATCACCATGCCGGCCTTTCGCATCGCGGGCGGGATCCTGCTGTTTCTGACCGCGCTCGACATGCTGTTTGAACGCCGCACCCAGCGGCGCGAGGGGCAACATGCCGAACCCGATCACGACCCTTCGGTCTTTCCGCTGGCGACGCCGCTGATCGCGGGGTCGGGGGCGATTGCGACGATGATCCTGCTGGTCAGCCAGGCGGGCGGCGGCGTCACCGGCATGGCGGCGGCGATCGGGGTCATGCTGGCGGTCATGGGCTCGACCTATGCCTTCCTGCTGGCCGCCCCGCCGCTGGAGCGGTTGCTGGGGCGCACCGGCACCATCGTCATCACCCGGTTGCTGGGCATGTTGCTGGCGGCACTTTCGGTGCAATTCGTGATCGACGGGGTGCGCGGCACCGGGCTGATCGGATGATGGAGGGCGACAATTTCGCCCGCGCGACCTATCTGCTGGTCATCCTTGTGGTGCTGGGCGGCTGGGCGTTGGTGGAATATCGCGGTCGGCTTGGCTTTGCGCTGCGCTCGGCCCTGGCCTGGGGGCTGATCTTCGTGGGCGGGCTGGCGGCGCTTGGCCTGTGGAACGACATCCGCCCGCGTTTCGCCCCCGTGCAGCAGACCGAAGGCGCCAGCCTGGTGACCGAACGCGCGCGGGACGGGCATTTCTACCTGACGCTGACCATCGACGGGCAGCCGGTTGAATTCGTGGTGGATACCGGCGCTTCGGGCGTGGTGATCGGGCAGGACGATGCCGCCCGGCTGGGGATCGAGACCGAGGGGCTGGCCTTTCTGGGCGAGGCGCAGACCGCGAATGGCGCGGTGCGCACCGCGCGGGTCTGGCTGCGCGATGTGCGGCTGGGGGACTGGAGCGACGCCGATCTGCCCGCCTATGTCACCCAGGGCGAGATGCGCGGGTCGTTGCTGGGGATGGATTATCTGCATCTCTACCGGATGGAGATCGACGGCAACCAGATGCGGCTGACGCGCCGGAACTGACCGGGAGGCGACAGGCGAACGGTCTTGCGGGCGCCTCACGGTTTGCTTGGCTGTCACGGGCGGATCAAACCGCAGCAGTGTCAGCATTGCGGCGCAGTTTTCGTCCCGAAGGGCTGCGCGGCAACATAAGGGCTCAGCCCGCCGGGGCGCCGCTTTCGGCCTTCTTGGCCCAGCGGCCGCCCTCCTCTGACCAGTATTGCGCCGCCTGACCTTCGGCCACCACGGCCTTCCACAGCCCGCGCGCGCGGTTCACCGCGCCTTCGTCCTGCCCGTCGAACAGCACCCAGACCCGTTCCAGCCCCGCGGCCTCGCCCGGCAGGGGATCCGCGCCATCGACCAGCATCAGCGCCCGCGCGCCATTGGCGATGGCGCCCTGCCCCAGCAGGACCGGCTGATCGGCATCCTGCGGCCCACCTGCCAGCCCGTGCGGCAAAAAGCCGTCCTCGGGATGCAGCCAGAGCCACTGATCCAGCCGGTCCAGCGCATCGGGGTCGGTGCCGCGCAGCATCACCCGCCAGCCCGCCTGCAAGGCGCGTTCCAGAAGCGCGCGCGCAGTGTCCTGCACGCTGCTCTGGGTGATGTGGTAGAACAGGACCGGCATCGGCGGCGCGTCAGCGCTCGAACCGGTCGCGGATCATGCGGTTCAGCGCCATGACGCCCCAGCCCGTCGCGCCCTTGGGCGCGAGCGGGGTGTCGGATTTCAGCAACGCCGTGCCCGCGATATCGAGATGGATCCAGGGCATGTCATCCTTGACGAAACGTTGCAGGAACTGCGCCGCGGTGATCGCCCCGCCATCGCGCCCGCCCACATTCATCATGTCGGCGATGCGGGATTTCAGCTTCGCGTCATAGGCCGGGCCCATCGGCAGGCGCCAGGCACCCTCGCCCTCGGCCCGGGCGGCGCGCAGGAACTGGTCGCAGAACGCATCGTCATTGGAGAAAACGCCTGTATTTTCATGGCCAAGCGCGATGATGATCGCGCCGGTCAGCGTGGCCAGATCGACCATGCCGCAGGGGGCAAAGCGTTCTTGCGCATACCACAGCACATCGGCCAGCACGAGCCGGCCTTCGGCATCGGTATTGATCACCTCGATCGTGTCGCCCTTCATCGAACGCACCACATCGCCCGGGCGCTGCGCGCGGCCCGAGGGCATGTTCTCGACCAGACCGACCAGACCCACGACATTGGCCCTGGCCTTGCGCAGGGCCAGCGTGCGCATCACGCCGGCCACCACGCCGGCGCCGCCCATGTCCATGGTCATTTCCTCCATCCCGGCGGCGGGCTTGATGGAGATGCCGCCGGTGTCGAAGACCACGCCCTTGCCGATCAGCGCCAGCGGCGCTTCGCCCTCGGCGCCGCCCTTCCACTGCATGACCACGACCTTGGAGGGGCTTTCCGACCCCTGCCCCACGCCCAGAAGCGCGCCCATGCCCAGCCTGGTGAGGTCTTCTTCCTCAAGGATCTCGACCTCCAGCCCCAGTTCCTGCATCGCGGCCAGACGGGCGGCGAAATCATAGGTGGTCAGGATATTCGCGGGTTCGTTGGTCAGGTCGCGGGTGAAGAACACCCCCTCGGCCAGCGCGGCCAGCGGCGCGGCCTCGGCGGCGGTCTTTTCCGGGTCGGCCACCATCAGGGTGACCGGGCCGGGGCGCTTGGCCTCGGCGGTCTTGTGGGCGCTGAAATCATAGGCCCGCAACGCCAGCCCGAAGGACAGATCGGCCGCCAGTTTTACCCCCTCGGCCAGAACCAGCGTGCCGGCCTTGGACAGCGCGCGCCCGATGGTGCCGCCGGCGGCACGCGCCGCGGTCGCCTCGGCCTTGCGATCCAGCTTGACCACCTGCACCGCCTCGGCCGCAAGACCGGCGGGCCAGGCCAGATCGGCGCTTTCGCCCGATTTCAGCGCGGCAAAATCGCCCGAGGCCAGATAGCGCGCCACTGCGCCCCGGGTCAGCTTGTCCAGCCGCCGCCCCGCCGCGCCGGTCTTGCCGTTCTCATCGACGACCAGAACGATGCGGCCGGCAAGCTCGGCCAGCCCCTCGAGATTGACGGGCTGAAACTGGAGCGGGACGGGATGCGACATGGGGAACCTCGATCTGTCTTGGGCCTGCCCGCGCCATTCACGGGCGGGCTTTCGCGGTGAGGCTATCCGCCCGGCCCCGGCTTGACCAGATAGCAGTTTTCCCCGCCGGGGAATTCGGATAGCGTCCCGCGCAACGAAACACGAGGCAGGCAAGGGGACGGAACGGGGTGGCGCGATTCGACAGATATCTGCTGTCGCAACTGCTGGCGCTGTTCGGGTTCTTCTCGCTGGTGCTGGTGGCGATCTACTGGGTCAACCGGGCGGTCGGCCTGTTCGACGAACTGATCGGCGACGGTCAGACGGCGCTGGTTTTTCTGGAATTCTCGCTGCTGACGCTGCCCAATGTGATCCGGCTGGTGCTGCCGATCTCGGCCTTTGCGGCCACGGTCTATGCGGTGAACCGGCTGATGGGCGACAGCGAACTGGTGGTGATGCAGGCCACCGGCTTTTCCGGGTTCCGTCTGGCGCGGCCCGTTCTTTATTTCGGGCTTTGCGTCGCCTTGATGATGGCGATCCTCATGCATGTGCTGGTGCCGGCCAGCCGCGCGATGCTGGCGGCCCGATCGGCCGAGATCTCGGAGAACGTGACCTCGCGCTATCTGTCGGATGGCGAGTTCATGCATCCGACCGAGGGGGTTACACTGTATATCAGCCGCATCACCGACCGGGGCGAATTGCAGGATGTGTTCCTGGCCGATGACCGCAAGCCCGAGGCGCGGCGCATCTATACCGCCAGCCGCGCGCTGCTGGTGCGGGGCGAGACCGGGCCGAAGCTGATCATGTTCGACGGCATGGTGCAGGATCTGGGCCAAAGCCGGCGCCTGTCGGTGACGCGGTTCGAGGATTTCACCTATGACCTCGCGCTGCTGGTTGACAAGGGCAACCTGCCCGGCCGCACGATCGACGAATTGTCCACCCGCGCGCTGCTGGCCGCCGATCCCGCGATGCTGACCGAAACCGGCAAGAGCCGCGCGGCCTTTCTGGCCGAGGCGCATCTGCGCTTTGCCATGCCCTTTCTGGCCACCGCCGCGGCGCTTGTGGGCTTTTCGGCGTTGCTGCTGGGCGGGTTCTCGCGCTTTGGGCTGTGGCGGCAGATCGGGCTGGCGGTGCTGCTGCTGATCGTGATGCAGACCGTGCATACCTGGGCCTCGGGGGCGGCGCTGCGCGATGACCGGGCCTGGCCGCTGGTCTATCTGGCGCCGCTCTCGGGCTTTGGCATCGCGGGTTTCATGCTGTGGCTGTCGCAGCGCCCCCGGCGCCTGCGCCGCCGCGCGGAGGCTGCCGCATGATCCTGAGCTTTTATGTCGCGCGGCGGTTCTTCTGGATGTTCCTACGGGTCTTCGCGGTGTTCTTCGGCATCCTGATGCTGATCGACATGCTGGACCAGTTGCGCCGGCTGTCGGGCAAGGGCGTGGGGCTGGTGCAGGCGGCCGAACTCTCGGCGCTGAACGTGCCTGAAAGCCTTTATAACATCCTGCCGCTGATCATGATCCTGGCCGCCATCGCGATGTTCCTGGGCCTTGCGCGGTCGTCGGAACTTGTCGTCGTGCGGGCGGCGGGGCGGTCGGGGCTGCGCTTCGTGATGGCGCCGCTGGCGGTTTCGCTGATGATCGGCGTGGCGGCGGTGGCGGTGCTGAACCCGCTGGTCGCGGCCACCTCCAAGGCCTATGAGGCGCGCTATGCCGGCTATGCCCGCGGCGCCGAACGGGTGCTTTCGGTTTCCGAGGAAGGGTTGTGGCTGCGCCAGGGCGGCGACGGGATGCAGACGGTGATCCATGCCGCCCGCGCCAATCTGGACGGAACGGAACTGTTCGACGCGACCTTCCTGACCTTTGACGATGCCGGCCTGCCCCGCGAGCGGATCGAGGCGGAAAGCGCGCGGCTCGATCCCGGCGCCTGGGTGCTGACCGGGGCGAAGCGCTGGCCGCTGGACGGGCTGAACCCCGAACGCGGCGCGCAGGCCGAAGGCGACGGGCGTCTGGCCTCGGACCTGACCGCCGATGCGATCCGCGACAGTTTCGGCAGCCCCTCGGCGATTCCGGTCTGGGAATTGCCGGCCTATATCCGCGGGCTGGAACGGGCGGGCTTTTCGGCGCGCAACCATCAGGTCTGGTTGCAGATGCAGCTTGCCCTGCCCCTGCTGATGAGCGCAATGGTCCTGATCGCGGCCGGCTTCACCATGCGCCATGCCCGCGCCGGCGGCACCGGGCTTCTGGTGCTGTTCTCGTTGCTGGGGGGATTTGCCATTTTCTTTCTGCGCAATTTCGCGCAAGTGCTGGGCCAGAATGGCCAGGTGCCGGTTCTGGTCGCCGCCTGGGCGCCGCCGCTGGCGGCCGCGCTGTTCGCCCTGGGTCTGTTGTTGCATCTGGAGGACGGCTGATGTTCCTGCGCCGCCTTGCCGCCACGCTGTTATTGACCACGCTGCCGCTGGCCGCGCCCCTGCCGCTCCATGCGCAGGAAATGGCCTCGCTTCAGGCCGATGCGGTGGCGATCACAGGCGATCAGCTGCTGGTCGCCTCGGGCGGGGTCGAGGTGCGCTATCGCGGGCAGATCCTGCGCGCGGCCTCGGTCAGCTATGACCGCGCGCGCGACCATCTGTCGATCAAGGGGCCGATCACCGTCACCGACGGCCAGGGCAACCTGATCACCGCCGATGCGGCGGAACTGTCGGCCGACCTGTCCGAAGGGCTGCTGACCTCGGCCCGTTTCGTGCTGGATCGACAGATGCAGATCGCTGCGCGGCAGATGTTCCGCAGCCAGGGCCGCTATACGCAACTGACCGATACCGTGGCCTCGTCCTGCCAGGTCTGCACCATCGCGCCGACCCCGCTTTGGGAGATCCGCGCCCGCCGGGTGGTGCATGACCAGCTGGAGCGCCAGATCTGGTTCGATGGCGCGCAGCTGCGCTTTGGCGGCGTGCCGGTGGCCTATATCCCGCGCCTGCGCATGCCCGACCCGACGCTGGACCGCGCGACCGGCTTTCTGCCCGCGCGGCTGCGCACGACCTCCGACCTCGGCACCGGGCTGAAGCTGCCCTATTTCATCGCGCTCGGCCCCAGCCGCGACCTGACGGTCACGCCCTATTTCAGCACCCGCGCCGGGCGGACGCTGGAACTGCGCTATCGCCAGGCCTTTCGCACCGGCACGGTCGAACTGACCGGCGCCCTGTCGCGTGACCGCATCCTGCCCGGGCAGGAGCGCGGCTATCTGCAAGCGCGCGGCGATTTCGCGCTGCCGGCCGGGTTCCAGCTGAGCTTTTCGGGCCTTGCAGTGCGTGACCCGGCCTATCTGCTGGATTACGGCATTTCCGATACCGACCGGATCGAAAGCCGCCTCGAATCCAGCCGCACGCGGCGCAATGAATATATCTCGGGGCGGCTGATCAATTTCCGCTCGATCCGCGATATCGGCGGCGCGCTGGAAAGCAACGCGACCCTACCAACGCTGGTGTCGGATTTCACCTGGCACCGGCGATTCTCGGGCGGCCCCCTGGGCGGCGAGGCGGGGATGCGGTTCCAGACCCACAGCCATTACCGCAGTTCCGACAGCCGCTTCGACAGCGGGATCGACCCCGACAGCATCGCCGACGGACGCGACCTGTCGCGCATCTCGCTGCGGCTCGACTGGCGGCGGAGCTGGATTTTCGGGCCGGGTCTGGTCGGTTCGCTGCTGAGCGAGGGGTCCGCCGATATCTATTCCATCCGGCAGGACGCGCAATATGAGGGCACGATCACCCGCCTGCATGGCGCGGCCGCGGCGGAATTGCGCTGGCCCTGGGTGGGCAGCAGCGGCGCGGGTGTCAGCCATGTGATCGAACCCGTGCTGCAACTGGTGACCGCCACCAATGACACCGCCGATATCCCCAACGAGGACAGCGCGCTGGTGGAATTCGACGAGGGCAACCTGTTCTCGCTGGGCCGGTTTTCCGGCAGCGACGCGCGCGAGGAAGGCACGCGGCTCAATCTCGGGGTCAGCTGGACGCGGTTCGACCCGACCGGCTGGCAGACCGCCTTTGCCATCGGCCGGGTGATCCGGAGCGCCGATAACGGCCAGTTCACCGCCGCCTCGGGGCTGGACGGCACCGCGTCGGACTGGCTGGCCACCGGGCGGGTGATCTGGCCGCAGGGCATCAGCGCCACCGGGCGGATGCTGATCGACGACCAGTTCGCCCTGACCAAGGCCGAGATGCAGTTGGCCATCGACCGCGAGGCTTACGGCCTTGCCGCGTCATACGTCTGGGTGCAGGCCGACAGCGCCGAGAACCGCCTGCGCGACACGCAGGAGATCTATTTCGACGGGCGCCGCGATCTGGGCCGCAACTGGACGGGCCGCGTCTCGGGCCGCTATGATCTGGAGGCGGAGCGGATGAACCGCGCCGATTTCGGGCTGGAATTCCGCAACGAATGCCTGAAGGTCGATCTTTCCCTCTCGCGCCGCTTCACGACCTCGACTAGTGTGAAGCCGACGACGAATGTCGGGCTTTCGGTCGATCTTCTGGGTTTCGGCGGTGCGGCCAAACCCGGCCCGACCCGCAGTTGCCGGGGCTGAGACCCGGCAGCCCGATCCCTGAACTGAGAGACTGCGTGAAGATGATCCGTTTCCTGCCCCTGTTGACCGCAAGCGTTCTGGCCCTGTCGCTGCCCGGCTTCGCGCCGCTGCCGGTGCAGGCGCAGCAGAACCTGTTCGCGCCGCGGCTGGTGATCAACGATTACGCGGTGACCGAATTCGAATATCAGCAGCGCCTTCTGTTCCTGCAATTGCTGCGCGCGCCGGGCGATCTGGAAAAGGTCGCGCTGGACGGGCTGGTCGAGGACCGGCTGCGCATGATGGAGGCCAAGAAGTTCAAGATCGCCCTCAAGGAGGCCGATCTGCGCAAGGGCATGGAAGAATTCGCCAGCCGCGCCAATCTGAGCGCCGATGACTTCATCAAGGCGCTTGGCCAGGCCGGTGTCGAGGCCGAGACCTTTCGCGATTTCGTGGCGGCCGGTCTGGTCTGGCGCGAGATCGCGCGCGGCAAGTTCACCGCCTATGCCAAGGTCTCGGAGGAAGATGTCGATCGCGCGCTGGAGGCCGAGACCCGCAAGACGGCGCTGACCGTCGCGGTGTCGGAGCTGATCATCCCCGCCCCCCCGGGCGAGGAGGCGCGGGTGATGGATCTGGCGCGCCGGCTCAGCCGCGAGGTGCGGGGCGAAGGCGCGTTTTCCGCCGCCGTCGCGCGCTATTCCGCCGCTGCCTCGCGCGGGCGGGGCGGGCGGCTCGATCCCATGCCGATGACCAATCTGCCGCCGCAGATTTCGGCCGTGGTGCTGCCGCTGGCGCCGGGTCAGGTTTCGGCGCCGGTGCCGATTCCGGGGGGCGTCGCGCTGTTCCAGCTGCGCAGCATCACCGAGGGACGCGCCGAGGATGCCGCCCCGGTCGAGGTGGAATATGCCCGGCTGCGCCTGCCCGCCGATGCCGCCGGATCGGCGCTGATGGCCAAGGTGCGCGCGCAGGTGCAGACCTGCAAGGATCTCTACGGTCTGGCCCCCGGCCTGCCGCCCGAACAGCTGTCGATCACCACGCAGACCATGGGCGCCGTCGCGCAGGATATCGGGCTTGAGCTTGCGCGGCTCGATCCCGGTGAAACGGTGCTGCGCGCGGGCGGGCAGGAATTGCTGATGCTCTGCGCCCGCCGCCCGGCCCCGCCGCCCGCCGAAGCCGCCGCCCCGGCCGAGGGCGAGGCCCCCGCCGCGCCCCCAGTCATCGACCGCGAGGCCGTGCGCACCCGGCTGATCAATGCCAAGATCGAACGCATGGCCAACCAGTATCTCGCCAAGCTCAAGGCCGAAGCCATCATCCGCGAGCCGTGACCATGGCGCCGCTTGCCCCGATCGCGCTGACCTGCGGCGAACCCGCCGGGATCGGCCCCGAACTGGCCGTCAAGGCGCGCGCCCGTCTGGGCGACGGCCTGCCCTTCTTCTGGATGGGCGACCCGCGCCACCTGCCCGCCGGCACGCCCTGGCAGCAGATCGCCCGTCCGGCCGAGGCGCTGAGCGTGCCCGCCGGCACCCTGCCGGTGCTGCCCCATCCCTTTGCCGCCCCCGCAACGCCCGGCAAGATCACCTATGCCAATGCGCGCGGCGTGATCGAGGTGATCGCCCGCGCCGTCGATCTGGTGATGAAGGGCGAGGCCTCGGCCATCTGCACCGCCCCCCTGCACAAGAAGGCGCTGAAGGATGGCGCGGGCTTCGTGCATCCCGGCCATACCGAGTTTCTGGCCTATCTCGCGCGGGTCGAACATGTGGTGATGATGCTGGCCAGCCCGGAATTGCGGGTGGTGCCGGCGACGATCCATATCCCGCTGGCCGATGTGCCGCGCCAGTTGACCGCCGAGGGGCTGGAGCGGGTGATCCGCATCACCGAAGCGGGCCTGCGCCGCGATTTCGGGCTAGTGGCGCCGCGCATCGCGGTGTCGGGGCTGAACCCCCATGCCGGCGAAGGCGGGGCCATGGGGCAGGAAGACGGGCGCGTCATCGCCCCGGTCATCGCCAAACTCGCGGCCGAGGGCATGGCCATTCGCGGCCCGCTGCCCGCCGATACCATGTTCCATCCGCGCGCGCGGGCGGGCTATGACGTGGCGATCTGCATGTATCACGATCAGGCGCTGATCCCGATCAAGACCATCGACTTTGACGGCGGGGTGAATGTGACGCTGGGCCTGCCCTTCGTGCGCACCTCGCCCGATCATGGCACGGCGCTCGACATCGCGGGCAAGGGTCTGGCCGAACCCGGCAGCCTGATCGCGGCGCTGCGGGTGGCGCAACAGATGGCGCTGGCCCGGCGCGCAGGCTGACGAGGGGAAGGAACCCGCCATGGCGACAATCGACGGCCTGCCGCCGCTGCGCGAGGTGATCCGCGCGCATGAACTGGTGGCAAAGAAACAGCTGGGCCAGAACTTTCTGCTCGATCTGAACCTGACCGCCAAGATTGCCCGGCAGGCAGGCGATCTGTCCGGCTGCGATGTGCTGGAGATCGGCCCCGGCCCCGGCGGGCTGACGCGCGGCTTGCTGGCCGAGGGCGCGCGCCGTGTGCTGGCGGTGGAAAAGGATGCGCGCTGTCTGCCGGCGCTGGCCGAAATTCAGGCGGCCTATCCGGGCAAGCTGGAGGTCATCAACGGCGACGCGTTGGAGGTCGATGTGCTGGCGCATCTGACGCCGCCGATCCGGGTGGTGGCGAACCTGCCCTATAACGTGGGCACCGAATTGCTGATCCGCTGGCTGACCCCCGCCACCTGGCCGCCCTTCTGGGAAAGCCTGACGCTGATGTTCCAGAAAGAGGTGGCCGAACGCATCGTGGCCAAGCCGCGGGGCGATCACTACGGGCGGCTGGCGCTGCTGGCGCAATGGCGCTGCGAGGCGAAGATCGTGCTGCATCTGCCGCCCGAGGCCTTTACCCCCGCGCCCAAGGTGCATTCGGCGGTGGTGCATCTGACCCGCCTGCCGGGGCCGCGCTTTCCCGCCGATGAAAAGGTGCTGAGCCGGATCACCGCCATGGCCTTCAACCAGCGGCGCAAGATGCTGCGCTCGTCGCTCAAGGGGCTTGGCCCCGATATCGAGGCGCGGCTGGAGGCGGCGGGGATCGCGCCCACGGCCCGGGCCGAGGAGATCCCGCTGGAAGGGTTCTGCGCCCTGGCCAGGGAAATCGCGAAATGAAAACGGGGCCGCGAGGCCCCGTTTCTCATTCTGCCGCTTCGGGCTTTTCCGCCGGTTCTGCCGCGGGCTTTTCGGCAGGCTTTTCGGCGCGGGGCTTGCGCGGGGCCGCAGGCTTGCGCGGCTTGGGCGCCGGGGCCTCGGCGGCGGGTGCGTCGGTCACCACCGCGACAGGCTCGGGCTGCACGGCCGACTGAGGCGCCGGTTGCGGGGCGGCTTCGGGCTGTGCCACCGCATCGGGGCGCGGCGTCCGTTCGCGGAATTCGCGGCGGTCGCGATTGCGGTTCTGCTCACCCCGGTTCTGGTCGCGATCACGGTCGCGCTGGCGGTTGCCCTCACGGTTACCGTCGCGATTGCCTTCCCGGTTGCCGTCGCGGCGCGGCGGCGCGGGGTCGCGCGCCTCGGGCGTTTCGACCAGCACGCTGTCCTCGGTGCCAAAGCCCATCGGCTCGGCCAGGTCGGGCTGGTCGCCGGCGCCGGGATCACGCTCCTCGCGGTAGTCGCCGCGCGGTTCGTTGCGGTCGCGGAAGTTCTGCCCGCCCTGCTGATATTGCTGCTGCCGGGCCTCCTGCTCGGCCGCGAGTTCACGCTGCGCCTCGCCCAGAAGGCGGGTGTAATGCTCGGCATGTTGCAGGAAATTCTCGGCCGCGACGCGGTCATTCGAGAGCTGCGCATCGCGGGCGAGGATCAGGTATTTCTCGATGATCTGCTGGGGCGTGCCGCGCACCTTGCCTTCGGGGCCGGAGCTGTCGAAGACACGGTTGACGACATTGCCCATCGAGCGCGGGCGGTTCGACTTGGAACGCGAGCGGGACTTGGAGGATCTCATCTTGTCCTTGATCCGGGTATGGGGGCCTTGACGTGCGCGCCATGGCGGGAAACCCGTCTGACACTGCGTCCGTTGCGGCTGGATCGCAGGGGCAGGTCAAATCCCCACCCGGCTGCTGGAACCGAGTAACCACGCGACGCGGCCCATGACAAGCGGATTCTGCGCAAAAGCCGCGGGCGCGGCGGCAAAACCACAGGAAAACCGGCGAGATTACGCCGGATCGGCGGCTTGTGCGGCGACGATGCGGTCGCGGCCGTCGAAATCGGGCAGCACACGGATCGCGTGCAGGCCGGCGGCGGCGCACAGCGCCGCGACGGCGGCGCCCTGGCTGGGGCCGATCTCCATCAGCAGCCGCCCCCCCGGGCAAAGATGCGCGGGCGCCCCGGCGGCGATGGCGCGATAGGCATCCAGCCCGTCGCCGCCCGGCGTCAGCGCCAGATGGGGCTCCCAATCGCGGACCTCCGGTGCGAGGCCGGCCATCTCATCGGCGGCGATGTAGGGCGGGTTCGACACGATCAGGTCAAAGCGCCCGCTGACCGGCGCGAACCAGCTGCCTTGGGCGAATGCCGCCCGCGCGGTCAGGCCAAGCGCCGCCGCATTGCCCTGTGCCACCGCAAGCGCCGCCGGGCTGAGATCGGTGGCAAGCCCGGTCGCCCCGGGCCGTTCGGCCAGCAGCGTGAGCAGGATCGCCCCGGAACCGGTTCCCAGATCCAGCACCCGGCGAAAGGGTGTCTCCAGGGCGGCGGCGATCAGGCTTTCGGTTTCCGGGCGCGGGTCCAGCACATCACGGGTGACGCGGAAGGGCCGGCCCCAGAACAGCCGCTGGCCAAGGATCTGGCTGACGGGCTGGCGTGCCAGACGCGCCGCCAGCAGCGGCGCCAGCCGGGCCTCCAGCCCCTCGGGCGCGGTATCCTGCATCATCAGCGGCAGCCGGTCGGGCGCCACGCCAAGCGCATGGGCCAGCAACAGCCGCGCATCGCGGGGCGCGTCGGGCAGGCCGGCCCCGGCCAGCCGCGCCACGGCGGCGCGATAGGCGGCGGCGAGGCTCATCCCTCCATCTCGGCCAGCCGCGCGGCCTGATCATGGGCGATCAGCGCGTCGATCACCTCGGTCAGATCGCCCGCCATGATCTGCGGCAGCGCGTAGAGCGTGAGGTTGATGCGGTGATCGGTCATCCGGCCTTGCGGAAAGTTGTAGGTGCGGATGCGTTCGGACCGGTCGCCCGAGCCGACCTGCGCCTTGCGGTCGGCGGCGCGGGCCGAGGCGGCCTTGTCGCGCTCCTGCTCATAGAGCCGGGCGCGCAGCACCTGCATGGCGATGGCGCGGTTCTGGTGCTGGCTTTTCTCGGAACTGGTGACGACGATCCCGGTCGGGATATGAGTGATGCGCACGGCGGAATCGGTGGTGTTCACATGCTGGCCGCCGGCACCGCTGGCGCGCATCGTGTCAATGCGGATATCGGTTGCGGGGATGTCGATATCGACCTCCTCGGCCTCGGGCAGCACAGCGACGGTGGCGGCCGAGGTGTGGATGCGCCCGCCCGCCTCGGTTTCCGGCACGCGCTGCACGCGATGGGTTCCGGCCTCGTATTTCAGCCGGGCAAAGACCCCTTCGCCCTGCACATGGGCGGTGAATTCCTTGATGCCGCCCAGATCGGAAAGCTGCTGTTCCAGCACCTCGAAGCGCCAGCCCTGGCTTTCGGCATAGCGCTGATACATGCGCGCCAGATCGCCGGCGAACAGGCTGGCCTCCTCGCCGCCCGTGCCGGGGCGGATCTCCAGGATGGCGGGGCGCGCATCGGCGGCGTCCTTCGGCAAGAGCGCGAGGCGCAGCGCCTGCTCCATCTCGGGGATGCGGGCGCGCAGGCGGGGCAATTCTTCCTCGGCCAGCGCCTTCATCTCCGGGTCGGAGAGCATCGCCTCGGCCTCGGCCAGATCGTCCAGCGCGCGGGCATAGGCGGCGATTTCGGCCGCGACCGGCTTCAGATCGGCATATTCGCGCGACAGGGCGGCGATCTCGGCCGGCGCGGCACCGGTCGAAAGCTTCGCCTCCAGAAACTCGAAGCGGCGGGTGATCTGGTCTAGCTTGTCAAAGGGCACCATGGCGCGGGTTTCGCGCGGTTCCGGGGGCGGGTCAAGGGGGCGCTTGCCCCCGGAAGGGGGATTGCGCGGCGCCGCGGAACGGGCGAGAAGCAGAGGCATGACAACACCCGATATCCTCTGCATCGGTTCGGTCCTGTGGGACATCATCGGCCGCGCGCCCACCGTCATGCGGCTGGGGTCTGACGTGCCGGGCCGCATCACGCGCCTGCCCGGGGGCGTTGCGATGAATATCGCGATGACCCTGCGCCGCTTTGGCCTGATGCCGGGCCTGCTGACCGCCATTGGCCGCGACCCCGAGGGGGACGAACTGACCGCCGCCTGCGCGCGGATGGGCATGATCACCGATCACATCTATCGCAGCGAAGACCTGCCGACCGACCGCTACATGGCGGTCGAGGGGGCGAATGGCCTGATCGCCGCCATTGCCGACGCGCATTCGCTGGAGGCGGCGGGCGACAAGATCCTGCGCCCGCTGGCCGATGGCCGGCTGGCCAGTGCCGCCGCGCCCTGGGCCGGGGCGATCGCGCTGGACGGCAACCTGACCGCGGCGCTGCTGGCCGAGATCGCGGCCTCGCCGCTGTTTGCGCGGGCCGATCTGCGGGTGGCGCCGGCCAGCCCCGGCAAGGCCGAGCGGCTGGTGCCGCTGCTCGACCACCCCGGCGCCACGCTCTATGTCAACCTTGAGGAAGCCAGCCTGATCTGCGCACGCGACTTCGCCTCGGCCCCCGAGGCGGCGGAGGGGTTGCTGGCGCGGGGCGCGCATCGGGTGCTGGTCACCCATGGCGGCAAGACCTGCGCCGAGGGCACGCGCGGAGCCGGTGTCATCGCCGATACCCCGCCCGAGGTGCTGGTGACGCGGATCACCGGCGCGGGCGACACTTTCATGGCCGCGCATATCGTGGCCGAACGGCGCGGCACCCCGCGGGCCGAGGCGCTGAGCGCCGCCCTGCGCGCCGCCGCCATCTATGTTTCAGGAGAGATCGGATCGTGACCACCCTGCCGCTGAGCTTTACCCCCGAAGTCCGCGCCGCCCTGGATGCCGGGCGCCCGGTCGTGGCGCTGGAATCCACCATCATCACCCATGGCATGCCCTTTCCGCAGAATGTGGAAGCCGCCCGCGCCGTAGAGGCAGAGGTGCGCAAGGGCGGCGCGGTGCCCGCCACCATCGCCGTCATGGGCGGGCGCATCCATATCGGGCTGAGCGATGCCGCGCTGGACGAACTGGGCCAGACCCCGCAGGCCATGAAGCTGAGCCGCGCCGACCTGCCCACCTGCGTGGCGCTTGGCCGCGTCGGCGCGACCACCGTCGCCGCCACCATGATCTGCGCCGCCATGGCCGGGATCGGCGTCTTTGCCACGGGTGGCATCGGCGGCGTGCATCGCGGGGCGGAGACCAGCTTTGACATCTCGGCCGATCTGGTGGAGCTGGGCATTTCACCCGTCACCGTTGTCGCCGCCGGGGCCAAGGCCATTCTCGACCTGCCCAAGACGCTGGAGGTGCTGGAAACCCAGGGCGTGCCGGTCATCGCCTTTGGCCAGGACGATTTCCCCGCCTTCTGGTCGCGCTCCTCGGGGCTGAAGGCGCCCTTGCGGATGGATGACCCGGCCCAGATCGCCGCCGCGCATCTGATGCGGCAGACCCTGGGCCTGAAGGGCGGGCAACTGGTGGCGAACCCGATCCCGCCCGGGGCCGAGATCCCGCGCGCCGAAATCATGCCGGTGGTCGAACAGGCCCTGGCCGAGGCCGAGGCGCAGGGCATCGCCGCCAAGGAGGTGACGCCCTTCCTGCTGGACCGGATCTTTGCGCTGACCGGCGGGCGGTCACTGGACAGCAATATCGCCCTCGTTCTGAACAATGCGCGGCTGGCGGCGCGGATCGCGGTCGAAATGGCCGCGCAACGCGGCGCGGCCGGGGCATGACGGGATCATCATGACCGACCCGCATCCGCCCCGCAAACATGGCCTTCTGTCCGGGCTGCGCGCCAGCCTGCTGACCGGGCTGGTCGTGGTGCTGCCGGTCGGGCTGACGATCTATCTGATCTATTCGGTGGTCGGCTGGATCGACAGCTGGATCCTGCCATTGATCCCGCAGGACTGGCGCCCGGCGCAACTGGTCAGCTTCTACTTCGGGCCCGAGGCCTATTTCCCGACGCGCGGTCTGGGCGTGATCGTGTTTCTGGTCTTCACCATCATCGTGGGCTGGATCGCCAAGGGCTTTCTCGGCCGGTCGATCATCGGCCAGGCCGAGGCGGTGGTGGACCGGATGCCCGTCGTGCGGTCGGTCTATGGCGGCTTCAAGCAGATCACCGAAACCTTCTTTGCCAAATCCGAAAAAAGTTTCGACCGCACCTGCCTGGTGGAATTTCCGCGCCCCGGCTGCTGGGCCGTGGGTTTCGTCGCCACCACCGCCAAGGGCGAGATCGCGACGAAACTGCCGACCGACCGCAAGATGATCGCGGTCTTTGTCGCGCTGACGCCGCTGACCTCGGGCATCCTGCTTTATGTGCCCGAGGAGGATGTGATCCTGCTCGACATGAAGGCCGATGAGGCGGTCAAGCTGATCGTGTCGGCCGGGCTGGTCGCGCCCACGGCGAAAGAGGTGCGCGCCCTAGCCGAACAGGCCACGCAGATCGACTGAGCTTTCGACCCCGATCTGGCCGCGATGCCGCCGCAGGAAACCCTGCGCGGCCTTGCGCCCCGCCGCCTTGAGCCGCGCCAGCAATGCCGGGCTGGGGGTCAGTTTCGACCCCGCGCCCAGTTCGTTCATCAATTCGTCATCGTCGATCAGGTGGATGTTGAGGTTCTTCATCGCCCCGGCCGGCATCCGCCCCTCGGCTATCAGTCGCTTGACGAAGTTCACCGCGCGCAACTCGCCCAGAAGGGCTGCGTTGAAGCTGATTTCGTTGATGCGGTTCTGGATCTCCACCGGCGACATCGGCACTGCCTCGCGCCGCAGCGGGTTGATCGAGATGATGACGATATCGTCGGGCAGATGCGGCTGATAGAGCGGGAACAGCGCCGGGTTGCCGGTAAAGCCGCCATCCCAGAACACCTCGTCGCGGCCGGTCTGCGCGTCATGCAGTTCCACCGCCTGAAACACCGTGGGCAGGCAGGCCGAGGCCAGGATCACGGCAGGGGTGATTTCAGCGCCGGCAAAGACCCGGATCTTGCCGGACCGGACATTGGTCGCCGAAATGAAAAGGTCGGGCCCGGCGCGGTCGCAGACCTTGCTGAAATCCAGCCCCGCCACGATCTCGTGCAGCGGGTTCTGCCAGAACGGACCCCAGGCGTAGGGCGTATAGACCTGCGCGGCGAGGCCGGCGGTCGAAACCGGCAGTGCGGCCGCGGCCATGTCGCCCATGGCGGCGGCCATGGGGAACACGGTCTTGAACCAGCGGGCGACGCGCAGATCGCCCAGATCGCCCACCTCGGACCAGAGCCGGTCGAGCCGCGCCCGCGCGCCCTCTGCACCGCCCTCGGCCAGACCGGCCTTGAGCGCGGCCGCGTTCAGCGCGCCGGCCGAGGTGCCGGTGATGCCGGCGATTTCCAGCGCCGGCTCCTCCAGCAGGCGGTCAAGCACCCCCCAGGTGAAGGCGCCATGCGCGCCCCCGCCCTGTAGCGCCAGGTTGACCCGCATCACAGCGCCGTCCAGCCGCCATCGACGCTGATCGTGGTGCCGGTGATCTGCGCCGCCGCGTCGGAGCACAGAAAGACGGCGGTGCCGCCCATCTGTTCGACCGTGGCGAACTGGCGCGAGGGCTGGCGTTGCAGCATGACCTCGCGGATCACGGTGTCGCGGTCCATGTTATGCACCTTCATCTGGTCGGGGATCTGCGCCTCGACCAGCGGGGTCAGCACATAGCCCGGGCAGATCGCGTTGCAGGTGATGCCCTGCCCCGCCACCTCGAGCGCCACGGTCTTGGTGAGGCCCACCACGCCGTGCTTGGCCGCGACATAGGCCGATTTGAACGGCGAGGCAGTCAGGCCATGCGCCGAGGCGATGTTGACGATGCGGCCCCAGCCCTTTGCCTTCATCCCCGGCAGGGCGGCGGCGGTGGTGTGAAAGGCCGAGGACAGGTTGATCGCCAGGATCGCGTTCCACTTTTCCACCGGGAATTCATCGACCGCCGCGACATACTGGATGCCCGCATTATTGACCAGGATATCGCAACCGCCGGCCTTTTCCACCAGGGCGCGGCAATCGTCACCCTTGGACATGTCGGCCGCGATATAACGCACGGGGGCGCCGGTCTCGGCCGCGATCTGGGCCGCGAGCGCGTGATCTTCCTCGCGGTCGGTGAAGCTGTTGATCACCACCGCCGCCCCGGCCTTGGCCAGTTCGATGGCGACGCCCAGCCCGATGCCGGAATTGGAGCCGGTGACGATGGCGGTTTTCCCTGCAAGCATGTCGATCCTCCGAATGATGCTGCGGTGCAGGATAGAGGTTTTCAGCGCCATGACCAGACGGCGCGCCCCATGGTCACGCCAAAGCGATCAGCCGGCGGCATTGGCCCGCAGTGTCGCCTCGGGGCCGGCGCGCGCCTGCCGGATCAGCGGGTTGCGCCCCTCGGCCAGATCGGCCCGGATCAGCGCTTGCGCGAGCCGCAGCCGCAGGAACGGCCGGCAGGGTCGCGTCGCGCGGCTGCGCAGCGGCAGGGCCGCCAATGCAAGCCAGGCCGCGCGCGGCAGGCCGGCCCCGGCCTCGCGCCCCAGATGCAGGCTTTCGACCAGCACGCCTTCGGCCGCGATGATCTCGTGCCGGTCGAACAGCAGGTTGACCAGCGGCTGCGGCGGGCAAACCCGCGCCAGCCCCCGCAGCGCGAGCGCCGGGGCCAGCGCCTCGGCCGCGCCGGTCCAGAGTTCAAGCCGTGGCGAGGCCAGCAGCAGACGGTGCCGGGCCGACAGCACCAGCCCGCGCCGCCCGCCGGTCAACGCGGGCGGCAGATGCAAGAGCGGCTCTTGCCCGGCATGGCGCAGCACATGGCGCAACGGCTGATAGCCGTGATCGCGGGTCCAGACCAGATCGCCGGGACGAAGCGTCAGCGCCGTTCGTGGCCCGCGCGGCGTCAGCACCCGGGTCGGCGCCGCCAGGCACATCGGCGTCGCCACGTTCAGGCTGTTGATCGCGAGGTTTTCCCAGGCCTGGTTGGTCTCGTTGTAGAAATCCATCGGGATTCCATAGAACTGCACGCTGCCCGCGCCGAAATCATAGATGAACCCGACCGCCTGATCGGGATTGCCGCCGCCGGTGGTCATCAGCACCTCGGCACCGGCGGGCAGTGAACTGGCATTGACATAGCCATGCGTGGTGTAATTGCCGCCGTCGATCGTGCTGTCCGTGACCACGCCGCCGGGGCCGCTGCCCAGGGCATCTTCGCCCGCATCGGTCAGGTCGGCATCGGCGGACAGATGGCGCATCGCGGTCAGGCTGGTGCCGGGCAGCACGGTGGTCGGGTTGGCCACACCAATGGCGCGGTCGAACATCACCATGTTCATCCCCCCCGCAACGGCGGCAGAGATCTGCGGCATCGCGTCGATGAATTCCTGCCCATATCCCGCATTGCTGCCGTTCCAGACATAGAGCGTGTCGATCTGCCCCAGTTCCTCGGGGCTGAGGGTTTCAAGCCGCAGCGGTGTATGCCCGGCGGCAAGGATATCATCCACCATCCCCGGGTCGCCCGCGCCCAGACCCATGGAATAATAGCCGATCACCGCCATCGCGCACCTCGCTCCTTGCCGGCAGGATCGGGCAGAGGCATGAAGATGGCGTAAAAAAAACGCCGGCACGAAGCCGGCGTTAAGTCTTTGAGGCAGGTTTCATACAGGCAAGAAACCTATCGAGCAGTAAGTCCCTTATACGCCGCCCCGCCGCGTGATCCAAGTTAAAAGTTTGAAATGTCAGGCCGACGCGCCTAATGTCCGGGCCAAGAAAAACAGGGCATCGAAGGATTGTTGCCGGAATGGGACAGGATTATTTCGCAGGTTTTTGTCGGATCGGGCTGCTGGCGGGGCTGGTTCTTGCCGCGATTCCCGCCCGGGCCGATACGCCTGCGCCCGCTATCGCTATGTATGGGCAACCTGCCCTTCCACCGGATTTTGTGTCGCTTCCCTATGCCAACCCCGATGCCCCCAAAGGAGGGCGTATCCTGTTGGGAGAAAAGGGAGGTTTCGACAGCCTGAACCCTTTCATCCTCAAGGGCAACGCGCCGTCGCAGGTCACTGCCTTCACGGTGGAAACCCTGATGGCCCGGTCGCTGGATGAACCCTTTACCCTCTACGGGTTGCTGGCCGAATCGATCCAGACCGACGAATCACGCAGCTATGCCGAATTCACCCTGCGACCCGAGGCGAAATTCGCCGATGGCAGCCCGGTCACTCCCGAAGATGTGATCTGGTCCTTCGAGACTTTGGCCGCCAAGGGCCAGCCGCGCTATGCCGGCGCCTGGGCCAAGATCGCCAAATCCGAGGTGACCGGCCCGCGTTCGGTGCGATTCACCTTCAACACGGTGGACCGGGAATTGCCGCTGATCCTGGGGCTGCGGCCGATCCTGAAAAAGGCGCAATGGGAGGGCAAGGATTTCGCCGAAGCCTCGCTGGAGGCGCCGATCGGATCGGGCCCCTATGTGGTGGGCGATTACGAGCCCGGCCGCTTCATCAGCTTTCGCCGCAACCCCGACTGGTGGGGCAAGGATCTGCCGGTCAATCGCGGGCTCTATAACCTCGATGAGGTGCGGGTCGAATATTTCGGCGTCGATACCGCGCTGTTCGAGGCGTTCAAGGGCGGCGCGATCTCGACCTTCCGCGAGCTGAACCCGGTGAAATGGGCGCAGAATTACAGCTTTCCCGCCGTCACCTCGGGCGAGATCGTCAAGGCCGAGATCCCGCATGGCCGCCCCTCGGGGATCGAGGGCTTCGGCTTCAACACCCGCAGCCCGCTGTTTTCCGACTGGCGCGTGCGCGAGGCGCTGATGCTGGCCTTCAATTTCGAACTGGTGAACCAGACGGTGAATGGCGGGATGCAGCCGCGCATCACGTCCTATTTCGGCAATTCGGTGCTGGGCATGGCGCCCGGCACGCCGGCAGAAGGGCGGGTCAAGGAACTGCTGGCGCCCTTTGCCGCCGATCTGCTGCCCGGCGCCCTTGACGGCTATGCCCTGCCGGTGGGCGAAGGCGAGGCCAATCGCAAGAACCTGCGCGCGGCAACCGCGCTTCTGGAGGAGGCGGGCTGGACCATTCAGGACGGCGTGCTGAAAAACGCCGAAGGCGCGCCCTTCCGCTTTGAGATCCTGCTGACCAATGGTCAGGATGAAATGATCGCCGCCGCCAATATCTATATCGAGGCGCTGAAGCGGCTGGGGATCGAGGCCTGGATCACCACGGTGGACAATGCGCAATACAAGGAGCGGACCAACGAATACCGCTTTGACATGACGCATTACATCCGTGCGCTGTCGCTGTCGCCCGGGAATGAGCAGATGCTCTATTGGGGCGCCAAGGGCGTGACCGAGCCGGGCACACGCAACTGGCCCGGCATCCATTCCCCCGCCGCCGAGGCGATGATCGGGGTCATGCTGGCCAGCACCGACCCGGCCGAATTCGACGCCGCGGTCGAGGCCCTGGACCGCGTGCTGACCAGCGGGCGCTATGTGATCCCGGTCTGGTTCAACAAGGTGTCGCGCCTCGCCTATCGCAAGGAATTCCACTATTCCGACCGGCTGCCGCTTTATGGCGACTGGCCGAACTGGCAACCGGATGCCTGGTGGGTGGAATAGCCCCCATGCCCTGCCCGGCGGCGCCTCTGTGCCGCCGGGCCTATCGTGACGACTCAGTGCAAGACCCCAGAGGCAGACCCATGAAGAAAACCCTGATCCTGCTCGCGGTGCTGGCCGCATTGACAGGCTGCGCAACCGTGGATGGTATCGGCCGGGACATTTCCGGCGGGGCCAATCGCGTGGCCGGCTGGATCGGCTGACGCGCCGAAATTTCAGGTGACCCCTTGCCGGAAAATTGCCAGAAGGGGGTATGACAAACGCTGTGTTACCCGTGGAAGAAATGGCGGAATTCGCCTTGCAAAAGCTGCTTGCGGCGCATGAGGTCGCGCGCGGCCTGCCCCGGGCGCTGGCCGCGCAATGGCCCGATTGCGCGCCGCTTGAGCTGACGCTCGCGCTGTCGCTGGCGGCAAGCGGGCTGGAAAGCGCGTTTTCCAATGCGGCCGACCAGCGGCTTGCGCGCGAGACATGGCGGGTGGCGGCGCTGGTCGCGGTGGATTGCCACATGATGCAGCGCATGGGCCTGCCGCATGGCCGCGCCGCCGATCTGGTGGATTACTGGCGCCACGAGGATCCGTTCTTTCTGCTCTGACCGGCGGGGGCGCGGCTTGCCCCTCGGGGCGGGTCTGCCTAAGCTTCGCGTCAGGCGCGCGCATCGCGGCCCGCCGCTGCCCATGTTGGATCCGATGCCGATTGCCCCCCCGCCCCCCGCCTCCGCCGATTTCAACCTTGCCGCGCATGTGCTGGCACGGGGCGCGGACAGCCCCGACCGGATCGCCATGCAGATCCTGCGCCTTTCGGGCGCCGAACGCTGGAGCTATGGGCGGCTGATCGCGGCGGTGCGGGGCTGTGGCAGCCTGATGTTGGCGCGCGGTCTGGTGCCGGGCGACCGGGTGCTGCTGCGGCTGGGCAATCAGCCGGAATTTCCGGTGGCCTTTCTGGGGGCCATCGCCGCCGGTCTGGTGCCGGTGCCGACCTCGTCGCAACTGACCGGGCCCGAGATCACCGCGCTGGCGGCGCGGCTGGCGCCCGCGCTGATCGTGGGCGCCCCCGGCATTGCCCTGCCCGATCACCCTGCCCCGGTGCTCCCCGCCGCCGATCTCGCCCTGGCCGAGCGTCTGCCGCCCTGCGACTGGCACCGCGGCACGGCCGAGCGCCCGGCCTATATCGTGCTGACATCGGGCACCACGGGCCAGCCGCAGGCCGTGGTTCATGCGCATCGCGTGATCCTGGCCCGCGCCATGATGCATCAGGGTTGGGAAGGGCTGACCGAAACCGACCGGCTGCTGCATGCCGGGGCCTTCAACTGGACCTATACGCTGGGCACCGGGCTGATGGACCCCTGGACGCTGGGCGCGACCGCGCTGATCCCCGGCGCGGGGATCACGCCCGCGCAATTGCCGCTGCTGCTGAAACGGTTTGACGCGACGATCCTGGCCGCCGCGCCGGGGGTGATCCGCCAGATGCTGCGCGCGGCCCTGCCAGCGCTGCCCCGGCTGCGCCATGGCCTGTCGGCGGGCGAAAGCCTGACGCCCGACCTGCGCGCGGCCTGGACCGCCGCCACCGGCACCGACCTGCATGAGGCGCTTGGCATGTCGGAATGTTCGACCTTCATCTCGGGCAGCCCGGACCGGCCGGCGCCCGAGGGCTGCATCGGCTTTCCGCAACCCGGGCGGCGCATCGCCATTCTGGGCGCCGAAGGGCCGGTGCCGCCGGGCAGCCCGGGCGAGCTGGCCATCGCGCATGACGATCCGGGCTTGATGCTGGGCTATCTGGACGACCCGGCCGCCACCGCAGCCCGGCTGCGCGACGGCTGGTTCCTGACCGGCGATCTGGTGCAGGAGACCCCGGAAGGCGCGCTGCGCTATCAGGGGCGCGCCAATGACCTGATGAACCCCGGCGGCTATCGCGTCGCCCCGCAAGAGGTGGAGGCCGCGCTGGCCGGCCTGCCCGGCGTGGCGGAAATCGCGGTGGCCGAAGTGGCGGTGAAACCCGGGGTCACGGTGATTTGCGCCTTCATCGTCGCACAGTCAGAGGGTGAACCTGTGCAGATCGAGAGACTTTCCGACTTTGCAGCCGCCCGCCTTGCCCGTTACAAGCAACCGCGTATCTGGCACCAGATTGCCGCGCTGCCCCGCACCGCCAATGGCAAGCTGAACCGCCGCGCCCTTCCGCCGCTCTGGACCCCGACATGATCCGTCTCGACATCTTTTCCGATCCCGTCTGCCCCTGGTGCTATCTGGGCAAGACCCAGCTGGACCGCGCGCTGGAACGTCACCCCGAACACCCGTTCCTGATCGAATGGCATCCGTTCCAGCTGGCGCCGAACATGCCCCGACAGGGGGTGGATCGCGGCAAGTATCTGCTGTCGATCTTTGGCACCCAGGAACGCACGGTGGCCGCGCATCTGCGGCTGGCGGAACTGGGCCGGGCGGCCGGGCTGGAATTCAATTTCGAGGCGATCCGCACCGCGCCCAACACGTTCGACGCCCATCGGCTGATCCATTGGGCCGGGCTGGAGGGGCGGCAGACGCCGATGGTTTCCGCGCTGTTCCGCGCCTATTGGCGCGAGGGGCGCGATATCGGCGACCCGGAGGTGCTGTGCGATCTGGCCGCCGAAACCGGGCTGGACCGCAAGATGATCAGCCGCCTGATCTACAGCGATGCCGACAGCGACTTGATCCGCACGCGCGAGGCCCATGCCCGCGAACGCGGCATCTCGGCGGTGCCGACCTTCATCGTGGCCGATACCCACGCGATTTCGGGGGCGCAGCCGCCCGAGCTTTGGGGACAGGTGATCGAGGAACTGGCCGGGGCCGGCAAGGCATGACCGAGGCCAGACGCCTGCCCATGGGCGAATTCATCGCCCTGGTCGCGATGCTGTTTGCCACCATCGCCTTTTCCATCGACGCCATGCTGCCCGCCCTGCCGCAGATCGCGCAGGAACTGACACCGGGCGATGCCAACCGGGCGCAACTGATCGTCACCAGCTTTGTGCTGGGCATGGGGCTGGGCACGCTGTTTGCCGGCCCGCTTTCCGACAGTTTCGGGCGGCGTGCGATCATTCTGGCCGGGGCGGCGATCTATGTCGCGGCGGCCTTTGCCGCCACGCAGGCCAGCACGCTGGAAACCGTGCTGGCGGCACGGGTGCTGCAAGGGATCGGCGCCGCCGGGCCGCGCATCGTGTCGCTCGCCCTTGTGCGCGATCTCTACAAGGGGCGCGAGATGGCCCGCGTGGTCAGCTTTGCCATGATGATCTTCACGCTGGTTCCGGCCATCGCGCCGCTGGCGGGCAGCATCATCATCGCCGATTTCGGCTGGCGCGGCATCTTCATCGCCTTCATCCTGTTCATCACGCTGGCAATGACCTGGCTTGCCCTGCGCCAGCCCGAGACGCTGCCCCCCGCCGCGCGCCGGCCACTGGCGGTGGCGCCGCTGCTGGGCGCCTTGCGCGAGGTGCTGTCGCACCGTGTCGTCGTCACCGCCATCGCGGTGCAGACCCTGTGCTTTGGCTGCCTGTTCGGCACCATCTCTTCGACCCAGCAACTGTTTGACACGACCTTTGGCCGGGCCGACAGCTTTCCCTTCTGGTTCGCGCTGATCGCGCTTCTGTCGAGTTCGGCCAGCATGATCAACGCCGCCCTCGTGGTGCGTCTGGGCATGCGCGCGCTGATCTCCGCCACGCTGCGGGTGCAGGTGGTGCTGGCCTTTGGTTTCGGCCTGCTCTGGGTCGGGGATCTGCTGCCGGCGGGGCTGGTCTTTCCGGTCTATATCTTCTGGACGGTGACCGTCTTCATGATGGCCGGGCTGACGCTGGGCAACCTGAACGCGCTGGCGCTGGAGCCGCTGGGCCATATTGCCGGCATGGCCGCCTCGGTCAGCGGGGCGATCGCCACGGTGCTGGCCGTGGGCATCGCGGCGCCGCTGGGCCTGGCCTTTGACGGGACGCCCGTGCCGCTGGCCTTTGGAATCGGGTTGCTGACGCTGGCCGGCAGCCTGCTGATGTGGACCCTGCCGCGCCGCGATTGAGGGGCGCGCCAGGGGCCATTTTTGACCCTCCGGTTGAAATATTCTGCGCAGACGCCCGCCGCGTCGCCAGAATTCCGCGAAACTATCCGCATTTCGACACATTCCACCGGCTTACATCGCCGTCAGAGCAGTATGCTTTTGGAAAGGGACAGAAATGACCACGCATATCCTGTCGAGTGTTCAAGTTACATATTCTGGTTCCAGTGCATCGGCCGTTGCCGCCTCCAATGTCGTCATGACCACGACCGACATCTTTTCGTTTCGTTATTACACCACCGCCCCGTCCAGCAGCACCTTTTCGCCCATCACGGTGACGCCGACCTACGGCACGGCGCTGCATTCCGTCACGGTGAACGGCACGCGGGTGAACCTGAATACCCAGGCGCAGATCGCCGAATACAAATGGGGCGATGGCAATGCCTCGCTCGTGCTGATGATCAATACCGGCGAGCCCAACACCCGTCACTTCGTGGTGCTGGATGGCGACCCCCTGCCGAGCTTTGCCGATGCCGCGGCCTATAATGCCTTCATGGCCGGGCTGAGCGACATCACCTCGGTCTCGCGCGAGATGGATGTGGCCAAGACGCCCGGCCAGTCGCTGCTTCCCGGCGTCATGCCCTCTTTCGTCGCCGCCGATCAGAATGACTTCATCACCGGCGGCGTGCTGGATAACTGGACCATCCGCACCCTGATGACCGGCGTGGGCGACGATCATGTGACCGCGCTGGAAAGCGCCGACAAGATCGACGTGGGCACCGGCAATGACTGGGTTCAGTCGCTGGGCGGCAATGACTCGGTGCAGGGCAAGGCCGGCGACGACACGGTCTATGGGGGTGACGGCGCCGATACGATCGTCGGTGGCACCGGCGCCGATTACCTGTCGGGCGACGATGGCGACGACAAGCTTGTCGGCAATTATGACGATGACCGCATCTATGGCGGCGCGGGCAATGACAAGGCCTATGGCGGCACGGGTGCCGACTGGGTGGCCCTGGGCGACGACAACGACCTGGCATATGGCAGCTATGGCGACGACATCGTCTATGGCGGCGCCGGCAATGACCTTGTCTATGGCGGCAACGATCAGGATCAGATCTCGGGCGGCGCCGGCGATGACACGCTGCGCGCGGATCGCGGCAATGACTCGGTTGACGGCGATGCCGGCAATGACAGCATCGACGGCGGCTATGGCAATGACCTGCTGGCTGGCGGTGGTGACAATGACACCGTGAAGGGCAATATCGGCAACGATACCCTGATGGGTGAAAGCGGCAATGACTCGCTGCTGGGCGGTGACGGGCTTGACTCGCTCTATGGCGGCGTCGGCGATGACACCCTCGCGGGCGGCTCGGGGGCGGACAGCTTCTTCTTTGCCAGCAGCTTTGGCACCGATGTCATCCGCGACTTCCGCGACAACGTGGACACGATCTTCTTCACCGAAGGTCTGGGCGGCGCCTCCACTGCGGCCGAGGCCCTGGCCCATGCCGAACAGGTCGGCCGCGCCGTGGTCTTCACCTTTGGCGAGAATACGCTGACCGTGCTGAACACCACGCTGCTCAAGCTGGAAAACGACATCGACTTCTTCTGATCCCTGACGATCAGACAGGCCCGGGCGGCGCTTGCGCATCGCCCGGGCCTTTGCATGACCGCCCTAGCCCTTGGGCCGGACGACCTTTTCCGCCAGATCGCGCGCCACGCCGAAGGCGCCCTTGATGCGGTCGCCTTCATTGGGCCAATCGACCGCCAGCACGATCTTGTTGCCCTGCACCTTGGCCGCGCCCTTTTGCGCCTGGAGATATTCCACCAAGCCGGCGGGATTGGCGAATTTGTCATTGTGGAACTGCACCGTCACGCCGCGCGGCCCCGCATCCAGCCGCGAGATGCCGGCGCGCTTGCACATGGCCTTGATCCGCACCACCAGCAGCAGGGTGTTCACCTCTTTCGGCAGGGCGCCGAAACGGTCGATCAGCTCTGCGGCGAAACCCTCCAGCTCCACCTTGGTCGTCAGATGCGACAGGCGGCGATAAAGGCCCAGACGGATATCCAGATCGGGCACGAATTCCTCGGGGATCAGCACCGGCACGCCCAGATTGATCTGCGGCGCCCAGGCATCGTCCACCGGCGCAAGGCCGCTGATCTCGCCGGATTTGATCTTGGAAATCGTCTCCTCCAGCATCTGCTGATACAGTTCGTAGCCCACTTCCTTGATATGGCCCGACTGTTCCTCGCCCAGCAGATTGCCGGCGCCGCGCAGGTCGAGGTCATGGCTTGCCAGATTGAAACCCGCGCCCAGACTGTCGAGACTGGCCAGCAGCTTGAGCCGCTTTTGCGCCTGCGGCGTCAGCGGCGCGCGGGGTTTGGTGGTCAGATAGCAATAGGCGCGGGTCTTGGACCGGCCCACCCGGCCACGGATCTGGTAAAGCTGGCCCAGCCCGAACATGTCGGCGCGATGCACGATCATCGTGTTGGCGGTCGGGATGTCCAGCCCGCTTTCCACGATGGTGGTGGCCAGCAGCACGTCATACTTGCCATCGTAAAATTCGTTCATCCGCTCGTCGAGATCGCCCGCCGCCAGCTGGCCATGCGCGATGACATAGCGCAGTTCCGGCACCTGGGTTTTCAGGAAATCCTCGATCTCCGGCAGGTCGGCCACGCGCGGCACCACGAAAAAGCTCTGGCCGCCGCGATAGCGTTCGCGCAGCAGCGCCTCTCGGATGGTCACCGTGTCAAACTCGCTCACATAGGTGCGGATCGCCAGACGATCGACCGGCGGCGTGGCGATGATCGACAGGTCACGCACCCCGGTCAGGCTGAGCTGCAGCGTCCGCGGGATCGGCGTCGCGGTCAGGGTCAGCACATGCACCTCGGCCCGCATTTCCTTGAGCCGCTCCTTGTGGCCCACGCCGAAATGCTGCTCCTCGTCGATGATCAGAAGGCCAAGGTTCTGGAATTTCACGCCCTTGGCCAGCAGCGCATGGGTGCCGATGCAGATATCGACCCGGCCTTCCTCCAGCCCCTTGCGGGTATCGGCGGCGTCCTTCGCGGAAACAAAGCGCGACAAGGGCCTGACTTCCATGGGAAATCCGCGAAACCGCTCGGCAAAGCTGCGATAGTGCTGGCGCGCCAGAAGCGTGGTCGGGCAGATCACCGCGACCTGCATCCCGGCCATGGCCGCGACAAAGGCCGCGCGCATCGCGACCTCGGTCTTGCCAAAGCCCACATCGCCCACCACCAGCCGGTCCATCGGGCGCCCGGCCTCCAGATCGCTGATCACATCGGAAATCGCGTTCAACTGATCGTCGGTTTCCTGCCAGGGAAACCGGGCAGAGAACGCCTCCCAGGCCGAATGCGGGGCCTCCAGAATGGGGGCGTGGCGCAGATGGCGTTCGGCGGCGATGCGCATCAGACGGTCGGCGATCTCGCGGATGCGTTCCTTGAGCTTGGCCTTCTTGGCCTGCCAGGCGCCGCCGCCCAGCCGGTCCAGCAGACCTTCGTCATGGCCATAGCGGCTGAGAAGTTCAATGTTTTCAACCGGAAGGTAAAGCTTCGCCTCCTCGGCATAGACCAGATGCACATATTCATGCGGCGGGCCGGGGCGGTTGCGCGGCGGTTCTGGCACGCGCAGGGTTTCCAGCCCCATGAAGCGCCCGACGCCATGTTCGACATGCACCACCAGATCGCCGGGGCTGAGCGTGCCGAGATCTTGCAGGAAATTCTCGGCCTTGCGCTTGCGCCGGCTCTTGCCGATCAGCCGGTCGCCCAGCACATCCTGTTCGGAAATCACCGCAAGGCCCGGCGCGGTAAAACCTTCCTCTAGCGCCCAGACCGCGAGGAACAGCCCGCCCTTGCCCTCGGGGATGTCGCGGGCATCGCGGATCAGTCGCGCGCCGGGCAGGTCGTGATCTTCCAGCAGGCCCTTCAGCCGGTCGCGCGCGCCGTCGGACCAACTGGCGATCACCACCTGCCGATCTTCGCGCAACGCTTTCACATGCGCAGACAAGGCCCCGAAAAGGCTGATGGATTCCTGTTGGCGTTCGGGCGCGAAACTGCGGCCGGCACGCCCTTGGGCATCCAGCGATCCCGGCCCGGGCGATTGCGGCAGCGGCGAAAGCTGGATCACCCGATGCCCTGCAATCGCGGCCTCGAATCCGGCATCGTCCAGATAAAGCGCCTCGGGCGGACAGGGTTTGTAGACCGTATCCATCCGGCCCTTGACCCCCATCTGTTCGCGCCGCGCCTCATACTGGTCGGCGATGCCCTCCCACCGGGCGAGGCGCGCGGGCGTCACCTGATCGTCCAGCATGACGCTGGCCTGTGGCAGATAGTCGAACAGCGTCTCCATCCGGGCATGGAACCAGGGCAGCCAGTGTTCCATCCCCTGATGCTTGCGCCCGGCGCTGACCGCCTCATAGAGCGGGTCATCATTCGTCGCGCCGAATTCGATCCGGTAGGTCTGGCGAAAGCGGGTGATCGCCGCCTCGTCCATCACGATCTCGGACATGGGGGCAAGGTCGATCGTGGTCAGCTTTTCGGTGGTGCGCTGCGTTTCGGGATCAAAGCGGCGCAGCCCGTCCAGCGTGTCGCCAAAGAGATCCAGCCGCACCGGCCCGCCCTCGCCCGGCGGATAGATATCGACGATGCCGCCGCGCACCGCGAAATCGCCGGGATCGGTGACGGTCGCCACCTGCGCAAAGCCCATCCGCACCAGAAAGGTCTTGAGCGCGAATTCATCGACCCTTTCGCCCACCCGCGCGCTGAACGAGGCGCCACGCACCACCTCATGCGCCGGCAGGCGCTGCGTCACCGCGTTCAGCGTGGTCAGCAGGATGAACGGCCCCGGCACCCCATGCGCCAGCGCCGCCAGCGTGGCCATCCGCCGGGCCGAGATCTCGGGGTTGGGCGAGACGCGGTCATAGGGCAGGCAATCCCAGGCCGGGAAATCCAGCACCAGCGCATCGGGGGCAAAGAAGGCCAGTGCCGCGCGCATCGCCTCCATCCGCTTGTCATCGCGGGCGACATGGATCACCGCCTGCCCGCGCCCCAGTTCCCGCGCAAGCAACCTTGCGTCAAACCCCTCGGGCGCGCCGCCAAGGACGATCTTTGCCGCCTCTGCCATGGTGATCCTTTCCGTTCGGGCCAGTCCGTTCGGGCCCGTCAGTTCAGCACGCTGATGTTCAGGTTCTGATACATGCCCCAGACCGCGGTCAGCAACATCGACACCATGCCGACTGCCTGCACCGCCAGCCGCAGCTTGATCAGCCGGGCCTGCAACGCCTCGCCCTTGTGTTCGCCATCCGCGATGCGATGCGCGGCCTGCACCGACAGCAGCAGACAGACCGAAAGCGGGAACAGCAGGCAGAACACCGCCTGCGAGAATTCGGCCCCATACCAGAATCCGGTCACGGCCAGCCCGCTGAGGACAAAGGCCGCAAACGCGATGATCCAGCCGCCCGAGACATGGATGATGTGCAAGAGCCGGTTCACATGGACGCGGGTCAGATCCTCCAGCGCGTCCTGCGCAGGGCCGCCATGCTTGCGCGCCCGCAGGATCATGTCGAAGGGCACGCCCAGGATCCAGTGGCTCGCCATCCACCATTGCACCGCAAGCATGATCCAGAACCACAGATTCGAGAAAGAGCGCAGGTCGATCAGCTCGAAAATGATGTCAGTGACGTTCACGCGCAGGCCCCGGCAGCGACGCCCCCACCGGGGCCACCGCGACATTCCTAACCTTGCGATGCGCGTTTATCCATGGCAGGCAGACAGAAATTTCCGCATGCCGCGCAGAAGGCCGCGCAGCGTTGCGCCATTGCCAGCCCGAGGCCCGACCAAGGACGACTTCCATGCGCCCGATCCAAGCCAGCTATCCCGCCGCCCGCTTTCGCCGTGTCCGCAAGAGCGACAGCCTGCGCCGGCTGACGCAGGAACATGTGCTGACCGCGAATGACCTGATCTGGCCGATCTTCATCCGCGACGGCGCGGGGGTGGAGGAGCCGATCCATTCCATGCCGGGGGTCCATCGCCTGTCGATCGACCGCGCGGTGCAGGCGGCCGAGATGGCGGCGGGGCTGGGCATTCCGGCGATCTGCCTGTTTCCCTATACCGACCCTTCGGTCAAGACCCCCGGCTGCGAGGAGGCCTGGAACCCCGACAACCTGACCAATCGCTGCATCCGCGCGATCAAGGCGGCGGTGCCCGAAATCGCCGTGATGACGGATATCGCGCTCGATCCCTATAATTCCAACGGCCATGACGGGCTGGTGCGCGATGGCATCATCCTCAATGATGAAACCGTTGAGGCGCTGGTGCGGATGGCGCTGGTTCAGGCCGATTGCGGCGCCGATATCCTTGGCCCCTCGGACATGATGGATGGCCGGATCGGCGCGATGCGCTCCGCGCTGGAGGCGGCCGGGCACAAGGATGTGGCGATCCTCAGCTATTCGGCCAAATATGCCAGCGCCTTCTATGGACCGTTCCGCGATGCCGTAGGCGCCTCGGGCGCGCTGAAGGGCGACAAGAAGACCTATCAGATGAACCCCGGCAACAGCGACGAGGCGCTGCGCCTGATCGAACGCGACCTGCGCGAGGGGGCGGATATGGTCATGGTCAAGCCGGGCATGCCCTATCTCGATATCTGCCGCCGGGTGAAGGATGCCTTTGGCGTGCCGACCTATGCCTATCAGGTGTCAGGCGAATATGCGATGATCCGTGGTGCGGCCGAACGCGGCTGGATCCAGGGCGAGGCCGCGATGATGGAAAGCCTGCTCGCCTTCAAACGTGCGGGCTGCGACGGAATTCTGACCTATTTCGCCCCCGAGGCCGCCCGGCTTTTGCGCGGCTGATCGCCGAGTTGCCCGGCTTGGCGGTGACACGGCGTTGAAATCATGTCATATCTGGGGAAAGGGGCCAGAAAGACCCCCAAACCAGAGGCGTGAGGCAGAAATGATTTCCAGACGGAACCTGATCGGGTCGGCCGGGGCGGCGGTGACGCTGGCGGCCTGCGGCAATGGCGTCGGCGGCAATGGCGGCGCGATGATCGACGCGCGGGTCGATGAGACGCGCAATTACCTGTTCAGCCGTTATCCCGGCACCCGCGATCTGGCGGGCAAGGCGCTTGGCGTGCTGTATATGCCGCTGGTGACCGAGGCGGGCTTTGGCATCGGCGGCGCCTTCGGGCGCGGCGCGCTGCGGGTGCATGACGTGACGGTGGATTACTATGCCGCCGCCAAGGCCTCGGTCGGGTTTCAGATCGGGGCGCAGCAATATGCCCATGCGCTGTTCTTCATGACCGAATCCGCCTTGCAGGATTTCCGCCGTTCGCCCGGCTGGGCCGCGGGGGCGGATCTGAAATATGCCACGCCCGAACAGGGTGCCAGCATCGGCAAGGACACGACGGAACTGGACCCGGTGATCGCGCTGGTCTTCGGTCAGTCCGGCCTGATTGCCGGCGCCACGCTGTCGGGCACCAAATATACCCGCATCATTCCCTGACCAGCAGCCCGGCCAGATCCAGCGGCGGGCTGGCCGGGCAACCGCTTTCGGGGCAGCGCCAGCTTTCCAGCAGCGAGAGCCAGCGCTTTGCCTCGGTCGGCGGATCGGCCCCTTCCTGCGCGGGGAAATGCAGCGTCAGCCCGCCCAGCCGCAGCCCGTGCTGCACCACGCCATTGCCCGACAGCCGGGTATAGGCGACAACCTTGCCGCCCTCGTCCTTTTGCAGATAAAGCGCCTCATCCGCGCCATCGCAGATATAGCGCAGGGTCAGCGTGCCGATCGGTTCGGCCCGGGGCCCGGCATCGACCAGATCGCCGTCGCGGATCACCCCGCCCGATTTCACCACACAACCCGCCAGCGTCGGATCGTCCAGCAATGCCAGTCGGTTGAACCGCATCTCGGCAAAGCCCGCGCAGCGGCGGGCGGCATATTCCGGCTCCAGCGTGGCGGCGCAAAGGCCCAGAATGAGCCCGCGTTCAGGATAGGCGATCGGATGATAGGCGCGCGGGATCTGGTATTCGTGCCCGTCAAAGGCCAGCGTCAGATCCGCGCTCTGCGGGTGCAGCCGGTCCCAGCCCCAGATCGCGGCTGCCGCCAGCACCAGGGCCAGCATCACCTCAAAGGCATTGCGCAGATGGTGACGCCGCCGCTGCGCCCGGCCATGCCAGAGCAGCAGCAGAACCATCACCACGCTGAGCGCGGCCAGGATCACCACCGCCGGCGCGACGAGATGGGCGCCCGGCGCCTCGGGGTGGAGCCCGACACCCGCCAGCTTGACCAGCGCCACCGCCAGCCCCGCCAGGGCAAGGGCCAGCCCGACCAGGCTGAACCAGATTCCACGCCACGCTTTCACGATTTCGCCCCTTCCAGACCACAGGTGCAGATTGCGCCGGGAACCCGCGAAGGTAAAGGCGGAAATCCTGTTCTATCCCTTGGGTTTAGGTCAATCGGCGGATCAATGACGATGTGTCGTTCCGCCCGCCGCCCATGCGCTGCACATCCTTGTAGAACTGATCGACCAGCGCGGTTACCGGCAGGCTGGCGCCGATCTGGTCGGCGGTTTCCAGGCAGATCTTCAGATCCTTGCGCATCCAGTCCACCGCGAAGCCGAAATCGAATTCGCCCGCCAGCATGGTCTTGTGGCGGTTCGCCATCTGCCAGCTTCCGGCGGCGCCCTGGCTGATCACCTCGACCACTGCCGCGCCGTCAAGCCCGGCCTTTTCACCGAAGGCCAGCGCCTCGGCCAGGCCCTGCACCAGCCCGGCGATGCAGATCTGGTTCATCATCTTGGCGATCTGCCCGGCGCCACTGTCGCCCAGACGGCGGCAGATGCGGGCATAGGCGGCGATCACCGGCTCGGCCCGGTCATATTCGGCCTGCGCACCGCCGCACATAACCGACAGGACACCGTTCTGCGCCCCCGCCTGCCCGCCCGAGACCGGCGCATCGACAAAGCCCTTGCCCTGCCCGGCCGCCACCGCCGACAATTCCCGCGTCACCTGCGCCGAAACCGTGGTGTGATCGACAAAGACCGCTCCCGCCGCCATGCCGGCAAAGGCGCCCTCCGCGCCCAGGCAGACCGCGCGCAGGTCATCATCATTGCCGACACAGGCCATAATGAACTCTGCCCCCGCCGCGGCCTCGCGCGGGTTGGGCGCGGCGCGGCCGCCATGTTCGGCGACCCAGGCGGCGGATTTCGCGGCATTGCGGTTATAGACCGTCACCTCATGCCCCTTGGCCGCCAGATGCCCAGCCATGGGATAGCCCATCACCCCCAAGCCAAGAAACGCCACTTTCGCCATCGGACTGCCTCCCGCGATTGCCCTGCCGTCGGGTTTCGACTAGGAAACCAACTTGCATCCAAGGTCAAGGACGGCTCCCCTTGCTTACGCTTTTCCGCTGGCTCAGCCGCATCGTCACCGGGCTGATCGTGCTTACGGTGCTGGCGACGGCCATTGTGTACTGGTTTCTGTCGCGGTCCCTGCCGGATTACGACGAGGATTTCACCCTGTCCGGCCTGTCGGCACCGGTGGATGTGGTGCGCAACAACGACAATGTGCCGCATATCTTTGGCAAGACCGATGCGGATGTGTTCTTCGCGCTTGGCTTTGCCCATGCGCAGGATCGTCTGTGGCAGATGACCATGCTGCGCCGCACCGCCGAAGGGCGCCTGTCGGAACTGTTCGGTCAGCGCACCGTCAAGATCGACGAATTGCTGCGCCGCTATGATTTCGAGACGCTGGCCCGGCAATCGCTGGCGGTGCAGGATGACGAGACCCGCGCCGCGCTGGAGGCCTATTCCGCCGGGGTGAATGCCTGGATCGAGCAGGTCAATCTGGGCGCGCGGGGCCGCGGGGCGCCCGAGTTCTTTTTCTTTTCCAACGAGATCGCGGCCTGGCAGCCGAGCGACAGCCTCGCCATTCTCAAGCTGATGGCGCTGCAACTTTCGGGCCAGCTGGAAAACGAGGTGCTGCGCGCGCGCATGTCGATGCTGCTGCCCGGTGCGCGGTTGCGCGACATCCTGCCCGATGCGCCGGGCGCGGGCGTCGCCGCCCTGCCCGATTATGCCAGCCTGATGCCCGGTGCGTTCCCGTCGCAGGCGCCGATGCGGCTGGCGGCGGACCCGCTTTCGCCGGTGCCGCCGCGCGATCTGTCGGGGGCGTCGAATGCCTGGGCGGCCGCGCCGTCGCGTTCGGCCGCCGGCGGCTCGCTGCTGGCCAATGATCCGCATCTGGGCTTTACCGCGCCGACGCTGTGGTATCTGGCGCGGCTGGAACTGCAATCGGGCGGCGTGATCGGCGCGACCATTCCGGGCGTGCCGGCGGTGCTGATCGGGCGCAAGGAAAACCTCGGCTGGGGCCTGACCTCGGCCTATGTCGATGATCAGGACGTGTTCATCGAAGAGGTGAACCCGGCCAATCCCGAGGAATACCGCACGCCCGACGGCTGGAAGACCTTTGAAAAGCGCCGGACCATCGTGCAGGTCAAGGACAGCGCGCCGGTGACGCTGACGCTGCGCTGGACCGACAATGGCGTGGTGCTGCCGGGGTCGCATTACGATCTGGCCTCGGTCACCCCGGCCGGGCATGTCGCGGCGATTCGCTGGACGGCGCTGACCGGGCAGGACACGACGATGACCGCCGCGATCCACATGATGCGGGCCACCACCCGCGCCGAGGCGATGGAGGCGGGCAAGCTTTTCGTCGCGCCGACCCAGAACCTGATGCTGGCCGATCGCGACGGCATCGCCATGCAGGTGATCGGCGCCGTGCCGCTGCGTGATGCCCGCAACGAGACCCAGGGCCGGATGCCCGCGCTTGGCTGGAAGGCCGAAAACCGCTGGCTGGGCCTGGCGCCCTATGAAGACAATCCGCGCTTCGTCGATCCGGTCACCGGCATTCTGGGCAATACCAACAACAAGACCATCGACCGCCCCTTTCCGCAGCATCTGAGCTTTGACTGGGGCGATACGCAGCGCATCCAGCGCTGGCTGACGCTGATGAAAACCCGCGAGGTGCATACGCGCGAAAGCTTCATCGAGGCGCAGCTCGATACGGTCAGCCCGGCCGCGCGCACGCTCTTGCCGCTCATCGGGGCCGATCTGTGGTTCACCGGCGAGGCCGCGCCCAAGGGCACGCCCGAACGGCTGCGCCAGCGCGCGCTGGATCTGATGGCGAAATGGAACGGCGAGATGAACGAACATCTGCCCGAGCCGCTGATCTATCAGGCCTGGATGCGCAGCCTGCAAGACCGGCTGATCCGCGACGATATCGGGCCGATGGCCGATGAATTCACCCATTTCGACCCGGTTTTCCTGGAACGGGTCTATCGCAATCTCGATGGCGCCGGCGCCTGGTGCGATGTGGTGCAATCGGCGGTGGTCGAAAGCTGTTCCGACCTGGCGCGCATCGCGCTGGACGAGGCGCTGTTGCGCCTGTCGGAGAGATACGGGCCGAATGTGGAAAGCTGGCGATGGGGCGATCTGCATCAGGCGGCGCAGGATCATCCGGTGCTGGGCGATGTGCCGGTGTTGAAATATTTCGTCAATATCCGGCAAAGCACCAGCGGCGATGACCACACGCTCATGCGCGGCCGCACCAGCGGCACCGGCGACGACCCGTTCCTCAACGTGCATGGCGCGGGCTATCGCGGGGTCTACGATTTCGGCGACCCCGACAGTTCGGTCTTCATCATCTCCACCGGGCAATCGGGTCATCCGCTCAGCCGGCATTACGACAATCTGGGCGAACGCTGGCGCCGCGGCGAATATATCCCCATGAGCCTTGATCCCCAACTGGCGCGCGCCGCCTCGGTCGGGGACATGGTGCTGACCCCGGCCGCGCCATGACGGTGCTGCGCACGCCCCGGCTGATCCTGCGCCCCGCGAAATGGGATGATCTGGCGGCGGCGCATCGGCTGTTTTCCAACCCGGCGGCGATGCGCTACTGGTCGCGACCCGAACATGAGACGCTGGAGGAAACCCGCCACTGGCTGCGCTTTCTGGTGGAACCGGCGCCCGACAGCGTGGATTTCCTGATTGAAAAGGACGGGGTGGTGATCGGCAAGGCCGGGGCCTGGCGCCTGCCCGAGGTGGGCTTTCTGCTGTATCCCGATCATTGGGGCCAGGGCCTTGCGCGCGAGGCGATGGAGGCGGTGATCGCGTATCTGGCGCAGACGCGGCCCGAGGTGACCGCGCTGATCGCAGAGGTCGATCCGCGCAATGCGGCTTCGTTGCGGCTGTTGGGGCGGCTGGGCTTTGTCGAAACCCATCGCGCGGAACGCACATTGCTGTGGCGCGACGAATGGTGCGACAGCGTCTATCTGCGGCGCGACAGCTAAAGGTCGCGCCAGCGCTTTTCCTGCCGCGCGGTCCACAAGACCGCGATATCCCAGCCGTCTTCGCCCTGGGTTTCAGCCTGCACCACCCCTTCGGCATGCAGCCAGGCACGGCGGCGGCCGTCGCTGAACGGCAGATGCAGCAGGCGTTCGGTCTTTTCCTCGTCAAAGGCCGCGGAAATCGCCGCCAGCAGATCGTCCAGCCCGGCCCCGGTCAGCGCGCTGACCGCCAGCACATTGTCGCGGGTGGCGGCCTGCGCCACCAGCCGGTCGCGGGTAGCTGCATCCAGCAGATCGAGCTTGTTCCAGACCTCGATCATCGGGGTTTCGCCCTTGACGCCAAGGCTGGCCAGAATGTCGGTCACATCGGCGGCCTGTTCGGCGCTTTCGGGATGGGCGATGTCGCGCACATGCAGGATCAGGTCGGCCTCCAGCACCTCCTCCAGCGTCGCGCGGAAGGCGGCCACCAGTTGCGTCGGCAGATCCGAGATGAAGCCCACCGTATCGGACAGGATGACCTTGCGCCCCGAAGGCAGCGTGACCCCGCGCATCGTCGGGTCAAGCGTGGCAAACAGCATGTCCTTGGCCAGCACCTCGGCCCCGGTCGCGCGGTTGAACAGCGTCGATTTGCCGGCATTGGTATAGCCCACCAGCGCCACCACCGGGAACGGCACCTTGCGCCGGGCGCTGCGATGCAGCTCGCGCGTTTTCACCACCTTTTCCAGCTGGCGGCGAATGCGGATCACCTGATCGTCGATGGCGCGGCGGTCGGCCTCTTTCTGCGTCTCGCCCGGGCCGCCGACAAAACCGAAACCGCCGCGCTGGCGTTCCAGGTGGGTCCAGGCCCGCACCAGCCGCGTGCGCTGATAGCTGAGCGCGGCGAGTTCCACCTGCAACACCCCTTCGCGGGTGCGGGCGCGATCGGCGAAAATCTCCAGGATCAGGCTGGTGCGGTCCAGCAGCTTGACCCCCCAGGCCTTTTCCAGATTGCGCTGCTGGATCGGCGAGACCGGCCCGTCGATCAGCACGAGGTCAACCCCGGCCTCGGCAAAGCGGGTCTTCAGCTCCTCCACCTTGCCGGATCCGAACAGGGTGCCGGGATGCAGCCGGGTCAGCCGCACCACCTCGGCGCCCTGAACCTCCATCCCCGGCAGGGCGGCGGCCAGCGACACCGCCTCGGCCAGCCCGTGTTCGGGCAGGCGCCGGCTCTGCGCCGCGCGCAGATCGGGATGCACGATCCAGGCCCGCGTCGGCGCCGCCGCGGTGTCATGCGAATCCACCCCGCTGTCATGCGACAACGGGCCGAATGCGTCATCGTCCTCGTCAGGCAGGTCGGAAATCAGTCTTCACCTTCGTAAAGGTTGATCGGCGCCCCCGGCATGATCGTGGAGATCGCGTGCTTGTAGACCAGTTGCGACTGCCCGTCCCGGCGCAGCAGCACACAGAAATTGTCAAACCAGGTGATAACCCCCTGAAGTTTCACCCCGTTGATGAGAAAGATCGTGACAGGCACCTTGGCCTTGCGCACATGATTGAGGAATGCGTCCTGCAAATTCTGTTTGTCGGCAGCCATTTTTTTTGCCTTTTTT
This sequence comes from Gemmobacter caeruleus, assembly GCF_008271655.1. Lineage (GTDB taxonomy): Bacteria > Pseudomonadota > Alphaproteobacteria > Rhodobacterales > Rhodobacteraceae > Gemmobacter > Gemmobacter caeruleus. The sequence continues at coordinate 287,290 of NZ_VKKX01000044.1, forward strand.
TATGTCGTGCGGGTCTTGTGCCACCGACCCCCGTTCCGGTTGGCGGCAGAATCAGTATGTCTGGCAAAGGTGAGAGATTCCAGCCCAAAAAACGGGATGTTACCGGATCAGCGCCGCCATTGTTCGGGCGCAAGCATCGCCAGCACCGCCAGCGCCTCGACCCGGCCCAGAATCATCGCGGCCCCGAGGATCGCCTTGGCCCAAATCCCAAGCTCGGCATAGCGCACCGGCAATTCGCCGGCATAGCCCGCCAGCGGCCCCGTAGTGGACAGCGCCGAGATCCCGAGGATCAGCGCCGGGTCGAAATCCATCCCCGTCAGCGTCAGCGCGCCCACCACCACCGCGATGGACAGCGCGAACAGCATGAAAAAGACCCAGGCCATCTGCGCCCCTTCGCCGCGCAACTGCCGGGCCAGCGATCCGCCGCCGCCGATGGAATGCGGGTGGATCAGCCGCTCCATCTCGCGCTGGCCATGGCGGAACAGCGCATAGACCCGCAACAGCTTGACCCCGCCCGCCGTGGTGGCGACACCGCCGCCGATGATGGCCAGGCCCATGAAGATCAGGCCATGGGTTTCCAGCCCCGACCAGATGCGCGCGGTGGCCCATTCCTCGGCCGGCAATCCGGTCGTGGTCAGGAAGGACAGCGTGGTGAAAGCCGTGCTCCACAGCACCGACAGAAGGGCGGTCAGGTCGGCGCCCTCGCGGTTCTCGATGGCGCCGATCCAGTGGCGCAGGAACAACACGCCGGTGACGCTGGCGACGATGGCCAGCGCCATGCGCAGTTCCGGGTCGCGCCAGACCGGCAGGTTGCCTTCGCCGAACAGCCCCCCCGGATAGCTGCGCCGCGTCAGCGCCATGAACAGAAAGCCCGCGATCAGGATCTCGCCCCAGATGCCCGATTGCGCCACGCCCTGCGCCCCGTCGGGCAGGATGCCCGAGGTGGACAGCGTCGCCATCGCCAGGCACAGCCCGTGAAAGCCGGTCTCGCCCGCCAGCACCAGTCCGAGCCAGAGCAAGAGTGTGAAACCCGCATAGGGCGGCAGCAGCATCAGGGCGAAACGCTCCAGCCGTTCACGCGGATCGGCGACCTGGCGAATCTGCGGCGCCCGGGTAGCCCCCGACCGGCCCGTCAGCACCTCCATCCCGCCGAGGTTCATCGGCAAAAGCACCGCGACCGCCATGACCAGGATGAAGAACCCGCCCAGCCAGCCGACCAGCGCGCGCCACAGATGCAGGCTGGCGGGCAGACGGCCGGGCGTGTCATAGAGCGTGGCGCCGGTGGTGGTGAAGCTCGACAGCATCTCGAACCAGGCATTCGCAAAGGTGGTGTCGGGCACCGCCTCGCGGAAGGGCCAGGCCATCAGCGGCGGCAAGACCAGATAGGCCACGACCATGGCGCGCAGATGGCTGTGGCGCAGGTCGCGCGGGCGGCGGTTCGCGCTGGCAATGCCGATCATCGCCGCCAGGATGCCGATCACCAGCGCGCCATAAAAGAACGGCCGCCCCGCATCATGCTGGCCGAGCACCAGCGCATGCGCCGCCGGCACCAGCATGGCCAGTGCCGTCAGCGCCATCAGCAGCACCAGCAAGGGAAGGGTGCGCAGCGCCCGCATCGTCAGAAGAAATCGACCGAGACTTGCAAAAGCCGCTCCACCTCGGGCACGTCCTTGGCCATGGCGAACATGGCGATCACGTCGCCCTCGTCGATGCGGACATCGCCGGTAGGCTTCAGCACCTTGTCGCCCTTCATCACCGCACCGACCAGCACGCCTTCGGGAAACTCGATGTCGCGCACCAGCCGCCCGGCCAGCGGCGAGGTGCCCAGCACCTGCGCCTCGATCAGCTCGGCCTCGGCATCGCCGATGGAGTAGATCGCCCGCACCCGGCCATGGCGCACATGGCGCAGGATCGACGACACAGTGGTCGCGCGCGGGTTGATATAGGCGTCGATATCCAGCTCCGCCAGCAGCGGCACCAGCGTCGGATCGTTCACCAGCGCGATCGAGAGCGAGGCCCCGGCGGCCTTGGCGCGCACTGCGACCAGCATGTTGGTCTTGTCGTCATCGGTCACCGCCAGAACCGCATCGGCGCGATCGACATTGGCCTCCATCAGCAGGTCGATATCCAGCCCGTCGCCATTCAGCACGATGGTCCGGGTCAGGCTGTCGGCCGCCAGTTCGGCGCGCGGGCGGCTCATCTCGATCACCTTGGCGCGGATGCGGTCGGTGCGGGCCTCCAGCGCGCGGGCCACGGCGAGGCCCACATTGCCGCCGCCGACGATCACGATGCGTTCCTGCTTGCGGGTGGTCTTGCCGAACACCTCCAGCGTGCGGTTCACATCCTGCGACTGGACAAAGACATAGATCTGGTCATCGGGGAACAGCTGGTCACCGGGTTCGGGCGCGAACAGCCGCCCGCCGCGCCGCACCCCCACCACGATGGCGGAAAGCGTAGAGAACAGTTCCGTCAACTGCCGCAGCGGCGTGTTCAGCACCGGGCAATCCTCGTCCAGCGCAATACCCAATAGCTGCGCCCGGCCGTTCAGAAAGCTTTCGGTATCAAAGGTCGCGGGCGCGGCAAGGCGCTGCATCGCGGCCTCGGCCACCTCGCGCTCGGGCGAGATCACGACGTCGATGGGCAGGTGATCGCGGCGATAGAGATCGTCATAGGCGGGAATGAGATAGTTCTGCGCCCGCAGCCGGGCGATCTTGCGCGGCACGCCAAAGACCGAATGCGCCACCTGACAGGTGACCATGTTCACCTCGTCGGAATGGGTGGCGGCGATGATCATGTCGGCATCCCGCGCGCCGGCCTTTTCCAGAATGTCAGGGTAAGAGGCAAAGCCGGTCACGCCCTGCACATCCAGCGTTTCAGTGGCGCGGCGCACCAGTTCGGGGTTGTTGTCCACCACCGTCACGTCATTGCGTTCGCCCGAGAGGTGCCGGGCGATCTGCCAGCCCACCTGCCCCGCGCCACAGATGATCACCTTCATGGGCTTCTCCCGGCCTTGGTCGGGTCAAGGCATGGCATGGGCGCGGGATGGGGTCAAGGATGCGGGACGGGTCAGAAACAGGGGTTTATGACTGGCAGACGTGGGGTTTGCAGCGCAGCATTCAATGAACTTGGTGTCAGGTCACGCAGGAAATCGGCCTTGATCCGCTCCAGATCGAGATCATTCTCTGGGGTGAAGGCCGCGCAGAAATCAGCCGGTCTTGCTGCAAGCTGTCTTGAAAGCAAGGCTCGCAGGTCGTTCTCTGATATTGGTGGATAGGCGTTCTTGGCGGAAAAGGTGATGACTTGTGCCAGGCGTTTCTGCATCTCGAACAATTCAGGGCCCGGATGGAGATCACACAGGCGCAATGCGGCTCCCAACTCGGCCAATAACAACGACATGCAGCCGACGGCACCTTTCCCCGACACATCAATGGCGCTGATATCGCCGTCCCGCCGCGTCACCTCAACCCCGCCTGGCATTTGCAGACGCTCGCTGCCATCGGACAGATGTTCCACCAGTGCGGCATGATCGGCGAAAAGCCGGTCGGGATCGAATGGAAATGCCGGTTCGGCCATCACGGGCCGGGCCGCAAGACAAAGCGTTGCCGCGAGGGTTGGGTCCAGGCGTCCCCTCACTCCTCGCCCTCGTCATCCTCGCTGCGGCCCTTGGCGCCTGTCACCACGCCCAGCGATTTCAGCTTGCGGTGCAAAGCGCTGCGTTCCATGCCGACAAAGGCGGCGGTGCGGCTGATATTGCCGCCAAAGCGGTTGATCTGGGTCAGCAGATATTCCTTTTCGAACAGCTCGCGCGCCTCGCGCAGCGGCAGCGTCGCAAGTTGCCCGCCGATCACCAGCCGCCCATCCTCGCCATGGCCGGAATCCTGGCCCGGCAATTCGCGCGCCTCGATCGGGCCGCTGCCCTCGCCCAGGATCAGCACCCGCTCGATCACATTGCGTAGTTGGCGCACATTGCCCGGCCAGCGCATCGTTTGCAGCATCGCCTCGGCATCCGAGGACAGATCGCGCAGCGGCAGGCCCTGGCTGCGGTGAAAGAGGTCGATGAAATGGCGGGTCAGTTCGGGGATATCCTCTCGCCGGTCCTCCAGCGCGGGCACCACGATCGGCACCACATTCAACCGGTCATACAATTCCTGCCGGAAGCGGCCGGCCTGAATCTCGTTGCGCAGATCGCGCGTGGTGGAGGAGATGACGCGCAGATCGACGCGCACCTTGTCCTGCCCGCCGGCGCGGGTGAATTGCTGTTCCACCAGCACGCGCAGGATCTTGGACTGCGTGCCCAGCGGCATGTCGGCCACCTCGTCGAAATAGACGATGCCGCCATGGGCCTGTTCCAGCAGCCCCGGCTCCACCCCGCGTTCGGGGGTCTCGCGGCCGAACAGCACCTCCTCCATCCGCTCCGGCTCGATCGCGGCGGAACTGACGGTGACAAAGGCGGCACCGGCGCGGTTGGAATGGGCATGGATATAGCGCGCGGCCATTTCCTTGCCCGATCCGGCGGGACCGGTCAGCATCACCCGCCCGTTCGACTTGGTCACCTTTTCAAGCTGGGTCTTGAGCAGCCGGAACGCCGCCGATGACCCCAACATCTCGGACGAGGTCACGTCGCGGCGGCGCAATTCGCTGTTTTCCCGCCGCAGGCGCGAGGTTTCCATCGCGCGGCTGACCACCACCATCAACTGATCAATGTTGAACGGCTTTTCGATGAAGTCATAGGCGCCCTGCTTGATCGCCGCCACCGCGATCTCGATATTGCCATGGCCCGAGATGATGACCACCGGCACATCGGGATTGTCGCGCTTGACGGTCTTGAGGATGTCGATCCCGTCCATCCGGCTGTCCTTCAGCCAGATGTCGAGGATCATCAGCGCCGGCTGTTCGGCGTTGATCGCGGCCATGCAATCATCGGCATTCGCCGCCAGCCGCACCGTGAACCCCTCGTCGCGCAGGATATCCCCGATCAATTCCCGGATATCGCGTTCGTCATCGACAATCAGAATGCTCATGCGTCCCCCTGGCCTCCCACGGCTGCGTGCCGCCCCCGGCGCGTGATGCGGGCCTGCCCGCGGGGCAGAATAATCTCTGCCTGGGCGCCGGAATGGGCGTTGTCTGAAAAAGGCGGCGCGTCGGTCAGCGCCAGCGTGCCGCCATGTTCCTCAATGATCTTCTTCACGATGGGCAGGCCAAGGCCGGTGCCCTTTTCCCGCGTCGTCACATAGGGCTCGAACAGCCGCGTGCGGTCGGGCGGCAGGCCGCAGCCATTATCGGCCACGGTGATCTCGGCCTGATCCTCGGTCACGGCCAGGCGCAGGCGGATCTCGGGGCGGTAGCCGGGCGGTGCGCCGCGCTCCTGCATGCCCTCGATCGCCTCGCCGGCATTCTTGATCAGGTTGGTCATCGCCTGGCCGATCATCGTCGCATCGAGGTCAAGCATGACCGGCCCCTCTGGCAGATCGGCGGTGATGGTGACATCGGGCTGGCCCGCGGCCTGAAGCGTGACCGCATCGCGCAGCAGCTTGACCAGATCGGTCTCGCGCCGGTCCGGTTCGGGCATGCGCGCGAATTTGGAGAATTCGTCCACGATGCGGCGCAGGTCATTGGTCTGACGCACGATCACATCGGCCAGTTGCTCCAGCTCCTCCGGCTCGGCCACCTCGCGGCGGAACTTGCGCTTGATGCGCTCGGCCGAAAGCTGAATCGGGGTGAGCGGGTTCTTGATCTCATGCGCGATGCGGCGGGCGACATCGCCCCAGGCGGCCATGCGCTGCGCGCCGACCAGATCGGTCACATCGTCAAAGGCCACCACATAGCCCTCCAGCGCGCCCGCGCCGCTGCGGCGCCCCGACATGCGCACCAGCAGGATCTCCATCCGGCCATTGCGCGACAGGCGCACCTCCTCCTGCAAGGCGGCGCCGTCGGTGTCGCGCAGCCGTTCGAACAGCGGGCCAAACTCCGGCACCGCCACCGCCAGGGCGATATCGCTCTGCCCCTCCTCGTCGAAATCCAGCAGGCGCTGTGCAGCGCGGTTCACGAAATCCACATCGCCATCGGCATCGAGACCGATCACCCCCGCCGTGACCGAGGACAGCACCGAATCGAACAGCCGGCGGCGCTGCGCCTCTTGCCGATGGGTTTCGACCAGCGCATTGCGCTGCCCCTTCAACTGATGCGTCATCTGGTTGAAGATGCGGCCCAGCATGGCGATTTCATCATCGCCCTCCTCCTCCATCACGCGGATGTCCAGATTGCCCTCGCCCACCTTTTCGGCGGCGGCAGCCAGACGGCCCACCGGGCGGCTGAGCCTTTCGGCGAACCACAGACCCAGCCAGACCGCGGCCAGAATCAGGATCAGCGCGAAACCCAGATACAGCAGCCCGACCCCGAACAGGATCGACCCGCGCGCATGTTCGACCTGATCGTAAAGCCGGACCTGTTCCTTGGTTTCATCAAGCAGCGACAGCAGGGAACCATCGACCTCGCGCGAAACATAGAGATAGCGGTCGGCATAGGCATCCAGATGCACCAGCGCGCGAAATTCGTTGTTTTCCCAATCCTGAATCACCACGGTTTCGCCCCGCAGCGCCCGGGCCAGTTCTTCGGGGCTCGGTTTCTCGAAATCGAACAGGTAAGAGCTTTGGCCACGCGATTTCAGCTCGCCGGCGCCGTCGATCAGATAGGCCTCGCGCAAGCCCCGCTGAACGGTCTTTTGCGCCTCGGTCAGCAGGACGCGCAACCGCCCGTCATCCAGAAAGAAGCTCGATTGCTTGGCCACATTGAAATAGGCGGCCAGCGCCTCGGCATCGGTGACCAGATCGGTGCGCTGCTCGCGCTCATAGGCCTCGGCCGCGTCGAGCGACGCGCCCACCACGCGCTGCACCCGCTCCGAAAACCAGCCCTCCAACCCGACGCTGACCGTCAGCACCGCAAAGACCGCGACCAGCACCGTGGGCAGAAAGGCCACCAGAGCAAAGACCCCGGTCAGCCGCAGGTGCAGCCGCGACCCGGCAGAGCGGCGGCGGCGGTCGGCCACCATGCGCACGACTCGCGCCAGCACCAGCGCGGCGATGATCAGGATATAGATGAAATCGACCAGCAGCACGAGACGCAGCGCCGTGCCCGACCCGTCGGTATTGAGCGGCCCGAGCAGCATCAGCGTGACGACGACCAGCGCCGGCCCCAGCGTCACCAGCCCCAGCGTGCTGGCCGTCTGAAGCCGCCGCTGGCGCCGCAGACGCGCCAGCTTGTTCAGCCAACTGTTGCTCGCCATTGCCGCGCGCAAGACCGCCAACCCCCTAAATCTCAGGGGTCAACTGTGACCCCGCCGCCATATCTGGCATGAGATTCGGGCCATGGCCCGAAAGTCACGCGATATGTTGCTGTTTTACATCAGCTTGCGGCGGCGTGTCACGCGAATATCCAGCTCCGTGATCTTCTTGCGCAAGGTATTGCGGTTGATCCCCAGCAGATCGGCACATTTTGCCTGATTTCCGCCGGTGGCATCCAGCGCGATCTCGATCAGCGGCGCCTCGACTTCGCGCAGAATGCGGTTATAGACCCCCGCCGGCGGCAATTGCCCGCCATGCAGATCGAAATAGCGCTTGAGATGCCGCGCGACCGAGGCGGAAAGCTTGTCGCCCTCTCCCAGGCCCTTCATCGGTTCGGGCAAGGGCTGGCTGCCCAGAACGGCCTCCACCTCGGCGCGGGTGATCTCGGGCTCGGACGAGGTGACCATCAGCCGCTTGAGCGTGTTTTCCAGCTGCCGCACATTGCCCGGCCAGCTATAGGCGCGCACCAGTTCCCGCGCATCGGCAGACAGGCGGCGCGCGGCGCCGAAATCACGCTCGCCCCGCGCCAGGAAATGTTCGGCCAGCAGCGGAATGTCATCGACCCGCTCCCGCAAGGCCGGCACCGCCAGCGTGACCCCGCCCAGCCGGTAGAACAGATCCTGCCGGAAGGCGCCGCCCTCCATCCGCCCGGCCAGATCGCTTTGCGAGGTGGCCATGATGCGCGGGGCATTGTCGCCCAGCATGTCGAGCATGCGCACGATGCGGCCCTGCGCCTCGTCATCCAGATCGGCCACCTCGTCAAAGACCAGACTGCCGCCGCGCGCCCGCGCCAGAAGCTGCGCCGGGCCGTCCATGCTGGCCAGATCGGCGGCCTGCGCCACCACAAAGGGCATGGTGCGACGGTCGGAAAAATCATGGATCGCCCGCGCGATCAGCGATTTGCCGGTGCCGCTTTCGCCGGTGATCAGCACCGGAAGATCGGTGTTCATCACCCGCGCGACCAGCCGGTAGAGCGCCTGCATCGCCGGCGTGCGCCCCACCAGCGGCAGATCGTCGCCCGCCTCGCGCGGGGCCGGCGTCGCGGGCCGGGCCACGCGGCGCTTCACATCCAGCGCGCGGGCCGAACGCTTCATCAGATCGGGCAGGTCAAAGGGTTTGGGCAGGTAATCAAAGGCCTCGGCCTCGGCGGCCTGGATCGCCGTCATGATGGTATTCTGCGCCGAGATCACGATCACCGGCAGGCCGGGCCGCAGGTTGGAAATGCGCGGCAGCGCCTCCAGCCCGTTGCCATCGGGCATGACGACATCGGAGATCACCAGATCGCCCTTGCCCTCTTCGACCCACCGCATCAGCGTGACCAGCGACGAGGTCGCATGCACCTTGCACCCCGCCCGCGTCAGCGCCTGGGTCAGCACCGTGCGGATCGTGCGGTCGTCATCGGCCACCAGAACCGTGCCATCCATCACTCAGCTTCCTTCTTCTGCAATTCCCTGGGCACGACCGGCAGCGAGACGCGGAACACCGTCCGCCCCGGCACGCTGTCCACCGAGATCCAGCCGTCATGTTCCGTCACGATCTTCGACACCAGCGCGAGGCCCAGCCCCGTGCCGTTTTCCTTGCCCGAGACGAAGGGTTCGAACACCTCGCCGGCGATGCCGGGCGGCAGGCCGGGGCCGTCGTCGATCACCTCGACCTGCAAGGGCAGCGCCTTGCCGGTGCCATCCTTGCGGCGCAGGCGCAGCGACAGGTCATAGCGGGTGCGCAAGGTGATGGTGCCGCCCTGCGGCCCTGCCGCCTCGGAGGCGTTCTTGATCAGGTTGAGGAAGACCTGCATCAACTGATCGGGATCGGCCATGGTATGCGGCAGCGAGGGGTCGTATTCCTCGACGATCTTCATCCGGGCGGCAAAGCCCATGATCGCGGATTTGCGCGCGCGGTCCAGCGCGTCATGGATGTTCACCGGGCGACGGTCGGGCGGGCGCACATTGCCGAACTGCTCCACCTGTTCCAGCAGTTTCACGATGCGGCGGGTTTCCTCGACGATGAGGTCGGTCAGTTCCCGGTCCTCGGGCGTCAGCCCCATGGACAGCAGTTGCGCCGCGCCCGCGATGCCGGCCAGCGGGTTCTTGATCTCATGCGCCAGCATCTCGGCCATGCCGATCGCGGATTTCGCCGCCGTCTTGGCGGCCCCCGCGCGGCCCAGCCGGTCCGCGATCTCGCGCGGGGAAATCAGCAGCATGAGCACGTCGGGGTTGTCGGCCATCGGCGCCACCTGCACCGTGCATTGCACCGGGGGCTTTTCGCCGCTGGTCACATCGACATCGTTGATGAACAGCGCCGACTGGTTCGCCCGCGCTCGCGCGCAGGCCTCGTCCATCTCGGCGTCGATATGGACGCGGTCAAAGACCGGCTGGCCCTTGAGGCTGCGCGAGGAGGCATTCAGAAACAGCTCCGCCGCCGGGTTGGTTTCCAGGATGCGCCCGCCCTCGTCGATCAGCAGCGCCGGAATGGGCAGCGAGGCCCAGATCACCCCCGGCACCGGATAGGGCTGGCGAAAACCCTTCATGCGGCGGCCCTTTCCTGATGCCGGAACGCCGCGCGCACCAGAGCGGCCACCCGGTCGGGGCTGTTGGTCGCCATCAACTCCGCCCGTGCGGCCTCCAGCCCCGCCATTTCCAGATACCAGCCCAGATGCTTGCGCGCGATGCGGATGCCCAGATCCAGCCCGTAGAAGGACAGCATGGCCTGATGATGCCCCACGATCATGTCGGCCAGCGCATCGCCCTGCGGCACCACGGGCGCCGGGCGGCCGAACAGCGCCGCCGCGACCTGCGCCAGCAGCCAGGGCCGGCCCTGCGCGCCGCGCCCGATCATCACCCCGTCCGCGCCCGAAAGCCGCAGCGCCTCGGCCGCGCTGTCGGGGCCGGTGATGTCGCCATTGGCAATCAGCGGCACGGTGATGGCCTGCCGCACCGAGGCGATGGCCCCCCAATCGGCCTGCCCTTTGTAGAATTGACAGCGCGTGCGGCCATGGATCGTCACCATGCGCACGCCCGCCCCCTCGGCCCGGCGTGCCAGTTCGGGCGCGTTCATCAGCGCGTCATCCCAACCCAGCCGGGTCTTGAGCGTGACCGGCACCTCGACCGCGCCGACCACCGCCTCGATCAGCGTCAGCGCGTGATCCAGATCCTTCATCAAGGCCGAGCCGGAATAGCCGTTGGTCACCTTCTTGGCCGGGCAGCCCATGTTGATGTCGATCACCCGCGCGCCCTGCCCCGCGACATATTTCGCGGCCTCTGCCATCCAATAGGGGTCGCGGCCCGCCAGTTGCACGCTGGTCGCGGCCTCCTCAAAGCCCAGTTCGGCCCGGGCGCGCGCCAGCGGGCGGGCCTGAACGACCTCTTGGCTCGCCACCATCTCGCTCACCACGAGGCCCGCGCCGAAAGACGCGACCAGCCGCCGGAACGGCAGGTCGGTGATTCCGGCCAGCGGCGCCAGCAGCACCGGAGGATCGAGGGCAATTTCGGCAAGACGCAAAGCCACGGTCAGGATCCTTGTCTGTTAATCTGGCAGCTAGACATGCCCCGTGCCTGTGACAACGACAAGACCGGGGCCAAGCGCCGCATATTTGGGCGCAAAGTAGTGATTGCACAAATATTAGGCGATGATGCCGCTTTTTGCCACCGGATTGTCACGGCAAACGGCTTGGCCTAGGAACGGCAGAACAACAAGGGGGGGCGCCGCATGACCATCGCCGCGATCATCGTCGCCGCCGGACGCGGCAGCCGCGCCGGGGGCGATGTGCCAAAGCAATGGCAGATGCTGGCGGGCCGTCCGGTGCTGGCGCATACGCTGGCGGCCTTTGCCGGGCTGCACCGGGTGCTGGTGATCCATCCCGACGACCGCGACCGGGCCGCCGCCCTCGGGGCCGAGCAGTTGGTCGAGGGTGGCGCCGACCGGGCGCAATCGGTGCGCAACGCGCTGGAGGCGCTGGCGGGCCGCGGCTTTTCCCGCGTCTTGATCCATGATGGCGCGCGCCCGCTGGTCAGTGCCGCCCTGATCGCGCGCATGACCGTCGCGCTGGAGCGCAGCCCCGCCGCCGCGCCCGCGCTGCCGGTGACCGATGCGCTGTGGCGCGGGGCCGACGGCATGGTCAGCGGCACGCAATCGCGCGACGGGCTGTGGCGGGCGCAAACCCCGCAGGCCTTTCACCTTGATGCGATACTGGCCGCGCATCGCGCCCATGGCGGCGGCGCGGCCGATGATGTGGAGGTCGCCCGCGCCGCCGGATTGCCGGTTGCCATCGTGCCGGGCGAGGATGACAATCTGAAACTGACCTATCCCGGCGATTTCGCCCGGGCCGAAGCAATATTGAGGGAGCGCGGCATGGAAATCCGGCTGGGCAACGGCTTTGACGTTCACGCCTTTACCGAGGGCGATCATGTCTGGCTCTGTGGCGTGAAGGTGCCGCATGGCAATGGCCTGCTGGGCCATTCCGATGCCGATGTGGGCATGCATGCGCTGACCGACGCGATCTATGGCGCGCTGGCCCAGGGCGATATCGGCCGGCATTTCCCGCCCTCCGACCCGCAATGGAAGGGCGCAGAAAGCCACATCTTTCTGCGGCATGCCATTGATCTGGCACGGCAAATGGGGTTTCGCCTGTCGAATGGCGACGTGACCCTGATTTGCGAACTGCCCAAGATCGGCCCCCATGCCGAGGCGATGCAGACCCGGCTTGCCGCGATCATGGGGGTTGAGGCGCATCGGGTCAGCGTCAAGGCCACCACATCCGAACGGCTGGGCTTTACCGGGCGCGAGGAAGGCATCGCCGCCATCGCCACCGCCACGCTGGTGCAGGCATGATCCGGGTTCTGACCACCTTCTTCGGGCTGGGCCTGCTGCGCCCGGCACCGGGCACATGGGGTTCGGCGGGCGCGGTCGCGCTTGGTATCGCCATTGACCGTTTCCTGGGGTTCCCTGCGCTGGTTATCGCAACGTTTCTGGTAACTTGCGTCGGTTTCCTCGCCTGCCGCGTGGCCCTGGCCGACCGCCCCGGCGAAGACCCGTCGGAAATCGTGATCGACGAGGTGGCGGGGCAATGGCTGGCGCTGCTGTTCCCGGCCTATGCCTTCTGGCAGCGCGGGCTGGAGGATTGGGCCGTGGTCGCCTATCCCGGCTGGGTCGCGGCCTTTCTGTTCTTTCGCCTGTTCGACATCTGGAAGCCCTGGCTGGTGGGTCGGGCCGACCGGCGCGGTGACTGGCAGGGGGTCATGCTCGACGATCTCTGGGCGGGGCTGTTCGCGGGCCTCGCGGTGATCGTCGCGGCCGGGGTCGCGCATGGGGTGATCATGCGATGAACGTCGCGGAACTGCTTGATCTTGCCCGAAAATCCGGCGCGGTGATCGCCACTGCCGAAAGCTGCACCGGCGGGATGATCGCAGCTGCGCTGACCGATATTCCCGGATCATCCGACGTGTTCGACCGCGGCTTTGTCACCTATTCCAACGCCGCCAAGCAAGACATGCTGGGCGTGCGCGCGCCCACGCTCGACGCGTTAGGCGCGGTGTCGGAACAGGTGGCGCGGGAAATGGCCGAAGGCGCATTGGCGCATTCGCGCGCGACGCTGGCGGTTTCGGTCACCGGGATCGCCGGCCCCGGCGGATCAGAACACAAACCCGAAGGCCGGGTCTGTTTCGGCCTGTCGCAAAAAGGCCGCCCAACCCGCTGTGAAACCGTGGAATTTGGCGCCATCGGGCGCGCCGCGGTGCGGGCCGCGACGCGCGACCATGCGCTAGGCCTGCTGGCGCTTGCCCTCGCCGATCCGCCCGTCATTTGACAACAGGATCGCCGCCGGACGGGTAAAGGGAATGGCCCCCAGCACCGCCAGAATGATCACCGTCATCGGCACCGCCAACACCGCCCCCGGCAGGCCCCAAAGCGCATACCAGGAGGCAAGGCTCACCAGCACCATCATCGGCGACAGGTTGATGCGCCGGCCCATCACATGCGGCTCGATCAGCGAGCCGATGACGAATTGCAGCGCCGACAGCGCCGCCATGGTCAGGAAAGTGTGCTTCAGATCGCCGGTCTGCGCCAGCGTCATCAGCGTCGGCGCCACCACCCCGGCGGCCGAGCCGAGATAGGGCGTGTAATTCAGGATGCCGATATAGATCGCCCAAAAGCCCGCCAGCTCGATCCCCAGGAATTTCAACGCGAAATAGGACAGGAGCCCCAGAACGATGTTGATTACCGTCTTGACCGCCAGAAAGCCGCCGATCCGGCTGTTGATATCCGACGACAGCGCGATCAGCTGTTCGGCCTTGTCGCCCTGCGGATAGGCCAGATGCAGCTTCTTCACGAAGCCGCCATATTCCACCATCAGGAACGAGGTATAGAGCAGGATCAGCACCAGAAGCCCGCCCAGGCTGCCAAGCGCGGTCAGCGCCTGCCGCGCGACCCCTTGCAGATCAAGGTTGGAGGTGACGATCTTGGTCAGCCCGCCGGGAATATACTGGTCGATGCGGAACCGCGCATCCAGCCCGTTCACCAGCCCCAGAATGTTGGTGGTATATTGCGGCAGGCGCTGCACCAGCACCTCGCCATTGCTGCGCAGGGTGGAAATCGCCAGAAAGATCGCCACAACGAACAGGCCCAGCACAAAGACATGGTGCAGGAAGGACGGCAAGAGCCGCAGCCCCGGCACCCGGCCCATCCAGTCCACTACCGTCCACAGCACGAAGGCCACGACCAGCGCGAAGGCGATCGGGATCAGGATCCCTTGCGCGATATAAAGCGCCAGCACCGTCAGGGCGATGAGGCCCGCCGCCGAAAAGGCGGTGATGATGGCAAGCGGGCGGGTTTCGATCCGGCGGGACATGATGGCCTTTCAAAGCGGGCGTCAGGCAAGGCCTGGGCCATAAAGATCCTTGGCGCGCGCCTCGAAGGCGCGGACGACACGTTGCATCGCCTCATTGAAGACGATGCCGATGATGCCTTGCAATATGGCGTTGCGGAATTCGAAATCCACGAAGAATTCGACCTCGCAGCCGCCCTCGACATCGCGGAACATCCAGGCGCTCTTGAGGAATTTGAAAGGCCCGTCCAGATATTCCGTGTCGATCTTCATCTGCTCCGGCCAGAGCGTGACCCGGCTGCCAAAGCGTTCGCGGAACACCTTGAAGCTGATGACCAGATCGGCCTCCATCACCTCGCCCCCGGGGATCGGACGACGCGAACGGATGCGCGCCGCCGCCGTCCAGGGCAGGAATTTCGGATAGGAGGCGACATCCGACACGAGGTCATACATCTGCTGGGCCCTGTAGGGCAGAATGCGTTTCTCGTGGTGCGTGGGCATCGGTCTTCCAAGCGTGACTTCCCCTTTGGTAATGTGTAAACGAACGGCAGAAATCAAGGGGCCGCCATGACCGACAGACCTTATGTGATCGAACCCATGATCTCGGCCAAGGCGATTGCCGCACGGGTCGAGGCGCTGGCGCGCGACATCACCGCCCATTATGCGGGCTGTGACCGGCTGGTCGTGGTGGGGCTGTTGCGCGGATCCTTCATGTTCATCGCCGATCTGGTGCGCGAGATCGACCTGCCGGTCGAGGTCGATTTCCTGGAGGCATCAAGCTATGGCGATGCCAGCCATTCATCCAAGGAAGTGCGTATCCTCAAGGACTTGCGCGGCGAAATTGCGGGGCGCGACGTGCTGGTGGTGGAGGATATCGTTGATAGTGGCTTTACCCTGTCGCATGTGACGCGGCTGTTGCAGAGCCGCAACCCCCGCCGGCTGGAGGTCTGTGCCCTGCTCGACAAGCCGTCGCGCCGCGAGGTGGAGATCCGCGCGACCTGGACCGGTTTTGAAATTCCCGATGAATTTGTCGTGGGTTACGGGCTGGACTTCGCGCAGCGTAACAGGAACCTTCCCTATATCGGCAAGGTCCGTTTCACCGAATGATCCTGCCCGACCTGCTGGCGCCCGGCCTGCGCGCGGTGTTTTGCGGCACGGCGGCGGGGGCGGCTTCGGCTCGCAAGGGGCATTATTATGCCGGGCCGGGCAACCGTTTCTGGCCGCTGCTGGCGGAATGCGGCCTGACGCCGCGCCTGCTGCGCCCGGAGGAAGATCACCTTCTGCCCGGCTTTGGCCTGGGCCTGACCGATCTGGCCAAGACGGCCAGCGGCGCCGATGCCGATATTCCGGCGGCGGCCTGGGATGCGCCGGGGCTCTTTCCCCGCATCGCTGCCTGTCGGCCCGCGCATCTCGCCTTTACCAGCCTGACCGCCGCGCGGCTTGCACTACAGCGGCCCGACCTGGGCGCCGGCCCGCTGCCCGAGGATGCGCGGCTGCCGGGGGTGCGGCTCTGGGCGCTGCCCTCGCCCTCGGGGCGGGCACGCGGGCATTTCGACGCCGCGCCCTGGCAGGCGCTGGCGCAAGCGCTCTCCGATCGGACCTAAGTCGGACGATCGCGCTGCCAGCGGCGTTATCGGCGTGACGCGGCGGCGCTCTCCGGGTTAGCCTGTCGCAAAAGGACGGAGGTTTTCCATGCGCGTGATCCCGACTGTGCTGGCCCTGGCGGTGATCGGCGGTGGCCTGGGCTGGTGGCTGACCGCGCCCGCGCCACTGCCCCCCGAGGCGACCGCCGGGCTGACGGGCGATGCGACGCGGGGCGAACAGGTGTTCTGGGCCTCGGGCTGCGCCTCATGCCACATGGCGCCCGGCGCCACGGGCGAAGCGCAGCTGGTGCTGTCGGGCGGGCAAAAGTTCCCCTCGCCCTTTGGCACCTTCGTCGCGCCCAATATCTCGCCCTCGGCGCAGGGGATCGGCGGCTGGTCGCTGGCGGATTTCGCCAGTGCCGTGACGCGCGGCGTGTCGCCCGAGGGGCAGCATTATTACCCCGCCTTTCCCTATGCGTCCTTCATCCGCATGGAGTTGCAGGATGTGGCCGATCTCAAGGCCTATATGGATGGGCTTCCGCCCAGCGATACCGCAAGCCTGCCGCATGAGATCGGCTTTCCCTTCAACATCCGGCGCAGTCTGGGCGGGTGGAAGCTGCTGTTCCTGCGCGACGATTGGGTGATCGACGATCCGCTGACCGATGACGAGGCGCGCGGGCGTTATATCGCCGAGGCGATGGCGCATTGCGGCGAATGCCATACGCCGCGCAATGCCCTGGGCGGGCTGGAGACCGGCCGCTGGCTGGCCGGGGCGCCCAATCCCTCGGGTCAGGGCACCATCCCCAATATCACCCCGGCTAAGCTGGGCTGGAGCGCGGACGAGATCGTCGAATATCTGACCACCGGCTTTACCCCGGAATTCGACAGCGTGGGTGGGCATATGGCGCATGTGGTGGAGAATATGGCCCGCCTGCCCGAGGCCGATCGTCAGGCCGTCGCCGCCTATCTGAAAAAGGTGCCGCCGTCGCCCTGAAGCGATTAACCACGCCTTAACCAGGGCGCGGCAGACTGCGGGGATGAGACAGCAGATGCACCCCGCCCCTTCACCGCTGCCGCTTTCCTTGCGCGCCCTGCCCGCCGGGCCGGATGAGGCGCGCGCAGAACGCTGGTTGCGCCAGATCTTTTCGGCTCAGGCGGCACAAGGCGGCGTGGTGCGCCGCTCGGTCGGCTGGGTGGACCGCGAGGTCGGCCGTGCCCGCTTTGTCGCCGAGGTGCGGCGACGCGGTTTCCACCTGATCTCCAGCGGCAACCAATTCATCGTGGTTTGCCATTCCGGCCCGGTAGACCTGCTGTTGTGACGCACGGATTTCGTCGAAAACCCGTGGGGATCCGAGTTTTCGACGAAAACTCGGGCGCCCCGTCAGACCTGGCCGAGCTTTTCCATCCGCGCGGCGCGCAGCCGGGCGAAATCTTCGCCGGCGTGATAGCTCGACCGCGTCAGCGGCGTCGCCGAGACCATCAGGAACCCCTTGCCGAAGGCCGCCTTTTCATAGGCCGCGAATTCCTCGGGCGTGACAAAGCGATCCACCCGGTGATGTTTCGGCGTCGGTTGCAGATATTGCCCGATGGTCAGGAAATCGACATCGGCCGAGCGCATGTCGTCCATCACCTGCCGCACGCCCTGCGCATCCTCACCGAGGCCCACCATGATGCCAGATTTGGTAAAGATCGTGGGATCCATCTCCTTGATCCGCTGCAACAGACGCAGCGAATGGAAATAGCGCGCGCCGGGCCGCACGGTGGGGTAAAGCCCGGGCACGGTTTCAAGATTGTGGTTGAACACATCCGGCCGCGCCGCGACCACCGTTTCCAGCGCGCTGGCATCGCATTTCAGGAAATCCGGCGTCAGGATCTCGATCGTGGTGTCGGGGGCGCGATGGCGCACGGCGCGGATGGTCTGGGCGAAATGCTCCGCCCCGCCATCGGCCAGATCGTCGCGATCGACGCTGGTGATGACCACATGTTTCAGCCCCAGTTTCTGCACCGCATGGGCCACGCGGCCGGGCTCGAACGCGTCAAGCGCCTCGGGCCGGCCGGTCGCCACGTTGCAGAAGCTGCAACCGCGGGTGCAGATATCGCCCATGATCATCATGGTGGCGTGGCCCGCGCTCCAGCATTCGCCGACATTTGGGCAGCCCGCCTCTTCGCAGACGGTGACCAGCTTGTTGGCCTTCAGCAGGTCGCGCGTGTCCTTGTAGCCCTGCGAGGTCGGCGCCTTGACGCGGATCCAGGAGGGTTTCTTGGGTTGGTCCTGATCGGGACGATGCGCCTTTTCCGGGTGGCGCTGATCGGGAAGTTTCAGGTCGCGCATCGGATATTTTTCCCCTGCCGCATGTCTTGGCCCAGACATAGGCTTTTTGCATGGGTCTGGCAACCGCGTGCCGGCGCGCGTGAAAGTTGAACGTCGCACGGCGCCGGCACGACCCAGAGCCAGCCGGCCCTTTCGGGCAGGGTCGCGCGGGCGGGCTTCCCCGATCCGGGCCACTTAAACAGTAAATGAAGGAGTCAACATGCCGAAGAAAATGATTGCCGAGGGGCTGGGAACCGCCATCCTCGTGCTGTTCGGCTGCGGAACCGCGGTGATTGCCGGGGGCGATGTCGGCCATACCGGCATCTCGCTGGCCTTTGGCCTTGCGATCGTTGCGGCCGCCTATGGTATCGGGGCGATCTCGGGCGCGCATCTCAACCCGGCGGTGTCGCTGGGCATGATGATGGCCGGGCGCATGACGCCGGGCCAGTTCGTGAGCCATGCCGTCGCGCAGGTCGCGGGGGCCATCATCGGTGCCGCGATCCTGCTGGTGATCGCCAGCGGCAAGGCCGATTATTCGCTGGCCGGCAACGGTCTGGGCCAGAACGGCTATGGCGCCGGCTATCTGGGCGAATACGGGCTGATGTCCGCGCTGACCTTTGAATTCGTCGCGACCTTCATCTTTGTCACGGTCATCCTGGGCGTGACGGGGCCGGGCAGCGTGGCGGGGTTCGCGGGGCTGGCCATCGGGCTGACGCTGACGGCGATTCACCTGCTGGGCATCAATGTCACCGGCGTTTCGGTCAATCCGGCGCGGTCGATCGGGCCGGCGCTGTTCGTCGGCGGCAAGGCGCTTGGCGATCTGTGGGTGTTCATCGTGGCGCCGCTGGCCGGCGGGGCACTGGCCGGGCTGGTGCATGCCTTGGGCTTCACCCGCGCCAGCGCCTGAGCGCGATTGCCAGACCTAACGGCGGCGCGCCGCCGTCAGGGCCGTTTCAGCCGATCAGCGGACCGGCGCGGCCATAGGTTTCGTCATAATGCCGGCGCAGCCGTTGCAGCGCGATGCGCAGCACGATCTTGCCCGAACGCGCGGCCCAGCCCATGCGCTTTTCCGCGATCTCCAACCCTTCGAGAAAACAGCAGACCCTGAGCGCCACATCCCCGAGGCCCGGGCCCAGATCGCGCAGCGCCGCCGCCACGCGGTCACGCGCGGCCGCCGGCCCCTCGGCCCGGCCCGCCTCGCCGCGAAAGCCGCCACGATCGCCGCCGGTCAGAAAGCGATCCCAGTTCTGCGCCACGCGCGGCCCCATCTGCGCCAGTTCGAAATCCTCGCGCAGGCGTTCGGCGGCCTGCACCAGATCTGGTTCCAGAAACACCTTGCCATCCTTGTCGCGCCGCCGCGCCAGCACGGCAACCGGGCTTTCGGCCAGGTTGAACCGCGCCCGGCGCAGCCCCTCGCCGCTGTCGATCTCGCGTTCCGTCCAGTCGGCATGCTGGGCGGCAAAGGGTGTCGCGGCCTCGGCCAGGCCGGAATGATGCGCCATGCGGCGGCGGTCTTCCTCCTCCACCAGGCGGCGCAGCGCGGCGCGGCCGGGGGCGGTGATCTCGTAGGTGGTCAGCCGGCCTTGCGTCTTGTGGATGACAATCCAGTCCTTGAGCGCGAAGGCCTGCGCCACGCCGCGTTCCAGCACCGCGGTCTGCACCATGCGCCCGTCACTCGCGGCGCGCAGGACGGCGGCCTTGTCCATGTCGGGGGCGATGGCCATCACTGCGCCGGGTTCGGCCATGCGGCGCAGCACGCGGCGACCCTCGCGGGCGATGCCGGCCTCATCGAGGGTGACGGGGGTCGGGCGGATCGGGGCAGTCATGTCATCGCTCTCCTTGCTGGTCCTGTCGCGATCGAACCCGGGGCCGGCGCGCATGTCCTGCGCACGGGCCAGCGCGGCCAGCGCCTCGTCCACCAGGGGATCGTCGCGCCGCGCCTCATAGCGCCGCACCTGCCGCATGACGGTCGAGGCCGCGACCCCTTCGCGCCGCGCCAGTTCGCGCAGCGACACCCCGTCTTCGGTATGATCGAGATAGAGGCGGACGGCATCGGGCAGCCAGGCGGGCAAGGTGAAGTCAGCGCTGAGATTGGGTTCCATCGTCTCGTTTTCCTGCGGCCCTCCGGTCGCTTTGCCCGGATGAGAGCAAATTCGACCGTCGGGGCCATTGGTTACCCATTGGTTAACAAAACCTGTCACCGCCGGGCTGAGACCCATAATTGTTTCCAAAAGCTAAACAAAAGCTGTGGCGCCGCACGCTGAAAACGGGCGCAATGCAACGACAGGTTGTTCCGTGCCATTGTTTCCGCATCGAAAACGGGAGACCCTGCCAATGACCGATTTCCGCAAAATCCTCGCCGATCTGCGTCGCCCCGCGCTGCTGCTGCGCGCCGCCCGTTGCGGGCTGAGCGACTATCAGCGTGACCGCGATCTGCGCCGGATCCTGCGTCTGGACAGCGCCGCGGGGCCGGAAAAGACCCTGCCCCGCCTGATCCGCGCCGAGGAGGAAATCGAGGAAATCCGCCAGTCGGGCGATGCGAGCTATTCGCTCAACCGCCATATCGAGCTGCTGATCGCGCTGCTGTGCGAGGCCAATCTGCTGCCCCGCGCGCCGCAGGGCGCCGCCTGACGAGAGACGGGCAGAACTACGAACGGGCCGACATGCGAACGGGCCGGGGGTGACCCCGGCCCGTTTCCATTTCCGCCACAATCGCTCAGATGAAGGCGTCGGGCATCGAGGCCTTTTTCTGCGCGACATAGGCATCGAGCGCCTCGCGCACCCCCTCGTCCATCGCCGGCGCCTGATAATCGGCCAGTTGCTTTTTCACGCGCTCCGCCGCCAGCACCTGCGTATCGCGGGCGCCTTCCTCGTCCCAGGTCTCGAAGGGTTTGTAATCCAGCAGGTCCGACCGCCAGAAGGCCGACTTGAAATTGGCCTGGGTATGGGCGCAGCCCAGATAGTGACCGCCGGGGCCGACCTCGCGGATCGCGTCCATCCCCTGCCCGTTCTCGTCCATCATCACGCCCTTGGCGAGGTGATGCAGCGTGCCCAGCTGGTCGGCATCCATCACGAATTTCTCGTAGCTGGAGACCAGACCGCCCTCAAGCCAGCCGCAGGCATGAAGCATGAAGTTCACGCCGGCCAGAAGCGCCATGTTCAGGCTGTTCGCGGTCTCATAGGCCGCCTGCGCATCGGGCAGTTTCGAGCCGCAGAACGACCCGCCCGAACGGTAGGGCAGACCCAGCCGCCGCGCCAGTTGCCCGGCGCCATAGGTGATATGCGCGGCCTCGGGCGTGCCAAAGGTCGGCGCGCCGGAATTCATGTCGATCGAGGTCACGAAGGCGCCAAAGATCACCGGGGCGCCGGGGCGGATCAGCTGGCTGTAGGCCACGCCCGCCAGCACCTCGGCCAGAACCTGCGTCAGCGTGCCCGCCACGGTCACCGGCGCCATGGCGCCGCCCACGATGAAGGGGCTGATGATCGCGGCCTGCCCGGCCTTGGCATAGACCTCCAGCGCGCCCATCATTACCGAATCGAAGGTCAGCGGGCTGTTGATGTTGATGAGCGAGGTCATCACCACGTTCTGATCGACGAAATCGGCGCCGAACAGGATCTTCGACATCTCGACCGAATCCTCGGCCCGCACCGGCTCGGTCACCGAACCCATATAGGGTTTGTCCGACAGCGTCATATGCGCGTGCAGCATGTCGAGATGGCGCTTGTTCACCGCCACGTCGGTCGGTTCGCAGACCGTGCCGCCGCTGTGATGCAGCCATTTCGACATATAGCCCAGCTTCACGAAATTCTGGAAATCGGCAATGGTGGCATAGCGCCGGCCGCCTTCCAGATCGCGCACGAAGGGCGGGCCATAGACCGGCGCCAGCACCAGATTGCGCCCGCCGATTTCCACATTGCGGGCCGGGTTGCGGGCGTGCTGGGTAAAGGTCTTCGGCGCCGTGGCGCAGAGCTTGCGGGCCAGGCCGCGCGGAATATGCACCCGCTCGCCGCGCACATCGGCGCCGGCCGCCTTCCACAGCGCCAGCGCGCCGGGGTTTTCCAGGAAGTTGACGCCGATCTCTTCCAGAACGGTCTCGGCATTCCATTCGATGATCTGAAGCGCTTCCTCGTTCAGAATCTCGAAATTCGGAATGTTGCGCTCGATGAAGCGCGCGGTGTCAAAGCTGATGCCGGTGCGCTCGGCCCGACGGGCCGCGCCGCCGCCCCGGGCCCGACGCCCGCCTGCTGTTGCATCATTCATCCCGCCATCCTCCATACGCGCCCAAAGGGGCAGTCCTGCGTTGCCCCCTATATGCCGCCGCGCCCGCGCCGGACAAAAGCCGTTTTCGTCGCATTTGGCGCGAAAGCGACATTCCGCCCTTTCTTCTTTTCGCAAATCTCCCCGGGGGTGAGGGCCACAGGCCCGAGGGGCCGGGCAGCCCCCCGAACCCGCCCGCCCGGGCCGGTTTCCCCTTGCGATTCCGGCCCGCCAAAGCTATGGCGCGCACATGACACATCCGCATCAACGCCTGCTCATCATCGACTTCGGCTCCCAGGTCACGCAGCTGATTGCGCGGCGCCTGCGCGAACTGAACGTCTATTGCGAAATCCACCCGTTCAATCGTGTGGATGACCGCTTTCTCAAGGAATTCGCCCCCCGGGCCGTGATCTTTTCCGGCGGTCCGGCCAGCGTCTATGCCGAAGGCGCGCCGATGCCGCCGGCCGGCGTCTTCGATCTGGGCGTGCCGATCCTCGGCATCTGCTATGGCCAGCAGGTGATGATGCATTGCCTCGGCGGCACGGTCGAGGGCGGGCATGGCACCGCCGAATTCGGCCGCGCCTTCGTGACGCCCAGCCCGGCGCGCCTGCCCCTTCTTGACGGCTGGTTCGCCGGCGGAGACGAGCAGGTCTGGATGAGCCATGGCGACCATGTGTCGAAACTGGCCCCCGGATTCGAGGTCTATGGCACCTCGCCCAATGCCCCCTTCGCCATCACCGCCGATCCCGCGCGCCATTTCTATGCCGTGCAATTCCACCCCGAGGTGCATCACACGCCCAAGGGTGCGAAGCTTTACGAAAATTTCGTGCGCCTTGCAGGCTTTACCGGCGACTGGACGATGTCTTCCTACCGCGAGGACGCCATCGCGCGCATCCGTGAACAGGTGGGCGACAAGCAGGTGATCTGCGCGCTGTCGGGCGGCGTGGACAGTTCTGTCACCGCGATCCTGATCCATGAGGCGATCGGCGACCAGCTGACCTGCGTCTTCGTGGACCATGGCCTTCTGCGCAAGAACGAGGCGCAGCAGGTGGTGGAGATGTTCCGCCAGAACTACAACCTCAACCTCATCCATGCCGATGAGAGCGAACTGTTCCTCGGCGCGCTTGAAGGGGTGTCCGACCCCGAAACCAAGCGCAAGACCATCGGCCGGCTGTTCATCGACGTGTTCCAGAAATACGCGAACGAGATCGAAGGCGCCGAATTCCTGGCCCAGGGCACGCTTTACCCGGATGTGATCGAAAGCGTCAGCTTCTCGGGCGGGCCTTCGGTCACGATCAAGAGCCATCACAATGTCGGCGGCCTGCCGGAAAAGATGGGGTTGAAACTGGTCGAGCCGCTGCGCGAGCTGTTCAAGGACGAGGTCCGCGCGCTTGGCCGCGAACTGGGCCTGCCCGCCAGCTTCATCGGCCGCCACCCCTTCCCCGGCCCGGGTCTTGCGATCCGCTGCCCCGGCGAGATCACCCGCGAAAAGCTGGCGATCCTGCGCGAGGCGGATGCGGTCTATATCGACCAGATCCGCAAGCACGGGCTCTATGACGAGATCTGGCAGGCCTTTGCCGCGATCCTGCCGATGAAAACGGTGGGCGTGATGGGCGACGGGCGGACCTATGATTACGCGGTCGCGCTGCGGGCGGTGACCTCGGTCGATGGCATGACGGCGGATACCTATCCGTTCAGCCATGATTTCATGGGCGAGACGATGACCCGGATCATCAACGAGGTGAAGGGCGTGAACCGCGTGTTCTATGACCTCACGTCGAAACCGCCGGGCACGATCGAGCTGGAATGAGGCAGAGCGGCGATTTTTCGTCGAAAAATCGGGGGGATGCGGCATGGTGAGGTTGCGCGGACAGTTGATCTGCATGACAGAGGACGACCGCGCGGTCGTCCTGGCGCATGTGGCCGATCACATCGCCCTGACCCGGGCGGAACCCGGTTGCCTGTCCTTTGACATCGCGGAAACCGACGATCCCATGACCTTCGAAGTGATGGAGAGCTTTCGGGACCGCGCCGCCTTTGACGCGCATCAGGCCCGCACCCGCGACAGTGCCTGGTTCGCCGCGACCCGCCATATCCTGCGCGATTTCCGCATCGAGGAGGTGGGCGACTGATCGCCCACCCTGCCACGCTATTTAGGCCGGCGCCAGTTCGCCGCCGACCGACCGGTGTTCCCAGATCGCCACGATCAGCAGGATCGCCGTCGAGGCGATATTGAGCCCCAGCAGGTTCAGCCAGGGCAGCGCGGCCAGCAGGCCTAGGCAGGCGCCAGCCCCACCATATGCGACAGCGGATAGTTCCGCCCCGAGATCTGCTTGAACCAGCCATTCCCCGCCAGGAACAGCAGCACCCCGCCCAGCACGCTGGCCGCTTCGGCCAGGGTCGCGGGGTCGGCCGGATGCGCGATCGACCGCTCCGCGCCGACCGCAGCCAGCACGATGCCGGCCACGATCGGGATATGGGCATAGGTGAAGGCCAGCCGCGCGAGCCGCCCGGGATCGTCGGAATGTTCGATCTGATGTGTGGCGCGGCGATGGCCGATGTGGAAATAGACCCACCACAGGCCAATCGCGCCCAGCAGACTGGAGAGGAAGGCCGCCATGGTCGTCGTCGTCCACTCCATCTCGGCGAAAGTGGCACCAGAGACGAGCAGCGTCTCGCAAGGCAGATGATGACGAACAGGCCGCAGCGCTCTGCGATATGGCCGCCCCTGACCTCCCAGTTGTGCGTGCCGTCGCGGCCGAGACCGGGCACATACATGCCGGTGACCGGCCCGAGATAGTCGATGACCACTGCCGCGATCCAGAGCGGCAGCCGCCCGTGATGCGCATCGGCCAGACCGCCGGCGATCCAGAACAGCGCGCCGACCGAGAACCAGATGATGATCCGCAGCTAGGTGCTGCGCAAGACCAGATCCTGACGCGAGACGGCGAACATGAAGCCGGTCCGCCCCAGTTGCATCGCGACATAGGCCAGTGCGAAGACCAGCCCGCGCGACCCGAAGGCCTCGGGGATCGACATCGACAGGAACAGCCCCGCCGTCATCAGCACAAAGACCAGGGCCCGGACATAGGTCCGCTCCGGATCGAGGCGGTTCAGCACCCAGGTCGTGTAAATCCAGACCCACCAGATCGCCAGAAAGATCAGCGCGGCCTCGACCGCGCCGAGCAGCGAATAGTGATGCAACAGAAGGTGGCTGACCTGGGTGATCGCAAAGACATAGACAAGATCGTAGAAAAGTTCCGCAAAACCGACGCGGCTGTCAGTCGCGCGCAAAAGCGTGCGGGCCATGATACCTCCAACATGAACGGGCGGTCGAAGGTAAGGGGCTGGACAATCCCGGCAAGCCTCGCCACCACTGGCGGGAAGGAGACCGCCATGCCCCCATCGCACCCCCTGAAAGCCGCGCTCTGGATGGTCGGATCCATCCTGTCCTTTACCGCCATGGCCGTGGCGGGCCGCGCGGTCTCCGGGGTGCATGACACGTTCGAGATCATGCTCTGGCGTTCGGTCACGGGCTTTGGTCTGGTGGTGCTGGTCGCCGGGGCCATGGGGCGGCTTGGCGATGTGCAGACCGCCCGCCTGCCCCAGCACCTGCTGCGCAACATCATCCATTTCTCGGGGCAGAACCTGTGGTTCTGGGCGCTGACGGCCATTCCGCTGGCGCAGGTCTTCGCGTTGGAATTCACCTCGCCGATCTGGGTGATCCTGCTGTCGCCGCTCTTGCTGGGCGAGGGGCTGACCGCGCGCAAGCTGCTGTCGGCTGGGCTGGGTTTTGTCGGGACGATGATCGTGGCGCGGCCCGATTTCGGGCGGTTCGATCCCGGAGTGCTGGCGGCGGCGGCCTCGGCGCTGTGCTTTGCCGGATCCGTGATCATGACCAAGCGGCTGACCCGGGTAGAAACGCTGGTCTCGATCCTGTTCTGGCTGACGCTGATGCAGACCGGGCTGGGGCTGCTGGCCAGCGGCTGGGACGGGCGGATCGGCCTGCCGACGCTGGCCACCCTGCCCTGGCTTCTGGTGATCGGCGCGGCGGGGGTGATCGCGCATCTATGCCTGACCATGGCGCTGAGCCTGGCCTCGGCCTCGGTCGTGGTGCCCATCGACTTTGCCCGCCTGCCGCTGATTGCTCTGGTCGGGATGGCGCTTTATCACGAGCCGCTGGACGCGGCGGTTCTGCTGGGCGGTGGCATCATCTTTCTGGCGAACTGGATCAATATCCGCGCGCGGACTGTCGCGCCGGCCACAGCGCGTAACGTCACGCCACGCTGACGTCGCGTTATTGATTGACCCAAAGAGAAGCCGCCGCATAGCCTTTTTCGCAACCGGCGGAGGAGGACACGGCCGGGTTGGAAGGGATGAGACACCATGAAACAGTTCACCGCATTTTGCGGCGTGCTGGCCGCCACGACCGGGCTGACCGGCACGATGGCACTGGCCGGCGGGATCGACCGATCGGGGCAGCCGGTCGGCGTGCTCTTTGAAAAGGGCAACTATGTCGAGTTGAGCTTTGGCCAGATCACGCCCAGCGTGAGCGGCCATGACCTTGCGGGCTTTGGCGGCGCGGCCACCGGCGGGGTGGCGGGCAAGCACAACCTGCCCGGGCTCGCGATCAAATACGATTTCAGCGACAAGCTGTCGGGCGCGCTGATCTATGACAATGCCTATGGCGCCGATATCGCCTATCCGGCGGGCAGTTCGTTCATGCTGGGCGGCACCTCCGCCACGGTGGACAGCGAGGGGTTGACCGCGCTGCTGCGCTACAAGTTCACCGAGCAATTCTCGGTCCATGGCGGGCTGCGCGCCTCCAAGGCCTCGGGGCATGTGGCGCTGCGCGGCCGTGCCTATGGGCCGGCCTTCGATCCGGCGGACCCCGCGACCTATCAGTCGGTCAACGGCTATGAGGCAGATCTCGCGCCCGACTGGGGCACCGGCTATGTGATCGGCGCGGCCTTTGAAAAGCCCGAGATCGCGCTGCGCGTCGCGCTGACCTATTTCTCCAAGGTGACGCACAAGTTCGACACGGTGGAGACCCTGCCGGGTGGTGCCGCCGCCGTTCTGGGCGCGGCCACCGTGAACGCGATCACCGAAACCGACACGCCGCAGGCGGTCAACCTCGATTTCCAGACCGGCATCGCCAAGGATACGCTGGTCTTCGGCTCGATCCGCTGGGTGGACTGGTCGAATTTCGAGGTGGCGCCGGGCACCTTCTTTGGTCCGCGTCTGGGCAGCCTGACCGAGCTTGAGGATACCACGACCTATACGCTGGGTCTGGGCCGCAAGTTCAACGACAACTGGTCGGGTTCGGTCTTTGTCACCTATGAGCCGGGCGGCGATCGTCTGGTCTCGCCGCTGGCCCCGACCAATGGCTATCGCGGCTTGGGCGTGGCGGCGGTCTATACGCAGGACAACATGAAGGTCACCTTCGGCGCCCGCTATCTGGACCTGGGCAATGCCTCGCCCGAGACCGGCACGCCCGACAACGCGGTGGCCGAGATGCGCGACAACCATGCCGTCGCCGTGGGTGTGAAGGTCGGCTTCACCTTCTGATCCGGCCCCCTGCCGGCGATGAAAGGCCCCGCCCGGCGCGGGGCCTTTGTTTTTGCACCGGGGCCATTCCCCGGCGCGGGGCCTTTGTTTTTGCACCGGGGCCATGCCCCGGCGCGGGGCCTTTGCTTTTGCGGCCAGCCGCGCTAGGAACAGGCCGAAGAATGGGGAAACAGGCGATGATCTACGCTTCGGCAGCAGACTGGCGCGCGGCGCCGCGCAAGCGGGTGCTGCTGTTCGGCATGTCGGGCCTGGGCAAGACGCATCTCGCCTCGATGCTGCGGGCGGCGGGCGGCTGGTTTCATTATTCGGTCGATTACCGCATCGGCACGCGCTACATGGGCGAACATATCGCCGACAATTTCAAGCGCGAGGCGATGAAGGTGCCGTTCCTGCGGGAATTGCTGATGACCGACAGCGTCTATATCGCCTCGAACATCACCTTCGACAATCTGGCGCCGCTTTCGACCTATCTGGGCAAGCCCGGCGATCCGGCCAAGGGCGGCGTGCCCTTTGACGAATACATGCGCCGGCAGGCGCAGCACCGCGAGGCCGAGATGGCCTCGCTGCTCGATACCACGCGCTTCATTTCCCGCGCCGAACAGCTTTATGGCTATCCGCATTTCCTGTGCGACAGCGGCGGGTCGATCTGCGAGGTGGTGGAGCCGGAAAACCCCGCCGATCCGGTGATGACCGCCTTGTCGCAGAACCTGCTGATGGTCTGGATCAAGGGGTCCGAGGCCCATACCGCCGAACTGGTGCGCCGCTTTGATCGCGCGCCCAAGCCCATGTATTACCAGCCGCATTTCCTGGAACGGATGTGGGCCGATTACCGAATGCAAAAGGGCGTGTCGCCCGAGTCCGTGGACCCCGACGATTTCGTCCGCTGGACCTATGCGCGCGCCCTTGCCCATCGTCAGCCGCGCTATGCCGCCATGGCGGAATGGGGCGTGACGGTCACCGTCGAAGAGGTCGCGCAGGTGCGTGACATTGGCGGCTTCGAAGACCTGATCGCCGACGCCCTCGATCGCCGCCCTTGATCGCGCCACAGCGTATCCCATCTTCTCCGCCGAACGGAGTGTGACATGCCGATTACCCTGCCCGAAACCCTGCCCGCCTTCGACGTTCTCAACCGCGAGGGCGTGATGGTGATGACGCCCGAACGCGCCGCGCGCCAGGACATCCGGCCGCTGCGCTTTGCGCTGCTGAACCTGATGCCGAAAAAGATCCAGACCGAGAACCAGTTTGCCCGGCTGATCGGCGCCACGCCCTTGCAGATCGACCTGCACCTGATCCGCATGAGCGAGCATCAGACCCGCAACACCGCCGCCGAACATATGGAAACCTTCTACCGCCCCTTTGACGAGGTCGAGGCCAGCGGCGAAAAGTTCGACGGCCTGATCATCACCGGCGCCCCCATCGAACACCTGCCCTTCGAGGAGGTGACCTATTGGGAGGAACTGACCCGCGTCTTCAACTGGACGCAAAGCCATGTCCATTCCACCTTCGGCGTCTGCTGGGGTGGCATGGCGATGATCAACCATTTCCATGGCGTGAAGAAATACATGCTGGATCACAAGGCCTTTGGCTGTTTCCGGCATCGCAACCTCTGCCCGACCTCGCCCTATCTGCGCGGTTTTTCGGATGATTTCGTGATTCCGGTCAGCCGCTGGACCGAGATGAAACAGGCCGAGATCGACATGAGGCCCGGGCTGCGCACGCTGCTCGGGTCGGACGAGGTCGGCCCCTGTCTGGTCGAGGATGCCGGGCATCGCGCGCTCTATATCTTCAACCATTTTGAATATGACAGCGACACGCTGAAGCAGGAATATGATCGCGACGTGGCGCAGGGCACGCCGATCAACGTGCCGATGAACTATTACCCCGAGGACGACCCGTCGCGCCCGCCGCTGAACCGTTGGCGCAGCCATGCCCATCTGCTCTATGGCAACTGGGTGAACGAGGTCTATCAGACCACGCCCTTCCGGGTGGAAGATATCGGTGCTTGAGACGGTCGCGCTGGTCGGGCTTGGGCTGGCCGGGCTGACCGGCTGGCGCGCCCGGGGGCGCGAGGCGCGGATTGCCGCGCGCTTTCCCGCCCTGGGCCCGGTTGTGACGGTCGAGGGGCGGCGGCTGCATCTGTGGCAGACCGGCGCCGGGCCGGATCTGGTGATGATCCATGGCGCCTCGGCCAATCTGCGGGAATTGCAGGCACTGGCCGAAGCGCTGGCCGCGCAGTTCCGGGTCACGCTGATCGACCGGCCGGGGCTGGGCTGGTCGGCGCCGGGCGTCGATGATCCGCGCGAACAGGCCCGGTTGATGCGTCTGGCGGCCGAAGGGCTGGGGGTGCGGCACCCGCTGCTGCTGGGGCATTCCTATGGCGGGGCGGTGGCACTGGCCTGGGCGATGCAGGCGCCGGTCGCGGGGCTGGCGCTGATCTCGGGCGTGGCGATGCCCTGGCCCGGCGGTCTGGGCGCCTGGTATGCCGCCACGAAACCCGCGCCGCTGCGGGCGCTGCTGGTGCCGCTGGTCGCGGCCCATGTGCCGCGCCGCCGGATCGAGGCCGCGATGACCGAGGTCTTTGCCCCCCAGCCCTGCCCGCCCGGCTATGGGCAGGCGGCCGGGGTGCCGCTGATCCTGCGCCGCGCTGCGCTGGCCGCCAATGCCCGGCAGATCAACAGCCTCTTGCCGGTGGTGCGCGTCATGGCGGGGCAATATGATACAATCCAGAGCCCGGTCGAGATTGTTCACGGCACCAGCGATACAATCGTGCCCGCCGCGATCCATGCCCTGCCGCTGTCACAGCGCCTGCCCGATGCCAGGCTGACCCTGATCGAGGGCGCCGGCCATATGCCGCATCGCACGCATGAGGCCGAGATCCGCGCCGCCGTGATCCGCCTTGCGGGCCGCGCGGGGCTGCGCCTAGACTGCCGCCAGGATGATGAGGGGAGTCAGTGATGGACCTGCCATTTGACGGCGCGATCAGCCGCTATTTCAAGGATGAAGCGCCCAAGGCGGTGCGCAAGCGCATTGAAAACGCCGGCAAGGACGAGATCCTCTCCAAGGGCTATGCCTATCGGGAGGAAATCGGCAAGAAGGAATATGAGGCCGATATGGCGGTGCTTCAGGCCCAGCTTGTCCGGCTTCAGGCCGATGTGAAGGCCACTGGCAAGCGCATGATCGTGGTGTTCGAGGGGCGCGACGCCGCCGGCAAGGGCGGCACGATCAAGGCGCTGACCGAAAACCTCAACCCGCGCGGCGCGCAGGTGGTGGCGCTGTCCAAACCCTCGGACCGCGAGGCGACACAATGGTATTTCCAGCGCTATATCGACTGGTTCCCCGCCGCCGGCGAAATGGTGTTCTTTGACCGCAGTTGGTACAATCGCGGCATCGTGGAGCCGGTCTTCGGCTTTTGCACCGAAAACCAGAAGGACGCCTTCTTTCGCCAGCTTCCCGATTTCGAGGACATGATCGTGCGCGAGGGGATCACCTTCCTGAAATTCTGGCTCGATGTCAGCCGGCCGGAACAATTGCGCCGCATGCTCGCCCGCGAGAAAGACCCGCTCAAGCAATGGAAGCTGTCACCCATCGACGTGGAGGGGCTGACCCGGTGGGAGCCCTATTGCGAGGCCATCGCCGAGACGCTGGAACGCAGCCATACCGGCCATGCGCCCTGGACCATCGTGCGCTCTGACGACAAGAAACGCGCGCGGCTGGCGGTGATCCGGGCGATCCTGCAATCGGTGGAATTCAAGGGCAAGGATGGCAAGGCCATCGGCCAGCCCGACCCCGCGATCTGCGGCGGACCGGAATTGTGGTCAGACGGCGAGAATGACTAAACGCGGCTATCATCACGGCAATCTGCGGCAGGCGCTGGTCGAGGCCGCGCTCGATCTGATCGCCGAGAAAAGCCCGCAGGGCTTTACCCTGTCCGAGGCGGCGAAGGCGGCAGAGGTCACCCCTGCCGCCGTCTACCGCCATTTCGCCGGGCGCGAAGACCTGCTGGCCGAGGTGGCCCGTCAGGGCTACGAGATTTTCGGCGCGCTGATGGAATACGCCTATGATGACGGCCGCCCGACCGCGCTGGCCGCGTTCGAGGCGACGGGCCGCGCCTATCTGGCTTTCGCGCGCAAATATCCCGGTCATTACATGGCGATGTTTGAAAGCGGCATCAGCGCCCAGGCCTTTCCCGATCTGGCGCCGGTGGCGGCGCGGGCGCGGGCGGTGCTGGAACGTGCGGCCGATGGGCTGTCACAGCACCTGCCCGCCAATCGCCGCCCGCCGCCCAGCATGGTCTCGGCCCATATCTGGGCCATGAGCCATGGTGTCGTGGAACTTTACATGCGGGGCAATGGCGCCAAAAGCCCGTTCCCGCCCGAGGATCTGCTGGAAACCGGGATCGGCATCTATCTGCGCGGCCTGGGTCTGTTGCCGCCCGACAGCTGACAAAAAAGGCCGGGACGGCCGGATGGCTCCGGCCCCCGGCCAGTCAGGGGTACGCCCATTTGACCCGCTGGGCAGGGATGGCTCACGCCTGCCAGAACGCCTTGGCGCATTCGGCCTCGGCCGCGCCGGGGGTCAGGCCGATATCCTTGAGCAGATGCGCATCGAGCGACTTCAGGGCATGGCGGCCATTGCGGCGCAGCTCCCAGGCCAGAACCGTCTGGGCCAGCGCGACAATGAGGCGCGAGACCGGCGGCAAGGCTTGCGGCAGGGAGAGTTGCAGCGTCGGGGCGGTCATCGTTGACCGGGCCATGATATCACCTTTTGTGTTGATACAATGCGCGAGATTGCGTAGTATGATTGATACAATGCGATTCCCGACAGCACCAGAGGAACATTGTGACTGACACAAACTGGATCCCCGACCTGTCACAATTTCCCGGGCCGAAATATCTGTCGCTGACCCGCGCCCTGCGCGAGGCGATCCGCTCGGGCGCGCTGCCGCCGGGCACGCAATTGCCCACGGTGCGCGATCTGGCCTGGGATCTGCATGTCACGCCCGGCACCGTCAGCCGCGCCTATCAGATGGCGACGCAAGAGGGGCTGCTGGCCGCCACGGTGGGGCGGGGCACCTTTGTCGCCGCCCGCGCCCCGCGCCTTGGGCCGACACAATCGCTGTTTCAGGAACGCGACCTGGCCAGCGAACCCTGGCTGGTCGATTTCCGCTCGCCGCAATTGCCCGATGTCGGCCAGGGCGCGGCCTTCGCGCAGGCGCTGCAACGGATCGCCGCCGATCTGGGCCATTCCTGGGATGACTACCCCACGCAGCGCGGCGAGGCGCCCCTGCGCGCGGCGATCGTCGATTGGCTGTCGGATCGGCAGATGGGCCAGATCCGCCCCGAGGATATCGCGCTGACCCATGGCGGGCAGAACGCGCTTTTGCTGATCTTCCTGTGTTGCCTGCGCGGTGACCGTCCGGTGATCCTGGCCGAGGATCTGGCCTATCCGGGCATCCGCCACGCGGCGCGGCTAGTGCGGGCCGAGGTGGTCGGGATCGAACTGGATGACGAGGGCATGGTGCCCGACGCGCTGGAGGCCGCCTGCCGCCGCCATAGCGCGCAGGTGCTGGTCCTGACCCCCGAGGCACAGAACCCGACCGCCTGCCGCATGTCCGCCGCCCGCCGCGCCGCCATCATCGAGATCGCCCGGCGCTATGATTTGCAGGTGGTCGAGGACGATTGCTATTCCGTCGCCGAAAGCGACCTGCCCTGCCTGCGCGCGCTGGCGCCGGAACGCTGCTGGTATGTAGGATCGCTGTCCAAGTCGATCTCGGCGGCGCTGCGTTTCGGTTTTGTCGTCTGCCCCCCGGGCATGGGCGAGGCCGGACGGCTGACCGCACAACATGGCTTCTTTGCGCTGGCGCGGCCGGTGTCGGATCTGTGTCTCGATCTGCTGCGGTCAGGCGCGGCACATGAGATCCGGCGCGGAGTGCAGGCCGAATTTTCGGCCCGGCTCACGCATATGGTTTCGGCGCTCGACGGGTATCGGCTGTCCTGGCAACCCGGCCTGCCCTTCATCTGGGTGCCGCTGCCGACGGGCTGGCGCGGATCGACCTTCACGCGCATGGCCGAATCCGAAGGGGTGCTGGTGCGGCAGGCCGATGAATATGCGCTGATCCATGGTCGCGCGCCACATGCGCTGCGCATCGCGGTGGCCGGCGCCATTCCGCGCCCGCGCTTTGACGCGGCGGTGGCCAAGATCGCACGTCTGCTGGCCTCGCCCCCGGCCGACATGATGGCGGTGTGACCGGCCTGCCGCGTTCACGCCCTTGTGCTGCGCGGCGCATCTTGGCCGGCTTGACCCGCCACGCGCCCGGTTTCATATTGAAATCAGAGCAGTAACATAATGGACCCGAAAATGGGACAGGCGATTTCCTTTCACGCCCCGCATGGGGGCGCCGATTTTCTTGCGCTGCGCAAGGGCCGCAGCGGCCAGCGCGAGATTGTCTATGACGATGGCGTCAGCCGCCGTATCGTCTGGCAGGTCGAGGCCGCGGTGCCCGAGGGTCGGCTGACCGATGCGCTGCGCCTGGCCGCGCGCAGCCTGCGGATTGTGCCCGCCCTGCTGGACGAGCTGAAGAAACGGGCAATCCCTGTGGCCCGCGTGGCGGGCTGAAAAAATGATCAAATTATTTTTCTATGCCTGACAAGGCCTTGTGCAAATCCGTTCCCGGTTCGCCCCCGCCCCTGGCGGGGGTTTCGCATTTTGGCCCCTTTTCAGACCCGCTTCCCTGTGCCAGAAAATCAGGAAAAATCCTGCGTCCCATAGACGCGGAGAAACCGAACAGGGGGCATGATGAACCGGGGTTCCTCATCCGGGCGCTTCAGGAATACCGAAGCTGCCAACGGCTTGATGATGGTGTCACCCACCGCGATCTATGCGGTGCTGCTGCTGGCCGCGCCGCTGATCGCGGTCGTGCTGTATTCGCTGATGGTGGACAGCAAGGTGGGCCTGTCGGCGGGCCTGACCTTTGACAATTACATCAAGGTCTGGACCGGCAGGATCGACCAGGCGCTGATGCTGCGGTCGCTGACCGTATCGGCCATGGTGACGCTGGTGACCGTGGCGCTGGCCTATCCGGTCGCCTATTTCGTCAGTTTTCATGTGCGGCCCGAACGCAAGTCGATGTGGATCTTCCTGATCACCATCCCGTTCTGGACCTCGTATCTGATCCGGGTTTTCCTGTGGAAGGTGATCCTGGGCTATAATGGCGTGATCAATTCGGGGCTGATGAACCTGGGCATCATCGACGAGCCGCTGACGGTCATCAACTATTCGCTCGGCTCGATGATCATGACGCTGGCCCATGCCTATGCGGCCTTCGCGATCCTGCCGATCTTCGTGAGCCTGGAAAAGATCGACCGCTCCTTCCTGGAGGCCGGGCAGGATCTGGGGGAATCGAAGCTGATGACCTTTTTCCGCGTCACCCTGCCCCTGTCGATGCCGGGCGTGATCGCGGCGGTGCTGATCGTCTTCATCCCGACCATCGGCGATTACGTCACGCCAGAGCTGATCGGCGGCGGCAAGCTTCCGATGATTGCCAACCGGATCGAGGCGATCATGCTCAAGCAGAATGACAAGGCGCTAGGCTCGGCCATCGCGATGACGGCGATGCTGATCGTGGCCGCGGTGGCGGTGGTGTTCCTGCTGCTGAACCGGCGCTTCCTCAAGGGGCAGAGCAAATGATGAAGAACCCCTCTCTCAAGCTCTATGCCGTCGCCTATCTGATCTTTCTCTACGCGCCGATCGCGCTTTTGCCGCTGTTTGCCTTCAATGACAGCAAGGTGATCGCCTTTCCGCTGGCCGGGTTCACGACCAACTGGTTCGCGGAAATGTGGGCCGACCAGCAATTGTTCAAGGCCTTCGGCAATTCGCTCTTGATCGCGGTCTGTGCCTCGGTGCTGGCGACCACGCTGGGCATCTTTGCCGCCCGCGCCTCGACCCGCTACAAGTTTCCGGGCAAGGCGGGCATCCTTGGCCTGATCATGCTGCCGATGGTGCTGCCTGAAATGATCGTGTCGATGGCGCTCCTGGTGGTGCTGATCGCGATCGGGGTGCCGTTGTCGATCTTTACCATCATCCTGGGCCATGTGCTGATCTGCACGCCCTTTGCGGTTGCGATCCTGACCTCGGCCTTTCAGTCGCTGGACCGCTCGCTCGAGGAAGCCGCCTATGACCTGGGCGAGACGCCGGCCTCCACCTTCCGGCTGATCATCCTGCCGCTGGTGATGCCGGGCATCATCTCGTCGCTGCTGATCTGCTTCACCATCAGCCTGGACGAATTCATCATCGCCTACTTCCTGGGCGGCAACCAGACCGTGCTGTCGGTCTATATCTTTGGCCAGTTCCGCTTTCCGGCCAAGGTGCCCGCCGTCATGGCGCTTGGCTTCGTGCTGGTCTGCATCTCGATCTGCCTTCTCACCATCGCTGAATATTTCCGTCGCCGCGGCATCGCCAAGACCGGCGGCAAGGATACCGGAGGTTTCCTGTGACATTCTCTGCCGAAAAGACGAACATGATCGAGTTCCGGGATGTTCACAAATATTACGGCGATTACCATGCGCTGCGCGGGATCAATGCCACGATCAAGGCGGGGGAGTTCTTTTCGCTGCTCGGGCCTTCGGGCTGCGGCAAGACCACGCTCCTGCGCACCATCGCGGGGTTCGAGGATATCTCCTCGGGCGCGGTGCTGATCGACGGCAAGGACATGGCCAATGTGCCGGCCAATATCCGCCCCACCAACATGGTGTTCCAGTCCTACGCGATCTTCCCGCATCTGACGGTGGAGGAAAACGTGGGTTTCGGCCTGCGCAAGGATCCGCGCAGCAAGGACGAAAAGGCCCGCGCCGTGGCCGAGGCGCTGGAGATGGTGGGCCTCAAGGGCTATGGCAAGCGCGCCGCCCATGCGCTTTCGGGCGGGCAGCGGCAGCGCGTCGCGCTGGCCCGGGCGCTGATCCTCAAGCCCAAGGTGCTGCTGCTTGACGAGCCGCTCTCGGCGCTTGACAAGAAGATGCGCGAACAGATGCAGGTGGAGCTGATCAAGCTGCAACGCCAGGTCGGCATCACCTTCATCCTGGTGACGCATGACCAGGAAGAGGCGCTGGTCATGTCCGACCGGATCGCCGTGATGTTCGAGGGGCAGATCGCCCAGCTGGCTGATCCCGAGACGCTCTATCGCCGCCCGGCCAGCAAGAAGGTCGCCGATTTCATCGGCACGATGAACTTCCTGCCGGCGCAGGTGATTTCCGACAGCGGCGCCACGGTGGAGATCGACGCCGCCGGCTTTGGCCGCATGAGCCTTTCCCCCGATCAGGTGATGCGCGGCGACAGCGAGGGCGGCCCTACCATCGGCCTGCGCCCCGAGACGCTGACCATCCTGTTCGACGGCCAGACCGCCTCTGACCGCGAGGTGTTCGGCACGGTGGAGGAGGTCGTCTATTACGGCGACATGACCTATTATGATGTCAGCCTGCCCGGCGCGCCCGAACCCATGCGGCTGTCGATGCGCAACGTGCCCGGCCGCCCGGTGCTGGACCGCGGCGCCCAGGCCCGGCTGGGCTGGAGCCCCGGCGCCGTGGTGCTGTTCCGCTGATCCATCCAAACCCCGCGCCCCGGCGCGGGGTTTCGCTTTGGCCCGGTTGCATCGACAATCGGGGCCAGCCGGCCCGAGATGGCGCCGACGGTCTACCCCTCCTCCTTTCGCCCGATGCTCCCGCGCCGCACCGATCATGGCGGCGCGCATTCGCGCCGTTGTCGAAAGGTTCAGACCTCGCTCGCGTCGATCTTCGCACACGAAGCGACAGCACGGCCGCAGCGCGGCCAGCAATACCTCGGCGGCGCCGACCGGCGTCCGGAAAGCAAAAAGGCCCGCACGACGCGGGCCCTTTCGATGTTGGACAGAAAGCGGATCAGCGCTTCGAGAACTGGAAGGACCGACGGGCCTTGGCCTTGCCGTATTTCTTCCGTTCCACCACGCGGCTGTCGCGGGTCAGGAAGCCGGCGGCCTTCAGCGCACCGCGCAGCGAGGGTTCATAAAGTTGCAGCGCCTTGGAGATGCCGTGCTTCACCGCACCGGCCTGACCCGACAGGCCACCACCGGCCACGGTCGCGTAAACGTCGAACTGGCCTTCGACATTCGCCACCTGGAAGGGCTGCTTCAGGATCATCTGAAGCACCGGACGGGCGAAATATTCCGCCATCGTCTTGCCGTTCACTACAACCTTGCCCGAACCGGGCTTGACCCAGACGCGGGCCACGGCGTCCTTGCGCTTGCCGGTCGCATAGGAGCGGCCAAGCGCGTCACGCTTGGGTTCACGCGCCACGGCTTCAGCCACGGCCGGAGCCGCAGCGGCGCCCGAGACGGCCGATTTCAGATCGTCGAGGGATTTGATGTCAGCCATGATCAGGCGCTCCGGGTGTTCTTGGGATTCAGCACCTTCACGTCCAGGACGGTCGGCTGCTGCGCTTCATGGGGATGCTCGGCCCCGGCATAGACGCGCAGATTGGTCATCTGCTTGGCGCCCAGCGAGTTGCGGGTGATCATGCGCTCGACGGCCTTGATCACGACGCGCTCCGGGTGCTTGCCTTCCAGGATGTCACGCGCGGTGCGCGACTTGATCCCGCCCGGGTGGTTGGTGTGCCAGTAGTACACCTTGTCGGTGCGCTTCTTGCCGGTCATCTGCACCTTGTCGGCGTTGATGACGATGACATTGTCACCCATGTCCATATGGGGGGTGAAGGTCGGCTTGTTCTTGCCGCGCAGGATATTGGCGACGATCGTGGCGAGGCGGCCCAGAACGACGCCCTCGGCGTCGATCAGGATCCACTTCTTCTCGATATCCGCCGGCGTAGCGGTAAAGGTTTTCATGTCAGACCCATGGAATTGAAGGGGCAGCAACCGCCCCTGAATCTCGGATGGCGGCTTTTCCCGCATTTCCCCGCGCAGGTCAAGCACCACCATCACATTTTAATGACGCCAAAACAATGGCTTACAAAAACGGTATCAATTTACCCCACAATTCTGCCTTGCTCCTTGCCCAAATACTCCCGCCGGAGGCAGACCGGAGACCAGCGGGCCGCCCGGCCCGCGCAGGCGACGCCAAAGCCGTGCCGCCGCAGGCGGCTCCGCAAGACAAGCCCGGCTCAGCGCAGCTTCGGCGGCCGCTCCGGGTCCATGCCGGGGGGCTGGGGCGCGGGCGGCGCCTCCGCGACCGGCACGGGCAGGTCAAAGCGCAGCGCTACCGCCGCCATGGCACGCACCGCCGGCTCGGTGCCGGCGAGGAAGGCCACATCCATTTCGCCCGCCTCGATCCCCGAAAAGGTCAACGCCTCGGCCGCGGCGCGCGCCAGCGCCGCTTCGGCCCCCGCCACCGCAT
Source organism: Gemmobacter caeruleus (assembly GCF_008271655.1). Taxonomy (GTDB): domain Bacteria; phylum Pseudomonadota; class Alphaproteobacteria; order Rhodobacterales; family Rhodobacteraceae; genus Gemmobacter; species Gemmobacter caeruleus. Next base: position 326,542 of record NZ_VKKX01000044.1, read on the forward strand.
CGACAAAGGCCAGCATATGCCCGCGCCGCCCGCCGCGATAGACAACCGCCGCCAGCAGCGCCTGCCCCGCCAGCCCGCCCGCGCGCGCCAGTTTCGCGTCCAGCCCGGTGACCAGCGTCTCGGGCAGGCCCTTCGGCGGCTCGAACCGCTCCGGCACCGCCTCGGCCTCCTCGGGTTCATGGTCCAGCGTCTCGGCCAGCCAGTCCACCGCGAAAGCCGGCAGCAAGAGCGACGAGGGCGCGACGCCGAGGTTCACCCCCAGCCCGATGCCCTGCCCCGCCAGCTGCCGCGCGATCACCCGCCCGGGCAGCGCGGCATAGGGTGCGGGCACGCCGGTAAAGGCGCCCAGCCGTTCCTCGGTGTCAAAGACCAGCACGACCGGCCCGTCCTTCAGCTCAAAGATGCGCGGCGCCAGCACCTCGCCCTCGGCCTCGCGTTCCAGAAGCAGGATCATCTCGCCATCGGCCAGACGTTCATAGAATCGCAGGCGCGGGGCGTCCTCGCCCTCGGGCGCGGCGGCCATGGCCTCATAGGCCAGATCAAGCGGCGTCATCGGTCGTCGTCCTCCATCAGCGCCGCGACGCGCGCCCGCAATTCGGGCAGCAGTTCGGCGGCGAACCAGGGATTGCGCTTCAGCCACCCGGTATTCCGCCAGGACGGATGCGGCAAGGGGATAATCCCCCGCGCCGCCGGGCCGCGCCACTCGGTCACGACCTGGGTGACCGGCCGCCGGTCGCCCAGATGCCAGCGGATCGCCGCCGCCCCGACCGCCAGCACCAGCCGCACCGCACGGTGTTCGGCCATCAGCCGCGCGCGCCAGGTGGCGGCGCAAATCAGCGGCGGCGGCAGATCGGCGCCGCGCGCATCATAGCCGGGAAAGCAAAATGCCATCGGCAGGATCGCCACCCGGCTGCGATCATAAAAGGCGGCCGGCTCCAGCCCCAGCCAGTCGCGCAGCCGGTCGCCCGAGGGGTCGGTAAAGGGCTGGCCCGAGCGATGCACCCGCAGCCCCGGCGCCTGCCCCGCGATCAGCAGCCGCGCCGCCGGCCCATGCCACAGAACCGGGCGCGGCTCATGCGCGGTCGCGGTCGCGGCAAAGCGCGCGGCACAAAGGCGGCAGGCGGCGATCTCGGAGGCAAGCTGGTCCATCCTGCCAGCATGGCCCGGCCGATGCGGGGCTGCAACACCCTGCCGCCGCGCCCCGTCCCGGCATTGCCCCCCGTGCGCGGGACGGCTATCCCGGCGCAACCCCGACACCCGCTTGACGGGTGGCCCCACAGGACGGAAGCTGCGCCTGATGTATCGCGTCTCGACCTTCATCCGCCATTTCGCCCATGCGCTGCTTCTGGGCGCGCTGATCGCGACGATCTGGGTCAATCTTTCCCCGGCCAGCTATTATGACGTGATGGAGCGGCGGCTGTTCCCATTGCCGCTGCCGGCGGGGCTGATCTCGGATCACGTTGTCGTGACGCTGATCACGCTGACCTCTGACGCGCTGATGGCGCTGTTCTTCTTTCTGCTCGGCAAGGAGCTTTGGGAAGCCAACATGCTGGAACGCGGCGCGCTGCATGGCCGGCGCGGCGCCCTGCCCTTTCTGGCCACACTGGGCGCGATTGCCGGGGCGGTGCTGGTCTGGCTGCTGGTTTCTGCGCTGATCGAAACCGCCGAGGAGGCCGCCTTTGGCACCGGCTGGGCGGTGCCCGTGGGTGGCGACGCGGTGCTGAGCTATGTGATCGGGCGCCATGTCTTTGGCAAGGGCAGCCCGGCGCTGCATCTTCTGCTGCTGATCGCCATCGGCGCCGATCTGGCGGGGCTGCTGGCGCTGACGCTGGTCGCGCCGCTCGATCCTGCGCGGCTTGTCTGGCTGGCGCTGCCGCTGGGCGCGGTGCTGGCGGTCTGGCTGATGTTCGGCCGCCATGCCCGCGCGCGGTCCGAGCGCGAAAGGCAAGAGGCGCGGCATCTGTGGCCCTATATCATCGCGGGACTGGCGAGCTGGGTCGGCGTGACCGCCGCGGGCCTGCCGGGGGCGCTTGGCCTTTTGCCGGTGATCCCGGCCATTCCGCATGCGCGCCGGGCCTTCGGCCTGTTCGCCGAGGCGGAGGAGCTGTTGCACGATCCGCTGAACCGCATCGCGCATATGGTGGTCAAGCCGCTGGTCGCGGTGCTGTTCCTGTTCGGGCTGACCCGGGGCGGCATCGACCTGCGCGCCTTTGCGCCCACCACGATCACGGTGCTGGCGGCCTTCTGGATCGGCAAGCCGCTGGGCCTCATGCTGGGCGTCACACTGGCACGACGGCTGAGCGGTCTGCCGCTGCCCGCCGATCTTGCCATGGCCGATATCGTCCGCATCGCCGCCCTGATGGGCCTGGGCTTCACCGTGCCGCTGGTCGCGCTCGAGACCGCGCTGCCCGGCGGCGCCATGGCCGAGGCCGCGCGGCTGGGCCTCGCGCTCAGCCTGCTGATCGGGCCGCTTCTGATCGTCACACATCGCCGCTGACAGGCCCGTGGCGGTGGACAGCCCGCGCCGCTGCCGACATAATGCAGCCCCAATTGGGGCCTATCCTGCCCCCCGACGGAAACGAGTGACCGAGTATTAACGAAGATGTCCTATCCGGGGAAACAACCGGGCGGACAGGGGCGCCGGGCAGCTGGCGCAATGAGGCGCGGATGATCGAGTTCGAAAATGTCAGCAAGTCCTTCTGGACGGGCAAGCAGCGCAAGGTGATCCTTGACCGCGCCTCGTTCCGGGTGGAGCTGGGCAATTCGCTGGGTATCCTTGCCAGGAACGGCACCGGCAAGACCACGATCATCAACATGATGGCCGGGCTGGAAAAGGCCGATGAAGGGCGGATCACCCGCACCTCGCGCATTTCCTTTCCGCTGGGCTTCATGGGCGGGCTGATCAACAAGCACAGCGCGACCGAGAATGTGCGCTATATCGCGCGGCTCTACGCGCTCGACCCCGACTATATCGAAAGCTTCTGCCGCTGGCTTTGCGGGCTGGACGAATATTTCGACATGCCAGTCGGCACCTATTCGGCGGGGATGCGGTCGCGCCTGTCCTTTGCACTGATGCTGGCGCTGGAATTCGACATCTACCTGATCGACGAGGGCATGCCCTCCACCACCGATGTCGAATTCAACCGCAAGGCCGGCTCGATCCTGAAACAGCGGCTGGAGAATACGACCATGGTCGTCGTCTCGCACCAGGCCGCCACGCTGGAAAAATTCTGCCGCTCGGCGGCGGTGCTGCGCAACGGGCAGCTTTACATGTTCGACACCCTCGAAGAGGCGAAGCGTCTTTATGACTACGAAGCTCAAAGTTAAGCGGTTCCGCATTCGCCGCCCCGAGCCGGTGACCCCGCTTCCCCCGCGTGAGGCGGTCGCGCAAGAGGGCATGCTGTTCGCGCCCACGGCCGATGATGACGGCTTTGCCGGGCAATCCTTCGTCAAGCCCGAGGCCGCTGCCAATGCCGGCCCCCGCGCCGCCGGCACCGAGATGGACGAGATCCGGCGCGAGGGGCTGACCGGGCGCCAGCTGCGGCTGGCCCGGCGGCTGGCGCAAAAGCACAACCTGCCCGCCACCTCGGATTTCGATGCGGTCCGGCTGCTGCGGCAGGCCGGGCTTGACCCGTTCCAGCGCACCAACCTGCTGGATCTGCTGCCCGGTGGCGATGGCGATGGCGGCGCCCCGCCCTCCGCAGGCCCGCCCGGCCGCGCCCTGGCGCCGGTGCCGGGCGACGGGGTGCAACTGCCCCAGACCATCCGCCCCGCCGCCCTGCCCTCGACCGAGGTGCAAGCCGAACGCAGCCATGCCGATGACATCATGCGCATCCAGCGCGATCTGGCGCGGCGGCGGCGGCGGCGCTCGGCGCTGCTGGCGGTGCGGATGTTCTTTTTCGTGGGCCTGCCCACGCTGCTGACCGCCTTCTACTATTACTTCGTCGCCTCGCCGCTTTATGCCACCAATACCGAATTCGTCATCCAGCAGGCGGGCAGTTCCGGCCGGGGCGGCGCCAGCGGTCTGGGCGGGCTGTTGCAGGGCACGAGCCTGGCCAATTCGCAGGATTCGATCACCGTCCAGGGCTATCTGCAATCGCGCGACGCGATGATCCGGCTCGACAAGGATCACGGTTTCCGCGCCCATTTCGAAGACCCGTCCATCGACCCGATCCAGCGGCTTGACCCCGATGCAACGCTGGAAAAGGCCTATCGCACCTATACCCGGAACATCCATATCAGCTACGACCCGTCCGAGGGGCTGATCAAGATGGAGGTGATCGCCGCCGATCCCGCCAAATCCGAGGAATTCGCCCGCGCTCTGGTCGGCTATGCCGAGGAACAGGTCGATCAGCTGACGCAACGCCTGCGCGAAGACCAGATGGCCGGCGCGCGCGATGCCTATGCCGATGCCGAAAAGGCCATGACCGACGCACAGCGCCGCGTCGTCGAATTGCAGGAGAAATACAAGGTTCTCAGCTCCGAGGTGGAGGTGCAGCTGATCACCGCCCAGATCGGCAATCTGGATACGCAGCTCACCGCCGACCGGCTGTCGCTGCAACAGATGGAAAGCAACGCCCGCCCCAACTCTGCCCGGCTGGAACCGCTCAAGCGCCGCATCGCCGCGCTTGAAGGCCAGATCGCCGATCTGCGCGCCAGGCTGACCGAGGCGGGCGGCGGCGAACAGAGCCTGGCCGTCGTGCAGGGCGATCTGCACATGGCGCAGGCCGATGTGGAAACCCGCCGCCTGCTGCTGGCCCAGTCGCTTGAGGCCCTGGAGGGCGCAAGGCTGGAGGCCAACCGCCAGGTGCGCTACCTGTCGCTTTCCGTCAGCCCCGTCGCCCCCGACGAGGCCACCTATCCCAAGGCCTTTGAATATACGGTGGTTGCGCTTCTGATCTTTGGCGGTATCTACCTGATGATCTCGATGACCGTGGCAATCCTGCGCGAACAGGTCTCGGGCTGAGGAGAAGGCGATGAAGAATGTGCAGATCGGCGGGCTGACCGCCGGCAATGACCAGCCGCTGCTGGTGATCGCGGGCCCGTGCCAGCTGGAAAGCCTGGACCACGCCCAGATGATCGCGGGCCGCATGGCCGAGGCCTGCGCGGCGGCGGGCGCGCAATATGTGTTCAAGGCCAGCTTCGACAAGGCCAACCGCACCAGCCTCAAGGGCAAGCGCGGCCTGGGCATCGACGCGGGCCTCAAGGTGCTGGAGGCCGTGCGCGCCATGGGCATGCCGGTGCTGACCGACATCCATGACGCCGATCAGGCCCGCGCCGCGGCGCAGGTGGTGGATGTGATCCAGATCCCCGCCTTTCTCTGCCGCCAGACCGACCTTCTGCTGGCCGCAGGCGAAACCGGGGCCGTGGTGAACATCAAGAAGGGTCAGTTCCTTGCGCCCTGGGACATGGCAAATGTCGCCGAAAAGGTCGCCTCGACCGGGAATGAGCGTATCCTGCTCACCGAGCGCGGGGTCAGCTTCGGCTATAATACCCTGGTCGCCGACATGCGCAGCCTGCCGATCATGGCGCGCACCGGCTGGCCGATCATCATGGACGCCACCCATTCGGTGCAGCAACCAGGCGGCCAGGGCGGCAGCTCTGGCGGCCAGCGCGAATTCGCCCCGGTCATGGCGCGCTGCGCGGTCGCGATCGGGATTGCGGGCGTCTTCATCGAAACGCATGAGGCGCCGGATACCGCGCCGTCAGACGGGCCGAACATGATCCCGCTGGATCAGATGCCGGCGCTGATCGACAGCCTGATGGCTTTCGACAGGCTGGCCAAAGCCAACCCGCTTCATGTGTAAGCCGATGACTTGAAACAAGAAAGCCGCCCCGAGGGGCGGCTTTTTTCCTGGCGCACCCAGCACGATTCGAACGTGCGACCTTTGCCTTCGGAGGGCAACGCTCTATCCAGCTGAGCTATGGGTGCGTTGCGGCTTGCATAGACCAAGCCGCAGAGGGGTGCAACCGGAAATCAGGCGAAAAGATCGTGGCACAGCTCCAGTGCCTCGACCAGTTTGTCGATCTCGGCTTCGGTATTATACAGCGCAAGCGAGGCACGGCAGGTCGCCGTCACCCCCAGATGCTGCATCAGCGGCATGGCGCAATGGGTGCCCGCGCGCACGGCGATGCCCTTCTTGTCCAGCACGGTGGAAATGTCATGCGCATGGGCCGGCCCCTGCATGGTGAAGGAAAAGATCGCGCCCTTCTCGACAGAATTTCCCTGAATGTTCAGCCAGTTGAGCCCGGACAGCCGCGCATTTGCATAGTCGCGCAGCGCCCGTTCGCGCGCGGCGACCTGCGCCATGCCCAGACCCATCAGGTAATTCAGCGCGACCCCCATGCCGATCTGCTGCACGATGCCGGGGGTGCCCGCCTCGAACCGCATCGGTGGCGCGGCATAGCTGACCGCGTCGCGGGTGACCTCGCGGATCATGTCGCCACCGCCGAGGAAGGGGCGCATCTCCTCCATCCGCTCGCTACGGATATAGATCGCCCCCGAACCTGAGGGGCCATAGAGCTTGTGCCCGGTGATGGCGTAGAAATCACAGCCAATCGCCTGCACATCGACCGGCATATGCACCGCGCCCTGGCTGCCATCGACCAGCACCGGCACGCCCCGCGCCCGCGCCGCCCGGCAGATCGCGGCGACATCGACCACGGTGCCGGTCACGTTCGACATCTGGGTGATCGCCACCAGCCGCGTCTTCGGGCCGATTGCGTCGATCACCGCCTGCGGGTCCAGGTCGCCATTCTGGTCACATTCGACCCATTTCAGCACCACGCCCTGCCGTTCACGCAGGAAATGCCAGGGCACGATATTGGCGTGATGTTCCAGGATCGACAGCACGATCTCATCGCCGGGTTGCAGCCGCGGGGCGGCCCAGGCGTAGGAAATCAGGTTGATCCCCTCGGTCGCACCGGTGGTAAAGACGATCTCCTCCTCCGACCCGGCATTGAGGAAGCGCGCGACGATGCCGCGCACCGCCTCGTATTTCTCGGTCGCGAGATTCGACAGGTAATGCAGCCCGCGATGCACATTTGCATATTCATGCGAGTAGCTTTGCAAAATCGAGTCGATCACCACCTGCGGCTTTTGCGCCGAGGCGCCGTTGTCCAGATAGACCAGCGGCTTGCCATTCACTTCCCGCGCGAGAATCGGGAAATCGGCCCGGACCTTGGCAATATCCAGCATCACTGCCCCCCTTGCGCGACCCGCCGCGCCCCGCGCAGATTGCGCATCCACAGATACAGGAACCCGGCAAAGGTCAGCGCGCCGATCAAGGTCTTGGCCGGCCCCGGCCCCATGAAGCCCGCCACCAGCCCGTTCAGCAGCAGCAAGGGCGCGATGGCCAGCAGCGCCCAGAACAGCGCCATTCGCGCCCCGAAACCGCTGACCGGGGCACCGAACAGCCGCATTGCAAATTGCGAAGCCAGCGCCAGCAAATATGCAAAAAGCGGCCAGATGAAAATCGTCGCCAGCAGCGCCGCACCAAAGCGCGCATCCAGCGGCCGGGACGGATCCAGAAAGGCATCACGCGACAGTTGCGGCCATTGCGCGACAAAGCTGACAAGGCTTGCACCCATCAGCGTGGCCAGCGCACGATCCTCGCGCGGGCCGCCCGCCAGCCGGCGCGCCATCACCGTTTCGGGCGCGCGCCAACTGGCCAGCATGTCACGCAGCACCGACATCAGCCACCGTGCCGCCCGAGCCAGGCTTCCAGCCGTGCACGGATATCCTCGGCGATCGCCTCATCCTCGATCTCGCCGATGGCCTCGGCCAGGAAGGCCAGCACGAGCAGCGATTGCGCCTGCCGTAGCGGCACACCGCGCGACCGCAGGTAGTAAAGTGCCGTTTCGTCAATCGCGCCCGAGGTCGATCCATGCGAACATTTCACGTCATCGGCATAGATCTCAAGCTCCGGCTTGGCCAGGAACTGCGAGGTTTCGTCGAGCAGCAGGCTCTGGCTGATCTGATAACCATCGGTCTTTTGCGCGCCCGGCTGCACCAGAATCTTGCCCTGGAACACGCCGACCGCGCCGTTCTTCAGCACCTTCTTGAACACCTGGCGGCTTTCGCAACGCTCGGCGGCATGGGTCACGAAAACCGTATCGTCATGGTGGAAATCGCCGTCGCCGACCGCAGCGCCTGCCACATGCGCCACCGCATCGTCGCCGGTCAGTTCCAGCACCGCCTCATTGCGGGTCAGAACGCCATTCGCAGTCAGAGTGAAGCTCTTGAACAGCGAACCGGCGCCCAGACGGGCAAAGATATGCGTCACCGCGCGGCGTTCGTGATCACGCCCCTGCGCACGGATGTGATGGAAACGCGCGCCATCGGCGACCTCGACCTCCAGCACCTTGTTGAAGCGCGCGGCGGCCGGACCGTTTTCCAGCAGCGTCAGTTCCGCCCCCGGTGCCAGCTTCACGCAATGATGGAGGATCGCATCAGAAGACTCTGATTTATGAAGATAAATCAGATTGATCGGCCGCGCCGCCCTGCCGGTTACATGGATCAGCACACCTTCGGTCGCCGCGGCGGTATTCAAGGCCGCCAGCGGGCGCGCGACGGGGGTCTGGCCCCGCGCCTCCAGCACACCATAAAGACCCTGCGCCCAATGGATATCGGCGCCCGCACTGAGGAATTCCACCCCCGCCGCGGCGGGATCGTCGGATTGCGTCGGGTCGAAAACCCCATCGACAAAGACCAGCCGCACCCGGTCGATCCCGTCGAAAAGCGGCGTCTCGTCGCCCGCGTCGAACAGCGCGGCCGGCGTCGGTTGCGCCGCAGTCAGCGTCGTCGGGTCGGTGTAGCGCCAATATTCATCGCGCTTGCCCGGCAGGCCCATGGAGGCCAGACGCGCCTGCGCATCGGCCCGGGCCGGCGCCGACCAGCCGCCCTGCGGAAGGCTCAGCCCCGCCAGACGCGCGGCCAGCGCATCCTGTTTCGCCTGCGCCACCGCCATCACAGCACCTCGGCCAGAATGTCGGCATACCCGTTGTTCTCGACCTCGAGCGCCAGTTCCGGCCCGCCGGTCTTCACGATGCGGCCATCGGCCATGATATGCACCACATCAGGTTTGATATGGTCCAGAAGCCTTTGATAATGCGTGATGACCAGGAATGCCCGGCCCGCATCGCGCAGCGCGTTCACCCCATCGGCCACCAGCTTCATCGCGTCCACATCGAGCCCCGAATCCGTCTCGTCAAGGATGCACATCTTGGGTTCCAGCATCGCCATCTGAAGGATTTCGTTGCGCTTCTTCTCACCGCCCGAAAAGCCCACATTGACCGGGCGCTTCATCATCTCGGCGTCGATTTTCAGCGCCTTGGCCTTTTCCCGCACGACCTTGAGGAATTCGCCCGCGCTCATTTCCTCTTGCCCGCGCGCCTTGCGTTGCGCGTTCACGGCGGTCCGCAGAAAGGTCATGTTGCCGACGCCCGGAATTTCGACCGGATATTGGAAGGCTAGGAACAGGCCAGCGGCGGCGCGTTCCTCGGGCTCCATCTCCAACAGCTCAACGCCGTCCAGCGTTGCGGAACCGTCGGTCACCTCATAGCCGTCGCGCCCCGACAGCACGTAGCTCAGCGTCGATTTGCCCGACCCGTTCGGCCCCATGATCGCATGCACCTTGCCGGCCTCGACCGTCAGGTTCACACCCTTGAGGATCACCTTGTCGTCTTCTTCAAGCTTGACGTGCAGGTTGTTGATTTCCAGCATTTTTCTGATCCAGTATCTCAGCCGACCGAGCCTTCGAGGCTGATCGCGACGAGGCTTTGCGCCTCCATTGCAAATTCCATTGGCAAAGCTTGCAAAACCTCTTTGCAAAAGCCGTTCACCACCAGCGCGACCGCTTCCTCCTCGTCCATCCCGCGCGAGCGGCAGTAGAACAGCTGGTCGTCATCGACCTTGGAGGTGGTCGCCTCATGCTCCACCCGCGAGGAATTGTTCTTCACCTCGATATAGGGAACCGTATGCGCCCCGCATTTGTCGCCAATCAGCAGGCTGTCGCATTGCGTGTAATTGCGGCTGTTGGTGGCCTTCGGGTGCATGCTGACCAGACCGCGATAGGTGTTCTGCGCCCGGCCCGCGCTGATGCCCTTGGACACGATGCGCGACTTGGTGTTCTTGCCCAGATGCACCATCTTGGTGCCGGTATCGGCCTGCTGGGCATTGTTGGCGATGGCGATCGAATAGAATTCGCCCTGGCTGCCCTCGCCGCGCAGGATGCAGGACGGGTATTTCCAGGTGATCGCCGAGCCGGTCTCGACCTGGGTCCACATCACCTTGGCGCGCGGGCCGCGGCAATCGGCACGCTTGGTGACAAAGTTGTAGATGCCGCCCTTGCCGTTCTCGTCGCCCGGATACCAGTTCTGGACGGTGGAATATTTCACCTCGGCATCGTCGAGGATCACGATCTCCACCACCGCGGCATGCAATTGATGCGTATCGCGTTTCGGCGCGGTGCAGCCTTCCAGGTAGCTCACATAGGCGCCCTTGTCAGCCACGATCAGCGTGCGCTCGAACTGCCCGGTATTTTCGGCATTGATGCGGAAATAGGTGCTCAGTTCCATCGGGCAGCGCACGCCTTCGGGCACATAGACAAAGCTGCCGTCGGAAAACACCGCGCTGTTGAGCGTGGCAAAGAAGTTGTCCGATTGCGGCACGACCGAGCCCAGATATTTCTGCACAAGTTCGGGATATTCGCGGATCGCCTCGGAGATCGAGCAGAAGATGACCCCGGCCTTCTTCAGTTCTTCCTTGAAGGTGGTGCCGACCGAGACGCTGTCGAACACCGCGTCCACCGCCACCTTGCGCGGCTCGTCCGAACCTTCGACGCCGGCCAGAAGCATCTGTTCCTTCAGCGGAATTCCCAGCTTTTCATAGGTGGCCAGCAGCTTCGGGTCCACCTCGTCCAGCGATTTCGGTTTTTGCGCCATGCTTTTCGGCTTGGCGTAATAATACTGGTCCTGATAGTCGATCTCGGGATAGCTGAGCATCGCCCAGCGTGGCTCTTCCATCTGCTGCCAGCGCCGAAACGCCGCCAGCCGCCAGTCGAGCATCCATTGCGGCTCGCCGTTCTTTTCGCTGATGAGGCGCACGATATCCTCGTTCAGCCCCTTCGGCGCATATTCGGTCTCGATCTCGGTTTCCCAGCCATGCTTGTATTTGCCGGCCATGGCCTGCACGGTCTCGATGGTTTCGCGATCCACGCCTTCGCGCAGTTCGATCTGGTCTTCGGCGTCCATCGCCATGCGTCCCTCCTCAGACCCGCGCGCGGGCCTTGCGATAAAGTGCGGTCCAGGCTTCGGCAAAGCGCAGCGCCTGGTCCTTCGTCGTGTCCGGCCCGATCGAGACCCGCAGCGCCGAGGCGGCGGCGGTGTCATCGAAGCCCATGGCGCGCAGAACCCGGCTGGCCTTGACCTTGCCCGAGGAACAGGCCGAGCCCGCCGAAACGGCGAAACCCGCCAGATCCATCTGCATCACCTGCGTCTCGCCCTTCCAGCCCGGCGTCACCAGACACAGGGTATTCGGAAGCCGCGCGGCGCCTTTTCCGACTGAAATAGTCTCATTTGCTTCGGCTGACAATGCTGACTCTAGAATATTTCTAATTTCAGCCACCTGATCCCAGATGCCATTGGCCAGATCGCGCGCCGCCGCCTCGGCCGCAGCGGCGAAACCGGCGATGCCGATCAGGTTTTCGGTGCCGGCGCGGCGGCCCATTTCCTGCCCGCCGCCGCGGATCTGCGCGGTGATGTCCAGCCCGCGCCGGATCACCAACGCCCCGATTCCCTTGGGCCCGCCCAGCTTGTGCGCCGAAACCAGCCCCATATCGGCGCCCAGCCAGTTGAAGGCCAGCGGCACCTTGCCAAAGGCCTGGGTCAGGTCGCTGACGGCCAGCCCTTCAGGCAGTGTTTGCAATATGCCGGTCTCAGAGTTTGCATATTGCAGCGCGCTGCGCGGCGGGTCCGACACCGCCACCTGCCCCGCGCGATCGGCCGCCAGATCAGCTGCGCACCAGGCGCTGACCGCCTCATGCTCCACCTCGGCACAGCGCAGCCCGCGCCCGGCACAGGCCAGCGCCGCCGCCTCGGTGGCGCCCGAGGTGAAGACAAGATCGGCGCCATCGGCCCCGAGCGCCGCCGCGATCTGACCGCGCGCATGTTCCATCAACGCCTTGGCCGCGCGCCCCTCGGCATGGACAGAGGAAGGGTTGCCCACGACCTCCATCGCCGCGACCATCGCCGCCTTCGCCTCGGGGCGCAGCGGGGCAGTGGCGTTCCAGTCGAGATAGCTGCGCGGCGTCATGCGAGAACCGGCAGTTTCGCAGGGTCGAATCCCGCCGCCGGCAGCAGTTCGACCCCGGCCTTCGACATGCGCACCTCTACCCCCGCCGCCATCAGCGCGGATTTCATCGCATCGACGGCAGAGAAATCCTTGCTTTCCATGGCCTTGTCCCGCAACGCCCCGAGCTGCGCCGCATAGGGGGCAAGGTCGATCGTCACTTCGGCCCAGGCCCCCATCTCCGGCTCCAGCAGCCCCAGCAGCTGTGCCGAGGCCAGCAGCCCGGCCGCGTCCCCCGCCCCGGCCAGGCGATGCAGTTCCGCCAGGGCGCCCGCGGTATTGAGATCTTGCGACAGCGCCGCAACCACCGCCTCCGCCACCGCGCCCGGCGCGGCACCCGCCGTCAGCATCCGCCATTTGCGCAGCGTCGCCTCGGCCTGCGCAGCCTTTTCCGCCGTCCAGTCCATCGGCTTTGCATAATGGGTTTGCAAATATACCAGACGGATCACCTCGCCCGGATAGCCCTGATCCAGCAGATCGCGCACGGTGAAGAAGTTGCCGAGCGATTTCGACATCTTCTTGCCCTCGACCTGGAGCATCTCATTATGCATCCAGATATTTGCAAATTTGCCAGACGGGTTTGCACAGCAGCTCTGCGCCACCTCATTCTCATGATGCGGGAATTGCAGGTCGATGCCGCCGCCATGAATATCGAAGGTCTCGCCCAGCAGTTCGCGACTCATAGCCGAGCATTCGATATGCCAGCCCGGCCGCCCCCGCCCCCAGGGGCTGTCCCAGCCCGGCAGGTCGTCGGAGGAGGGTTTCCACAGCACGAAATCCATCGGATCGCGCTTGTAAGGCGCGACCTCGACCCGGGCGCCGGCGATCATGTCATCGACCGACCGGCCCGACAGCGCGCCATAGGCCGGAAAACTGCGCACATCGAACAGCACATGCCCCTCGGCCGCATAGGCGTGCCCGCGCGCGATCAGCGCCTCGATCATGGCGATCATCGGACCGATGTAATCGGTCGCGCGCGGCTCATGCGTCGGGCGCAGCGCGCCGAGCGCGTCCATATCGGCGTGATACCAGCCGATCGTCTCGTCCGTGATGGCGCGGATCGGGCGGCGGGTCTCGGCCGCGCGAGCGTTGATCTTGTCATCGACATCGGTGAAATTGCGCACATATGTCACGTTTTCAAGGCCATAGACATGGCGCAGCAGCCGGAACAACGTGTCGAAGACTACGACGGGCCGGGCATTGCCGATATGCGCGCGGTCATAGACGGTCGGGCCGCAGACATACATGCGCACCTTGCCGGGTTGCAGCGGCTGCAACGCCTCATCCTGACGGGTGCGGGTATTCCAGAGCCTGATCATGCGGGCCTCCTTGCGGTCTGGCCTGCGGGATAGCGGTTTCGCGCCGATTTGGAAAGGCTCAGGCCTTTTCGGCCAGGATAAGCCATTCCTCCTCGGCAGCGCCGAGCGCGGCCTGGCGTTCGGCCAACATTTCGGTCGCTTTGCGAAACTTCACCGGCTCCTTTGCAAACAGGTCCGGATCGGCCAGCAAATCCCCCAGCTTTGCAATTTCATGTTCCAGCTTTGCAATCACATCCGGCAGCGCATCCAGCCGCTTGCGTTCGGTAAAGCTCAGCCCTTCGGCCTTGCGCGGTGCGGCGGCCACGGGTTCAGCCGGTTTCGGCGGGGCGGACCGGGCGGCGGCGGCGGCCTCGACCGGCGCGGGGCGCTGCGCGAGGTAATCGGTCCAGCCGCCGGCATAGACCGTGGCGCGGCCTTCGCCCTCCAACGCGATGGTGGTGGTGGCAACGCGGTCGATGAAATCGCGGTCATGGCTGACCAGCAGCACCGTGCCATCATATTCACCCAGCAGATCTTGCAAGAGATCGAGCGTCTCCACATCCAGATCGTTGGTCGGTTCGTCCAGAATCAGCAGGTTGCTTTCCTGCGCCATCAGCCGCGCCAGCAGAAGCCGCGCCTTTTCGCCGCCCGAAAGCGACCGCACCGGCGCCCGGGCCTGCTGTTCGCTGAACAGGAAATCCTTGAGATAGGCGACCACATGTTTGGGCACGCCGCGTACCATGACCTGATCCGAAGCGCCCGACACCGCCATCAGCGGATCGCCGGTCAGGTTTTCCCACAGGGTCGCATCGGCATCGAGCTGGGCGCGGGTCTGGTCAAATACCGCGATTTGCAAATTGGTGCCCAGCGTCACCGTGCCGGCATCGGGCGCCTCTTGCCCGACCAGCATCTTGAGCAGCGTGGTCTTGCCGATACCATTCGGCCCGACAAAGGCGACCCGGTCGCCGCGCAGCACGCGCAAGTCGAAATTGCGAATGATGCATTTTGCATCATAGGCTTTGCAAAGTCCGGTCGCCTCGATCACCTTCTTGCCCGAGGTCGGGCCGCTGTCGAGCTCCAGGGCCGCCGTGCCCTGGCGGCGGATCATCGCTGCCCGTTGCGCGCGCAGATCCTGCAAGGCCCGCACGCGCCCCATATTGCGCTTGCGCCGGGCCGAGATGCCCTCGACCGCCCATTTCGCCTCATGCTTGATCTTGCGTTCCAGCTTGTGCCGGGCGTCATCTTCCTCGGTCCAGATCTGCTCGCGCCACTCCTCGAATCCGTCAAAGCCCGTCTCGCGGCGGCGCACCTGGCCGCGATCGACCCAAAGCGTCGCGCGGCTCAGCGCCTTGAGAAAGGCGCGGTCGTGGCTGATCAGCACAAAGGCCGTGCGGGTTTCGGACAGTTCACGTTCAAGCCACTGAATTGCCTGGATATCCAGATGGTTCGTGGGTTCGTCCAGCAGCATCAGCTCTGGCGCTTCGGCCATCAGCTTGGCCAGAGCCGCCCGCCGGCGTTCCCCGCCCGAGGCGGCGGAGACAAGCGTTTCGGGGCGGAATTTCAGCCCCTCGGCCACCACGGCCACGCGATAGGCCTCATCCTCGGGCAGATGCGCGGCGGCGTAATCGCCCAGCGTCGCATAAGAAGACAGATCGGGATCCTGCTCCATATAGCCGACGGTCACACCGGGGGGCACGGTGCGCGTGCCGGCATCGGGTTCGACCAGCCCCGCCATGATCTTCATCAGGGTGGATTTGCCCGATCCGTTGCGCCCGACCAGCGCCACGCGATCGCCGGGCTGGACCGTCAGGTCGAGCCCCTCGAACAGGGGGTTTCCACCGAAGGTGAGCGAGATGCCGGAAAGCTGGAGAAGGGGTGCGCGTGCCATGCCGCCGAGGTAGCCGCGCGAATGAGAACCGTCAAGCCGGGCGCTTGCGGCTGCAAATTGCAAACTCAGGCCTTTGCAATCATCCGCAGCGCTGCCACCCGGGCAGGCGGGATGCGCGCGACCTCGAGCGCGGTAAAGACATGCAGCGTATCCAGCCCGCCGTCGATCACCGCATGATCCGACACCCAGCCCCCCATGCCGAGATAGCTGCGCAACAGCGGCGGCAGCGCCGCGATGGCGGGGGCGGCGGTGATGCCCGCCAGATCGACCGTCTCGGGCGCCTTGCGGCCAGGCCGCCAGGCCGGGGGCGCGATGCGACCCGCCAGACAGGCGAGGCCCGGCAGATGCGGCGCGGGATCGGCGCCCGCAAAGGAAGTGCAGCCGAACAGCAGCGTGACGCCCCGCGCCTCGACCAGCCGCGCGAGCCCGCCCCAGGCTAGGCGCAAGAGATCGGCATCGGGCGCCCCCGGGGCAAGACAGAAACGCCCGATTTCCAGCACCGGGCCGGGATGCGCCGCCAGGCGCGACAGATCGTAGAATTGCGCCGAATAGCCCTCGGTCATCGCGGCGGCGCGGGGCAGCAGCGCCAGCCGGCAACAGCCGCGCAGCACCTCGCCCTCTTCGATCAGCAGATGATCGCAGCGCGGATCAAAGGGATCGGCGTCGCGGCCGGGCCGGCCATGGAAACACAGGTGCCGCAGTGCCTGGGCGCGCGCCAGATCGGCATCGCCCGTGCCGAGGCGCACCCGGTAGCGGCCCTTTTCCAGCGGCTGCATGGCGCGACCCCCTGCCCGGCGGCGCGGCCCGCCTCAGTCCACGATCTGATCGGCGCGCAACCGCCCGATCGAGCCGAACAGCTGCTTGAGGAAACCGACGCCCTTGATATTGCTGTCGGTCACCCGACGCGACAGCGCGATGACGCGGCCGCGTTCCAGGCCAAAGCGCTCGACATTCGCCACGGTGCCGGCCTCGGTGAAGGTCACCGCGACGACCTGGCGGTCGATCTCCTGCGGGGCGCGGGCGCCCAGCTGTTTCCAGCGGCTTTGCACATAGAACCAGCCGACATCGTTGAGCAGCCCCGAGGCCGAGGGACGGCCGATCTTTTCCGCCACCTGTTCGCGCGTATCGCCGACCTGGACCAGCGAAAGCTCGTCCTCGACCGGGATATAGCCGTGGTTGCGATAGATCGGCGTGCAGCCCAGCAGTGAAACCGAGAGAAGACCGCCCGCGAGCCAGGGCGCAACGCGCCGTCCCACTCGCACCAACCGTGCCGCTGCCATGATCTCTCCCGTCGTTGCCGGGATCAGGGCCTTGCCAAGCCCGGCCTGGCCCCCTATCCCGGTAGCATCTTCCGTCCGGGCTGTGCCGGTTCCCCTCCGGCTTACAGCAAGGTCGGGGGCTTGTTCAAGAAAGGAACGCGCGCCTTGCCGCGCCGGGAGCATGCCGATGTCCGCCTCAGAGCCCGAACTGCCGCTCAGCCAGCCCCTGCGCGTGGCCGCGCTGGCCAGCCGCAAACCCACCCGATTCAAGCTGATCCCCGATGCGGCGCAGCGTGCGGCGATCGCGGCCGTGCTGGATATCAGCGCCGTGCATGCGCTGCGCTTTCAGGGGGAGCTGCGCCCGCGCGGCCGCAATGACTGGGATCTGGAGGGCGATCTGGAGGCCGAGGTCGAACAGCCCTGCTCGGTCACCCTCGCCCCGGTGGTGACCGCGATCCGCGAAAAGGTGGAGCGGCGCTATCTGGCCGAGATGCCCGACCCCGAGGGCGATGAGATCGAAATGCCCGAGGATGACCGGCAGGAGCCGCTGCCCGCCGTGATCGACCCCGGCGCCGTCGCGCTGGAGGCGCTGGCGCTGGCGTTGCCGGCCTATCCGCGCGCGCCGGGGGTGGAACTGGGCGAGGCGGTCTTTGCCGCCCCCGGCATCGCGCCGATACGCGATGAAGATCTTCGGCCCTTTGCCGGTCTGGCAACCCTTGCGCAACAGCTCGACAAAGGGCAAAAGGGCGACGGTTGAGCGCGCGGCGCAGGCCGATGACAGGCAGGGGCAACAAAACACTTGCACCTGTCCGGAATCCGGCTATGTTCCGCGCCTCGCAAACACTGTGCAAACCGGTGGGGCCGCATTCGCGGAAATCGCCGTTTCACGTAGGAAAATCAGGGGCTTGTCCCCTCTACTGCCCCGAGGTTGAGACATGGCCGTCCCTCAGAACCGAGTCACCCGTTCGCGTCGCAACATGCGCCGTTCGCATGATGCTCTTGTTGCCGGCAATCCGGCGGAATGCCCGAATTGCGGCGAACTGAAGCGTCCGCACCACGTTTGCGGCGCCTGCGGTCACTATGACCAGCGCGAAGTCGTCGCCGTCAGCAAGGAAGTGGACGTGGACGAGGACGCGGCGTAAGCCGCTTCCCCTGCCTGCTGCCCGCATGTCGAACGGAACCGATCTTCCGCAAGAGAGCGCGCTGCGCACCGTCATTTCACTGGACGCCATGGGCGGGGATCGGGGGCCGGCAGCGGTTGTTGCCGGTCTTGTCGATTCCGCGCGTCGCGATGCCGCGCTCGATTTCGTGCTTCATGGCGATGAGGCGATGCTGAAGCCGCTGCTGGCGCCGCATGGCGATCTGGCGCCGCGCATCACGCTGCGTCATGCGCCGCGCGTGGTGACGATGGAGGACAAGCCCAGCCAGGTGATGCGCCATGGCGAGGGCACCTCCATGTGGTCCTGCATCGACAGCGTGAAACAGGGCGAGGCCCGCGTCGCGGTCAGTTGCGGCAATACCGGCGCGCTGATGGCGGTCAGCATGATCCGCCTGCGCAAGCTGCCCGGGGTGAATCGCCCCGCCATCGCCTGCCTCTGGCCCTCGCGCAATCCCGGCGGCTTCAACGTGATGCTGGACGTGGGCGCCGATATCAAGGCCGAGCCGGAAGACCTGCTGCAATATGCGACCATGGGCGCGGCCTATGCGCGCAACGGGCTTGATCTCAAGCGGCCCCGGGTGGGCCTGCTGAATGTCGGCACCGAGGAACACAAGGGCCGGGCCGAGCTGAAGATCGCCCATGACCGGATGCTGGCGGCGCAGGATGCCGCGGGGTTCGACTTTGTCGGCTTTGTCGAGGGCGGCGATATCCCCTCGGCCCGCGTCGATGTGATCGTGACCGACGGCTTTACCGGCAATATCGCGCTCAAGACCGGCGAAGGCACGGCCAAGCTGGTGTCGGATTTCGTGCGCCAGGTATTCACCGGCGGCGTGATCGCGAAATTCGCGGCGCTGCTGGTGCTGAAATCGCTGCGCGCCATGGGCGAACGGGTCGATCCGCGCCGGGTGAATGGCGGGGTGTTCCTGGGCCTGAACGGGACCGTGGTGAAAAGCCATGGTTCGGCCGATGCGACCGGGGTCTCTGCCGCGATCCGGCTGGCGGCGCAACTGGCGCGGTCGGGCTTCAATGACCGGCTGGCGGCACGTCTTGCATCTGCCGAAGCGGCGGGGCAGGATGCGACCGAGCAGAAAAGCGGTGAAAAACAATGACAGTGCGCGCCGTCGTCCGGGGTGTTGGCCATTACCTGCCCGAACGGGTCGTTCCGAACAGCGAGTTCGAGGCGACCATCGACACCTCCGACGAATGGATCAAGTCCCGCTCCGGGATCGAGCGGCGCCATTTCGCGGCCGAGGGGCAGACCACCTCTGATCTGGGCGCCCGCGCGGCCGAGGCGGCGCTGGCCCATGCCGGGCTTGGCGCCGAGGAGATCGACGCGATCATCGTCGCCACCTCGACCGCCGATCTGACCTTTCCCTCTGCCGCCACGATGATTCAGGCGCGCCTTGGCATGACCCGGGGCTTTGCCTTTGACGTGCAGGCGGTCTGTGCGGGCTTTGTCTTTGCGCTGGCCAATGCCAATGCGCTGATCGTTTCGGGCCAGGCGCGGCGGGTGCTGGTGATCGGCGCCGAGACCTTTTCGCGCCTGATGGACTGGACCGACCGCGGCACCTGCGTGCTGTTCGGCGATGGCGCCGGCGCCCTGGTGCTGGAGGCGCAGGAAGGCGCCGGCACCCCAGAGGATCGCGGCATCCTCGCGACCGATCTCAATTCCGACGGGCGCCAGAAGGACATTCTTTATGTCGATGGCGGCGTTTCGACCGGCACCACCGGCCATCTGCGCATGCAGGGCAAGGAAGTGTTCCGCCACGCGGTCGAGAAACTGGCCGAAACCGCCCATGCCGCGCTCGACAAGGTCGGGCTGAGCGGCGCCGACGTGGACTGGATCGTGCCGCATCAGGCCAATATCCGCATCATCGAGGGCACCGCCAAACGTATGCAGGTGCCGATGGAGCGCGTTGTGGTGACCGTGCAGGATCACGGCAATACCTCGGCCGCGTCGATTCCCCTGGCGCTGTCGGTGGGGGTCGCGCGCGGGCAGATCAAGCCCGGTGATCTGGTCGTGACCGAGGCCATCGGCGGCGGTCTGGCCTGGGGCGCGGTGGTTCTGCGCTGGTGACGTTTCCAGAATGCTGACAATCCGGGCAGGCGGTGGCAGATAGTTCACCGCGCCTGTTTGAACAATCGCGCGCAAGTGGTTGATATTGACTCGAAAACCCAAAGGCCTCAATCTGGATGAAAATCCCGGGGGGGACCGATGAGTGAAAAGACGCTGACCCGTATGGATCTGAGCGAGGCCGTGTTCCGCGAGGTCGGGCTGTCGCGCAACGAATCCGCCGATCTGGTCGAATCCGTGCTGCAACATGTCTCCGACGCGCTGGTCGAGGGCGAGACGGTCAAGATCTCGTCCTTTGGCACCTTTTCGGTGCGCGACAAGTCGGCCCGGGTCGGGCGCAACCCCAAGACCGGGGACGAGGTGCCGATCAGCCCGCGCCGCGTGCTGACCTTCCGCCCCTCGCATCTGATGAAAGAGCGGGTCGCCAACGGCAAGAAGGGCTGACCGGGGGCATGAGCGGGGCCATGGAAAAATCGCCCGACGCCTTTCGCACCATCAGTGAAGTCGCGGAGCTTCTGGACACGCCGGCCCATGTGCTGCGGTTCTGGGAAAGCCGTTTTCCACAGATCAAGCCGGTGAAGCGGGCGGGCGGGCGGCGCTATTACCGCCCCGCCGATGTTGCGTTGCTGTCGGGCATCCGCAAGCTGTTGCATGATGAGGGGATGACGATCCGTGGCGTGCAGAAAATCCTGCGCGATCAAGGGATTCGCCATGTCGCCCAGTTGGGCGGCGAGGACAGCCCGCCCGAGATCGAGGCGCTGGCCGAAAGCCTGGACCAGACGGTGATCGACGAGTCGCCGATCGACAATATCGTGGCGCTGACCGATTGGCGAAGCGGGACCGAGGCCGATGAAAGCCCCGCGGCGCTGCGGGCGCAACTGCGCGCCGCCCCGCCGCCGCCCGGCCCCGAGGAGCGGCGGCAATGGTCGCTGTTCGACCTGGACCCGCCCGAGGACATCGCCGCCCCCGAGCCGGCCCCCCTGCCCGATCCCGTGCCCCAACCCGAGATGGAGGCGCAGCCTGATGCGGCCTTTGTGCCCGAGCCGGAGCCCCCGCGCGCCGCAGAGATCGAGCTGCCCGCCATGCCCGAGGCAATGGGGGAAGCCGCACCTGCACCGGCGATCGAGTCACCGACCGAATCCCCCCAGCCCCAGGCCGCCTCCGTCGATGATTCGTCGCCGCTCGCCGCGCCAGCCCCTGCTGATCGCCCCTGGATCGCCACACGGTTGCGCGACCTCTCCGCGCCGCTGCTGCCGGAAAGTCGGCACGGATTGCAACGCCTGTTGGCGCGGGCGCGCCAGCTGCATGGCCGGATCGCGCCGCTGAACCAGCCGCGACGCGGATAATGTGGCGAGATGCGTTTTGCCGCTTGCCCCCGCCGGAATTATCGTTATGTATCCGCGCAGTGTCGGGCCGTGGCGCAGCCTGGTTAGCGCGTCCGTCTGGGGGGCGGAAGGCCGCGAGTTCGAATCTCGCCGGCCCGACCATCGAAAAAGACCCGCCTCTGGCAACAGGGCGGGTCTTTTCATAGGCTTAGGAGACGCGCATGACCGCGACCGGAGTTCTGCCCGCACAAGAGCTGCGCCAGTTGATCGACGCCGGCGTGATCGCTGCCGATCCGGCGATCCTGCCCGCCCAGATCCAGCCTGCAAGCCTTGACCTGCGGCTGGGCCATGTCGCCTATCGCGTGCGCGCCTCGTTCCTGGCTGGCAAGGATCGCAGCGTCGCCGACCGCATCGCCGAATTCGAGATGCACCGCATCGACCTGACCGAGGGGGCGGTGCTGGAAAAGGGCTGCGTCTATGTGGTGCCACTGATGGAGCGGCTGGCTTTGCCGCCCGGCATCACCGCCGTCGCCAATGCCAAGAGCTCCACCGGGCGGCTCGATCTGCTGACGCGCACGATCACCGATGGCGGCGTCGAATTCGACCGCATCGCCGAGGGCTATCACGGCCCGCTTTACGCCGAAGTCTGCCCGCGCAGCTTTTCGGTGCTGGCGCGGGCGGGGCAACGGCTCAATCAGATCCGGTTCCGGCGCGGTCAGGCGGTGCTGTCGGATGCCGATCTCCTGGCGCTGCATGCACAGGAACCGCTGGTGGACGGGTCGGCGGTGATTTCCGATGGTCTGGGCTTTTCGGTCGATCTGCGGCCCGAAAGCGGCGATCTGGTCGGTTATCGCGCCAAGCCGCATACCGGGGTGATCGACCTCGACCGTATCGGCCATTACCCCGCGGCCGAGTTCTGGGAGGATGTGCGCGCCCGCGATGGCAGGATCATCCTGGATCCCGGGGCGTTCTACATTCTGGTCAGCCGCGAGGCAGTGACGATCCCCCCGGATTATGCCGCCGAAATGGCGCCCTATCTGGCAATGGTGGGCGAATTTCGCGTGCATTATGCCGGCTTCTTTGACCCCGGCTTCGGCCATGCCGCGGCAGGCGGGCGCGGCTCACGCGGCGTGCTGGAGGTGCGCTGCCACGAGGCGCCCTTCGTGCTGGAACATGGGCAGGTGGTCGGCCGGCTGGTCTATGAACGCATGGCGGCGCGGCCCGAGACACTCTATGGCGCCGGGATCGCGTCAAACTATCAGGGCCAGGGCCTCAAGCTCGCCAAGCATTTCCGCGATTAACGCCCGATCCGCCGCAACAGCCGGGCCGCCTGCCGCGCCTTGCGCTGCATGGCATTGACCTGACGCGGATCGGCACCGGCGCCCTTGGCCATCCGGTTCATGCCCTGCCGCATCACCCGGTTGGTCGCCCGGCGAAAGAGCATATTCGCAATTTGCTGAACCAGTTTTGCAAAATCCATCCGCGCGCCTCAATCCTCGAACAATTCGGTCTGACCGCTCGCCTCGTCTTCGTCGCCCGGCGTGGCCAGCGCCCCCGGCAAAGGCCGGCTGTCCAGCAGCCCCGCCGCGCGCAGATCCTTGAGCCCCGGCAGATCGCGCGCCGATTCGAGGCCGAAATGATCGAGAAAGGATTCCGTCACCACAAAGGTCACCGGGCGGCCCGGGGTCATGCGGCGGCGGCCAAAGCGGATCCATTCCATTTCCAGCAGCTGATCAATAGTGCCGCGGCTGACCGCGACGCCGCGAATCTCCTCGATCTCGGCGCGGGTGACCGGCTGGTGATAGGCAATGATCGCCAGCGTCTCGATCGCGGCGCGGCTGAGCTTGCGCTGCTCGATCACCTCTTTCTGCATCAGATAGCCCAGATCGGGCGCGGTGCGGATCGCCCAGGCATCGCCCACCCGCACGATGCGCACGCCGCGCCCCTCATAGCGGCGGCGCAGATAGGCCAGGGCCTCGGCCGGGTCGCAGCCATGCGGCATCCGGCGTTCCAGTTCGGCCACGGTCACCGGCTCGGCGGCGGCGAACAGGATCGCCTCCACCATGCGTTCCTGCTCCGCGATCGGGGGGGCGTCGAACAGGCTTTGTTCGGTCTCGCTCATTCACCCTCCTTGCGACGGATCTGGATCGGGGCAAAGGTTTCGCCCTGGCGGATCTGGATCTGTCCGCGCTTGGCCATTTCCAGCACCGCCGCGAAATGCGCCGCCAGCGAGGAGCGCCGGCGCATCGGATGGGCATCCCAGCCCTCGGGCATCCAGCTTTCCAGATCGGACCAGTCGCCGACATAGCCGATCAGCCCGCGCATCCGGTCCAGCGCCTGTTCCATGGTGAACACGTCGTGACGATCCATCACGAAGGGGCGGAATTCGTCCTTGGTGCGGATGCGGGCATAGGCGCGCATCAGGTCGATCAGCGCGGCGGAATAGACCACCTTGCGGCTGCGCGCGACCTCTTCGGTCTGACCGCGCACAAAGAAATCGCGCCCGCGCTGGTCCCGCGCCATCAGCCGCGCCGCCACTTCGCGCATGGCTTGCAGGCGTTCGAGCTGAAAGGCCAGATGGGCGGCCAGATCCTCGGCGCTCGGCCCGTCTTCGGTCGGGTCGGGTGGCAGCAACAGGCGCGATTTCAGATAGGCGAGCCAGGCCGCCATCACCAGATAATCCGCGGCAAGTTCGATCCGCAACGCCTTGGCCTTGTTGACGAAACCCAGATACTGCTCGGCCAGTTGAAGGACCGAGATGCGCCGCAGGTCAACCTTTTGACTGCGCGACAGCGACAAGAGCAGATCGAGCGGCCCCTCGAACCCGTCCACATCGACGATCAGCGCCTCGGCGGCCAGCCTGTCGCTGACGCTCTGGTCCTTCTGTTCGTCGATCCAGTCGCGGTCAGACATGGGGCATGTCCGCCCCCAGCAGCGCGTCATGTTCGGCCCGGAAGGCGGCCAGATCGGCCGGTTCGGGCGGCAGGCGGCGCGCCAGCGCGGCCTCTGCGCGGCGGCTGGCAGCGGGCGTCATGCGGCCGGCAGCGGCGACCACGGCCTGCATCTCGGCCAGGTCGCCCTTGCAATGCAGCGCCAGATCGCAGCCCGCGCCGATTGCCCGCGCCGCGCGTTCGCCCAAGCTGCCCGAAAGCGCCTGCATGTTCAGATCATCCGACATGATCAGCCCGTCAAAGCCGATTTCCTGCCGCATGACCTGCATCATGCGCGGCGAACAGGTGGCCGGCGCCTCGTCATAGGCGGAAAAGACGATATGCGCGGTCATCGCCATCGGCAGATCGGCCAGGGCATGGAAGGGCGCGAAATCAATGGCTTGCAGGGTTTCGCGCGGCGCGGTGACGCGCGGCAGGTCGTGATGCGTGTCGCCGCTGGCGCGGCCATGGCCGGGCATATGCTTCATCACCGGCAGCACGCCGCCCGCCAGATGCCCCTCGGCCAGCGCGCGGCCCAGTTGGGCCACGGGGCCGGCCTCGGTGCCATAGCAGCGGTTCAACAGAAAGGGATGGGTGACCCCGGTCGCGATATCGAGGCAGGGCGCACAATTGCTGTCGATGCCGACAGCGCGCAGTTCGGCCGCGATCAGCCTGCCGCGCAGCCACATCATGCGCGCAGCCCCCGCCCCCGCAGCCCTCACCGCCTCCAGCGGCGGCAGCCATTCCGACCAATGCGGCGCGCGCAGGCGCTGCACCCGGCCGCCTTCCTGATCCACCAGCACCGGCGCGTCGCGCCCGACCGCGTCGCGCAGATCGGCGGTCAGCCGAGCGACCTGGGCCGGGGTTTCGACATTGCGGGCAAAGAGGATGAAACCCCAGGGATCGGCCTCGCGGAAAAAGGCGCGTTCCTCGGGGCCGAGGGTCAGGCCGGCGCATCCCAGTATCGTGGCGCCATGGGGGGCGGCACTCATCGCAGGGTGACCGGGATGCAATCGGTGCTTTCGGCGGTCAGCGCGGCGCAGAAGCGGCGGGCATCGGCCTCATCGGCAAAGCCTTCGGCGCGCAGGCGATAGAAGGTGCGCCCGCCGCTTTCGGCGGCCTGCACCACGCGGCCCTTGCCCGCCATCAATTCGCCAAAGCGGCCCGCGATGCGATCCCAGGCGGCGCGGGCCTCATCCTCGCTGTCAAAGGCGCCGAACTGCACCAGCCGGGTGCCAAGCGCCAGCGCCGCCGGATCGACCTCCCGCGCTGCGATGCCAAGGGCCGCGGCCACGGCGGCATCGGTGGCAGAGGGCGCGGCAGCGCCGGCCAGCGCGCCGGGCCGGGCCAGCGGCCGGATCGAGCGGCCCAACCCGCCCGCCACCACAGGCGCGGACTCAGACCCCACTTCGGGCGCGCTCAGCGGCGCCGCCCCGGCGGCAAGACTATCGGCCAAAGCCAGAACATCGGCCGGGGCGCCGGCCCCAGCCTCATCGCCCAGAGGTGCGACGGTGGTCAGCGGATCCAGCGGCAGGTCGGTGATCGCGGCCTCAGCCACGCCATCGGCCGCAGGCAGCGCGACCGGCTCTTGCGCGACGGGGGCCAGCAGTTCGGCCGGTGGTTCGGGCGCAAGGCCCGGCCCGTCCTCGGCCGCCAGATCGACCGGACGCGGCGCCAGCACGATTTCATCGGGCAAGGGCGTCGCCACCCCGACCGCCGCAACATCGTTGACCGAAAGCCCCTGATGCGCCGTCACCTCGCCGCCGGGATTTTCCGGCGCGACGCGCATCGGCCCTTCGACCGCCTTGATGACGGGAATGCCCAGAACATTGCGCACGGCGATCTTGTAGCCCCAGACGCCCGCGCCCAGCAGCAGCGCCAGCGATGCCGCCGCGCCCAGCAGGTTCAGCATACGCCGCCCCTGGGCGCCACCGCGACCCGGCCCGCCCTGACGACGACCGCCCTGCCCCTGCGCCCGCCCGCCCTGACGGGGCCGCGGCGCGGCCTCCCCGGCGTAACGGTCATAATTCACATCAGCCATGCTCTGCCCCAAGCGTGCAGGGCCCGCGGGCCCTGACGGTTTGCCTGTTCCCCGGGCCGGGGCGCCATTCTCAGCGCATTTCCTCGACCGGAGTGACGCCCAGAATAGCAAGACCGGCGCAAATCACAACGCCCGCCGCCCGGGCGAGGCCGATTTTCGCCTGAGTCGTGGTCACATCCGCTTGCACAAAGCGCAGCGAAGGCTCGTCATTGCCACGGTTCCACAGCCCATGCAGGTCAGAGGCCAGCTCATAAAGGTAGAAGGCCACGCGATGCGGCTCGTTCCCCTTGGCGGCGATTTCCACCAGACGCGGCCATTCGGCCAGCTTGGCGATCAGCGCCAGCTCCGCCGGATGGTTCAGCAGCGCCAGGTCTGCCGCCGCCAGCGTGGCGTCATCGACCGCAACCCCGGCCTCACGCGCCTTGCGCAGCACGGAATTGATCCGCGCATTGGCGTATTGCACATAAAAAACGGGGTTGTCCTTCGACTGTTCCAGCACCTTGTCGAAGTCGAAATCCAGCGCCATGTCGTTCTTTCGGGTCAGCATGACAAAGCGGGTCACGTCGGCGCCCACTTCCTCCACCACATCGCGCAGCGTGACAAAGGTGCCGGCGCGTTTGGACATCTTGAAGGGCTCGCCGTTCTTGTAAAGCTTGACCAGCTGGATCAGCTTGATGTCCAGCGGCACCCGGCCATCGGACAAGGCCGAGACGGCGGCCTTCATCCGCTTGACATAACCGCCATGGTCGGCGCCGAAAATGTCGATCAGCTGATCGAAGCCGCGCCGGACCTTGTTGTAGTGATAGGCGATATCGGGGGCGAAATAGGTCCACGACCCATCCGATTTCTTCACCGGGCGATCCACGTCATCGCCATGCGCGGTCGAACGGAACAGCGTCTGTTCACGCGGCTCCCAATCCTCGGGGGTCTTGCCCTTCGGGGGTTCCAGCACGCCCTCATAGATCAGGCCCATATTGCGCAGCGTGTCGATCGCGGCCTCGATCTCGCCGGTGCCATACAGCGCCTTTTCGCTGGAATAGACATCCATCCGCACGCCAAGCGCGGCCAGATCCTCGCGGATCATCTGCATCATGCGTTCGGTGGCGAATTCGCGCACATCGTCCAGCCAGACGGATTCCGGCTGGTCGATCAGGCTGGTGCCGTATTTGTCCTTCAGCGCCTCGCCCACCGGGATCAGGTAATCGCCGGGATACAGCCCCTCGCGGATTTCAGGCTCCAGCCCATTGGCCTCGCGGTAGCGTTCATAGGCCGAGCGGGCCAGCACGTTGACCTGCGCGCCGCCGTCGTTGATGTAATATTCGCGCGTCACGTTCCAGCCGGCAAAGGCCAGCAGGTTTGACAGCGCATCGCCCACCACCGCGCCGCGCACATGGCCCACATGCATCGGCCCGGTCGGGTTGGCGGAGACGAATTCGACATTCACCTTCTGCCCGGCCCCCAGATCGGAGCGCCCGTAATCGGCGCCCGTTTCCAGGATCGCCCTGGCCAGACCCTGCCAGACCACGGGTTGCAGGCGCAGGTTCAGAAAGCCAGGCCCCGCCACCTCGGCGCTGGCGATGCGCGGATCGGTGGCCAGTCGGGCGGCCAGCGCCTCGGCGATCACGCGGGGTTGCTGGCCCGCGGGTTTGGCCAGCACCATCGCGGCATTGGTGGCCATGTCGCCATGCGCCGCATCGCGCGGCGGCTCGACCGCGACGGCCCCCATGTCCAGACCGGCGGGCAGCAGCCCGGCCTCGGTCATCGCGCCCAGTTCGGTGATCACGGCTTTGCGCAATTCGGTGAAAAGGTTCATCTCGTCCGTCCTTCCTGACCCCCGGCTCTTGCCAGAGGGCGGAAGGCGGGTCAAGTTCGCGCCGCAGCCGGGCCGGGTTTCGTCAGGAAATGCAGACCCAGGATCAGCGCGCTGAGGCCCCAGACCGCCAGCGGCGTGGTGCGCAGCGCGGCCATGCCGGCGGCATAGCGCGGCGGATCGACAAAGGCGAGGCCGATGAGGGCCAGAACCGCCAGCACCGTCGCGGGCCGGATCGCGCGGTTCAGCAGTTCCAGCGCGGCCGGCAAGGCGGGGCTATCAGCCTCTTGCAGCAGTTCCGCGATGCGTTTGAGCCGCGCCGCGTCGGACAGAAAGCTCAGCCCCATGCCGCCACCCGCGCGCGATGCTGTGCCTCGGTCAGGTGCAGGGCTGGCGTGATAAAGCTTTCGGCCCGGGTGATCCAGCCGCCCTTGCCGCCATCGCGGCGGCGACAATATTTGCGGCTGGCGGGGCGGGCATCGCCAAGCGCATAGTAATAGTCGCGCCGTGCCACGCCATAGGCATCGGCCAGATGCGCGACATTGGCCGCCGCGCGCTCGGCCGCCGCGATGGTCTTTGGCCCGATCGCACCATCCACCAACAGCGGAAAGCCCAGCCGGATCAGCAGCCGTTGCAGGATGCGCACCGCATTGGCGCCGGCATTCACATACATGTCAAAGAGTGCGGGCTGCAAAACCACAGGCAAATTTGCAATACCGGGCTTTGCAAAGTAGTGGCGCAGGTAAATCTCCACCGCCTGTTCGCGGCTCAGCCGGCGCACATCGGCGGGGGTGACGCGGCCATCGCCATTCAGATCGAGGCCCAGCCCGCGCAGTGTATGGATCGTCACCCCGTGATTGGTGGCGCCGCCCGGATCGTCGGGGTCGTTCACATACCCGCCTTCGCGCGCGACGATTTCCTCTGCCAGTTCCCGCACCGTCTTCATGCCAGCCCCCGTTCTTGCCGGGTGACAGCATGGTCATGGCGCGATTAAGCGCCCGGTAAGGCAGCGCGCGTTACGATCCGCTCTGTTCGTTCGGATCGTGATAGACGCCTTGCTCCTTCAACGCCTCCATCACCTCTTTCGGCATATAGCTCTCGTCATGCTTGGCGAGGATTTCGGTCGCCTCGAAAGTGTCGCCAACCATCTGGCCGGTGCCGATCATGCCCTGCCCTTCCTTGAACAGGTCGGGCAGCACGCCGGTAAAGGTGACGGGCACGATCTCGGCCCCGTCGGTCACGTTGAAGCGGATGGTTTCACCCTGCCCGCGCACCAGGCTGCCGGGTTCGACCAGCCCGCCCAGGCGGAACACCTCGCCCGCCTCGGGCGGCTCGGCGATGACCTGCGCCGGCGCGCGGAAAAAGTTGATCCCGTCGCGCATCGCATAGCCGATCAGCGCCGTCGATCCCGCCAGCGCCACGAAGGCCAGCGCGAGGATCTGGATCCGCCGGGTTTTCTTCAACCCCTTCATCTTGGTCTCCTTACGGGAAGACGGGGGCCAGCATCAGGCCCGCGGTCTCCTCCAGCCCCAGCATCAGGTTGGCATTCTGGATCGCCTGCCCCGAAGAGCCCTTGGTCAGGTTGTCCAGCACCGCCACGATCAGCGTGCGGCCGGGAATCCGGTCCGCCACCACACCGATATGACAGTAATTGGACCCACGAATGTCGCGTGTCGAGGGGACTGCGCCGAAAGGTAGCACCTCGATGAACGGCTCCAGCGCATAGCGCGCCTCCAGCGCGGTCCAGCAGGCCCTGGCGTCGCCCTTCACATAGACCGAGGCCAGAATGCCGCGATTCATCGGCGCCAGATGCGGGGTGAACTGCACCAGCACCGGGCGCCCGGCGATCTTGCTGAATTCCTGGTCGAATTCCCCCAGATGCCGGTGCTTGCCACCGGCGGAATAGGCATGCGTGCCCTCCGACAGTTCGGCATGCAGGAGGTTTTCCTTGAGCGACCGCCCCGCCCCCGACACGCCGCATTTCAGATCCAGCAAGATGTCATCCAGATCGATGCAACCGGCCTCGATCAGCGGGCGCAGCGCATATTGCCCGGTGGCGGCATTGCAGCCGGTGCCGGCGCAAAGCCGCGCGGCCCGGATATCGTCGCGGTAGAATTCGGTCAGGCCATAGACCGCCTCGGCCTGCAATTCCGGCGCGGCATGGGGCTGGCCATACCATTTCTCGTATTCCGCCACGTCGCGCAGCCGGAAATCCGCCGACAGATCGACCACCCGCAAATCGCGCGGCAGCGCCTTGATCACCGCCTGACTGGTGGCATGCGGCAGGGCGCAAAATGCCAGATCCACTTTTGCAAAATCAATCTCGTCGATTTTGCAAAGCTTGGGCAGGTTCAGATGACGCAGAAAGGGAAACACCTCGGCCATCTCCAGCCCCGCCTTGCGGTCGGCCGACAGGGCCACGATTTCCATCTGCGGATGGCTGGCGATCAGGCGCACCAGCTCGGCGCCGGTATAGCCCGATGCCCCAAGGATTGCGATGCGCTTCTTCATGGTTCGCCCCCTCTTGTCGCGGTCGGTTTCTCTTTGCGGCGCTGGGGCGCGCGATGCAAGAGCCTAATGGTCGCGCGGCGTCAACTCTCCGGCACGGATCGCAAAGGCCAGCCGGTTTTCCGGCGGCGGCAGCGGGCAGATCGCAAAGGGCGTATAGGCGCAAGGCGGGTTGTGCAGGCGGTTGAAATCCAGCCGCACCCGATGGCCCGCCACCTCGCCAATCAGAAAGCGCGAGGCGCCATAGGTCTCGTGACCGGAGGTCGCGTCGCGGATGACGAACATCGGCCGGCCCGCCTTGATATGGGTCGGGACCAGCGCAACCTGTTGCCCCGCATGGGAAAACCGCGCGACATGGGTCTGGCGCACGCTGTCGCTGCGCCCCGCAACCATCGCGATGTCGCGCAAGACCGGCACCGGCAGTTCGTGCCATTCCGCGTCGATCACCCAGTCCGGGTCAAAGGGAAAGCTGTCGATGCCGGCAAAATCGCACCGCGCCGGATGGTCGATCTGGCGCAGCCGCAGCGCCGCCGCCCCTTCGACAATGTGAATTTCCAGGATCAGACCGGCGATGCGCAGCGTGTCGAACCCGCCCGGGCCGGGCGCAAAATCCAGCACCTGCCCCTCGGGCATTTCCAGCCGCGCGGTCAGGTCCGGCGCAAGGACCAGCGTGCCCAGCAGGTCCGGCCCCACCGAGAGCCGCAGATCGTGATCGCCCCGCCCCAGCGTCAGGCGCCCCGGCGCGATCTCGATCCGGTCGGTCAGGTTCAGCCATCCGTCCTCGGCGGTCAG
The DNA here is from genome assembly GCF_008271655.1 of Gemmobacter caeruleus. Lineage (GTDB taxonomy): Bacteria > Pseudomonadota > Alphaproteobacteria > Rhodobacterales > Rhodobacteraceae > Gemmobacter > Gemmobacter caeruleus. The sequence goes on from NZ_VKKX01000044.1 coordinate 357,975, forward strand.
CGCCGCCAGACGCGCGGCCTGCCAGTCCTCATGGGTCATGCCGCCTCAAAACTGATGCGGCGGCGCAGGAATTGCGTCGCCTTGGAGGACACATTGGCCGGGTCGCCGGTCGTCAGGAACTTCGACACCTTGCCCGCGCCCAGGAATTCCGGACGCCGCACCAGGTAATCGGCCAGGCTGTCCGCCACCAGATTGGCCTGGCTGAACACCTTGACATCGGCCCCGAGCGCCTCTTGAAAAGCGTTTTGCATCAAGGGGTAATGGGTGCATCCCAGAATGGCGGCCTGCGGATGCGGCATGCGCCGCTTCAACGCCTCAACATGGCTGCGCACCAGCGCCTCGGCCAGAATTTCGTCGCCCTGTTCGATCGCATCGACCACGCCGCCGCAGGGCTGCGCCTCGACATCCACGCCGATGGCGCGGAAGGCCAGTTCGCGCTGAAAGGCGCGGCTGGCCACGGTGGCAGGCGTTGCAAACAGCGCCACATGCTTGACCGCGACCTCGCGCGGGGGGCTGTTGTCGCCCCATTGCCGTTCGGTCAGCGCCTCGATCAGCGGCACGAACACCCCCAGCACGCGCTTGCCCGGCGGCAGCCAGCTTTCCTGCATCCGTTTCAGCGCGGCGGCCGAAGCGGTGTTGCAGGCGAGGATCACCAGATCGCAGCCCTCGGCCCAGAGCCGTTCGGTCGCGGCGCAGGTCAGGTTGAAGATGTCATCATGCGTGCGCACCCCATAGGGTGCATGGGCATTGTCGCCGAAATAGACGAAGGGCACATCGGGCAAGCGCTTGCTGACGGCATCCAGCACCGTCAAGCCCCCGAGACCTGAATCGAAAACGCCCACGGCCATGACTGCCCTCCCTCTGACGGGGTGATTTGGCGCAGCATAGGCGCAGGGCGCAGCCGGGAAAAGAGCGAAGGCGCGGGCCCGTGCGTTTCGCACCGATTTTGCAGAACACGGCAGGACGGTTTGCAAAGGCCCGGCGGTTTTGCAAACCCCGCCGGGCCATTTTGCAGATTACGCCGCGAGGCGCGGGGCATCGCCCCCGGCGCGGATCGTGGCCAGCAGTTCGGACCGCCGCTCGGCGGCCTTGGCGGCATTGGCCTCCTTCACCGGACCATAGCCGCGGATCGACAGCGGCAATTCCAGCAATTCGACGATCGCCGTCTCGGTCGCGGGGCGCCAGAGCGGCAGAACCTCTGCCAGATCGGCCTCATATTGCGTGATCAGCGCGCGCTCCATGCGGCGTTCGGGGTGGCGCCCGAAGGGATCGAACGCCGTGCCGCGCAAGCCCTTCATCCGGGCCAGCAACCGGAACACCGGCAGGATCCACGGCCCGAAGGCTCGTTTCTTCGGCCGACCGTCCGACGCCTTGCCCGGCAGGATCGGCGGCGCCAGATGGAAGGTCGGGCGCAGATCGCCGGTCAGGCTTTCGCGCGCCTTGGCAAGCGTTTCCAGATGCAGGCGCGCAACTTCGTATTCATCCTTGTAGGCCAGAAGCTTGTGATAGCCCTTGGCCAAGGACGGGCGCAGCGCCTCGGGCGCGGCATGGACGCGGGCGACGAACCGGTCGGCCAGCGCGTTATCCTGATAGGCGCGCAGGTGATCGGCGCGGAAGGCCACGGGATCGACCGTCGGCTTTTCCTCGGGCCGCATCAGCGCGCGGGCCTGATCGGGATGAGCCTGCGCAAAGCGGCCCAGATCGAAGGCGCGCAAATTGGCCTCGACGCCCGCCCCGTTCAGCTCCACCGCGCGGCGCAGCGCCGCCAGCGACAGCGGCACCAGCCCGCCCTGCCAGGCCATGCCCAGCAGAACCATGTTGGAAAAGATCGAATCCCCCAGCACCGCGCGGGCGAATTCCGTGGTGTCGAGAAAACTGACCCCCTCGCGCAGGCGCGCTTGAAGTGCGACGCGCAAGTCCTCGGACGGAATGCGGAACTCGGTATTGCGGGTAAATTCGCCGGTCACGATTTCATGGTCGTTGACCACGGCGCGGCTGCGCCCCGTCGTCATCAGGCCCAGCGTCTTGGCGCCTGCCGTCACCACCAGATCGCCGCCGATCACTGCATCCGCCTCGCCCACGGCGACGCGGATGGCCGAGATGTCGGCGGGCTTTTCGGCGATGCGGCAATGGATATGCACGGCACCGCCCTTTTGCGCGAGGCCCGCCATTTCCATCATGCCGGCGCCCTTGCCATCCAGATGCGCGGCCATGGCCAGCACGGCGCCGATGGTCACCACGCCGGTGCCGCCGACGCCGGTGATGACGATGTTATGGGTGCCGCGGATTTCGGGCAGCACAGGTTCGGGCAGGTCGGGCAGATCGACGGCGCGGGCCTCGGCCTTGCGGGGCTTCGCGCCCTCCAGCGTCACGAAGGACGGGCAAAAGCCGTTGAGGCAGGAGAAATCCTTGTTGCAGGACGACTGGTCGATGGCGCGCTTGCGGCCCAGTTCGGTCTCCACCGGCACGACCGAGACGCAGTTCGACTGCACGCCGCAATCGCCGCAGCCTTCGCAGATATCGGTATTGATGAAGACCCGGCGGTCGATATCGGGAAAGCTGCCCTTCTTGCGCCGGCGCCGTTTTTCGGCCGCGCAGGTCTGGACATAGAGCAACACCGACACGCCCGGCACGGTGGCGAGCCGCTTTTGCACCGCCTCCATCTCGTCGCGGGTATGGATCGAGAGGCCCGAGGGGAACTTGCCGAGATCCAGCTCCTCTTTCGGGTCATGGACCAACGCCACCTCGCGTACGCCCATGGCCAACACCTCGCGCGCGATGCGGTCGGGGGTCAGGCCGCCCTCGTTGAACTGGCCGCCGGTCATGGCGACGGCATCGTTGAACAGGATCTTGTAGGTGATGTTCACATCGGCAGCGAGCGCTGCACGGATCGCCTGCACGCCGGAATGGTTATAGGTGCCGTCGCCAAGGTTCTGGAACACATGGCCGCGGGTCGAGAACGGCGCCTCGCCCACCCAGTTCGCGCCCTCGCCGCCCATATGGGTGAAGCCGTTGGTGGAACGGTCCATCCATTGCACCATGTAGTGACAGCCGATGCCGGCATAGGCGCGGCTGCCTTCGGGCACCTTGGTGGAACTGTTATGCGGGCAGCCGGAGCAGAAATAGGGCAGCCGCGCCGCCAGATCGCGGGCATTGTCGGCCCGCCGCGCCTCGGCGATGCGGGCAAGGCCCGCCTTCACCGCCTCGGTGCCGCGCCCTTCTTCGATCAGGATGCCGCCCAGCTTTTCCGCGATCATCAGCGGATCCAGCGCAAAGCGGGTGGGGAACAGTTCCTCATGCGTGCGGTCGTGTTTCCAGCCCAGCACCCGGCGGCCCCGGCGATCGTCAAAGATCGCCTCCTTCACCTGCACCTCGATCAGCTTGCGCTTTTCCTCGACGACGACGATGACCTCCAGCCCCTCGGCCCAGTCGTGAAAGCCCTTCATGTCAAGCGGGAAGGTCTGGCCGATCTTGTAGGTGGTCAGGCCCAGCCGTTCGGCCTCATGCGCGTCGATGCCCAGCAGGCTGAGCGCATGGGTGAGATCGAGCCAGTTCTTGCCGGCGGCGACAAAGCCGATCTTCGCGCCCGGCTTGCCCCAGATGCGCTGATCCATCCGGTTCGCATGCGAAAACGCCTCGGCGGCGAAGCGTTTGTAGTCGATCATCCGCGCTTCCTGCGCGACCGGCGCGTCGCCCAGCCGGATGTTCAGCCCGCCTTGCGGCATGCGGAAATCGGGCGTGACAAAGTTGCGGCGGAACGGGTTACCATCGACCACCGCCGTCGCCTCGACCGTGTCCTTCATGGTCTTGAGACCGACCCAAAGCCCGGAAAACCGGCTGAGCGCCCAGCCATAAAGGCCGTAATCCAGCACCTCCTGCACGCCGGCGGGGCTGACGACGGGCATATAGGCATCGACCATGGCCCAGTCCGACTGGTGCAGCACGGTCGAGCTTTCGCCGGTATGATCGTCACCCATGGCCATCAGGACACCGCCCAGGCGGCTGGTGCCGGCCATATTGGCGTGGCGCATCACGTCGCCGGTGCGGTCCACCCCCGGCCCCTTGCCATACCACAGTGCAAAGACGCCCTGATGCTTGCCCTCGCCGCGCAATTCGGCCTGCTGGCTGCCCCAGATCGCCGTTGCGGCCAGATCCTCGTTCAGCCCCGGCTGGAACAGGATTTGCGCCGCCTCCAGCTCGCGCCGGGCCTTGCTCATGGTCAGATCGACCGCACCCAGGGGCGAGCCGCGATAGCCGGTGCAATAGCCCGCCGTATCCAGCCCCGCCGCCGCATCGCGCGCCCGCTGCATCAGCATCAGGCGCACAAGGGCCTGGGTGCCATTCAGCAGCACCGGCGATTTCGTCAGGTCATAGCGATCCGCCAGCGACACATCGACGCGGATCTCATTTTGCCTGCCCATTGTGCACCTCCCCTTGCAAAATGAACTTGCGCTTATGGTAGGTCAAATATGCTGACCTATAAAGGGGGAATTTTGCGACATGCCCCCATTTACGCCCATAATAATGTGACTATCTAAGCGCGAAATGTTAGCGGTAGAAAAACAGGCAAGAGTTTCAACATGGACTGGGACAAGCTCAGAATCTTTCACGCGGTGGCCGATGCGGGCAGCCTGACCCATGCCGGCGACACCCTGCATCTGAGCCAGTCTGCCGTATCGCGACAGATCCGGGCGCTTGAGGAAAGCCTGAATGTCACGCTGTTCCACCGCCATGCGCGCGGGCTGATTCTGACCGAACAGGGCGAATTGCTGTTTGACGCGACCACCGCCATGGTCAAACGCCTTGACGCCACCGCCGCCCGCATCCGCGACAGCGAGGACGAGGTCTTTGGCGAATTGCGGGTGACGACGACGACGGGCTTTGGCACGCTTTGGCTCGCGCCGCGTCTGGCCAAGCTCTATCGCAAATATCCCGCGCTCAAGATCGACCTCATGCTGGAGGAGCGGGTGCTGGATCTGCCGATGCGCGAGGCTGATGTGGCGATCCGCATGAAAGAGCCGAGCCAGGCCGACCTGATCCGCCGCCGGCTGATGAATATCCGCATGCGCATGTATGCGACGCCGGAATATCTGGCCGAACACGGCACCCCCACCACGATGCAGGATTTCAGCCAGCACAGGCTGATCTGCCAGCATGCCGGCACCGCGCAGGTGGCCGCCGGCGCGCTGCTGGTCGCGCAACTGATGAGCCATGACATCCCCTCCACCCTGACAGTGAACAACTATTTCGGGGTGTTGCAGGGGGTGCTGAACCATCTGGGCGTGGGCGTGCTGCCCGATTACATCACCGAAGATTTCCCCAATCTCGTGCGCGTCCTGCCCGAGGAGGAATCGAATGATGTGCCGGTCTTCCTCGCCTATCCCGAGGAATTGCGCCATTCCAAGCGCGTCTCGGCCTTCCGCGATTTCGTGACCGAGGAAATCTTCCTGTTCCGCAAGCAGAACCCGGCCTGACAGGTTGCTGATGGCCCGCCGCGCGCTGTCGGCGGGCGGCTGCGCGGGGCGCGCGACATGCGCCCGGCGGGCAGCCTGCGGCAAAGCTGCAATTTTCCGATATGTTTCAGGGCCTTATGCACAGACAGCACCAGCCATGCGCTGAACGCATGGCGGCCATGCTGCAAGCGCAGCAAGTTGGGGCTTGCCTGGAATCGCCGGCACGCCTAAATCCCCGCTTGAAGGCGGTGGTCGAGATACTCTCTCATCTCCTTCATACCTCCCTGTTGGACTTGGGCCGAGCTTCTGCTCGGCCTTTTTTTTGGTTTTCGCCCGATTTTGTGAAACCGCCCAACGATGCGGCAGCGCAGCATATCGTTTGCGTGAAAACGAACCGGCATCGGAACGGCGGCCTTGCGGGCCGCCGGCAGAATCGGCCCCGCGCCCGATTAAATCTTTGCCCGCCCCGCGCATCGGCCTTTCCCTTCGGCGCCCTTTGGCCTAAACGGGCGCGCAAGACACCAGCATGTTGAGGGAAGGCCATGAACGAACCCGCAATCACCCCCGAGCTGATCGCTGCGCATGGCCTGAAACCCGATGAATACCAGCGCATCCTGGAGATCATCGGCCGCGAGCCGACCTTTACCGAACTGGGTATCTTTTCGGCGATGTGGAACGAGCATTGTTCCTACAAGTCGTCGAAGAAATGGCTGCGCACCCTGCCGACCACCGGCCCGCAGGTGATCTGCGGCCCTGGCGAAAATGCGGGCGTGGTCGATATCGGCGATGGCCAGGCGGTCATCTTCAAGATGGAAAGCCACAACCACCCCTCTTACATCGAACCGCATCAGGGCGCGGCGACCGGCGTCGGCGGCATCCTGCGGGACGTGTTCACCATGGGCGCCCGCCCGATTGCGGCGATGAACGCGCTGAGCTTCGGCCTGCCCTCGCATCCCAAGACCGCGCATCTGGTCAAGGGCGTGGTCGAAGGCATCGGCGGCTATGGCAATGCCTTTGGCGTGCCCACCGTCGGCGGCGAGGTGCGCTTTCACCGTGCCTATAACGGCAACTGCCTGGTGAACGCCTTTGCGGCCGGCCTCGCCGATGCCGACAAGATCTTCTACTCCGCCGCCTCGGGCGTGGGCATGCCGGTGGTCTATCTCGGCGCCAAGACCGGGCGTGACGGCGTGGGCGGGGCCACCATGGCCAGCGCCGAATTCGACGAGACGATCGAGGAAAAGCGCCCCACCGTGCAGGTCGGCGACCCCTTCACCGAAAAGCGCCTGCTGGAAGCCTGCCTGGAGCTGATGCAGACCGGCGCCGTCATCTCCATTCAGGATATGGGCGCGGCGGGTCTGACCTGTTCGGCGGTGGAAATGGGCGACAAGGGCGGGCTGGGCATCCGGCTGAACCTCGACGCCGTGCCGCAGCGCGAAGCCGCGATGACCGCCTATGAGATGATGCTCTCGGAAAGCCAGGAGCGCATGCTCATGGTGCTGAAGCCCGAGAAAGAGGCCGTCGCCCGCGCGATCTTTGAAAAATGGGATTTGGATTTCGCCATTGTGGGCGAAACCATCCCCGAGGACCGCTTCCTGATCCTGCATGGCAATGCGGTCATGGCCGATCTGCCGCTGTCGAAACTGTCGTCCAGCGCACCGGAATATGACCGCCCCTGGGTGGAAACCCCGGCCGCCGCACCGCTGGCCGACGTGCCCGCCATCGGTGCCATCGCCGGTCTGCGCGCGTTGATCGGCAGCCCGACCCATGCGCACAAGGCCTGGGTCTGGGAACAATATGACTGCCAGGTTGGCGCCGATACGGTGATCCGCCCCGGCATGGCGGCCGGCGTGGTGCGGGTGCATGGCACGGACAAGGGCCTGGCCTTCACCAGTGACGTGACGCCGCGCTATGTGAAGGCCAACCCGTTCGAGGGCGGCAAGCAGGCGGTGGCCGAGGCCTATCGCAACCTGACTGCCGTGGGCGCCCTGCCCCTTGCCACCACCGACAACCTGAATTTCGGCAACCCCGAAAAGCCCGAGATCATGGGCCAGTTCGTCGGGGCGATCAAAGGCATCGGTGCTGCGGTGGCAGCGCTGGAAATGCCGATCGTGTCGGGCAATGTGTCGCTCTATAATGAAACCGACGGTTCGGCCATCCTGCCCACGCCCACCATCGGCGCGGTCGGGCTGCTGGCCAGCCTCGATGACCTGATCGCCGGCCAGCCGGCCGAGGGCGATATCGCGCTGCTGATTGGCGAAACCTTCGGTCATCTGGGCCAGTCGGCCCTGCTGGCCGAAGCCTTCGGGATCGAGGGCGGCGATGCGCCGCATGTCGATCTGGCGGCGGAAAAGCGCCATGGCGATTTCCTGCGGTCGGTCGGCAAATCGGTCAAGGCCGCGACCGATCTGGGCGATGGCGGGCTGGCGCTGGCCGCCTTTGAAATGGCCGAGGGCGCGGGCCTGGGCGTCACGCTGGACGCGGGCGACATTCCCACCCTGTTCGGCGAGGATCAGGCCCGCTACCTGCTGGCCGTGACCGAAGCCGGCGCCGCCGCGATCGAGGCCGCGGGCCTGACCGCGGGCGTGCCGGTCACCCGGGTCGGCCGTTTCGGCGGCGCTACGGTGACGCTGGGCGCCGAGAGCGCGCCGCTGGCCGATCTTTCGGCGCTCTATCGCGGGGCCTTCGCGGCCGCGATCGAGGGATGATCCGCCCCGCGCGACCGGAGGATGCGGATTTTGTCTGCGCCCTCTGGCTGCGCGCCGACAACCGCGCCTTTCTCGACCCGCCGGCCGAGGGTGTAATCGAGGCGGCGATTACCGAGGGCGATCTGCTGATCTGGTGCGATCAGGGCCAGCCCGCCGGGTTTGCCCTGCTGGTCGAATGGCTGCCGCGCGTGCTGGGCCTGCGGGAATTCGCCGTGGCGCGGCCCGGGCTGGGGCGCCCCTTTCTGGCCGCGCTGCTGCACGAGGTCTTTGCCGTGCGCGGCGCGCATCGTCTGGGCCTGGATTGCACCGCCGACAATACCCGCGCCCTGCATTTCTTTGAAACCGCCGGCTTCCGGCGCGAAGGGGTCTGGCGCGAATGCTGGCACCGCCCCGGCGGCGACTGGGTGGATTGCGTCTTTCTGGCGATGCTGGCCCGCGAATGGTCACCCGCCGCATGAGGCCACGCCTTGCAGCCCCCCGCCGCTCGTCCTAGATTGGAAGGGAAGGACAGGAGGCTCCACATGCCGATGGAAGGCAAGGATATCGAGGCGCTGATCCGGGAAAGCTTCCCCGATGCGCAGATCACCATCACCGATCTTGCGGGCGACGGGAACCATTGGGCGGCCGAGGTGATCGACGCCAGCTTCAAGGGCCTGAACCGGGTGCAGCAACAGCGCGCCGTCTATGCCAGCCTCAAGGGCAAGATGGACGGGGCGCAGGGCGAATTGCATGCGCTGGCGCTGACCACCAAGGCGCCGGAGTAACGGCCGTGACCTTGACCTACAAGATCACCGTCCTGGCTGTGCTGGCGGGGATCGTGGCCGTCGTCTGGCTTCTTCAACTCAGTCAGCGTGGCCGCCATCGCCCGCTGGCAGGCCCGCCCCCGAAGGCCCCGGCCCTGGGGACCGAGGCGATTGATCATGCAGCCTTTCAAACTGCCGTGGTGCAAAACGAAGAAATCAGCAAGCGGGCACAGAATAGGCTCTGAACCCGACTCGCCAGCCCCTCTCTCTTGAGACTGGAGCCTCGCTCCACCATACGAAGGAACGAAAAGATGAGCGCGCAGGACCAGATCCGCGAAACGATCACCGCCAATGACGTGGTGCTGTATATGAAGGGCACCAAGATGATGCCGCAATGCGGGTTTTCCAGCCGCGTGGCAGGTATCCTGAATTACATGGGCGTGGAATTCGCCGATGTGAACGTGCTGGCCGATGCCGAGATCCGGCAGGGCATCAAGGATTTCTCCGACTGGCCGACCATCCCGCAGCTTTATGTGAAGGGCGAATTCGTCGGCGGCTGTGACATCGTGACCGAGATGACGCTGTCGGGCGAGCTGGACCAGCTGTTCGAGGGCAAGGGCATCGCCTTCAACAAGGAAGCCGCCGACAAGATCCGCGAAGCGAACGGCTGATCGCCGCTCAGCCCCCCCGCAAGCAAAGGCCCGCCGTCATGGCGGGCCTTTTCGCGTTCAGGCCACCTGTTCGTCCAGCCGGTCGGCCAGCGCCTCGGCCCGGGCGGCCAGATCGGCCAGCGTCTCGTTCACCTGCGGCGGGATCACCGGCACCTCGATGCGCACCGGCGCCGGGCTGCCCTGGGCCTCCAGTTCCGCGATGCGGGCCTGAAGCCGCGCCATCTCGTCTTCCTGGGCGGCGGTCTTGTCGGCCAGCATCAGCCCCGCCATCAGCAGCATCTTGGCTTCGGGCAGGCGCCCCATCTGCGCCACCAGCGGCGCGGCCTCGGCATTCAGCAGGCTGGCGGCGGCGCGCAGGAACGGCTCCTCGCCCGCCTGGCACGAGACCTGAAAGTCGCGCCCGCCAATGGTGATGTCCAGCTCAGGCATCGGCCTTCTCCTCTCCGACCAGCAGGACGAGTTCGGCGATGATCTCGTCCAGTTCGGCGGTTTCCGAGGACCGCGCGGCGCGCAGGGCCTCCAGTTCGGCCATCATGGCCTTGTTGATCATGGCGGAATCGACGGTGCCCGCCTCCTGCCCCTCGCGCAGCACGCGCAGCGCCTCGCGCAGCTGGATCGTGCCCTTGCGCAGGCGGTGCAGTTCCAGCCCCTGAACATCAAGCTGCTTGGTCAATTGCTGGATGCGCGCCTCGGCCTGGGCCTCGTGCCGGCCCTCGCGCGCCTTCAGCGCGCGCACGCGCTCGGTCAGTTGCTGAACGGTGGCGCGCTCGACCTCAAGCGCGGCGGTCAGGCTGGCGATCTCGGCCGCGGCGGCGCCGGCGGCGGCGTCTTCCCGGCTTTCGGCGGGCTGGGTTTCGGTATCCGGGGCCTCAACCGGCGGCGCGGCTGCCACCTCGGCGGTCACTTCCGGCGCTGTGGCCTGCGCTGCCTGTTCCTGAAGCCGGTCCAACCCCGCGCCGATCCGCGACAGCGCGGAGACGATGCGCCGTTCCAGTTCTGCCAATTCCGTCATGCACTCTGCCTTCTGCGGTTGTTGTTGGGTCTGTTCGCCGCACCTGCACCCGCACACTTTGCAATCAGGCGACGAATCGCTTCAGACCGTTTGACACCGATCTTAGCGCAAAGATTGACCGGATTGCGCCCCCTTGGGCGCATTTTCCTGGCCCAGGCCGCTGCCCGCGCTTGATCTTGCTGCCCGGGGTGCTAGAGGACGGGACGAGAGCCGGACATACCTGGAGGACAGACGCCTTGGACATCGCAAGCCTGCGTGCCCAGCACCCCGATCATTGGAAGAAAGCCTGCGCCATCCGCGTGCTCACGCTTGACGCCGTTGCCGCCGCCAATTCCGGTCATTCCGGCATGCCCATGGGCATGGCCGATGTCGCCACCGTGCTGTTTGAAAAGCACCTGAACTTTGACCCCGCCGATCCGAAATGGCCCAATCGCGACCGTTTCATCCTGTCGGCCGGCCATGGTTCGATGCTGATCTACAGCCTGCTGCACCTTACGGGCTACAAGCAGGCCACGCTGGACGAGCTGAAGAACTTCCGCCAATGGGGCGCCCGCACGGCCGGCCACCCCGAATATGGCCATCTGGAAGGCGTGGAAACCACCACCGGCCCGCTGGGTCAGGGCATCTCCAACGCCGTGGGCTTTGCCATGGCCGAGGAATCGCTCCGCGCCCGCTGGGGTGCCAAGGTGATGGATCACTACACCTATGTCATCGCGGGCGACGGCTGCCTGATGGAAGGCGTGAGCCAGGAGGCGATCGGCATCGCCGGCAAGCACCAGCTGTCGCGCCTGATCGTGCTGTGGGACAATAACGGCATCACCATCGACGGCAAGGTAGAGCTGTCGGACGTGACCGACCAGAAGGCGCGCTTTGCCGCCTCGGGCTGGGATGTGTTCGAATGCGACGGCCATGACCCGGTGGAAATCGACGCGGCACTGGACAAGGCCAAGCGCTCGCCCCGCCCGGCCCTGATCGCCTGCAAGACGCATATCGCGCTCGGCTCCTCGGCGCAGGATACGTCCAAGGGCCATGGCGCGCTGACCGACAAGCAGCTCATCGCCGAAACCCGCGCCGCCTATGGCTGGGATCACGGGCCCTTCGACATCCCCGCCGATGTGAAATCGGCCTGGGCGGCGATCGGCGCCCGCGGGGCCGCGACCCGCGCGGAATGGGCCGCCCGGCTGGCCAGCCTGCCCGCCGGCAAGCAGGCCGAATTCAACCGCATCTTCGCGGGCGACGCGCCGGCCAAGCTGGGCGCGGCGATCCGTGGCGTGAAGAAAGCGGCGGTGGACAGCCCCAAGAAGCTCGCCACCCGCTCGGCCTCGGAACTGGTGCTGGCGGCGGTGAACCCGGTCGCGCAGGAAACCATCGGTGGCTCGGCCGACCTGACCGGGTCCAACAACACCAAGACCGCCGATCTGGGCGTGTTCGATCCGCTGAACCGCAAGGGGCGTTACGTCTATTGGGGCATCCGCGAACATGGCATGGCCGCCGCGATGAACGGCATGGCCCTGCATGGCGGCGTGCGGCCCTATGGCGGCACCTTCATGTGCTTCACCGACTATGCCCGCCCCTCGATGCGTCTCTCGGCGCTGATGCAGGTGCCGGTGGTCTATGTGATGACGCATGACAGCATCGGTCTGGGCGAAGACGGCCCGACCCACCAGCCGGTCGAGCATCTGGCGATCAGCCGCGCAACGCCGAATACCTGGGTCTTCCGCCCCGCCGATCTGGTGGAAACCGCCGAAGCCTGGGAACTGGCGCTTTCGACCAAGACCACGCCGTCGGTGATGGCACTCAGCCGTCAGGGCGTGGCGGCGGTGCGCAAGACGCATACCAACCAGAACCTGACAGCCAAGGGTGCCTATGTCCTGGCCGAGGCGACGGGCAAGCGTCAGGTCATCCTGATGGCCACCGGCACCGAAGTCGAGATCGCGCTGAAGGCCCGCGACATGCTGGAGGCCGAAGGCATCGGCACCCGCGTCGTCTCCATGCCCTGCATGGAGCTGTTCGCAGCGCAGGACGAAGCCTGGCGCAAGAAGGTGCTGCCGGCCGGCCCGGTGCGGATCGCCATCGAGGCGGGCGTGCGCATGGGCTGGGACCGCTGGCTGCTGGGCGAGCGCGGCAAGGAAGCCAAGGCCGGCTTTGTCGGCATGTCCTCCTTCGGCGCCTCGGCCCCGGCAGAGCGGCTGTATCAGGAATTCGGCATCACCGCCGAAGCCACGGTCGCCCAGACCAAGGCCCTGCTCTGATCCCGATTTTTCGTCGAAAAATCGAAAAAGGCCGCGCTTTGGCGCGGCCTTTGTCATTTCGCGTCCGGCATGAAACGGATCGTGGGCAGGATGACCGCCCCCGACCCTCTCAGAACAGGAAAGCGCCGGCGGTCACGTCATCGGCATCCCAGCCACTCAGCCGGATACGCCCGCCGGCACCCGCCACAATGGCATCGCCGCCCTCCTGGGTGATGGTGAGGTCGGCAAAGGAATCGACGGCCACGATGCGGATGCGATCGCCCTCGCCGGGATTGAAATCCTCGATCACGTCATTGCCGATCGCAGTGCCGCGAAACACGAAGCGATCCGCGCCGTCACCGCCCCGCACCGTGTCATCGCCGCGCGACAGGTTGAACAGGTCATTGCCGCCATCGCCGCGAAACCAGTTGCTCCCGCCATTGTCGGTAAAGATGTCGCGCTGCTCGGTGCCGCGCGCGCCTTCGATGCTGGTCAGCTTGTCGGTCGTGCCAAAACCGTCGCGGGCAAAGCCCTTGGCCAGATTGACACGGGCGCCCGCCGTGCCGCCACGGTCGTAGTCACGATGGAAGCTGACCGCGTCCATCCCCGCCCCGCCGTCGAAAATATCGCGCCCGCCAAGGCCGACAAAGAAATTGTCCTGTGCATTTCCGGTCATCCGGTCGGTCAGCTGGGTGCCGCGAACGGACTCGATGCTGAACAGCGTGTCGGTCAGCCCGTCCGGGCCGCGCACCTGGCCCGTGGCAAGATTGGCGACGATGCCGCTTTTCATGTGCTGCGGGTTCCAGAACCACTGGTCATAGGAAACGGTATCGAGCCCCGCCCCGCCACGATAGACATCACGGCCGCCGTAATCCTTGATGTAGTCATCGCCCGCGCCGGCGGTGATCGTGTCATTGCCAAAGCCCGAGGTGATGTCATCGCCATCCCAGTCGGCACCGCCCCCATTGCGCGCGCCGATATAGGTATTGTCGCCCGCCATGATCGCGTCATAGGCCGCCTGCCCATTGTCCCGCCGCATCATATGTTCGAAACTGGCCAGATCGCCGCCGATATCGGTGACTTCAAGGATCAGCCGGCCGGCCTTGTTGAAATAGCGCAGGCCGGTGATCGTGCCGCCGGTGACGATGGCCTGGCCGGCATCCGGCCCGTCTTCGGGGCGAAAGGTGGTGCGGCCGGAGGTCAGCACCTCCACCCGCCAGGCATGGCGCGTGGGATCATAGGCGCCGTCATCGCCGTCATAGCGCAGGACAATCTTGCCCGCCGTGGTCGAGACGCGATCATATTGATTGAGTTCGCGCAAGTTGTAGAAGCCTTGATTTCCATTCTTCCAGACAAAACGTGCCATGTGAATGCTCCATGCTTCGAAAAGCCCTCAGGCGTCACGCCAGAGCGCGGCGCGACCAAAGCACAAACCGCGTCAGTCCATCGTCAGGGCATGGCGGTCCGGCCCATCCGCCCGCTGACGCAAATCGCAAGCCTGCCGCATGTAGAAAAACCGCCTCCGCGACACGCGCCTGAAATCCGTGTGTTGCAGGCTTTTACGCTTTTCAGATATCCCCGGTCAGGCCGGGCGCGCCCATTCTTTATGTCCGGTGACAAACCAGAATGAAAAAGGCCCTGTCGGGGGCCAATGGTCACGCTCTGCATCTTTTGATGGCGGAAGCGGTGGGATTCGAACCCACGGTGGGGTCTCCCCCACGCTGGTTTTCAAGACCAGAGCCTTAAACCACTCGGCCACACTTCCGTGGTTCTCCGCTTACAGGGGCACGGGGGGCTGGTGCAAGGGGGAAGGCGGCGGGGGGCGTGCCAAATTCCGCCGAGGCCCGCCTGCGGGCTTTTCTCGGACCGAGGGCGCGGTTATGATGCGCGCAAAGCGCAGCGCGCGGCGGTTTGACCTGCGGCCCGGTTTCCCGGACCTGCGGCGCCGGTGCGGGTTGTGCAGGGCAGAACAAGCGCGACCCGGCAGAAGGCGCGCAAGGGGGCTTGAGCATGGCGGGAACGGTCGGTCGGCTGATGATCATGGCTTGTGCGGCGGGGGCCTTGGCGGCTTGCGTGCCGGGCAAGGGCACTTCCACATCCGAGGCGGCCGCCAGCGATGCCGCCCCTGCGGCGACGCCGGGCAAGGCCGCGACCTCGGTCAAGCTGGTGGACCGCGATGTCGAGGCGCCCGAGATCTTTCAGACCACGGATATGGCGCTCTGGGATGGCAGGCCTTCGCTGGGCGGCGTCTGGGTGGCCTCGCCCGATGCGAAAGACCCCGAACGGGTGATCCTGCGCAACAGCGCCAATGGCAAATTCGTCATCGGCGCGCTGTTCCGGCGTGAACGCGAAAATCCGGGGCCGAAGCTGCAAATCTCGTCCGATGCGGCGGCGGCGCTCGGGCTGCTGGCCGGTCAGCCCGGCAAGATCAACGTCACCGCCCTGCGGCGCGAAGAGGCCCCGGCCCAGACCGATGCCAGCAAGCCGCTGCTCGATGCCGCCGAAACCGTGGCGCCCGAGGGCGCGGCGGTGGCCAAGGATGCCAAGGCCGCGCTGGCAAAACCGGCCGCGCCCGTGATCGGCGGCGCGCCGATCCCCGGCGGCACCATCGCCGCCCAGCCGGTGAAACCCGGCGCCGCGGCCCCTGCCCCGGCGAAAACCGCGGCCAAACCAGCCCAGCCCGCCGCGAAACCCGCGGCCAGCGGCGGCGCCCATGTGGCGCAGATCGGCATTTTCTCGGTCGAGGCCAATGCCAAGCGCGCGGCCGATCAACTGGGCAAGGCCGGCATCGCCGCCACGATCAAGAAGGGTCAGACCCAGGGCAAGGATCACTGGTCGGTCACCGCCTCGGGCGCGGACAAGGCCGCGCTTCTCGCAAAGGTGAAGTCGCTGGGCTTTACCGACGCCTATATCATCAAGTAACCGCGCCGGGCCGCGCCGCCCACCCTGGCCCTGGCGCGGCCCCTCGCGAAAGGAAGACCCATGATCCGCCGCTTCAGCCTTGCCCTTGCCTTTCTGCTGGGTTCGTCGCCCGTCTGGGCCTTCGAGACGCAGGCCCGCGCCGCCTGGGTCTATGACATGACGACCGGCACCGTCCTGATGGACAAGAACGCCGAAACGCCGATCCCGCCCGCGTCGATGTCAAAGCTGATGACGCTGAACATGCTGTTCGAGGCGCTGCATGACGGGCGCTTCAAGGCCGACAGCACCTTTGCGGTGTCGGAAAAGGCCTGGAAGATGGGCGGCTCCAAGATGTTCGTCAAGCCCGACGACCGGCCGACGGTGGACGAGCTGATCCATGGCATCATCATCAATTCCGGCAATGATGCCTGCGTGGTGGTGGCCGAGGGCATGGCCGGGTCGGAGGACGAATTCGCCCGCCGCATGACCGACCGCGCCCGCGAGCTGGGCATGGGGCAATCGACCTTTGCCAATGCCTCGGGCTGGCCCGCCCCCGATCACCGGATGAGCGCGCATGACCTGGGCCTGCTGGCGGTGCGGCTGATTTCGGAATTCCCGGAATATTACCCCTATTTCGCGCTGACCGAATTCAGCTATCAGGGCCGCGTGCCCGCCAACAGCCAGAACCGCAACCCGCTTTTGCGGATCAAGGGCGGCGACTGGCAGGCCGACGGGCTGAAGACCGGCCATACCGAGGAAGCGGGCTATGGCCTTGTCGGCTCGGCGCTGCATCAGAACGGGCGGCGGATCGTCTTTGTCATCGCGGGCCTGCCCTCCGATCAGGCGCGCGCCGAGGAAAGCGAACGCATCGCTGACTGGGCCTTCCGCGATTTCGCGATGAAGACCATCGCCAAGGCCGGCACCCGCGTCGCCGAGGCCGAGGTCTGGATGGGCGCCGCCGAACATGTCGGGTTGGTGCCGGCCGAGGACGTGGCACGGCTGATCCCGGTCACCGCGCGCAATTCGATGACCGCCGAGGTGGTCTATACCGGGCCGATCAAGGCGCCGATCGCCAAGGGCGACGCGGTGGCGGAACTGGTGGTGCGCATCCCCGGCCTGCCCGACAGCCGCATCGCGCTGGTGGCCGAGGCGGATGTGCCCGAGGGGGGCTTTGGCACCCGGCTGGCCACGGCGGCACAGGCGCTGGTCAAGCGCTTCTTTCCCGACGAAGCCCCCGCGAGCTGATGGCGGGCGGGCGTTTTCTCAGCCTTGAGGGGATCGACGGTTCGGGCAAAAGCACCCAGGGCCGCCTTTTGGCCGAGGCGCTGCGCGGCCTGGGTCATGAGGTCGTGCTGACGCGCGAACCTGGTGGCAGCCCGGGCGCCGAGGAAATCCGCCGTCTGGTGCTGGAAGGCGCGGTGGATCGCTGGTCGGCGGAAACCGAATTGCTGCTGTTCACCGCCGCCCGCCGCGACCATCTGGAAAAGACCATCCGCCCGGCGCTGGCGCGCGGCGCGGTGGTCATCACCGACCGTTTCGCCGACAGTTCGCGCATGTATCAGGGCATTTCGCGCGGCGATCTCGCCGGCATGGTCGATGCGCTGCATGCGCTGATGATCGGGGTGGAGCCGGACCTGACGCTGCTGATCGACATCGACCCCGAGGTCGGGCTGGCGCGGGCCGTGGCGCGCGAAGGCAGCGAACAGCGGTTCGAGGATATGGGGCTGGACCTGCAACGCCGGATGCGCGCGGGCTTTCTGGCGCTGGCCGCCGCCCATCCGGCGCGGTTTCGCGTGATCGACGGCGCGCGCGCCCCCGCCGAGGTGGCCGCCGAGGTGCTGGCCGTCACCCGCACCCATCTGGAGGGCTGAGATGCCCTCGGTCTATCTGGGCGATTTTCCCGAACCCGACCGGATCGAGGGCGCGCCGCATCCGCGCGAAACCGCCCGGGTGATCGGCCATCAGGCGGCGCAGGCGGATTTTCTGGCCAGCTTCAACGCCGGCCGGCTGCACCACGGCTGGCTGATCACCGGGCCGCGCGGTCTGGGCAAGGCGACGCTGGCCTGGAAACTGGCGCGCTTCCTGCTGGCCACGCCCGAAGATGACGGCGGCATGTTCGCCCCCCCGCCGCCCGAGACGCTGGACATTCCCGCCGATCACCCCGTCGCGCGCCGCATCGCCGCCCTGTCGGAGCCGCGGCTCTACCTGCTGCGGCGCGGGCTGAACGAGACCGAAAAGGCCCCCGCGCAGGACATCCTGGTGAAGGAGGTCCGCAAGCTGAAGGAATATTTCGGCCTTTCCGCCGCCGATGGCGGGCGCCGCGTCGCCATCGTGGATTGCGCCGACGATCTGAACGTGGCCGCCGCCAATGCACTGCTCAAGCTGCTGGAGGAACCGCCGGCCGGCGTCACCTTCCTGCTGATCGCGCATCAGCCCTCGCGTCTCTTGCCCACCATCCGGTCGCGCTGCCGCGAATTGCGCCTGTCGCCGCTGCCGCCCGATCAACTGGCCGCCGCGCTCGATCAGGCCGGCATCGCCGTGGAGGATGCGCAGCCGCTGGCAGAGCTGGCCGGCGGTTCTGTGGGCGAGGCGGTGCGCCTGACCCAGGGCGCGGGCCTCGCGCTCTATGAAGACCTGATCGCCCTGATGGCCGCCCTGCCCCGCATGGATCGCGGCAAATTGCTGGCCCTGGCCGAAAGCGGCGCGGGCAAGGGGCACGAGGCGCAGTTCGACCTGCTGGTCACGCTGCTTGACCTCGCGCTGGCGCGGCTGGCGCGCGCGGGCACGCTGGGCGTGACCCCGCCCGAGGCCGCCCCGCAAGAGGCGCAGCTTCTCGCCCGTCTGTCGCCCGACCCCTGGGCCGCGCGTCTCTGGGCCGATCTGGCGCAAAGCCTGTCGGCGCGGGCGCGCCGGGGCAAGGCGGTCAACCTTGACCCTGCGGCGCTTCTCATGGATATGTTCCTGCAAATCGAACAGACGGCGGGCCGGCTCGCCGCACGGTGACCCATGACCCCGCCCGAGCTTGTTGACAGCCATTGCCATCTCGATTTCCCGGATTTCGAGGGCGAACTGCCCCGTATTCTTGACGCCGCCCGCGCCGCCGGCGTGCGCCGCATGGTCACCATCTGCACCCGGATGGAAAATGAGCCCAAGGTCCGCGCCATGGCCGAGGCGCATGAGGGCCTGTTCTACGCCGCCGGCATCCACCCGATGCGCGCCGCCGAAGACCCGCCGGTCACCGTGGCGCAGCTGGTGGCCCTGGCGCAGCACCCCAAGATGGTCGGCATCGGGGAAACCGGCCTCGACTACCACTATACCGCCGACAGCGCCGAGATTCAGAAGGAAAGCCTGCGCATCCATATCGCCGCTGCGCAGGAAACCGGCCTGCCGCTGATCATCCATGCCCGCGCCGCCGATGACGACATGGCCGCGATCCTGACCGAAGGCTATCGCGCAAGGCCCTTCGGCTGTGTGATGCACTGCTTTTCCTCCGGCCCCGGGCTGGCGCGAGCCGCGCTCGATCTGGGCTTTTACCTGTCGATGTCGGGCATCGCGACCTTTCCCAAAAGCCAGGAGCTGCGCGACATCTTCGCCGCCGCGCCGCTGGAGCGGATCCTGCTGGAAACCGACAGCCCCTATCTTGCCCCGGTGCCCTTCCGCGGCAAGCGCAACGAACCGGCCTATACCGCCTATACCGCCCGGACCGGCGCGCAGATTTTCGGCCTGACCGAAGCCGAATTCGCCGCCGCCACCACCGCCAATTTCGACCGCCTGTTCACCCGGGCCGCTATGGGGGTGACTGGCTGATGTATCGCTTCACCATCCTGGGCTGCGGATCCTCGGGCGGCGTGCCGCGGCTTGGCGGCGACTGGGGTGATTGCGACCCGGCCAATCCCAGAAACCGTCGCCGCCGCTGCTCGCTGCTGGTCGAGCGCATGGGCCCCGGCGGCACGACCCGCGTGCTGATCGACACCTCGCCCGACATGCGCGACCAGTTGCTCGATGCCGGCGTGGGCCAGCTTGACGGCGTGGCCTATACCCATGCCCATGCCGATCATGTGCATGGCATCGACGACCTGCGCCAGATCGTGTTCAACTTGCGCCACCGCCTTGCGGTCTGGGCCGATGGCCCCACGCAAGAGGCGCTGATCGCCCGCTTTGGCTATGCCTTCGTGCAACCGGCGGATTCGCCCTATCCACCGATCCTCGACCTGCACACGATCGACGGCGCCTTCACGATCGAGGGCGCTGGCGGCCCCGTCACCCTGCACCCTTTCACCGCTGATCACGGCTCGATCGACGCGCTCGGCTTTCGCATCGCAGGGCTGGCCTATCTGCCCGATGCCGTTGCCATCCCCGAAAGCAGCTGGCCGCTCCTGGCCGGGCTCGATGTCTTCATCGTCGATGCGCTGCGCCGCAAACCGCATCCGACGCATGCCCATCTTGCCCTCACGCTCGACTGGATCGCCCGCGCCGCCCCCGGCCGTGCCGTGCTGACCAACATGCATCTCGATCTGGATTACGCGACCCTCGCCGCCGAATTGCCGGGCCATGTCACCCCCGCCCATGACGGGATGACCATCGACCTGCCCGCCGCATGAACGCCGCGCTCGACGTTATCCTGCCGGTTTTCCTCGTCATCGCCGGCGGCTGGCTCGCCGCCTGGCGCGGCATCATCAGCGAAACCGCCATCGACGGGCTGATGCGCTTTGCCCAAGGTATCGCGGTGCCGGTGCTGCTGGCCCAAAGCATCGGCAAGCTCGACCTCGGCGCCAGCTACGATCCGGGTCTGTTCATCAGCTTTTACAGCGGCGCGTTCAGCGGCTTCGGCCTTGGCTTTCTCGGCGCGCGGCTGATGGGCCGACCGGCAACCGATGCGGTGGCGATCGGCTTTGCCGCGATGTTCTCCAACTCGCTGCTGCTCGGCGTGCCGATCACCGAACGCGCCTATGGGGCCGAGGCGCTCTCGGCCAATTTCGCCATCATCTCGATCCATTCGCCGCTGCTCTATCTGATCGGCATCGTCGCGATGGAACTGGCGCGCAGCCACGGCCACGGCCTGCCGGCCAGCACCATCGCCCGCCAGGTCGGCCGTGCCATCGCCACACAGCCGATGGTGCTGGGCATCGCCGCCGGGCTGATCATCAACCTCACCGGCAATCCGCTGCCCGGCTTTGTCTGGGACGCGATGAAGATCATCGCCGGCGCCGCCATCCCCTGCGCGCTGTTCGGTCTGGGCGGCGTGCTGCTGCGCCTCAAACCCGAAGGCGATGGCCGCGTCATCGCCCTGGTGGTGACGCTGTCGATCCTGATCCATCCGGCCATCACCTGGGCACTCGCCGCCCATGGCTTCGGCCTCGATATCGGCCAGATCCGCTCCGCCGTGATCACCGCCGCCATGGCGCCCGGCGTCAATGCCTATCTCTTTGCCAATACCTACGGCACCGCAAAACGCGTCGCTGCCTCGGCCGTGCTGATCGCCACACTGGCCTCGGTCGCGACCATCTGGTTCTGGCTGCAAATCCTGCCCTGACCGGCGACAGGGGCAACGCCCCCCCTTTCATCTGTTCCCAAATATCCCGGGGGATGGCGGCGGCACGCCGCCAGGGGGCAGCGCCCCCGCGCGCGGGCCAGCGGCCCGCGCCCTCCGGTCCTGAAACGGAACGGGGGCCCGCTAGGGCCCCCGCTCGGGTTCAGGACATTTCGCAAAGGGTCACTGCGGCGTGACACCCCGGATCCGCTCCGACCGGCGGCGCAGCAGCTCCACCGTGGCCAGCAGCGCGATGGAGATGATCACCAGGATCGTCGCCACAGACAGGATCGCCGGGCTGATCGCCTCGCGGATACCGTTCCACATCTGGCGCGGAATGGTCTGCTGTTCGGGGCCGGCGATGAACAGCACCGCCACCACCTCGTCGAACGAGGTGACAAAGGCGAACAGCGCGCCCGAAATCACCCCGGGCAGGATCAGCGGCAGCACCACCTTGAAGAAGGTCCGCGACGGCGAGGCGCCAAGGCTGGCCGCCGCCCGCGACAGCGACTGGTCAAAGCCGATCAGCGTCGCGGTCACCGTGATGATCACGAAGGGAATGCCCAGCGTGGCATGGGCCAGCACCACCCCGGTATAGGTCGATGTCAGCCGCCCGCATTCGGTGCCGATGATCGAACAGGGGTTGGAGTAGAAGAAGAACAGCCCCGTCGCGATGATGATGATCGGCACGATCATCGGCGAGATCAGCACCGCCATGATGATGCGGCGGAACGGCATCTCGCTGCGCGACAGGCCGAGCGCCGCCAGCGTGCCCAGCACGGTCGCGACGATGGTGGACCAGAAGCCGATGATGATCGAATTCTTGGCCGCCTTCACCCAGGTCGCGTTCTGCCAGACATCGGCCCACCAGCTCCCGTCGCGGGCGGCATCGGGCGCCACCATGCCGAAGGTCAGCAGCAGGTCATACCAGCGCATCGAATAGCCTTCGGGATCGAAGGTCAGCATCTTTTGCGTGAAGGTGAAATAGGGCTCGGCGTTGAAGCTGAGCGGCATCACGATCAGGATCGGCGCGATCAGAAAGATGAAGATTGCGGTGCAGATCACATGATAGGCGTAATACCAGGCACGTTCCAGCGGGTCGGCATAGACGGGCAAGGCCATGAGGTCGGTCTCCCTGTTCCGGTCCGCCGGGGGCGCTGCCCCCGGACCCCCGGGATATTTATGAACAGATGAAGGGGGGGCTGCGGCGCCCCGCCCGAAGATCAGCCGAGCTTGAGCTTGTCGATACCGACGAGCCGGTCATAGAGCCAGTAGAGCAGCAGCACGCCCAGCAGCAGCATGCCCGACAGCGCGGCGGCCAGCGACCAGTTGGATTTCGACATGTGGAACTGGATCAGGTTCGAGATGAGCTGGCCATCGGCGCCGCCGACCAGGGCCGGGGTGATGTAGTAGCCGACCGCCAGGATGAAGACGAGCAGCGCGCCGGCGCCGATCCCCGGCAGGGTCTGCGGCAGGTAGATGCGGCGGAAGGTCGTCCAGCTGGTTGCGCCGAGGCTGCGGGCGGCCCGGGCATAGGAGGGCTTGATCGTGCGCATCACCGAATAGAGCGGCAGCACCATGAAGGGCAGCAGGATATGCGTCATCACGATGATCGTGCCGGTCTGGTTGTAGATCATGGTGATCCGCCCGTCATCCGAGACCAGGCCGAGCGAGACGAGGATGTTGTTCACCACGCCCTGCCCCTGCAACAGCACGATCCAGCTGGTCGTGCGCACCAGAAGCGAGGTCCAGAACGGCAGCAGCACCAGGATCATCAGCAGGTTGGCCCGTGCCATCGGCAGCGTTGCCAGCAGATGCGCGATCGGAAAGGCCAGCAGCAGGCAGATGCCGGTGATCAGCGCCGAAAGGACGAAGGTCTTGGCAAAGAGCCAGATATAGATGCGTTCCTTTTCCGGCACCTGTTCGATCCCGCCATCGGCGGTGCGGGCGCGGTCGGTGGCGATCAGGTAGAAATCCGAGGTCCAGGGCGACGAGGCCGCGCGCATGGCCGACCAGATCAGCGGGTCGCCCCATTTCTTGTCCTGGGCCAGCAGCGCCTCCTTGAAGGGCGGTTCCAGCTTGTCGGCGCCCCGCGCCGAGGAGGTGAACAGCGACCGCGTGCCGGGGACGGTATAGTTGATGCGCGTGCCGGCCTCGCCGGCGGATTTGTTGTCCTTCATCTGGCGCAGGTCAGCGGCCAGGGCGGCAAAGGCCGCCTCGTCGGGGGCGGTGCCTTCGGGATTGGCGTCGAACCAGGCGGCCAGGTTCAGCGCCTCCTTGGAAAAGCCGTCATGATAGACCGAGCGTTGCAGCATCTGGCCGATCGGGATGATGAAGGTCACCACCACGAACAGCAAGAGCGGCGCGACCAGGAAAAAGGCCTTGCGGCGCGCGCGGGACTGCGCGGCGGCCAGGGCAGCCTTGAGCGGGCGGCCATCGGCTGTGGTGAGGGGGGCGGTGGTATCGGTCATCGCTCGTTCTCCTCTGGCGGCATCGCCAGACTGGACGGTTGAAGCGCCCGGTCTCCGGGCGTCGCGAAGCAAGGCGGCACGAAACAGCGATCCGGGAATTTCCCGGGCCGGCAAGGGCCGAAGGTCGGTGTGGTGACGGGAGGGCCGCAGGCGCCCCTCCCGTCGAAGTCAGGCCTGCCGGATCAGTTGGCGGCGAGCCAGGCGTTGAAACGCTCGTTCAGTTCCGAGTCGCGGTCCACCCAGAATTCGTAGGACGAGGGCAGCGCGTTGGTCAGGTTCTCGGCCGAGGTGGGCATATGCGGGCCCATTTCGGTCTTGCCGTCCATGAACAGGCCGACCAGAGCGCCCGAGGATTTGCGCGCCGGGCCATAGCTGATCCATTTGGCCTGATCGGCCAGACGCTGCGTATCGGTGGCGAAAGCCAGGAATTTCTTGGCTTCTTCCAGGTTCGGCGCGCCCTTCGGGATCACGAACAGGTCGTATTCATAGACCTGGCCATCCCAGACCACGGCGAAGGGTTTGCCTTCGGTCACGGCGGCGGCGAAGATACGACCGTTATAGGCGGTGGTCATCGCCACTTCGCCATCGGCGAGCAGCTGCGGCGGCTGGGCGCCGGCTTCCCACCAGATCGTGTCCTTCTTGATCTTGTCGAGCGTCGCGAAGGCGCGATCCACCCCTTCCGGGGTTTCCAGCGTGGCATAGACATCGGCAGCCGGCACGCCATCGGCCATCAGCGCCATTTCGAGGTTCGCCTTGGCGCCCTTGCGCATGGCGCGCTTGCCCGGGAATTTCTCCAGGTCAAAGAAATCGGCGATGGATTTCGGGCCTTCGGGGAATTTCGACGTGTCATAGGCGAAGACGGTCGAGAACACGATGGTCGAGACGGCGCAATCGGTCAGCGCGCCCGGCAGGAAGTCTTCGGTGGCGGGGGTGCCATCGGGGGCCGGCGGCAGCATGGCCGGGTCGATCTCTTCCAGCATGCCTTCGTCGCAGAGGCGGATCGCGTCGGCATATTCCACGTCGGCGATGTCAACGGTGACGTTGTTCGCCTCGACCATGGCCTTGACCGGGGTCGCCGGGTTGTCGGCATCGACCATGTTGACCTTCACGCCGGTTTCGGCGGTGTAGGGCTTGATATAGGCCTCGACCTGGCTGGTGGCGTAGGAGCCCCCCCAGGACATCACGGTCACATCGGCAAGCGCCGGCGCCGCGATGGCGGTCAGCGCGGTCGAGACGGCAAGAAGTTTCTTCATGGATATCTCCCAGGTTGGTCGGTTTGTTGGCGGCGCCCCGCAGGGTCACCGCAGTCTCCGGCGGGTTGCCCCGCCGGGATTCCTTACATCGGATCAAGCGCCCGCGCGTCGGCCGGATGCCAGCCGATCTTGATCTGCTGGCCGGGGCTGAGCTTGGTTTGCCCGATCGTGTTGCGCATCTTCATGACGAAATCATCATGGCCGGCGACGCGCAGCCGTGCGCGCAGAATATCGCCCATGTAGATGATTTCCAGCACCGTCGCGTCGATCATATGCGCGCCGGGGGGCATCATCTCGGGTTTGAACTCCACCCGTTCCGGCCGGATCGACACCAGGGTCTGCTGCCCTTTGGCGGTGACGTTGACCGGGGTCGCGTCGATCAGCTCGCCGGTCGAAAGCCGCACCAGCGCCTTGTCGCCCGACAGTTCCTCGACCGCGCCGGTCAGCTTGTTGTTCTCGCCGATGAACTGCGCGACAAAGCTGTTGTCGGGGCGTTCATACAGATCGGCGGGCGGGGCAAGCTGCTGGATGCGGCCATCGTTGAACACCGCGACGCGGTCCGACATGGTCAGCGCCTCGCCCTGGTCATGGGTCACATAGACCACGGTGATGCCCAGGCTTTCATGCAGGTGCTTGATCTCGAACTGCATGTGTTCGCGCAGCTGTTTGTCCAGCGCGCCGAGCGGTTCGTCCATCAGCACCAGCGCCGGATCGAAGACCAGCGCGCGGGCAAGCGCGATCCGCTGTTGCTGGCCGCCCGAAAGCTGGGCGGGGCGGCGATTGGCAAAGGCGCCCATCTGCACCATGTCCAGCGCGCGCTTGATCTTGGTCTCGCGCTCGTCCTTGCCCATGCCGCGCACCTCGAGCGGGAAGGACAGGTTCTCGCCCACCGTCATATGCGGGAACAGGGCGTAGTTCTGGAACACCATGCCGATGCCGCGCTTGTGCGGCGGCACGAGGTTGATGTTGCGCCCATCGAGCCTGATCTCGCCATGCGTGGCGGTCTCGAACCCGGCCAGCATCATCAGGCAGGTCGTCTTGCCAGAGCCGGACGGCCCGAGCATGGTCAGGAATTCCCCCTTCCCGATATTGAGATTGAGATCCTTCACGACCAGAGAAACGCCATCATAGCTTTTCTGAACATGATCGAAGACGACGAAATCGTCGCTGCGGGTTTCTGACGCCACCCCGGTCTCCCCGTGTTACGGCAGGTGATCCTGCACTGTTCTTGCCCCGACTAAAGCGGATGCCCCGGCCCATTGCAACGGCCATCTGACAGAAGGCATTGTCGTTGCGTCAGACGGCGAAGACCGGACATAAAACGACATTCCGGCGACGCAGAACGGCGCATTTCTTGCGCCCGCGCCCGTCCCCCGGCAGGGTCTACAACGGTATACAACTCAGGGGGAGAGAGAATCACCTTGGCGGGATCGTCTAGCGCATAATGCGGCGGCACAACCCCCGAAAACCGCCGGTTTTGCGGGCAAATCCGTCATCTGCCAGTCTGATTCGCCGCATGACACCCTGGTTTCGGGGCCGGAAACGCGAAACGCCGGGTGCTGGACCCGGCGCTTTCGAATTCCCTGCAAGAGCGGGATGGTGCGGATGAAAGGACTCGAACCTTCACGGGAGTTACCCCACAGCGACCTCAACGCTGCGCGTCTACCAATTCCGCCACATCCGCATGTCTTGGCTTGGTGGGCGCTGTCTAGCGCAGGCCATGGGCGATGAAAAGGGGATTTGCGACCGGGCGCGCTAAAATTTTTCGGGCCCCGCGCAGGGGCCCGAAATCGTATCCGCTGGCCCGGGTTCAGTTGCCCAGCATCAGCCGCGGCAGCGCCGTCATCACCGAAACGGCCTTGGCCGCGACCGCGGGCTGAGCTGCCGGCATGGCGGGGGCTGCGGGCTGCGGCGCGGGTTCGGTGACCGCGGCCTGCTGCACCGGCGCGGGCGCGACGGGGGCCAGTTCAACCACCGTGCCCGGGGCGGGCGTGGCGGGGGCCAGCACCGGCAGCGGCGCGGCGGGGGCGGCGGGCGCATCGCTGCGCCCGTTCAGCGCGAAGATCGCCTTGTGGACCAGATCCTGCTGACCGGCGGCGGCGCCGATCGACGGGCCCTGCCCCATCTCCATCCAGCCAAGCGCCAGATCGGGCCGGCGCGTCGCGCCGATGCCGTCGGCCAAGTGGAAGCCCGGCAGCGCCGCATAGCCCTGTTCGCCAAGCGCGGTCAGCACCAGGGCCGAGCCAAGCGCCACTTCGACATCATCGGTGGCATAACCGACGCCGAGACAGATCTTCGACGTGCCCGACAGTTGCGCCGGCGACATGCCGGAACTGGCGACGAATTGCGCCACCCCTGCCAGCACCTCATTGGCGGGCTTCAGCGAAACGGCGGTGACGTGATCCTTCAGCACCGGGCCAAAGGCCTTGCACTGTTCGGCCACCTGTTGCGGCGTGACGCCGGGCACGGCGCGGGCCATTTCCTCGCCCTGCTGGATCGCGGCGGCGCGGCTCAGGCAGAACTGCTCCGACAGCGCCTGCGACGGGTCCGACATCGAGGCCAGCGTCGCATAACCGCCATTCGCATTGGTCTTCAGCGAAACCGTATTGCAATGCGACGACAGCGAGACCAGCGTGCCGCCAAAGATGGGCAGCGCGGTTGCCGCCGGTGCCGGGGCCGCCGGGGCGGGTTCGGCCACCAGCGCGGGCAGCGCCGCGGTCGCGGCCCCCACGGCGGCGGGCGCGGCCATCCCGGCACTGCTGACGGCGGTGGAGGGCAGGCCCGCCATCTCGTCGCGCTGCACCAGAAGCAGCCCCTTCATCCCCATCGGATGCGTGGCGACGACCTGGCTGACCGCCGGGCCGCCCGCGACCGACCGGTGATAGGCGGTGACCAGGATCGAGCGTTCGTATTCGGTCAGCTGCCCGGTGGGCGGATAGCCCAGCGTCGCCTGGAACTGCGAAATCGCCGCCCGGCTTTTCGGGCCAAGCGCGCCATCGGGCGTGCCGACATTGAAGCCGAACTGGTTCAGCGCGGTCTGCACCTCGCGGTTCTGTTCGCGCTGCGCCGAGGACATGGAGGGTTTGGGCGTGGCGGCCTTGGTGGAGCGGCGCGTCGTGGTGCCCTGCGATTTGCGGCGCTGCTGGTCCTTGGCAATGGCGTGGCCGATCAGCCCGCCCACGATGGCGCCCGCAATCGCATCGCCCGCATCGGCGCGCACAGGTTCTGCGGGGGTGAAAGCCAAAGCGCTAGCCAGCGCACAACAGGTTGCAACGGTCATCGCTTTCATAGCAAGACTCCTGAAAAGGCGTTGATCAATTGCCCCAAGCCTAGCACGACACGCCCTGAATGCGAGAGGAAATGCACCAGCCATGGTGGAATGGACCCATCTTCCGGGCCTCAGCCCCTACCCCGAAACGCTGGCCGCGATGGAGGCCCGCGCCAATGCCATCGCCGCCGGCACCGCCGATGAGGCGATCTGGCTGCTGGAGCACCCGCCGCTCTATACCGCCGGCACCTCGGCCCGGCCCGAGGATCTGGTGGAGCCGGACCGCTTTCCCGTCTTCGATGTCGGGCGTGGCGGGCAATACACCTATCACGGCCCGGGTCAGCGAATCGTCTATGTCATGCTTGACGTGAAAAAGCGCGGCGGCGACGTGCGCTGTTTCGTGCGCAAGCTGGAAAACTGGGTGATCGCGGCGCTGGCCGAATTCAATGTTCGGGGCGAGATCCGGCCCGGCCGGGTCGGCGTCTGGGTCGAAAGGCCCGACCGGCCGCGCAATGCCGACGGCTCGGTCGCCGAAGACAAGATCGCGGCCCTGGGCATCAAGATCCGCAAATGGGTCAGCTTTCACGGCATCTCGATCAATGTGGAGCCGGATCTGGCGCATTTCGGCGGCATCGTGCCCTGCGGCATCCGCGATCACGGGGTCACCAGTCTGGTCGATCTGGGCCTGCCGGTGACCATGGCCGACCTGGACGCGGCACTGATGGCGAGCTTTGCCCGGGTGATGGAGGCCCCGCCCGCCTGCCAGAGCCCTGACGTCGCGCCATAGACATTTTGACAATTGTCAAACCGCGACACACAGTCCCATGGTATGCACCGGTCCGAGCGGTATGAAACGCCTCGCGCGTATACCGCGACCAATGTAACCGCGGGCCTGTCCCAAGCCTGACGCCAGACAAGGACGATCGAGATGAAACTGATGCTGACCGCCGCCCTCGCGACCCTCGCGCTTGCCGCCCCGGCGTTTGCCGAGGGTGACGCCGCCAAGGGCGAGGCCGATTTCAAGAAATGCAAGGCCTGCCACATGATCGTCGCCGATGATGGCACCGTGATCCAGAAGGGCGGCAAGACCGGGCCGAACCTGTACGGGGTGATCGGTCGTGCCGCCGGTTCGGCCGCCGATTTCAAATATTCCGACGCGCTGATCAAGCTCGGCGAGTCCGGCGAGGTCTGGACCGAGGAAGATCTGGCGGAATATGTCGCCGACCCGAACAAATACGTCGAGGAAAAGGTGGGCGACGCCGCGCTGAAGACCAAGATGACCTTCAAGCTGACCAAGGGCGGCGAGGACATGGCGGCCTATCTGGCCTCGGTCAAGCAATAAGCTTCGCCACGGCGAAAGCTGGAAAGGGGCGCCCTGCGGGGCGCCCCTTTTCGCATGTCGCGGCTCGGGCTGCGCGCAGGGCTGCGTCATTCCGTCGCAGCGGCATATGCGCCACGATCGCGAATTCTTGATACAGATCAAAGTCAGCGATTGCCGCCGCTGCGGCTCCGCTCTAGAAAAGCCGTATCAGGCGGCGGGATTCCCACCCGACCGCCGTTTTGACGCAACATAACGGGAGGAGCCAATGGCGGACGCAGCCATTCATGGCCACGAACACGACACGCGGGGCTTCTTTACCCGCTGGTTCATGTCTACGAACCACAAGGATATCGGGATTCTCTATCTTTTCGTCGCGGGCGCCACGGGCCTGTTGTCGGTGCTGTTCACCGTCTTCATGCGACTGGAACTGATGGAACCGGGCGTGCAGCACATGTGCCTTGAAGGCGCGCGGCTGTTTGCCGATGCGGCGCAGACCTGCACCCCGAACGGGCATCTCTGGAACGTCTCGATCACCGCGCATGGCGTGCTGATGATGTTCTTCGTCGTCATTCCGGCGCTGTTCGGGGGCTTTGGCAACTATTTCATGCCGCTCCAGATCGGCGCGCCGGACATGGCCTTCCCGCGCATGAACAACCTGTCCTTCTGGCTCTATGTCGCCGGCACCTCGCTGGCGGTGGCCTCGGTCTTCTCGCCGGGCGGCAATGACCAGGCCGGCGCGGGCGTGGGCTGGGTTCTGTATCCGCCGCTCTCGACCACCGAGGCCGGCTATGCGATGGACCTCGCGATCTTCGCCGTGCACCTGTCGGGTGCCTCGTCGATCCTGGGCGCGATCAACATCATCACCACCTTCCTGAACATGCGTGCCCCCGGCATGACCATGCACAAGGTGCCGCTGTTCGCCTGGTCGGTCTTCGTCACCGCCTGGCTGATCCTGCTGTCGCTGCCCGTGCTGGCCGGCGCCATCACCATGCTGCTGACCGACCGCAATTTCGGCACCACCTTCTTCTCGCCCTCGGGCGGCGGTGACCCGATCCTGTATCAGCACATCCTGTGGTTCTTCGGCCACCCGGAAGTGTATATCGTGATCGTGCCGGGCTTTGGCATCGCATCGCAGGTGATCGCCACCTTCTCGCGCAAGCCGATCTTCGGCTATCTGCCGATGGTCTATGCGATGGTCGGGATCGGTGTTCTGGGCTTCGTCGTCTGGGCGCACCACATGTATACCGTCGGCATGTCGCTGACCCAGCAGGCCTATTTCATGACCGCCACCATGGTGATCGCGGTGCCGACCGGCATCAAGATCTTCTCCTGGATCGCGACCATGTGGGGCGGCTCGATCGAGTTCAAGACGCCGATGCTGTTCGCCTTGGGCTTCCTGTTCCTGTTCACCGTGGGCGGCGTGACCGGCATCGTGCTGAGCCAGGCCGGCATCGACCGCGCCTATCACGACACCTATTACGTCGTGGCGCACTTCCACTACACCATGTCGCTGGGCGCTGCCTTCTGCATCTTCGCCGGGATCTACTTCTGGTTCGGCAAGATGTCGGGCCGGCACTACCCGGAATGGGCGGGCAAGCTGCATTTCGCGCTGTTCTTCATCGGCGCGAACCTGACCTTCTTCCCGCAGCACTTCCTGGGCCGTCAGGGCATGCCGCGCCGCTATATCGACTATCCGGAGGCCTTCGCCTACTGGAACAAGATCTCGTCGATCGGCGCCTTCCTGGCCTTCGCATCCTTCGTGTTCTTCATCGGCATCGTGTTCTACAGCCTGTTCTTCGGCAAGCGCGTGACCGAAAAGAACTACTGGAACGAATATGCCGACACGCTGGAATGGACCCTGCCCTCGCCGCCGCCCGAACATACGTTCGAGCAGCTGCCCAAGCGTGAGGACTGGGACAAGGGCCACGCCCACTAAGGCGCCCCCCGAAACAGGAAAGGCCCCGGCACCGCCGGGGCCTTTTGCTTTGGGCGGAGGGGTCAGAGCGTCTGACGCAAGAGCCAGTCGCGCAGGCCGGAAATGCCATAGGCGATGCGCCAGGTGCCCAGATGATCGACCGCGCCGCCGGTCTGGCCGGGCAGCGCCACCGTATTCCGGGCAAAGGCGGTGAAGTTGATCTGCCGCCCCTCGGCCTCTTGCGCGGCGACGGCTTTGGCAAGGCTTTCGGGGCTGGCGCTGCCATCCCAGGTCGCGCGGGCTACCGGGGTGCCGGCGGCCTCGATCACCTCCATGATGGCGGTCTGGCCGGGGAAGGCCTTGGTATCGCCTTCGGCCACCACGACCCAGAGCTTCTTGCCCGCCAGCGGCGCGCAAAGCGTGGCATCCCATTGGCAGGCCACCAGCAGGCTGGCCGCGAACAGGTCGGGATATTTCAGGTTCATCGCGATCGCGGTCATGCCGCCGCCCGACTGGCCGGTCGCGTAAAGCCGCGTGCGATCCAGCCCGTATTGCGCCACCAGGGCCTGAACCAGCGCAATCGTCGCCTCCATATGCGGCGTGGTCTGCGACTGGTCATTGGCAATCTGCGCGTCATATTGCGGCGCCAGCACAAAGGCCGGATGGCGCGCCTGATCGGCCGGATCGGCAAAGGCCACGGCACCCAGGCCCTGAAACAGCGTATTATCCGCCACCGGGCTGGTGACCCCGGCATCATGCATGAACAGCACCAGCGGATAGCGCCGGGCCGGATCGTAATCCGCCGGAACATACAGATTATAGGCCAGCGTCAGCCCCGTGCCCGGATCGGTGAAGCTGAGTTGCCGGAAATCGTCGATCACCAGATTGCGGATGATCGTCGTCTCGACCGGCAGGGCAAGCGGTGGCACGGCGCTGCCCTCGACCGCCTGCATCGCAGGGGTGGCAGTCACGCGCGCAACGGGCAGGAGGCGCCGGGCCTCGCGCCCATTCATCGCCACCAGCCGGGCCGCGTCATCGTCTTCGGAAAGTTCGATGATGACAAAGTTGCCATCCGCCGGCACCGGCGCCGGGGCCGAAGAGAGCGCGGCATAAGCGCGCGTGACGGTGCGCCCCGCAACCGCGAATCCCGCAAGGCCCACGCTCTTGGCCGCGATCGGCCGGTCATAAGCCAGCGCAACCGCGATCAGGCGCGGCCCGTCGCCGAACACCCGCGTCACCGCGACCGCCCCCTTCAGCACCGCATTGGCCGGCGGCGGCGGCGGCCCACCCTCCTGTGCCTGCACGGCGGGGGCAAGGGCGCCGCTCAGCGCAAGCGCGGCGGCGGAGGTCAGAAGATGACGGCGGGACAGCATGGAAACCTCGTGCAACGAACCAGAACCACGATACGCCCACGCGCGGGACTTCTGTCGAAAAAAGCCCCGGCGAATGCCGGGGCTTGCAACCGTTAGTGCCGAATGGCGGCTTACAGGATCAAATCCCCCAGCCCGAGGCCGCTCAGCCCGTGCAGTTCCAGCCGGGCATCGGCGGTGCCGTCGCCGTCACGGTCCAGCAAGAGGTTCACGCCATCGGCATCGCGGGTAAAGCGCAGCTCCGCCTCGCCCTCGCCGGAAAACGCCCGCCGCGCGATGAAATCCACCCCGAGGCCCCGGAACGACAGATGATCCTCGCCGCGATGGAAATCGCTGATCTCGTCGCCGCGCATCTCGCTGGCCGCGCGGAAGCGGAACACATCGGCCCCGCGCCCACCGGTCAGGTCGTCCGCGCCCTGCCCGCCAATCAGCGTGTCATCGCCCGCACCGCCGCCCAGATCATCGGCGCCGCGCCGGCCAGTCAGGCGGTCATCGCCGCCGCGCCCGCGCAGATCGTTGCTGCCGGCATTGCCCGACAGCCGGTCATCGCCGGCCGCGCCGGTCAGATCCTCGATGCTGATAAAGCGGTCATTGCCGTGCCCGGTATTCTGCGCGCCGGTATGGGACAGATCGACCCGCACCCCGGACCGCCCGGCAAAGACCACGTCGTCATCGCCCGCGCCGCCACGATAGCAATCGTCGCCATCGTCGTCGAAGCCGCCGCTGAACCGGTCATCGTCCCGTCCGCCGCGATATTCGTCATCGTCGTCCTGGCTGTCGGCGCGGCCATCCTCGGCCGCAATGGCGGCCGCGACGCCGGCCTCGGTCAGGGTCAGCGCGCCATGGCCATCGGCCACCTCGACCCAGAGATCTGTGCCGGTCAGTTGGGCATAGATCTCCCATTCCGGGCCGTCGTCATCGGCCTCGACCTTGACGACATGATCCCCGACCACGGTATAGGTTTCATCGCGCGAGATATATTCGCGCTCCTCGCGGCCATCGTCCTTCTGTTCGAAGATCTGCGCGACGCTGCCATCGGCGTTGAAGGTGATGCGGTAGACATCGCCCTCCTCGATCCGGTCATCATCGCCCGCACTGCCGCCCAGGCCCGCCAGCACACCGGGAATATCGGCCGGTTCCAGCACGCCATGCCCATCGGCGACCTCGTGCCAGACATCGCTGCCCGGCACCTGCACCAGCACCGCCCATTCGGCATCGACGCCGGAATGTTCGCGATGCAGCACCGCGTCGCCATAGAGGGTAAAGCTTTCGTCACTGTCGATCTGGTCGCGTTCAAAGGCGCCGTCGTCCCATTCCCAGGCCGCGGTGGCCACGCCATTGGCGTCGAAGGTGAACTTGTAGCGGTCGTCGGAGCTGCTCATCTCTCTGTCTCCTGTTATCGGGCCCAGGCCGGGCCCTTGCCGCATCATGCCTAGCGCAATTGGCGCGTCCCGGCTTCGGACCAAGGTCGGGGCCTTGCGGGGCAGAGGTCTGACCGCGCCATTCAATGCGCGGAACCCGGCGCAATCAGGGCCTTTTCCCGGCGGAAAACCGCGCTAGAAAGGGGACATGCCCTATGAATGGCTTCCCTCGGCGCCCGACGGCGACCGGCTGCATCTGTGGCCCTATCGGTCGCTGCCGAGGCGCGGTTTCGTGTGGTTTGTCGGCGGCACGGCGGCGCTGATCGCGGTGCCGCTGCTGGCGGTGATCGGCTCGCCGGTCCTCTGGGCCTTGCTGCCCTTTCTGGTCGCCGCCATCGCCGCAATCTGGTGGGCGCTGGAGCGATCCTATCGTGACGGCGCCATCCTGGAGGAACTGGTGCTGACCGAGGCGCGCATCACCCTGACGCGCAGCGGCCCGGGGCGCCAGCGCCGCCAATGGGAGGCGAACCCCTATTGGGTGCGCGTGACACGCCATGGCCAGGGCGGCCCGGTGCCTGACTATCTGACGCTGGAAGGGGGCCCGCGCGTGGTGGAGATCGGCGCCTTTCTCACCCCCGAGGAACGGCAGAGCCTGGAGGCAGAGCTGCGCGCCCGCCTTGCCGCGCGGCGCGGGCGCCCCGGCTGAACCGGGGGCGCCTTCCATCCGGCCCGGTCAGGCCAGCATGTCTTTCACGGTCGGGCCGACGGCGCCGAAATCCATCTGGCCGGTATATTTGCCCTTCAGCACCGCCATGACCTTGCCCATGTCGCGGATGCTGGTGGCACCCGCCTCGGCAATCGCGGCCTGAATGGCGGCAGAGACCTCATCGGCGCTCAGCTGCTTGGGCAGGAATTCCGAGATCACCTTGATTTCGGCCAGTTCCTTTTCCGCCAGTTCCAGCCGGCCGCCCTCTTCATAGGCGCGGGCGCTTTCCTGGCGCTGCTTCACCATCTTGCCCAGAATGGCCAGGATCGCGGCATCATCCACCTCGCCGCCCTCGGCGCGCACGGCAATCTCGCGGTCCTTGATGGCGGCATTGATCAGGCGCAGCGCCGAAAGACGGTCGGCCTCCTTGGCCTTCATCGCTTCTTTCAGCGTGGTCTGAAGCTGGTCGCGCAAGCTCATGGAAACTCCGTTGGCCTGTTTCGGGAAGCCCCATCCTATCCGCTCACGCTTTGTAACACAATGGTTGCAATAATGCGTAACTTATTGATTTTATTATACAACATTTTTGCCCTCCGACAGGTCGCATTCCGCTTGACCCCCCGGGGCCATGACCGTAGTTTCCCCCCGTTTATCCGGAGAGTCGCCATGCCCCAGACGCAAGTCCCCACCGCCTGCCTCGCCCTCGCAGACGGCACGATCTTCTACGGCAAGGGTTTTGGCGCCGTGGGTGAAACGGTGGCAGAACTGGTGTTCAACACCGCGATGACCGGCTATCAGGAAATCATGACCGATCCCTCTTATGCCGGGCAGATCGTCACCTTCACCTTCCCGCATATCGGCAATACCGGCGTCACCGCCGAGGATGACGAAACGACCGAGCCGGTCGCGGCCGGCATGGTGGTGAAATGGGATCCGACCGAGCCGTCGAACTGGCGCGCCACCTCGGATCTGCAAGCCTGGATGGCGGCCAAGGGGCGCATCGGCATCGGCGGCATCGACACCCGCCGCCTGACCCGCGCGATCCGGCAACAGGGCGCGCCGCATGTGGCGCTGGCCTTTGATCCCGAAGGCAAATTCGACATCGAGGCGCTGGTGGCCAAGGCCCGCGCCTGGCAGGGCCTCGTCGGGCTCGATCTGGCCAAGGACGTGACCTGCGCGCAAAGCTATCGCTGGGATGAGATGCGTTGGGCCTGGCCCGAAGGCTACAGCCGCCGCGAAGGCCCGGGCCTGCGTGTGGTCGCCGTGGATTACGGCGCCAAGCGCAACATCCTGCGCTGCCTCGCCTCGGCCGGCTGCGAGGTGACGGTCCTGCCCGCCACCGCCACCGCCGAAGAGGTGCTGGCCCATGACCCCGAGGGCGTGTTCCTGTCGAACGGCCCCGGCGACCCGGCCGCGACCGGCAGCTATGCCGTGCCGATGATCCAGGAGGTGCTGAAGCGCGACCTGCCGGTCTTTGGCATCTGCCTTGGCCACCAGATGCTCGCGCTCGCGCTTGGCGCGCAGACGGTCAAGATGGGCCACGGCCATCACGGCGCCAACCATCCGGTCAAGGAGGTCGGCACCGGCAAGGTGGAGATCACCTCGATGAACCACGGTTTTACCGTGGACGCGCAGACCCTGCCGGCCGGCGTGGTGGAAACCCATGTCTCGCTGTTCGACGGCACCAATTGCGGCATCGCGGTCGAGGGCAAGCCGGTCTTCTCGGTCCAGCATCACCCCGAGGCCAGCCCCGGCCCGCAGGACAGCTTCTACCTGTTCGAGCGCTTCGCCGAGGCGATGCGCGCGCGTCGCGCCGGCTGATCCGCCGGGCCGCTACCGGAGTGGGGTTAACCATACCTTAACCTTTCTCGCGTCAGGCTCCTGAAAACGGAGCCTGTCCCGAGATGAGCCTTGTCCCGCTGCCCCGGCCCCCGCAGGACGCCCCCGCCCCAAGGGCGCGGCGGTTGGAGCTGGTGGCCAGGCCGCGCCGGCAACAAGGCCCGGATTCCGAAACGCTGGGCCTGCTTTTGCTGCGCGAAGGTGTGGTGGCGCCCGATGACATGGTGCAGGCGCTGGCGCTACATGCCCAGGTCGGCGGACGGCTGGCCGATATCCTGCTCAGCCGCGGCCTGATCAGCGAGGCACGTCTGGGTCAGACCCTCGCGCGGCATTGGGGGCTGGCCCATGCCGATCTCGACGCCATCGCCCCCGATCCGCGGCTGATCGACCGGCTGGGCGCCGTCGAATGCCTGCGCGCGGGGCTGCTGCCCTGGCGTATGGCCGGCGGGCTGACCCTGATCGCCACCCCCTTCCCCGAAGATTTCGAACGCGAGCGCCCGCGCCTGACCGCGCTGTTCGGTCCGGTCGCCATGGCGCTGACCTCCGCCCCGCGGCTGGAGGAAGCCCTGCTGGCGCTGCGGGGCCGGCATCTCGACCAGCGCGCGATCAGCCGGGTGCCCGACAGCGAAAGTTGCCGGGGCTGGGGCCAAGCATCGCATCTGGCGGCGGTGCGGGCGGTGGCGGCGCTGCTGCTGGCCTGGGCGGTGCTGGCCCCGGCCAGCCTGGTCTGGCTGCTGTCCTTCTGGGCGGCCTTCACGCTGTTGCTCGCCACCGCGATGCGCACCGCCGCGATCTTTGCCGCCCTGCATCGGCGCAGCCCCGACCCGCCGCTGCGCGACAGCGACATCCTGCCCACCGTCTCGGTCATGGTCGCGCTGTATAATGAGGGCGACATTGCCGCGCGGCTGGTGCGGCGCCTGTCGCGGCTGGATTATCCGCGCGAAAGGCTGGATTGCCTGCTGGTGGTCGAGGAGGATGACCAGGTGACCCGCCGCGCGCTGCGCCGGGCCGCGCTACCGAACTGGATGCGCATCGTCGTGGTCCCCGATGGTAGCATCCGCACCAAGCCGCGGGCGCTTAATCATGCGCTGAACCTGTGCCGCGGCTCGATCATCGGCATCTATGACGCCGAAGACGCCCCCGAACCCGACCAGATCCGCAAGATCGCCGCGCGGTTCCTGCGCTGCGGCCCCGAGGTCGCCTGCCTGCAAGGCGTGCTGGATTTCTACAATCCGCGCACCAACTGGCTCAGCCGCTGCTTCACCATGGAATATGCCACTTGGTTCCGCGTGCTGCTGCCCGGCCTGGCCCGGCTGGGCCTGCCGGTGCCGCTGGGCGGCACGACGCTGTTCTTCCGTCGCAACGTGCTGGAGGAGCTGGGCGCTTGGGATGCCCATAACGTCACCGAAGATGCCGATCTGGGCATGCGTCTGGCCCGGCACGGCTATCGCACCGAACTGGTCAACACCACCACCTTCGAAGAGGCCAATTGCCGCGCCCTGCCCTGGATCAAGCAACGCTCGCGCTGGCTCAAGGGCTATATGATGACCTATGGGGTGCATATGCGCCGCCCGGCTCTGCTGCTGCGGCAACTGGGCTGGTGGCAATTCGCCGGGTTTCAGGTGCTGTTCCTCACCTCGATCTCGCAATATGTGCTGACCCCGGTGTTATGGAGCTTCTGGCTCGTGCCGCTGGGCCTGCCGCATCCGGTGGCCGAAACCCTGCCACCCGGGCTATATGCCGGTCTGACCGGGCTTTTCCTGTTCACCGAAGGGCTGCTGATCGCGATCACCATCGCGGCGATGCGGCTCACGCCCAACCGGCTGTCGCCGCTCTGGTCGGTGATGCTGCATTTCTACTTTCCGCTGGGCGCGCTCGCCTCCTACAAGGCGGCGTGGGAACTGGTGCGCAAACCCTTCTGGTGGGACAAGACCAGCCACGGCCATTTCGACCCGTCCGAGGACGGCTGACCCGACCGCGCGCGCCCCGCGCGCGGCGGGGGCCCCGCCCGGGCCGAAGGGCCCGGACGGGGGGAATGGCTTGCGCCGCAGGCGCGCCGCGCAAGAGGCCGCCGAACGGATTGCCGGCGCTTCGCTCAGGCCGGCATTCGCGCTTCGGCCATGCCGACATACCAGCTCGCCCCGAAGGGGATCGCGTTGTCGTCGAAATTGTATTCGGGGTGATGCACCATGGCCGTATCGCCATTGCCCAGAAAGATATAGGCGCCGGGCCGGGCGTTGAGCATATAGCTGAAATCCTCGGCCCCCATCAGCGGCGGGGTCGCCTCATCGACCTGA
Organism: Gemmobacter caeruleus; assembly: GCF_008271655.1. Taxonomy (GTDB): domain Bacteria; phylum Pseudomonadota; class Alphaproteobacteria; order Rhodobacterales; family Rhodobacteraceae; genus Gemmobacter; species Gemmobacter caeruleus. Next base: position 397,022 of record NZ_VKKX01000044.1, read on the forward strand.
CCCGAGACGGCGCGCGCCACCTCGACCGCATGGGCGGTCTCGGCCTCGGCATTGATCGTCACCGGATAGCCGCGGTGGTAATCCAGCACCGCCCGGGCGCCAAGCGCCAGCGCCGTGCCCTCCACGATCTCTTTCAGGCGCTGCTCCACCTGATCCTGCACCGCCGGATCCATGGTGCGCACGGTGCCCTTCATCTTCACCACCTGCGGGATGACGTTATGGGCGGTGGAATCGGTGGCCACCGTGCAGATCGACACGACAACCTGTTTCAGCGGATCCACCGTGCGGCTGGCGATGGTCTGCGCCGCGACGATGATATGGGCGGCGACCACGGTGGTATCGACGCATTCATGCGGCTTGGCGGCATGGCCGCCCTTGCCGGTCACCTCGATCTCGAACTGGTCGGCGGCGGCCATGATGGCGCCGGGACGAATGGCGAACTGGCCGACCGGGATGCCGGGCATGTTGTGCATGCCATAGACCTCCTGGATGCCCCAGCGATCCATCATGCCATCGGCCACCATCTCGCGCCCGCCGCCGCCGCCTTCTTCGGCGGGTTGAAAGATCACCACGGTCGTGCCGTCGAAATTCCGCGTCTCGGCCAGGTATTTCGCGGCCCCCAGAAGCATGGCGGTATGGCCGTCATGGCCGCAGGCATGCATCTTGCCCGGGGTTTTCGAGGCATAGTCCAGCCCGGTCTTTTCGATGATCGGCAGCGCGTCCATATCGGCGCGCAAGCCGATCACGCGGCCCGACCGGTCGGTCTTGCCCTTGATCACGCCCACGACGCCGGTGCGCCCGATCCCCTCGACCACCTCGTCGCAGCCAAAGCCGCGCAGCAGCTCGGCCACCTTGGCGGCGGTGCGGTGGACCTCGAACAGCAGTTCCGGGTTCTCGTGGAAATCGCGCCGCCAGGCGGTGATCTCGGGCAGCAATTCGGCAAAGCGGTTGCGGGGGGCCATGTCCATCTCCTCGGTTCGGTCGCGCCGCAGTCTGGGGCGCGGGGGGCGGTCTGTCGCGGCCTAAAGCGACGGGCCGGGGGTGATTTTTGATCCGTCGGTAAAACGCGACAGGCGAAAGCGGTGCAGGTCATGGCCGAGGGCGCGGCCCAGCGTGAGGTCCGCGACCACCCGGCCGATGCCCGGGCCGATGCCAAAGCCATGGCCGCTCAGACCCGTCGCCACGATCAGCCCGGGCAGTGCCGCCACGCGGTCGATCACCGGCACCACATCGGGCATCGTGTCGATCATGCCGGCCCAGGCGGCTTTGACCGCCGGCAGGCCAAGCGCGGGAAAGGTCGCCGCAAAGGCTGCGCGCAACCGCTCAAGGCGCCGGGCCGAGGGGGCCGGGTTCAGCACCCGCATCGCCTCAAAGGGCGAAGGGGCGTCCAGGGCCCAGCGGCGCGGCGTGCCCCAGGCATCGGGAAAGCCGCGGGGGGCGGCGGGCTGATATCGGGCTGACAGGAAATCGTGTTTCAAAACAGTGCGGTAGACGCCGAAGTTGCGAAAGGCATCCGGGCCGATATAGACATCATGCCCCGATCCGGGCGCCAGCGTATAGCCGCCATCGGCGCGGCGCCGAAACGCCAGCCGGCTGTCCAATGCATTGCCGGCAAAGATCTCGGGCATCGGTTCGGTCGCCATGACGGTGGCGCGCACCGAAAGCTGCGGCAGCGCCACGCCATGTCGCCGCGCCAGCAGCGACGACCAGGCCCCGCCCGCCAGCACGACCTGATCACAGGCGATGCGGCCCTGTTCGGTGATCACCCCGGCGACCCTTCCCGCCACGATATCAAGGCCGCGCACCGCGCATTGCTCGCGCAGGATCGCGCCGCGTTCGACGGCATGGGCCGCCAGCAGCGGCACCGCGACCCAGGGTTCTGCCCGCGCGTCCGAGGGGGTGAACAGCGCGCCGGTCCAGGGCGCGGCCGCGCCCGGCAATCGCGCGGCCAGCGCGGCGCCGGCAATCATTTGGCTGTCCAACCCATGCCCGCGCGCCTCGGTCCGCCAGGCCTCATAGCCGGCCAGTTCCGCCTCGGTCCGGGCCAGATACATCACGCCTTCCTGCCGAAAGCCCAGGCCCGCGCCCAGATCGCGCGCCAGACCTTTCCAGATCGACAGGCTTTCCATCATGATCGGCAATTCCGCGAAATCGCGGCCCTGCTGGCGGATCCAGCCCCAGTTGCGGCTGGATTGTTCGCCCGCGATGCGGCCCTTTTCGCACAGGACCACCCGGCAGCCCTGCCCGGCCAGATGCCAGGCGGTCATTACCCCCGCCACCCCGCCGCCGATCACCACCACGTCGCAGGCCGCCGGCAGCGGCGCGGCAAAGCGGATCGGGCCTGTGGCCGAGATCGGAAAGGCCATCACCGCGCCAGATCCTCTACCAGCGCCTGCATGAATCGCCAGCCCGCCTCGAACTGCGCGACCGACAGCCATTCGTCGGGCTGATGGGCCTGGGCGATGTCGCCCGGGCCGCAGACCACGGCGGAATAGCCCTCGGCCTGGAATTGCCCCGCCTCGGTGCCGTAGCTTACGACCCCGGTCGCGTTGTCGCCGGTCAGGCGGCGCACAAGGGCCTCGGCCGCGCCCTCGGATTCGGGCACCAGGGGCGGCACATAGAAGACTTCCTCCAACTCGATACCCGCCTCGGGATGAATCGCGCGCATCCCGGTGGCGATGCGGTCCGCCTCGGCGCGCAGCCGCGCCACCCAATCCAGCGGGTCTTCGCCCGGCACGCAGCGGAAGCCGAGACCGAAATCGCAGGTCTTGGCGGTGATGTTCTCGGCGGTGCCGCCCCGGATCGTGCCGACATGGGCGGTGGTCCAGGGCGGGTCGAACAGCGCGGCCAGGGTCGTGACGGGCCGGGCGCGGTTTTCGGCATTCACCCGGTTGGTCCAGTCGATCAGCCTTGCCCCCTCCATGATGGCATTGACGCCGGTATGGAGGATGGAGCTGTGCACCTCGTGCCCGGTCACATGCACGCGGAAGCCGTGACCGCCCTTGTGGCCGTTGACCATGCGCATCATCGACGGCTCGCCCACCACCACCGCGGCGGCGCGGGGCAGGCCGGCGGCCATGGCCGCGATCATCGGCGGCGCGCCGGTGCAGCCCAGTTCCTCGTCATAGGAAATGGCGATCTGTACGGGGCGCTTCACCCCGCGTTCCAGCGCCAGCGGCACCGCTGCCAGCGCCAGCGCGACAAAGCCCTTCATGTCGCAGGTGCCGCGCCCGAACAGCTTGCCGTCGCGTTCGACCACCGTCCAGGGATCGGAGGTCCAGGCCTGGCCATCGACGGGCACCACATCGCTATGGCCCGACAGCACCACCCCCCCGGGCACAGCCGGCCCCGCATTGGCATAAAGGGCGGCCTTGGTGCCATCTTCGTTATAGACGCGGGTCGCGGGCACGCCCCAATCGGCCAGATAGGCCTCGACCCAGTCGATGAGCGGCAGGTTGCTGTCGCGGCTGACCGAGGGGAAGGCGACCAGACGGTCGAGGATCTGGCGGGGGGTGAGGCGGATCGGCATCTTGTCCTGCTTGTGATCAAATCCGGGCAGAGCCTGCCCCCGCCACGGCGGAAGTGCAAGCCCGCAGCGCTGCCGCCAAGTCAACCTGCCATCCGCCACCGTCAGAATGCCAAAGCCGCTTGCGGGCTTTGAAAAATCCGCTAACACTTGACCAGCCGGTCAAGGACCGAGCCCGAAAGAAGCCGTCAAAGGCCAACAAAAACATAAACTTGGGGGTAATGCCGATGCCCGATGGGGCAAAGCCCGTGCTTGAGGTTCGCGGTCTGAAGACCGTCTTCCGCACCCGAAGTGGCGCCGTTCATGCGGTGAATGACGTGAGTTTCAGCCTGCGTGAGGGCGAATTGCTGGGCGTCGTGGGCGAAAGCGGCTCGGGCAAGTCGGTGACGATGATGTCGCTGATCGGGTTGCTTCCCTCGCCGCCGGCCGATGTCTGCGGCGGGCAGGTTCTGCTGCGGGGTGTCGATATCCTCAAGGCCACGCCCGACGAATTGCGCCGGGTGCGCGGTGCGCGGATCGGATTCGTGTTTCAGGATCCGATGACCTCGCTCAACCCCGTCTTCAATGTCGGCAATCAGATCATGGAGCCCCTGCGCAAGCACAAGGGCATGTCCAAGGCCGCCGCGACCGAACGCGCGGTGGAGCTGCTGGAGCTGGTGGGCATCCCCGATGCGCGGCGGCGGCTGAAAAGCTATCCGCACCAGTTTTCCGGCGGGATGCGGCAGCGGGTGATGATCGCCATCGCGCTGGCCTGCGACCCCGAAGTGCTGATCGCGGACGAGCCGACCACGGCCCTGGATGTGACGATCCAGGCGCAGATCCTCGAACTGGTCAAGGAGTTGCGGCAGAAGCTGGGCATGGCGATCATCTGGATCACCCATGACCTTGGCGTGATCGCCGGCATCGCCGACCGGATTCTGGTGATGTATGGCGGGCAGGTCGTGGAACAGGGCCCGGTGCGCGAGGTCTTCCACGCGCCGCAGCACCCCTATACCCGCGCCCTGCTGCGCACGATCCCGAAACTGCACGGCGCCCGCGAGGCCCGGCTGGAGGCGATCGAGGGCCAGCCGCCGATCCTGACCGCCGCCCCCGCCGCCTGCCCCTTTGCCCCGCGCTGCGCCCATGCCTTTGACCGCTGCCGCGCCGAAAACCCCGCCCGCCACAGCATCGACAGCCGCGCCCTGGGCGAAGGGCATGATGTCGCCTGTTTCTGGCAGGCCCCCGCCCCGCAAGAGGCCGCCCATGCTTGACGCCCGCGACGAGACCGCGCCGCTGGTTCAGGTCAAGAACCTGAAGATGTATTTCCCGATCTATTCCGGCCTGTTGCGGCGCCATAGCGGCGATGTGAAGGCGGTGGATGACGTGTCCTTTCACATCATGCCGGGCGAGACGCTGGGCCTGGTGGGGGAATCGGGTTGCGGCAAATCCACCGTGGGCCGGGCGGTGCTGCGGCTTTATGAACCGACCGCGGGCAGTGTGCGCATCGACGGCGAGGATATCCCCACCCTGACGCCAGAGGCCTTGCGGCGCAAGCGTCCCACCATGCAGATGGTGTTCCAGGATCCGCAGGCCAGCCTCAACCCGCGCATGACCGTGGCCGATATCATCGGCGAACCGCTGGACGAACACACCACGCTGAGCCGCGACGAGAAACTGGCGCGGATCTATGAATTGATGGATCAGGTCGGGCTGAACCGCGCCTTTGCCAACCGCTACCCCTATGCCTTTTCCGGCGGGCAGCGGCAGCGCATCGGCATTGCCCGGGCATTGGCGCTGAACCCGAAATTCATCGTCTGCGACGAACCGATCGCCGCGCTTGACGTGTCGATCCAGGCGCAGGTGGTGAACCTGCTGGAGGAATTGCAGGATCGGCTGGGCCTGACCTATCTGTTCATCAGCCATGACCTGAGCATGGTGCGCCACATCGCCGACCGCGTGGCGGTGATGTATCTGGGCCAGATCGCCGAGATCAGCCCGCGCGACGCGCTTTATGCCCAGCCGCTGCACCCCTATGCCGAGGCGCTGCTGTCGGCGGTGCCGGAGCCCGATCCTTCGGGGGCGCAGCAACAGCGCATCATCCTCAAGGGCGATGTCCCCTCGCCCGCCAATCCGCCCAAGGGCTGCAACTTCTGCACGCGCTGCCCCAAGGTGATGGATATCTGCCGCGAGGTGGAGCCGAAATTGCAGGAGGCCGCCCCCGGGCGCCAGGTCGCCTGCCACCTGATCAACCCGCTTTAACCGCGCATGCCGGACCCAACCGGCGGCGTCAGGCCAGACCATCGAGCTGATCCAACAAGGAGAGATCCAACAATGAAAATGAAAACACTGCTTCTCGGGGCTGCCGCCGCCTTTGCGCTGGCGCCTGCCGCCCATGCCGAACGCGGCGCCGATGGCGAACTGAAGATCCTGTATTATCAGGCGGTTTCGACGCTGAACGCCTATCTGTCCTCGGGCACCAAGGATGTGGAGGCCGGCTCGCTCGTGCTGGAGCCGCTGGCCTCGTTCGATCAGGACGGCAAGCTGGTGCCGCGTCTGGCCGTGGATATCCCGACGGTGGAAAATGGCGGCGTGGCCGCCGATCTGACCTCGATCACCTGGAAGCTGAAGGACGGGATCAAGTGGTCGGATGGCAGCGATCTGACCGCCGATGACGTGATCTTTACCTGGCAATATTGCACCGACCCGAATGGCGGCTGCGCGCAGGGGGCGAAATACGAAGGCGTGAAATCGGTCGAGGCGATCGACCCGATGACCATCAAGGTCAGCTTCGAGGCGCCCAAGCCCTATCCCTATCAGCCCTTCACCGGCGCCACCGCCCCGATCCTGCAAAAGGCGCAATTCGCCAATTGCCTCGGCGCCGCCGCCTCGACCTGCACCGAGCAGAACTCCAAGCCGATCGGCACCGGCCCCTTCGTCGTCACCGACTTCAAGGTCAATGACGTGATCACGCTGGAGGCCAACCCGAATTACCGCGACCCGGCCAAGCCCGCCTTTGCCAAGGTCACCGTCAAGGGCGGCGGCGACGCGCTGGCCGCGGCCTCGGCCGTGATGGAAACCGGCGAATTCGACTATGCCTGGAACACCCAGATCAACCCCGAGCAGCAGGCCCAGATGGAGGCCGGCGGCAAGGGCAAGTTCGTCAATGCCTTCGGCACCCTGGTCGAGCGCATCGAGATCAACATGACCGACCCGTCGTCGAGCCTCGCCGAAGGCGAACGCTCCACGCCGAAACACGCCCATCCGATCTTCTCGGATCCGAAGGTGCGTCAGGCGCTGTCCATGGCCATCGACCGCAATGTGCTGGTCGAGGTGGGCTATGGCAATGCCGGCCGCCCGACCTGCAACCTTGTGCCCGCCCCGGCCTATCAGGCCAGCGACAATACCGGCTGCCTGACCCAGGATATCGAAGGCGCCAAGAAGCTGCTGGACGAGGCCGGCTGGACCGATAGCGACGGCGACGGCATCCGCGACAAGGACGGCAAGAAGTTCTCGATCCTCTATCAGACCTCGGTCAACGCCGTCCGCCAGGATTTCCAGGCGCTGATCAAGGGCTGGTGGAACGAGATCGGCATCGAGGTCGAACTGAAATCCATCGACCCGGGCGTGTATTTCGGCGGTGACGCGGCTTCGCCCGACACCTTCCAGAAATTCTATGCCGATGTCGAAATGTATGCCAACAACTTCGACGGCACCGATGCCGAGCCCTATATGGCCCAGTATCTGTGCAACAAGATCCCCGGCCCGGAAAACCAGTGGCAGGGCGAGAACATCAACCGCTTCTGCGATCCGGCCTATGAAACGCTGCTGAAATCGCTCTCGACCACCACGGGCGACGAGGCGCGCGGCACCATCGTCAAGCAGCTGAACGACATGCTGACCAAGGACAGCAACGTCATCCTGCCGCTGGTCGATCGCGGCCGGTTCTCGGCCCAGTCGAACAGCCTGGACGGGTTCATCATGAACTCGTGGGACAGCGAGCTGTGGAACGTGGCCGACTGGCACCGCGTGAAGTAAGCTGACGGTGCGGCGCGGGCTCTGCCCCGCGCCGCATTCCGTTCCGACCGCAATCAACAACAAGACCAAAGACCGCGCGGGGGCCCATGCTGACCTTCACCCTCAGGCGATTGCTGCTGGCAATCCCGACCTTGCTGCTCATCTCCGCCGTGATCTTCTTCATGGTCGATTTCGCGCCGGGCAGTCCCATGTCCGACATTCCGCTGACCGTGCCGCCCGAGGTGCGCGCCAAGATGATGGCCGCCATGGGCGCCGACAAGCCGGTGCATATCCGCTATATCCTGTGGATGAAGCAGTTCTTCTGGAATGAGCCGCTCTATGGCATCGACGCCCTGCTGGGCACCGATTTCGCGCAAGGTGCGCAGCGCATCATTTCCTGGCAGTCCAAGGTGCCGGTGTTCCAGCTGATCGGCGAACGCCTGCCCCAGACCCTGACCGTGATGGGCACCGCATATCTGATCGGTATCCTGATCGCGCTGCCGATCGGCATCTATTCGGCCTATCGGCAATATTCTTGGTTCGATCTGGCCGGCACCTTCTTTTCCACCATGGGATTTTCGGTGCCGACCTTCTTTACCGGCAACCTGCTGATCCTGATCTTCGCGGTCAAGATGGGCTGGTTCCCGACGATCTACGACACCAATCTGCGGGTCACCGACTGGGACAGCTTCTATCGCATGGCGATGCAGATGGCGCTGCCGGTCACGGTGCTGGCGTTGTTCAACGCCGCCGAGATCAGCCGCTATACCCGCGCCTCGGTGCTGGAAAACCTCAACCAGGATTACGTCCGCACCGCCCGCGCCAAGGGCATGACGGAAAAGACCGTGCTTCTGAAACATGTGCTGCGCAATTCGCTGATCCCCGTGGTCACGATCATCGCGCTTGGCCTGCCCACGGTGTTCGGCGGCGCCATCGTGACCGAGCAGATCTTCAAGATCAACGGCATCGGCGCCGCGCTGATCGGGGCGATTCATGTCTCGGACCTGCCGGTGATCCAGACCATCACCTTCATCTTTGCCGTGCTGATCGTGCTGTTCAACCTGATCGCCGATATCCTCTATGGCATTCTCGACCCGCGGATCCGCTATGACTGACGCCACCATCCCCCCCGCCGCCGTCAAGATCGAGCGCCCGCGCAGCCAATGGCGCGATGTCTGGACCCAGTTCCGCCAGCACAAGGGCGCCATGGTCGCGCTGGTGCTGCTGATCCTGATCGCGCTTTTCGTCGTTGTCGGGCCGCTGATCTGGCGCATCGACCCGAATTTCATCGAAAGCGACCCGGTCAAGATGATCCGGCTGCGCAACAAGGGGCCAACCTGGGATCACCCGCTGGGCACCGACCAGCTTGGCCGTGACATCCTGGCCCGCATCATGTTCGGCGGGCGCATCTCGCTGGCGGTCGCTACCGTGGCCATGCTGGTGGCGATCTTCATCGGCACCACCGTCGGGGTGCTGGCCGGCTATTTCCGCAAGGTGGACGGCATCCTGATGCGGCTCACCGACATGTTCCTGGCGCTGCCGCTGCTGCCGCTGCTGCTGGTCATGATGTTCCTGTTCCGCGATGCCGCCGCCGCCGTGCTGGGGCCGTCGCTGGGCACGTTCCTCCTGATCGTGCTGGCGATCGGCGTGACCAGCTGGATGCATGCCTCGCGCATTGTCCGGGGCGAGGTGCTGGCGCTGAAGGAGCGCGAATTCGTGCTGGCCGCCCGGTCGATCGGCACGCCGTCGCGGCGCATCATCCTGCGCCATATCCTGCCCAATGTGCTGTCGCCGGTGCTGGTCGCCGCCACCCTGGGCATCGCCTCGGCCATCATCACCGAAAGCGTGCTGAGCTTCCTTGGCCTCGGCTTCCCGCCTGATTTCCCGACCTGGGGACGGTTGCTGTTCGATGGTGTGGACGCGATGCGCACCTATCCCGACCGCGTGGTCTGGCCGGGCGTCGCCATCTCGCTCACCGTGCTCTGCGTCAACTATATCGGCGACGGGCTGCGCGATGCGCTCGACCCGCGTGTGCGCGGACGTTGACCGCGCGGGGGGCTTCGCGCCCCCCGGCCCTTTCAGGGCCTCCCCCCGCGGGATACTTATGAACAGATGAAGCCCCCTCATCTGTTCCCAAATATCCTCGGGGGGCGGGCCGAAGGCCCGGTGGGGGGCAGACAGCCCCCCTGCCCGGCCCCGGGCTCAGTGCATCGCCCGGCGGATGCGGCGGATCATCAGCCAGACCCCGCCGATCACCGGCAGGACCAGCGCCGCCGTCAGCATCTCTTTCGACAGGCCCGCCGCCTTGCCCAGCGGATAGGCGGCATAGGCGGCAAGGCTGACCGCGTAATAGCTGATCGCCACGACCGACAGTCCCTCCACCGTATGTTGCAGGCGCAGTTGCAGATCGGCGCGGCGGTCCATGCTTTCCAGCAGCCGCTGGTTCTGGGCGCTGCGCTCCACATCGACGCGGGTGCGCAACAGCTCGGCCGCGCGGGCGGCGCGTTCGGTCATCGCCTTCAGCCGCTCCTCGGTGGATTTCACCGTGCGCATCGCCGGATCATAGCGCCGCATCATGAATTCGCCGAAGGTCTGGCGCCCGTCGATCCGTTCCTCGCGCATGACCGAGACGCGCTGGCTCACGATTGCCTCATAGGCCGCCGTCGCGCCGAAGCGAAAGGTGAACCGCGCCGACAGCGCCTCCAGTTCGGCCGAGATGTCGAGCAGATCTTCCAGCAGGGCTTCGGGCGACCGGTCGCGCGTATCCAGCGCGGCGACCAGCGCCGACAGCCGGGGGTCCAGCGCGTTCAACCGGCCGGAAAGTTCGCGCGCGCGCGACAGGCCCAGCATGGACATGGCGCGATAGGTCTCCACCTCGCAGAGCCGCTGCACGATGCGGCCCACCCGGCGCTCGCCCACGCCGTCACGCACAAAGACGGCAAAGCGCATATGCCCGCCCGCGTCGATGCGGAAATCGCCGGCGATGATCGCCGCGCCATCCACCACCTCGGACAAGGCAAGGCTTTCGGCGACGAACCAGTCATCCAGCTTGGCCAGCGCCTCGGCGTGGCTGGGGGGCATCGGCTCCACCCGGATCAGCACCGAAACCAGCCGCCGCCCCGGCGCCGCCGCCAGCCAGTCGGCGGGAAAGACCTCGGCCTCGGCGGGGTCAAAGGCGCGCGGCGTCAGGCCGGGGGTAAAGGCCGAATAGGTCACGAATTCGGTATGGCTTTCCCATTTCAGCCCGGCGCGGCCGATCTCGCCCGAGAAATGCGTGGCGCCCGGCTGGGGATGGGCCGATCCGTGCCGGTCGAGCAGCGCCAGAAGATGCGCGCGATCGGCGGCGCGGTCGCGGTTATGGGCCGATTCCGGCTCCTTGATCGCGATATAGGCAGCGAGGCAGGGCACGCGCAGCACCGGAAAGGGGCGGGCATGCAATTCGTTGACAAGCGCATAGCGCGAGGGGTGGTCGGGCAGGAAATCGTTGGGCATGGATCGGGTCGTGTTGGGTCGGTCTGGCCCGGACCATAGCGGCGCAAACGCGCGGCGCGCGGCAAAATCGCGCCCGGGCGCGTATGCGGCGGAATACTTGCTTTTCTGCCACAAGAAAAAGGGCCCCGGGTTTCCCCGGAGCCCCGATTTTTCGGCGAAAAATCGCGCTTATTCGATCATCGGCAGCAGGGCGTCGATCGACTTCTTGGCGTCGCCATAGAACATCCGGGTATTGTCCTTGTAGAACAGCGGGTTCTCGATGCCGGAATAGCCGGTGCCTTGGCCGCGTTTCGACACGAAGACCTGTTTCGCCTTCCAGCATTCCAGGACCGGCATGCCGGCGATCGGGCTGTTGGGGTCTTCCTGCGCTGCCGGGTTCACGATGTCGTTCGAGCCGATCACGATCGCCACATCCGTTTCGGGGAAGTCCTCGTTGATCTCGTCCATCTCCAGCACGATGTCATAGGGCACTTTCGCCTCGGCCAGCAGCACGTTCATATGCCCCGGCAGACGCCCGGCGACCGGGTGAATGGCAAAGCGCACATTCTTGCCCTTGGCGCGCAGCTTGCGGGTCAGTTCCGACACCGATTGCTGCGCCTGCGCCACCGCCATGCCATAACCGGGGATGATGATGACGCTGTCGGCATCGTTCAGCGCCGCCGCCACGCCTTCGGCGTCGATGGCGATCTGTTCGCCGGTGACTTCCATCGCCGGGCCGGTGGTGCCGCCAAAGCCGCCCAGGATGACCGAAACGAAGGACCGGTTCATCGCCTTGCACATGATGTAGCTCAGGATCGCACCCGAGGAACCGACCAGCGCGCCGGTGACGATCAGCAGATCGTTCGACAGCGAAAAGCCGATCGCCGCCGCCGCCCAGCCGGAATAGCTGTTGAGCATCGACACCACCACCGGCATGTCGGCGCCGCCGATGCCCATGATCAGGTGATAGCCGATGAACAGCGCGGCCAGCGTCATCACCAGCAGCGCCATGCTGGAGCCGGAATTGATATAGACCAGCAGCAGCAGGACCGAGATCAGCGCCGCGCCCGCATTCAGCACATGGCCGCCCGGCAGCTTCTTGGCCTTGCCATCCACCTTGCCGGCCAGCTTGCCGAAGGCGATGACCGAGCCGGTGAAGGTGACGGCCCCGATGAACACGCCCAGGAAGGTTTCCACCCGCAGGATGGAGATCTCGACCGGGGTCTTGTGCGCCACCACCGCGGCAAAGCCGGTCAGCGCGGAGCGCGCCTCATCGGCCATGCCGGCGACGCGGGCGACCTCGATATGGGTGTTGAAGCCGATGAAGACGGCCGCGAGGCCGACAAGGCTGTGCATCGCCGCCACAAGCTGCGGCATTTCGGTCATCTGCACGCGCTGTGCGACGACCCAGCCCGCCGCGCCGCCGACCGCGATCAGCACCAGCGACAGCACCCAAAGGCCCGCGCCGGGCCCGGCCAGCGTGGCCGCAACCGCAAGGCCCATGCCGACAATGCCATACCAGACGGCGCGCTTGGCGCTTTCCTGCCCCGAAAGGCCGCCCAGCGACAGGATGAACAGAACCGCCGCAACGACATAGGCGGCCGTGGTGAACCCGATTTCCATGGTTCCCCCTCCCTTACGACTTCTGGAACATGGCGAGCATGCGCCGCGTGACCATGAAGCCACCGAAGATGTTGACGCCCGCCATCAGCACCGACAGCGCGGCCAGGATGATGACCAGCACATTGCCCGAGCCGATCTGCAACAGCGCGCCCAGGATGATGATCGACGAGATCGCGTTGGTGATCGCCATCAGCGGCGTGTGCAGGCTGTGCGAGACGTTCCAGATCACCTGGAAGCCGACAAAGCAGGACAGCACGAAGACGATGAAATGCGACATGAAGCTGGCCGGCGCGACCAGACCCGCCGCCAGCAGCAGCCCGCCGCCAATGGCCAGCAGCGCCACCTGATTGCGTGTCTGCGCCTTGAAGGCCGCCATTTCCTGCGCCCGCTTTTCCTCGGGCGTCAGTTCCTTGGGCTTTTCCTTGGGCTTTTGCACCGCGATCGCCTGCACCTTGGGCGGCGGCGGCGGATAGGTGATCGCGCCATCCTTGGTGACGGTGGCGCCGCGGATCACGTCATCTTCCATGTTGTGATCAATCACGCCGTCTTTCTTCGGCGTCAGATCGGTCAGCATGTGCCGGATATTGGTGGCATAGAGCGTGGAGGCCTGCGCCGCCATCCGGCTGGGGAAGTCGGTATAGCCGACGATGGTCACGCCATTATCGGTCACGATCTTCTGGTCAGGCACCGTCAGGTCGCAATTGCCGCCGCGTTCGGCCGCAAGGTCCACGATGACCGAGCCGGGCTTCATCATCGCCACCATATCCTCGGTCCACAGCTTTGGCGCGGGCCGGCCGGGGATCAGGGCGGTGGTGATGACGATATCCATCTCCGGCGCCAGTTCGCGGAATTTCTTGAGCTGGGCTTCACGGAATTCGGGGCTGGACGGCGCGGCATAGCCGCCGGTCGCCGCGCCATCGGTCTGGTTCTCGGCAAAGTCGAGATAGACGAATTCGGCGCCCATGCTCTCGATTTGTTCGGCCACTTCGGGGCGCACGTCAAAGGCATAGGTGATGGCGCCGAGGCTGGTCGAGGTGCCGATGGCGGCAAGCCCCGCGACGCCCGCGCCCACGATCAGCACCTTGGCGGGGGGCACCTTGCCCGCCGCCGTCACCTGGCCGGTGAAGAAGCGGCCAAAGTTGTTGCCGGCCTCGATCACCGCGCGATAGCCCGCGATATTGGCCATGGACGACAGCGCGTCCATCTTCTGCGCGCGGCTGATGCGCGGCACCATGTCCATGGCGACGACGGTCGCGCCGCGTTCCTTGGCGGCATCCAGCAATTCGGCATTCTGCGCCGGCCAGAAGAAGCTGATCAGGGTCTGGCCCTTGCGCAGCATTGCGACTTCCGAAGGTTCCGGCCCACGGACCTTGACCACCACATCGGCGGCCTCGAACAGCGCCGCGGCGGTCGGCACAACCTCGACCCCGGCCTTTTCATAGGTCGCGTCGGAAAAGCCCGCCTTCTGCCCCGCCCCGCTTTCCACGACGCAAGTATGGCCCAGCTTCGCCAGTTGCAGCGCCGAATCCGGGGTCAATGCGACCCGGTTCTCGCCCTCGAATAGTTCCCTCGGTGCCCCGATCTTCACGGATTCTCCCCCGTTCTGAGGCGCCTTGCGGCGCAGTCTGTCCTGTTCGCACTCAGGCGCGCCGAAACCCTAGCTGGCGCGCAACAAAGTTTCAAATCCTACTTTCTGCCATGCAGCAATATTGCCGCAGCGTCCGTTTTCGCCGGTCTCGTCCGCCCCAAGCGGCATCGACGCGACCCCGGGCATATTCTCCGCAGGGCGATGGTTTGCAACCTTGAAACGACGTTGCGTCATAATTCACGGAAGATGATTGACTTCCGCCCTATAGGGGCCATCGGCCCTTGCGGTGGCGCCGCCCCCGGCGCAGGGTAGCGCCGATGGAGGAGTGCCTGATGACCACCGATTTCAGCCAGACCCGTCATCTTTTCGATCTGCCCGAAGGGGTGATCTATCTTGATGGCAATTCGCTGGGTCCGCTGCCCCGCGCCACCGCCGCCCGCCTCGCCCGCACCGTGACCGAGGAATGGGGCCAGATGCTGATCACCGGCTGGAACCGCGCCGGCTGGATGGAGATGCCGGCCCGCATCGGCGACCGGATCGGCCGGCTTATCGGCGCCGAAAAAGGCAGTGTCGTGATGGGCGACACGCTGTCGATCAAGGTCTATCAGGCACTGGCCTCGGCACTGGAAATGGTGCCCGGTCGCAAGGTCATCTTGTCCGATACCGGCAATTTCCCCTCGGATCTCTATATCGCGCAGGGGCTGTGCCGCACGCTCGGCCCCGATTACCGGCTGAAGACCGTGGCGCCCGAGGATGTGATGGCGGCGCTGGATGACAGCGTGGCGGTGATGATGATCACCGAGGTCGATTACCGCACCGGCCGGCGGCATGACATGGGGGCGCTGACGGCGCGCGCCCATGCGGTCGGCGCGCTGACGGTCTGGGATCTGGCCCATAGCGCCGGCGCCCTGCCGGTGGAGGTCGCGGCGGGGGGCGCCGATTTCGCCGTCGGGTGCAGCTACAAATACCTCAATTCCGGCCCCGGCGGGCCGGCCTTCATCTATGTCGCCCCCCGCCATGCCGACCGCGCCCGCCCGGCGCTTTCGGGCTGGTTGGGGCATGAGGCGCCCTTTGCCTTCGATCTCGACTATCGCCCGCATGACGGGGTGGAGCGGATGCGCGTCGGCACCCCGCCGATCCTGCAACTGGCCGCGCTCGAAGCCTCGCTCGACATCTGGGACCAGGTGGAGATGGCCGATATCCGCGCCGCCTCGCTGGCGCTGACTGACCGTTTCATCACAGGGGTCGAGGCCACCTGCCCCGATCTGGTGCTGGCGACGCCGCGCGCGCATGACCAGCGCGGCAGCCAGGTGTCGTTCCGCCACCCGGAGGGCTATGCGATCATGCAGGCGCTGATCGCGCAGGGCGTGATCGGCGATTTCCGCGCGCCCGATATCCTGCGCTTCGGCTTCACACCGCTGTTCATCGACGCGGCCGATGTGGACAAGGCCGTGGCGATCCTTGCCGGGATCATGGCACAGCGCAGCTGGGACCGGCCCGAATTCAAGACCCGGGCCCGGGTGACCTGATGCCCGCGCCGCGCCCGATTTTTCGTCGAAAAATCGCAACCGGGTCTTTCACGGAAAGACCCGGCCCCCCGCTCTGCCGTCCGGCGGGCTGGGTTTGCCTGTGGCGGCGCCTCGGCAATCTCTCGGTGCTGAACCGGAGGGGCGCGGCCTGACCGCCTGCCCCTATTATCAACCGGAGAGAAACAATGACTTCGCAGATCGACCCCGCCCGCGACGGCGCGCAGATGTCCTTTGACGGCCGCATGTCCTATGGCGACTATCTTCAGATCGACCGCATCCTGTCGGCCCAGACGCCGCTGACCGGCGCCCATGACGAGATGCTGTTCATCATCCAGCACCAGACCTCGGAACTGTGGATGCGGCTGGCGCTGCACGAGCTGGACGCCGCACGCCTGGCCCTGGCCGCCGACCGCCCGCGCGAGGCGTTCAAGATGTTGGCCCGCATCGCCCGCATCTTTGAGCAGCTCAATTCCGCCTGGGATGTGCTGCGCACCATGACGCCGGCCGATTACAGCACCTTTCGCGAAGGGCTGGGGCAAAGCTCCGGCTTTCAAAGCTGGCAATACCGGCTGATCGAATATGCTGTGGGCAACCGCAACCTCGCCATGCTGCGCCCGCATGCGCATCGTCCCGACCTGACCGCGCGGCTGGAGGCCGAACTGGCGCGCCCCTCGCTTTATGACGAGGCGCTGCGCCTTCTGGCGCGGCGCGGCCTGCCGGTGCCCGAGGCGGTGCTGACCCGCGACCTGCGCGCCGCATGGGCCGCCGATGACGGGGTCCGCGCGGTATGGGAGACAGTCTATCGCGACCCGCAGGCCCATTGGGAGGCCTATGAACTGGCGGAAAAGCTGGTGGATTTCGAAGATTACTTCCGCCGCTGGCGCTTCAACCATGTCACCACGGTCGAGCGGGTGATCGGCTTCAAGCGCGGCACCGGCGGCACGTCCGGCATTCATTACCTCAAGCGCATGCTGGAGGTCGAATTGTTCCCGGAATTGTGGCACCTGCGCACGACTCTCTGACTTTTCCGTGATGGACCCCGATGGAACGGTTCGGTAGATCGTGAATTGGTGTAACCCGGACCAAATTCCCCAAGGGATTCTCAGGAGACGTTCGAGATGCTGTTCAAGATGAGGGGCCTGATGCTGGGCACGGCGCTGATCGGCGCGCTGGCCGCATGCGTGCCCGCCACCCCGTCGGTGACCGAGGCGACCAAGACGCCCGAGCCGGCGCTGCCGCAGATCAAGCAACCCGTTCCCGAGGATTTCGTGAATGCCTATGTAGCGCGGCAGGATGACGGTTTCGTCGTGCCCGCCGTTCCCGAAGACAAGGTGCCCGCGCATCTGCGCCGGCAGGAAGTGGCCTTTGCCTCGACCGATCCGGTCGGCACGATCATCATCGACCCGTCGAACAAGACGCTGCATCTGGTCACCGGGCCGGGCAAGGCGATGCGCTATGGCATCGCCGTCGGCAAGGACGGGTTCCAATGGGCGGGTGAGGCATTGATCACCAGCCGGAAACATTGGCCGACCTGGACCCCGCCCAAGGAAATGATCGCGCGCAAGCCCGAGCTGGAGAAGTGGAAGGACGGCCAGCCCGGCGGCCCGACCAACCCGCTGGGCGCGCGCGCGCTTTATCTGACGACGAACGGGGTGGATTACGGCTTCCGCATCCATGGCACGCCGGAATGGCAGTCGATCGGGCGCAACGCCTCGTCGGGCTGTTTCCGCATGATCAACCAGGATGTGATGGACCTTTACGATCGCGTGCCCGACGGGGTGAAGGTCGTGGTGCTGAATGCCGATGGGTCGCGGCCGACCTCGCTCAAGCTGCCGCCGCCGCAGCCGGTGAAGCCGGTCAAGAAGGCCACGCCGAAGCCTGCCGCCGCGAAACCCGCGCCGGTTTCGGTTGCGGCCCCGGGCGCGCCGGCGCCGGGCTTTCCGACGATGACCGCGCCGATCCTGACGCCGCCGCGCATCGACGCGCCGGCGGTGATCGCCCCGGCCCAGCCCGCGGCCCCGGCGCCGCTGCCAGTGGTGACGCCCGCCCCGGTGGTTCCGGCAACGCCCGCCCCGGCGGTGACGCCCGCCGCGCCCGCACCGGCCGTGACCTGCGTGCCGACGGCGGAAAAGCCCTGCCCCTGAGCCGGGCGACAGCTTAGACAGATTTCAAATGGCGCCTGACGGCGCCATTTGCTTTTTGGGCCTGTCAGAACAGGAAGTCGTCGCTGCCGATATCCGACAGCAGAACCCCCTTCAGCGTGATGATGCCGCCGGAATACGCCGTCAGATCAAGG
Organism: Gemmobacter caeruleus; assembly: GCF_008271655.1. Classification (GTDB taxonomy): domain Bacteria; phylum Pseudomonadota; class Alphaproteobacteria; order Rhodobacterales; family Rhodobacteraceae; genus Gemmobacter; species Gemmobacter caeruleus. The sequence continues at coordinate 415,048 of NZ_VKKX01000044.1, forward strand.
ACCACCCCGGCATCGCCCGGATGAACGGCGCCGGCCTGACGCAGTGCCGCAAGCCCGGGCAGATCGAGCGCGCCAAGGGCGATATGGTCGCGCCCGGTCTGGAAATCCCGCACCATATCGACGCCGGATTTGCGACCGAAGGCGAAGGTAGCCCCGTGGGCCGATCAATCAAAGGATGTCAACGCGCCACCCAGTCGCGGCAGGCATTGCCGAAGGCCTCGAACAGCGGGCGCGATACGGGGTCGCCGGCGGCATTCCATTCGGGGTGCCATTGCACCGACAGGGTAAAGCCCGGCGCGTCCTTGACATAGATCGCCTCGGGCGTGCCGTCGGGGGCCAGACCGTCGATCACGATGCGACAGCCGGGGCGGTTGATGCCCTGGCCATGCAGCGTGTTGGTCATCACCTCGTCGGCGCCCATCAGCGCAGCAAAGACCCCGCCGGGGGTAAAGCGCACCGAATGGCGCAGGGCGAATTTCTCCTCGATCGACCCGTCGGGCGGCATGCGGTGGTTCATCCGCCCCGGCAGGTCACGGATCTCGGGGTAGAGCGTGCCGCCAAGCGCCACGTTCACCTCCTGAAAGCCGCGGCAGATGCCGAGGAAGGGCTGGCCGCGTTCGACGCAGGCCCGCACCAGAGGCAGGGTGATCGCGTCGCGGCAACGGTCAAAGGCGCCATGGGCGGGGGTCTCCTCCTCGCCATATTCGCTGGGATGGACATTCGGGCGCCCGCCGGTCAGCAGGAACCCGTCGCAAAGCCGCATCAGCTCTTGCACGCAGACCAGACGCGGGTCCGAGGGGATGATGACCGGCAGGCAGCCCGCGACCTCGGCCACGGCCTCGGAATTCATCGTGCCGCCGACATGCACGGGGTAGCTGTCATTCAGCAGCCCCATATTGCCGATGATGCCCACGACGGGGCGGCGCTGTGCTGCAACCATGGTGAAACCCTTTCGCCCCCCCTATCCTATGCAAGCCCGGTGCCGGATTGAAGGGGGCGCGCAGCGGTTGTCTGTGCATCCGTGCAGGGCGCCCCTGCGCAGCTCTGGATCAAAGCACCTTGCGATAGAAGATCCGCTCGAACCCCTCATGCGGCCCGCGCGCGGTTTCGGCATAGCCCAGCCGGGTATACAGCGCCTGCGCGCCCCGCATCGCCACGTTGGTATATAGCGTGACCGCCGGCAGGCCCTGGCGCGCGGCCTCGGCCTCAGCCTGGGCGACCAGTTGCGCCCCGAGGCCCCGGCCCTGCGCAGAAGGATGCACCGCCAGCACATCCAGCATCAGGGCACCGTCCTCGGGAAAGCAGACCAGCACGCCCTGCCCCTCTGCCGCCAGCCAGACCTGCCCGGCTGCAAGCGCGGCCGGAAAGTCGGCATCCATCGGCGCCGGGCGGCGGCCGATCACCGCAACAAAGGGGGCAAAGGCCGCCGTCACCGTGGCGGCAATCGCCGGCAGATCGCCCGCTGTGGCGCGGCGGATCATGCCGCCCCCGCCACCACGCGCGCCGCCGCATCCAGCGCGCCGGGCCCATGCGGGATATCCAGCGCGACCATCCCCGCCTGCATCGTGGCCAGCACCCCCAGCGTCATATGCGCATTCACATGCCCCATATGCGCCACCCGCAGGAAACCGTCGCCCGCCGGATCCTCCGGGGTGGACATGCCCAGCCCGATGCCCAGCGTGACGCCGGCCTTGCCCTCCAGCCAGCCGCGCAGCCTTGTGGCGGCGGGGGCCGGGCCGATGCGCGCCGCCGTCACCGAATGGCCGCGCTGCGCCGGATCGGCTACGTTCAGCCCGATGGAAGGGTGGCCCGCGCCCCAGGCCTCGAACGCGGCCCAGACCGTGCGGGCCAGCGCGGCATGGCGCGCCCAGACCGCCTCCAACCCCTCGTCAAAGATCATCGTCAGGCTTTCGCGCAGCCCGAACAGGTGATGCGTCGGTGCGGTGCCGTGCCAGTATTGCCAGAATTCCCGCGCGCCGAAACGCGGCGTCCAGTCCCAATAGGGCGTGCGCAGCCCCGCGTCGCGGCACCGCTCCACCGCCTTGTCCGAGGCCCAGATCAGCCCGAGCCCCGGCGGCACCATCAGCCCCTTCTGGCTGGCGCCCACGATCAGATCGACGCCCCATTCATCCATCCGCATCTCGTCGCAACCCATGGAGGCGATGCAATCGACCGCCAGCAGCGCCGGATGGCCGACCGCATCCAGCACCCGCCGCAGCGCGGGAATGTCGTTCTTCACACTGGAGGCGGTATCGACATGGGTGACCAGCACCGCCTTGATCTCATGGGCGCGATCGGCACGCAAAGCGGCCTCGAAACGGGCGGGATCGACCGGCGACGACTTTCCAAAATCCAACATTTCTACGGCAATGCCCTGGGATTTGGCGCTTTCCGCCCAGCCAATACCGAACCTTCCGGTCGCCAACACCAGGGCCTTGTCGCCCGCGGAAAACAGATTGGCATTCGCCGCCTCCCAGGCGCCGTGGCCATTGGCCAGCCAGATGCCGACATGATGGCGCGTGCCCGCCAGACGGCGAAGATCGGGCCAGAGCGTCTCGACCATGTCCGGCAGCGCACCGGCATAGATGTTGGGCGCCGCGCGATGCATCGCCGCCAGCACCCGGTCGGGCATGACCGAGGGGCCCGGAATGGCAAGGTAGGGGCGTCCGTTGGCAAGGCTCATCATCATTCTCCTGTCACTGCCCCATGGCTATGCCCGGCGGCCCGCGCGGTCAATGCGGCGGCCGACATGCGGCTGGCCCATCCCCGACACGGCGCCCGGCTTGCCGCCGCCCGCCGCCCGGGCTATCCCTTGGGGCCAGGAAACGGAGCCTCTCTTGCCCAAAGCCCCCACCGATCCGCGCTATCGTTCATCCCGCCTGTTCGGGCGGCTCTGGCAGGGCTATCTGCGCCGGCACAGTGGTCGCATGGCGCTGGCCTTCCTGCTGATGGTGATCGAGGGGTCAACCCTGGGCGCGCTGTCCTGGCTGCTGGAGCCCCTGTTCGACCGGGTTTTCGCGCCCGGCGGCAGCGCGGAACTGCCGCTGGTGGGCGCGGCCATTCTTGGGCTGTTCCTGATCCGCGCCGTCACCTCGGTCGCGTCCAAGACCCTGCTGTCCTCGATCGCGCAACGGTCTTCGACCGGCATGCAGGTCGATCTTCTGGCGCATATCCTGACGCTGGACAGCCGGTTCTTTCAGGACAACCCGCCCGGCGCGCTGATGGAACGGGTGGTGGGCGATACCGCCGCCGTGCAGGGCGTATGGTCCTCGATCATCACCGGGGTCGGGCGCGACCTGATCGCGCTGATCTCGCTCTTTGTGGTGGCGCTGAACATCGACGTGCAGTGGACGCTGGCCGCGCTGGTCGGGGCGCCGCTGCTCATTGCGCCGGCCGCGCTGGTGCAGCGCTATATCCGGCGCAAGACCATGCAGATGCGCCATCAGGCGGGCCTGCGCGCCACCCGGCTGGACGAGATCTTTCACGGCATACAGGCGATCAAGCTGAACCGGATGGAGACCTATCAGACCGGCCGCTTCCGCCGCATCGTCGATCAGATCGTGCGGGCCGAGGTGCGCACCGTGACCGGGCGCGCCACCATTCCGGCGCTGATCGACGTGGTGACGGGGATCGGCTTTTTCACCGTGCTGATGCTGGGCGGGCGCGAGATCGCCGCCGGCACCCGCACGACCGGCGAATTCATGGCGTTCTTCACCGCCATGGCGCTGACCTTCCAGCCCATTCGCCGGCTGGGCGATCAGGCGGGGATCTGGCAGATCGCCTCCGCCTCGCTGGAGCGGATCTTCCGCCTGTTCGACACCGAGGCCGCGCCGCGCCCGCATGCCGGCACCGCGCTTCCCGGCCCGGATACGCGGATCGTCTTTGACGATGTGCGCTTTGGCTATGGCGACCGGCCGGTGCTGGCGGGGCTGAGCTTCACCGCCGAGGCGAGGCAGATGACGGCGCTTGTCGGCGCCTCGGGGGCCGGGAAATCAACGGTGTTTCACCTGCTGACCGGCATGGCCGAACCCGAGGCCGGGGCCATCACGCTGGGCGGTGTGCCGATCGACAGGCTGTCGCTTGACGCGCTGCGCGCGCAATTCGCGGTCGTGTCGCAGGATGCGATGCTGTTTGACGAAACCTTGCGCGAAAACATCACCTTGGGGCGCGACATTGATGCAGATCGCCTGGGCGCCGCCCTCACTGCCGCGCATGTGAGCGACTTTGTCGCCGCCTTGCCCGCGGGCGTCGATACCCCGGCCGGGCCGCGCGGATCGGCGATTTCGGGCGGGCAGCGGCAGCGCATCGCCATTGCCCGCGCCCTGGTCGCCGGCGCGCCGGTGCTGCTTTTGGACGAGGCGACCTCGGCGCTTGATGCCGCATCGGAGGCGGTGGTTTCCGAGGCGCTGTCCCGGCTGGAACATGGCCGCACCGTGCTGGTCATCGCGCATCGTCTGGCCACCGTGCGCGAGGCCGACAAGATCGTGGTGATGGATCAGGGCCGCGTGGTCGAGCAGGGCAGCCATGACAGCCTGCTCGCACAGGGCGGGCTTTACGCCGACCTCTACCGCCTGCAATTCAAGGAGTGACGCCATGCGCCGCCTGATCGCCGTGACCGGCCAAGACGCGCTGCCCTTCCTGCAAGGGCTGGTCAGCAATGACGTGCTGCGGCTGACCGCGCCGGGCATCGTCTATGCCGCGCTGCTGACGCCGCAGGGCAAATATCTGGCTGATTTCTTTGTGGTGCAGACCGGGGCGGGACTGCTGCTCGATCTGCCCGAGGCGCTGGCCGACAACACCTTGCGCCGGCTGGCCATGTATCGGCTGCGCGCCGATGTGCAACTGGCGCCCACCGATCTGGCGGTGACGCGGGGCCTGGGCGATGCGCCGGCCGGCGCCCTGCCCGACCCGCGCCACCCCGCGCTTGGCTGGCGGTTCTATGGCCCGGCCCGGCCCGAGGCGGCGGTGGATTGGGACGCAATCCGCGTCGCGCATGTGATCCCCGAAAGCGGGATCGAGCTGATCCCGGATGAAACCTATATCCTTGAGGCCGGGTTCGAGGCGCTGCATGGCGTCGATTTCCGCAAGGGATGCTATGTCGGGCAAGAGGTGACAGCGCGGATGAAGCACAAGACAGAGCTGCGCAAGGGGTTGATCCAGCTGGAGATTTCCGGCGCGGCCCCGGTCGGCACCCCGATCCTGACCGCCGAGGGGCGCGAGGCGGGCAAGCTGTTCACCCAATCGGGGGGGCGGGCACTGGCGCAAATGCGGTTTGACCGGCTGGAACCCGGCCTGACCGCCGGCGAGGCGCGTCTGACGCCGCTTGCGGGCTGAACCACCAGTGGTGGCACGGTCCGGGTGGCTGTGCAATGGGTCGCGATGATGTGATCGCTAACGAAAATGCGGCAAAATCTTGATAAAGGGTTGATGGATCGCCGTCTCACCCTATATTTCGTTGGCTGCGCCGCGCGGTCCCGACTAAATACGGTATAAGCTTTAGGCAAGTCATGCGCAAATCGCATGTCTACTATGCAAAAGGTGGAATACCGAATCGTCGCGAAAAGGTCATATTCCGCAGGCGCCAGAACACGCAAGAGCAAGAACAGGAAGACTGAGATGGCTGATTTCATTGACAGCACCGCGTTCAACTATGAGCAGGGCCAACGCGCCCGGAAGCTCTTTGCGGCTGTCGTTCTGGCTGCGCTTGACGATGCGATCGCCGATGACAAGAAATACGGCAATGGTCCCGAGCAGATCGCCCGCTGGGCGCGGTCGCGCGATGGCCGCGAGGTGCTGTCCTGCGCCGGGATCGACCCGAACGAACGGGTGGTCAAGGGGTTGATGGAATTCGTGTCCAAGGGCGTGCGCACCTCGGTCGCGCTGTCGCGCGAAGAGAGCGAGCGTCGCCACGCCGCCGAGCTGGAGGCCGAGGCGGCCTGATCGCCCGGCACCACGCCGCATGACAACGCGCCCCAAAGGGGCGCGTTTTTCATTTCGCATCATTAGATTGCGTGACGATCTTTACCCGATGCACGAAGATCAGGAAAGTTCGCGCGCGGCCAAGGCGCGGTAGATTTCCGCCCGCACCAGCTTGCGCACATTGCGGGTGATGCGTTCGCCAAGCGCGCCCTGCAATTCTTCGCGGATGATGTCGCGCACCACTTCGCGCAGGGCTTCCTCGTCGAAATCGTCGCCGTCTTCGGGGGCGAACAGGCCCGGCATGGCGGCGGTGGCCGTGGCGGCAATGCTGTCTTCGGCGCGGGCAATCTCGGCCAGGGCGGCGGCTTCGGCCAGATCGCCGGCCTCGCCCTCATCGCCGGTCAGCGCGATGAAGGGCGCCTCATCTTCCTCGGCCTCGACGGGACCATCGGGCCAGGCGCCGTCGCGCCAGGCTTCTTCCAGGCGCGCGGCATCGGGGCCGGTAAAGGCCAGCACCTCGGCCTCCTCCACCGCCTCCAGATCGACCTCGATCACCTCGGGTTCCCAGACCGGGATATCCCAGCTTTCGGCCTCGGCCTCCGGTTCCCAGTCATCGGTGACACCGGCACCCAGCCGGGCCACGACGGTTTCGATCGGGGTCTCGGCTGTGGGCGATTCATCAGGCAGGGTTTCGGCGGCAGGCGCCTCCGCCATGGCCGAGCTACCCGGCACCACGCGCAGCGCGGGCGTCAGCATCAGCTTGCCGGCCTCGACCGGCTTTTCCGCCTCGACCGGCCGGGCCGGCGTCGGGCGCAGGTCTTCGGAGACAAGCCGACGGATGGAGGACAGGACATCCTCGATCTCCACAGAAGACATGGGTTCGTTCATCCTGCGCGGCCCCGTTGGTTTTGGTGCCAGAGTAACGACAGTGCCCCTGTCCCGCAAGACAGAGGCACCGATCGGGTTAACGATTTCCAAGCTCAGGCAGGCACTTGCGCGCGGGCCTTACTGCTTGCCAAGCGCCTTGAGCACGCGATCCAGGCTTTCGCCCTGAAAGCTGACCACCGGCGCGTCCTTGGCCAGGTTGTAATAACCCGTCACATCATAGGTCGGAATGCCGAGGTTCAGATCCTTGACGGTCAGCTTTCCCATGGCCGCCAGCACCTGATAGACGTAGAAATAGCGCTGCGCTTCGGATTGGACGCGCGCGGCGCGGGCATCCAGCACGTTCTGTTCGGCATCCAGCACCTCCAGCGTGGTGCGGGCCCCCAGCTTGGCTTCTTCGCGCAGGCCCTGGAAAGCCACCTGCGCCGCCTCGATCTGAAGCTGGTTGGCCGAGATCTGCGCCGCCGAAACATCAAGCTGCGCCCAGGCGGTGCCAAGGTTCTGATCCAGCCCGACGGCGGTCTGATGCAATGCGGCGCGCTGCGCCTCGCGCTGCATCTGTGCCTGACGCAGCTGCGAGGACAGCCGCCCCCCGGCATAGAGCGTCTGGCTCATGGTCACGCCCAGGCTTTCCTGCGCGTAATGGTTGGAATCGCCGGCCCCGCCGCTGAGCGTGACCGCCCCGCGCGCGCTGACGGTCGGGCGCATGTTGGCCTTGGCCAGTTCGATGTTCAGATCGGCGACCTTGACCAGATGCTGCTGGCGAATCATGTTGGGATGTTCGCGCCGCGCCACCGCCTGCGCCGCATCGAGCGACGCGGGCAGCCTGGGCGCACGCGGCAGCGACGCCAGTTTGCCGGGGTAATGCCCGACCGCCGCCTTGAAGCTTTCGCGCGCCACGCGCACATCGCCTTCGGCAGATGCCAGCGCGGCCCGCGCCTCGGCCAGTTGCGCCTCGGCCAGCGCGACATCGGTGCGCGTCACCTCGCCCACGTCGAAACGGTCGCGCGTGGCCTTCAGCTCCTCGCCGATGACATTGACATAGTTCTGGCGCAGGTTCTGGATTTCCAGCGCGAGGCGCACATTGACATAGGCCTGCACCGCGGTCAGCAGCACGTCCTGTTCGATCCCGACCAGACCGGCGCGGGTGGCCAGAACGGATTCCTTGGCCGCCTCGACGCTGGCCTTGTTGCGGCCGAAATCCAGCAGCGTCAGCTGGATGGCCAGTTCGACCGTGGTCTGTTCGGCAAAGCTTTCGGTGCGCACCATGTCAAAGCCCGAGCCGTTGAAGACCGGCGAGGCGATGTCGTTCAGGCGGCGCTGCTTGTAGTAATTCGCGCTGTAGGTGATGACCGGGCGCAGCGCCGACACCGCCTGCGCCACGTTTTCATCCGCCGCCGCCAGCAGGGCGCGGTTCTGGTCCAGCAGATGCGAATTGCGATAGGCCGCGACCAGCGTATCCGCCAGACTTTCCGCCCAGGCGGCGGGGGTGGTGGCGAATGTCAGCAGGGCCACGGCGGCCGTCGCCGCAAGTTTCCGCTTCAGACCGACCATGGACAGGCTCCTGTTCTTGCTTGTGCGCAGCGGGGACAAGGCCCGGCCGGGCAGACCGGACGAACCCCGGCCGTCTACGTCCCGGCGCGCGATTTCCGTCGCGCCGGGCGGGATGTCTTACAGCGCAAAGGCCTTGTGGCGCGCAAAGCCCGGCAGGACCGGGGCCGAGGCGTTGAAGACCTGGCGCCAGGTGATCGCGCCGTCGATCTTGTAGCCGACCCGGGCCACGCCCAGATTGCCTTCCATGAAGATCGCGCCGATGCGCCCACCTTCCTTGAGCTGCGCGAGCAGCGGCTCGGGCAGGGTTTCGACGGCGCCTTGCAGGGTGATCACGTCATAGGGGCCGGCCTTGGCCGAGCCATCGGCCAGCTTGCCCTTGACCACGGCGGCATTGTCCACGCCTTCGGCCGAAAGGGTGCGCTGCGCCTCGTCGGCCAAGGTCTCGTCCTCCTCGACCGCGACGACGGCCTCGGCCATGCGGGCGATGATCGCGGTGGAGTAGCCAAGGCCGCAGCCCAGATCCAGCACGGTCTCCGCGGGCTGGATGTCCAGCGCGTCCAGCAGTTTGGCCAGCGTGCGCGGATCCAGCACGACGCGGCCGGCGCCAAGCGCCACATGTTCGCCCACATAGGCGGCCTCGCGCCGGGCGGGCGGCACATAGCTTTCGCGCGGGACGTTCAGCATCGCTTCGATGATGGTGTATTTCGTGACATCCGACGGGCGGACCTGAGTATCGACCATCATGGTGCGGCGGGCGGCAAAGTCGGTCATGCTGAACTCGTCAGTCTGGTTTCAATCCAGAGTGTCATGCCACAGAAACCCCGCTTCGGCAACACGGCTTCGCGGCTGCGGCAATACACACATTCATCTTTTGATATGTATTTTCCCGCGACGGCACAAGCCCTTTTTGCCCGTCCGGGGGCCGCGCCGCCTTGACCCCGGCCCTGCCCTCGCGTCATCTCGGGGCATGACACAGGATGCAACGCTTTGGCACAATCCCCGATGCTCCACTTCGCGCGCGGCGCTGGCGCGGCTGCGCGCGGCCGGGCTGGAGCCGCGGATCGTGCCCTATCTGGAGACCGGCTTTGCCGAGGCAGAGCTGCGGGGGCTGCTGGCCGCCGCCGGGCTGACCCCGCCCGAGGCATTGCGCCGGAAAGAGCCGCTGGCCGCTGAACTGGGCCTGCTGGCGCCCGGCATCGCCGATGAGGCGATCCTGGCGGCCATGCTGGCCCATCCCGTGCTGGTGGAGCGGCCCTTTGTCGCCACCGCGCGCGGCACCGCGCTTTGCCGCCCGGCGGAGCGGATCGAGGCGCTGTTGCCCGTATCGAATTAGGTGCAGCCTAATCAAAGCTGAATAACCTATTGCTTTCCCCCTAAGCCATCCTGCGCCAGTCTGGGCTTGAGCATCGGCTTTTGGGGGCTGCGCATGATCCGCACCGGCGAAGACTACCGCGCGTCGATCCGCGATGGCCGCGCCGTTCTGGTCGGCGGCGAGAGGGTGGCCGATGTGGCGACCCATCCGGCCTTTCGCCCGATGGTCGATCTGCGCGCCCGGTTGCATGACATGGCGCATGATCCCGAACACCGCGCGACTCTGGTCACCACCCGCCGCGGCACCCCGCAGCCGGTGACCCATGCCCTGCCCTTTTCGCAGGCCGACTGGTGGGCCAAGCGCCGCGCGACCGATCTGATCCTCGACACCGCCGGCGGCATCGTGGGCCGCATCGGCGACGAGACGGCGGGCGAGGTCTGGGCGCTGCATGACCTGCGCGACACGCTTCTGACGCTCGATCCCCGCCACGGCGCGCATGTCGCCCCGCAGGTAGGCCGCTTTCTGGCCGAGGATGGCTTTCTGATTTCCGGCAATGCCGATCCGGCGGACCGGCTGCCGCCGGGCGCGCAGGGCCGGCCCGCACCCCTGCATGTGCAGCGCGAGACCGATGTGGGCATCGTGCTGCGGGGCGCGAAATACCTGACCGGCGCGGCCTATGCCAACCGCGCCTTCGTCAAGCCGGCGCTGTCGCTGGCAGAGGAACCGGCGCAGACCGACCGCGCGCTTGGCTTCTTTTGCGATCTGGGGGCGCCGGGGCTGAAGATCGTCTGCCGCGCCACCGCCGCCCGGCCCGAGGATCAGCCCCTGACGGCCCGCTGCACCGAAAGCGACAGCCTGGTCCTGTTCGACGATGTGCTGATCCCGTGGGAGGACGTGGTGTTCTACCGCGCGCCGCAGGCGGCCCGGCATCTGCGCGCGGTGCTGCACCGCTACAGCGCCTTTCCCTTCGTGCAGCGCCTGTTGCGGCAGGCCGATCTGATGATCGGCGCGGCACTCGCCAGCCTGCGGCTTGCCGGGCAGGATCGCCATGCCGGCGTGCAGGACAAGCTGGCGCGGCTGGCCCTGTGGCGCGAGGGGATCCATGCCCATCTGACCGCCGCGATCGCCTTGGCCGAACGCTCGGCCGGCGGGTTGATGATGCCCAACCAGTCGCTGCTTTATGCCGGTCGGGTCATGGCGCTGACCGATCTGCCCGCGATGCTGCACCTGACGCGCGAATTGTGCGGCGGCCAGATCGCGCTGATGCCCGACGCCGCCAGCTTTCGCAGCCCCGAAACGGCGGATTGGCTGGATCGCTGCCATGATGGCGCGGGGGGCACGGCCGAGGATCGCCGCCGCCTGATGGCCTTTGCCCGCGACCTTCTGAACAGCGATCAGGCGGGCCAGCGGCTCAGCTTCCAGCTTTTTGCGCAAAGCCCGCCCCATGCGCAGCTTGCCGCGCTTTATCACAGCTTTGACTGGGACGGGCCGCTGCATCTGATGCGGCAGGCGGCTGCGCTGGAAGGCGCGATCCCTGACCCGCGATCCGATTCCGCCCTGACCCCCTGGTTCAGCACCGAAACCCGCAGCCCCCAGCCCGCGCTTGGATGACAGGACACCGATCATGAACCACCCTGCCCCGCTTACCCCCGCCGCAGAGCTGCACCGCAATGTCTCGGTCCCGCTGGAGCGCGCCCATGCCATGCCGAAATCGGTCTATACCTCGACCGCCTTTCTGGAACAGGAACAGCGCCACGTCTTTGCCGCCGACTGGGTCTGTGCCGGCCGCGCCGAAAGCCTGGCCGCGCCGGGTGATTACCTGACGATGGAAATCGCCGGCGAGCCGGTTCTGGTGCTGCGCGACCGCGATGGCGTGGTGCGGGCGATGTCGAATGTCTGCCGTCACCGCATGTCCACCCTGCTGCAAGGGCGCGGCCATGTGCGCAGCATCGTCTGTCCCTATCACGCCTGGACCTACAATCTGGACGGATCGCTGCGCGGCGCCCCGGCGATGACGCTCAATGACAGTTTCTGCAAAGAGGCGCTTGGCCTGCCCGCCCTGCGCTGCGAGGTCTGGCAAGGCTGGATCATGGTCACCCTCAACCCCGACGCCCCCGCGCCCGAAACGGCACTGGCCGAGGTGACACGCCTGATCGCCCCCTTCGACATGACCGGCTATCGCGAGGTCTGGCGCGAGACCTTTCGCTGGGCAACCAACTGGAAGGTGCTGGCCGAGAATTTCATGGAAAGCTATCACCTGCCGATGTGCCATGCCGGCACGATCGGCGGCGCGTCCAAGCTGGAGGAGATGGTCTGCCCGACCGGCGGCGCGGCCTTCAACTATCACTGGATCCTCAAGAATGACACGGTGCCGCTGGCGCTGGCACATCCGACCAATACCACGCTGACCGGCGATGACCGGCGCAAGACCTGGTTGCTGGCGATCTATCCGTCGCTGCTGATCACGCTGACGCCGGGCTATTTCTGGTATCTCTCGCTGACGCCCGACGGGCCGGGCCATGTGAATGTGCTCTATGGCGGCGGCATGTCCGAGGAATGGCTGGCCGATCCGCAGGCCGAAACCCATCTCGCCGCCGTGCGCGCCCTGCTGGACGATGTGAACGCCGAAGACAAGGGCTGCACCGAAAAGGTCTATCGCGGGCTTTGCGCCGGCCTGTCAGAACCCGGACCGCTCAGCCATCTGGAGCGGCCGAATTACGAATTCGCCCAATATCTCGCCCGCCGCATCCCGGCCTGAGGCACCCAACCGATGAAGGAACCCCCGATGTCTGTGGAACGGATCGAAGCGCTGGTGGTCGGCGCGGGCCAGGCCGGCATCGCCATGAGCGAACATCTCTCGCGCCATGGCGTGCCGCATCTGGTGCTGGAACAGGGGCGCGTGGCGGAACGCTGGCGCTCCTGCCGCTGGGACAGCCTGGTGGCGAACGGCCCGGCCTGGCATGACCGCTTTCCCGGCGCCGAATTTTCGGGCGACCCCGAGGCCTTTGTCGGCAAGGAGGGCGTTGCGGATTATTTCGTCGATTACGCCGCCCGCATCGCGGCGCCGCTGCGCTGCGGGGTGACGGTGACCGGCGTGACCCGCCTGCCCGAGCGCGCGGGCTTTCGCGTCGAAACCTCGGAAGGGCCGATCGAGGCCGGCTATGTGATCGCGGCCACCGGCGCCTTCCAGACCCCGGTCATCCCGCCGCTGGTGCCGGCGGATGCGGGCATCGCCCAGATCCATTCCAACAGCTACCGCAACCCCGCGCAACTGCCCGAGGGCGGCGTGCTGGTCGTCGGCGCCGGTTCCTCCGGTACCCAGATCGCCGAGGAATTGCTGGCCGCTGGGCGCAAGGTCTGGCTCTCGGTCGGGCCGCATGACCGCCCGCCACGGCGCTATCGCGGCCGCGATTTCGTCTGGTGGCTGGGCGTGCTGAACAAATGGGATGCCGACGCGCCCGAAGGCGCCGAACATACCACCATCGCGGTCAGCGGCGCCCATGGCGGGGCGACGGTCGATTTCCGCAAGCTCGCGGCGCGCGGCATGGTGCTGATGGGCCGGACCGAGGGCTGGCGTGACGGCGCGCTGACCTTTGCCGACGATCTGGGCCGCAACATCCGCCGGGGCGACGCCAATTACCTGTCGCTGCTCGACGAGGCCGATGCCTGGGCCGCGCGCAACGGCATCGACCTGCCCCCCGAACCCGAAGCGCGCGAGATCGGCCCCGACCCCGATTGCATGACCCATCCGCGGCTCAGCCTCGACCTGCGGGCCGAAGGCATCACGACGATCCTGTGGGCCACCGGATTTTCCAACGATTACGGCTGGCTGCGGGTCGATGCGCTGGACGGCCAGGGCAAACCGCGCCACCAGAGCGGCGTCTCGTCGGAACCCGGCATCTATTTCCTCGGCCTGCCCTACCAGTCGCGGCGCGGATCCTCCTTCATCTGGGGGGTCTGGCACGATGCGAAATTCGTGGCCGACCATATCGCCAAGCAACGCAGCTACCTTGCCTATCGCGCGCCCGGCGACACCGCCGCCGCCGCGGAATGACCCGGAGAGACCCCATGACCCATACCCGCTACCGCAAGTTCAACACCCGCGACACCTATCCCGAACAGCGCCTCGACAACGATCTGTGCCAGGCTGTCGCCACCCGGGGCGGCACGACGCTCTGGATGCGTGGCCAATGCCCGCAGGAGCTGGACACCGCACAGAACATCGCCACGCATGATCCGGTGGAACAGACCCACAAGGTGATGCAGAACATCCGCCAACTGGTCGAAGAGGCCGGCGGCCGCATGGAACATGTGGTGAAACTGGTGGTCTACCTGACCGATGTCCGCCACCGCGAAGCGGTCTACCGGACCATGGGCGAATATATCAAGTGCGTGCATCCGGTCTGCACCGGCCTGACCGTGGTTGCCCTTGCCCGCCCCGACTGGCTGGTGGAAATCGACGCCACCGCCGTCATTCCCGATTGATCCCGCAAGACCGGGGGCTGTCTGCCCCCGGACCCCCGAGGATATTTCCGAACAGATGAAACCGCCTTCCTTCATCTGTTCTCAAATATCCCACGGGGGTCCGGGGGTGTGAAACCCCCGGCCGCACCGAAAGAGCCTGTGCATGACCTTTTCCCTTGTGGCCCGCTGCGGCCGGACCGGCCAGTTTGGCATGGTGATCTCCTCCTCCTCGCCCGCGGTCGCCGCCCGTTGCGCGCATGTGCGGGCGGGGGTCGGCGTGGTGGCAAGCCAGAACGTGACCGACCCGGCGCTCGGGCCGTTGCTCCTTGATACGCTGGCCGAGGGGCTGGTGGCCGGCGCCGCGTTGGCGCGGGTGGTGCAGGACCGCGCCCATATCGACTATCGGCAATTGCTGGTGGTCGATCGCATGGGCGGGGTGGCGATCCATTCCGGGCGGCAGGTGCTGGGTCTCTGGGGCGAGGCGCGGGGGCAGGATTGTGCGGCGGGGGGCAATCTGCTGGCCGATGACGGCGTGCCCGCCGCCATGGTCGCGGCCTTCGAGGTCGCCCCGGGTGCCCTGGGTGACCGGCTGATGCGCGCCTTGCGCGCGGGGCTGGAGGCCGGGGGCGAGGCCGGGCCGGTGCATTCGGCCGGGCTCAAGATCGCCGACCGGCTGTCCTGGCCGCTGGTCGATCTGCGCTGCGACTGGACCGAAGCCTGCCCGATTGCCGCGCTCGAGGCCGCCTGGGCGGTCTATCAGCCCCAGATGGCCGCCTATGTGCAGCGCGCCGAAGATCCGACCCAAGCCCCCTCTTACGGAGTTCCCGGCGATGAATGACGTGACGCAATTCACCCGTGCCGATTGGCAGGCCCGTGCCGACGCGCTGACCTTTCGTGACCGGATCTGGATCGACGGCGCGGCGGTGCCTGCGGCCTCGGGTCAGCGTTTTGCCAGTGTGAACCCGGCGAATGGCGCCATTCTGGCCGAGGTCGCGCGCGGGGGCGCGGCGGATATCGACCGCGCCGTCGCCTCGGCCCGCCGCGCCTTTGAAGACGGCCGCTGGAGCCGCCAGATCCCTTCGGCGCGCAAGGAGGTGCTGTTGCGGCTGGCGGCGCTGATCCGTGAGAATGTGCCGGAACTCGCGCTGCTGGACAGTCTCGACATGGGCAAGCTGGTGCGCGAGGCCGCCACCATCGACGCCCCCGGTTCGGCGCATTTCTTTCAATGGCATGCCGAGGCGATCGACAAGCTTTATGACGAGATCGCCCCGACTGGCGGGCGCGATCTGGCCATGGTGCGGCGCGTGCCGCTGGGGGTGATCGGCGCCGTGGTGCCGTGGAACTTTCCGCTCGACATGGCGACGTGGAAGCTGGCGCCGGCGCTGGCCATGGGCAATTCGGTGGTGCTGAAACCGGCCGAGCAATCGCCGCTGTCGGCGCTGCGCCTGGCCGAGCTGGCCGCCGAGGCCGGCCTGCCCGATGGCGTGCTGAATGTGGTGCCGGGCTTTGGCGAGGATGCGGGTCAGGCGCTTGGTCGTCACCCCGATGTCGATTGTCTGGTCTTCACTGGCTCGACCGCCGTGGGCAAGCTCTTCCAGCGTTATGCCGGCGAATCGAACATGAAACAGGTCTGGCTGGAGACGGGGGGCAAGAGCCCGAACCTGATCTTTCCCGATGCCGATCTGGACGCCGCCGCCGACATGGCGGCCTTTGGCATCTTCTTCAATCAGGGCGAGGTCTGTTCGGCCAATAGCCGGATGCTGGTTCATGCCTCCATCGCGGATGACATGATCGAGCGCATGGCGGCGCGCGCCGCCCGGGCGCAGCCGGGCGACCCGCTTGACCCCGGCGCGGCCATGGGGCCGCTGGTCGATCGGCGCCATGCCGATACGGTGATGGGCTTCATCGACAACGGCCGGCAATCCGCGCGGCTGGTCTGCGGCGGCGAGCGGCTGACAATCAGCGGTTCCGACGCCTATGTGCAGCCCACGATCTTTGCCGGCGCCGCCCCCGATGCCCGCATCGTGCGCGAGGAAATCTTTGGCCCCGTCCTGTCGATCCAGACCTTCACCACCGAGGACGAGGCACTGGCGCTGGCCAATGACACGCCCTATGGGCTGGCCGCCTCGGTCTGGACGCGCGATCTGGGGCGGGCGCTGTCGGTAGCGGACCGGCTTGTCGCGGGCACCGTCTCGGTCAATACCGTGGACGCCCTGAGCGCCATGACCCCCTTTGGCGGCATGAAGCAATCGGGCTTCGGGCGTGATCTTTCGATCCACAGTTTCGACAAATATTCGGCGCTGAAGACGACTTGGATCAAATTTTAATCCGGGTTAGGCTACCCCTAATCAAAGGCGGAGCCTGATAAGTCATGCCCTTGCGATTTACCCTGCGGCAACTGGAATACCTGGTCGCCGTGGGCGAATGCGGGTCGATCGCGCTGGCCTCGGACAGGGTGAATGTATCCTCGCCCTCGATCTCGGCGGCGATTTCGCAGCTGGAACAGGAATTCGGCCTGCCGCTTTTCGTGCGCAAACATGCGCATGGCCTGTCGCTGACGCAGGGCGGCAAGCAGTTTGTGGAACAGGCCCGCGTGGTGCTGGCCCAGGCGGCGCGGCTGAACGATCTGGCGAATGGCATCACCGGCAAGGTGCGCGGGCCGCTGAATGTGGGCTGCCTGCTGACCTTTGCGCAGGTGGTGCTGCCGCAACTGCGCCGCAGCTTCGTGGATGAATATCCGGAGGTCGATTTCCACCAGTTCGAGCGCAACCAGTCAGAAATTTTCGAGGGGCTGCGCGGGGCCACGCTGGATGTGGCGCTGAGCTATGATCTGAACATCCCGCCCGATCTGGAATTCGTGGCCCTGGCCAGCCTGCCGCCCTATGCCGTCCTGCCCGAAGGGCATCCGCTGGCACATCTGGCCGCCATATCGCCCGCCGATCTGGCGGATGAGCCGCTGATCCTGCTGGATTTGCCGCTGTCATCCGAATATTTCCTCAGCTTTTTCAGCGAGATAGGCATGCGCCCGCGCATCGCGGAGCGCACGCGCGACATGGCGGTGATGCAAAGCCTGGTGGGACAGGGCTTTGGCTATTCCATCGCCAATATCCGGCCCTGGTCGGATCGCAGCCCCGACGGGCGGCCGCTGCGCTATGTGCCGCTGACCGGGCCGGTGCGGGCGATGCGGCTGGGGCTGGTGCTGTCGGAAGGGGCGCGCGCCTCGCAGACGGTGCGGGCCTTCATCGACCATTGCCGCGGCGCGCTGACCCCCGACACCGCGCAGGGGCTGAAGCTGCGCATCGACGGGCCGGTGCGCGATTTCTGACCGCAGGCTTTGCGCGATGCCCGGATTTTCGGCACTTCGACCAATCCGAACGCAACTTGAGGCGTGCTTAGCCTGCCCCTAATTCCGGCTTCCGAAGCCCGTTCTTTATCCTGGGCGCGGCAGGGGGTCTGCTGGAGGCAACCTCTCCAGCCGACGGAGCCCGGAGCCTTGCGCGATCCCCGCTACGATATCCTGTTTCAGCCCATGGCCATTGGCCCGTTGACCGCGAAAAACCGTTTCTATCAGGTGCCGCATTGCAATGGCGGCGGCTACCGTGACCCCTCGGCCGCCGCCGCAATGCGTGGCATCAAGGCCGAAGGCGGCTGGGGCGTGATCTTCACCGAACAGACCGAGATGCACCAGACCTCGGAAATCACGCCCTTCATCGAGCTGCGGCTGTGGGAGGACAAGGATATTCCCGGCCTGCGCAAGATGTCGGAGGCGATGAAGACGCATGGCGCGCTGGCGGGAATCCAGCTGGCTTACAGTGGCATCAACGGGCCGAATTTCTATACCAAGGAAGTGCCGCTGGCGCCGACCGCGCTGCCGATCCGCACCTTCACCAATGATCCGGTGCAGGCCCGCGCGATGGACAAGAGCGACATTCGCAACCTGCGCCGCTGGTTCGTGAACGCGGCGAAACGGTCGAAACTGGCGGGGTTCGACCTGATCTGCCTTTACGGCGCGCATGGGTTCGGCATCTTCCAGCATTTCCTCAGCCGCGCCACCAACCAGCGCTCCGACGAATATGGCGGCAGTCTGGAAAACCGCTCGCGCTTTGCGCGCGAGGTGGTGGCGGATATGCGCGATGCCGTGGGCGATACGATGGCGCTGACGATGCGGGTCAGCCTTGACGAAAACATCGGCGATCTGGGCTTTTCCAATGCGGAACTGCGCGACTTCATCGCGATGAATGCCGATCTGCCTGACCTGTGGGATCTGGCGCAGGGGACGTGGGAAGATTGCTCCGGCCCATCGCGCTTCAAGGAGGAAGCCGCGCAAGAGGTGCTGGTGAAGGGCATCCGCGAACTTTCCTCGAAACCCGTGGTCGGCGTGGGCCGCTTCACATCGCCCGATGTGATGGCGCGGATGGTGCGGCAGGGCACGCTGGATTTCATCGGCTGCGCGCGCCCCTCCATCGCCGATCCTTTCCTGCCGAAAAAGGTCGAGGAAGGCCGGATCGAGGATATCCGCGAATGTATCGGCTGCAATATCTGCATCACCGGCGACATGACCATGTCGATCAGCCGCTGCACCCAGAACCCCACCTTCATGGAGGAATGGCGCAAGGGCTGGCATCCCGAAAAGATCGCCGCGCGGGGCGAGAGCGAGAATGTGCTGGTGATCGGTTCCGGCCCGGCGGGGCTGGAGGCCGCGCGGGCGCTCAGCCTGCGCGGCTATGACGTGGCGCTGGCCGAGGCTGGCGATGCGTTCGGCGGCCGCGTGGCGCGCGAACGGCTGTTGCCCGGCCTGTCGGCCTGGGGGCGGGTGATGGATTACCGGCTGTATCAGATCGGCCAGCGGCCCAATGTGCAGATGTATCCGGGATCGGAACTGGGCGTCGAGGAGGTGCTGGACTTCGGCTTCCAGAATATCTGCGTGGCGACCGGCAGTCATTGGCGCAGTGACGGCGTGGCGCGGCAGCATGTGGTGCCGATGCCGGGCCTTGGCGCCCTGCCCGCCTTCACGCCCGATGACCTGATGGCGGGGCGGATGCCTGCGGGCCGCGTCGTGGTCTATGATGACGATCACTATTACATGGGCGGCGTGCTGGCCGAGTTGTGCGCCAAAGCGGGTTGCGAGGTCACGCTCGTCACCCCCGCCGCCTTCGTCTCGGACTGGACGCGCAACACGCTGGAACAGGGCGCCATTCACCGCCGTCTGGTGGAGGCAGGCGTGCAGATCGTGCTGAATACCGGCGTGACCGCCCTGCGCGCCGACGGGGTGGAGGCGAACTGCGCCTATACCGATGCCCGCCGGGTGATCGAGGCGGATGCGGTGGTGCTGGTCGCCTCGCGCGCCTCGAACGATGCGCTGTATCACGGGCTGAAGGCGCGGCAGGCCGATTGGGCCGATGCCGGCATCCGCAGCGTGCAGATCATCGGCGACGCCGCCGCCCCCGGCCCGATCGCCTGGGCGACCTATGCCGGCCACCGCTATGCGCGCGAAGTCGATACCGGGGTCTGGACCGAGGACTGGGGCGATACCCTGTCCTTCCGGCGCGAAATCACCGAACTGGCGGCGGATTGAGCCATGGAACGCAAGAAAGCCATCGAGGTTCAGAATGTCGCCAAATCCTTCGGCAGCTTTCAGGCGCTGAAGGGGGTCAGCTTCGACATCTATGACAACGAATTCTTTACCATGCTGGGGCCGTCGGGCTGCGGCAAGACTACGCTGCTGCGGATGATTGCCGGGTTTGAAAGCCCGACCGCGGGGACCATCCGCCTGCATGGCCGCGACATCCTTGACCAGCCGCCGCACAAGCGCCGGGTCAATACGGTGTTCCAAAGCTACGCCCTGTTCCCGCATATGACGCTGGAGGCGAATATCGCCTTCGCGCTGGAAAATCTGGGCTGGGAAAAGGCGCGCATCCGCGACCGCGTGGCGCAGATGCTGGATCTGGTGCATATGACACCCTTTGCCCGCCGCCGCCCGGCGCAGCTTTCGGGCGGGCAGCGGCAGCGCATCGCGCTGGCCCGGGCGCTGGCCTCGGAACCCGAGGTGCTGCTGCTGGACGAGCCGCTTTCGGCGCTCGACCTCAAGCTGCGGCAGGCGATGCGGGATGAATTGCGCGCGTTGCAGCGCGCCACCGGCATCACCTTCATCTTCGTGACCCACGATCAGGAAGAGGCGCTCGACATGTCCGACCGCATCTGCGTGCTGGGCGCGGGCGAGGTGCAGCAGATCGGCGCCCCGAACGAGATCTACGAAGACCCCGAAAACCGCTTTGTCGCGGATTTCATCGGCGAGACGAATTTCCTGCCCGCCGAGGTGGTCTCGGTCGAGGGCGACCGGGCGACGGTGACAACCCCGCTGGGGCCGGTCACCACCTGGCACAAGGGCGCGGTGGCGGGGGCGCCAGCCATGCTGTCGCTGCGGCCCGAAAAGATCGGGATGGAGGATCAGGCCCCGGGCGAGGCGCTGCATGGCACCATCACCGGGCGCAATTACATGGGCGGCTATACCCATTACACCGTCACGGTGAACGGCACCGAATTGCGGGTGTCGAAACGCAATGCGGTGTCGCATGGCGCGAGCCTTGCCATCGGCGCGCCGGTGCGGCTGGGCTTTCGCCCCGACAGCGCGCGGGTGCTGGCCCGATGAACTGGCGCGATTTCCGCATCTGGGGCCTTGCCCCCGCCTGGGTTATCATGGCGCTGACGCTGGTCCTGCCCATCGGCATCGTCGTGCTGGTCAGCCTTTCGATCCGCGGCGCCTATGGCGGATTTGACTGGGGCCTGTCCTTCGACAGCTACGCGAAGATCCTGTTCGAGGAAGATTGGGACGGCAATCTTGCCTTTACCCCGCAATACCTGGCCATCATCGGGCGCACGCTCTGGCTGGCCGGGCTGACGACGCTGATCTGCGCGGCGCTTGCCCTGCCCGCCGCCTATGTCATCGCACAGGCCCCGGCGCGGTGGAAGGCGGTGCTGGTCTATCTGGTCACGCTGCCCTTCTGGGTGTCGATGATCGTGCGGGTCTATGCGTGGATCATCATTCTGGGCAATGACGGGGTGATCGAGAAAACCCTGCGCGGGCTTGGCCTTGTGGCCGATATGGACAGTCTTCTGTTCACCAATGGCGCCATGCTCACGGGGCTGGTCTACAGCTATATCCCGCTGATGATCCTGCCGGTTTTCGCCAGTATCGAAAAGCTGGACCCTGCCCTGATCGAGGCGAGCCACGATCTTTACGGCAGCCGCTGGGTCACTGCGCGGCGGGTGATCCTGCCCTTGACCCTGCCGGGGCTGATGGCCGGCGCGGTGCTGGTCTTCGTGCCCTGCCTGGGCGCGGTGCTGGAGCCGATCCTGCTGGGCGGCGGCAAGGTCATGCTGATGGGCAACCTGATCCAGACCCAGTTCGGCGGCGGGCGCAACTGGCCCTTTGGCGCGGCGATTGCCGTTACGCTGATGGGGCTGGTGATGATCTTCCTGATGCTGAACGCGCTGCGGGCGCGGCGGGAGGTGAGCCATGCGTGACGTGCGGCGCTATCCGGGCGCGCGGATCTTCACCGCGCTGTTCTTTCTCTGGCTTTATCTGCCGATCCTTGTGGTCATCGCCTACAGCTTCAACGAAAACCGCCTCGCCTCGGTCTGGACCGGGTTTTCGCTCCGCTGGTATGAAAGTGCGCTGCACAACCGGGCGCTGCTGGATGCGGTGCAGATCTCGCTGACCGTGGCCGGCATCGCCACGGCCATTGCGACGACGGTCGCCCTGATGGCCGCGCTGGTGCTGGTGCGGGGGCGCGATGTCAGGCTGCGGCGGCTGTCGGAGACGGTGGTGAACCTGCCCCTGCTGCTGCCCGAAATCGTGCTGGCGGTGGCGGTTTTGATCCTGTTCTCGCAGATCGGGCTTCAGAACGGCCTTCTGAAACTGGTGATCGCCCATTCGGCCTTTTGCATCCCCTTTGCCTTCCTGCCGATCCGCGCCCGCCTGCAAGGGATGGAGCCGGATTTCGAGGAGGCCGCGCAAGACCTTTACGCAAGCCCTTGGGTCACCTTCCGCCGTGTCACCCTGCCCCTGATCGCGCCGGGGGTCTTTGCCGGGGCGATGCTGGCCTTCGTGATCTCGATGGATGATTTCATCACCTCGAACCTGCTCAATTCCGGCGGATCGACCACGCTGCCGGTCTATATCTTCGGCCTGATCAAACAGGGCACCACGCCCGAGCTGAACGCGATTTCCACGCTGATCGTGCTGGGCTCGCTGATCCTGGCCACCACCGCGCTTGTGCTGACCTTTCGCAACCCAAACCGGGCATGAAGACCCGGATCACCCTTCAAGGAGACCTTCATGACGATGCGCATTCTGCTGACCTCTGCCCTTCTGGCCCTGCCCGCTGCCGCGCAGGCCGAAGGGGTGCTGAACCTCTATATCTGGTCCGACAGCATCTCGCCCGAGCTGATCGCGAAATTCGAATCCGAGACCGGGATCAAGGTCAATGTCGATGGTTTCAATTCCAACGAAGACCTGCTGACCAAATTGCAGGCCGGCGCCTCGGGCTATGATCTGGTCACGCCCTCGCAGCATTTCCTCAAGATCATGGCGGATGAGGGGCTGCTGGAGGATATCGACGCCCATGACCTTGCGGCCTATCAGGCGGTCGATGAAAAATGGCGCGGGCAGTGGTGGGATGAGACCAACGAATATTCCATCCCGCTGGCCTTTGGCACCGCCGGTTTCACGGTGAACCGCGATCAATACAAGGGGCCGGTGGACAGCTGGGCCGCCTTCTTTGAACCGGGCGAGGATCTGAAGGGCAAGATCGCCTCGCTTTCCTATCCCGACGAGGTGGTGGGCGCCGCGCAGCTTTATCTTGGCGTGCCCTTCTGTTCCGAGGATTCGGCCGAGATGAAGCGCGTCTATGACCTGCTGGCCGCGCAAAAGCCCTTTGTCGCCGCCTATACCAGCGACAATATCGAAAACCGCATTGGCGGCGGTGAAGTGGCGATGCATTTCTGGTGGGATGGCAATTCGATGAAGACCCGCGCCAATGACGGCGCGCCCATCGAATATGCCATGCCGAAAGAGGGGCTGGTGGGCTGGCTGGACAGCTTCGTGGTGCCCAAGGGGGCCGCGAATGTGGAGAACGCCAAGAAATTCATCGACTTCATGTCCACCGTCGAGAACGCGACGGCGCAATACAATTTCTACGGCCATTCCGCCCCGGTGAAAATCGACACCGCAAGCGCGAAATACACCCCCGAAAACGCGCCTGAGCTGTTCCCCACGGTCAAGGTCGAATTCTCGCGCGCCTGTTCGCCGGCGGCGCAGGATCTGGTGACGAAGGTCTGGACCCAGCTTCTGCAATAACACGGCACCCCCTGCCCGGCGGCGCCCGCGTATCGCGCCGCCGGGGCTTTTCACGAGGCCGTCATGGATCTGGTCATTCGAAACGCCGTCCGCTTTCCCGATGGCACGCCGGTCGCGCTGGCGGTGCAAGGCGGCCTGATCGCCTGGATCGGACCCGTGGCCGAGGCGCCGGCGGCCCCACAGGTGATCGACGCGGGCGGCGCCACGCTGCTGCCCGCCTTTACCGAAAGCCATGTGCATCTGTTTCTGGGCGGCACCGCGCTTGGCCAGTTGAACCTGGCCGCCATTGGCGATGTGGCGGGGTTCCGCTCGGCCTTGCGCGGCTTTGCCGGCACGCTGGCGCCCGGCGCATTCCTCTGCGGCTATGGCGCGAATTACGAAATGCTGGGCCCCGGCACCCGGCCCGACCGGCATGCGCTGGATGCGGCGGTGGCGGATCGGCCGGTGTTCATTACCTCCACCGATTATCACGCGGCCTGGGCCAATACGGCGGCACTGCGGCTGGCGGGCATCCTGCACGGTGCCGAAACGCCGCCGGGGGCGGAGGTGGTGATGGGGCCGGATGGCCTTGCCACCGGCGAATTGCGCGAGGGCGCGGCGATGGAACTGGTCCGCCGTCTGACGCCGACCGGCGGGCGCGACAGCACCGCGATGATCGGGCAGGAACCGCCCGGCACGCCCGATGCCGCGATGCGGGCGCGCGACAAGGCCACCATTCTGCGCGCCTGCCATGAACTCGCCCGCCACGGCATCACCAGCGCGGTGAACATGGATGGCAATCTTTATCAGGCGGGGCTTTTCACCGAACTGGCCGAGGATTTGCCGATCCGCGTCAAGCTGCCGATGAACCTGACCGAGGATCAGGACGCGGCGCGCGTGGCTGCCCTGATCGCGCAGGCACAGGCCGCGCCGGTGGGGCGGCTGGAATTCGGCATGATCAAGATGTTCATGGACGGGGTCTTTGACACCTGGACCGCGCATGTGGTCGGCGGCTATCCCGACGACCCCGGCAATGACGGGCCGCGGCTGATTTCCGCCCCCGCCTTCGCGCGGCTTTGCACGCAGGCCGATGCGGCGGGGTTGCAGATCGCGGTGCATGCCGTGGGCGATGGCGCGGTGCGCGCCGTGCTGGACGGCTATCAGGCCGCCCGCGCCGCCAATGGCCCGCGCGACAGCCGCCACCGGATCGAACATATCGACACGATAACCGAAGCCGACCTGCCCCGCCTGCGCGACCTCGGCGTCATGGCCTCGATGCAGCCGGTGCATCCGCCCGGCAGCGCCGGCCTGCCGCTGGAGCCGACGATCTCCATCATGGGTCGCGACCGCTGGTCGACCGCCTTTGCCTGGGCGCGGATCGCGGGCCAGGGCACGCCGCTGGCCTTTGGCACCGACTGGCCGGTCTCGCCGCTCGACCCGCTTTATTGCCTGCATTGCGCGCTGTCGCGCCGCCCCTGGGCCGCGGACATGCCGGATCAGCGGCTTGATCTTGCCACCGCGCTTGCCGCCTATGGTGCCGGCGGCGCCTATGGCATGTTCGCGGAACGCCGGCGCGGCGCGTTGCGGGTCGGGATGGAGGCGGATGTGATCCTGGTCGCGGGCGATCTGGCGGGGCTTGCCGCCCGCGCCGATGCCGCGCGGGTCACGCTGACCCTGCGCGCGGGGACGGTGATCTGGCAGGAATGACGCCGCTCAGGGCGCGGGGCTGACCCCGATCACCGGCAGGTGCAGATGCCAGAGCCCCGCCCAGATCACCACTGCCAGCCCCAGCCGCCACAGCGGCGGGCGATAGCTGTGCCAGGCCCCGGCAAAGGGCAGGTTCGACGTGCCCGAGGCCCGCGTCATCCATTGATCCGCGCCCCAGAGCCGGCGGTTGCGCCGGTCGATCATCGCCATGCCTGCCAGCGCATAGACGGCGAACAGGCCGAACAGGATCACATGCGCCAGATCGCCATTGACCAGCAGATGCACCCCCGCCCACAGCGCCAGCGCGGTCAGCAGCGGGTGGCGCACCACACCGGCCAGCCCGGGCCGCGCCGGATCGAACCCCGCCACGCGCCCGCCAAAACTGAGCGGATTGGGCGCGCCCAGCGACAGGGTGATCAGCCCCACCGCGACCGGCATCGCCAGATTGGCCAGCCAGCGCATCCACGGCGCCTGATCCCAGAGCGGCACAAAGGGCGCGCGCCCGGCGGCGGCGATGACCCAGACCAGCAGCGCCAGCGACAAGAGACCATAGCCCATGCCATAGCCCCGCCGCCCCAGCCGCGCGATCAGTGCCGCCTTGATTCCGGCCCGGGCGGGGATCACATGGCTGGCCATGAAGGCGGCCAGCGCCAGGGCAAATTCCATCCAGTCCATTGCGGGGGTCCATCGCGGCTTCCTGTTCGGCGCCATCCTAGCGCGCCGGCCGGCCCCGGCAAGTCGCGGGTACTGGACAATGCGCCGCAGCGCCTTATCTTCGGCGCCATGACCCTAGGCACCCTTCCCCAGGCCATTCTCGTCGCGCATGGCGCGCCCGCCGATCCGATCCCGCAGGAGCGCTGGATGCAGGCGCTGGCCGCGCGGGTGCGGATGTGGCGGCCCGGCTGGCGCATCGCGGGCACCACGCTGGCCCTGCCCGGCGCGTTGGAGGAGGCGGCGGCGCGGTTGCCGCAGGCGGTGATCCTGCCCTTCTTCATGGCCGAGGGCTGGTTCACCCGCCAGCAATTGCCCAAGCTCCTGCGCGCGGCGGGTCTGGGCGCGGCGCGGCAGTTGCCGGCCTTTGGCCATCACCCCTCCCTGCCCGATCTGCTGGCGCAGGTGGCGGTGCGGGCCGCACAGGCGCAGGGCCTGCCCGAAACCGCCACGCTGCTGCTGGCCGCCCATGGCAGCCAGGTGTCGCGCGCCTCGGCCAGCCGGACCGAGGAACTGGCCGTCCTGCTGCGCGCGCTGACCCGTTTTCACGTCGTCACCGGCTATGTCGAGGAGGCGCCCTTTCTGACCGATGCGGCGCGCGGCCTTGGCCCGGCCCTGTGCCTGCCGCTGTTTGCCACCCGCGCGGGCCATGTGGCCGAGGATGTGCCGGCGGCGCTGACCGAGGCCGGCTTCACCGGCCCGCTATTGCCCGCCATCGGCGAACATGCCGATGTGGCGCGGCTGATCGCCGACAGCCTGTCTGAGACGTAAACCGCGCTATTTCGCCGGGCGGAACGCCTTGCAGACCTTGGGGTCGGTCTCGATCCACCCGGCGCCCATCAGGTCAAGGCAATAGGGCACCGCCGGAAAGACCGCGTCCAGACAGGTGTCGATGGCCGAGGGCTTGCCCGGCAGGGTGATGATGAGGCAGCGCCCGCGCGTGCCCGCCCCCTGCCGCGACAGGATCGCCGTCGGCACCTCGCGCAGGCTGACGGCGCGCATCAATTCGCCAAAGCCGGGAAAGTGGCGTTCGACCACATCATCCATCGCCTCGGGCGTTTCGTCGCGCGGGCTGGGGCCGGTGCCGCCGGTCGCCAGGATCAGATCGGCGCCGCCCGCATCGGCCCAGCGGCGCAAGGCCGACGCAACGCTGTCGCGCCCGTCGGGGACGATTTCGCGCACCACCTCCAGCGGCGAGATGACGGCGCGGCGCAGCCAGGCCTCGATCGCCGGGCCGCCCTTGTCTTCGTAGATACCCGCCGCCGCGCGGTCCGATACCGTGATCACCGCGACCTTCGCGCTCATGCCGCCGCCTCCAGCACCGATTGCACCCAGTCGGCCAATGCCTCGGGGGCGACCGGCTCGGCCAGGTCGCCGGCGAAATCGGCAAAGGCGCCGGCATTGGTGGCATTGACCCCGATCAGCACCGGCAGGCCCGCCGCCAGGGCCTCGGCGATCAGGGTGCGAAAGCCGCGCCCCTCGGCCTCGTGCTTGCCGAACTTGTTGACGATCAGCAGCCGCGCAGGCGCCAGACGCGCCGCGACCTCGGCCACCGCGCCCTCCAGCGCGCCGGCATCCAGCCGACAGCCCGACGACCCGGCGCCCAGGGTCTGACTGATGCGGATCACCGGCCCGTCGGGCAGCACCTGCACATCCATGTCGCAACTGTCGCCGCAATCGAGGTTGTGTTGCACCGCCCCGGCCAGCGGCAGCCCCTGCGCCATCAGGCGCTGCGCCAGCCCGGCCAGAAGGCGATCCGTCTCGCCCCGGCCGGGAAGGGTGACATATCCGATCCGCATGCGCCTGCTCCTTTGCGCCCGACCATCGCGCCGGGCGCCGCCGGTTGCAAGCCCCCGCGGATCAGACCGCCGGCGCCACCGGGCGCAGCCGGCTGTAATCATGCGGCAGCGCGGTATCGAGGATATGCCCCTCGCCGCCAATCACCTGATGCGCGCGCCCCACAATCAGCGGATCGGGCGTGCCGATCACCGCGTGATCCTTGCCGGGATAGTCGATGGTGGACAGGAAATGCCGCATGCAATTGAGCCGCGCGCGTTTCTTGTCGTTCGATTTCACGATGGTCCAGGGCGCGTCGGCGGTGTCGGTATAAAAGAACATCGCCTCTTTCGCCTCGGTATAGTCATCCCATTTGTCGAGGCTCGCCTTGTCGATGGGCGAGAGTTTCCACATCTTCAGCGGATCGGTCTCGCGCGCCGTGAAGCGGCGGAACTGTTCCTCGCGCGTGACCGAGAACCAGTATTTGTAAAGCCGGATCCCCGACCGGACCAGCATCCGTTCCATCTCGGGCACCTGGCGCATGAATTCCAGATATTCCGAAGGGGTGCAAAAGCCCATCACGCGCTCCACCCCGGCGCGGTTATACCAGCTGCGGTCGTAGAACACGATTTCGCCCGCCGTGGGCAGGTGCTGGATATAGCGCTGAAAGAACCATTCGCCCTTTTCCTTTTCCGAGGGCTTGGTCAGCGCGACCACGCGGGCATAGCGCGGGTTGAGATGTTCCATGAAGCGCTTGATCGTGCCGCCCTTGCCGGCGGCATCGCGGCCTTCCATCAGCACGACGAATTTCTGCCCCGTCTCCTGCGCCCAGATCTGGACCTTGAGCAATTCGGCCTGAAGCCGGGCCTTTTCGGCCTCATAGGGCACGCGGCCCAGCGGGCGGGCATAGGGGTATTTGCCGGATTCAAAGGCGTGGCGGATGGCATCCGGCGTCGCCTTGGGAAATTCGCGCGGGCCATGGGTGGGAAAATCCCCCGAGCGCGGGGCGGCGGGCACGGCGGGCGTTTCGGTGGTGATTTCGGCCATCTCCGGCACGGGTTCGATGCGGGTGGCGGCCCCGGCTTCGGCACTCATCTCGGGCATCTTGTCTTCCATACGGCGTCTCCTCTGCACTTTTTCCATACACGCGGAGGCAGACTGCCCCTGCCGCAGGGGCCTGCCTTGATACGCGTCAAGATGGCGCAGTTTTTGAGACGGATGTTGCACGGGGATCGCAGCCCGCACCCCGGATGGCGGCCCCATAAACCAACAGGGCGGCGGACCCCAGATCCGCCGCCCTGCCTTGAGGGGGATGATATCGTTCTGAAAAGCGGCGCAATATGTTTAGGTCATGCCCCGATGCTAGCCGAGTCGTCCGAACCACCGCATACCCCACATGCGGTAAATTGACCTGCCTTCCCTACACGTCAACGCGGCAACAGCGCCTGCACCCGTTCCAGCACCTGCCGCCATTCCTTGAAGAACAAGAGTTGCCCGGTGCGCGGCAGGAATTCGATGGTCAGTTCGGGATAATCCACCATCAGTTCGCGAATGGTCAGCACCGGGGTCTGCGGATCCTGGTCGCCCTGCAACAGCCGCACCGGCACCTTCACCGCATGGATCAGCCCCGACCAGTCGCGTTCGGAACTGATGCATTCGCGGGTAAAGGCCTCATGCGCCGAGGTGCGGGCGCCCAGACAGATCTCCGATCCCTCCAGCACGGCGGCGCGCACCTCCGGGTCGGCGAAGGTCTCCATATCGGCGGGCGAGCCGCCATTGACCTGGGCAAAGAACTTTTCCTTGCCCAGCTTGCGCGCCAGGCTGAACCCGGCCTGAACCAGAAACGGCAAGACCTTGGGCGCATATCGCGCATTGGCCAGGATGAAGCGCTGCCATTTGTCCATGCGTTCGTATTGCGCGGCGGTGCGCAGCGGCAATTGCGCGGCGCAGCCCAGAATGCCGCTGACCAGCCCCGGCCGCAGGTTCGACAGCGCCAGTGCAAAGCGCAGATCGGCGCCCAGACAGATCACCGCCGCCCGCTCGATGCCCAGATGATCCAGCAGCGCCGCATAATCCTCGGCGCAGCCCTGGACGTGATCGACCCCCTTGGCGAGCAAGGCGCTGCGCCCGTAGCCCGCCCGCACCAGCACCACCACGCGCAGCCCCTGCGACCGCGCCTGCCGTTCCGCCGCGGCGGGCCAGCGGATCAGCCCGTAATCGAGGTGCATGTAAAGCAGCGGCGTCCCCTTCGGATCGCCGAATTCGATATAATCCAGCGACCGTCCCCCGGGGCCGCGAAAGCTGGAAAACGGCAGCGGCTCCATCGCGCCTGCATTGCCGCGCATATTGGGCGCGACGGCGGGCAGCAGCGCCACATCCATCAGCCCCAGCACCACGCGCACCAGCTCCGACTGGCTGTGCGTCTCGGTCTTGGCGAGGATCGACCGCGCCTGGGTGCGCACCGTCTCGATCGAGCGGCCGCGCTGTTCGGCGATTTCCTTCAGCGGCAGGCCCAGGGTGATGCCGCGCACGATCTCCACCTCGGCGACGGTCAGGCCAAAGGCCTCTTGCACGGTATGGCTGAAATCGTCAGGCCAGAACAGTTCGGTCGAAAGCACCAGCGCCAGCCCCGGCTCGTCCAGCGCGCTGACCCGCAGGATCACCGGGCTGCCCGTGACCCCCGACCGGATGCGCAGCGTCGCCACCTTTTCAGCCCGGCCCGAGGCCACCTTGCGGATGACGCCGCGCAGGGTCTCCACATCCTCGGGGTCGAAGGGCAGCGCCGCGACCGGCCCGCCCTCGGCCAGACCGAAGGCACGGGCGGCGGCGCGGTTGCAGGCGGTGACGCGCGGGCCGCCATCGCTGACAAAGGCCGCCGAACGCGGGATGTCATCGAGCATGACGCGATAGCCGCCTTCGGCCCGCGTCGCCTCGTATCGGTCCAGAAACACCCGGGCGCGGTTGACATGGGCGTCGATCTCGGGGTCGTCCAGCGGCACCGCATTGTCCAGCGCGCCGACCCGCAGCGCGGTCACCCGTTCCTCCCAGACTTCCAGCAGGTCTTCCAGCCGGATGGGATCGAGCGCGACCTCATAGAGCCGATCCACGATCTCGGCCTTCTGGTCACGTTCGGCAAAGCGCGCCGAGTCGGGTCTGGGCGGGTGCTCGGTCATGTGCGAAGGCTTGCCGCTCCGCAGGTCGGATTGCAAGCCTGCCGTATGGCGCGCCATTCACCCGGCCCGGCTTTGCCGCCCGCCTGCCTGCCTTTGCGGCACTGCCGGACCCGCCGACAGGGCGAAAACAACCGCGGCAAGAGCGGCGGAGATCAGGCTCAACTCCAGCACCGGAAAGCCGCCGCGAAAGAAGAATCGCGCGCCCAGCAGGGCCAGTCCGATCTGGCTGCACGCCATGACCAGCACCACCGCCGGCAGGCGCAGCCGCCGCAGCGCCCCGCCCTGCAAGGCCACCGCCGCAGCAAAGGCCACCCCCGCCACCGCCAGCGTCAGCCCCGGGGCGATCTGGCCCCAGCTTTTCAGAAACAAGGCGCCCGTCGGATAGAGCAGCGCCGACAGGGCCGCGCAGGCCCCGGCAAACAGTCGGGTCATGGAAACCTCTTGCGGATCAAAAACAGACGACACGCGCCGCGAAATACCGGCGCCCTGCCATGGTGCCCTGTCACCGCCCTTTCGGCAAGGCTGTTGCCAAATTCCCATCGGCAAGGGATGAAGATTGCA
Source organism: Gemmobacter caeruleus (assembly GCF_008271655.1). Classification (GTDB taxonomy): domain Bacteria; phylum Pseudomonadota; class Alphaproteobacteria; order Rhodobacterales; family Rhodobacteraceae; genus Gemmobacter; species Gemmobacter caeruleus. Next base: position 446,447 of record NZ_VKKX01000044.1, read on the forward strand.
GCGATGAGGAGACCCGCCATGCTGACCCTTTACGGCTGCTATCGTTCGCGCGCGTCGCGCCCGCTCTGGCTTCTGGCTGAAACCGGCACGCCCTTTACCCATGTGCCCGTGATCCAGGCCTATCGCCTGTCCGACCCCGATGCCGGCGGCGCCCCGGTCAATACCCGCAGCGCCAGCTTTCTGGCGGTGAACCCGATCGGACAGATCCCCGCGATGAAAGAGGGCGATCTGGTGCTGACCGAAAGCCTGGCGATCTGCCTGCATATCGCGCGGGCGCATGGCTTTGCGCTTGGCGGGCAGACGGCGGCGGAACAGGCGTTGCTGGAAAACTGGGCCCTGTTCGCGGCCACCTCGATCGAACCGCATTCCCTGCCGATCCTGCAATCCAAGGACGCGGCCGTGGTGGCGGCCGAGGCCGGCAAGCTCGCGCGTGGCGTGGCGCGGATCGAGGGGCATCTTCAGGGCCGCGACTGGCTGCTGGACCGTTTCACCGTGGCCGATATCATGGTGGCGGAATGCCTGCGCTATGCCCAGGGCCACAAGCCGCTGATCGAGGCCCATCCCCGCGCCGCCGCCTGGCTGCACCGCTGCCAGTCCCGCCCGGCCTTCCGCGCCATGTGGACCGCCCGCGAGGCGGAGCCGGTCTGACCCCCCAAAAGCTGCGTCCCGCGCCCCCTGCCCCACAACCGCTTGCGCTGCGCCCGGGTGGGTGGTCTAATCGCGCGCCATAACAAGACCGCAAGAGGAACCGAGCATCCATGGCCTCCGACATGTTTTCCGGCCAGCCCGACGACTATAACGCCGCCTCGATCGAGGTGCTGGAAGGGCTGGAGCCGGTGCGCAAGCGCCCCGGCATGTATATCGGCGGCACGGATGAACGGGCGCTGCATCACCTGGTGGCCGAAATCCTCGACAACTCCATGGACGAGGCGGTGGCGGGCCATGCCAACCGCATCGAGGTGGAACTGCACGAAGACCATTCGGTCACCGTGCGCGACAATGGCCGGGGCATGCCGGTCGATCCGCACCCGAAATTCCCCGGCAAATCCGCGCTGGAGGTCATTCTGACCGTGCTGCATGCGGGGGGCAAATTCTCGAACAAGGCCTATTCCACCTCGGGCGGGTTGAATGGCGTGGGTTCCTCGGTGGTGAACGCGCTGTCGGATTCGCTGATCGTGCAGGTCGCGCGCAACAAGGAGCTTTATGAGCAGCGCTTTGCCCGCGGTGTGCCGCAAGGCCCGATCGAGAAACTGGGCGCCGCCCCCAACCGCCGCGGGACGACCGTGACCTTCCACCCGGATCCGGAGATCTTCGGCTCGCTCAAGCTGAAACCCGCGCGGCTGTTCAAGATGGTGCGTTCAAAGGCCTATCTGTTCTCGGGCGTCGAAATCCGCTGGAAATCGGCGGTGGACGATGGCGAAACCCCGCAAGAGGCCACGTTCCACTTTCCCGGGGGCCTCGCGGATTACCTGAGCGAAAGCCTGCAAAATATTGAAACCTATTCGGAAAAGCCCTTTGCCGGGAAGGTGAACTTCACCGAGAAATACGGCGTCCCCGGTTCGGTGGAATGGGCAATCAACTGGACGCCCGCGCGCGATGGTTTCATTCACAGCTATTGCAACACCGTGCCCACCCCCGAGGGCGGCACGCATGAGGCCGGGTTCTGGGCTGCGATCCTGAAGGGCGTGCGCGCCTATGGCGAGCTGGTCAAGAACCGCAAGGCCGAACAGATCACCCGCGACGACCTGCTGGCGGGGGGCTGCGCGCTGGTGTCGTGCTTCATCCGCGAGCCGCAATTCGTGGGCCAGACCAAGGACCGCCTGTCCACCGAGGAGGCCGCGAAATGGGTCGAAGGCGCGGTGCGCGACCATTTCGACACCTGGCTGGCCAATGACACCAAATCGGCGGGCGCGATCCTCGATTTCCTGGTGCTGCGCGCCGAGGAACGGCTGCGGCGCCGGCAGGAAAAGGAAACGCAGCGCAAATCCGCGACCAAACGCCTGCGCCTGCCCGGCAAGCTGACCGATTGTTCCGCCAAGAACCGCGAGGGGACCGAGCTGTTCATCGTCGAGGGCGACTCGGCCGGCGGATCGGCCAAGGGCGCGCGCGACCGCGAATATCAGGCGCTGCTGCCCTTGCGCGGCAAGGTGCTGAACGTGCTGGGCGCGGCCTCGAACAAGCTGGCCGACAATGCCGAGATCCGCGATATCTGCGAGGCGCTTGGCGTCGGCATGGGCACGCGGTTCAAGGTCGATGACCTGCGCTATGACAAGATCATCATCATGACTGATGCCGATGTGGACGGCGCCCATATCGCCAGCCTCTTGATGACCTTTTTCTTTACCCAGATGCGCCCGCTGATCGACAAGGGGCACCTCTACCTCGCCTGCCCGCCGCTGTACCGGCTGACGCAGGGCGCCAAGCGGCTTTACGTCGCCAATGACGCGGAAAAGGAGCATTGGCTGGAAAAGGGCATCGGCGGCAAGGGCAAGATCGACGTGCAACGCTTCAAGGGTCTGGGCGAGATGGACGCCAAGGATTTGAAGGAAACCACGATGGACCCCAAATCCCGCACCCTGATCCGCGTCAGCATCGACGAGGACGAACCGGGCGAAACGGGCGATCTGGTGGAACGGCTGATGGGCAAGAAACCCGAGTTGCGCTTCCAGTATATCCAGGAAAACGCGCGGTTTGTGGAGGAACTGGATGTGTGAGGGGGCGTGAATGACCAGCCAAATTCAGAAGTATTATATGGATAAAATATATCAGCATGGCATCTAAATCAAAACTGGATCGTGCCGGAAGATATTTGAGCGACAGCAGTAAAGACTACGATGAGGAAATGTTAGAGCTCGAAATGCTCTTTGATGAATATAGAAAAGAGCACCTCGAACCTTTGACACGACTTACACTTGAACTACAACAGTGGCTGCACTCGCACAGCACAGAGTATTATATCGCCCAAAGATTGAAGAGAAAGCCGCAAATCCTTCGAAAACTAAAGATATTTAGCGTCCGCCTCACCCAATTGCAAGACATAGGCGGCTGCCGAATCATTGTCTCAAACAACAATGACGTGAATGAACTTTTCAGGTACATCTCGGAGAAGTTGAACGAGAGTACTTTCGTAAAGATACTACGCGTGACCGATTACAGAGAAAAAGGAAGAGACGACACAGGCTATCGTGCGCTGCATATTATTCTTGAAGTATCGGGCCGAATGCTTGAATTGCAACTGCGCAGCAGAATTCAACACTACTGGTCAGAAAGCATAGAGCGGACATCTGTAATTTACGGGCATCGCCTAAAGGAGAAGGAAGGTGATCCGCTGATAATTGAGTACTTGTTTGATCCCGGATGATCACATTTCCCCTCGGCGATCTGCACTCTTCATGGCAAGATCGGTGCTGAGGGGCATTCGGGACGGGGCACGGTCATGCTGATCCATCTTCACAGCCAAGCGACGACGAC
>NZ_VKKX01000034.1 GCF_008271655.1 Gemmobacter caeruleus
AGGGGTCTGCTGCCGGACGGGGCTAAATCCTACGCTAAGCCCTTTTCGGCCATCTGTATTCCCCTGTGAGCAGGATGTGGGCCCATCCGAGGGGCGAGATGTGGGCCAGAAGACCGGGTGAGCAATCCAGACCGGCGCGGCGGCGGCTTGTGGCGGCCTGCCCGAGATGCTTGGTGTTCCAGTAGATGATGATGGCGGCGAGCAGGTTGAGGCCTGCCATGCGGAAGTGTTGCCCTTCTGCTGTGCGGTCGCGGATTTCGCCTTGGCGGCCGATGCGGATGGCGTTTTTCAGGGCGTGATGCGCCTCGCCTTTGTTCAGCCCGATCTGGGCGCGGCGCTGCATGTCGGCGTCGAGCAGCCAGTCGATGATGAAGAGCGTCCGCTCGACCCGTCCGATTTCCCGGAGAGCAACGGCCAACTCATGCTGTCGGGGGTATGCCGCGAACTTCCGTAACAGTTGGCTTGGCGGCATGACGCCCGCGACCATGGTGGCGGCGCTGCGCAGGATGTCGGGCCAGTTTGCCGTGATGAGCGCCTCCTTGATCTTGCCGCCGATCAGCCCCTTAAGCTCTTTGGGACAGGCCGCCGGGTCGAAGAGATAGAGGCGTTTCGACGGGAGGTCCCTGATGCGGGGGATGAACTGGAAGCCCAAGAGGGCGGTGACGGCGAAGACATGGTCGGTGAAGCCGCCCGTGTCGGCATACTGTTCGCGGATATTCTGGCCCGCGCCCGTCATCAGCAGGCCATCCAGAATGTAGGGTGCTTCGTTCACCGTGGCCGGTATGGTCTGGGTGGCGAAGGTGCCGAACTGGTCGGACACGTGGGTGTAGGCCTTCAGCCCGGGCTCATGGCCATATTTGGCGTTGATGAGATTCATCGCCTCGCCCTGTCGGGTTGTCGGGAAGAATTGCCCATCACTCGATGCCGTTTGTCCCGCACCCCAGAACCGTGCCATCGGCAGCGCGGACTGCGCCTCGATCACCTTTGCCAGGGCGCGCGACATCGCCTCGCCTTCAACATGCCATCGCGACAGGCGGGAGAGCTGGAAGTAATCGTGGGTGTTGGTGGCGCCCGCCATTTTGCTGAGGCCGAGGTTCAGCCCCTCGGCGAGCAGTACGTTCAAGAGGCCAATCCGATCCTTGCACGGCACGCCTGTATGCAGATGGGTGAAGGCTTCGGTGAAGCCGACCTCGTCATCCACCTCCAGCAACAGATCCGTAACCCTGATTTCCGGCAGGCGCTTGTAGAGGTCGAGGACCATGGCGCCCGCTTCTTCGGGCACAGCGGCAGTCAAACGGTCGATCTTCAGAACACCATCTTCGATCGATCCGCCCGGAATGGCCCCGGCCTTTGCAGCCCGCGCCAAGCGACGCAGGGCGTCGGACATTCGTGTCTTGCGGTCGGCGAGCCAGGCTTCGGGCTCAAACGGCATGGCCAGCCGTGGCGTGGCGCGGGCAACCGCTGCCGGAACAAGCGCCTCCTTCAGATCGCCATACCGCCGGGAATGAGCGAGCCAGACATCCCCCGAACGGAAGGCTTCACGTAGATGGAACAGGACCGCGACTTCCCACAGACGGCCCCCGTCACCCTCGCCACCAAGGTAGCGCTGCCACTTCGATCCCCGGCGCAGAAAGGCCATGGAGCGGGTGGCCGTCACATCCGTTCCCGCGACGATCTTGCTGGCCGCCAACAGGAGTTCCGCCACGGGTGCTGCCTGAATGTCCAATGCTCGCAGCATGCGCGGCGCGTAGCGACGGAACCGATGATACCCATGGCCGACATGGGCCAATGGGTCGGCGGCCAGAGTGTCGGTCAATTGGGCCGCTGTCGCGACCAGCCCCTTGAGAGACAGCCAGCCACCGGCATTGCCGACAGCCTCCTCGAGCGATGCACGATCTTCATGGGCTTCCAGCAGCGCCGAACCGAGGCTGGCGAAGGACTGCAAGGTGTCCTTCAGCGCGGCCTTGGCATCTTCCGCACGCGCGTCACATCGGGACTTCGCCTCGCGCCAGGTCTTGCCGACGATGCGGTCATGGGTCTCCACAATGGCGTCGGCAAGGGCGCTGCGCCATTCCAGTACGCAGACGGCAAGGATGGCGAGACGGCGATCCCCGGAAATGTCTCGCAAATCGCCCGCGAAGTATCGCTCGCCTTGCCTGCGAAGTTGGGCAATCCGGTGCGGCGGCACCCCGGCAAGAACCGTCTCGTTCAGCCCGAGGCGCTGCAGGAATTCCAGCCGATCCAGAAGACGGTTCATGTCGGCCGAGTTCTGCCCAGCCTCGAATTGACGCAGCCAGACAAACCGTGTCACCGATCCACCAGCATCTTCTGTCAGCAAGGCATCGAGGCGGCTCTTCATGGCATCGTCCAGCCGCCCTGCGATCCGTGCCTCGATCCGCCGCTCCGCAGCCACCAGCGCGTCCGCGCAAAGGCGCTCGATGATCGTGACGCCAGGCAGGATGGTTCGGGTCGACCGGCACTGCTCGACAAAGCGCCGTGCCAGATCGTCATTGGAGCGGGCAGTCTCCGCCACATCCTGCAGCCAGCCCTTCAGGTCGCGCGCCCCTCTCCCAGAAAACATCCTGTAGCCATACTGCTCTCTGAGCGTCGCCAGATGGTCATGGCGGGTCTCTTCACGGGTCGCGTAACCGGCCAGATCATCAGGCTTCAGGCCAACCTGCGCGGCCAGAAAGCGCGTAACTGCCAAGGGAATGACTTCACCGGGTGTCAGCAGACGGCCAGGATATCGCAATGCGCAAAGTTGCAGGGCAAAGCCAAAGCGATTGTGCGGGCGGCGGCGGGCACGGATGATTTCCAGATCATCGTCCGACAGCGTGAAGTGATGCAGCATGTCCGCCTCAGCAGTCGGCAGATCGAGCAATGCCGCGCGCTGTCGGTCGGTCAGAATGCTGCGTCGTGGCATGGTGGCCTTTCAAAAGAGCGTTGTCCGTATGAGGATC
>NZ_VKKX01000035.1 GCF_008271655.1 Gemmobacter caeruleus
CGTGAAGTGATGCAGCATGTCCGCCTCAGCAGTCGGCAGATCGAGCAATGCCGCGCGCTGTCGGTCGGTCAGAATGCTGCGTCGTGGCATGGTGGCCTTTCAAAAGAGCGTTGTCCGTATGAGGATCGATCAGCGGACGATTTGACACGGCCGGTCGCCTCACATGAAAATCAGCACCTTGACTGTATCACAAAACTGGTACGATTAAATTTGCAAAAGAGGCCCCTTATCCGTACAATCACACTATGGCTTCCACAAAAATCGGATACGCGCGCTGCTCCACCGACCGGCAGGATCTGTCGGCGCAGAAGCAGGCGCTCGAAAATCTCGGCGTTTCACCGGATCGGATCTATACCGACCACGGGCTGACCGGCACGAACCGGGCCCGCCCAGGTCTGGATCAAGCCCTCGCCGCTGTGCGCGAAGGGGACACGCTTGTCGTGCCGAAGCTGGACCGGCTGGCGCGCTCCGTTCCCGATGCCCGCGACATCGCCGACCAGTTGCAGGCGCGGGGCGTCAATCTGGCGCTCGGCGCGTCGGTCTATGATCCGGCCGACCCCATGGGGAAGATGTTCTTCAACATCCTCGCCACCTTCGCGGAATTCGAGTCGGACCTGATCCGCATGCGCACCCGAGAAGGGATGGCCGTGGCCCGCGCCAAGGGGAAGTTGCGCGGCAAGCAGCCCAAACTCTCCGACCGTCAGTCCCGAGAACTCCGCCGCATGTATGACACCGGCGACTATTCCGTCAGCGACCTTGCCGAGGTCTTCTCAGTCTCACGACCGACCGTCTACAGAACCCTCCAGCGTCAGCCCGCCGCCACATAACGATCAAGAAAACCCGCCATTTACCGGTGAAGCTCACACTGAATTTGCAGGGAAATTTCTGTCGCAAAAATCGGTCGCGAAAGTCTGCCTTTTGCGACCGATTTTTGCGAAGGGTTTGGATGACCGGAGGCGACCCCATTACGGACCTACATGCTCTGATCGCGAAATTCCCTAAGCGGTCATTGGGTCGCTCTAGTTTCTGTCATCCAACTGTTAGTTTTGGATGATACGGGCGCGTCTCCAATGATCTCGACATGGCACAAGAATGTTAGAAACCGAGCGTCTGCTGTTACGAAGGCCCGAGCAGGCTGATCTTCCCGCTTGGACCGCATTTCTCTCCGATATTGAGGCGACACGCTTCATTGGGGGGCCGCAAGATGCCTATGGCGCTTGGCGCAACATGTGTCTTTTCACCGGAGCTTGGGCTGTCCAAGGATACAGCAATTTCTCGGTGATAGAGAAGGCAACCGGACGCTGGGTAGGCCGCGCGGGAGCTTGGTCCCCACCTGGATGGGCTGGCCAAGAAATTGGCTGGGCATTCAGCCGCGACGTGTGGGGCCAAGGATATGCAACGGAAGCAGCCATCCGTTGCTTAACTTGGGTCTTTGAAGAACTTGGGTGGAAAGAGGCAATTCACGTTATTCACCCTGAGAACGCCGCTTCCATTGCACTTGCAAAAAGGATCGGTGCAGCTCCAAGAGAACCTAACGACGCTCGTGGAAATCTGATCTATGTCAGCACCACAGACACGCTGCTCTGAACTCGGGAGCAGCGAGGTAAGGAACGGCTGACGACGGCTTTCTGCTCGCTATTGCCGAAACCTGCCAGTCCCCTTTCCACCCCGTTTCAGCCGGCTCAATTTTCGCAAAACTTAGTATTTTTGCGACACGTAGCTCGGCCGGTTAAATCTTGGTCGCAAGCAATTTGATTCCAGCGAACGTAAAGAACAGCCCGAGCGTGGCCTGAATTGGCCGTCGCGCCCTCGCATAAAGTCGCACCATCGGCCGCGAAGAAAAAACAAGTGCATAGATCAAATGGATGATGACAGAGAGAACAGTAGTCCCGACTACAATTAGGCCGGCAACCCATACGGGGGCATTAGGTTGCAGACCGAGAGAGATAATCGCAACCCATGCCAGCGCAGCTTTCGGATTCGTCATCTGCACCAGAAGACCCCGCGTGAAGTGTCGCAGACCTGTCGTCCCGTCATCGTCAAACACCCGCGCTTCCACAGTCTGTTCCGCTGCTGCTGCCCGAAACGCTTTGTAAGCGAGCCACAAGAGATACATACCGCCAGCGATCTTGATGATGGTGAGCGTCGCGGCGTAGGTCGTGAGCAGTGCCGACAAACCTGTCGCGGCGAGCGTTCCCCATAGGAATGACCCTGCCGAGATTCCGAGCGCCAAGGCCATGCCTTGCAACCGCCCAAAGCTCATCGATGTTCCCATAACGGCAAGGACATTCGGCCCCGGACTGATCATCGCGATTAGAAAAGCCGCGTATGCGAGCAGGATGCCGGGCAAATAATGAGGAACTTTCAGGGGAGCAGGTCATGAGAAACTCCCGTTCTCCATTCGTGGGAACCTCGATCGAAGACTTGGCGACGAAGGACAATGTGGGGGCCAAACAGCGGTTATGATAGTCATATTAGAGGT
>NZ_VKKX01000036.1 GCF_008271655.1 Gemmobacter caeruleus
GTTTCGTCATCACTTTCGAGCCTTGCAATTGTGTCCGGTCGGAACCGAATACTGAATCAGGCGGCGGCTTCCATAGGTCGGCGCAGATAGGTCGCTCCTGGTTGCCGGAGAACGATCCAGACGATGCGTGCGATCTTGGCGGCCAGAGCCACTGTCACTTTGTTGACGTGCATTCGAGACCGTAGTGCATCAATCCATTGACCGAGCCGATCCTTGGATCTGTCGAGGTGCAACATGCACGACCTCGCCCCATGAATGAGCAATCGACGCAGATAGCCATTGCCGCGTTTGCTTATGCCCAGCAGTGTCTGTTTACCTCCGGTCGAATGTTGCCGAGGAACCAGTCCGAGCCACGCAGCAACGTCGCGAGCACGTTTGAACCTGGATGTGTCGCCGGTCGCCGCGATGATTGCTGTCGCGCCGAGCGCGCCGATGCCTGGGATTGTCATGAGACGACGGGCACGCTCATCGGCGTCGGCGACATCCTTGATCTCATTCGAGATCGAGGCAATGCGCTGCTCCAGTTTGAGGAGGTCATCGTGGAGATCCCGCAGTATCTCGTGGGCGAGCGAGGTCAGGTCATTCGTGTCGTCATCGAGCACGCGCAGAATGTCGGTCTTGAAGACACCGGCTCCTTGCCGAATAGGCACTCCATGCTCCAGGCAGTAGGATCGCATCTGGCAGATCAGATTGGTGCGGTTGGTTACCAAGCGGCTGCGGATGCGATGCAACATCTGCAGATCGACTTGGTACGCCTCTTTGATGCCGACAAAGCGCACGGTCGGCCGTGTCGCAGCCTCAGCGATTGCCTCGGCATCAATGATGTCGTTCTTGTTTGACTTCACATAGGGCTTCACGAATTGAGCGGGGATGATCCGAACCTGATGTCCCATCGTTTGAAGTTTGCGCGCAAGCCACTGCGATCCCGGGCACGCCTCCATACCGACCAGCGTTCTGTTAGCGCGTTCAAAGAACTGGAGCAGCGTCTCACGCCGGAACTTCGCTCGCTGGATTGGTGTGCCTTTGGCATCGAGGCCGACGACGTGGAAAAGGTTCTTGCCAATGTCGACGCCGAATACGGCGCATGGGCGTGGTTTGTTGCGTTCCATGATCAGGCCCTCCTTTTTGCCTGTCGCCATTGTGCTCGGTGGAGACAGGGCGGACCATCCCATTAGCTCTGAGGCCTGCCCGGAAGCGCAAGCTTGTTGACGGGATGCTGGCAGACTGGGGGATATCGATCAGACGGGCCTGTAAGGCGCTGAAGTTCGACACTTCGACCTACCACTACAAGTCCCGCCGCACTGGGCAGGCCGGTCTCGAACTACGGATCAAGGAGATCTGCGAGACGCGGGTTCGCTACGGCTACCGGCGCGTTCATGTGTTACTTCGCCGTGAGTGCTGGCTGATCAACATGAAGAAGACGCGGAGGATTTACAATGAGTTGGGCCTTCAGCTCAGGAACAAGCACCCCAAGCGAAGGGTGAAAGCGAAGCTTCGGGAGGATCGCCAGGTGGCGGTGGAGCCAAACGATGTCTGGGCAATGGATTTTGTCCACGACCAGCTGGCGACAGGCAAGAAGTTGCGTATCCTGACCATCGTCGACACTCATTCACGGCTTTGTCCGGCGACCGATCCACGCTTCACCTATCGCGGAGAAGATGTGGTGCAGACCCTGGAACGGGTCTGCGGCCTGACTGGCTACCCGAAGACGATCAGGGTGGACAATGGCAGCGAATTCATCTCCCGTGATCTTGACCTGTGGGCCTATGCAAATGACGTCTCGCTCGACTTCTCGCAGCCCGGAAAGCCGACTGATAATGGCTTCATCGAAGCCTTCAACAGCAAGTTCCGGGCGGAATGTTTGAACGCCCATTGGTTCCTGACGCTTGCGGACGCCCGTGAAAAGATGGAGGATTGGCGTAGACACTACAATGAGGACCCTGCTCATTCGGCGATCGGATG
>NZ_VKKX01000037.1 GCF_008271655.1 Gemmobacter caeruleus
GGAATTGGAATGAAATGCGGTCCTGCACACGGAACAGGCCGACCACCGCCAGCTTTTTTGGGAGCGCGGCGGTCGGCCTGTTCCTACCCAAGACCCCTGCGCCTTTACGCTTGCCTGTCCATGTAACAGCCATGAATATTCCCTCGGCATGGTGGCGCAGCGCCCGATGCCGAAAGTCCGCATGCAGCATTTTGCTGGCGTCAAACCACGAATGCACTGCCATGAAGTCGTCGGCCGTGCCGCCCCATTTTTTCACCGAGGAGAGCGCGTGGTGATACGGATGTGCCATCGCCGCCCCCTCAGAATTCATGGGTGAAGAGTTCGGACGACGTGAACCGTTCGTTGAACTCGAGGTGGATGCAGCGGGCGCTGGCGTCGAAGCAGAACTCGCCATAGGCGCCGTCGTTGTTCTCCCAACCGCCGTGGGTGTCGCTGAGGAAATCATAGGCGAGCTGTTCGACGACATCTTCGAGCGAAAGCTGCCGCATCTCGACCTCGGGACTGTCCCAGGTGATCGCGGCATAGGGGATTTCCACGGCAGGGAAATTGACGGCGGTCTCCCCTGACCAGGCGGCGACGCTTTCGATCTGGCCGCTGTCGCCCTCGCCATCGAAGCTGACCGTGACATGAGAAATGCCGGCGGCGGTCAGGGCATCGAATAGGCGATCTCTGTTGGCCGGACGCAGTTCGGCCTCGCGGGCGGCTTGTTTGGCCTGCGCCGCGAACACTGCGGCGAAGTCGATGGTGGACGGCGGCATCGGCGCCGGGAGGGTGGGTTCAACCTGGGTCATGGGGGTCTCCGAAGAAGGTGAAAGGGTCGGAGCCCACCGGGTACTCTCTTGCCCCGGCGAAGCTCACAAAAGCCCCCTGCCCTCCTCTGCCTCTCTGGGGTCATGCCGCGATCTGCAGGGCGCGCGTGGCAAAGGCGCGCCAGAGTGGATCCACGAGGCGAGCCTCCAAGAGATCGGCACGCTGCCGCAGGCGGGTTGCGAGATCGCTCTCCAGCCAGTCCGCCGCACGGCTTGCCTGCGCCCGAAGCTGGCTTGCTTCCATAACCACGACCCGGGCCTCAGTCGCGGTCATGACCGGAGCGCACCAAGCGACAGCGCCATTCGCTGCAGCACCGGCAAGGACAAGACGCTCATCGCGGTCAAGGATCGCCAGCATGCGCGGTGCAGCATCAGGCTCCATTTCGTCCGCCATTTTGATCGCGCCCCGCATGGCCTCGGCCAGCGTCGCGAAATGGCCGATGATCAGGGGATGGGCCTCTCCCGACATCGCAGCCGCAGGGTTGCGATCAGGCAGCGTCAGAGAAAAGGGCAGCGCGGGGTCAAAAGTGCTGTGCGCGACGACCGGCATGGCGTCAGCCGGAAACGGGGTCGATAGGGCCGGAAAGGAAAGGTCGAACATGGGAAATATCTCCGACGGTGCGGGAAGCCTCTCTCCCCGCCTCAAGCGTCAAAGACCAAACCGCCGCCCTCTTCCTCGAAGGGGCGACGGAAGGTGTTGATCCGAAGGACGGGTCACATCTTGCCCAAACCCCGAAGAGAGAGTTCCTGGCCCCCACCCACGATGATGTGGTCATGCAAAGTCAGGCCGAGATACTTGCAGCCCTTCTGGATTTCTTTCGTCATGGTGATATCCGCCTCGGAAGGCGTCGGATCACCGGAGGGGTGGTTGTGGACCTTTTGTGCCCCGTTTTCTTATGTCTCCTACCGTCAAGATGGGTTGGTCTTTCAATGGCTTGTGGACCGAAGTCGGACACATAACGGTGCTCGCCGTGCAACATGACCGCACCTGCCATTTT
>NZ_VKKX01000038.1 GCF_008271655.1 Gemmobacter caeruleus
CAAAACCAGAAACATCCAATGCCAGCAGATATGCACCGTTATGTGTCCGACTTCGGTCCACAAGCCATTGAAAGACCAACCCATTTTGACGGTAGGACACATAAGAAAACGGGGCACAAAAGATCCACAACCACCCGTCGGGCGATCCGACGCCGTCGGAGGCCGATCTCAGCATGACCAAGGAAATCCAGAAAGGCTGCAAGTACCTCGGGCTGACGCTGCACGACCACATCATCGTCGGCGCCGGAACGGAACTGAGCCTGCGTGCTCTGGGCAAGCTCTGATGGTCCCAGCAGACCTGCCTTCGCCCCTTCGAGGAAGAGGGCGCCGGTTTGGTCTTTGACGGCTGAGGCGGGGAGAGAGGCTTCCCGCGCCGTTGGAGATTTTCCTATGCTCGACTTGCCCCTGCCCATCCACCCGACCACTGGCCCGCGAGGCTTCTCGCCGGTTTTCGCTGTGGGCGATGCTGATCCCAACCACCCCTTTGCCCTGACCCTGTCGCGCCGCACGCCTGCGGATCTGATGTCGGGCCAGGCCGCACCCTTGGTTCTCGCGCGCTTTGCGACGCTGGCCGATGCCATGCTGGGCGCGATCGACCATGCCGAGGGGATGGCCACGAACACCGCGCCCCTGCTGCTGGCGATCTTCGACCGCGACGAGCGCCTTGTGCTGGCCGGGGCCGCCAGCGACTGCGCCGTCGCGTGGTGTCACCCGGTGATGAGCGCCACAGAAGCGCGGGGCGTGGTGACCGAGGCGAGCCAGCTGCGCGCGCAGGCGGGCCGCGCGGCTGCCTGGGGTGAGCCCGATCTGGCGCAGCGGCTGCGCCACCGCGCCGATCTTCTGGATGCGCGTCTCGTCGATCCACTCTGGCGCGCCTTCGCCGCCCGGGCGCTGCAGGTCGCGGCATGAAGCCCGAGAGACAGAGAAGGGCAGGGGGGATTTGGAGCTTGTCCGGGGGAGAGAGATCGCCCGGCCCGGCTCCGATCCCTTCCCCTTACCGGAGACACCCGATGACCCTGACTGAACCCACCCTCGCGCCCCCGATGGCGCCCTCGACCGTCGACATGGCGCAGATCTTCGCGGCGCATGCCGAGCGTGCTGCTCGGATCGAAGCGCTGCGCCCCGGCAACAAGGATCGCCTTTTCGACGGCCTCACGGCGGCCGGCATCACCCATGTCACCGTGACCTTCGACGGGGCCGGGGACAGCGGCCAGATCGAAAGCATCGGCGCGTGGTCCGGGGAGAATGCCGTCGATTTCCCCGCGACCGAGATCGCCTATGCCGCGCTGACCTGGGATGACCCCCAGGTCGAGATGCGGCAGCTCTCGCTGGAGGATGTCGTCGAGCAGCTTGCCTACGATTTCCTCTCCGACACCCATGGCGGTTGGGAGAACAACGACGGCGCGTGGGGCGAATTCTGCTTCGATGCTTCCGCCCGCTGTATCCATCTCGAGTTCAACGAGCGCTTCACCTCGTCCGAACTCCATACCCACGATTTCTGAGGGGGCGGCGATGGCACATCCCTATCACCACGCCCTGTCCTCGGTGAAGAAATGGGGCGGCACGGTCGACTGCTACTTGGCCGTGCATACCTGGTTCGACCAGAGCAAGGAGATCACAGCCGACTTCCGGCATCGGGCGCTGCGCCACCATGCCGAGGGCATCTTCATGGCCGTTACATGGACAGGCAAGCGTAAAGGCGCAGGGGTCTTGGGTAGGAACAGGCCGACCGCCGCGCTCCCAAAAAAGCTGGCGGTGGTCGGCCTGTTCCGTGTGCAGGACCGCATTTCATTCCAATTCC
>NZ_VKKX01000039.1 GCF_008271655.1 Gemmobacter caeruleus
GTGAAGGAGTCTCTGACGGAAACCCAGAAAGGTTCGCTAACATATTGATAAAAAATATTTTTCGATTATGGCGTCGTTCGGCTCATAACCTGAAGGCCGCAGGTTCAAATCCTGCCCCCGCAACCAGTTTTATAAAATAACCTCAACAGGTTAGCGGCCGCCCCAACGGGCGGCTTTTTGTGTTCCAAACGGCAGGTCAACAATAGGTCAACAAACGGGCCAAAACTACGTGCGATTCCAGTGAGATACGGGCCTCGCAGGACGCCAACCGCGCGAACACCGCAACGGAGCGCGCACGATAGGAAAGGCGGCTTATTCCGCCGCCTCAAGCCCCTCTGCCTCGTCCTCGATCATGTCCTCAACAGGCTCATCTGTCGCTGCACCGCGATAGATCGCCTTGCCGGTCGCGGCCTCGATCAGCCCCAGCAACGCCTCCTGGCGCCGTCCGACGAAGCCGTCGAAATCATCCGTCCGCAGCAGCTGCGGATCGATCAGGTGGCTCTCAAGGTGTGTGTCGATGGCTGCGTCGGATGCAGCGCCTTGCTTGGGCAAGCGCGCGAGATACGCGGACGGGGCATCGCCGCCGACGATCCGGTTGGTCTTTGAACTCAGCGGGGTCTTGTTGATGATGGTGTCATACCGCTCGCGCGGGATGCCCATCTTCTGGCACCAAGCGCGGGGGAAGATGTGATGAATGTCGACGGCTTCGTCGAAGTAGCTCGTCTGGTTGTAGCTCTGCCCCGACAGGAAATCCCGGGCCTGTTTGTGCATCAGCAGGGCATGAACGCCCTTGTAGGCCGCCGAAAGCCGTGACGTCATCGTCTTGAGGCGTTCCGGCCGGAAGGCCGAGTCCTTCACCGTTGTCGGTTCCGGCCCGCCATCGATCCATGCGAGGACATCGGCAAGGTCCTTGGCGAAACGGGTCTCGATCGCCCCGCCGTAAAGTTCCCCGAAAACCCCGCACCAATACCACTGGGCAAGCTTCTGGCGCACCGCCTCCTGCGTCCAACGATCGCCAAGTTCCGTGAGGATGGCTGCCAGCGGCACCAGTTGCGACTGATAGGGGACATCCTTGAACCAGAAGATGTTCTGACCGAAGAGGAACTTCCCGGCCTTCTTGAACCCCTCCTCCAGTGCTCCCGCATATTGCTTGTAGGCGCCAAGCGGCACGCTGAGTACGGTATCGCGGGTGCAGCTGATGGCGGGAGCATCGCCGGGCAACTGCGCCGCCAGATGGTTCAGGCGGCGATCCCGCGTGAACAGAAGCGCCAGGGCCTGGAAGAAGTCCGTCGGCTGCAAACGCGTCAGCGGATGCTCCTTCAGGGCGATCGCATCCTTCAGGTTCCTGGCGATCTTCGTCCATTCCTCGCGCAGCAGGAATCCTTCTTCCTCACCCGCGTAGATCGCCGTTAGCAGTTCGAACGCGTCGAGCTTCTTGCCGCCCGTGTTCACCTTCTCGAACACAAGGCAAACGGCCTCACGGCTTGTGCTCTTGCCGAGCTCGATCACCGGCATCTGGTACTGGTGAAAGGCAGACAGCACCTCGTTCAGGAACCGGAACTGAACCGCGCCGGGTTTGCCGGAGGCTGATTGATCTTAGTTACGCGGCCATGGCTTCAGTTTCCAGAGCTGCGTAGAAATTGGCCTCTGCTTCTGCGGGCGGGATGTTCCCGATTGGCTCAAGCA
>NZ_VKKX01000040.1 GCF_008271655.1 Gemmobacter caeruleus
ACCGACATTCCCCAAGTGGCCTGCCGCTTGACTTCAAGATCGCCTGATTTTGCTCGCTGGGCAAGCGTTTTTCGCCCCGAGCGGTGTCTGTCGTCGCGCAAACGGCCGAAGTCGGGTGGATCAAGCCTCGAACCCGCAGCATTCTGGCCCGGCAGAGCCGCTTTTCCGCGCGGCAGACGGACCTGTCCTGCCGCTTTCGTTCAGCTTGGGCATGGATCGTGGTCATGCGCATGACGGAGGCGTTCGAAGACGGCGGATGGCGGCAAGGACGGCCCGCACCATCGGGCCGGTGACGGCGACCTCGGCCAACTGGAAGGTAATGGCGCGGGCGTGGCGGACGACGCGGGCGCCGATCTTGATCAGCTTGAGTTGCAGGCTGGTCAACGACCAGTCCGCCATGGCCTCGGGCAGTTCGATGCAGCGCAGGAAGGTTGCCAGGTTGTAGGCCAGCGCGTGCAGTTGCAGCCGCACCTCGTTGTGCCGGAACTTCCGGCATGACAGCCGCGTCCAGCGAAAGGCATATTTGCCTTCCTTGATGTGCTGCTCTGCGGTGCCGCGCTGGTTGTAGAACCTCACCACCCAGTCTGGCTCCATCGGCAGGTTGGTGACGATGAAGCCGACTTTGGGGAACAGCTCGCCCGGATGCCATTCGATCTTGGCGATGACGCGGCGCGGCTTGTCCCAGGACGCCGCCTGATACTCGAAGTCCTCGAAGAACCGTTTGACCTTGGTCAGCGAAGGCCGTCCCACGGGCCGTGTCAGCCGATGCGCGATCTTCTCGCGCAAGACGGCGTTGGCGGGCAGACGGATGGCGTAGAAGAACCTGGCTTCTTCCAGCCGCATATAGATCGCGGGGATCGCGTAGGCAGCGTCGGCCCGGAAGAAGCGTCCACCAAGGTCGCGGCCAGCATATCGGGCAATGACGGGATCAAGGACATCCCGCCAGCCATCGGCGCTGTGGACATTGCCGTTACGCAGGGCGCAGCGCTCCAGCATGCCAAACTGGTTGAACAAGAAGATGGGGTGATAGCAGGTGCAGTCGAAATGCCCGTTCCAGGCAGCACCTTCCTGATCGCCGTGGGTGGGGCTGACCGAGCTGTCCATGTCCAGCACGATGTATTTCAACCCGTTGCGGTCATGAAACCGGTCGATCCATTGGCCGTTCAGATCGGCCAGCGCCGCCCGGTTCGCGGCCAGAGCCAGCGTCTCGGTCTCGAACCGTCCCATCTGCGATGCCGAAGCAGCTTGCGCCTCGACGGCCCTGCCGCCAACGACCTGACGCATCACGGGATCGAGGGCCAAGCGGTCGGCATCGTTCACATCCTCGTATCCGGCCAGTCGTCCGAACACCGATTGCCGGAACAATCCGTCAAGCCGATGGAGCGTGTT
This sequence comes from Gemmobacter caeruleus, assembly GCF_008271655.1. Lineage (GTDB taxonomy): Bacteria > Pseudomonadota > Alphaproteobacteria > Rhodobacterales > Rhodobacteraceae > Gemmobacter > Gemmobacter caeruleus. Next base: position 1,390 of record NZ_VKKX01000040.1, read on the forward strand.
CTTCCCGGTGCGGCTGTCTCGCAGCGCCTCCGACGCCAGATTGGACAGGCCGAGCACGTCATCAAGCTCGCGCATCACCAGCAGGCCACCGTCTGAA
>NZ_VKKX01000041.1 GCF_008271655.1 Gemmobacter caeruleus
TGACCTGCCACTGAACTTTCATCCAGCCGCGACCGGAGCCGGTAGCTGATTTACGCCTTTCGGCGTGGGTTGAGCAATCGCCCGGCGCGCGGAACTCTCATCGCGTGCAGCGGGACGGGCGATTGCGGTGGTCAGGTGCAGAGCGAAACCTGCAGGGGTCTGGTAGCCGAGGGCCGAGTGGGGCCTTTCGGTGTTGTAGTCGGTGACCCAGGCTGCGATCAGGTTGCGGGCATGGGCAAGGTTGCGGAACAGCGTCTCGTTCAAGAACTCGTCCCGCATCCTGCCGTTGAAGCTTTCCACAAAGCCGTTCTGCATCGGCTTTCCCGGCGCGATGTAGTGCCATTCGACCTTGTGCTCGGCGCACCACTTCAGGATCGCGTTCGAGGTCAGTTCCGTCCCGTTGTCCGACACGATCATCCCGGGCTTGCCACGTCGTTCGATCAGCGCTGTCAGCTCCCGCGCCACGCGGCGGCCCGAGATGGATGTATCCGGGATCGCCGCAAGGCACTCGCGCGTGACATCGTCGACGACGTTCAGCACCCGGAAGCGCCGCCCGCATGCGAACTGGTCATGCACGAAGTCCAGTGACCAGCGCGCATTGGCCCGCGCCTCCATCAGGATCGGGGCCCTCGTTCCGATGGCCTTGCGGCGCGCTTTGCGTTTACGGACGGTTAACCCTTCCTCGCGGTAGAGCCGGTAAATGCGGTTGATCCCCGACGCCTCGCCTTCCCGCCTGAGCAGGACGAACAGCCGTCGGTAGCCGAACCTGCGCCGCTCATTGGCCAGATCGCGCAACCGCCCGCGCAGGGCCGTGTCCGGCGCGCGCTGCGACTGGTAGCGCACCATCTTGCGGTCCGCCCCGGCAATTTGACACGCCCGCCGTTCCGACAACCCAAGATGGGCCTTCAGATGCGCGACAGCCTCGCGCTTCGCGACGGGCGTCACCATTTTTTTGACAAGAGTTCCTTCATCGCCGCCATGTCGAGCATCTGCTCGGCCAAGAGCCGCTTCAGCTTCGCGTTCTCGTCCTCCAGCGCCTTCAGCCGCTTGGCCTCGGACACCGTCATCCCGGAATACTTCGCCTTCCAGGCATAGAACGTGCCCTCAGACATCCCGTGCTTGCGGCAGAGATCGGCACACTTCGCGCCCGCCTCATGCTCCTGCAGGATGCCTATGATCTGCTCTTCCGTCAGTCGTGCCTTCTTCATCGTCCGTCCTCTCCATGGGCCGGACTCTAATCGCAGGTGGAGGAAAAATCCCGTGGCAGGTCAC
>NZ_VKKX01000042.1 GCF_008271655.1 Gemmobacter caeruleus
GGTAATCCCCCCATTTTTAACGGGGTGCATCCGTAGAATTCACGCGGCCATTTTCAATTTCTGTGCGGGTGTGATGCCGCCGATGCCCATGTTCGGGCGGTCGTTGTTGTAAGTCCAGAGCCATTGCGTGGCGAAGTCCTGAGCCTCCTCGATGGTTTCGATGATGTATTGGTCAAGCCATTCATGTCTGACGGTGCGATTGTAGCGCTCGATATAGGCGTTCTGCTGGGGCTGACCGGGTTGGATGTGCTGGATCGTGATGCCCCGCTTCTCAGCCCAGATCAGCAGCTTGCCACTGATGTATTCTGGTCCGTTGTCGACCCTTATAGTGCCGGGCTTTCCGCGCCATTCGATGATCCTGTCCAGGCTCCGGATGACCCGTTCCGCAGGCAAGGAAAAGTCGACCTCGATGCCCAACCCTTCGCGGTTGAAGTCATCCAGCACGTTCAACAGCCGGAACTGGCGGCCATCGCTGAGCCGGTCGGCCATGAAGTCCATGGACCAGGTCATGTTGGGTGCCCCTGGCACGGCCAACGCATCGGGTTTGTCCCGCTTCAGCCGCTTGCGCGGCTTGATCCGCAGGTTCAGTTCCAGCGCGCAATAGATGCGGTAGACCCGCTTGTGGTTCCAAGGATGGCCCTTCACGTTGCGCAAATGCAGGAAACACAGGCCAAAGCCCCAGGTCTTGCGGGCATCGGTCAGCCCGACCAGCAGGTCGGCGATCTCTTCGTTCTCGTCCTTCAGCCTTGGGCTGTAGCGATAACAGGTCTCGCTGACCCCGAAGGCCCGGCAGGCCAGCGCGATGCTGACCTTGTGTCGCGCCACCGCGTTCTCGGCCATCTCGCGGCGTTGAGATGGCCGCGTCATTTTTTTCCGAGAGCCTCCTTGAGCAGATCGGCCTGCATGCTGAGGTCCGCATACATCCGCTTCAACCGCCGGTTTTCTTCTTCAATGGCCTTCATCTGGCTGATGAGCGAGGCATCCATACCGCCATACTTCGCCCGCCACTTGTAGAACGACGCGCTGCTCATACCATGCTCACGGCACAGCTCGGCCACCGGCATCCCGCCTTCGGCCTGGCGCAGGATAGCAAGGATCTGCGCTTCAGTGTATCTGCTTGTCTTCATTCAGAATCTCCTCGTTCATCTTGCCGAGAAAATTCTACTTATGCAGCCCCTTACTTTCGGGGGGGATTACC
>NZ_VKKX01000043.1 GCF_008271655.1 Gemmobacter caeruleus
GTGCGCGAGCGGGCGGTGCGGCTGGTCTTCGACAACGAAGGTCAGCATGGGTCGCGCTGGCAGGCGATCGTGTCGATTTCGGCGAAGATCGGTTGTTCGGCCCATACGCTGAACGAGTGGGTGAAGAAGGCCGAGGTCGACAGCGGGAAGCGCGCGGGCATTCCGACCGAGATGGCCGAGCGCATGAAGGCTTTGGAACGCGAGAACCGCGAGCTGCGCCAGGCGAACGAGATCCTTCGCAAAGCGTCAGCGTATTTTGCGATGGCGGAGCTCGACCGCCGGTCGAAGTGATGGTGGGTTTCATCGACGCGCACCGGAATGCGCACGGGGTCGAGCCGATCTGCAACGTGCTGCCGATCGCCCCGTCCACCTACTATGATCATCTGGCGAAGCGGGCCGATCCGTCTCGGCGGTCTGATCGGGCCCGTCAGGACGAAGCGCTGCGCCCCGAGATCCTTCGCGTGTTCGAGGAGAACTGGCGGGTCTATGGTGTCCGGAAGGTCTGGCGACAGCTTGGCCGAGAGGGCTTCGGTGTCGCGCGGTGCACGGTGGCACGGCTCATGAAGAGCATGGGTATTCAAGGGATTATCCGTGGAAAGCCGCACAGGACGACGATACCGGACAAGAAGGCACCATGCCCGCTGGACAAGGTTAACCGCCAGTTTCGCGTGCCCGCGCCGAACATGCTCTGGGTTAGCGACTTCACCTATGTCGCCACCTGGAGGGGCTTCGTCTATGTCGCCTTCGTCATCGACGCATACGCCCGCAAGATCGTGGGGTGGCGCGTCAGCACCTCGGCGCATGCGGGGTTCGTCCTCGATGCCCTGGAACAGGCGGTGCATGATCGCCGCCCGGCAAAGGGCATGGGACTGGTTCACCACAGCGACCGCGGCAGCCAGTATCTGTCCATCCGCTACACCGAGCGCCTCGCAGAAGCAGGCATCGAACCCTCCGTCGGCAGCGTCGGCGACAGTTATGACAACGCGCTGGCCGAGACGATCAACGGTCTGTTCAAGGCAGAGGTCATCCACCGTCGTGGTCCGTGGCGCAGCTTCGAAGCCGTCGAATACGCAACCCTCGAATGGGTCGACTGGTTCAACAACCGCCGCCTGCTTGAGCCAATCGGGAACATCCCGCCCGCAGAAGCAGAGG
>NZ_VKKX01000051.1 GCF_008271655.1 Gemmobacter caeruleus
ATCCACCGCCGTGGCCCGTGGCGCAGCTTCGAGGCGGTGGAATACGCAACCCTCGAATGGGTGGACTGGTTCAACAACCGCCGCCTGCTTGAGCCAATCGGGAACATCCCGCCCGCAGAAGCAGAGGCCAATTTCTACGCAGCTCTGGAAACTGAAGCCATGGCCGCGTAACTAAGATCAATCAGCCTCCGGCAAACCCGGCGCGGTTCAGTCCGGAGGGGTGCAAAACCCCTCCGGCGCCCGCCCCCCCCGCGCAACGCCGGATCAGAGCCCCAGCCCGCGGAACACGCCCGGCAGCGCCTCGGGCAGATCTTCGGCAATCAGCCCGGGGCCAAAGGCCCGTGCCGCCTCCACATGCAGCCATGCGGCGGTGCAGGCCGCGTCCAGCCCCGGCACGCCGCGGGCCAGCAGCCCGGCAAGGATGCCCGCCAGAACATCGCCCGACCCGGCCGTGGCCAGCCAGGGCGCCGCGCGTTCATACGCTGCCGCATGCAGCCGGCAGCGCCCCGCCGGATCGGCGATCACCGTATCGGCGCCCTTGAACAGCACGATACAGCCAGCCCGCGCTGCCGCCTCGCCCGTGGCATCCACCTTGGAATAGGCCGGCCCCCGGGTCACCGGCGCAGCCAGCCGTGCCGCGAGATCGGGAAACAAGCGGCCGAATTCCCCGGCATGCGGTGTCAGCACGCAGCGCGGGTGCAGGGCGGCAAACAGCGCCGGGTCGCGGGCGATCAGCGTCAAAGCATCGGCATCCAGCACGCAAGGCAGCCCGGCGCGCAGCGCCTGCGCCACCAAGCCCGCCTGCCGCGACCCCAGACCCAGGCCCGGCCCGAGGCAGAGCGCCGTGATCCGCCCGTCTTCCAGCATCGCCGCCAGCGTGCCCGCCGTCCCCACCTCGCGCAGCATCACGGCATCCAGCCGCGCCGCATGTTCGGCCATCGCCTCCGCCGGCGCCCCCACCGTGACCAGCCCGGCGCCCACACGCAGCGCCCCGCGCGCCGCCAACCGCGCCGCGCCGCCCCGCCCGGCCGGACCCGACAGGACAAGGGCATGGCCGTGGGCGAACTTGTGATCCTGCCCGCTTTTGAGCAGCCAATGACTATCGGGCACGACCATCTCTGCAACAGCCCCGGACGGTGGAACGGCCTCCAACCCCAGATCAACAAGACGCAAATGCCCACACCGGAACGGGCCCTCGGCCAGATAATGCCCCGGGCGCGGGCGATGGAAGCTGACCGTCAGAAAGGCATATACGCCCTCCTCACCCAGTTGCCGGCCACTGTCGAGACAGAGACCAGAGGGCGCGTCGATCGCCACCAGCCGGTCAAAGGTCCGCCCCGCGGCGTAAAGTGCGGTCAGCGGCGCGATCGCGGCCTCGGGCAGCGCGCGCGCCAGACCGGCCCCGAACAAGGCATCGACAAACAGATCGGCGGCGCAGGCGACGATTTCGTCCGGCGACCAGGCCCGCACCGCCCCCATCACCGCCCAGCGGTCGTGGTTCACCCGCGCATCCGGCGGCAGCCGTTCGGCATCGCCGTAGAGGAACAGCTCCACCTCCCAGCCGCGATCCTTCAGCAACCGCGCCACGACGAATCCGTCGCCGCCATTATTGCCGGGACCACAGAAGACGACGGCACGGCGCCCCCCCTCCAGCAAGGCGGGCCATTGCGCCAGAATCGCCGCCACCACCCCGGCGCCGGCCCGCTCCATCAGCGCCAACCCGGTCACGGCGCCGGACTCGATGGCCGCCCGCTCGACGGCGCGCATTTGGGCAGAGGTCAGCAATTCGGTCATTTTGGCAGAGTTTCCATTCTCAATGCGCCCAGACTTCGCGCAACATGCACAAATTTTGGGCATATGGCGGTTTTTCCCGTGCCATCCGGGGCAGCCGAAAGCCTAGCCGATTGTTCCCCGCGCGGGGAAGTGGTCACTGAACCGCGACAGCAGTTCCACGGGGGAGTCGGCCAGTGAAAAAGATCGAGGCGATCATCAAACCGTTCAAGCTGGACGAGGTGAAGGAAGCTCTGCAAGAGGCCGGAATCCAGGGTCTGAGCGTCACCGAAGTCAAGGGCTTTGGCCGGCAGAAAGGCCATACCGAACTGTATCGCGGCGCCGAATATGTGGTCGATTTCCTGCCCAAGGTGAAGATCGAGGTCGTCCTGTCCGACGAGATGGTCGATGCCGCGATCGAGGCGATCATCAGCGCCGCCCGCACCGACAAGATCGGCGACGGCAAGATCTTTGTCAGCCCCGTCGAACAGGCGATCCGCATCCGCACCGGCGAAACCGGCGACGACGCGATCTGAACCATTCCGGCAGCCGCGAATTTTCGACGAAAATTCGCGCGCCTCGCCACAGGAACACCGGGCCGGCAACGGCCCATCCCGCAACACCCCAACCGAAAGGCAGCATGATGAGCGCGATCAAGAATGCTCTGAAACTGATCAAGGACGAGGAAGTCGAATACGTTGACGTTCGCTTCACCGACCCGAAAGGCAAACTTCAGCACGTCACCATCGTGGTGGATCTGATCGACGAGGACTTCTTCGAAGAAGGCTTCATGTTCGACGGCTCTTCCATCGCGGGCTGGAAGTCGATCGACCAGTCGGACATGAAGCTGATCCCGGATGCGACCTCGGTCTATATCGACCCCTTCTATGCCGAGAAAACCCTCTGCGTGCATTGCGACGTGGTCGAGCCCGACACCGGCGAGGCCTATGACCGCTGCCCGCGCCAGATCGCCAAGAAAGCCGAAGCCTACATGAAGTCTTCGGGCGTCGGCGATGCCGCCTATTTCGGCCCCGAAGCCGAATTCTTCATCTTCGACGACGTGCGCTATTCGGTCACGCCGCAAAAAGTGTCCTACCAGATCGACGCGGAAGCCGCGGCCTGGAACACCGATGCGGCCATCGAGGGCGGCAACCTCGCGCATCGCGCGGCCCACAAGGGCGGCTATTTCCCGGTCAACCCGGTGGATGAGGCCCAGGATCTGCGCGGCGAGATGCTCTCGACCATGAAGCGCATGGGCATGAAGGTGGACAAGCACCACCACGAGGTCGCGACCTGCCAGCACGAGCTGGGCATGATCTTCGGCGGTCTGGTCGAACAGGCCGACAACATCCAGAAATACAAATACGTCATCCACAACGTCGCGGCCGCCTATGGCAAGACCGTGACCTTCATGCCCAAGCCCATGAAGGGCGACAACGGCAGCGGGATGCACGTCAACATGTCGATCTGGAAGGACGGCAAGCCGCTCTTCGCCGGCGACAAATACGCCGATCTCTCGCAAGAGGCGCTGTATTTCATCGGTGGCATCCTGAAACATGCCAAGGCGCTGAATGCGCTGACCAACCCCTCGACCAACAGCTACAAGCGTCTGATCCCGGGCTTCGAGGCGCCGGTGCTGCGCGCCTATTCGGCCCGCAACCGCTCGGGTTGCGTCCGTATTCCGTGGACCGAATCGCCGAAAGCCAAGCGCGTCGAGGCCCGTTTCCCCGATCCGGCCGCGAACCCCTACCTGGCTTTCGCCGCCCTGCTGATGGCCGGCCTGGACGGCATCCGCAACAAGATCGACCCGGGCCCGGCTTCGGACAAGGATCTCTATGATCTGCCGCCGGAAGAACTGGCCGCGATCCCGACCGTCTGCGGCAGCCTGCGCGAAGCGCTGGAAGAGCTGGAGAAGGACATGGACTTCCTGCTGGCCGGCGACGTGTTCACCAAGGAGCAGCTGGAGGCCTATATCGGGCTGAAGTGGGAAGAGGTCTATGCCTACGAACACACGCCGCACCCGGTGGAATACGCGATGTACTATTCCTGCTGATCGCACGATCGGTCTGGAGAGAGGGCGCCCCGCAAGGGCGCCCTTTTGCATGGGTTGTTGCCGCATCGGCAACGGATTGTGGCGAAGACGGGGGAAGCCGCCCGCGTATCATCTTTGATTTACCACGATCCCAGCACGAAAGCGCCCCTATCCCCGGTCATGGTGTCAGAACAGGAAACTGTGGGGCAGAACCATGACCAAATATCCGAGCAGTACGATTGCCCTTCTTCTATTTGTAACCGATCCCGATCTGAACTTCGCGCATCTGGTGGGCGAGACAGATCGGCTGATCCGCGAACATGAGGCCGGGCCGCCGCAGACCAGCTGGCCTAGCGAGGACGCGGTGTTCTTCGATTGCGGGCCCTGGCGGCTGTTGCTGGCGCAAAGCGACGGGCCGGTTCACGGCCATGCCGCCTGCATCGCGCTGGCGGCGGGACCGGCCAGCGAGGGGGATTGCCCGGCCGGGGATGCCACGCGCGCATCGCTTTGTGCGGCGCTGAGGGCGGCGGTGGCGCATATCCAGCTTCTGCAACCCGAGGCGACGGTGATCTGGCACGAGGCCGAGGTGGCACTTGATCTCGGCATGCTGGAGGTGCTGACCGGCGCGCTGGATCACGATCCGGACGCGCCGGATGAGCCCGAAGCGGTCGAGGCGCCCGACCGTGACCTGGTCTGCCTGCGCCAGATGCGCGACGCGATGACGGCCGAGGCCGCCGAGGCTGCGGCGACGCCGGCCGACCCGGCGCCGGGCCTGTTCGTGCTGCACCATGACCGCACGGGCGCGCAGCTTCTGAACATCGCTCTGATTGCGACCGCGCTGCCCATCGGCACCGCGCTGGCCGCCCACAGCGTCTTGCGCGGCGGCAGCGATTTCGCGCTGAGCGCGCGCACCACCGCCCTGACCGGCGTGCTGGCCGCCGGGCTGCATCTGGCGCATCTGGGCGACCTGCTGCCCTCGCTGACCTGACCCCTTGCATTCCCGGCGCCGGATCCCATATCAGGCGCCGGGGGAAGCAGGCCCCGCCGCCCGCAGGCGCAAGCCATGGTGAATCCTGCCCGGGCGATCCTTCCTTTTCCGAAAAGGTCATCGCGCAGTGGAATGCGGGCACCTCTGACCGTCCGAGATATGGCCTTCTGAAAGGATCGGATCATGTCGCATGAACTGCACCAAACCGGGGCGCTGAAGGCGCAGGCCCGGCGGCTTCGCTTGGCACTGGAGGGGCAAGGCAGGCCCGTCAGCCACTCTGCCGCGCTGGAACTGGTCGCGCAAAGCCATGGCCTTGCCGACTGGAATACGGCCGCGGCACTAAGCGCCCCCGCGCAGGAGGAACGCGCGCGCAGCCTGGGCGACCGGGTCAGCGGGCGTTACCTGGGCCAGGCCTTTACCGGCCGCATCCACGCCCTGCGCCGCAAGGGCCCCCGCCATCAGGAGATCGAGATCCAGCTCGATCAGCCGGTGAACGTATCGCGCTCGGCCCTGTTCGAGGCGCTGCGCCGGCGCATCCGCAGCACGATCGGCCCCGAAGGGCGGTCGGTCACCGCCACCTCTGACGGGGTGCCGCATCTGGTGCTGGACTGAATGAATGAGGGCGCGAAAGCGCCCTCTTTTCATACGGATGCAGGCAAAACTTCATGCTTTGCATGAAGAAAGCAGTGTGGTCAGGCTGCGCATCAGCCGCGCCTCATGCCGGGCGATGCGGGCCGGGCTCGCTGCCTCGGCGCTGTGCAGCGCATGGTAGACAAAGCGCGCGCGGGGGGCGCAGAACCGCACCACACCCCATTTCAGCACCCGGCGCAGCGGCTGGCGCATCACCAGCCAATCGACCCAGGTCGCCGCCCCCAGCGTGGTCGCCACCATCACCCCGCGCAGCCCGGTCAGTCGCCCGACGATGCGCCCCAGATCGGCCCTGTGATCATAGGCCAGCCCCGGTGCCCAGACCCGATCGAGCCAGCCTTTCATCTGCGCAGGCAGCCCGAACCACCAGGTCGGAAAGACCAGCACCAGCAGCTCGGCCCGGGCCAGTTGCGCCATCTCCTCGGCCACGGCGCGACCGTCATAGGGCGGCGCATAGGTGGTGGCGCGCTCTGCCCCGGTCAGCACCGGGTCGAAGCCGGCAGCACTCAGATCCAGCCATTCGACCTCGGCCCCGGCGGCCTGGGCCTGCGCGACCAGCCGCCGCGCCAGATGCGCGGTCAGGCTGTCGGGCAAGGGATGCGCGCTGACCACCAGAACACGGGTCAATGCCCCGCCCCCGCGAGGCCGGCCTGCGCCGCCGGGTCCAGATCGGCCACGCGCACCACATAAGTATGGATCGAGAACACCACCGCCCGGCTGACCGGCAGCCGCAGCAGGCATTGCCGTTCGCAGCGGATATAGGTCAGATCGACCGGCCGGGGCCGTGCCTCGCCCTCTTGCCGGGGCTGGAACAGGCTGGGGTCGTCATAGAGCAGCCAGTTCATCCGCCACAGCGCCTGTTCCGGCCGGATCGCGTCGAACAGCCGCTGCACCCGGCGCGCCACATCCTCGGTATAAGGCGTGACCGGCACATGGATCGCGGTCATCGGGCGGCCGATCTTTTGCGCCAGCGTCCAGCTGGCGGGAAAGCACAGGATCGCGCCGGTCAGGCGGTGTTCGGCACCGTCATTGGCCAGCAGGCACAGATCCTCCTGCACCAGCCGCCCGGCGGTGATCAGCGGGCGGTCATGGTCCAGCGGCACCGTCACCCCGTCGGGCCGCGTCACCGCATCGGCGCCGATCGCATAGCCCGGCTGCGTCGCGATCCGGGCCAGCACCGCATCGAGCAATTCCCGCGCCGCCGGCAGCGCCTCGGGCAGCAGGGCATGGACCGCGCCCTCTTGCGTGGCGATGCGGTGATCGCGTTCGGCCATCTGGCCGGCAAAGGCATCATCGACGCGCAGCCAGTCATCGCCCTCCACCGGCAGGATACCGGGCAGGCGCGCGGTGCGCGGGTCCATCCAGGGGGCGAAGGGCAGGCGGGATTGCAGGATTGGCGGCATCATGGCGCGACCCTAGCCGAGCGCCCGTCGCCACGGCAAGGGCAACGGACCCTGCCCCATTCCCTGCCCCACGCCTTGCGGAATCGCGCGGATCGCGAAACAATCGCCCAACCGCAACCGGAGCCCGCCCGATGATCCGCCCTGTGCTTTTGCTGACCCTCATTCCGCTTCTGGCTGCCTGCGGCGGTGGCGGCGGTGGCGGCGCGTCCAAACCCGCGCCGGGCCGCTGGGCCAGCATGTCGAACCCCGCCTCGCAATATTGCGCCGAACTGGGGGGGCGGCTGGAGACACGGCAGGAGCAGGCGGGCGAGGCCGGCTATTGCCATATGCCCGACGGATCGGTGGTCGAGGAATGGCAGCTTTATCGCGGCAAGAACGCGCTTTGACGGATCAGTGCAGCAGGGCGTCCAGCTGCGCCTCCAGCCCCGCGCGCATGTCGGCGCCGGTGGTCAGGCGCAGTTCCATCAGGCCCAGGGTCGCGGCGTAGAACAGCGCGGCCGCCTGCGCGGGCGCGGGGTGATGGCCTTGGGCAAAGAACCCCTCCAGCACCGCCAGCCGCCGCGCATCCATCGCCTGCACGGCCCGCGCGACCGTCGCATCGCTGCGCGCCCAGGCACGCAAGGCGGGTTCGATCCCGGCACCGCCATAGCCCTCGGGCGGGATGACCGAAATCCGCCCGATCAGCGCCCGAAGCGCCCCCCGCCCCTCGGCGCCGCTTGCCCGCAGCGTGGCGGTGATCTCCTGCTCGGCCAGCCGTTCCCACAGCGCGATCATCTGCGCCTTCAGCGCCGCCAGATCGGTGAAATGCCAGTAGAACGACCCCTTGCTGGCACCAAGGCCGCGCGCCAGCGGCTCCACCCGCAAGGCGCCCTCGCCCCCGGCCACCAGGGCACGGAACCCCGCCGCGATCCAGTCGCGCGGGGTCAGGCGGGTGCGGTCTTGCGGCAGGGCGGTCGGTGTCATGCCCGAACCATACGATAGCGTATGGACAAGTCACAAGCCCCCGTGCAAGAAACCATACGACACCGTATGGAGAGTGCCATGACCCCGCTGCGCCTGCATCGCCTGACCGCCCTGCTGCTGGCGGCCTTTCTGGCCAGCCATCTGGCCCATCACCTGATCGGGCTGATCATGGGGCCCGCGGCGCATCTGGCGCTATCGGCCCCGTTTCGCGCGCTCTGGCGGCAGCCGGTGGTCGAGGCGCTGTTGCTGGCCGCGCTGGCGGTGCAGGTCGCCAGCGGGCTCGGGCTGCTCTGGCGTGGGCGGGCCTGGCGCTGGCGGGGGGTGCGGCGCTGGCAGGCGCTGTCGGGCGCGGTGCTGGCGGGGTTTCTGTGCATCCATGTCGGGGCGGTTCTGGGCGCCCGCGCCATGGGCACCGACACCAGCCTCCATTTCGCGGCAGCCGGGCTGCAATCCGGGGCCTGGGCGCTGTTCTTCGCGCCCTATTACACCGCCGCCCTGACCGCGCTTGGCGCGCATCTGGGGCTGGCGGCGGCGCGGATGACCGGCGCGCGCGCCCTGTTCCCGGCGTTGACCCTTGCCGGGCTGGCGCTTGGCCTTGCAATGGTCGCGCTGATGGCCGGGCTGCTCCATCCCTATGAGGTGCCCGCCGAATGGCGCGCGGCCTTCGGATAAACGCCCCCGCCACCTTGCCAGCCCGACATCGGCGGATTAAGGGGGCGCAACCCCGTATCCCCGTCAGGAAAGGCCCGCCGATGATCCCGCGCTATTCCCGCCCCGAGATGGTCGCCATCTGGGACCCGCAGACCCGCTTTCGCATCTGGTACGAGATCGAGGCCCATGCCTGTGACGCGCAGGCCGCCCTTGGCGTGATCCCCAAGGCCAATGCCGAGGCGGTGTGGAAGGCCCGGGACGTGACCTTTGACGTGGCCCGCATCGACGAGATCGAGGCCGTGACCAAGCATGACGTGATCGCCTTCCTGACCCATCTGGCCGAGATCATCGGCAATGACGAGGCGCGCTTTGTCCATCAGGGCATGACCTCCTCGGACGTGCTGGACACCACGCTGAACATCCAGCTGGTACGCGCCGCCGACATCCTGCTGGCCGATATGGACCGGGTGCTGGCCGCGCTGAAAACCCGCGCCTATGAGCACAAGGATACGGTGCGCATCGGCCGCAGCCACGGCATCCATGCCGAACCCACCACGATGGGCCTGACCTTCGCCCGCTTCTACGCGGAAATGGATCGCGGCCGCCGCCGTCTGGTCGCCGCGCGCGACGAGATCCGCACCGGCGCGATTTCCGGCGCGGTCGGCACCTTTGCCAATATCGACCCGCGGGTCGAGGAATATGTCTGCGAGAAGCTGGGCCTGGAGCCCGAGCCGGTCTCGACCCAGGTCATCCCGCGCGACCGCCACGCGATGTTCTTTGCCACGCTGGGCGTCATCGCCAGCTCGATCGAGAATATCGCCATCGAGATCCGCCACATGCAGCGCACCGAGGTGCTGGAGGCCGAGGAATATTTCTCGCCCGGGCAAAAGGGTTCCTCCGCGATGCCGCACAAGCGCAATCCGGTGCTGACCGAAAACCTGACCGGCCTTGCGCGTCTGGTGCGCATGTCGGTGGTGCCGGCGCTGGAAAACGTGGCGCTCTGGCATGAGCGCGACATCAGCCATTCCAGCGTGGAACGCGCCATCGGCCCCGATACTACGATCACGCTCGATTTCGCGCTGAACCGTCTGGCCGGCGTCATCGAAAAGCTGGTGATCTACCCCGAGAACATGCTGCGCAACATGAACAAGTTCAAAGGTCTGGTCATGTCGCAGCGCGTGCTGCTGGCGCTGACCCAGGCCGGTGTCAGCCGCGAGGATGCCTATCGTCTGGTGCAGCGCAACGCGATGAAGGTCTGGGAAAAGGGCGCCGATTTCAAGACCGAGCTGCTGGCCGATGCCGAGGTGACCGCCGCGCTTTCCCCCGCCGAGATCGAGGAGAAATTCGACCTTGGCTATCACACCAAACATGTGGACACGATCTTTGCCCGGGTGTTCCGCGCGTAACAGCGCGTGCAGGCATCGCAGGGCATGAAGGGGGGCGGGCCGCTTGGCCTGCCCCTTTTTGCCCTCGAAAGGCGCCGGTTTCGGACCAAGGTCCGACGGGGTCGGGTTCCTCCCCCGCCCTGCCCCGAACCGTGCTATCCTTTCCCCCAACCGGAGAGCCGCCATGCGCCTGATCCCTGCCTTGTGTCTTGTCACCCTGCCCCTGCTGCCGTTTGCCGCCCGGGCCGCCGGATCGGACGATACCGAACCGCCGCCCGCCACCGAAACTTCGCAGACCTGCAAGGATGGTCAGGTATGGGAGCCGAAAAGCCAGACCTGCGTGAACCCCGAGGACGCCCGGCTGGACGATGACAGCCGCTTTCGCGCGGTGCGGGAACTTGCCTGGGCCGGCCGCCCCGACGATGCCCGCCGCGTGCTGGCAGCCATGACCGAGGGCGCGACCGACCGGGTGATGACCTATGACGCCTTCACCCTGCGCAAATCCGGCCAGATCGAGGCGGGCCTTCAGGTCTATGAGGCTGCCTTGCGCCGCAACCCCGGCAATATCCTCGCGCGCAGCTATTACGGCCAGGCCCTTGTGGAACAAGGCGAATTCACCATGGCCAAGGCGCAGCTCCACGCCATCGCCGCCCGTGGTGCGACCGAAAGCTGGGCCTTCCGCGCCCTGGACCGCGCCATCGTGACCGGGGTCACCGAAAGCTATTGATCCAACCGGGAAAGGATTGCCATGCCGCCGATCCGACTGACCTTGATCCTGCTGCTGGCCCTTTCTGGGCCGGCGCTTGCGCAAGACTGCGACCGCAGCCGCGCCTGCACCGAGGGCACCGAATGGAACCCCGATACAGCGCGCTGCGAGCCGGTCTCGAGCTAAGCCCGCGTTAACCGCGCCCGTGCCAGCCTGATCATGACAGCGAATCAGGAGGTTCCATGGCAAGTCAGGCTCTGGCGCAGATCAAACCTGTGCAGGTCGCGGTGCCGGTTGTGCCGGCCCGGCCCGCGCCGCGCGCCGCCACGGCGCTCAGCCGCCGGCAAAAGGCCGCCATCATCGTGCGGCTGATGCTGGCCGAAGGTTCGCCCTTGCCGATCTCGGCCCTGCCCGATGCGATGCAGGCCGATCTGGCGCAGCAGATCGGCCAGATGCGGCTGGTCGATCGCGGCACGGTGGAACAGGTCGTGGCCGAATTTCTGGATGAACTGGAACAGGTCGGCCTGTCCTTCCCCGGCGGGCTGGAAGGGGCGCTGACGCTGATGGACGGGCATCTGTCCAGCGCGACTGCCAGCCGGCTGCGCCGCATGGTCGGCATCCGCCCCGACATGGACCCCTGGGACCGCATCGCCGCCCTGCCGCCCGAGGCGCTGCGCCCCGTGCTGGATGAGGAAAGCACCGAGGTCGCGGCGATCCTGCTGTCAAAACTGCCGGTGCAAAAGGCGGCCGCCCTGCTGGGCAAGCTGGCGGGCGACAAGGCGCGCCGCGTGGCCTTTGCGATGTCGCGCACCGCGCAGGTCGATCCGGCCACGGTGCGGCGCATCGGCATCGCGCTCCTGACCCAGCTTGACAGCACGCCCCCTCGCGCCTTCGAGACCGGCCCGGTGGAGCGGGTCGGCGCCATCCTCAACATCTCGCCCGAACTCACGCGCGAGGATGTGTTGCGCGGGCTGGACGAGGCCGATCAGGATTTCGCCGAACAGGTGCGCAAGGCGATCTTTACCTTCGTGCATATCCCCGCCCGGCTGGGTCCGCGCGACGTGCCCAAGATTACCCGCGCCGTCGATCAGCCGACACTGGTCACCGCGCTGGCCGGAGCGCAATCGGTGCCCGACCGGGCGGCGGCGGCGGAATTCATCCTGGCGAACCTGTCGCAGCGCATGGCCCAGACCCTGCGCGAGGAAATGGGCGAACGCGGCCGCATAAAGGAAAAGGAGGCCGAGGCCGCCCAGACCAGCGTCATCAACGCCATCCGCGATCTGGAGGCGGCGGGAGAGCTGACCCTGCTGCGCGAGGAGGAGGAGGACGACGGATAACCGCTTGCCCTTGCGCCGGGCCATGCCTAGGGTCCGCCGCGATCCGGCCGATCCAGGAGTGTGCCCTTGCCCTGCCCCGCCTTCCCCCTTGCCGCGCTTTCGGGCCCGTCGTTCCGCCGCGGCCCGGCCTGCGATCCCGCGCCGCGCGCGTCGCGCCTCGGGGGGGGCGGGGCATGAGCGCGCTGCCGACCGGGCATCCGTCGGGCCACCAGACCGGGCGCGGCATCCTGATGATGCTGGCCGCCATCGCCACCTTCACCAGCATGGATGCGCTGGCCAAGCACCTGATCCAGTCGGGCTATCCCGCCATGCAGGTGATCTGGGCGCGCTATACCGGGCAGACGGTGATCGTGGCGCTGGTCTTCCTGCCCCGGCTGGGCCAGGTGCTGCGCACCCGGGCGCCCGGGCTTCAGGCGCTGCGCTCGGTCTTCCAGTTCGGGGCGACCGCGTTCTTTTTCCTGTCGCTCGGTCATATCGGCCTGGCCGAGGCGACGGCGATCACCGACATCAATCCGGTGCTGATCACCCTGGGCGCCGCGCTGTTCCTGGGCGAGCGTCTGGGGCCCCGGCGGCTGGCGGGGGTAGCCATGGCGCTGATCGGGGCCTTGATCATCATCCGCCCCGGCGCCGGCGTCTTCCAGCCCGCGGCGCTGCTGCCGCTGTGCTGCGCGATCTGCTATGCCGGTTTCGCGCTGGCCACCCGCCGCGTCGGCGCGACCGAGGCGCCGGCGACCTCGCTGGTCTATGCGGCGCTGTTCGGCACGGTCGCCACCTCGGCGCTGATGCCGGCGGTGTTCACCCCGGTCGCGCTGTCCGATCTCTGGGGCTTTCTGGTGATCGGCGGGCTGGGTTCGGTCGCGCAATTCTTCCTGATCCGTGCCTTTACCTTGGCCGAGGCCTCGGCCATCGCGCCTTTCGGCTATGTCGGCATCCTGTTCGCGACGGCCTGGGGCATCCTGATCTTCGACGAATGGCCCGACCGTTATACCCTGCTCGGCGCCCTTGTGATCGCGGGGGCGGGTGTCTATGTCTGGCACCGCGAAACCAGGGCGCAACGCGCCGCAACAGCATGAAACCTTCGACCCGCCCCGCCTTTCACCTGTCGCATTGGGTGCAGAACCTGGTTCTGCGCGGGCTGATCGGCGTGCTGCTGTTCCTGCCCTATGAACGGCGGGTGCCGATTTGCGGCTGGGTCTTCGCGCGGATCGTGGCACCGCTGGCGGGCTATACCCGGCGCATCCGCGACAATCTGCACCGCATCTTTCCCGACATGCCCGCGGCCGAGGTCGCGCGCCTCTGCCGCGCCGTGCCCGACAATGTCGGCCGCAGCATCATCGAGATGTATTCGGGCCAGGAATTCCTGGAACGCGCCAAGACGATGCCGATCCATGGGGCGGGTCTGGCCGCGCTGGAACAGGCCCGGGCCGAGGGGCGCCCCGTGGTGCTGGTGACCGGGCATTTCGGCAATTACGATGCCAGCCGCGCCGCCCTGATCGCGCGCGGCTTTCAGATCGGCGGGCTGTATCGCCCGATGACCAACCGTTACTTCAACCGCCATTACGTCGCCGCGATCTCGCGCATCGGCACGCCGCTTTTCGCCCGTGGCCGGCAGGGCATGGCCGAGATGATCCGCTATCTGCGCAAGGGCGGCATGCTGGGCATCGTGCAGGACCAGCACATGAAGCTGGGGGTGCGGCTGAAATTCTTTGGCCATGACGCGCTGACCGCGCTGTCGGCGGCGGAGCTGGCGCTGAAATATGACGCGCTGCTGATCCCCTCTTATGCCACGCGCCAGCCCGACGGGCTGAGCTTTGACATCCTGGTGGATGCGCCGGTGCCGCACAGCACCGCCGAGGCGATGACCCAGGCGCTGAACGACCATCTGGAGGCGCATGTGCGGCAGCACATGGACCAGTGGTTCTGGATCCACAAACGCTGGAAAGTCTGACCTATTCGACCCGCGCCGCCGCGACGATGGCCCCCGGCCCGCCCAGCGGCGCCGCGCCCTGTAGCAGAACCACCGTCGGCGCATCGCCGGGTGCGGGCAGCACCATGTCGAGCGGCGGCGTGCCCGGCCAGTCGGCGACCGCCTGCCATTCGGTCACGATATTGCGATAGGTGACGCTGCGCCCGGCATTTTCGCCATGCGCGATGTCGATGGTCGCCTCGGGCTTGTAGCGCACCAGTTGCAGCTTGAGCGGCCCGCTGCCCGGCGCGGCCTCGGCCCGGACATGCAGCCCGTCGCCCTGCCGCACCACCTTGAGCGCGATGCCCGACGGCGTGCGCCGCGCCTCGGCGATGGCCGAGGCCACGGCCTCGGGGTCATTGCCCTCGACCTGGCGGGTGCCCGCGACAATCATTTGCGGCGTATAGATCATCCGGCTGCCTGCCGCCCGCGCATAGGCCTTTTGCCGTTCGGTGTAATGCGGGTTGGCGAAGTTGTCGGCCCAGCCGATGTAATCCCAGTAATCGACATGCAGCGCCAGCGGGATCAGCCCGGGATCGCCCGTCAGTTCGGCCAGCAGCGCGTCGGCGGGCGGACAGGACGAACAGCCCTGCGAGGTATAAAGCTCCAACACCACCGGCGATGGCAGGCTGGCATCCATCGCCTGCTCCTGCGCCTGCACGCCCGAGGCGGCGGCGGCAAAGGTGATGCAAAGCCCGCAGGCTGCGCCGATCGGCGAGAACGTCATGCTGTCATATCCCCTACTGCCCATCCCTTCTAACCGCCCCGGCACGGGGGAACCAATCAAGGTTTTGCGATAGCCCGGCACCGGGCAGTGATCAACCCGCCCCTTTGGACAGGGTGGCGCGGCCGGCACAGGCGATCCTTCGCGCGCGGGCACAAAAGGTGCTGGATTTTCGGCATACAATTGCATACAAAGCACGCAGAGATTCCCTTGCAGGGCGCGCCGCAATGCGGCACACCGCTATGGGGGTTTCCCGCGAGCCCAGATTTCCGAGCCCGAATTTCCGAGCCACAGCCAGGAGGCGACAGATGACCGTCACCGTCGGACACGACAGCAGCAAAACGAGAAAGACCCTGACCGCCGGCGGTCAGTCGGTTGCCTATTACTCGATCCCCGCCGCCGAAGCCGCCGGTCTGGGCGATTTCGCGAACCTGCCCGCCGCGCTGAAGGTGGTGCTGGAAAACATGCTGCGCTTCGAGGACGGCAAGACCGTCACCGTTGACGACATCAAGGCCTTCTCCGACTGGGGCAAGATGGGCGGCAAGAACCCGCGCGAGATCGCCTATCGCCCGGCCCGCGTGCTGATGCAGGATTTCACCGGCGTGCCGGCCGTGGTCGATCTGGCCGCGATGCGCGACGGCATCATCGGCCTGGGCGGCGACGCGCAGAAGATCAACCCGCTGAACCCGGTTGATCTGGTCATCGACCACTCGGTCATGATCGACGAATTCGGCCATCCCCGCGCCTTCCAGATGAACGTGGACCGCGAATACGAACGCAACATGGAGCGTTACGTCTTCCTGAAATGGGGTCAGAAGGCGTTCAACAATTTCCGCGTCGTGCCGCCCGGCACCGGCATCTGCCATCAGGTGAACCTGGAATATCTGGCGCAGACCGTCTGGACCGACAAGGACCAGAACGGTGACGAAGTGGCCTACCCGGATACGCTGGTCGGCACCGACAGCCACACGACCATGGTCAATGGCATGGCCGTTCTGGGCTGGGGCGTCGGCGGGATCGAGGCCGAGGCCGCGATGCTGGGCCAGCCGGTTTCGATGCTGATCCCCGAAGTCGTGGGCTTCAAGTTGACCGGCCAGATGGTCGAAGGCACCACCGCCACCGACCTCGTGCTGAAGGTCGTGCAGATGCTGCGCAAGCATGGCGTGGTGAACAAGTTCGTCGAATTCTACGGCGAGGGGCTGGATCACCTGCCGCTGGCCGACCGCGCGACCATCGCCAACATGGCCCCCGAATACGGCGCCACCTGCGGCTTCTTCCCGATCGACAATGAGACCCTGCGCTACATGCGCAACACCGGCCGCGAGGAAAGCCGCATCGCCCTGGTCGAAGCCTATGCCAAGGAAAACGGCATGTGGCGCGGCGCGGATTACAATCCGGTCTATACCTCGACGCTGGAACTCGACATGGGCAGCATCGTGCCGGCGATCTCGGGCCCGAAACGCCCGCAGGATTACCTGCCGCTGACCGATGCCAAATCCGGCTTCGCCAAGGAAATGGAAGCCAGCTTCAAGCGTCCGATGGGCGTCGAGGTCGCGGTGGACGGGCAGGATTACAAACTGTCCTCGGGCAAGGTCGTGATCGCCGCCATCACCTCCTGCACCAACACGTCGAACCCCTATGTGCTGATCGGCGCCGGGCTTGTGGCACGCAAGGCGCGCGCCCTGGGCCTGACCCGCAAGCCCTGGGTGAAGACCTCGCTCGCCCCCGGGTCGCAGGTCGTGTCGGAATACCTCAATGCCGCCGGCCTTCAGGAAGATCTCGACTATGTCGGCTTCAACCTGGCGGGCTATGGCTGCACCACCTGCATCGGCAATTCCGGCCCGCTGCAACCCGAGATCTCCAAGGCCATTGCCGAGGGCGATCTGGTCGCGACCGCTGTCCTGTCGGGCAACCGCAACTTCGAGGGCCGTATCTCCCCCGACGTGCGCGCCAACTACCTGGCCTCGCCGCCGCTCTGCGTGGCCTATGCCATCGCCGGCGACATGAATATCGACATCACGTCGGAGCCGATCGGCACGTCGAAAGACGGCAAGCCGGTCTATCTCAAGGACATCTGGCCGACCAACAAGGAAATCGCCGATATCGTGCATCAGGTCGTGACGCGCGAGGCGTTCCAGGCCAAATATGCCGATGTCTTCAAGGGCGACGAAAAGTGGCAGGCGGTGAAGGTCACCGAGCGCGAGACCTATGACTGGCCCGCCTCCTCGACCTATATCCAGAACCCGCCCTATTTCCAGGGCATGTCCAAGACCCCGGGCGTGATCAAGAACATCTCTGGCGCCCGCGTTCTGGCGCTTCTGGGCGACATGATCACCACCGACCACATCAGCCCCGCGGGTTCGTTCAAGGCCACCACCCCGGCCGGCAAATACCTGACCGACCGTCAGGTGCCGGTGTCGGAGTTCAACTCCTACGGCGCGCGTCGCGGCAATCACGAAGTGATGATGCGCGGCACCTTCGCCAATATCCGCATCAAGAACGAGATGCTGGATGGCGTCGAGGGCGGCTATACCAAAGGGCCGGACGGGGCGCAGACCTCGATCTATGACGCCTCGATGGCCTATCAGGCCGAGGGCACCCCGCTGGTCATCTTTGGCGGCATCGAATACGGCGCCGGCTCCTCGCGCGACTGGGCGGCCAAGGGCACCGCACTTCTGGGCGTCAAGGCCGTGATCGCGGAATCCTTCGAGCGGATCCACCGGTCGAACCTCGTCGGCATGGGCGTGATCCCCTTCGAGTTCACCAATGGCGACACCCGCAAGTCGCTGGGCCTGACCGGCAATGAGGTCGTGTCGATCGGCGGGCTGGAAGGCGATCTGAAGCCGCTCTCGCTGGTGCCCTGCACCATCCGCTACGCCGATGGCAGCGAAAAGACGATCCAGATCAAGTGCCGCATCGATACCGCGATCGAGATCGAATATGTCGAGAATGGCGGCGTGCTGCATTACGTCCTGCGCAACCTCGCGCAGGGCTGATCAGCCCCCAGACAAGCAAAAGGCCCCGGCGCAATCCGGGGCCTTTTTTCATGGCGCGGTCAGTCCTGCACCGGCACCGTGAACTCGGCCTGAAAATCGGCGCCCCGGGTCGGCGCCGACAGGCGCAGCACCCAGTAGCGCGCCACCGGCGGGGCATTGACGGCAATCCCCCGTTTGAACCCCGGCAGATGCACCGAGGCGCGCAAGCTCGCACCCGGCCGGCTGCGGCTTTGCGGCTTTGGCCCGACAGAGCCGGGCAAGGTGAAATCAAAGGCCACCGCCCGGGTCGGCCCGTCCCCCGCCGCGACGGTCTGGCTGCGTGACCAGACCGGAAAGCTGTCGCGCGCCGTTCTGCCGCCATCGCTGTCGGAATCGCCGCTTTCATGCAGGTCGAAACAGGTCAGCGTCACCGTCCAGTCGCCCTCCACAGCAACCGGGCGGCCCAGCCGCACCTCACCGCGCAAGGCCCCGCCCATCGGCGCCGGGCTCTGCCCCGCAAGATGCAGGTCCGCCGTGCCAAAGCGTCGCGCGCGCAGGAACCAGCGCAGCGCCTTGCCCGCCTGATACAGCGCGACGCCGATCAGCAGCCCTTCCAGCAGGACCAGCGGGTTGAAATCCGGGTGATCGAGGTCGAGGATCCACGGCCAGGACAATTTCCAGCCCAGCCATCCCGCCCCGCCCGCCGCCAGCACCGCGATAAAGGCAGATTCCATCGCCTTGTCCGCCGGGCGGAAGCTGTCGTGATAGGCCCCCATCGCGTGCCCCCATCCTGTCGAGATGGATCAATCTCTCATGCCGGTGCGGGGCGAGGCAAGACGCTGCCGTGTTCCCGTTAAGTTCCCGTTCATGGGAATCACGCAAGGTGAATGGGAACAAAAGGAGATCGAGATGCCGACCGCCCTGCCCCATATCCCCGATCAGCGCAGCCTGGACCAGCGACCGCGCCCCCTGCCGCGGGTCACACTCTGGCCCGGCCCGGTCGAGGCGGCGCTGATCGTTGCGGTCGGTCTGCTTTACCTCTGGGTCTGAGCCAGGGCTTCGGCCAGCGCGGGCTTGAAGCGCCGTTCGTAATCGGTGCCGACCAGCGGGCCGATGAACTTGAACAGGATCGTGCCGTCGCCACCGATGATGAAGGTCTCTGGCGGGTTGGTGACACCCCATTCCACCCGGTTGCGGCCCTTGGGGTCGGTCGCGATGGCAAAGAAGGGGTTGCCCTCCTCGGTCAGGTATTTCAGCGCGTCATCGTCGCGATCCATCATGTTGAGCCCGGCCACCCGCACCCCATCGGCCGCCATCTGCTTCAGCACCGGATGTTCGGCGCGGCAGGGCGGGCACCAGCTGGCCCAGAAATTGACCACGGTGACCTGACCACTGCGCAGATCCTCCGGCTTCAACAGTGGAATACCGGCGAGCCCGGTTTCCGGCAATACCGGCGCCGGACGCCCGATGAAGGTCGAGGGCAGTTCCTGATTGGATTCCGGGCTGCCTGCCAGTTGCAGCAGCTTGGGCAGCGCAATGGCCCCCAGAAACAGCGCGATCACCGCCAGCGGCACAAAGAACAGAAGGCGCCCGCTCATGCCCGTTTCCCCTTTGCCAACCGCGCCTCGGCCGCCGTCAGCGCCCGTTTCACCCGGGCATACCGCCAGACCGACAGCGCCACCAACCCGCCGATCAGCCCAAGCGACACGGCATAGGAGGACAGCACCGCAAAGGCATATTTCCCCAGTTCGGGCATCATTCGAATTTCTCCCGCGCCTCGATCACCGCAAGGCGGCGCAGGCGAATTTCGGTCACGGTGCGCAGCAGGACCAGCGCCACGAACATCAGCACCACCCCCGCCAGACAAAAGATCAGCGGCCAGTAATAGGCGGGGTCGAGCGGGTCTTTCTCGCCCACTTTCATGATGGTCGAATCCTGATGCAGCCCCTGGTTCCAGAACTTGACCGCATAGCGGCTCAGCACCGCGAAGACCGATCCGACCACGCAGAGGACGCCGGTCAGGTCGGCCGCGGTATCGGGGTTCTCCACCGCCTGCCAGAGCGCGATATAGCCCAGATAGAACAGGAACAGGATCAGGAACGAGGTCAGCCGCGGATCCCATTCCCACCAGGTGCCCCACATCGGTTGGCCCCAAAGCGCGCCGGTCACCAGCGCGACCAGGGTAAAGGTCATGCCCACCGGCGCCGCCGCCTTGGCCGCCAGCGCCGAGACATGGTGCCGCCGCACGATCCAGACCAGCGAGGCGACCAGCATCATGATCCAGGCATTCACCGCCATCATCGCGGCCGGCACATGCAGAAACAGAATTTTGACCGTGCTGCCCTGCTTGTAATCCTCAGGCGTGAAGAAAAAGCCCCAGATCAGCCCGGCCAGCAGGCAGGCCCCGGCCAGCGGCACCACCACCGGCAGCACCCGCGCGGTGGTCTCGGTGAATTTCTTCGGATTGGCATATTCCCAGAGCGACATGGGCCCTCGTTAGATGTGTCGGGGCGGCGTGGTCAATGACCTCACCGCAGATTGATGCGCAGCGCAAGCGCCGAGGCAAAGGGCAGCAGCGCCGCCGCCCCCAGCGTGATGCCCGCCAGCAGCAGCAGCGGCACCTGCACCGCCATGCCCGCCGCGCCGCGTTTGACCAGCTCGGCGCCGAAGATCAGTGTCGGCACATAAAGCGGCAGCACCAGCAGGCTGAGCAAGAGCCCGCCGCGCTTCAGCCCCACGGTCAGCGCCGCGCCAAAGGCGCCGATCGCCGACAGGCCGGGCGTGCCGAGGAGCAGCGAGACCACCAGCCAGCCATAGCCGGCCTCCGGCAGGTGCAGCAGCACCCCCAGCACCGGCGCCGCGATGACTAGCGGCAGCCCCGTCACCAGCCAATGCGCCAGTGCCTTCACCGCCACCACCCCCTCCAGCGGGATCGGCGCGGTGGCCAGCAGATCGAGCGAGCCATCCTCGAAATCCAGCGCGAAGATGCGGTCGAGGCTGAGCAGGCAGGCCAGCAGCGCCCCCACCCACAGGATGCCGGGCGCGATGCGCGCCAGCGTGCCGCCTTCGGGGCCGACGCCCAGCGGCACCAGCACCGCCACCAGCAGGAAAAATGCGAGCCCGAGGCCAAAGCCGCCCCCGGCGCGAAAGGCGATGCGCAGGTCGCGCAGCAGAAGGGCGATCATGCAAAGGCCTCGTCAAAGCCCTGCGCGGCCTGCACCGCCCCCGTCGCCTTGAAGGGCGTGAGGTCCAGCAGGCCCGCCTCTGCCAGGCCAAGGTCGATATGGGTTGCCATCAGCGCGGCGCCGCCGCTGGCCAGATGCGCGCGCACCACCTCGGCGAAAAGTGCGACCGACGCGGTGTCGAGGCTGACCGTCGGTTCATCCAGCAGCCAGAACGGCCGCCCCGAGACCAGCAGCCGCGCCAGCCCCAGCCGCCGCTTCTGCCCGGCCGACAGATTGGCGGCCCGGCGATCGGCCAGATCGGTGAGGTTCATCCGCGCCATCGCAGCCTCGACCCCGGCCATGCCATGCACCGCCGCCCAGAAGCCCAGATTCTCGGCCACGCTCAGCGTCGATTTCAGCCCGTCGGCATGGGCGGCATAGGCGATGCTTTCGGGCGGGGCAGAGATCGTGCCGCGCAGCGCCGGTTGCAGCCCGGCCAGTGTGCGCATCAGCGTGGTCTTGCCGATGCCGTTCGGCCCGCGCAGCACCAGCGCCTGCCCGGGCGCCAGCCGCAGGCTGACCCCCTCCAGCACGCAGATGCCGCCGCGCGCCACCGCCAGATCGGAAACGATGAACTCCATGCCCTTCCCTAGCCGATCCGCCGGGCCGAGGCAAAGCCCGGCCCTGCGACAATGCGCGCCTGTCAGACCGGCAGCAGCGCGAGGGCGACGCGCCGCCCCTCGCTCAGCAGCACGTTATAGGTGCGGCAGGCGGCGGGCGAGGACATGACCTCCACCCCGATGCCGGCCTGTTCCAGTCCGGCGCGCAGATCGGCCGGCGCATGGGCGATTTCGGCCCCCATACCCAGAAACAGCACATCCACATCGCCCGCCAGCGCCAGCAGCGCCGCCAGATCGTCCAGCCCGCCCCAGGGGCCGGCATCGCGCGGCGTGATGATCACCGGGCCGCGCAACACCTTGCCCCCGATGCGGAAAAAGCCGGGGCCATAGCTTTCCACCGGCAGGGCCGCGCCATATTCGATCTCGGTCAGCCGCATCGCCCGCGTTCCCCGTCAGGCGTCGATATTGGCGAATTCGTGATCGCCCTTGGCGCGTTCCTTCCTGGTCTTCTCGGTGCGGTCGAGGCCCAGCATCAGCACGATGTTCTTGGCGACATAGAGCGTGGAATAGGTGCCGATCACCACCCCGAACAGCATGGCGAAGACAAAGCCCCGGATCACGTCACCGCCAAAGATGATGAGCGCGGTCAGCGCGAGGAAGGTCGTCGTCGCCGTCATGATGGTGCGCGACAGCGTCTCGTTCGTGGTGAGGTTCATCAGGTCGCGTAGCGGCATCTGCTTGTATTTTTGCAGATTCTCGCGCAGCCGGTCGAAAATCACCACCGTATCGTTCACCGAATAGCCCAGGATCGTCAGCAGCGCCGCGACGATGGTCAGATCGAACTTGAGCTGAAAGATCGAGAACACCCCGACGGTGACCACAACGTCATGGATCAGCGCGGCCACGCAGCCCACGGCGAATTGCCATTCAAAGCGCAGCCAGACATAGATCCAGATCCCGGTCGAACCGGCAAAGACCGCCAGCAGCGCCTTCCAGATCAGTTCATTCGAAACTTTCGGCCCGACGCTTTCGACCGAGGGGAAGGTGATCGCCGGGTCCACGGCCAGAAGCGCGGCCTCCACCTGGGCGATGACCTCGGGGGTCACGGCCTCATAGCCCTCTTGCGGGGCGATGCGGAGCATGGCGACATGCTGATCGGGGCGGAACGAGGGGTCGAAGACTTCGGTGATCGAGACATCGCCCAAGCCGAGATCGGACAATGCACCGCGATATGCGCCGACATCCACGACCTGCGTGCTTTCGGTGCGGATCGTGGTGCCGCCCTTGAAGTCGATGCCGAAATTCAGCCCGATGAACAGCACCGACAGCAGCGAGAGGATCACCGCCGCCACCGACACCCCGAAGGTGATGTATTGCCAGCGGAAGAAGTCGATCTTGGTTTCGGTCGGAACCAGTTTCAGACGAAAGGCCATGCTGCGCCCTCCTCAGACGATGATGGTCTTCGGGTGGCGCCACCCGATATAGAGCGCGACGATGGCCCGCGTCACATAGACGGCGGTGAACATCGAGGTCAGGATGCCGATCCCGGTCGTCACGGCAAAGCCGCGCACGGGGCCGGTGCCGACAAAGAACATGATGACCGCGGTCAAAAGCCCGGTGAGCTGCGAATCGACGATGGCCGACAGCGCCTTGCCAAAGCCCTCGTCGATGGCCGCGCCGGGCGACCGGCCGGCCCGCAATTCCTCGCGGATGCGTTCATAGATCAGCACGTTGGCATCCACCGCCATGCCCATGGTCAGCACGATGCCGGCAATGCCCGGCAGGGTCAGCGTGGCGCCGAGGGTCGAGAGGATGGCGAAGATCATCGCGATGTTCACCGCCAGCGCCAGCACCGCGAAGGTGCCGAACAGGCCGTAGCTTGCGATCATGTAGGCCGCGACCAGCGCGGTCGCCACCAGCGCCGCCACCTCGCCCGCCCGGATCGAATCCGCGCCCAGTTCGGGGCCGATGGTGCGTTCCTCAAGGAAGGTCATCTCGGCCGGCAGGGCGCCTGCACGCAGCAGAACGGCCAGTTCGGTGCTTTCCTCGACGGTGAAGCTGCCGGTGATGATGCCGCGCCCGCCGGGGATGTGGCTCTGGATCACCGGGGCAGAGATCACCTGATCGTCCAGCACGATGGCAAAGGGTTTGCCGATATTGTTGGCGGTATAGTCGCCGAACTTGCGCGCACCGGTCGGGTCGAACTGGAATTCCACCGCCGGGCGGCCGTTCTGGTCGAAGGCGGGCTGCGCATTGGTCAGATCCTCGCCGGTGACGACCGGGGTCTTTTCCACCAGGTAATAGGTGTTCGGCTCGTCCATCGCCGGCAGCAGCATCTCGCGCGGGCCGGGGCGTGCGCCGGCATCGGCGGTGACGCGGGCCACCGGATGGAACGTCAGTTTGGCGGTGGTGCCGATCAGCGTCTTCAGTTCCGCCGCCGATCCGATGCCCGGCACCTGGATCAGGATGCGATCCTCGCCCTGACGCTGGATCGTGGGTTCGCGCGTGCCGACCTCATCCACCCGGCGGCGAATGATCTCGAGGCTTTGCTGGATCGTGCGCTGGTCGGTGGCCACACGCTCGGCCTCCGACAGCTGCACGACGATCTCGCCATTGTCGGAACTGACCTCGATATCGTTGGAACCAAGCCCGGTCAGGCTGACCACGGGCGTGGCCAGCGTGCGCACCTTTTCCACCGCGGCCTGAAGCCCGGCAGGGTTGGAGATCGCCACCCGCAGCACCCCTTCGGGCGAGGGCTGGCGGCGCACATTGCCGACCTGGTCGCGCAGATCGCGCAGCGCATCGCGCACCTCGGGCCAGAGCGCGTCGATCCGCGCGGCATAGACATCGGCGACCTTCACCTCGGCCAGAAGATGCGCGCCGCCCCGCAGGTCGAGGCCAAGCGCCACGATGCCCGAGGGCGCCCAATCCGGCCATTGCGCCAGAGCGGCGGCCTGATCGGGCGTGGCGCTGCCGCCGGCCTTTTCGATCGCGGCAGCCGCGTCATTATGCTGCTCCACCCGGTCATAGAACAGGTTGGGCGCCGCAAAGGCGAGGCTGAGGGCCACGATGGCCCAGACCAGAAGCGTCTTCCAGATCGGCGTGTCGGTCATCGCGGATGTCCCGTAGGGCGGCGGATCAGGCCGCCGGTTCCGTCTTGTTCATCACCTGGGCGATGGTCGAGCGCGGGGTCTTCACCACCACATTCGGGGCGATCTCGACCTCCAGCACGCCATCGTCATGCACCTTGACGACCTTGCCGATGATGCCGCCCTGGGTCAGCACCTGGTCGCCACGGCGCAGCGCCTCGACCATGGCGCGATGTTCCTTCATCTTTTTCTGCTGCGGGCGGATCATCAGGAAATACATGATCCCGAAGATCAGGATCAGCGGCACGAAGCTGGTAAAGGCAGAGGCGGCGCCGGCATTTCCGGCAGCCTGGGCGAAGGCGGGGGTGATGAACATGGATCTTCCTTCCGGTCGTTGACTGCGCGACTCGTGGACTGCGCGACAAGGCCGCCCGCGGGCGGGGTGGCCAGATTGCGGCGCACCCTATCCGCGCCCTGCCAGCTTGGCAAGGCGCGGCCCGGGTCGCCTGACCGGGATGTGAAGCGCGCGGTCAGAAGCCCTCGATCACGATCTTGCCCCGGGTGCGGCCGGATTCGATCCGTTCATGCGCGGCGCGCAGGGTGGCGGCGTTCAGCGGCGCCATCCGCTCCGCCAGGGTCGAGCGCAGGCGCCCGCTGTCGATCAGCCCCGCCACCTCGGCCAGCAGCCGGCCCTGTTCCCCCATGTCGGGCGTGCGGAAGGTGGAGCGCGTGAACATCGATTCCCAATGGACCGAGACGGATTTGCGCTTGAACGGCAGGATATCCAGCTGATCGGGATCGTCGATCAGGCCGAACCGGCCCTGCGGCGCGATGAACTCCACCACATCGGCCAGGTGCTGATGGGTCTGGGTGATCGAAAACACATGGCCCGGCGCGCCCAGACCAAGCGCCGCGACCTGCGGCGCAAGCGGCTGGCTGTGATCCAGCACATGATGCGCGCCCAGATCGCGCACCCAATCCGCCGTTTCGGGGCGCGAGGCGGTGGCGATGACGGTGACGTCGCTCAGCGCGCGCGCCAGTTGCACCGCGACCGAGCCCACGCCCCCCGCCGCGCCGATGATCACGACCGCCCGCGCCGCCCCCGGCACCGGGCGCGCGATCTCCAGCCGGTCGAACAGCATTTCCCAGGCGGTGATCGCGGTCAGCGGCAGCGCCGCCGCCTCGGCATCCGACAGGCGCTGCGGCGCGCGGGCGGCAATGCGGGCATCGACCAGATGAAATTCGCTGTTCGCGCCGGGCCGGGTGATGTCGCCCGCGTAAAACACCCGGTCCCCCGGCGCGAAGCCCTGCACCGCCGCGCCGGTCGCGGTGACGGTGCCGACCGCATCATAGCCCAGCACCTGCCACTGGCCCGGCGCAGGGGTCGCACGTTTGCGCACCTTGGTATCGACCGGATTGACCGACACCGCCGCCACCCGGACCAGCAGATCCTGCGGCCCCGGCGCGGGCATCGGCAGGTCGATGTCGATCAAGGCTTCGGGCCGGTCCAGGGCACCGGGCGTCTGATAACCGACGGCTTTCATGGCCGCGCTCCTTCTGATGTTGTCCGGCAGCGAAACTGCGCCTAACATGCGAATTCGGCAATACGCACAAATGCAGCCCATACTATCGAAAAGGATACTGTCATGGCCAAGGCCCGCCATTCCCGCTTCGATTGCGCGCCGGGCTGCGCGGTCGAAGCCGCGATCGGCCTGATCGACGGCAAATGGAAGTCGATCATCCTGTATCACCTGCTGGACGGCACCCTGCGCTTTGGCGAGATCCGCCGCCTGATCCCCAATGTCACCCCGCGCATGCTGACCAACCAGTTGCGGGAACTGGAGGAAGACGGGCTGATCACCCGCACCGTCTTTGCCGTAGTGCCGCCGCGGGTGGATTACGCGCTCTCGCCGCTGGGCCGCAGCATGGAGCCGGTCTTGCAGGCGCTGAAGGTCTGGGGCGACGCGCATCTGGGGCTTTACGGCAAGCCGCACGCCGCCTGAACGGCCGCTTTCCGCTTCACATGGCGCGGCCGATGTTGCATGGAAGGGCACCTGCAATTCAAAGGTGACATCATGCACGACATCCGCGCGATCCGCGAAAACCCTGACCAGTTCGATGCCGCTCTGGCACGCCGGGGCCTGTCGCCGCTGTCGTCCGAGGTGCTGGCGCTGGACGAGGCGCGCCGCGCCGCGATCCTGGCCGCTGAAACCGCGCAGGCCGCGCAGAACGCCGCCTCGAAAGAGGTCGGTGCCGCCAAGGCGCGCGGCGACGATGCCGAATTCGAACGCCTCCGCGCCCTGGTGGCCGAGAAAAAGGCCGAGGTCGCCGCGATGACGGCGCGGGCGGGCGAAAAGGATGCGGAACTGCGCGACATGCTGATGCGCATTCCCAACAGCCCGCTGCCCGAAGTGCCCGAGGGTGCCGACGAGGCCGGCAATGTGGAACTGCGCCGCTGGGGCACACCTCGCACGCTCGATTTCGCGCCCAAGGAACATTTCGACATCGCCGGGGTAAAGCCGGGGATGGATTTCGCCACCGCCGCCAAACTGTCGGGCGCGCGTTTCGTGGTGCTGCGCGGCGCGGTGATCCGCGTGCATCGCGCGCTGGCGCAATTCATGCTCGATACCCATGTGAACGAACATGGCCTGACCGAGACCTGGACCCCGGTTCTGGTCAAGGAAGAGGCGATGTATGGCACCAACCAGCTGCCGAAATTCGCCGAAGACAGCTATCAGACCACGAATGGCTGGTGGCTGGTGCCCACGTCGGAAGTGACGCTGACCAATACCGTGGCCGGCGACATCCTGGAGGAAAGCGCGCTGCCGATCCGCATGACCGCGCATACCCAGTGCTTCCGCTCCGAGGCCGGCTCGGCCGGCAAGGACACGACCGGCATGCTGCGCCAGCACCAGTTCGAGAAGGTGGAGATGGTGTCGATCACCACCCCCGAGACCAGCCTTGCCGAACATGAACGCATGACCCGCTGCGCCGAGGCGATTCTGGAAAAGCTGGGCCTGCCCTATCGGACCATCGTGCTGTGCACCGGCGATATGGGATTCGGCGCGACGAAAACCCATGACCTCGAGGTCTGGCTGCCGGGCCAGAACACCTATCGCGAGATCAGCTCGGTTTCGGTCTGCGGCGATTTCCAGGCGCGGCGGATGAATGCGCGCTATCGTGCGGCGGGCGGCAAGCCGGACTTCGTCCATACGCTGAACGGTTCGGGCCTTGCGGTCGGGCGCTGCCTGATCGCGGTGCTGGAAAACGGCCAGCAGGCCGATGGTTCTGTCGATCTGCCCGCGGTGCTGCACCCCTATCTGGGCGGCAAGACCCGCATCGGCGCCGACGGCGTTCTGGCATGACAAAAGGGGCCGCAAGGCCCCTTTTTCCCGCCTCTGCCGGCGTGGATCAGCTACCGTAGATCACCTTGACGTAATTCTTGGTCTCGGCATAGGGCGGGATGCCGCCATGCTTTTCCACCGCCAGCGGCCCGGCATTATAGGCGGCCAGCGCATGCCGCCAATTGCCGAATTTCCCATACATCATGGATAGATAGCGCGCCCCGCCCTCAAGGTTCTGATTGGGGTCGTTAATATCGACCCGCAACAGGCGCGCGGTCTGCGGCATCAGTTGCGCAAGGCCCGTCGCGCCCTTGGGCGAGACCGCATTGGGGTTCCAGCCGCTTTCCTGCTGCACCAGCCGCAGGAACAGATCCTCGGGCACGCCATGCTTGCGGGCGGCGGCCTTGGCGATCTCCAGATACTGTCCCTTGTAGGCGCCGCGATAGGCCGGCGTCGCCGTGGGGGCGGCGGCCTCTTCCAGCTTGGGCGCATTGGGCTTGAGCCGGGTCGAACCGGAATACTGTTTCGCCAGCCGCCCGTCGAGCAGCGCGGTCTGCGACCGGAACAGCGTCGCGCGCGATTTGCTCGACCCCGAAAGGCGCAGCCCTTCCGCCATGGCCGGGGCCGCGATCAGCGACACAAGCAAGGCAATCGTCACAGCCGTCCGACGCATCCGTCCCCCGAAAGCGGTTTCTTGCGCGCGACTATAACCGATCTGCGGGCCGCTGCCAGCGGTTTTGCCCGCTCGGCCGGCGGCGTGGCAAAGTCCCGCCATGCCCCACGCCGCGTTGTCAGCGCCGCCGACCGCTGCTAGAGGAATACACCAATGGTTAACCGGGTCGGGCCAGACTGGCCGGACAAGAGAATCGGGGGGCGCTGCGCATGGCAGGTTCGGTCAACAAGGTCATCATCGTGGGCAATCTGGGGCGCGACCCCGAGGTGCGCAGCTTCCAGAACGGCGGCAAGGTGGTGAACCTGCGCATCGCCACCAGCGAGACCTGGCGCGACCGCAACTCGGGCGAGCGCAAGGAACGCACCGAATGGCATTCGGTGGCGATCTTTTCCGAACCGCTGGCCAATATCGCCGAGCGCTATCTGAAAAAGGGCTCCAAAGTCTATATCGAGGGCGCCTTGGAAACCCGCAAATGGCAGGATCAGTCGGGCCAGGACCGCTACACGACCGAAATCGTGCTGCGCCCCTATCGCGGGGAACTGACGCTGCTTGACGGGCGCGGCGAAGGCGGCGGTGGCAGCGTCGATTACGATCAGGGCGGCGGCGATTACGAGGGCGGCTCGGGCGGCGGCGGCCGGGGCGGCAGCTATGGCGGCGGGCGCAGCGGTGGCGGCGGCGGTTATGGCGGCGGCAATCAGGGCGGCTTCGGCGGCGGCTCGGGCGGTGGCGGCAGCCGCAACGACATGGATGACGAAATCCCGTTCTGAGGATCTGACCGGAGCCTGAGATGACCGCGCCGGGGCGCAGCCGCGCCGTTGACCTGCTGAAGCTTGCGCTGGCATTGATGGTGGTGGGCATCCATGCCAACCCCTTCCGCGAGCTGGGGCGCACCGCGCTCCTGCTCACCGGCGACGGCATCTATCGCCTTGGCGTGCCGGTCTTTCTGCTGTTCAACGGCTATTTCCTGCAAGCCGCGGTCGAAAAGGGCCGCGGCGGCGCCTATCTGCGGCGGGCGGTCACGCTCTATCTGATCTGGATGCTGCTGTACCTGCCGATCTACTGGTCGGCGCTGATCAACCAGAACTGGTGGCAGAACCTGCGGATGCTGGTCTTCGGTTATTGGCATCTGTGGTATCTGTCGGGCATGGCGATGGCGGCGGCGCTGATCCTGCCGATCGCGCATTGGCCGGCGCGGCGGCTGGCGGGGCTGGCCGCGCTGACGCTGGGGGCGGGGCTGGTCCTGTTCTATGGCCAGGCCTGGGACTGGTTCCGCATCGACATCGCCTTTCTGCAAGACCCCCTGCCCGCGCATCGCAACGCGCTGGTGCTGTGCCTGCCCTATATGCTGATCGGCGCGCTGATCTGGCGGCTGCGGCTGGCCGAGACCCTGCCCCGCGGGCCGGTTCTGATCGTGGCGCTGCTGGCCAGCCTCATGGTGCCGCTGGAATCGGTCGCCGTCGCCTATACCGCGCCGCGCGGCCTGCCGCATGACACGCTGATCGCGCTGGCCATCGCGGCGCCGGCGCTGATGATCGCGGCGCTGCAATGGCCCGGTGCGGTGGCCGATCGCCGCATCGGCGATTACGCCAGCGGCATCTATTTCGTGCATGTGGCCTTTGTCGCGCTGATGCTGCGCCACACTTTCCTCAAGGATCCCAGCTGGCGCCCGCTGGTCTGGACGCTGGCGGTGGCGGGTTCCTGCCTTGTGGTCTGGGCGCTGCGGCGGCGCGGCTGGGCGGCGAAACTGCTCTGATGCCGCAGGCACTGGACCTTGGCCGCCGGATTTCCTATATAATCGGTCAACTAAACGCGAGATCGAGATGACCGAGCAAGCCCCGCCGCTGGAAGGCGCCCCGCTGATCAAGCCCTCCACCACCGATCACCCGCTCTATGAAAGCGTGGTCGAGGCCTGCCGCACCGTGTTCGACCCGGAGATTCCGGTCAACATCTTTGACCTCGGTCTGGTCTATACCGTTGAAATCGCGCCGGAAAGCGACGTGAACATCGTGATGACCCTGACCGCGCCCGGCTGCCCCGTGGCGGGCGAGATGCCCGGCTGGGTCGCCGATGCCGTGGAGGCCGTGCCGGGCGTGAAATCGGTGCAGGTGGCCATGACCTTCGACCCGCCCTGGGGGATGGAGATGATGTCCGACGAGGCGCGGCTGGAACTGGGTTTCATGTGACCCCCCCTTGAGGTGGGCCGCACGAAAACCTATCTTTCTGCCATAGCATAAGGATCCCCTCATGTTCGGCATTCCCGGCAAGCAGGCCGTCACCCTCACCCCCGCCGCCGCGACCCAGATCGCGCGGCTGATGGCGCGCCAGGGCTCGCAAGGGCTGCGCATCGGCGTCAAGAAGGGCGGCTGCGCCGGCATGGAATACACCATGGATTATGTGACCGAGGTGAACCCGCTGGACGAGGTCGTGGAACAGGATGGCGCGCGGGTGATGATCGCACCCATGGCCCAGATGTTCCTGATCGGCACCGAAATCGACTATCAGGTTTCCGCGCTGGAATCGGCCTTCCGCTTCAACAATCCCAATGTGGCCGAGGCCTGCGGCTGCGGCGAATCGATCAAGTTCAAGGACGATCCCGCCGCCTGACCGCGGCAGCTTTCGCTTCCCTCGCGCCGCGCGCCCTGTTATAACGCGGGCACAGCAAGCGGAGGGGCGGATCATGCGGAAACTGGCGGCAGGCAACTGGAAGATGAACGGCACCGGCCCCGCGCTGTCCGAGGTGACGGCGCTGCTGGCCGCCCATCCCGCGCCGGGTTGCGACATGCTGCTCTGCCCCCCCGCCACGCTGATCGCCCGCATGGCGGCCCTGGCCGAGGGCACGGCGCTGCATGTCGGCGGGCAGGATTGCCACCCCAAGACCTCCGGCGCGCATACCGGCGACATCGCAGCCGAGATGCTGCGCGAGGCCGGCGCCGATCATGTGATCCTGGGCCATAGCGAGCGCCGCGCCGATCATGGCGAAAGCGACGAGCTGGTGCGCGCCAAGGCCGAGGCCGCCCAGGCGGCCGGTCTGGTCGCCGTGGTCTGCCTGGGCGAGACCGAGGCGCAACGCGATGCCGGGCAGACCCTCGCGGTGGTTGGCGCACAGTTGCGTGGCTCGGTCCCCAGCGGATCGACCGCCGCCAATCTGGTGCTGGCCTATGAACCCGTCTGGGCCATCGGCACCGGCCGCACCCCGACGCTGGCCGAAATCGCCGAGGTTCATGCCGCGCTGCGCGCCGACCTGACCGCGCGGATCGGTGTCGAGGCGGCCGGCGTGCGCCTGCTGTATGGCGGATCGGTCAAGCCCTCCAACGCGGCCGAGATCTTTGCGCTGGCCAATGTGGATGGCGCGCTGGTCGGTGGCGCCAGCCTGAAAGCCGCCGATTTCGGCGAGATCGTCGCGGCACTCGCGGCGGCCTGAGCCACGGCACGACATCGCAGGTCGCAAACAGATCAGCCCGCGCCCGGCGCGGGCGGCATCTTGCCGGGGTTTCCTGCCATAGGTGCCCCTTGCGCCCCGCCACCGCCAATCTTCTCTGCCTCTTGTCGATGCTGGTCTGGGCCATGGGCCTGCCGGCCGCCGATTTCCTGATCGGCCCACTGCCGCCGCTGGTCCTAACTGCGGCGCGCATGGGGGTGGCCGCGCTGGTCCTGCTGCCGCTCTGGCTGCTGGTGGAACGCGGTGCGGCGCGGCGCGCGCCCTGGGGGCACGGGCTGTGGATCGGCGGCGTGCTGGCGGCGGGGGCGGTGCTGCTGGTCGTGGCGCAGGCCCGGACCGACGCGGTCACCGTCGCGGTCGTCTCCGCCGCGATGCCGGTTGTCGGCCTGACGATCGAGGCCGTGACCGAGGGCCGCCGCCTGACCGCCGCGATGCTGGCCGGGGTGGCGCTGTCGCTGGTCGGCGGGCTGGTGACCTATGGCGCCGCCATGGGTGCGCTCGATCTCGGGGCCGGGGCGCTGGCGGCACTCGGCTCGATCACGCTCTATACGCTCGGTTCACGCTGGTCGGTCACGGTGCTTCCGGGGCTGAGCCCGCTGGGCCAGACCGCGCTCACCATCGGCGGCGCGGCACTGGCCAGCGCCATCGTCGCCGCGATCAGCCTGGCCGTCGGCGGCCCCGCCCCCGACCTGGCCGCCATGGGCGCGGTGGAATGGGGCGCGCTGGCGGTCTACGGGCTTTGCGCCATGGCATTGTCGCAACTCCTGTGGATCGCCTCGATCGGATCGCTGGGCGTGGGCGTCGGCGCCTTGCACATCAATGCCGCGCCCTTTTATGTGATGGTCTTCCTGTTCCTGCTGGGCCAGCCGTGGAACTGGCTCCAGGCACTTGGCGCGCTCATCGTGGCGCTTGGCGTGCTGGTGGCCCAAAGCAGACCACCCGCCGCGCGCCGCGCCCTTTCGACGGATTGACCATGCAACGCCTGACCCAATCGCCCACCGACCCCGCCTTCGTGCAGAACCCCTACCCTTTCTACGAACGCGCCCGCGCGGCGGGGCCGTTCTTCCTCTGGGCCGATTACGACCGGATCGCCACCGGCAACGCGGCGGCGGTGAACGCCATTTTCCGCGACCGCCGCTTTGGCCGCGAGATCCCCGCCGACAAGCGCCCCCCGATCCCCGACCATCTGGCGCCCTTTTACGCGGTCGAGGCGCATTCCATGCTGGAACTGGAGGCGCCGCGCCATACCCGCCTGCGCGCACTGGTGCTGCGCGCCTTCACCTCGCGCCGCATCGCCGCCCTCGCGCCCGAGATCACGCAACTTTGCCACGATCTGATCGACAGCCTGCCCGCAGGCGAATTCGACCTGCTGCGCCATTTCGGCCAACGCCTGCCGGTGACCGTGATCGCCCGGCTGCTCGGCGTGCCCGAGACGATGGCCGATGACCTGCTGCGCTGGTCGAATGCCATGGTCGGCATGTATATGGCCGGCCGCACCCGCGCGCGCGAAGATGCCGCCGTCGCCGCGACCGAGGCCTTTGTCAGCTTCCTGCGCGCCTATATCGCGGATCGCCGCGACAGCCCGCGCGACGACCTGATCACAGCGCTGATCGCGGCGGAACAGGCGGGCGAAAAGCTTTCCACCGATGAGCTCATCACCACCTGCATCCTGCTGCTGAATGCCGGGCATGAGGCGACGGTGCACAGCCTGGGCAATGCGGTGAAGACCCTGCTGGAAACCGCCACGCCCCGCAGCGCCCTCGCCCCCGGGGCCATCGAGGCAACGGTCGAGGAATGTCTGCGCTACGACCCGCCGCTGCACATCTTCACCCGCTGGGCCTATGAGGAGGTGGAGGTGATGGGCACCACCATCGCCAGGGGGACCGAGGTGCAACTGCTGCTCGCCGCCGCCAATCGCGACCCCGCCCAGTGGGACGAGCCCGGCCGCTTTCGCCCCGACCGGCCGATCCGCCCCCATGCGAGCTTTGGCGCCGGCGCGCATTTCTGCGTCGGCGCCCCGCTCGCGCGCATGGAGATGCAGGTCGCCCTGCCGATCCTGTTCGACCGCCTGCCCGGCCTCCGCCTTGCCGAAGCTCCCGCCTATGGCGATGTCTATCACTTCCACGGGCTGACCCGCCTGATGGTGCGCGCCGGCTAGGGGGCGCTCGCGCCCCCTCTGGCCTCACGGCCATTCACCCCCTGAGGATATTTGGGAACAGCTGAAGGGCAAAAGCGCTTGCGCCCCTTTCATCTGTTCAAAAATATCCTCGGGGGGAAGGCCCGCAGGGCCTTGGGGGGCAGACAGCCCCCCTGCCCGGTCTACAGCGGCAGCGCCGTGGTGGATTTGATCTCCTCCATCGACAGAAGCGCCGTCACATTGTGGATCTTCACCTGCGCGATCAGCGCCTGATAGAACTGGTCATAGGCGCGGGCGTTCTTGACCCGCACCTTCAGGATATAGTCGATATCGCCCGCCAGGCGGTGCGCCTCCAGCACTTCGGGCCGGTCGCGCAGGGTTTGCAAAAAGCGGCGCTGCCAGTCGGCCTCGTGTTCCGAGGTGCGGATCAGCACGAAGAAACACGCCTCCAGCCCAAGCGCCTCGGGGTCCAGCACCGCGGTCTGCCGGGTGATCACCCCGGTTTCCTTCATCCGCTTGATCCGATTCCAGACCGGGGTCTTGGACGACCCCACCTTGCGGGCGATTTCATCGAGCGATTGGGCAGAATCCTCTTGCAGTTCCGCAAGGATTTTCCGATCCATCTCGTCCAGCCGGGCCGTCATTCCGTTTTCCCCTCTCACTCGGGAACCCTGTTCCACTTCCCCGGCAGAATGGAACATATTTCCTTATCTGCAAGGGGTATCTGGTCAGAATCCGGGAAAATGTCCTATATGATAGGCAGAATTTCCGCCGGAAAAAGCCGCAGGAGTTGCCATGGCCCGCTTCACCCCCAAAGTCGTGACCGCCAACGCGCTCATCGAGGGCGATGTCGTCTATCTGACCGCCGACAACCGCTGGACCCGCCGCCATGACGAGGCGGAGCTGATCGCCGACGAGGCGCAGGCCCAGATGCGGCTCGCGCATGCGGTGGCGCAGGGCAATATCGTGGTCGGCGCCTATCTCGCCGATGCGCAGACCGGCCAGGCCGGCCCCGAGCCCACCCATTTCCGCGAGGTGTTCCGCACCCGTGGCCCGTCGAACTATTTTCTCGGCAAGCAGGCCGAGCTGATCTGAACCACCGCGCAGCGCAGAGCCAGGCATGTACAGCTATTCCGAATTCGACGAAGCCTTCGTGCGCGCCCGCGTGGCGCAATTCACCCAGCAGGTCGCGCGCCGCATCGACGGCAGCCTGACCGAGGACGAATTCCGTCCGCTGCGGCTGATGAACGGGCTCTATCTGCAACTGCACGCCTATATGCTGCGCGTGGCCATTCCCTATGGCACGCTGAACCCGCGCCAGATGCGGCAACTGGCCCATATCGCCCAGACCTGGGACAAGGGCTATGGCCACTTCACCACGCGGCAGAACATCCAGTTCAACTGGCCCAAACTGCCCGACGTGCCCAGGATGCTGGCGGCGCTGGCCGATGTGGGGATGCACGCGATCCAGACCAGCGGCAATTGCGTGCGCAACGTGACCTCGGATCATTTCGCAGCCGCCGCGGCGGACGAGATCGAGGATCCGCGCCCCTATGCGGAACTGCTGCGCCAATGGTCCACCGACCACCCGGAATTCCAGTTCCTGCCGCGCAAGTTCAAGATCGCCATCACCGGCGCGCCGAATGACCGTGCCGTGACGGCCGCGCATGATATCGGGCTGCGCATCGTGAAGAATGCTGCGGGCGAGACCGGCTTTCAGGTGCTGGTGGGCGGCGGTCTGGGCCGCACTCCGATGGTGGCGATGACCGTCCGCGACTTCCTGCCGGTCGAGGATCTGCTGCCCTATGTCGAGGCGGTGCTGAGCGTCTACAACACGCTGGGCCGGCGCGACAACAAATACAAGGCGCGCATCAAGATCACCCTGCACGAGACCGGCAAGGAGGCGATCACCGAGATGATCGAGGCCCGCTTTGCCGAGCTGCGGCCGCTGTTTGGCGGCAACGATCAGGCGCTGCTGGCCGATATCCGCGCCGCTTTCGCGCCGCCCGCCTTCCGCAATGCGCCGGTCGATGCCTATGACGCCTTCTACAAGGCCGATCCGGTGTTCCGCGCCTGGGCCGATACCAACCTGGCGGCGCATCGCAACGATCAATATGCCATCGTCACCATCAGCCTCAAGGCACATGGCCAGACCCCGGGCGACGCCACCGCCGACCAGATGCGCGTCATGGCCGATCTGGCCGAGCGTTACGGCCATGACGAGCTGCGCGTGAGCCACGAACAGAACGTCATCCTGCCGCATGTCCACAAATCGGACCTGCCGGCGGTGCATGCCGCGCTGATGCAGGCCGGGCTTGGCACCGCCAATGTCGGGCTGATCTCTGACATCATCGCCTGCCCCGGCATGGATTACTGCGCGCTGGCCACCGCCCGCGCGATCCCCGTCGCGCAGGAAATCGCCAGTCGCTTCAACGACCTGAAGCTGGAACACGATGTCGGGCCGCTCAAGATCAAGATCTCGGGCTGCATCAATGCCTGCGGCCATCATCATGTCGGCCATATCGGCATTCTGGGGCTGGACCGCGCCGGGGTGGAGAATTACCAGATCACCCTGGGCGGCGATGGCACCGAAGATGCGGTGATCGGCGAACGCGCCGGCCCCGGCTTTGCCTATGACGAGATCGTGCCCGCGATCGAGCGCATCGTCGCGGCCTATCTGGCGCTGCGCGAGGGACCGGAGGAAACCTTCCTTCAGGCCTATCGCCGGGTCGGCCTGCCGCCCTTCAAGGCGGCCCTATATCCGGCGGAAGGAACACGGGATGCCGCGTGACACATCCGGGCCGATCGGCACGGTGGCCGAACGGGTCGCCGCGCTGAATGCCCGCTATCGCCATCACGGCGCGACCGCCGTGCTGGAACGCGCACTGAGCGACCCCGATCTGGGACGCGTGGCGCTGGTGTCGTCGTTCGGGGCGGAATCGGTGGTGCTGTTGCACCTCGTTTCGGTCATCGCGCCGGAAACCCCGGTGCTGTTCGTCGATACGCGGATGCTGTTTCAGGA
The DNA here is from genome assembly GCF_008271655.1 of Gemmobacter caeruleus. Lineage (GTDB taxonomy): Bacteria > Pseudomonadota > Alphaproteobacteria > Rhodobacterales > Rhodobacteraceae > Gemmobacter > Gemmobacter caeruleus. The sequence goes on from NZ_VKKX01000051.1 coordinate 37,037, forward strand.
AACCCTCGACTATCAGCGCGAGCTGGCCGAAAAGCTGGCGCTCTGCGATATCCGCACCATCCGGGCGCATCCGAAAAAGGTCGAATTCGACGATCCCGACGGCACGCTGCATCAGTTCAACACCGATGCCTGCTGCGCCATCCGCAAGGTGGAACCGCTGGAACGCGCGCTGAAGGATTTCGACGGCTGGATCACCGGGCGCAAGCGCTATCAGGGGGCCACGCGGCAAGAGGTGGACTTCTTCGAGGCCGAGGGCGAGACGCGCATCAAGGTCAATCCGCTGGCCCATTGGGGCCGCGAGGATCTTGAGGAATATATCGTCAACAACCGCCTGCCCCGGCATCCGCTGGTGGCCAAGGGCTATCCTTCCATCGGATGCGCCCCCTGCACCAGCCCGGTGAAACCCGGCGAGGATCCGCGTGCCGGTCGCTGGCGTGGCAGCGCCAAGACCGAATGCGGCATCCATTTCATCAACGGCAAGGCCGTGCGCGGCCCGATTTCCGAGGAGAACGCGGCATGAGCGTGATCGTCACCGATACCGGCTTCACCCCCGTCGCCGACAGCCAGAACCCCGGCCTCGACGCCCGCGCCGGCGCCACCGCACTGGACATCGCCCATACCGACGACCCGTCGGTGCTGGAGGGCCAGCTGGATGGCATCGCACTGATCCGGGTTTCCTTTCCGGCCTTCAACGACGGCCGCGCCTTTACCGTGGCGCGGCGGCTGCGGATGATGGGCTATGCGGGCGAATTGCGCGCGCTTGGCCCTGTCATCGCCGATCAATACGGCATGGCCCGCCGGGTGGGGTTCGATTCGGTCGAGATCCCCGATGCCCTGGCCGCCCGCCAGCCCGAAGAGCAGTGGAAATTCCGCGCCGACTGGCGTGCCCATGACTATCAGTCGCGGCTGCGCGCCTGATTTCGGGCTTTCCCTGCCCCTCTGCGTGACATATTCAGGAATCGATATTCCATGACCGAGCAAAAACCCGTGTCCGATACCGCCGCGACCAAGGTCCACCTGCCCGATGCGCAAACCGTGCTGTCGGTGAAGCACTGGACCGATGCCCTGTTTTCCTTCCGCGTGAGCCGCCCGCAGACCCTGCGCTTCCGCTCGGGCGAGTTTGTGATGATCGGCCTGCTGGGCGACAATGGCAAACCCCTGCTGCGCGCCTATTCCATCGCCTCGCCCAATTGGGACGAGGAGCTGGAATTCTATTCGATCAAGGTGCCGGACGGCCCGCTGACCTCGCGGCTGCAACATATCCAGCCGGGCGACGAGATCATCCTGCGCCCGAAACCCGTGGGCACGCTGGTGCATGACGCGCTGCTGCCGGGCAAGCGGGTGTGGTTCCTGGCCACCGGCACCGGCATCGCGCCCTTTGCCAGCCTGATGCGCGACCCGGAGACCTATGAGAAATACGACGAGGTGGTGATGATGCACACCTGTCGCACCGTGGCCGAGCTGGAATATGGCCGGCAACTGGTGGGAGGGTTGCAGGACGATCCGCTGATCGGCGAGATGGTGGCGGGCAAGCTGAAATACTACCCCACGACCACGCGCGAAGAGTTCCATCACACCGGCCGGATCACCGACAACCTGACTTCGGGCAAGGTCTTTGCCGATCTGGGCCTGGCGCCGATGGACCCGGTACATGACCGCGCCATGGTCTGCGGCAGCCTGGCCTTCAACAAGGATGTGATGGCGGTGCTGGAAAGCTTCGGCCTGCGTGAAGGCGCCAATTCCGAACCGCGCGAATATGTGGTGGAAAAGGCCTTTGTCGGCGACGGCGTCTGATCCGTTACATCAAGATCGCCCCGCAAGAGCCTGATACAAAAGAAAACGCCGCGAGTTTCCTCGCGGCGTTTCCTGTTTCACGCCTTACATGCCAAGCGCGGCTTTCACCTGCTTGACCGCGGCCTCGACCAGCGAGGGGTTCTTGGCCGCGCCATCGACCGCGGCTTTCAGCGCGGCCTTGGTGCCATCGTCCAGCGCCGAGGCGTCGATCAGGCCGGTGATCTTGGCCGGGTCGAAATGCGCCGGATCCAGCGCCGACATGGTGTCGGAGGCGGCTTCGGTCACCGCGGCGGCGGTATCGGCGGCGGCGGTCGCGGCATCGCCCGCGGCTTCGGTGGCGGTATTGGCGGCCTCGGTCGCGGCCTGGGTCACATCGGCCGTCACCTGGGCGGCGGCGTCGCCGGCAGCCTCGGTCGCGGCCACGGCGGCATCGCCGGCGGCATCGGCGGCGGCAGAGGCCGCGTCACCGGCGGTCTGCGCGGCTTCGGTCGCGGCGGCGGCGGCATCGGTCACCGCCTCGGTCGCGGCGGCGGTGGCGGTGCTGGCCGCCTGCTCCACCGCTTGCGTGGCGGCTTCGGTGGCGGCGCCGGCGGCCTCGGTCGCGGCCTGGGCGGCCTCGGTCGCGGCGGCACCGGCGGCGGCGGTCGCCTCGGTCGCGGCCTGAACGGCAGCCTCACCCGCGCCGGCGGCGGCATCGGCGGCGGCCTCGGTCGCGGTGGCGGCCTGGGTCACGGCGGTTTCGGCGGCCTGGGTCGCGGTATCCGCAGCCTGGGTCGCGGCCTCGGTCGCCTCTTTCGCGACTTCGGCGCCGTTCTGGCCAAAGAGATAATAGCCGGCAGCCGCCGCCGCGATCACGACACCGCCGATGATGACCTTGCTGTTCATGGGAAAACTCCTTACCTGCCGCGTCTCAACACGCGCTGGCCTTGAAATGGCAGGCCGAACCGGCGATTGAAAGGGGCAAGACCGATTTTCCCGCGGGGAAATTGCCGCAGTCTGCATCAGCCGGCACGCGAATGCCGGCGCCATGGCGAATCCGGTTGAACTGCGCGCCCGCGGGCCTTATTTTGCGCCCGCAGTTTCCAATGGCAGAAGGATCAAGGCCATAGCCCGCAGACCCCACAACGCCCCGCCGCAGCGCGAGACGGGCCCCCGTGTGAACGATCGTATCCGCGCACCTGAAATCCGCCTGATCGGCGCCGATGGCGAGAATGTGGGCATCGTGACCCCGTCGCGCGCGATGGCCATGGCCGAGGAGGCCGGGCTCGATCTGGTCGAGATCTCGCCCAATGCGGAGCCGCCGGTCTGCAAGATCATGGACTTCGGCAAGTTCAAGTATGAACAGCAGAAGCGCGAGGCCGAAGCCCGCAAGAAACAGAAGATCATCGAGATCAAGGAAATCAAGTTCCGCCCTGGCACCGACGATCATGACTACAACGTCAAGATGAAGGCCGTGCTGAAATTCCTGGGCGAAGGCGACAAGGTGAAGATCACCCTGCGCTTCCGCGGCCGCGAGATGGCGCACCAGGAACTCGGGCTTGAACTGCTCAACCGTGTCGCCGGCGATGTGACCGAAGCCGGCAAGGTCGAATCCATGCCCAAGCTGGAAGGCCGGCAGATGGTGATGATGATCGCGCCGAAATAACAGCGCCAGATCACAGACAGACGAAAACGGGGGCCAGCGGCCCCCGTTCGCATTTCAGGTTCCGGTCGTCGCCCGGGGTCAGTTCATCGACAACTGCCCCATCAGCGGCGAGATCATCCGCACCATGGCGCGGCGATTGCGCGGCTCTTCCGCCTCGGTCGCGATGCGCAGCTCGCTTTCGCCATAGCCCTGCACCACCATGTTTTCCGGCGGCACGCCGAAATATTCGGTCAGCGCCAGCGCCACGCTTTCGGCCCGGCGGTCCGACAGCGCGAGGTTGTAGGCATCGCCGCCCACGGCATCGGTATGGCCCTCGATCAGGAACAGCTCGCTCGGGTTCTGCCCGACCAGATCGGCCATGAAGCGCCCCAGTTCGTCAAGCTTGCGCGCCTCGCTGGGCTGGATCGCGGCCGAGCCGGTCTCGAACATGATCGGCGCCACGTCGATCGTGGGCGCCAGCGCCCGCACCCGTTGCAGATCGCGGATCTGCGACAGGCTGAAGGCCCGGCCCGCCTCGGCCGCGCGCAGCTTGGCCATCTCGGCCCGCAGCGCCGCATCGCTGCCCGAGGTGGAGACGGTATAGCCCCCCTCCGGCGCAACGGGCAGGCGGCTGACATCGACCGGCACTTCCTCCTCGCGGCTGAGATCGTCGATCAGCAGCGTCTGGCGGCCGTTCGGATCGACGCGCAGCCGTTGCAGCACCCGCCCGGCGGCATCGCGCACGGTGATGATCTGCACGCCATCCTCGCGGGTGACGATATTGCGGCTGGACCCGTCGGCGAAGGTTTCGGTGCGCACCGTGCTGCCCGGCTGGCGCAGCAGGGTGTCATCGTCCTTGTAGACCACCAGATTGCCGTTGCCCTGATCGACGACGACGCGGTCGCCGCTGTTCGACACGACACGATTGCCGTTCTTGAGCAGCGCCCCCACGGCCAGCGCGCCAAGCGCGACCAGCCCGGCCTTTTCCAGATCCGAAAGACCGCCGCGCTTCTTGCGGGCCTGCGTTTCGGATTGCGAGGTCGCGGCGGCGGTGTCGAAATCCTCGTCCGAGCTGCGGCTGTCGGATTTCGTGACCACCCGTTCGGTCACCTGCCCGCCATCGCCGGTCTTGCCGGCGCGCACATCGCCCGCCGCGGGCTTCTTGCGCTTGCGCGGCGTGGCGGGCTGGTCACCCGACTGAAGATCGGTCTGCGCGCCGGGTTTGGCCCCCGGCTTGGCCGACGGCTTGTCTGTGGTCAGCAGATCGCTGAGCGCATCGACCGCCTCTTTCGGCGGCGGGGCCTCGCCCTCGGCCGGCACGACGACCGGCATGCCGCCCTTGACCACAAGCTGATCGGTCGAGAAGCCGGGCTTGGCCGTTTCCGCCGGCTTGGCGGGTTTCGCGGGCTTGGCGGGTTTCGCAGCCGGCTGCGCCCAGGGCTGGACGGGCTTTTCGGCGGGCTGCACCGCATCGGGCTGATCCGAGTGCCCCCCGCCCGGAGGCGCAACCGGCTTGGCCGCGGGTTTGGCGGCGGGCTTGGCCGGTTTCGCGGGTTTCGCGGGTTTTTCCTCGGCGGCCTTGCCGGCAGCCTTGGCGGCGCGGGCTTCCTCCAGCGCGTTCAGCTTGCGCTTGGCATTGCGCTCGCAATTCTTCGGGTCAATGGCGACGACGCAGATCTCGCCCTTGGGGCATTTCGTGGTCTTGTCGGGCAGACACAGCACGGACTGCCCCTCGATCCTCACCCGCTCCTGCGCATTGGCCGGCGGCAGCGGGATGGAGGTCAGCGCGATCGACAGCGCCGTCGTGGTGATGAAAATCCGTCTCATTTCCGCTCCTTTTCGCGAATCATGCAAGACAACGCACAGCGGCGGTCTGGTTCCCTCAGAAGCCCTAATCCGCGCGGATAAGCGATAACATCGCCCTGTCAGGCGATTTCAGCGGCAGATCGGCCACGCCCTGCGCCCCGCCCCCGCATGATGCCTTGCCCGGCCGCGGCTTTTCGTCTAAGGACGCCCATCCTTCCGCATGACCCATGAACCGGCGCAGCCTCTCGTGGACGGGCCGCGGAAGGCGAAAAGGCCCGCCCTATGAAATGCGCCCTGTGATACGGAGCTTACATGCCGCTTTACGAGCATGTCATGATCGCGCGTCAGGATCTGTCCAACGCGCAGGCCGAAGGTCTCATCGAACATTTCACCACGGTCCTCGCGGACAACGGCGGCAAGGTCGTTGAACACGAATACTGGGGCGTCAAGACGATGGCCTACAAGATCAACAAGAACCGCAAGGGCCATTACGCCTTCCTGAAATCGGACGCGCCCGCCGCTGCCGTGCAGGAGATGGAACGCCTGATGCGCCTGCATGACGACGTGATGCGCGTGCTGACCATCAAGGTCGATGCGCATGCCGAAGGCCCGTCGGTGCAGATGCAGAAGCGCGACGAGCGTGATCGTGGCGACCGTGGTGACCGCCCGGAAGGCGAGCGCGGCGAACGCCGTGAGCGCAGCTTCGGCGGCGACCGTCGTCGTTGATCTGACAGGGAAAGGACCATCATCATGGCGAACAAACCCTTCTTCCGCCGCCGCAAGGTTTGCCCCTTCTCGGGCGACAATGCCCCGGCGATCGACTACAAGGACGTGCGTCTGCTGCAACGCTACATCAGCGAGCGCGGCAAGATCGTGCCGTCGCGCATCACCGCCGTCTCGGCCAAGAAGCAGCGTGAACTGGCTCAGGCCATCAAGCGCGCCCGCTTCCTCGCCCTGCTGCCCTATGCCGTGAAATAAGGAGAGCTGACATGCAAGTGATCCTTCTTGAGCGCGTGGCCAAGCTGGGCCAGATGGGCGATGTGGTGAAGGTGAAGGACGGCTACGGCCGCAACTTCCTGCTGCCGCAAGGCAAGGCGCTGCGCGCCACCGAAGCCAATATCAAAGGCTTCGAGGCCCGCAAGGCCCAGCTGGAAGTCCAGAACCTGGAGACGAAGAAAGAAGCCGAAGCCGTGGGCGCCAAGCTCGACGGTCAGGCCTTCATCGTCATCCGCTCGGCTTCTGACGCTGGCGCTCTCTACGGTTCGGTCACCACCCGTGACGTGGCGGAAGCCGCGACCGAGGGCGGTTTCACCGTGGCGCGTGGCCAGGTCGTGCTGGACCGTCCGATCAAGGATCTGGGCCTGCATTCGGTGACCGTCGTGCTGCACCCCGAGGTTTCGGTGCGCGTCACGATCAACGTCGCCCGTTCGGTCGAAGAAGCCGAACTGCAAGCTTCGGGCAAGTCGATCCAGGAACTCGCGGCCGAAGCCGAAGCCGCGGCCGAGTTCGAGATCGCGGAACTCTTCGACGAAGTCGGCGCCGCCGCTTCGGACGAGTGATCTTCCGATCCGACAAGGACCGCGCGGGGGGCAACCCTCGCGCGGTTTTTCTTTGCGGTCGCCGTGTACTACAAAATAAATTTGTGTAGTACACAAATTCTGGACTACACTTTCCTGAAACGTAGTACAGAGCCATGCCAGAGCGTCACTCCACCCTCGCCCACAGCGCCTATCACGATCTGCTGCGCAGCCTGAAATCGGATCGCGTCACCGAAATCCGCGGGTCGGTGATGCGCGAATCCCGCGCCAATGGCCGCGCCTATTGGTATGAGACGCGCCGCACCGGCACCACCGTGCGCCGCCGCTATATCGGCGAGGACAGCCCCGAACTTGCCGCCGACCTAGCCGAACGCGCCCGTTTGCAGGCTGAGGCAAAAGCCCGCGCCGCGCATCGCACCCGCCTGGTGCGGCTGCTGCGCGGCGAAGATTTCCTGCCGGTCGAGGCGCGTTTCGGCGCGATTCTCAAGGCCATGGCGGATCTTGGTGTGTTCCGCCTGGGTGGCACGATTGTCGGCACCCATGCCTTCCGGCTCTATGAGGGAGAGTTGGGGCTGCGCTACAGCTTTGACGATACGGCGCAGACCGGCGATCTGGATATCGCCCAGTTCGAACGCCTGTCGCTGGCGCTTGGCGATCAGGTCGAGGATCAACTGGCGCAAACCTTTCAGGAGCTGGATTTTGCCCCGGTGCCGAGCCTGCACCGCGATGCGGTCTGGCGCTGGCAGCAGACCCGTTCGGATACGCTGGTCGAATTCCTCACCCCGTCCTTCCGCCCTGACGAAGACATCCGCCCCCTGCCCGCGCTCGGCATTTCGGCGCAGTCGCTGCATTTCCTTAACTATCTGATTGCAAATCCCATTCCCGCCGCGCTGCTCTATCGCTCCGGCATCCTGATCCAGATCCCGCGCCCCGAGGCCTTTGCCATCCACAAGCTGATCGTGGCCGACCGGCGGCGCGGCGGGCCCGATGCGCTGAAGTCCGAAAAAGACCGCCGTCAGGCCGCCTTCCTGATCGAGGCCCTGGCCGAAGACCGCCCCGATGAGCTGGCCGAGGCCTATGCCGACGCCCTGTCGCGCGGCCCGAAATGGCGCGACCATCTTGGCCGCAGCCTGGCGCGGATGCCCGCGACGGCCGACCGGCTCAGCAGATTGGATCGGCTGTGATCACTTCGGCATCGCCCTGGACCAGCGTGTAGAAACAGGACCGCCGGTTGGTGTGGCAGGCTGGGCCTTCCTGCGTGACCTTCAGCAGCAGGCAGTCGCGGTCGCAATCAATCCGCAACTCCACCAGCCGCTGCACATGGCCCGAGGTCTCGCCCTTGGCCCAGAAGGCCTGACGCGACCGCGACCAATAGGTCACATTGCCGGTCTCCAGCGTGCGCGCGATGCTTTCGGCATTCATCCAGGCCATCATCAGCACCTCGCCCGAGGCATGATCCTGCGCAATGGCCGGAATCAGGCCATTGGCATCGAATTTCAGGCGGGTCGGGTCGAAGGCCATGATCGGCTCCTTTGCAAAGCGCGGCTTGGCAGCTTATCTAGGCCCTTGCGCGCCCGGAGGAAAGCATGAGCGACGATCTGGTGAAACTCTATTCCGGGCAGCTTCTGGCCCTGGCCGCGCAGATCCCGCATCTGGGCCGCCTGCCCGCCCCGCAAGGCAGCGCCAGCCGCCGCTCGCCGCTTTGCGGCTCGACCATCACCGCCGATGTGGTGCTGCGTGATGGCCGCGTGGCCGAATTCGCCCAAGAGGTGCGCGCCTGCGCGCTTGGCCAGGCCTCGGCCGCCGTGCTGGGCGCCGTCGCACCGGGCCGCAGCCGGGCGGAACTGGTCACCGCCCGCGCAGCCCTGGCCGACATGCTGGCCGAAAACGGCCCCCCCCCTGACGCACCGTTTGACGGCTATGCGGTGCTGATCGCGGCGCGCGACTATCGCAACCGCCATGCCTCGATCCTGCTGGCGCTCGATGCGCTGATCGCCGCGATGGAGGCCGCCGGCGCGGCATGAAAAAACCGCCGCGAGCAGGCTCGCGGCGGCAGTGGCGTGTCTGAAAGGCAGGCGGCGTCGGGACAGTGACGCGATGCGGCATCGCTTGGGGTCGATGCGGGCCGAAGTCAGACCGCAGGCAGAAACTCGGGCAAAATCAGACAGATGCGGGCAGAAGATGCAGCCCGATGATCAAAAGCGCAAAGATGGCAGCGGTGCCGACGGCATCTTCCAGCAGCGTGGACGACCGGGCGAAGATGGCTTTCACTTCCTTCAGCATCGCAACCTCCTCTGTGTTTGTTGCCTCATTGTTCTCATATCGTTCACGATATGTAAAGAACTTTTGCAGAACATTTCGGAACACATGAGAACAACGCCCGAACTGCCGCCGGGGTTCCCTCAGAGCAAGGTTCACAAGTGATTGAATTTCCTAGCCGACCGAGATCAGCCGGATCGCCCGGTCCTGATCCAGCAGCCATAGCAGATTGCGCACCGCCTGCCCGCGCGGGCCAGTCAGGTCCGGGTCATCGGCCAGCAGGCGCCGCGCGTCGGACTGCGCGATGTCCATCAAGGCGGCCTGACGTTCCAGATCCGCGATTCGGAATCGCGGCAGGCCCGATTGCGCGGTGCCGATCAGATCGCCCGCCCCGCGCATCGCCAGATCCTCCTCGGCGATACGGAAACCGTCTTCGGTGTCGCGCAGCGTGGTCAGCCGCCGCTCGCCCCCCTCGTTCAGGGGGGCCTGATACATCAGCAGACAGGTCGATTGCGCCGCGCCACGCCCGACCCGGCCACGCAGCTGGTGCAATTGCGCAAGGCCGAAAATCTCGGCCCGCTCGATCACCATGATCGAGGCATTGGGCACGTTCACCCCCACCTCGATCACCGTGGTCGCCACAAGAACCGCCGTCTCGCCCGCCACGAAACGCGCCATGGCGGCATCCTTTTCGGCGGGCGGCATCTGGCCATGCACGAGCCCGACCCGGTCGCCCAGGGCCGCGCGCAGATGCTGGAACCGCGCCTCGGCACTGGCCAGATCAAGCGTTTCGCTCTCCTCCACCAGCGGGCAGACCCAATAGGCCTGCCGTCCCTCGGCCAGCGCCTTGCGCAGATGGGCCACCACCTCGTCGATGCGCTGCGTGGTGACCAGGACCGTTTTCACCGGCTTGCGCCCGGGGGGCTTTTCGTCCAGCACCGAAACATCCATGTCGCCATAGCTGGCCAGCGCCAGACTGCGCGGGATCGGCGTCGCCGTCATCACCAGCACATCCGCCGCCGCCCCCTTGGCGCCCAGCTCCATCCGCTGCGCCACGCCGAAACGGTGCTGCTCATCCACGACGGCTAGGCGCAAGTCATTGAAAAGCACGTCTTTCTGGAACACCGCATGGGTGCCCACCAAAACGTCGATCCGCCCCTCGGCCAGCGCCGCAAGCTTGGCAGCGCGGTCGGCCCCCTTGTCGCGCCCGGTCAGGATCTCCAGCCGGATGCCGGCGGTTTCGGCCAGCGGCCGCAGCCCCTCCAGATGCTGTCGCGCCAATATCTCGGTCGGCGCCATCATCACGCCCTGCCCGCCCGCCTCCACCGCGACCAGCAGCGCCAGAAAGGCAACCAGCGTCTTGCCGGCACCGACATCGCCCTGAAGCAGCCGGTTCATCCGCTGCGGCCCGGCCATGTCGGCGGCGATCTCGGCCACCGCGCGGCGCTGCGCGCCGGTCGCCGCATAGGGCAGTGCAGACAACACCAGACCTTGCAGGACTCCGGTCCCGACACTCGGCCGACCCTTGCCGCGCCGGGTATTGCGCCGGGCAAGCGCCAGCGTGATCTGATGCGCGAACAGCTCGTCATAGGCCAGCCGCTGCCGCGCCGGCGCGGTCGGCGCCAGATCGACCGCGCCCTGCGGCGCATGCGCGGCGCGCAGCGCCTCGGCCCAGTCGGGCCAGCCCTCACGCGCCTTCAGCGGCCCGTCGATCCACTCCGCCAGATCGGGCAGCCGCGCCAGTGCGCCCTGCACCGCCTTGCCCAGCCCGCGCTGCGTGACGCCGGCCACCAGCGGATAGACCGGCTCGTAATCCGGCAGGTCGGCGGCCTCATCGGGCGGCAGGACATGATCGGGATGGACCATCTGCGCCACGCCGTCGAACAGCTCCACCTTGCCGGACACCACCCGCCGCGCGCCCGTCGGCAACAGCTTGGTCAGGTAATCGCCGCGCGCGTGAAAAAATACGAGGTGAAATTCCAGCGCCGCATCGCGCACCGCGATGCGATAGGGCCGTCCGCGCGATTTCGGCGGAAAATGACCGCCCACCACCACCTCTACCGTCGCCACACAGGGCGGCGTCACCTCGCGCAGCGAGGCACGGCGGCTCCGGTCGATGCCGGAATGTGGCAACAAAAACAACAGGTCGCGCGGCCGCTCCACCCCCAGCCCCGCCATGGCCCGCGCGGTCTTGGGCCCCACGCCTTCCAGCGTTTCCAGATCGGCAAACAGCGAGAACAGCGCGGACGGGCGGCTCATCAGGCCTCGCCCGCCAGCGCGATCCAGGCGTCTTCGTCGATGATCCGCACACCAAGCGCCTCGGCCTGTTTCGCCTTGGAGCCCGCCCCCGGCCCCGCAACCACCAGATCGGTCTTGGCACTGACCGAGCCCGCGACCTTGGCACCAAGCGCCTCGGCCCGCGCCTTGGCCTCGGCCCGGGTCATCTTTTCCAGCGTGCCGGTAAAGACCACGGTCAGGCCGGCGACCGGGCTTTGCGTCGCCCGCGCCTCGGGCGGCGTGATCTCGGTCAATTGCGCCACCAGATCCTCAACCGCCTGACGTTCATGCCCGCCGGCGCCCAGCGTGGTGACCAGCGACGAGGCCAAAACCGCACCAACCCCTTCGATCGACAGCATTTCTTCCCATGCCGCGCGCGCCTCCGGCGCGGCCTCCGCCATGATCTGCATGCGGGTTTTCGCCACCTCCGCGCGCCGCCCGGCCTGCGCCGCCGCAGCGCGTTCGGCGGCCTCGGCCGCGTCGGCCCTCAGATGCAAGAGCGCGGCTGGATGCGCCGCATCGATGGCCGCCGCCAGCGCTGTCCAACTGCCATAATGCCGCGCCAGATCCTTGGCCGCGACCTCGCCCAGATGGCGGATGCCGAGGCTGAACAGAAAGCGTTCAAACCCGATCCGGCGCCGGTCATGAATGGCCGCAAACAGCTTTTCGGCGCTGCGTTTGCCAAAGCCGTCGCGGTTGGCGAGTTTTGCGAGGTTCCCCGCATCGCGCGCCTGAAGCGTGAAGATGTCTGCGGGCGCGCGCACGGGCAGCAGGCTGTCGGCGAAGAACATCTCGATCTGTTTCACGCCCAGCCCTTCGATGTCGAAGGCGCCGCGACTGACAAAATGTTTCAACTTTTCAATAGCCTGCGCCGGGCAGATCAAGCCGCCCGTGCAAAGGCGCACCGAATCGCCCGGCTCGCGGATGGCCGGGCTGCCGCATTCGGGGCAGGTTTCGGGAAAAACATAGCGCGCGGCCTCTGGCGGGCGGCGAGCCAGATCGACATCGGCCACCTTTGGGATCACGTCGCCGGCGCGATAGACCTGCACCCAGTCACCGACGCGGATATCCTTGCCGTCGCGGATCGGCGCGCCGGCGGAATCGCGGCCTGCGATGTAATCCTCGTTATGCAGCGTCGCGTTGGAGACGACGACGCCGCCCACCGTCACCGGGGCCAGCCGCGCCACCGGGCTGAGCGCGCCGGTGCGCCCCACCTGAATGTCGATCGCCTCCAGCCGCGTCCAGGCCAGTTCGGCCGGAAACTTGTGCGCGATTGCCCAGCGGGGCGTAGCCGCGCGGAAACCAAGCCGGCGTTGCAGGCCAAGGTCGTTCACCTTGTAGACCACGCCGTCGATATCATAGCCCAGCGTGGCACGCTGCGCCTCGATTCGGCGATACTGATCGAGCAATTCGGTCACATTGGCACAAAGCCGGGTCAAGGGGTTGGTCTGGAAACCAAGCGCGCCAAGCCGGGCGATGGCCTCGAATTGCGTCGCGGCCAGCGGTTCGGACAGCGCGCCCCAGGCATAGGCAAAGAAGCGCAGCGGGCGGGCGCGGGTGATCGCCGGGTCCAGCTGCCGCAAGCTGCCGGCCGCGGCATTGCGCGGATTGGCAAAGGTCTTGTCGCCCGCCGCCGACGCGCGACTGTTGATCGCGGCGAAATCGGCATGGCTCATGAAAACCTCGCCCCGCACCTCCAGCAGCGCGGGCGCGCCGGTCAGGGTCTGGGGAATATCCGCGATGGTGCGGGCATTCTCGGTCACATTCTCGCCGGTTTCGCCATCGCCGCGAGTCGCGGCCTGCACCAGAAATCCATCCTCATAGCGCAGCGACAGCGACAGGCCGTCGATCTTGGGCTCTGCCGTGAAGGCCAGATCGCCCTCATGGCCCAGATAGCTGCGGATGCGGGCCACGAAATCGGTCACATCGCTGTCGTCAAAGCCGTTTTCCAGGCTCAGCATCCGCTGTTCGTGGCGGATCTTGCCAAAACCTTCGGCCACCGCCGCACCGACCTGTTCGGTCGGGCTGTCGCCCCGCTTCAGCCCCGGAAACCGCGCCTCGATCGCGGCATTGCGCTGTTTCAGCGCATCATAGGCGGCGTCGCTGATCTCGGGCGCATCATCGCGGTGATAGGCGATATTGGCGCGCGCGATCGCAGCCGCAAGGCGCGCCAGCTCGGCCTGCGCCTCGGTCTCGGTCAGCTCGGTCACCGGCGTCGTCTCGGTCATGCGCCCCTCCCCTTTGCCCCAGATGTAGGAGAGGCGGGGCAAGAGGTAAAGCGATCACGCCCCCATGGCGAGACGGCGGTCCAGATCGGCCGGAGTCGGGTCACGCAACACATAGCCACGGCCCCAGACCGTCTCGATATGGTTCTGGCCGCCCGTCGCCTCGGCCAGCTTCTTGCGCAGCTTGCAGATGAAGACGTCGATGATCTTCAGTTCCGGCTCATCCATTCCGCCGTAAAGGTGATTGAGAAACATCTCCTTGGTCAGCGTGGTGCCCTTGCGCAGGCTCAGCAGTTCCAGCATCTGATATTCCTTGCCGGTCAGATGCACGGTCTTGCCATCCACATCCACCGTCTTGGCATCCAGATTGACGCATACCCGCCCCGTGCGGATCACCGATTGCGAATGCCCCTTGGACCGGCGGATGATCGCATGGATGCGCGCGACCAGTTCCTCGCGGTGGAAGGGCTTGGTCAGGTAATCATCCGCACCAAAACCGAATCCCTTCAGCTTGCTGTCGGTATCGTCGGACCCGGACAGGATCAGGATCGGCGTGTCGATCCGCGCCAGGCGCAACTGCCGCAACACCTCATGCCCGCTCATGTCCGGCAGATTGAGATCGAGCAGGATCAGGTCGTAATCATACAGCTTTGCCAGGTCGATCCCGTCCTCGCCCAGATCGGTGCAATAGACGTTCAGATTGGCATGCGTCAGCATCAGTTCGATACTGCGCGAGGTCGTGGGATCATCCTCCACCAGCAGAATGCGCATTCCAGGTCTCCGCTTCAGCGCCCATGTCGTTAATCATACTGGCGGCCAATGGTTAACCACAGGTTACTGTGGCATAGCGAACGCGGAAAACAATCTAAAGTTGTCGATACTTCTGAATTGCCGTCACTTTCAGGGCTTTTTCGCCATGACGCTCCACCGCGGCGCGCCACAGCGTGAACTCCTCCTCCGACAGCGCATAGCGCTCCATCGCCTCGCTTTCGGTGATCAGGCCATGGATCACCGCCTTGACCACCACCGCCTTGCGCGAGGCGACCCATCGGGTCGTATCCTCGGGCGGCAAATCCGCCCGGCTCAGCACCGAACCGTCCGGCAAGGTCACCTGCCGCGGCCCATCCACACGTTTGAGATACATCACCACCCCTTTCGTCGGCTGTCCGACCCCTGCGTTTCCTCGTGAAGTTTCGGCAATCTGGCTTAAGCAAGGGTGAAGCCGCATCTTGAGAGTGCGCAGCATTTTCCTATATTGCCGGAGAATTGCCGCAGCGCGCGGCCCTGGATCCAGATCATGCTCGACCGGCCATTGAACTCGCTGGGGCTGCCCAAGCCCCCGTCCGAAACCCGCGTTGTCGTCGCCATGTCGGGCGGCGTGGACAGTTCCGTCGTGGCGGCGGTGCTGAAGGACGAGGGCTATGACGTGGTGGGCGTCACGCTCCAGCTCTATGATCACGGCGCGGCACTGGCGAAAAAGGGCGCCTGCTGCGCGGGCCGCGACATTCACGATGCCCGCCGCGTGGCCGAAACCATGGGCTTTCCGCATTATGTGCTGGATTACGAAAACACCTTCCGCGAGGCGGTGATCGAGGAATTCGCCGATGCCTATCTGGCGGGCGCGACCCCGGTGCCCTGCATCCGCTGCAATGAGCGGGTGAAGTTCAAGGACCTGCTGGCCACCGCCCGCGATCTGGACGCCGATTGCATGGCGACGGGCCATTACATCCAGCGCAAGATGGGGGCTGCGGGGGCGGAACTGCATTGCGCGGCCGATCCCAACCGCGACCAGAGCTATTTCCTGTTCTCCACCACGCCGGAACAGCTCGATTACCTGCGCTTTCCGCTGGGCCACCTGGTGTCCAAGGCCGAGACCCGGGCACTGGCCGCCAAATACGGGCTGCCGGTGGCCGACAAGCCCGACAGCCAGGACATCTGCTTTGTCCCGAACGGAAATTACGCCGCGGTGATCGAAAAGCTGCGCCCCGGCGCGGCGGAACCGGGCGAGATCGTCGATCTGGCGGGCCAGGTCGTCGGCACGCATCGCGGCGTGATCCATTACACGATCGGCCAGCGCAAGGGGCTGGGCATCGGCGGTCTGGGCGAACCGATCTATGTCGTGCGGCTCGACCCCGAAAGCCGGCAGGTCATCGTCGGCCCGAAAGAGGCGCTTTCCACCCGCACCGTGCCGCTGCGCGAGGTGAACTGGCTGGGCGACGCTGCGTTTGACAGCCAGGGCGAATGGCAGGTCAAGGTCAAGGTCCGCTCCACCCGGCCGCCACGCCCGGCGGTGATCCGGCCGATCTCGGCCACCGAGGCAGAGGTCGAACTGCTCGATCCCGAAGACGGGATCAGCGCCGGTCAGGCCTGCGTCTTCTACGCCCCCGAAGGCAGCCGCATCCTGGGCGGCGGCTGGATCTGGCGCGGCCGCTGACCCCGGCGCCCGATTTTTCGTCGAAAAATCGCTACAGCGCCGCCAGAACCGAGGCCGCCGCGCGCAGGCCCGGCGGGGTGCCCCCCTGGCCCAGACGCTGCATCGTCAGCGCCATTGCCACCTCTTGCGCCGCGCGCTTCGGCCCCGGTGCCAGCAGATCGAGCAGCGCCGGCGCAATGCGCCCGGCCGTGCAATCCGGCCCCAGAAACTCTGGCACCGCCCGCGTTTCGGACACCAGATTGACCAGCGTCACCGTGTCGATCCGCGCCGCCCGCCGCATCAGCCAGAAACTGACCGGATGCAGCCGATAGGCGATGACCATCGGACAGCCATTCGCCGCCAGTTCCAGCGACACCGTGCCCGAGGCCGCCAGCGCCGCATCGGCCGCCGCGAAGGCGCCGCGCTTGGCGCCCGGATCGGTCACGATCTGCGGCGCGATCGGCCAACCCGCCGTCAGGTCGCGCACCAGATCGGCAACGCCCCGCAGCGTGGGCAAGACCACCCGCGCCGCCGGATGGGCGGCCTTCACCTCGGCCATCACCTGCCCCAGCACCGGCGCCAGCCGGCTGACCTCGCCCCGGCGCGATCCGGGCAGCGCCAGGATCAGCGGCCCCGGCCCGGCAAAGGCGGCGCGTTCCGCCGGGCTGGCCAGCGGTTCGGCCACCACCGGATGCCCGACGAAATCGCAGCTCATCCCGACGGCGGTCATATAGGGCGGCTCAAAAGGCAGGATGGCAAGCACATGGTCGATCACCTCGGCCATGCGCCCCGCCCGCCCGGGCCGCCAGGCCCAGACCGAGGGCGCGACATAGTGGATCGTCCGCAGGTCAGGCCGCGCGGCCTTGACGATCCGCGCCACGCGCAGGCAGAAATCCGGGCTGTCGATGGTGATCAGCGCCTCTGCGCCGCTCTCCAGCATGGCGGCGGCGGTTTCGCGGATGCGGCGCTTGAGGTGGAAATACTTCGGCAGCACCTCGGCGATGCCCATCACCGAAAGCTCCTCCATCGGGAACAGGCTCTCCATGCCCTCGGCCTGCATCAGCGGCCCGCCGACGCCGGTAAAGCGGACCCCCGGCGCCAGCGTCTTCAGCCCGGCCATCAAGGCGGCGCCCAGACGGTCGCCCGAGGGCTCCCCGGCGACAAGAAACAGCTTCACGGCTCACGCGCCCAGAGAAACAGGCCCAGCCGCGCGGCCTCGGCCACCATGGCGGCGCGGTCCAGCAGGATCACCCCGCCGGCCTCAAAGGCGATGCCCGCCAGACCGGCGGCATGGGCGCGGGCCAGCGTCGCCGGCCCCAGCGTCGGCAGGTCGATGCGGCGATCCTGACCGGGCTTGGGCGCCTTGTAGAACACGCCGCGCGCCCCGGCGGGGTCGGGGCGGCGGGCGGTCTGCGCCACCCAGTCCAGCATCGCATCGGTGCCCGGTAGCGTCTCGACCGCCAGACACAGGCCCTGCGCCACCACCGCACCCTGCCCCACATCCACCGCGCCAAGCGCCGCGACAATGGCCGCCGCGCGCGCTGCGTCGCGCTCATCCGCCGCCGAGGGCGCACCACACAGCACGCCCGGCCCCGGCACCAGATCGGGCGCCACGTCCTGCGCGCCGACCACGGCAAACCCCGCCTCCTCGAAAATCGCGATCACCTCGCGCAGCGTCGCATCGTCGCCCGCCTGCATCGCCGCCAGCAGGCGCGGCACCATCTGCGCCGTGCCCGGGTCGAACAGCGACGGGTCAAGCCGGGGCCGCTGCACCGCGCCGGCAAAGACCACGCGCGTCACGCCCGCATCCTCCAGCGCGTGCAGGAACGGCACCAGCCGCTCGACCCGGAACATCTGATCGACCGCCAGCCCCTCGGGCGCAAAGCCATCAAGCGCGCAGACCAGCGGCGCCTCCAGCGCGGCGGCCAGCGCGGCCGGCAGTCGCCCGGCGCCGGCAATGATCGCGGTGCGGCTCATTTCGGGGTCAGAAAGCTGCGATCCGAGGCGGAGAGGATGAAATCCGTCATCTCGCGCACATGGTCGCTGTCGGTTTCCTCGGCCAGACGGCGCGCGCGGTCGAGGAACGAGCCCTCGCCCTGGGCCAGCATCTGATAGGCGGCGCGCAGCGCGGTGATCTCCGACCGTTCCACCCCGCGGCGCTTGAGCCCGACAAGGTTCAGCCCGTCCAGCACACCGCGCGGGCCCTGCACCAACCCATAGGGCACCACGTCATTGGTGACCATGGTCACCGCGCCGATGATCGCGCCGCGCCCCACGCGCACCCATTGATGCACGCCCGACAGGCCGCCCACGATCACGTCATCGCCGATATGGCAATGGCCGGCGATGGCGGCCTGATTGGCCAGCACCACGCGATTGCCGACAATCGCGTCATGGCCGACATGGCTGCCGGTCATCATCAGCACATCGTCGCCAACCGAGGTCAGCCCGCCGCCGCCCTCGGTGCCGGTATTGAGCGTGGCGCCCTCGCGGATCTTGCAGCGCCGGCCGACGGTCAGGCGCGTCCGCTCGCCCCGGAACTTGAGGTCTTGCGGCACCTCGCCCACCACGGCGCCGGGAAAGATCACCGTCTCGTCGCCGATCTCGGTCCAGCCAGTGACCACGCCATGAGGCTTGACCACCACGCCGGCGCCGAGCGTGACCTCGGGGCCGATCACGGCAAAGGGACCGATCTCGCAGCCCGGGCCGATCTGGGCCCCGGGTTCGACCACGGCCATCGGATGAATGCGCGGGGCTGTCATCGCATCAGGCCTTGGGCACGTCAAACATGGCCATGAATTCGGCCTCGCAGGCCAGCTCGTCGCCCACCATGGCGCGGCCCTCGAATTTCCAGACCCGGCCACCGCCGCGCACCGCCTTGACATGCAGTTCCAGCACGTCGCCCGGCACCACCTTGCGGCGGAACTTCACCTTGTCCACGCCCATGAAGAAGACATTGGCGTTCTTGTCCACCAGATCCATCGACAGGCCCACCAGAATGCCCGAGGTCTGCGCCATCGCCTCGATGATCATCACACCGGGAAAGACCGGCATGCCGGGGAAATGCCCGGTGAATTGCGGCTCGTTCATGGTGACATTCTTGATGCCGACGCAGCTTTCATTGACGTAGATGTCGCGCACCTTGTCCACCAGCAGAAAGGGGTAGCGGTGGGGCAGGATGCGCTGGATCAGCGCGATATCGGCGAATTGCGGGGCGGCGTCGGTCATCGGGATCTCCGGGTTTCGGGGCTGCTTCTGTGGCAGCGGGATGGTCAGGGTTGCGGCGCGGGGGATGGCGGGTCGGCGGGCGGCTGACTGCCATCGCCCAGCACCGCGTCAATCCGCGCAATCGCACGGTCGGTGATATCGACGGCCTCCAGCGACAGCACGACGCTTGCCTTGTCCAGCAGGACCGCGGCGCCCAGCTCGGCCATCAGATCGGCCAGGACAGGCGTCGCGGTGCGGGCAAAGGTCTGTCGGTCCTCGTCGGTCTGGCGCGCCAGATCGCGGGCCTTGGCATCCTGTGCGGCGCGGATGCCATGCACCTTTTCGTCAAAGGCGGCGGCGGCGGTCCTGAAATCGGTGGCGGGCATGGTGGCGCGGCGGGCGGTCAGGTCGCGCTCCTCGGCCTCCAGCGCGGCATCAAGCCGCTGGTTCTCGGCCAGCAGCCGGTCCCGCTCGGCCTCGGCGCGGGCGGCCATGGCCTTGCCAAAGGCGGTGCGGGAAAACAGCTCCTCGCGCGCGATGACGGCGATCTGCGAAAAGACACGCGGCGCGACCGCCGGCCCCGCCGGCTCGGCGCCGGTCTGCGCCGGGGCTGCCCATGCCACAAGCAGCAGCGCAAGGGCCAGTCCGGCCCCCGCCCCGCGCCGCGCCATCGGGCGTGCTATGCCCGGCCCGCCCATCTCAGAACTTGGTCGAGATCGTCAGGTCGAAGCTCTGCTCCTTGTCGTAGTCCTGTTTCGACAAGGCCTTGGAGAAGTTGAACCGCAGCGGCCCGATCGGCGTGTTCCAGAATACCGAAACCCCGACGGCCGACCGCAGGTGGAACCCGTCATCTACCGTCGCGCCATTATGGCCGGCCACGTCATCCAGGCTCCAGACCGAACCGAAATCGGCAAAGACGCCGCCATTGATGCCGTATTCCTCGGGCAGGCCCAGCGGGAAATCGGCCTCGAACCGCGCCACAGCAAACAGATTGCCGCCCAGCGGATCGTCAGAGGCCAGATCGCGCGGCCCCAGACCGGCAGGTTCAAAACCGCGAATCTTCGGCGTGCCGAAGAAACGGTCGGTCACGCGGCTGTTCTCGTTATTGAGCATATGCACCGCGCCGCCTTCGAAAATGGCGCGCAGGGTCACTTCCTCGTTCCAGACCTTCGTTTCGGCCACCGCCAGCGCGGTCGCGGTCACGCTGTCCAGATCGCCGCCCAGACCGGCATAATCCAGACCAAAGCGCAGCAGCACGCCGCCCTTGGGGTTCAGCCCGGTCAGCCGGTTGTCATAGCTGTAGGTCATGCCCAGCCCGGTGCTGAGCAGCCCGCCCCGCGCGGCGTCACGCTGGATGATCGGGGTGGTGGCCAGATCGGTCTCGTCCTCGGGCGTGGCCGGGTCGTCCACGGTGCCGGCATAGACGTCGGTCAGCTTGGATTCCTTGGCAAAGGCCCGCACCTCCAGCCGGCTGCTTTCGCTGACCGGGAATTCCAGTGCCGGGATGATGCCGATCAGACGGGTGTCATAGCTGGCATCCTGGTTGTCCGACACCCGGTAGAAGGCGCTGAACTTGAACTTGAGATCACGCCCCAGCAGCGACGGCTCGATGAAGGTGATGGAACTGTCGGTGCTGTCCGACCCGGTGGAGATGCTGACCCCGACGGTCTGCCCGCGACCGAGGAAGTTGCCCTCGGTCAGGCCCACGTTGAAGCCCACGCCCGACGCGGCGCCATAGCTGGCCCCGAAGGACAGCGACCCGGTCGGCTGTTCCTCCACATCCACATTGACCACGACCTGATCGGGCGCATTGCCCGGTTCGGCATTGACCTTGGCATCCGAGAAATAGCCAAGCGCGCGGATGCGTTCGGCCGATTGCCGGATCTCGCGCGGGTTGAAGGGGTCGCCTTCGACCGTGCGGAACTGGCGGCGCACCACCTGGTCCAGCGTGGTGGTGTTGCCCTCGATGTCGATGCGTTCGACAAAGACCTTGGGCCCGCGCCGCAGCGTAAAGGCGATGTCGAGCGTGCGCTCGCGTTCGTTGCGCGTCACCACCGGCTCGATCGAGACGAAGTTCAGCCCCTTCTTGAGCGCGAGATTCTCCAGCCGGGTGATGTTGTTTTCCACCTGCGCCGGCGAATAGACCGTGCCCGGACGCAGCCGCAGCGCCGCCTCGAAATCGGCGGCGTCCAGCCCCTCGATCTCGCTCACCGCCGAGATGTTGCCCAGCCGGAACTGCTGGCCTTCCTTCACGGTGAAGGTGACAAAGACGCCATCGCGTTCGCGCGCCACCTCGGCGGCGGCATCCATCACCTGCGCATCGACATAGCCGCGCGACAGGTAGAAATCGCGCAGCAGCTGCTTGTCCACCTCAAGCTGTTCGGGGCGCAGCGTGTCTTTCTTGATCAGGTTGCGCAACAGGCCCGCCTGCTTGGTCTCCAGCACCTGACGCAGCCGGCGGTCGGTAAAGGCGCGGTTGCCGACAAAGGACAGACGCTCCACCTCGACGGTCTTGCCCTCGGTGATTTCAAAGACCAGATCGACCGCGCTTTCGCTGCGGCGGATCAGCTTGGGCGTCACCGTGGCGGCCAGACGGCCCTGTTCGCGATAGCCTTCGGCGATCGAGGCGGCATCGGCCTCGGCCAGGGCGGGCGAATAGACGCGCCGCGCCTTGGACTGGATCACCCCGGCCAGCAATTCGTCCTTGAGGCGCTTGTTGCCCTCAAAGTTGATGGCGTTGACGATCGGGTATTCCTTGACGCGGATCACCAGGCGCGTGCCCTGCGGCTCGATCGCGACCTCTTCGAACAGGCCCGATTTCTGAAGGCCCTGATAGGCGTCGTTCAGCGCCCCGGCGCTGAGCGTCTGGCCCCGGCTGATTCCGGTCAGCTTGAGGATGGTCGCGGCATCGACATTGCGATTGCCCTGCACCTCGACCTGCGAAAAGCTGTAGCCCTGCGCGAAGGCCGGCGTCACGATGGCGGTGGAAAGCCCGGCACAGCCAAGGAAAACCCCCATGGCCACCCCGCGCAGCAAACGCGCCCTTGCGTTGCCGCGCTGCGAAAGCGCCCGCTCTGCCTGAATCATGGCCTGCCCCATCCCGTCAAATCATTGCGTCCTGACTACCGGGAAAGGTGCGCCTTGTCAAAAGGCAGACCAGCCTTTGCGCCCCGCCGCCGCGCCGGCACAAACCCTGTGTTGCCGTGCTGCCGCCCTGCGGCATGACAAAAGGGGCACACCCTGCGGCACGCCCCTGTCGAAAAGCGGTGAATGTGCGGTGCGGCGGGCGGCCCGGTCAGGGCTGCGGCATCACCTGCATGCCCAGCACGGCCCCCACGGCCAGCGTGGCCGCCAGCGTGCCCAGCACAAAGAACGCATCCCAGTTCAGGCCCACCAGATAGCTCAGCCCGCGATAGCCTTTGACAACCGTTTGCATGGTCACACCCCTTGCTTGTTGCCCTGGGTATGACGGGCGAATGTGGCAAAAGCGCGGCGCCTCCGTGGCGCTGCCGCGTCAGCAGAAGACGATGTCGTTGCCAAGCGCGAACAGCATCAGCGACAGCAGCAGCGTCAGCCCCGCCGCCATCATCACCTGCATCGCCCGGTCCGAGGGCGGGCGGCGCGTCACCGCCTCATAGGCGTGGAACAGCAGATGCCCGCCATCCAGCACCGGAATGGGAAACAGGTTCATCATGCCCACGGCGGTCGAAAGCATCGCGATGAACCACAGGAAGCTGGAAACCCCCATCGAGGCCGCGGCCCCCGAGGTCTTGGCGATGCCGATCGGCCCCTGCACATTGCAGGTGGAGATCTTGCCCGCGATCATGTGCCCCAGCCCCGACAGGCTGGTGGAGATCACGTCGCCCATCTGCGTGACGCCCAGCCACAGCCCCTCGACCGGGCCGGGCACCCGGGTTTCGGGGGTGAACATCGGCCCGCCCGACAGACCGATCAGCCAGCGGGTTTCGAACCCGCCCTCGCGTTTGGGCAGATCAACCCGCTTGGGGGTGATCGTCACCTCTTGCACCGCGCCCGCGCGCAGGATTGTCAGCGTAACCGGCTTGCCGTCCGAGCCGCCCACGATCTCGCGCAGCTGGTTGAAGGCAACGACAGGCTGGCCATTGATCGCCTGCACGAAATCGCCATCCTCCATCCCCGCCTCGGCCGCCGCCGACAGGGGCTGCACCTGGCCTACCAGCGGCGGAAAGGGATAGGGGCCCGACACCTCGGTCGCGCTGCCCGCACGCTCCACCCCGTAGCGCACCACCGGCGCGGGGGGCAGCGCATCGGCCACTGTAAAGAAGGTTTCCAGATCGGGGGTCGGCGTGCCCTCGATCGCGGTGATGCGGTCGCCCGGCTGCAAACCCTGCGTCACGCCCGGCACCTCGGTCAGGCTGCCGACCACCGGCAGATCGGTCGCGATGCCCTTGACCCAGAAGAAGCCTGCAAAGATCGCGATGGACATCAGAAAGTTGAAGACCGGCCCCGCCGCCACCGTCGCCGCCCGCGCCCAGAGGGGGGCGCCGTGCATGGTATGGCGCTGCTCTGCCGGGCTGAGCGCACGGATCGCCGCGCCATCCTTGCCCGAGGCCGCGTTGCTGTCGCCCAGGAATTTCACATAACCGCCAAAGGGCAGCGCGGCGATCTGCCAGCGCGTGCCGCGCTTGTCCACCCAGCTTGCCAGACGCGGGCCAAAGCCCAGGCTGAACACCTCGGCATGGATGCCCGACCAGCGGCCGACGATGTAATGGCCATATTCATGCACCGCCACGATCACCGACAGCGCCGCGACAAACGCGACCACCGTCAGGGCAAGATTGCCGAAATCCGGCAGCAAACCGACCATATCCAACCTGTTCTTTCCTCAGCCCGCGCGCCGCGCGGCGAAACCGGCGACCCGCTCCGACGCCACGGCCCGCGCGGCGGTATCCATCTGCAACACGTCTTCCAGCTTCTTTGGGGCATTTCCAAGGCCCCCGGCGCCCGAAAGCACGGCAAGCGTTTCCTCGACCAGACCAGCCATATCGGCAAAGCCGAGGCCGCCGCCAATGAAATGATCGAGAGCGATTTCCTTCGCGGCGTTGAAGGCCGCACCCGCCAGACCGCGCGTGGCCATCACCGCCCGCGCCAGCCGCAGCGCCGGATAGCGCGCCTCGTCCGCCGGGCGAAAGGTCAGTTGCCCCAGCGTCGCGAAATCCAGCCGCGCCACCGGCAGTTCCGCCCGCGCCGGCCAGTTCAGCGCATAGCCGATGGCATGACGCATATCGGCCGCGCCCAGATGCGCCATGATCGCCCCGTCACGATAGCCGACCATGGAATGAATGATCGATTCCGGGTGGACGATCACCTCGATCTGCTCGGGCGCGACACCGAAATATTCTCGCGTTTCAATGACTTCGAGTGCCTTGTTGAACATCGAGGCGCTGTCGATGGTGATGCGCTGCCCCATGGCCCAGTTGGGATGGGCCAGCGCCTCGGCCACGGTGGCCCGCGCCAGACGCTCCAGCGGCCAGTCACGCAAGGCCCCGCCCGAGGCGGTCAGCACGATGCGTTCGACCGCCGCCATGTCCTCGCCCACCAGGGCCTGAAAGATGGCGCTGTGTTCGCTGTCCACCGGCAGGATGCGCGCGCCATGCCGCGCCGCCTCGGCCAGAAGCAGCGGCCCGGCGGTCACCAGGCTTTCCTTGTTGGCCAGCGCCAGCGTCGTGCCATGGCGCAGCGCGCGGAACCCCGGCGCCAGTCCCGCCGCGCCGACGATGGCAGACATGATCCAGTCGGCCGGCCGGTCGGCGGCCTCGACCAGTGCGTCAGCGCCGGCCGCCGCCTCGACCCCGCTGCCGGCCAAGGCGGCGCGCAGGTCGGGCAGGCATTCGTCATGCGCGGTCACCGCGATCTCGGCCTGCAATTCGCGCGCCAGTTCCGCCAGCCGCGCCACATTGCGCCCGCCGGTCAGGGCCACGGTGCGGAACGCCGCCGCACCGCCCTGCCGGCGCATCAGATCGACAGTCTGTTCGCCGATCGACCCGGTGACCCCGAAGATGGAGATGCGCCGCACCGCCCTAGCCCCCGATCACCGGGACACTGACCAGATTGACCAGCACCAGCACCGCGACCACGGCGAAGGCCAGCGCATCGAAACGGTCCATCACCCCGCCATGACCGGGAATGAGGTTGGAACTGTCCTTCACCCCCGCCCGGCGCTTGATCGCGCTTTCGGCGATATCGCCCAGTTGCCCGGCAAAGGCCACCAGCGGCGACAGCCAGACCAGCCCCGCCCCGCCATGCCCTGCGGCGTGAAAGGCCCAGCCCACCAGGGCCGCCCCGACCCAGCCGGCGACGGTGCCGCTCCAGGTCTTTTTCGGGCTGACGGCGGGCCAGAATTTCGGGCCGCCGAGAATGCGCCCGGCGAAATAGCCCGCCACGTCGGACACCACGACCACCGCGACGATCCACAGGATGACCAGCAGGCCAAACCCTTCGCGCAGCACCACCAGCCCCAGCCCGGTCAGCAGGATCACGATCGCATAGGCGGCGAAGACCCCCGCGTCGCGGCGCGGCCGGAAGGTGCCGATGATCGCCGGCAGCAAGACCAGCGCCAGCTTGCCGAAACCGGGGATGAAGGCGATGCCGGTCATCGCCAGCGCGCCCAGCCCGCCCAGCCAGAGCGCGGGCACCGATCCCGGCGCCTCGGTCATGCGCGCGAGCTCCCAGACCATCGCCGCCACCGCGACGATGACCAGCAGCTTGAACCACAGCCCGCCGGCCCAGATCGCCGCCGCACCCACGGCCAGCATCACCACCGCCGACAGCACCCGCGGCGCCAGATCGCCCCATTTGCCCCCGCTCATGCGCCCACCACCCCGCCAAAGCGGCGCTCACGCTGGCCAAAGCGGCCGACGATCCGGCCCAGCTCATCCGGCGTGAAATCGGGCCAGAGCGTCTGGGTGAATTCATATTCGGCATAGGCCGCCTGCCAGGGCAGGAAGTTCGAGGTCCGCGTCTCGCCGCTGGTGCGGATCACCAGATCCGGGTCGGGCAGATCGGCGGTATCGAGATGCTGACTGATCAGCTGATCGGTCACCTGTTCGGGCTTCACCAGCCCCGCCGCCACCGCGCGGGCAATGTCGCGCGTGGCGCGCACGATCTCGTCCCGGCCGCCATAATTGATGGCGATGGTGAAATTCAGCCGGTCATAGGCGGCGGTGCGGGCCTCGATCCCCGCCATCAGCTTTTGCAGCTTGGGGTCCAGCCGGCTGCGGTCGCCGATAAAGCGCATGCGCACCGATTCCGCCGCCAGCCGGTCGGCCTCGCGTTCGATATAGCGCGCGAAGATCGCCATCAGGCCCAGCACTTCCTCGGTCGAACGCTTCCAGTTCTCGGTCGAGAAGGCATAGACGGTCAGCCAGCGGATGCCCAGATCGGGGGCGCAGCGCACGATCTCCTTCACCCGTTCGGCGCCCTTGCGGTGGCCCACCAGCCGCGGCCAGCCGCGATCGGTGGCCCAGCGGCCGTTCCCGTCCATGATGATGGCGACATGCTCCACCCTGCGGCCAGAGCCGGCGGGGGCTGCGGTTGATGGCGTATCGCTGGTGGCCAAGATCGCCCCCCTGTCCGCGCGGGTCATGCAGGCCGTCAGACCTGCATGATCTCCTGCTGCTTGGTTTCCAGCGCCTTGTCCACCATGGCGATGTGCTTGTCGGTCAGTTCCTGCACCTCGTCCGACCACATCTTCTGGTCGTCCTCGCCCATGCCGGCGGTCTTGGCCTTCTTGATCTGGTCCATCCCGTCACGGCGCACATTGCGGATCGCGACCTTGGCGCTTTCGGCATATTGCGCGGCGACCTTGGCCAGTTCCTTGCGGCGCTGTTCGTTCAGTTCCGGGATCGGCAGGCGGATCAGCGGCCCGTCGGTCACCGGATTGATGCCAAGGCCCGATTCCCGGATCGCCTTTTCCACCTTGCCGATCATGCCCTTGTCCCAGACATTGATCACCACCATGCGCGGCTCGGGCACGTTCACGGTGCCCAACTGGTTGATCGGCGTCATCTGGCCATAGGCCTCGACCTGGATCGGATCGAGGATCTGCGCCGAGGCGCGGCCGGTGCGCAGCGAGGCAAATTCCATCTTCAGCGCGTTCATCGCGCCGTCCATCCGCCGCTCGATGCCATCGAGGTCGATCTCGAGATCCTCAGCCATCCTGTCCTCTTATCCGTCATTTTTCCTTTGGCGGCGCGGCGCGGCGGGCCGGGGCCCGGCGCCGGATGCGGCCTAGGTCTCTATAAACCGAACCGCGCGACCCTGTATAGGGCGGGTCGCACCGCCCCCGCCGCCGCCGGCAAGGCTCTGCCGCACATCATCGCTTGTCGCCGGGGACAAAGCTTGGCACTCTGATGCCTTCCGTTAGGTCAAAACCATTTCCGGCGCTTGCCGCCAATCCAATTCGAGGGAGGCTTCCATGGCCATGCTACTGATCAACGATTCCGGCTCCATCTACCGGGCCGATATCGGCACCGGCGCCGCGGCAGAGCTTGTCGATTTCGGGCTGACCTTCACCGATATCACCGTGCTGCGGAACGGTCGGATCTTTGCCAATACCTTTTCCGGCCTTTACGAGATCGACACCGCCAGCGGCATCGCGAGCTTTCGCGCCAGCCTGAACGGCACGGCCAATGGCATGGCGTCGGATTCGGAGGGGCGGATCTATGTCGCGGGCGGGAATAATGTGATCAGCATCCTTTCCTCCAACAGCTTCAACCAGATCGGCACCATCGTGCTGCCCGCGGGCACCAGTTCGGCCGGCGACATGCATGTGCTGGGCAGCAAGCTGTTCTACACCACCTCGAACCGCCACCTGCTGACCATCGACCTGACGAATGGCAGCGTGCTGGAGGATGTCTATCACGGGGTGAACGCCCTTTATGGCCTGCATTCCGAGGGCGGCCGACTTTATGGCTTTGCCGGCCGCGCGATGTATGAGCTGAACGCCGAGACCGGCAGCGTCAGCTATATCCGCGACATGCAGATCGACGGAACGCTCTATGGCGCGGCCACGCTGGCGGGGGTGCGGATCAACGGCACGATCGGCGATGACGTGCTGCGCGCCGATGCCAATGGCTCGGGCGTGTTCGGCTATGCGGGCAGCGATATCCTGATCGGATCGGCCGTGTCGGACCGGCTGTCGGGCGGGGCCGGCAAGGATTTCCTGCATGGCCTTGGCGGGCGCGACATCCTGACCGGCGGCTATGGCAATGACCTGCTGGAAGGCGGCGCCGGCCGTGACCGGCTGTCGGGCGGCGGCGGGCGCGACCGGCTGGCGGGCGGCACCGGGGCCGACACCATGACCGGCGGCGTCGGCGCCGATACCTTTGTCTTTGAAACCGGCGACGGCCGCGACCGCATCACCGATTTCCGCAACAATGTGGACACGATCGAGATCTCGGCCAGCCTGATCACCAGCGGCACCAGGACGGTGGACCGCCTGCTGCGCGACCATGCCACCGTAACCTCGGACGGGGTGCTGTTCGATTTCGGCACCAATGGTCGCCTGCTGGTCGAGGATATCACCTCGAAAAGCGTGCTGGCCGATGACATCATCCTGATCTGACGCGAAGACCAGCCGCGCGCGCCCTTGGTGCGCGCGCGGCGCCGTTCCTGTTCAGTCCTGCACGATCGTATAGGTGCCCTCGCCCGCGAGGATGGTCTTGAAGCCACCCGGCTCGTCCAGGCTGAACACGATGATCGGCAATTCGTTGTCGCGCGCCAGGGCGATGGCGCTCGCATCCATCACGCCCAGATGCTTGGCCAGGCATTCGTCATAGCTGACGGTGTCATAGCGCTTGGCATCGGCGTGTTTCTTGGGATCCTTGTCATAGACCCCATCGACCTTGGTGCCCTTGAAGATCGCCTCGCAGGCCATTTCATTGGCGCGCAGGGTCGCGGCGGTGTCGGTGGTGAAATAGGGGTTGCCGGTGCCGGCGGCAAAGATGCAGACCCGCTTTTTCTCAAGGTGGCGCACGGCGCGGCGGCGGATATAGGGCTCGCAGACCTGATCCATCGGGATGGCGCTGATGACCCGGGTGAACACACCCAGCTGCTCCAGCGCCGATTGCATGGCCAGCGCGTTCATCACCGTGGCCAGCATCCCCATGTAATCGGCGGTCGTCCGCTCCATCCCCTGCGCCGATCCGGCCAGACCGCGAAAGATGTTGCCGCCGCCGATCACCATGCAGACCTCGACCCCCATGTCGCGGACCGACTTCACCTCTTGCGCGATGCGCGCGACGGTCGGCGGATGCAGGCCATAGCCCTGATCCCCCATCAACGCCTCGCCCGAGATCTTCAGCATGACGCGCTTGTATTTGGTGACGGGGGTGGCGGTATCGGCTGCGGTCATCGGGTTTGTCCCTCGGGCTTCGGTGTGGCTGGCTGCGTTATGGCTTTTGTTGCCGCGCAAAATGTCGGAAAACGGCGCGGGGTTCAACCGTCTGCGGTCAGGGCGATGGCCTGCCGCGACGACAGGGCAAGTGCAGGAAGGACGACACCCGTGCAGCATCTGCCGGCAGGACTGGCGCCGGACCGCCCCGTGCTGATCGCCGGGCCGACCGCCAGCGGCAAATCGGCGCTGGCCAGCGCCATCGTGGCGGCGCAAGGTGGCGTCATCGTGAATGCCGATGCGCTTCAGGTCTATGACGGTTGGCGCCTGCTGACCGCCCGGCCCACGCCCGCCGAGGAAGCCGCGCTGCCGCACCGGCTTTATGGCCATATCCGCCGCGACCAGCCCTATTCCGTCGGGCATTGGCTGCGAGAGGTGGCGGCGCTGCTGCATGACGGCGCGCGCCCGGTGATCGTCGGCGGCACGGGCCTCTATTTCATGGCCCTGACCGAAGGGCTGGCCGAGATCCCGCCGGTGCCCGCAGCGGTGCGGGCCGAGGGCGATGCACTCCGGCGCGATGATCCGGCGGCGATGGTGGCCGCGCTCGACCCCGAAACGGCGGCCAAGACCGATCTGGCCAATCTCGCCCGGGTGCAGCGCGCCTGGGAGGTGCTGCGCGCCACCGGGCGCGGCCTCGCCGACTGGCAGCGCGACACACCGGCGCCGCTGCTGCCGCGCGACGCCTGCGCGGCCCTGGTGCTGCGCCCCGGCACCGATTGGCTGAATGCCCGCATCGACCGGCGATTCGATCAGATGATGGCGCAGGGCGCGCTGGAGGAGGTGCGCGCCGCCCTGCCCGATTTCGACCCGACCCGCCCCGGCGACCGCGCCATCGGCGCGCCCGAACTGGTGGCCCATCTGCGCGGCGAGACCGGGCTGGACGCCGCCATCGCCGCCGCGAAACTGGCCTCGCGCCAATATGCCAAACGCCAGCGCAGCTGGTTCCGGTCGCGCATGGCCGACTGGACAGAGGTCCGGCCCGACTTGTCCACAGGCAGAAAGAAGCTTGTGGACAAGTCGGACAGAACCCGCTGATTTTCCATTTTCTGCCATTTTTTCGCTTGGGTTGGCTGGTTCAAGCGTCTTATCTGGACAGGTCTGACGAGTATGCTGTTCCGACCCCGAAAGACCACGACCGGAAGACACCGATGGAAGACCACAGCCCCCAGTCCCAATTGCGCATCGTTGCCATTCCGCGGCTCGCGGCTGGCGGCCGCTGGCGGGTCGAGGCGATGCGCGCCTATTCCGAGCCCTGCCTGCTGTGGTTCACCAAGGGTCAGGGCCGCGTCACCGTGGCCGGCGTCACCCGCGGCTATACCGCCCATAACGCGATCTTCATCCCGCCCGGCGTGATGCACGGATTCGAGGTCGGGCCGCAGGTCTTCGGCTCCGCCGTCTTCTTTGGCCGCGATTGCACGGTCGCCCTGCCCGCAACGCCGCAACATCTGCGCATCCGCGAAACCTTTGCCGCGCAGGAACTGAACGTGACGCTGGATGCGATCGGGCGCGAACTGGCCTCGGACAGCCCGGCGCATGACCGCGCGGCACAGGCGCATCTGGGGCTGCTGGGGGTCTGGCTGGAACGTCAGATCGCCAAGGCCGGCCCCGAGGCGCGGCCCGATGCCGCCCGCCGTCTGGTCGCGCGCTATACGACGCTGCTGGAACGCGAGTTCCGCTCCGGTCAGGGGGTGGCGGAATTCGCCGAACAGCTGGGCGTGACGCCCACCCACCTGACGCGCTGCTGCAAACAGGCCTGCGGGCGCCCGGCCTCGGCCCTGCTGCATGACCGGCTGATCTTCGAGGCGCGGCGGCTGCTGAAGGAAACCGACCTGCCGGTAGGCATCATCGCCGAAAGCCTCGGCTTCACCTCGCCCGCGTATTTCACCCGCGCCTTCCAGCATCAGGTCGGCAAATCGCCGACCGCCTTCCGCCGCGAAGCCTGAGCACACCGCCGGAGCGGTGCCCCGATCTTTCGTCGAAAGATCGGGCGCGGGATCAGTCCTTGCGCCCTTCGATATGCTTGCGCAGACGCGACGGCGTGCGGAACTTGTTGGCGTTCTTGAAGGGGTTCTTGTCGCCCTGTCCCCGGAACGTCACCCGGATCGGCGTGCCCGGCATGTCGAAATGGTCGCGCAATCCGTTCACCAGATAGCGGCGATAGCTTTCCGGCATCAGGTCGGGATGGCTGCACATCACCACAAAGCCCGGCGGGCGGGTCTTCACCTGGGTCATGTAGCGCAGCTTGATGCGCTTGCCGCCCGGCGCCGGCGGCGGATGCGCCTCGGTCATCGCGCCCAGCCAGCTGTTCAGCCGTGCCGTGGTGATCCGGCGGTTCCACACGTCATGCGCCTTGAGGATCGCGGCATGCAGCCGGTCGAGGCCCCGGCCCGTCTTGGCCGAAACCGTGACCAGCGGCGCCCCGCGCAGCTGCGGCAGCAGCCGTTCGAACATCTCTTTCAGTTCGGCCAGCTTTTCCTGCTTGTCGCCCTCGAGATCCCATTTGTTGACCGCCACCACCACGGCGCGGCCCTCGGTCTCGGCGAAATCGGCGATGCGCAGATCCTGTTGTTCAAACGGGATCTCCACATCCAGCAGCACCACGACCACCTCGGCAAAGCGCACGGCGCGCAGCCCGTCGGCGACCGACAGTTTTTCCAGCTTGTCGTTGATCCGCGCCTTCTTGCGCATCCCCGCCGTGTCGAAGATCCGCGTGGGCGTGCCGAACCAGCTGGACCGGACCGAGATCGCGTCGCGGGTGATCCCGGCCTCGGGGCCGGTCAGCAGGCGGTCTTCGCCGATGATCTTGTTGATCAGCGTCGATTTCCCGGCATTCGGCCGGCCGATGACG
Source organism: Gemmobacter caeruleus (assembly GCF_008271655.1). Classification (GTDB taxonomy): domain Bacteria; phylum Pseudomonadota; class Alphaproteobacteria; order Rhodobacterales; family Rhodobacteraceae; genus Gemmobacter; species Gemmobacter caeruleus. Next base: position 69,460 of record NZ_VKKX01000051.1, read on the forward strand.
GCGATTTGCAGCGGGCGGCGTTCGGTCGGCTTGTGGGCGTCTTCGTCGGCCTCAAGCTCGGCCTCCTCCTCCGACACGTCCACATCGACGACCGGCGCATCGGCGGCGGCGCGTTCCTCGAACTGTTCGCCGATGGGTCTGAGGATGTGATAGAGGTCTTCCATCCCCTCGCCATGTTCGGCCGAAATGCGCACGGGTTCGCCCAGGCCCAGGCTCCAGGCCTCGATGGCGCCGGCATCGCCGGCCTTGCCCTCGGCCTTGTTCACCCCCAGCACGACATGGGCATTCTTGCGGCGCAGGATGTCGGCGAACACCTCGTCCGAGGGCGTGACCCCCATCCGCCCGTCGATCAGGAACAGGCAGATATCGGCCATTTCCACCGCGCGTTCGGTGAGGCGCCGCATCCGGCCTTGCAGGCTGTCATCGGTGACCTCCTCCAGCCCCGCGGTGTCGATCACGGTGAATCGCAGGTCAAAGAGCCGCGCATCGCCCTCGCGCAGGTCGCGCGTAACGCCGGGCTGGTCATCGACCAGCGCCAGCTTCTTGCCGACAAGGCGGTTGAACAGCGTCGATTTGCCGACATTGGGCCGGCCGACAATGGCGAGAGTAAAGGTCATCCATGCCCTCCGGGGGCCGTCACATCAGGTCAAGCGCTGGCCGATACACCGAAAACGGCTCAGCGGAAAGCGTGAAGTTGCCCGTTCTGCCCCACGACCAGCAAAAGCCCCCCCGCCAGCGCGGGTTGTGCCGCCGCCCCGCCGGGGATCTCGGCCTGGCCAAGCAGCGCGCCATTCTGCGGCGAAAAGAACCGCAGCGCCCCGTCGCCCGAGGCCACGACCAGCCTCCCGCCGGCCAGAACCGGGCCGTAATGGGCGGTGATCGCCTTGTGCTTCTTGGGCTTTTCGGCGTCGAAATAGGGCATTTCGGCGCGCCAGATCACCGCGCCGGTGGCGGCATCCAGCCGCACCAGCTCGGCCTGGTCATTCACCAGAAACACCGAGCCGCCCACCGGCAGCACCGGGCCAAGCGCGCCTTCGGCCGCCGTCCACAGCGTTTCGCCGGTGCCGGAAACCGCATAGGTCCGCCCCGCCGCATTGCCGGCATAGATCGTGTCGCCCGCGACCACCGGGTCGCCCGTCACATCGGCGATGAAGCCATAGGCGCGGCCCAGGCGGGCGCCGGCGATATCGGCCTCCCAGACCTCGATCCCGCCGGTCTTCAGCACCGCGCGCAGCTCGCCCGAGGGCATGGGCAGGACCACCAGCCGCTCGGTCACCGCCGGCGCGGCGGAACCGACCATGCCGGGCTTGCCGGTCGCGCCATTGATCTGCCACAGCACCTTGCCATCGGCGGCATTCACCGCCCAGCCGGCGCTGTCACGCCCCACGACATAGACGGTATTGCCATCAACCGCCGGGGCGCCGGCCACCGCGGCCCCCAGCTGCTGGCGCCATTGCACCGCGCCCGAGGCCGGATCGACGGCGATCAGCTCGCCATAGCCCGTGGCGATGAAAACCCGCCCGGCGCCATAGGCCAGACCGCCGCCCGACACGTCGGAGGGTCGGTCGCCCGCCGGCGTCAGGTCGCTGCCCCAAAGCGGCGCGCCGCTCAGCGCGGTGGCATGCAGGCCCATTTCGGCATCCAGCGTGAAGACGCGGCCCTCGGCCACCACCGGCGCGGCCGAGATGCGGTTGCGCCGGGTCGAGGCCTGACCGATCGACGCGCTCCAGACCCGGGCGGGGCTGGCGCTCAGCGTGCCATGCGGCGGCAGATGGCGGACATTGCCGCCGCGATGCGTCCAGTCGGCATTGGCGACGGCTGCCGGCAGCGCGATCGGCACCGACTGGTTCACCGCCGCCGCCAGATCACGCGGGGCGGGGTTCGCCTCGGTGGGGATGCTGTCTTCCAGCGGCGTGCGGGTGCCGAAACGCTCTCCCGGCAGGATCACTTCCTTTTCGCAGGCGGCCAGCAGCGCCGTCAGCGCCAGGAAGGAGATCGCGGTTTTCATCGGCGGCACGCTCAACACTCCGTTCGTCCCGGGGGGCCGGACCCGCCGATCTGCCGACAGGCCGCCCCCGCATTCGCTTGGCAGGCCGGGCGCCATGCGCGCCCCGCCCGAAGGCCCGTCGGCGGATCAGCCCGCCTCGACATCGCCCCCAAGGGCGACAATCATCTGGCGGGCGCGGTTGCGCAAGCCCCCGGTCGCCTCCTGATCCTGGGTCAGGGCACGCAGGGCGGTGATCGCCTCCTCGGTCTTGCCCTCTTCGACCAGCAGATAGGCCAGTTGTTCGGCGGCCAGCGGGCGGAAGCTGCGGCCGGGTTGGGCCAGCGGCTCTAGCACGGCGCGGCGGTCGGCCAGCGGCAGTTCCTTGCCTTGCAGGACCACGCGGCGCAGCACCGCCAGATCGCGCCAGACCTCGGGCAGGCCGGCATCGCCCTCGACCTTGCGCAACGCCTCCAGCGTGGCGGCACGGTCATCGGCCGGGTCCGAGGCCAGCAAGAGCTGCAACAGCGCAACCTGTTCGCCCTGCGCCGGCACGGCGGCCAGCGCGGCGCGGCGTTCGGCCGGGCTGGCGGCGCGGCTCGCCGTCAGGATCGCATCGCCAAAGGCCTGCGCCTCGGCGGCGCGGCTGGCCTTTTGCCATTCCGTCCAGGCGGTGCCGCCCACGATGGCCAGCACCAAGAGCACCCCGATCCAGCCATATTTGCGGAAAGCCGCGAACAGCTTGTCGCGGCGGACCTCTTCGGTGACCTCGTCGATGAAACTTTCGGGGTTGCTCAAAGGGGCTCTCCTTGCTTTGCCCCGTCTTACACGCAAGGCCAAGGGCTTGCCAAGCCCTGCGCCCCTTTGCCACGATTGATCACCCCCGGGCAAAAATGACCGCAAAGCGGCCCGATTTTACCCCGTCTTTACCATATTTGGGCGAGATACCGGGACAAACGTCTGACCGGACCCGTGCCATGGATACCACTTACCTGTTCTATATGTCGCTTTTCGCGCTGTTTCTGGCCAATTCGCTGGACCTGTTCTCGGGCAGTTCCGGCGACGAGGACACCGATCTGACGGAACATCCGCTCTATGATCCCGCCGCCTATGGCGACGAGATCGCGGGCACCCCGCAGGATGACCGCATGGCGCCCGAGGACGGGGCCGAAAACCTCGCCTGGCTGCTGGATGCGGGCGATGACGGGCTGATCGGATCGGCCGGGGCGGATTACGCCGATGGCGGCGCCGGCAATGACACGCTGATGATGGGCGACGGCAATGACATCGCCGCCGGGCAAGAGGGCGATGACGTAATCGCGCTTGGCGACGGCAACGATTCGGCGATTGGCGGGTTGGGCGATGACCGCATTCTGGGCAAGGCCGGCAATGACGCGATCGCCGGGCAAGAGGGCGACGACACCCTGCTGGGCGGCAACGGCGCCGATCTGATCATTGGCGGCGAGGGCGACGATTTCCTGTCGGGCAAGGACGAGGGGTCAAGCCAGGCCCATGGCGCGACCGAGGTGGACGGTTTTGACTCGCTGGATGGCGGCGCCGGCAATGACACGCTGCTGATGGGCGCCGGCGATCGTGGCACCGGCGGCGAGGGCGAAGACCTGTTCCAGATCGACCACCGCGAAGATTCCTTCGGCCAGATCGCCCAGGTCACCGATTACGGCGCGGGCGACCGGGTCGAACTGCTCTATCGTCCCGCCTATGACGATGACGGCCAGGAGGTCGCGCCCGAGATCACCGTCACAGCCAATGACGAAGGCACTTCGGGCGTCATCCGCTTCAACGATGTGGTGGTGGCCGAGGTGATCGGCGGTCAGAACCTGACCACCGACGACCTGGTCCTGACCCGCGAGGTAGCCGACGACGCCTGACGCGCGGCGCGGGCGTCAGGCGGCCTCGGCCTCATCCTCGGCGGCCTGGCGCGCCCACATCGCGGCATAGCGCCCACCCCGCGCCAGCAGCGCGTCATGGGTGCCCTCCTCGACCACGCGGCCCGCCTCCAGCACCACGATCCGGTCGCTGTCGGCAATGGTCGAAAGCCGGTGCGCGATGGTGATTACCGTGCGGCCCTGCCCCATCTCGCGCAGACTGTGCTGAATATCGGCCTCGGTCTGGGTATCGAGCGCCGAGGTCGCCTCGTCCAGCAGCAGGATCGGCGGGTTCTTCAACAGCGTGCGCGCGATGCCCACGCGCTGCTTCTCGCCGCCCGAAAGCTTCAGCCCGCGTTCGCCCACGGTCGTTTCATAACCCTGCGGCAGGGACAGCACGAAATCATGGATCTTCGCGGCCTTCGCCGCCGCCTCGACCTCGGCCCGGCTGGCTTCGGGGCGGCCATAGGCAATGTTGTAATAGATCGTGTCGTTGAACAGCACCGTATCCTGCGGCACCACGCCGATGGCGCCATGCAGGCTGTCTTGCGTGATGTCGCGAATATCCTGCCCGTCGATCTTCACCGCGCCGCCGGTCACATCGTAAAAGCGGAACAGCAACCGCCCGATAGTGGATTTGCCCGACCCCGACGGCCCGACCAGCGCCACCGTCTGCCCCGCCGGCACATCCACCGTGACGCCCTTGAGGATCGGGCGCTCCGCATCATAGGCGAAATGCACATCCTCGAACCGCACATGGCCGCCGGTGACGCGCAGCGGCTGCGCGCCGGGCTTGTCGGTGATTTCCGCCGGCTGGGCCAGCAGGCCGAACATCTGCCCCATATCGACCAGCGCCTGCCGGATCTCGCGATAGACGGTGCCGAGAAAATTCAGCGGCATGGTGATCTGGATCATATAGGCGTTGACCATGACGAAATCGCCCACGGTCAGCGCCCCCGCCTGCACGCCCATGGCCGCCATCACCATCACGATCACAAGGCCGGTGGTGATGATGAAGGACTGCCCCGCATTCAGGAAAGCCAGCGATTGCCCGGTGCGCACCGCCGCCGATTCATACCCCTCCATCGCGCGGTCATAGCGCGCGGCCTCGCGGTTGGCGGCGCCGAAATAGCGCACGGTTTCAAAGTTCAGCAGGCTGTCGATGGCCTTCTGGTTGGCGTCGGTATCCTGGTCGTTCATCTTGCGCCGGATCGCCACGCGCCATTCGGTGACCTTGAAGGTGAAGGTCACATAGATCGCAATGGTGATCACCACGACCGCCATATATTGCCAGCCGAACAGCACCGCGAAGATGACCGAGACCATGGTCAGTTCCAGGATCAGCGGCCCGATGGAAAACAGCAGGAAGCGCAGCAGGAAATCGACGCCCTTGACCCCGCGCTCGATGATCCGGCTCAGACCGCCGGTCTTGCGGGTGATGTGATAGCGCATCGACAGGCGGTGGATATGAGTAAAGGTCTCCAGCGCCAGCTTGCGCAACGCCCGCTGACCGACCCGCACAAAGATCGCGTCGCGCAATTCGCCAAAGGCCACCGCCCCCAGCCGCGCCAGCCCATAGGCCAGCGTCAAGGCCACCGCCGTCAGCCCCATCAGCCAGGCGCCCGAGGGCGCGTCGCCCGCCAGCTTGTCCACCGCCGCCTTGTAGAAGAACGGCGTGGAAACCGAGACGATCTTGGCAAAGGCCAGCATGGTCAGCGCGATCACCACGCGGCGTTTCACCCAGCTCTCGCCCTCGGGCCAGAGATAGGGCGCCACGCGGCGGATGGTGTCAAAACCGCTGGTCGCGCTGACATCGGGATCGGCGGAGGTCATGGAATCGGAAGGACGGCGCATCTGGGGTTCCTTGCCCTTCCCGGTTGATCGCGGGGGCGGGCTGGGGTAAGCAGGGACAATTCAACGTTTCACGAGTAGTTGAAGGATGGAGCGAAGTAAAGTCCTCTCGGCCCTGTCGGCGCTGGCGCACGAAGCCCGGCTCGATCTGGTGCGCCTGCTGGTGCCCCGGGGCGATGAGGGTCTGGCCGCGGGCGAGATCGCGCGCGCGCTTGGCCTTTCGGCCTCGCGCCTGTCCTTCCATCTAGCGGCCCTGGAACAGGCCGGGCTGATCCGGTCGCGCCGGGTGTCGCGTAATGTGATCTATTCCGCCGATCTGGCAGGCATCGGCGGGGCGATTTCCTATCTGCTGGCCGATTGCTGCATGGATCACCCCGAGGTGCTGGCCTGTTGCGGCGCCTCGGCCCGCCATGCGCTGCATCGCGTGGCCGAGGGCGATCTGGCGCCGCGCGAAGGCCCCTGATCAGCGGTCGGGAATGGTGAAGACCTGCCCGGGATAGATCAGATCCGGGTTGCGGATCTGGCCCTTGTTCGCCTCGAACACCTTCACATAAAGCACGCCATCCCCGAAATTCTCGCGCGCGATGCGCCAGAGCGTGAAGCCCGGCTGCACCGTCACGGTCAGTGGCGCCGGGGCGGCATCAGGCGTATCGGCAGGCGCGGCGGCGGGCGTGACAGCAGGCGCCACGACAAGGGGGGCCGATTCGGGCGCCGGCGGTGCGGCGGGGGTCGGCAGCGGCGTGCCACTGCTGGCGCGCGGCTTCAGCACGGCGGCCAGCGCCTCGGGTGTCTCGCGCTGGAACGGGGTCTCGAACCGCGCAGTCACCGCACCATCGGGGCCGATCTGATCCGCGCGCAGCGTGTACAGCCCGGGCGCGATGTCGCGCAGCGTGGCAAACCACTGCCCCGAGGCCGCGACCAGCACTTCGGCCAGCGGCGCCGCGTTCAGATAAAGCCGCACCATCGCGCCGCCCTGCCCCTGACCGGCCAGTTGCACCGCGCCATCGGGCGTATAGGCGATACTGCCGATGCTCACCCCGCCCATGGGCGCATCGCCCTGCAAGACCTGCGCCCCCTGTTCGGTCAGCAAAAGCGCAACCGGCGGCTCTGCCTCGGGGGCAGGTTCCGCCGCCGGCGCGGCCTGCGCGACCGGCGTCGCGGGGGGCGCGATCGGCGACAGGGCGACCGTCTCGACCGAGGCCACCTCTGGCGTGCCTTTTTGCAGCAGCGACAACAGGCGCGGCTGATCCGAGGGCGCCAGATCGAACAGCACGACAAAGGCGCCCTGCGGATCGGCGACCGCCTCGGCCAGGTTTGCCCCATCGACCAGCACCGCGACCGTGGCGCCGGGATCGGCCCGCCCGGCCACCAGCGCCGCCCCTTCGGGCGTCACGCGCACAGTGTCAAAGCGCGGCGGCTCGGGCGTGGTGGCGGCAGGGGGAACCGGCGCGGGCGTGGCGACGATGGCGGGTTCGGGCTGCGCCTCAGGGGCGGCGGGCGCAGAGGCGGCGGGCTCTGGCGCAGAGGTGGCAGGCGCCGGTTCCGGCAGGCGCGACACCGCGGCGACGGGCTCGGGCGCTGCATCTTCGCCTTGTAGATACCAAACCAGCCCCGCCAGCGCGGCCGCCCCGATTGCCGCCGCCGCCCAGCCCAAGGCACCCAAGCCCCGCTTTTCCGTCATGACACCGTCCCCTGCGCGCGCTCTTGCCGGCGGCGCTTTCCAATTCACAGGAAGCCCGATAGACCACAAATGGCAACTCTTTTCCGAGGCCCCCATGACCTTCTCCCGCTCTGTCTGTGTCTTTTGTGGCGCGCGCCCCGGCCAGCGCCCGGCCTATGCCGCCGCCGCCCGCGCCACCGGCGCCATGCTCGCCGAAGAGGGCTGGCGCCTGGTCTATGGCGCCGGCGATATCGGTCTGATGGGCGAGGTCGCCCGCGCCGCCCAGGCGGCCGGCGCGGCCACGATGGGGGTGATCCCCACCCATCTGATGCAGCGGGAGGTCGGCAAGCGCGATCTGGGGCAGCTGGTGATCACCGAGGACATGCATGAACGCAAGAAGGTGATGTTCATGAATTCCGACGCGATCGTGGTGCTGCCCGGCGGCGCGGGGTCACTGGACGAATTCTTCGAGGTGGTCACCTGGGCGCAGATCGGCCTGCATAGAAAACCGATTTTCCTTCTGGATACAGACGGTTATTGGCAAACCCTCATGCAGCTTCTGAACCATGTCATCGCCGAGGGTTTTGCCGATGCCAGCCTGCGCGATCACTTTACCGCCGTGGCCGATGTCGCGGCGCTGCGGGCCGGGCTGCGCGCGGCGCTGTCCTGACGCAGCCCGCCCAGGCTGTAAAGCGCCAGCCCCGCCCAGATCAGCCCGAAGGCCGGCAGGTGCCAGACCGTCAGCGGTTCGGCGAAAATCAGTGTCGCCACAAGGAATTGCAGGCTGGGGTTGATGTATTGCATCACCCCCACCGTCGCCAGCCGCACCCGCGCCGTGGCATAGGTGAACAGCATCAGCGGCCCCGCCGTCAGCACGCCCGAAAACATCAGAAGCAGCGCGGTCGGCACGGAATCGAAGAAATGCCCGCCGGGGCGGCCGAATTCCTGCACCGCGCCGCTGCCCGTCAGCCCCAGCCAGATCAGCGCCAGCGGCGTCAGCACCAGCACCTCGGCCGTGACCGAGGCGACGGGCGGCGCGCCCAGCCGTTTCTTGATCAGCCCGTAAATCCCGAACGATCCCGCGATCAGCAGCGCGATCCAGGGCGCGACGCCCAGGCCCAGGCTCAGCACCGCGACGCCCGCGACCACCAGCCCGATCGCCAGCGCCTGCACCCGGCCCAGCCTTTCGCCCAAAGCCAGCACGCCCAGCAGCACCGCCACCAGCGGGAACAGGTAATAGCCAAGCGCCGCCTCGACCGCATGGCCGGCCTGCACCGAAAAGATGAACAGGAACCAGTTGAACGAGATCAGCGCCGCCGCCAGCCCGACCCGCAGCGGCGCGGCCCGCAGCAAGGCCCGCAACGCGCCACCCTGCCCCTGGGCCAGCACGACGCCGGTGAACAGCACCGCCGACCACAGCGTGCGGTGGCTCAGCACCTCCAGCGGGGGCACATCGGCCAGCAGCTTGTAATAGAGGCCCGACAGCCCCCAGATCACACAGGCCACGATCATGGCCAGGACGCCGCGCGCCGCCTCGGACATTGCCACCCCCAAGAAAAAGGCCTGCCGGAATGCCCGGCAGGCCCGAAATCACCCGCGCAGCCGCATCACAGGCGCGCGGCGACGGCTTCCCAGTTGACCAGCTTGTCGAGGAAGTTGGTCAGATAGGCCGGACGCTTGTTGCGGAAGTCGATGTAATAGCTGTGTTCCCACACATCGCAGCCCAGAAGCGCGGTCTGGCCGAAGCAGAGCGGGTTGACGCCGTTTTCGGTCTTGGTGACCTTCAGCGACCCGTCCTTGTCCTTCACCAGCCAGGCCCAGCCCGAACCGAACTGGCCCGCGCCGGCGGCGGCGAAATCTTCCTTGAACTTGGCGACCGAACCGAAGGCCTCGGTCAGCGCCTTTTCCAGCGCGCCGGGGATCTTCTTGTCTTCACCCGGGCCCATCACCTCCCAGAACAGGTTGTGGTTCCAGTGCTGGCTGGCATTGTTGAAGATGCCGTTCTGCGCCACGGCCCCGGCCTGATAGGTGCCCTTGACGATGTCATCCAGCGACTTTGATTCCCATTCGGTGCCGGCAATCAGCTTGTTGCCGTTATCGACATAGGCCTTGTGGTGCAGGTCGTGGTGATATTCCAGCGTTTCCTTCGACATGCCCAGCGAGGCCAGCGCATCATGGGCATAGGGCAGATCGGGCAGCGTGAAAGCCATTTTCGTCACTCCTGTTCGGGATTCCTTCGGCCCCACTAAGCGACCGCAGGCGGGTAAGGTCAAGGGGACGGCCGCAGAAAAGCAGCCGCCCCGCCTAGGTCAACCCTTTAACGGCTTGCAGGTTCCGCGGGCCTCGAATTTGTCCATGTAACCACCGGGTCGCGCCCCCACGATAACCTTGCCCATCGGCGGCAGATAGGTCAGGCGGTAATCCATGATCGCCCCCTGCCCCGAGGAGTCGCTAGTGGCCAGACGCCAGCGGATCGTCAGCCGTTTCTCCGTGTCCTCGACGATTTCCACCTCGGCCGGCTTGCCCTTGTTCAGGGCCAGCGTGATGCCATCGGCGACCACGATCCCCCCGCCCTTGCGCGCCACCAGATAGTCGCGCGCGATCCAGCCCTTTTGCGCATTGCTGGGCGACAGCCTGCATTCCAGGGCATCAAGGGTGGTCTTGGCCTGCGCCGCCCCCGCCGCCCCCATACCGCTGCCAAGAGCCGCGACCAGCGCGACACCACGCAACATGCTGCAAATCATAAAAAAACTCCCGACAGATGATTCTGCCGGGAGGATAGGACAACCTGAGGGAGAAGAAAGGAACGCCTAGAACAACTCACTGCCCGGCTGTGCGGAATGCGACAGAAGCCCCATCACATAGCCCGCGACCGACCGGAAACAGACAAGCGTGAAGCCGGTCTCATCGGCCCAGAACGCGCCCGCCACCTGGGCGATGCGGGTCCGGCGGATCTCGCCCGGTTCCAGCGCGGTCAGATCGGCCGGGGCCAGTTTCATCAGCACCTGCGCCGCCTCGGCCCCTTCGATGCGGAACACCGCGCGGGCATCCGAGACATCGACCGCCAGATGGTGCTGGCCTGCCAGCTTGTCCGCCAGGGTGGCCAGCGCGGCCTTGACCTCGGCATAGGGCAGGATCAGCAGATATTCGTCGGGGCTCATCCAGGCGGCAACCTTGTCACCGGCCCGTTCGACCCGGCGCTGCGCGGGCAGCTTGGTGCCCGTCACCGCCTTGACCGCCGCCGCCAGCCCCTTCACATCGGGCTTGGCGCGCAGGGTGATCATGCCCAGCGGGCCGATCTCCGACACCGAGGCAAAGCCGTCGAAGCGGGCACCGCCCAGGGCGCTTGCAACCTTAGACATTCTGCTTTTCCCCTTCCTTGTCGTAGAAGACCGGGTCCACGATCTTGACCTGCATGGTCGAACCGTCGAGCCTGGTCATCTCGATCGTTTCGCCCAGACGGCTGAGGCCGCCCTTCACCAGACCCATGGCGATGCCCTTGCCCAGCGTGGGCGAGAAATAGGTCGAGGTGACGCGCCCCTGGGTGTTGCGCTGGCCATTGGCATTCATGCCCGGCGCCGGCGCGTAGGAACCGTCGGGGATCACGCTGCCATCCAGCGTCTCCAGCCCCACCAGTTTCCAGCGGTCAGGGCTGGCCAGATAGGGCCGTTCCTGCCCGCGCTTGCCCAGATAATCCGCCTTCTTCTTGGAAATCGCCCAGCCGAGGTTCAGATCCTGCGGGATCACCGTGCCATCGGTTTCGTCGCCGATCATGATGAAACCCTTTTCGGCCCGCAGGACGTGCAGCCCCTCGGTGCCATAGGGCATCATGCCGAACTCGGCCCCCGCCGCGACAAGCGCATCCCAGAAGGCACGGCCTTCGCTGGCCGGCACCGCGATCTCATAGGACAGCTCGCCCGAGAACGAGATCCGATAGACCCGCGCGTTGAAGCCGCCCAGCGTGCCGTCGGCCCATTGCATGAAGGGCAGCGTCTCTTTCGAGACATCCATCCCGCCCAGTTTTTCCAGCACCTGACGCGCCTTCGGGCCGACCACGGCGATTTGCGCATATTGCTCGGTCACATTGGCGGTATAGACCTGCCAATCCCACCATTCGCATTGCAGCCAGTCTTCCATCCAGGCGTGGATGCGATCCGACCCGCCCGAGGTGGTGTGGCACAGCCAGGTGTCTTCGTCGATGCGCGCGACCACGCCGTCATCCGACAGGAAGCCCTGTTCGTTGCACATCAGCCCGTAGCGGCATTTGCCCACGGCCAGATTGGACATGACATTGGTATAGAGCATGTCGAGGAACTTGCCCGCATCCGGGCCCTTGACGATGATCTTGCCCAGCGTCGAGGCGTCGAGCAGACCCACATTGCTGCGGGTGTTCTTCACCTCGCGGTGGACCGCCTGTTCGTGGGTCTCACCGGCGCGCGGATAGCAATAGGGGCGCTGCCACAGGCCCACCGGCTCCAGATAGGCGTTCTGCGCGACATGCCAGTCATGGATCGGCGTGCGGCGCAGCGGCTGGAAGATGTCGACCCGGGCCTCGCCCGCCAGCGCGCCGATGGTGACGGGCGTGTAGGGCGGACGGAAGGTGGTGGTGCCAACCTGCGGGATCGGCGCGGACAAGCTGTCGGCCAGCACGGCCAGACCGTTGATATTGCTCAGCTTGCCCTGATCGGTCGCCATGCCCAGCGTGGTATAGCGCTTGGTATGTTCGACCGAGGTATAGCCCTCGCGCGCGGCCAGCTGCACGTCGCTGACCTTCACGTCGTTCTGATAATCGAGCCACATCTTCATGCGCAGCGCGACCGGGGCGCCCTGCGGCATGACCCAGACCGGCTCCATCGCGCCCTCGGCCGCATCCTGCGCGGCAGGCACCGCGCCACCGCCGGCCGCTTCGGTCGCATCGGCCAGCACATCCGCCGTGGACAGCACGCCCGAGGCCGCACCGGCCGTCAGCACCAGCGCGCCGCCATCATGGTTGATCGGCGGGCGGGCCTTGTCAGGGGCGAATTGCGCCTGCGCATCGTCCCATTTCAGCTTGCCGCCGCAATGGCTCCAGAGATGGACGACCGGCGACCAGCCGCCCGACATGGCCACGGCGTCGCAGTCGATCTCCTCGATCACCGCGCCCTGGCCGGCCTGCGCACAGATGGCGACGCCGGTGACGCGCTTGCCGCCCTTGACCTTGGCGATGGCGCGGCCGGTCTCGACCCGGATGCCCAGGGCACGGGCGCGGGCCGGCAATTCGCCGGACACGCTGGCGCGGGCATCCAGCACCACCGGCACCTCCAGCCCCGCTTCCTTCAGCGCGATGGCGGTGCGATAGGCGTCGTCATTATTGGTGACGACCACGGTCCGGTCGCCCGCGGCCACCGCCCAGTTGACCAGATAGTCGCGCACAGCCGCTGCAAGCATCACGCCCGGAATGTCATTGCCGGCAAAGGACAGCGGCCGCTCGATCGCGCCGGTCGCGGCGATGATCTGGCCGGCGCGCAGACGCCACAGCCGGTGGCGCGGACGCCCGTCGCCCGGCGTGTGATCGGCAACCTTTTCGTCGCACAGCACATAGCCATGGTCGTAGGACCCCGCCGCCATGCAGCGGCTGCGGATCGTGACATTCTCCATCCGCTCCAGCGTTTGCAGCGCCGCGTTCACCCAGGCTTCGGCGGGCTGGCCCTCGATCACCGCGCCATCGACCACGGCGCGGCCACCCCAATGCGCGGTCTGCTCGATCAGCCAGACCGACTTGCCCGCCTTCGCGGCGGTCAGCGCCGCCTGAAGACCGGCCACGCCCCCCCCGACCACGAGGATATCGCAAAACGCATAGGCCTGTTCATAGCGGTCGGCGTCGCGGTCCTTCGGCACCTTGCCGAGACCGGCGGATTGCCGGACGATCGGCTCGAACACATGTTTCCAGGCGAAACGCGGATGGATGAAGGTCTTGTAATAGAACCCCGCCGGCAGGAAACGGCTGGCATAGTTGTTCACCACGCCCACGTCGAATTCCAGGCTCGGCCAGTGGTTCTGCGAGGTGCAGGTCAGCCCGTCGAACAATTCGGTCGTGGTGGTGCGCTGGTTCGGCTCGAACCGGCCGCCCTCGCCCATGTTGACCAGCGCGTTCGGCTCCTCGGCGCCCGAGGCCACGATGCCGCGCGGGCGGTGATACTTGAAGCTGCGCCCGACCAGCATCTGATCATTGGCGAGCAGCGCCGCCGCCAGCGTATCGCCGCCAAAGCCGCGCATGCGCTTGCCGTTGAAGGTGAATTCCTGGGGTGCGGTGCGGTCGATCAGACGGCCGCCCTTGGAAAGCCGGGTGCTCATTTGGTGCCCTTCCAGTCCGGCCGTTTGGCCTTGATCTTCTCGACGAGGTCCGCCGGCGGTTCGGTGGTCTGCGCCGGATAGGTGCCGAACACCTCCAGCGTGGCGGTGCAGCGGGCCGCGAGGAACCACTTGCCGCAGCCATAGGCATGGCGCCAGCGTTCGAAATGCACGCCCTTGGGGTTCTTGCGGGCAAACATATAGGCCTCGAACTCCTCGCCCGAGGAGCCGGGGCCGAAGCGCTTCAGATGCGCCTCGCCGCCCGCTGTCAGTTCGGTTTCCTCGGCCTTCACGCCGCAATAGGGGCATTCAAGAAGCAGCATCGGTCCATCCCTTCGCGAAACGCAATTCTTCGACGAAGAATTGCCGCTTTCGATTTTTCTGCGAAAAATCGGCGCCTTGCATCAATGCGCCACCCCGGCGGCCACCGACTCGTCGATGAACTGCCCTTCGCGGAAGCGCCACATGTTGAATTCGGCGGCCAGCGGCCCCGGTTCGCCCTTGGCCATCAGTTCGGCCATGGCCCAGCCCGAGCCGGGGATCGCCTTGAACCCGCCGGTGCCCCAGCCGCAATTGATGAAGCAATTGCCCAGCGGCGTCTTGGAGATGATGGGCGAACGGTCGCCGGTCATGTCCACGATCCCGCCCCATTGCCGCAGCATCTTGAGCCGCGAGATCATCGGGAAGGTCTCGACCAGGGCGCGCAGGGTCTCCTCGATATGATGGAACGACCCGCGCTGCGTGAAGTTGTTGAACCCGTCGGTGCCGCCGCCGATGACCATCTCGCCCTTGTCGGATTGCGACATGTAGCCATGCACGGTGTTGGCCATCACCACCACATCCATGCAGGGCTTGATCGGCTCTGACACCAGCGCCTGAAGCGCCAGCGATTCGACCGGCAGGCGGAAGCCCGCCATTTCGGCCAGCTGGCCCGAATGGCCGGCGACCACCATGCCCAGCTTCTTGCAGCCGATGAACCCGCGCGAGGTCTCGACCCCGGTCACCTGGCCGTTTTCCGACCGCACGCCGGTCACTTCGGTCTGCTGGAGGATATCCATCCCCATGGCCGAACAGGCCCGTGCATAGCCCCAGGCCACCGCGTCATGCCGCGCCGTGCCGCCCCGCGCTTGATACAGCGCGCCCAGCACCGGATAGCGCGGCCCGTCGATATTGATGATCGGCACCAGTTCCTTCACCCGCTCCGGCCCGATCCATTCGGTCTTGACGCCTTGCAGGTTGTTGGCATGCACCGTGCGCAGATAGCCGCGCACCTCGTGATGGGTCTGCGCCAGCATCAGCAACCCGCGCGGACTGAACATCACGTTGTAGTTCAGATCCTGGCTCAGATCCTCGTAAAGGCTGAGCGCCTTGTTGTAGATCGCCGCCGACGGGTCTTGCAGATAGTTCGAGCGGATGATGGTCGTGTTGCGGCCGGTATTGCCGCCGCCCAGCCAGCCCTTCTCGATCACCGCGACATTGGTGATGCCGAAATTCTTGCCCAGATAATAGGCGGTTGCCAGGCCATGCCCGCCAGCGCCCACGATGATCGCGTCATAGGCGGCCTTCGGCGCGGGAGAGCGCCAGGCCCGCTCCCACCCCTGGTGATAGCGCAGGGCCTCTCGGGCGATGGCGAAGACCGAATAGCGTTTCATGGATGTCCTCTCCCCGGGGTCGGTTCAGTGCGGGTCGCTGCGGCGGATCGCCTTGTGATCCTTCATGCCCCGAAGGCCAAAATGTTCCGCCGCGCGGAGCGGCACAATGGGGAAAATTGCGACATGGCGTCGGATCGCCCCTCGGCACCCCGCCCTTCAGCCCCGTCCGGCTGCGGCGATTTGCCGGGCGGGCGCAGGCGGGCTTTCGACCTTTCGCCCCTTTTGCCCGGGCCTCCCAGCGGTTACATCGGAGACGCGACAGGAAACGGGGGCGCGGATGGGAATGTTCTGGCTGACGGCGGGCGCGCTGATCCTGGCCTCCGGGGTGGCGCTGTTCCTCGGGCTCTGGCGGGGCCGCGACCTTGTGTCCGCCGAGCCGCGCAGCGATGTCGCCGTCTATCGCGACCAGTTGGCCGAGGTGGCCCGCGACGCCGCGCGCGGCGTGATCGCCCCGGATGAGGCCGAACGCCTGCGCATCGAGATCTCGCGCCGCCTGCTGGAGGCGCACAAGCCCGGCACCACCGCGCGCCTGGGCCGCGGGCCGGGCCTCGGGCTGACGCTGGTTCTGGTGGCGGCACTTCTGGGCGGCGCGGTATGGGTCTATGCCGGCTGGCTGGGCGCGCCCGGCTATCCCGACATGCCGCTGAGCGCCCGCATCGCCGCCGCCGAAAGCGCCCGCGCCACCCGCAAGGGCCAGGCCGAGATGGAGGCCGCGCAGCCCGCCCTGCCCGCGCCCCCCGCCGCCGATGCGGAGTTCATGGCGCTGATGGACAAGCTGCGCGCCGCCGTCACTGCCCGCCCCGACGATGTCCGCGGGCTGGACCTGCTGGCGCAGAACGAAGCCCGGCTGGGCCGCTACCCCGCCGCCTGGGCGGCGCAGGCCGCGCTGATCAAGGCCAAGGGCGAAGCCGCCACCGCCGAGGATTACGCCGTGCAGGCCGAGATGATGATCTATGCCACTGGCGGCTATGTCTCGCCCGAGGCCGAGGCCGCGCTGAAAGAGGCGCTGATCCGCGACCGGATGAACGGATCGGCCCGGTTCTATTCCGGGCTGATGCTGCTTCAGAACGGGCGGCCCGATCTGGCTTTCCCGATCTGGCAAGCGCTGCTGGAAACCTCGCCGCCCGATGCGCCCTGGGTCGCGCCGATCCGGCAGGATATCGAACAGGTGGCCCAACTGGCCGGCGTGCGCTACCAGTTGCCCGACGGGCTGAAAGGCCCCGATGCGGCCGCGATGCAGGCCGCGGCCGGCATGGAGGCCGGCGACCGTCAGGCGATGATCGCCGGCATGGTGGAACAGCTGAACGAACGCCTCGCCGCCGAAGGCGGCAGCGTGGAGGAATGGGCGCGGCTCATCACCTCGCTGGGCGTGCTGGGCCAGACCGACCGCGCCCGCGCCATCTATGCCGAGGCACAGGGAAAATTCGCCGGGCGCGCGGACGATCTGGCGGCGCTGCGCGCGGCGGCCGATCAGGCCGGGGTGGCGCCATGAGCTTTGAGGACGCGCAGGAATTCGCCGCCGCCCTGCCCCGGATGGGCGCGCTGGCCGGGCTCGATCTCGGCACCAAGACCATCGGCGTGGCCTTTTCCGATGTGATGCGCGGCGTGGCCACCCCCGACCGCACCATTCGGCGCGAGAAATTCACCCTGGATGCCGAGGCGCTGCTGAAACTGCTGACCAGCCGCCCGGCCACCGGCATCGTCATTGGCCTGCCGCGCAACATGGATGGCAGCGAAGGCCCGCGCGCGCAATCGACCCGCGCCTTCATCCGCAATCTGGAAAAGCTTACCCCCCTGCCGGTGCTGTTCTGGGATGAACGCCTCTCCACCGTCGCCGCCGAACGCGCCCTGCTGGAGGCGGATACGTCGCGCAAACGTCGCTCCGAGGTGATCGACCATGTGGCGGCCGGGTTTATCCTGCAAGGCGCGCTGGACCGGCTGGCGCATCTGCGGCGGGAGGCTGAACGTGACGGATGAGGTCTGGAAACGCGCCGAGGTGGAAAGCCCCTGCGTGAAGATCTGCGTGGTGCATCCCGAGGCGAAGATCTGCGTGGGCTGCCGCCGCACCCTGGCCGAAATCGGCGCCTGGTCCGCCATGACGCCCGAGGCACGCCGGGCCGTGATGGCCGAACTGCCGGGCCGCGCGGCTCTGCTGGGCCGCCGCCGGGGCGGCCGCGCCGGGCGTCTGGCCGACTGACGCCGCGCCCGATTTTTCATCGAAAAATCGCCCCCCGCGCGCCCGGGTCAGGGCGCGGCGATCCACTCGGCCACGCTGGCCAGTTGCGGGCGGAAATAGGCGATGATCCGGCCCTCGGGCGCGGCGGTGGCGGTGCGGCCCCAGGGCGCCACCCCATGCAGCAGGTGGCGGTGCATCAGCGTGGCCATACCCGGCACCACCGGCAGTTCCACCCGCCGACACTCGGCAAAGCAGCGCCGCCGCGCCGCAACATAAGCATCTGTGATATCGACATTTTCCCAATCCTGCCGGGGCCAGGGCGCCAGTGCCGCGGCAAGCGCCGCGCGCAGAATCAGATGGCTGCCCTCCCATACCACCAGGGGCGCGGCATCGCGGCTGGCGGCGTTCAGCGGCAGGCCGAGGATCCAGCCATGCGGCTCCGCGATCCGGCGGCGTTTGTCGGCATCGGCGATCAGCCCGTCCAGATGCGCCGCATCGCGATCACGGCGAAAGGCAAAGGCCGCAGCGCTTTCCTCCGCCGAGGGCTGCGGATAGCCCGGGCGGATGACCGAAAGCTGCGCGCGGTGCAGCGGTTCGGGCGCAAGACCCAGAACGCGCCAGGGTAGTTCCACGCCGCCGATCCCGCCCTCGGCATCATTGGGCAGCGCGTCAACCCCCACGAACCAGGTGCCGCCGCAGCGCCAGGGCTCCGCGCTGCGGGCCAGCACCGCCTGCGCCGCCGGCAGCGCCGCCGCGGCCCAGGCCGCCAGCCCCGCATCCGGCCCGATCTGGCGCCACCCCCGCTCTACCATCCCGCGGCCTTGCGCAGCATGTTCAGCGCGACGATCAGCAGGAACACCGCGAAGGCGCGCTTCAGCGGCTTGGGGTCCATCGCATGTGCCAGCCGCACCCCCAGCGGCGTGGTCAGCAGCGTCATCGCCACGATCACCGCAAAGGCCGGCAGGTTCACCGCCCCCACCGTCAGCGGCGGCGCATGGTCGATCCGCATCGTCAGGAAACCGAGCGCCGAGGGAATCGCGATGATCAGCCCAAAGCCCGAGGCCGTGCCGACCGCGCGATGGATCGGCATGCCGAACAGCGTCATCATCGGCACGCCGAATGTGCCGCCGCCGATCCCCATCAGGACCGACAGAAAGCCCAATCCCCCGCCCATGGCCCATTTGCCCAGGCCCGTCGGCAGGTGATCGCCCAGCCGCAGATCGGCACGCCCGAAGGCCATCCACAGCCCCGCGATCAGCCCCAGCACCCCGAACACGATCTGGAGCGTTACCGATTTCAGCCGCGTGGCCAGAAAGAACCCCGCCACCGCGCCAAGCGCGATCGCCGGGGCCCAGCCCTTGAGCAAGCCCCAATCCACCGCCCCCTTGCGGTCATGCCCCCGGACCGAGCGCATCGCCGTCGCCATGATCGTGGCCAGCGAGGTGCCAAGGCAGACCTGCATCAGTTGCGGCCCGTCATAGCCCAGATGCGCGAAGGTGTAAAAGAAGGCCGGCACCAGCACGATGCCGCCCCCGACCCCCAGAAGCCCGGCGATCACCCCGGCAAAACCGCCGATCACGATCAGCAAAAGCAGCATGGGCAACAGGCTGACAAGGTCGGGCATCGGGCTACTCCGCAGCGATTTTCCGCCAAGCTAGACCGGCCCGCGCCGGGGGGCCAGTGCCCGATTGCACCCCGCCGCACAAAAGGGTAATCAGGGAGTCACTTTTTCTGACTGGTTCCCGACATGACGAATTCCCTGTTGCGCCCGGCGCTTGTGCTTGGGCTGCTTTCCGCCGTTGGCCCCTTTGCGATCGACATGTATCTGCCCGCCATGCCCGAGATCGGCGCCGATCTGGGCGCGGGCATTCCGGCGATGCAGGGCACGATCACCAGCTATTTCATCGCCTTCGGTCTGGCGCAGCTGATCTATGGCCCCTGGGCCGATCAGGCCGGGCGCAAATTGCCGATCCATGTGGGCCTGGCCATTTTCCTGCTGGGCACGCTGATCTGCACCTTTGCCCCCTCGACCGAAGCGCTGATCGCCGGGCGCTTCGTGCAGGGCCTGGGTGGGGCTGCGGTGATGGTGGTGCCGCGCGCGGTGATCCGCGACCTGTCAACCGGGCATGAGGCGACGCGGATGATGGCGATGATCATGCTGGTGATCTCGGTCTCGCCGTTTCTGGCACCGCTGGCGGGGGCGGGTCTGATGGCGCTGGCGGGGTGGCGGGCGATCTTTGGCGCGCTGGTGGCGGCCACGATCGTCTCGATGCTCATGACCCGCTTCCTGCTGGCCGAGACGCTGGCACCCGAAAACCGCCAGCCGGTTTCGGTGGCGGCCACGCTGGCGGGGGCGCGGCATCTGCTCACGCATCGCGGCTTCATGGCGCTGACCTTTCTGGGCGGCTTCGGCATGGCGAGCTTTTTCGTCTTTCTCGCCTCGGCCTCTTTCGTCTATGCGCAGGATTTCGGCCTGAGCCCCACGCAATTTTCACTGGCTTTCGCGGTCAATGCGCTTGGCTTCTTTTCGTCGTCGCAGGTCGCGGCGAAACTGGGGATGCGCTATGGCGCCCGCGTGGTGATGGTGCGCGCGACCTGCGGCTTTGCCGCCTTTGCGGTCGGGCTGTTCGGGCTGGGCCTGCTGGGGCTGGCCGATCTCTGGGTCACGATGGCGGGGCTGTTCCTGGCCAATGCCTGCCTGGGTCTGGTGATCCCCACGGCCATGGTGATGGCGCTGGACGAACACGGGCCGATCGCGGGCCTGGCCTCGTCGCTGGGCGGCACGCTGCAAATGCTGGCGGGCGGCGTGATGATCGCGCTGTCGGGGCCGTTCTTTGACGGCACGGTGCTGCCGATGCTGGCGGCCATCGCCTTGTGCGCGGTGCTGGCGCTGCTGCTGGCATTGGTCGTGGCGCGGCTGCCCGCGCCCGATCAGGCGGTGACGGGCGCGGCCTGAACCTCGGCCAGCGCGCGGTCGATCAGCGCAAGTCCCGCGCCCGGGCGGCTGGCCCCCTCGGACAAGACCCGCCGCCAGCCGCGCGCGCCGGGGCGGCCGGTGAACAGGCCCAGCATGTGCCGGGTGATCTGATGGAGCCGCCCGCCACCGGACAGATGCGCGTCGATATAGGGCTTCATCGCCTGCACCACCGCATGCGCATCGGGGGCGAAATCGTCGCCCCACAGCGCATCGGCGCCGATCAGCGCATGGCCGGGATCGTGATAGGCAGCGCGGCCGATCATCACCCCGTCCAGCCCCTGATCCAGCAGCGCGCGCGCCTGATCCAGCGTCGCCACCCCGCCATTGAGACAGATGGTAAGCTCGGGAAAGCGCTGTTTCATCGCCAGAACCAGCGGATAATCCAGCGGCGGGATCTCGCGGTTTTCCTTGGGGGACAGGCCCTGCAACCAGGCCTTGCGGGCATGGATCACGAAATGGCGGATCCCTGCCGCCGCCACGGTTTCGATGAAGCGCGGCAGGATCTCGGCCGGTTCCTGATCATCCACCCCGATACGGCATTTGACCGTGACCGGCATGTCGGTTTCGCCCGCCATGGCACGCAGGCAATCGGCCACGAGCGGCGGGTTTTCCATCAGCACCGCGCCAAAACAGCCCGATTGCACCCGGTCAGACGGGCAGCCGCAATTGAGGTTCACCTCATCATAGCCCCACCCGCGCGCCAGTGCCGTCGCCTGCGCCAGTTCGCGCGGGTCGGACCCGCCCAGTTGCAGCGCGACCGGGTGTTCCTCGGCCGAATAATCCAGCAGCCGCGCCTTCGGCCCGTGAATGATCGCCGGCGCCGTCACCATCTCGGTATAGAGCATCGCGCGCCGCGTCATGAGGCGGTGGAAGAACCGGCAATGCCGGTCCGTCCAGTCCATCATGGGGGCGACAGAAAGGCGATGTGCCTCGTTTGGCATTGATACCAAAGTGTTTTTTTCAGTCTCGGTCACGACACATCCCAGAGGATTCAGCTATGATTTCCGCCCGCTCCGTCACGCTGCATGACTCGAGTCATATCATGGCAACGACCACCGAGAGCAGACGCAAGGGTCCTGTTTCGCACAAATCACGCGCAGGCGCCACGCCCCGCAGGAATCGCGCTCGTCCGACAAGCGCAAGACGGCAGAGGTCTGGTTCAGTCCTGAAAGGCCGCTGAAATCGCGCTGAAATTTGGCCACCCATCAACCCGTGCCTCTGAAGTTGGGCGATGCGGGTCGTGCGCGGCCATCGACATCAGCGCTTTGATCTGGACAAAAGGCTTGAATTTCAGCTCAACAAGATGCAATTGATTAAGTGAGTAACTGATCACTTCAGGGACATCATGCGCAAACCTGCCGATCATCGCAAAGCAGAGATCGTGGCCAAGGTGCTAGATCTCGCCGACCGGATCGGACCCGACCGTGTCACGACCGGCGCGGTGGCGACCGAGATCGGCATTACGCAGGCCGCCTTGTTCCGGCACTTTCCGACCAAGTCTGCAATGTGGACGGCAGTGGCTGAACAGGTATCGGACTGGCTTGGCCGTGCATGGGCAAGCGCGCTGTCATCCGGGACGAAGCCGCTCGACCGCATCGCGGCGCTGATCGCCGCACAACTGCACCAGATCGCAGCGACACCGGCAATGCCAATGCTGCTCTTTTCACGCGAACTGAACGTAGACAACGCGGACCTGCGTGCGGCCTTCCGTGATCGGCTCTCGGCCTTTCATGCCCTTCTGTTACAGGAAATCACCCATGGCCAGCAGCAGGGTGAAATTCGCGACGACGTTACCGCATCTGACATTGCGGTCCTGCTGATCTCACTGGTGCAGGGCGTGGCGATCCGCTGGTCGCTCGGGTCGCGCAACTTCGCGCTACAGGACGAAGGCGAGCGTCTTCTGGCGGTGCAGTTGCACCTGCTTGCAACGAAGGGGATACGGTGATGCGCAAAGGCTGGGTCATTGGCGCGCTGGCGGTGGTCGCAATTGGGGCGGGCGCTCTGTTTTTGACCGAGCGCCCTCTCGAAGTTCAGGTGGTGCAGCCCGAAACTAACGTGCCGCTTCGTCTATACGGTCTGGGCACGGTCGAGGCACGGGTGCTTTCGCGCGTCGGGTTCGAGGTGGGCGCGGCGCTCATCTCCCTGTCGGCCGATGCAGGCGACACGGTGACCAAGGGGCAGGCCCTGGCAACGCTGCACCCCGCCGAGCAAGAGGCGCGTGTGGCGCGCGCGCGGGCGGCAGTGGCCGCGAACATCGCAAGCCAGTCGCGCGCCGAGGCTTCCGTCCAGCGGGCGCTGGCGGTTCTGAATGAGCGTGAAGCCGCGAACCGTCGGCAGAAGGAACTGGCGCGGCAGGACATCGCCTCGATCCAGCGGGCCGAGGAAGCGCAGCGGGACGAGGATGTTGCCCGCGCCGACGTGGCACTGGCCCGCGCGGATCTGGCCGTGATCGCGGCGCAGGCCGAGGATGCGGCAGGCGCGCTGCGGCTGGAAGAAACGCTGCTTGCACATCACCGCCTGATCGCGCCCTATGACGCCATCGTGGTGGCCCGGCATGCCGAGCCTGGCACGGTCGTCAAGGCGGGCGATCCGATCTTCACGCTGATCGACCCGACGACAATCTGGATTCAGGCCTATATCGACGAAGAGCGCGCAGGCCAGCTCGCGCTCGGTCAGCCCGGCACGATCCGCCTGCGCTCGCAGCCCACAGCCGAATTTCATGGCACCGTGACCCGGATCGGCTTGGAAAGCGACCGGGTGAACGAAGAACGCCGGGTCTGGCTGACCTGCGCCGACTGCCCGGCGGAGATGTATCTGGGCGAACAGGCCGAGGCGCGCATCCTGACCGGCACCCGCGACCGCGCGCTGATGGTGCCCGAGATGGCGATCACCGGCTTTGACGGCCATCGCGGCACGGTCTGGGTGGTGCAAGACGGCCGGTTGCAGCGCGCCGATCTGACCTTTGGCGCGCGCGACGACCTGGGCCGCGCGGAAGTGACGGGCGGACTGCCGGACGGCGCGCAGATCGTGGCCCAGCCCGCCAAAGGCGCGGACGAAGGTCGGCGCGCACGGATCGGGGGCAGCCCATGAACCTCGCGCTCAAGGACATTCGCCACGGGCTTTTCCGATTTGTGCTGACCTGCTTCGGGCTGGGGCTGCTGATGACCGTCGTGCTGGCGATGATCGGCATCTACAACGGCCTCGTCTCGGATGCGCTGGCCGTGGTGAAGGCCCCCGCGGCCGATGTCTGGGTCGTCGAGGCGGGAACGCAGGGCCCCTTTGCCGAAGCCTCGTCCATTCCGGCCGACACCCGCAACGCCGTTGCGCGGATGCCCGGCGTGGCCGAGGCGGGCGCGATCAACTACCAGAATATCGAGGCGCCGTTTCAGGGCCGCACCCTGCGGCTCTATGTCATCGGATATGAACGGGGTCGGCCGGGCGGCCCGCAAACCATCGTCGCGGGGCGCGGCATTGGCACAAGTCATTTCGAATTGGTGGCCGACCGCAAGACCGGCCTTGCACCAGGTGACACAATCCGGCTGGGTCGCAACCACTTCACCGTCGTCGGACTGGTCGAAGGGGCGATGAATTCGGGGGGCGACCCCGCGGTCTTCATGGCCCTGGCCGATGCGATGGACTTGCAGACCGAACTCGCCCCGGCGGACCAGCGCGTGCAGGTCGCCCGTGGCGGTGGCGCGGTGAAATCGGCCTCTGTCGCGGCCGTCATCGTCCGCGTCACCCCAGGGGCCGATGTCAGCCTGCTGACCGCGACCCTGCGGCAGTGGAAACATCTGGCCGCCCTCACGCAAGCAGAGCAGGAGACGATCCTTCTGGCCTCGGTGGTCGATAAGGCCAGACGGCAGATCGGGCTTTTCCTTGGCATCCTGCTGACCGTCTCGGCGGTGGTCATCGCGCTGATCATCTATACGATGACGATGGAAAAGCTGAAGCAGATCGCCACGCTGAAGCTGATCGGCGCACCAGACCGCACGATCGTGGGCCTGATCGTGCAGCAGGCACTGATCCTCGGCGCCTCGGGGTGGGGGATCGGCCTGGTGCTGATCCTGCTGGTCAAGGACGTCTTCCCCCGGCGCGTCGTGCTGGAGCCGTTCAACGTGGGCGTTCTGGCCGCGATCATCTTTGTCGTCTGCCTTGCGGCGAGCGGTCTTGGGGTAAGGGCCGCGCTGAAGGTGGACCCCGCCACCGCATTGGGGAGCTGAGCCATGGCCCTTGGTGATGTCCTGGTCGAAGTTCAGGGCCTGGCAAAACATTTCGGCGACGGCGAGACCCGCGTCGATGCGTTGCGATCCGTCGATCTGCTGGTAAGGGCCGGCGAGGTGATCGCCCTACTGGGACCGTCGGGTTCGGGCAAGACGACACTTCTGAACATGATCGGCTGCATTCTCGATCCCTCGGCAGGTCGGGTGGCGCTGGATGGTGATCCGGTATTCGACGGCAAATGGCTGCGCAACGACCTGCGGCGCCTGCGGCTGGACAAGATCGGCTTCATCTTTCAGGCGCATAACCTGCTGCCGTTCCTCACGGCCGAGGAAAACGTCGCGGTTGTGCTGGATTTGGCCGGATGGCCCGCCGAGAAGGGCCGCGCACGCGCGCGCGAATTGCTGGATTATCTTGAGGTTGGCCACCGCGCCAAGGTGAAGCCTGCCCTTCTCTCGGGCGGCGAGGCGCAGCGGGTGGCGATTGCGCGCGCATTGGCCAACCGCCCCCGCATCATCCTTGCCGACGAGCCGACGGCGGCCCTGGACAGCAGCCGCGCGCAACTGGTGATGGACCTTCTGCGCAAGCTGGCGGCCGAGCAGGAAGCCTGCATCATCACCGTGACCCACGACGAAAAGATCTTTGACCGCTTCGACCGGCTGATCCATCTGCGCGATGGCCATCTGGTCGACGCCTGATGCAGGAGAGCGAAATGACCGTCAGATCCCGCAGCTTGTCAATCGCCGCCGGCGTGGCCGTGATCTTCGGTGTCTTGACCATCATCTCCGGTGGTCGCGCCTTGTTCGGCGGGGCGAACATGGGGGCCGTCGTGCCCTTTGTCCTCTGGTTCAACTTCCTGGCGGGCTTCGCCTATGTCATGGCGGGCCTTGGCCTTTGGCGCGGCGCCGGCTGGGCCCCTGCCCTGTCACTGGGTATTGCACTGGCGACGGCCACCGTCTTCGGGGTGTTTCTCTGGCATGTCCTGACGGGCGGCAGCTACGAGATGCGGACCATGGGCGCGATGGCATTGCGCCTTTCTGTTTGGGCAGGGATCGCGACGGTCGCCCTGCGTGGCCGCCGGGCGAAATGAACGTCGCTAGCACCCGGGCACATCTGGGGTCGCTTGCAGCGGTAAGCGTTTCAAGGCGAAATGGACGGCCCAAAGCGCCACGCCGCCGCGTTCCTTGACATGCGCCGAGGGGGTGTCAAGCTTGCGTCACAGCCTCAGACGAACCCGCATACATGAAATCCTTTGTCGCATTCCTCTTGATCCTCACCGCCGCCCCCTCGCAGGGCGATGCCGATACGGAAGCGCAGCTCTACGAGGAGTTTGATGCACGGATCCTCACCGATGATGAGAAGCGATTTCTTCAGGCGGCACTGGCGCTGTCAGGCGACTACCGGTCTCATTGACGGCGCTTGGGGGCGTGGCAGCCAGGCCGCGATGGAACCAGCCCTTCGTGCTGGAGGCGATCGAGGCAAAGGGCATTGTCAGGTTTTCCAACCTTGTCGCCCGCAAGGACATGATCCGCGACTTGCGCAGCGCGCTGCACCCCTAGAAGGCCAGCGTCGCCTGCACCGCCCTTTGCCAACGGGCATATTTTGCGGCACGGTCGGCCTCGGGCAAGGCGGGGGCAAAGCGGCGCTCCAGCGCCCAGGCCCGGGCGAAAGCCTCGGGCGGCGGGTAAAGCCCCGCCTGCAACCCGGCCAGATAGGCCGCGCCAAGCGCCGTCGTCTCGGTCACCACGGGGCGATCCACCGGGGCGCCCAGAATGTCGGACAGGAACTGCATGGCCCAGTCGCTCGCCACCATGCCGCCATCCACGCGCAAGACCCCATCGGCGGCGCCCTGCCAATCGGCGCGCATCGCCTCCAGCAGGTCGCGGGTCTGGAAACCTACGCTTTCCAGTGCCGCGCGCGCCAGTTCCGCCGGGCCGGAATTGCGGGTCAGGCCAAAGACCGCGCCCCGGCAATCGGGCCGCCAATAGGGCGCCCCCAGCCCGGTAAAGGCCGGCACCATGACCACGCCCTGCCCCGCATCCGCCGCCTCGGCAAGCGGCTGCGTCTCGCGCGCCTCGCGGATGATCTTCAACCCGTCGCGCAGCCATTGCACCACGGCGCCCGCGATGAAGATCGACCCTTCCAGCGCATAGGTCACCTGACCGTTCAGCCGATAGGCCACCGTCGTCAGCAGCCGGTTGCGCGACGGCACCATATCGGCCCCGGTATTGAGCAGCGCGAAACAGCCCGTCCCGTAGGTCGATTTCATCATGCCGGGCTGGAAACAGGCCTGCCCCACCGTCGCCGCCTGCTGATCGCCCGCCACGCCCAGAATCGGGATCTCGCGCCCGAACAGATCGGCGCGCGTCACGCCGTAATCGGCGGCGCAATCCCTGACCTCGGGCAGCAGGGCCATCGGCACATCCAGCAACGCGCAGATCTCGGCATCCCATTCCTGCGTCGCGATGTTGAACAGCAGCGTGCGCGCGGCATTGGTGGCATCGGTCGCATGGACCCGCCCGCCGGTCAGCTTCCAGATCAGAAAGCTGTCCACCGTGCCAAAGGCCAGGTCGCCCGCCTCGGCCCGCGCCCGCGCGCCCGGCACATGATCGAGCAGCCATTTCACCTTGGTCCCCGAGAAATAGGGGTCCAGCAGCAGCCCGGTGCGGGCGGTGATCATCGGCTCATGCCCCGCCGCGCGCAGGCTGGCGCAAAGCTCGGCGGTGCGGCGGTCCTGCCAGACGATCGCGTTATGGATGGGCTCGCCGGTGCGGCGATCCCAGATCAGCGTGGTTTCGCGCTGATTGGTGATGCCGATGGCGGTGATGGCGGCCACATCCAGCCCGGCTTTTTCGATCACGCCCCGCGCGGTGCCCGCGACGGTGGACCACAGATCCGACGGGTCATGCTCCACCCAGCCCGATTGCGGGTAATGCTGGGCAAATTCCTCCTGCGCGACGGCGACGACCCGGCGGTCGGCGTCGAACAGGATGGCGCGGCTGGATGTGGTGCCCTGGTCGATGGCAAGGATATGGGTCATGCGGCGCGTCTCCTCCTGGCGGAACGCTCCGACGGTGTCAGAGCGCTCGGCCCGAAGGCGACAGGGGGCGGGACAGCGCCCGCCCCCCGAGCCCGGCAGATCACTGCCAGGACTTGATCAGCTCGTCATAGGAAACCGTTTCGCCCTGCGGCTTTTCGTTTTCCAGCTTGGCCACCGGCGCGCCGGGGGCATCGAGCCATTCCTGCGGGTCTTTCGGTTCGTTCATCTTCGGACCGATATCGCCCTGCACGCCGGCGCGTTCCAGACGTTCCAGCACCTTTTCCTGCTCGGCGCAGAGGCTGTCCAGCGCTTCCTGCGGGGATTTCGCCCCCGACATGGCATCGCCGATATTCTGCCACCAGAGCTGCGCGAGCTTGGGATAGTCCGGGACGTTGGTGCCGGTGGGCGACCACTGCACCCGGGCCGGGCTGCGGTAGAATTCCACCAGACCGCCCAGTTTCGGCGCGCGGTCGGTGAAGTGCTGGCTGTCGATGGTGGACTGACGGATGAAGGTCAGGCCGACATCGGATTTCTTCAGGTCCACCGTCTTCGAGGTGACGAACTGGGCATAGAGCCAGGCCGCCTGTGCCCGATCGACCGGGGTCGATTTCATCAGCGTCCACGACCCGGCATCCTGATAGCCGATCTTGGTGCCTTCGCTCCAATAGGCGCCATGCGGGCTGGGGGCCATGCGCCATTTCGGCGTGCCGTCCTCGTTCATGACCGGGGTGCCGGCCTTGACCATGTCGGCGGTGAAGGCGGTATACCAGAACATCTGCTGGGCGATATTGCCCTGCGCCGGCACCGGCCCGGCCTCGCCGAAGGTCATGCCCTGGGCTTCCGGCGGGGTGAACTTCTGAAGCCACTCGATCGCCTTGGTCACGGCATAGACCGCGGCCGCGTCGTTGGTCGCACCGCCGCGCGCCACGCAGGACCCGACGGGACGCGAATTCTCGTCCACGCGGATGCCCCATTCATCGACCGGCAGACCGTTCGGTTCGCCCTTGTCGCCCATGCCGGCCATCGACATCCAGGCATCGGTATAGCGCCAGCCCAGCGAGGGGTCTTTCTTGCCATAGTCCATGTTGCCATAGACGCCCGAGGCCGGCCCGCCCAGGTAGCTCATGTCACGGCCGGTAAAGAATTCGGCGATATCCTCATAGGCCGACCAGTTGACCGGCACGCCGAGGTCATAGCCGTATTTGGCCTTGAAATCGTCCTTGGTCTTCTGATCGCTGAACCAGTCATAGCGGAACCAGTAGAGGTTCGCGAATTGCTGGTCGGGCAGCTGATAGACCTTGCCATCGGGGCCGGTCACGAATTTCAGCCCGATGAAATCGGCCAGGTCGATATTGGGGTTGGTGACGGCCTTGCCCTCGCCTTCCATCCAGTCGGTCAGGTTGCGGGCCTGCTGATAGCGCCAATGGGTGCCGATCAGGTCGCTGTCATTGATATAGGCGTCATAGATATTCTCGCCCGACTGCATCTGCGTTTGCAGCTTTTCGACGACATCGCCTTCGCCGATCAGGTCATGGGTGATCTTGATGCCGGTGATCGCGGTAAAGGCCGGGGCCAGCACCTTGGATTCGTATTCATGCGTGGTGATGGTTTCGGAGACGACCTTGATCTCCATGCCGGCAAAGGGCTTGGCGGCATCGACAAACCATTGCAGTTCGGCCTCCTGATCGGCGCGGCTCAGCACCGACATGTCGCCGATTTCGGCATCGAGGAATGCCTTGGCGGCCTCCATATCGGCCCAGGCCGGGGCCGCGCCCATGGCCAGCAGCGCAAGCGCCATGGCGGTGGTGGTGTGACGCAATCTCATGTCTTTCCTCCCAGAATTATGCGAGATTTGCTTGGTTTTCGGTGCGCCGGGCCGGTCGGGCCGCCCCGGCGCGGGTTGTCTCAGACCCAGCGGAACACCGCCGCGGCATAGGCCAGGCACAGCGCCAGCGCCCACCACAGCGGCCCGCCCAGGAAAAACAGCCAGGTCAGGCAGATGAAGGCCGAGCCGAGCAGGCTGATGAACAGCCGGTCGCCCCGGGTCGTCTCGATCCGCAGCAGCCCCAGCCGCGGTGTTTCGGGAAAGCGGATGGCGAGGATGGTGAACAGCATCAGCAGCCCCGCGATGATCAGGAAGAACAGCGCGACAGGCAGGCTCCAGGCCATCCAGCCGCCGGGGATCATCTGCCCGGTCCAGTCGATCGCCCCGTCCTTGCGCGGCGCCAGCGCGATCAGCCCGGCCAGGGCCGCCAGCCAGACCCCGCCCGTCAGGGCCGAAATCAGCGTCCAGTTCGCGCGGCTTGCGGTCGTGGTGGTGGTGGTCGTGGTCATCACACCCTCCCCAGGGCAAAGCCCTTGGCGATGTAGTTACGGACGAAATAGATCACCAGCGCGCCCGGGATGATGGTCAGCACCCCGGCCGCCGCCAGCACGCCCCAATCCATCCCCGAGGCCGAAACCGTGCGCGTCATCGTCGCCGCGATCGGCTTGGCGTTGACCGATGTCAGCGTGCGGCTGAGCAGCAGTTCCACCCAGGAGAACATGAAGCAGAAGAAGGCGGCCACCCCGATGCCCGAGGCGATCAGCGGCATGAAGATCTTGATGAAGAACCGGCCAAAGCCATAGCCGTCGATATAGGCGGTCTCGTCGATTTCCTTCGGCACGCCGCGCATGAAGCCTTCGAGGATCCAGACCGCCAGCGGCACGTTGAACAGGCAATGCGCCAGCGCGACCGCGATATGGGTGTCGAACAGCCCGACGCTGGAATAAAGCTGAAAGAATGGCAGCGCGAAAACCGCCGGCGGCGACATGCGGTTGGTCAGCAGCCAGAAGAACAGGTGCTTGTCCCCCATGAAGCTGTAGCGGCTGAAGGCATAGGCCGCCGGCAGCGCCACGGTAATGGAAATCACCGTGTTCATGACCACATAGATCAGGCTGTTGACATAGCCCATATACCAGCTCGGATCGGTCAGGATCACCGCATAGTTCCGAAGCGTCAGCTCATGCGGGAACAGGGTGAAGGCGCCGGTGATCTCGGCATTGGTCTTGAAGCTCATGTTCACCAGCCAGTAGATCGGCACCAGCAGGAACAGAAGATAGATCGTCATCACGATGGCAGAGGATTTCACCCGCATCATTGCCCCTCCGCCTTGTCGAGATTGGTCATCACCGTGTAGAATACCCAGCTCACCAGCAGGATCACCAGGAAATACATGATCGAGAAGGCCGCGGCGGGGCCAAGGTCGAACTGCCCGACCGCCATCTTCACCAGGTCGATCGACAGGAAGGTGGTCGAATTGCCCGGCCCGCCGCCCGTCACCACGAAGGGTTCGGTATAGATCATGAAACTGTCCATGAAGCGCAGCAGCACCGCGATCAGCAGCACGCCCTGCATCTTGGGCAATTCGATGTAGCGAAACACCGCCCAACGGGATGCCTGGTCGATGCGTGCGGCCTGATAATAGGCCTGCGCAATGGATTGCAGCCCGGCATAGCACAGCAGCGCCACCAGCGAGGTCCAGTGCCAGACATCCATCACGATGACCGTGATCCAGGCATCCAGCGCGTCATTGGTATAGTTGTAGTCGATCCCGATCGCGGCCAGACCGCGACCCAGCAGGCCGATATCCACCCGGCCGAAGATCTGCCAGATCGTGCCCACCACGTTGAACGGAATGAGCAGCGGCAGCGCCATCAGCACCAGGCAGAGGCTGGCCCAGAAGCCCTTTTTCGGCATGTTCAGCGCGATGAAGATGCCCAGCGGCACCTCGATCGCCAGGATGATGGCGGAAAACAGCACCTGCCGGCCAAGCGCATCATGCAGCCGCGACGAGGTGACCATTTCCTCGAACCATTCCAGCCCGGCCCAGAAGAACTGGTTGTTGCCGAAGGTGTCGTTGACCGAATAGTTCACCACCGTCATCAGCGGGATCACCGCCGAAAACGCCACCAGCACCAGCACCGGCAGGACCAGGAACCAGGCCTTGTTGTTGACGGTCTTGTCCATCAGGCCGCCCTCCCCGCGGCTGCGGCGCGCGGCGTCACGCGCCAGTCATCGGCATAGACATTGACCTTGCCGGGGGCGAAGACGACGCGCGTCATGTCGGGCGTGATCGCCAGCCCCTCGGGCGCGGTCAGGTTGAAGGCATGGCCGTTCAGCTCGGCCCGGATGATGCGGTGGCGGCCCACATCCTCCACGCGGCGGATCGTCACCGGCAGGCCCTCCTCATCGGTCAGCAGCGCATGTTCGGGGCGGATGCCGATCTGGCTGTGACCAGAGACCGGCCCATAGCCCGCGCCCAGATCCACCACACCGCCGCCCGCCAGCAAGGCACGGCTGCCCTCGATCCGGGCATCCAGGAAATTCATCCCCGGCGAGCCGATGAAATAGCCCACGAAAGTATGCGCGGGCGTCTCGAACAGCTCCTCGGGCGTGCCCATCTGCACCACCCGCCCGTCATACATCACCACCACCTTGTCGGCGAAGGTCAGCGCCTCGGTCTGGTCATGGGTGACATAGATCATCGTATGGCCGAACTGGCGGTGCAACTGCTTGAGCTGCGTGCGCAATTCCCATTTCATATGCGGGTCGATCACGGTCAGCGGCTCGTCGAACAGGATGGCGTTCACATCCTCGCGCACCATGCCGCGCCCCAGGCTGATCTTCTGCTTGGCATCGGCGGTCAGCCCGCGCGCCTTGCGCGACAGCATCTCCTCCATGCCGATCATCGCCGCGATCTGATCGACGCGCGCCTTGATATAACCCGCCTCCATGCCACGATTGCGCAGCGGAAAGGCGAGGTTGTCGCGCACCGTCATCGTGTCGTAGACAACCGGGAACTGGAACACCTGCGCGATGTTGCGCGCCGCCGTTTCGGCATCGGTCACGTCGCGGTCGCCAAACAGCACCCGGCCATGGCTGGGCCGCAACAGGCCCGAGATGATGTTCAGAAGCGTGGTCTTGCCGCAGCCTGACGAACCCAGAAGCGCATAGGCGCCGCCGTCCTGCCAGACATGGTCCATCTCCTTCAGCGCATAATCCTTGTCGGACTGCGGATTGGGGTAATAGCTGTGCGCCAGGTTTTGCAGGGTGATCTGTGCCATGGTCCCCCCTCAGGCCGCTTGCGCATAGGCAGCGGGCGCCGCCAGGCGGCCCGCGCTGTCGAACAGATAGACATGGGCCGGATCGAGCCAGATCGACACCGCCGATCCCGGCGCCAGATCATGCACGCCATGCACCAGCCCCACCCATTTGTCGGGCCCGTGATGCAGGTGGACAAAGGTCTCCGATCCGGTGATCTCGGTCACGCCCAGCGTGCAGCGAAACTCGACCGCCTGGCCGGAATGCTTGTTCAGTTCCACATGGTTGGCCCGGAAACCTGCCAGATAGCGCCCGTCGGGCAGATCGGCAAAGGCGCCCTCGGCCGGGGCATTGACGGTATCGCCGAAATTCAGGCGATGCCCATCCTTGAAGCAGCTGACGAAATTCATCGGCGGGTCGCTGAACACCCGTGCCGTGGTCGCATCGGCCGGGGCGCGATAGACGCGCGGCGTCGGGCCGAACTGGGTCACGCGGCCTTCCCACAGGCAGGCGGTCTGCCCGCCCAGCAACAGCGCCTCCTCGGGTTCGGTCGTGGCATAGACAAAGATCGCCCCCGACGCCTCGAAGATGCGGGGGATCTCGATGCGCAATTCCTCGCGCAGCTTGTAGTCGAGATTGGCCAGCGGCTCGTCCAGCAAGACCAGCCCCGCCCCCTTGACCAATGCCCGCGCCAGCGCGCAGCGCTGCTGCTGGCCGCCCGAAAGCTCCAGCGGCTTGCGCGACAGCATCGGCGTCAGCTTCAGCATTTCGGCGGTTTCCTGCACCGCGCGGTGAATTTCCCCCTGCGGTCGGCCCATGAGCCGCAGTGGGGAGGCGATGTTGTCATAGACGCTCATCGCCGGGTAATTGATGAATTGCTGATAGACCATGGCGACGCGGCGATCCTGCACGCGCATGCCGGTCACATCCTGCCCGTCCCAGAAGATGCGCCCGCTGCTGGGCACATCCAGCCCCGCCATCAGCCGCATGAGCGAGGTCTTCCCCGCCGATGTGGGGCCCAGGAGCACGTTCATCGTGCCCTTTTGCAGCGTCAGGTCGGTGGGGTGGATATGCACCTTGCCCCCGACGCTGCGCGATACCCCCCTGAGTTCCAGTGCCATCTCTCTCCCCTCACTCTGCCGCCGGGGCCGCATCGGCCCCCTGGGCGGCAGCCATATAGGCCGCGATGCGCGCCACCTGGCCGGGCGTCAGCCGCAATCCCAGCTTGCTGCGGCGCCACACCACATCCTCGGCGCCCCGCGCGAATTCGCGCGATATCAGCCAGTCTACCTCACGCGCGGTCAAAGTCGCGCCGAAATCCTCGCCCAGATCCGCCACGTCACGCGCAGAGCCGAGCATCTGTTCCGCCTCGGTGCCATAGGCACGCACCAGACGCGCCGCCCAATAGGGCGTCAGGAACGGATAGCGCGCCCGCAGGCCCGCTTGCAGCGCCGCCACGCCATCGACCGGGAAATCGCCCCCCGGCAGCGGCACCCGCGCGGTCCATTTGCCAGCCAGCCCCGGGAAATGCGGCGCCAGCTTTTCCAGCGCGCTTTCCGCCAGACGGCGATAGGTGGTGATCTTGCCGCCAAAGACATTGAGCAGCGGCGCCCCCCCGGCGGCATCGAGGCGCAGCACATAATCGCGCGTCGCCGCCGTGGCCGATTTCGCCCCGTCATTATAGAGCGGCCGCACCCCGGAATAGGACCAGACCACATCGGCCGGCGTCACCGGCCGCGCGAAATATTGCGAGGCGAAGGCGCAAAGGTAATCGCGCTCGACCTCGGTGCAGCGCGCGGTGCCGGGGGCATCGCGGTGATCCTGATCGGTGGTGCCGATCAGGGTGAAATCCTGCTCATAGGGGATGGCAAAGATGATGCGCCCATCCTCGCCCTGAAAGAAATAGCAGCGCGGGTCGTCATGCAGGCGGCGCGTCACGATATGGCTGCCGCGCACCAGCCGCACCCCTTCGGTCGTGTCGATATGGGCCACATTGCGGATCACATTCTCGACCCAGGGGCCGCCGGCATTGACCAGCGCGCGCGCCTCATGGGTCTGCGTGCCGTCAGGCCCTTCGGTCACCACCTGCCACAGATCGCCCTGCCGCGTGGCGCGGGTGACGCGGGTCCGGGTCAGGATCGTCGCGCCCCGATCGGCCGCATCGCGGGCATTCAGCGCGACCAGCCGCGAATCCTCGACCCAGCAATCGCTGTATTCCCAGGCCTTGCGGAATTTCGGCTTCAGCGGCCGCCCCGCCGGATCGGCGGTCAGGTCAAGCGTGCGAGTCGCCGGCAGGATCTTGCGCCCGCCCAGCGTGTCATAGAGGAACAGCCCCAGCCGGATCAGCCAGCCCGGACGCCGCCCCTTCATCCAGGGCATCACCAGCCCCAGCAGGCGTGAGGTCGGCGTATCGCTGTCAAAGCGCATGTCGGGCGAATAGGGCAGCACAAAGCGCATGGGCCAGCTGATATGCGGCATGGCGGCAAGCAGGGTCTCGCGCTCCTCCAGGGCCTCGCGCACCAGACGGAATTCGAAATATTCCAGATAGCGCAGGCCGCCATGAAACAGCTTGGTCGAGGCCGAGGACGTGCCCTGCGCCAGATCGCCCTGCTCGGCCAGCATGACGCTCAGGCCCCGGCCGCTGGCATCGCGCGCGATGCCGCAGCCGTTGATGCCGCCGCCAATGATGAACAGATCGACGACCCCGGGCCGTCCCGCGCCTTTCACCTTGCTGCCCTCCCCCGCAGTGTCCACCCGTCGGACCCGCAGACGATGCGCGCAAACGAACCGACTCGTCAATCATCTATTTTCTCTTTGGTTCGCTTTTCCGCATAAGCGAACATTTTGCTGCGCATGCACAACCTGCGGCACGGCATTTTGCCGCCCGACCCTTGCCGCCTCACGCCGCCTCGTCTAATCAGGAAATCACACTGAACGGGGCCGGGCATGCGCATTCTCATCACCAATGACGACGGGATCAACGCGCCGGGCCTTGAGGTGCTGGAGGGCATCGCCACCGCCATCGCCGGCCCGGCGGGCGAGGTCTGGACCGTCGCCCCCGCCTTTGAACAATCGGGCGTCGGCCATTGCATCAGCTATTCGCGCCCGATGATGATCGCCAAGCTGGCGCCGCGCCGCTATGCCGCCGAAGGCAGCCCCGCCGATTGCGTGCTGGCCGGCATCTATGACGTGTTGCAGGGCGCCAAGCCCGATCTGGTGCTGTCAGGCGTCAATCGCGGCAATAATGCCGCCGAGAACACGCTTTATTCCGGCACGATCGGCGGCGCGATGGAGGCGGCGCTGCAAGGCGTGCCGGCCATCGCCCTGTCGCAATATATGGGCCCCGCGACCGCCGATCTGGACGATACGTTCGAGGCCGCGCGCCAGCATGGCACCGCGGTCGTGCGCGCCCTGCTCGACCGCGGCCTGTGGCAGGCGCAGGATGATTACCGTCTGTTCTACAACGTGAATTTCCCGCCCGTGCCCGCCGCCGGCGTGCGCGGCGTCAAGGTGGCGCCGCAGGGCTTTCGCCGCGACACCTCGTTTTCCGCCGAACCGCAGGTCTCACCCTCCGGGCGGCGCTTTCTCTGGATCAAGGGCGGACCGCAGCATCGCCCGACCGCGCCCGGCAGCGACGCGGCGGTCAATCTGGAGGGCTGGATCTCTGTTACCCCCATGCGCGCCGACCTGACCGCCCATGACCTTCTGGCGGATCTGGAGCAGCGGCTGGCATGACAGGGGCGCCGGATCACCCCCAGGACGACCCGGCGGAACGCAAGATGCGCTTTCTTTTTGCCCTGCGCTCGCGCGGCGTGACCGACAGCCGCGTGCTGACCGCGATGGAGCGGGTGGACCGTGGCGCCTTCGTCAAGGGCCTGTTCGCCGACCGCGCCTATGAGGACATGCCGCTGCCAATCTCCTGCGGGCAGACCATTTCCCAACCCTCGGTCGTCGGGCTGATGACCCAGGCGCTGAACGTGCAGCCCCGCGACGTGGTGCTGGAGGTGGGCACGGGATCGGGTTATCAGGCCGCGATCCTCGCCCATCTGGCGCGGCGGGTCTATACGGTGGACCGCCACCGCCGCCTGGTGCGCGAGGCCGTCGATCTGTTCCGCGCCATGGACCTGACCAATATCACCGCCGTCGCCCGCGATGGCAGTTTCGGCTGGCCCGAACAGGCGCCCTTTGACCGCATCATCGTGACCGCCGCCGCCGAAGACCCGCCCGGGCCGCTGCTGGCGCAGTTGAAACCCGGCGGCGTGATGGTGCTGCCGGTCGGCCAATCCGATGCGGTGCAGAGCCTGATCAAGGTCACACGCGGCGAAAAGGGCTTTGAATACGAGGAACTCCGCCCGGTGCGCTTTGTTCCTCTGGTCGAAGGGCTTGCGTCGGAGTAGTCTCCCGCGCACAATATGAAGCGTAATCTGAACGACCCGGGCCAACCGGGCAGGCAAGAGGTCGAGCCATGTCCATCCTTTTCACGCCCCGTCCCGCCCCCGCGCTGCGCCTTTTGGGCCTCGGCTCCGCGTTGCTGCTGCTGGGCGCCTGTTCGATGGGGGGCGGCAAGCCTTTCGACTGGGATTTCCGGCCCAAGGGCGTCTCTACCGCCGATGCGGCCCGCAGCGCCGCGGCCAATCGGCCGGCCCCGGACGGGCGCGGCGTGATCTCCTATCCCGGTTACCAGGTCGCGGTGGCGCGGCGCGGTGACACGGTCAGCAGCCTGGCCGCGCGGGTCGGTGTCGATGCCGGGGAACTGGCGCGCTACAATGCCGTGCAGCCCGGCAACACGCTGCGCGAGGGCGAGATCATGGCCCTGCCCCGCCGCGTGGCGGAGGGCACGCCTCCGGCGGGCGGCATCGCCGGCGGGCCGATCAAGTCGGGCCCGATTGATGTCAGCACCATCGCCGGCAACGCGATCAACAAGGCCGCCCCCGCCGGCACGCCGAATGGCTGGCAGGCCGGCGCGGCCTCGGCCTCGCAGGCGCCGGGGATGGAACCCGCGCGCCATCAGGTCACCCGTGGCGAAACCGCCTATACGATTGCCCGGGCCTATAATGTCTCGGCCAAGGATCTGGCCGAATGGAACGGGCTGGATGCCAATCTGACGGTGCGCGAAGGGCAATATCTGCTGATCCCCGTCGCCGCCGCGCCGCAGGCCGCGCTGCGGGTGCCCGATCCGGTCACCGCCCCCGGTGCCGGCAGCCCGACGCCGGTGCCGCCCTCGGCCGCGAAACCGCTGCCCGCCAAGGATGAACCCCCGGTCGCCACCGCGGCACCGCAGGTCGCCGCCGGGGCCAAGCCGCTGGCCGCCACACCGATCGCGACCCCGGTCGCCACGCCGCCCGCCGCCAAACCGGCGGAGCCGGCGGCAAAACCCGTGGCTGATCTGGGCGCCACGCGCACCAATGCCTCGGGGGCAAAGCTGGGCATGCCGGTCGCCGGCAATATCATCCGCGGCTATGCCAAGGGCCGCAATGACGGCATCGACATCGGCGCCAGCGCCGGCACCTCGGTCGCCGCCGCTGGCGATGGCACCGTCGCCGCCATCACCAAGAATACCGAAGGCGTGCCGATCCTGGTGATCCGCCATGCCGACAACCTGCTGACGGTCTATGGCGGCATCGACGCGGTGTCGGTGAGCAAGGGCGCCACGGTGAAACGCGGCCAGAGCATCGCCAAGGTGCGCGCGGGCAGCCCGGCCTTCCTGCATTTCGAGGTCCGCAAGGGCTTTGATTCGGTGGACCCGACGAAATATCTGCAATGATCCGCGCCGCGCGCCCGTGGCAGGCGCCGGAGGGGTTTTGCACCCCTCCGGACCTTCCCGCAGGATATTTTTGAACAGATGAAGGGGCAAAGGCCCCGGCTTTCCGCGGCAGCCGGCTTGACGGGGGTTCGATGCCCCCGGCAAGCCGCCCCCGTTTCAGGAAACCCGCACGCCGTGACGCGCCGCCAGATCGGTGAAGAACTGCCAGGCGACCCGACCGGACCGCGCGCCGCGCGTGGCCTGCCATTCGATCGCTTCGGCGCGCAGCGTCTCGGGCGCGACGTTCACGCCCCAGGCGGCGCAATAGCCCTCGATCATCGCCAGATATTCGTCTTGCGAACAGGGATGGAAGCCCAGCCACAGCCCGAACCGGTCGGACAGCGAAACCTTTTCCTCGACCACCTCGGACGGGTTGATCGCGGTGGAGCGTTCGTTCTCGATCATGTCGCGCGGCATCAGGTGGCGGCGGTTCGAGGTGGCAT
Source organism: Gemmobacter caeruleus (assembly GCF_008271655.1). Classification (GTDB taxonomy): domain Bacteria; phylum Pseudomonadota; class Alphaproteobacteria; order Rhodobacterales; family Rhodobacteraceae; genus Gemmobacter; species Gemmobacter caeruleus. Next base: position 108,563 of record NZ_VKKX01000051.1, read on the forward strand.
AGAGGATCACATTGTCCGGCCGCCCCTCGATCCCGCCATCCAGCACGGCCTTCAGGCTTTTGTAATGCTGGTCGTCATGGCTGAAGGACAGGTCATCGCAGAACAGCACAAAGCGCGACGGCGCGGCGCGCAGCACCGCAAGCAGCCGCCCGACCGAGGGCAGATCCTCGCGCGCCAGTTCCACCAGCTTCAGATCCAGCCCGCGCGCCCGCACCGCCGCATGCACCGCCTTGACCAGGCTCGATTTCCCCATGCCGCGCGCGCCCCAGAGCAGCGCGTTATTGGCCGGCAGGCCCTGCGCGAAATGCAGCGTATTGTCGAGCAGCGTGTCGCGCGCCCGGTTCACGCCGACCAGCAGGTCCAGCTCGACCCGCGCCACCCGGTCCACGGGTTCCAGCCGGTCGGGGCCGGTATGCCAGACAAAGGCCTCGGCGGCCGTCACATCGGGCAGCGGCGCCGGCGCGGGGGCGAGGCGTTCAAGCGCCTCGGCGATGCGGCGCAGGCTGTCGCTCTCAGTCATCGCCGTCTTCATCCTCGTCCCACAGACCTTCGGCCCGCAGCTTTGCCTCGCGCTTTTTCTCGATCATGCGGATCAGAACCACCGAGACTTCGTAGAGCGGGTAGATCGCGCAGAACAGGATGAGCTGGCTCATCATGTCGGGCGGTGTCGCGACGGCGGCCAGGATCAGGATGCCGACGATGGCATATTTGCGAAACGCCGCCAGCCCGCGCGACGAGATGATGCCCGCCTTGCCCAGCAGGACCAGCAGCACCGGCAGCTGAAAGCACAGGCCAAAGGCCAGCACGAATTTCATCGTGACGCCCAGATATTCCTGCGCCGAGCCCTGGAACACGATGCCCGGCAGGCTGGAGGTTTCGCCGCTGGCCGCATCCGTCGCGGTTTCGGCGACGCCCGGCGCGATCTGCTGGAAGGACAGGAAGAACCCGAAGGCCATCGGCAGCACGACGTAATAGGCAAACACCGCGCCCAGGAAGAACATCACCGGCGAGCCGACCAGAAAGGGCAGCAGCGCGTTCTTTTCCGACCGGTAGAGACCCGGCGCCACAAAGCGCCACAGCTGATAGCCGATCACCGGAAAGGCCAGCATCAGCCCGCCGAACAGCGAGATGTTCATCGCGACGAAAAAGCCTTCCTGCGGCTTGATCAGTTGCAGCATGCAATCCTGGCCATTGGCGGCCAGCGCGTCGCAGATCGGATGGGCCAGAAAGTTGAAGACATGGCCCGCGAAGGGAAACACCACGCACATCGCCGCGACAAAGGCCAGCACCGACCAGATGAGCCGCTTGCGCAGCTCTGCCAGATGTTCGACCAGGGGCGCTGCGCTGTCTTCGATCCTGTCGTCGGTCATGACTCGCTCTTTTTCGCCGGTTTCTTTGCGGCCGGTTTGGCAGCCGGTTTCGCGGCGGGCTTTTTTGCGGCCGGCGGGGCGGCGGGTTTCGCCTCGGTAGGTGTGGCGCGGGGCTTGCGCGGTTTGGCGGGCGGTTTCGGCGCAGGCGCCTGCACGGGGGCAGGCGCGGCTTCGGCCAGGCTGTCGGCCATATCCTCATCCGCCGCGATTTCCGAGGCGGTGGCCGCCGCGGCCGCCGCTGCTGCGGCAGGGCTGCGCGCCTTGGTCGGATCCCATTGCTCGAACCGCGAGGCGGCGGTTTCCAGCGCATCCAGCCCGAGGTTTTTCTTCGACACCACGTCGCCGATATCCTGGCGCACGCTGTCCAGCCCGCTTTCGCGCGCCGCGTCATTCATGGCCGACTGGAAATCGCGCGCCATGCCGCGCAGCTTGCCGGTGAAACGGCCAAGCGTATGGAACATGCGTGGCAGGTCTTTCGGCCCCACCACCACAAGCGCCACGATGGCGATGACCAGAATCTCAGTTCCGCCGATATCCAGCATGCGTCATGCCCTCTGCGTCGCGGACGCTCAGACCTTGTCCTTGTCGGAGGGCGGCGGGGTCACGTCGCGCGCGGCATCGGCGCTCGATTTCTCCAGCTCCTCGGCGCTGTCCTTCACGCCTTTCTTGAAGGCGGTGATGCCCTTGCCCACCTCGCCCATGAGCGAGCTGACCTTGCCCTTGCCGAACAGCACAAGGACGATGACGGCGATAAGAAGAAGGCCGGGAAGGCCGATATTGTTCAGCATGTCTCACACTCCTGAACGCCGCGCGCAGGCGGCGGGTTGACGCCCTTTTCGCGCAAAGGGGCCGCGCCCGCAGCAGAAAAACGCAAAAGCGCTGACGATTGCTGACAGCTATATGTCAGTTGCCCCATGCGAGAAAACCGCATCGCCAACACAAGGGAGACCGCGATGCAGACCGAATCGAAACCGACCGCCAGCCAGGCGCGCCCCGGCCAGACCAGCCCCGACACCCCGCAGCCGGTGATGGAGGTGGTGCGCTTTCGCGCCGCAAAAGACACAACGGATCAACAGCTTGCCGATGCCGCCCGGGCGACTGACGCCTTGGTGCGCGCCCAGCCCGGCTTTCTGGCGCGGCATCTGTTGCGCGATGAAACCGGCGGCTGGACCGATCTTGTGCTGTGGTCCGGACGGGCCGAGGCGCAGGCGGCGGCGGCGCAGGTGACCGCCGACCCGGCCTTTGGCCCCTATATGGCGGCGATTGATGTCAGCAGCGTCAGCATGGCGCATGAGGCGGTGATCTGGTCGATGACCGATTGACGCCGCCCGGGCGGTCGGGAATGCTCGGCCCCATGCGCCGCACCGACCGCCTGTTCGACCTGATCCAGATCCTGCGCGACGGGCGGCTGCATCGCGCCTCGGAACTGGCCGCGCGGCTGGAGGTCTCGGTCCGCACCATCTGGCGCGACATGGCCACGCTCATGGCCTCGGGCCTGCCGGTCGAGGGTGAGCGCGGCGTGGGCTATATCCTGCGCGCGCCGATCACCCTGCCGCCGATGATCCTGACCAGCGAGGAGATGGAGGCGCTGCGCCTGGGCGTGCGGCTGGTGGCCGAGGGCGCCGATCCGGGGCTGGGGCGCGCCGCGCGCGGCCTGGCGGCCAAGATCGCCGCCGTGATGCCCGCCGCCCCCACGGCAGAGCCGGACGACCTGTTTGTCTTCACCGGCGACGAGACCACCCGCGCAGCCCCGCATCTGCCGACGATCCGCCACGCCATCCGCGCGCGGCAGCGCCTGTCGATCAGCTATATCGACGTGACCGGCGGCGAGACGCATCGCGACATCCGGCCCTTGCAACTGGAATTCTGGGGCCGGGTCTGGACGCTGGCCGCCTGGTGCGAGGCGCGCGGCGATTTCCGCAGCTTCCGGCTGGACCGCATCGTCGCGGTGCAGGACACGGGCGAGGTCTTCCCCCGCGAACCGGGCCGCGAGCTGGAGGATTACCGCGCCCGCATCGCGGCGGATGCTACACTTTCGCCGGAAACACGAAGCACCGATCCCGCCGGATCATGAGCCACAGCACCGTGCCGGGCTTGGGCAGGAACACGCCCGGCACGGCGGCGGTCAGGGGCGCGCCCTCGAAATCCATGCGAAACTCCACCAGGCTTTCGCGGCCCAGAAAGCGCGCGCGCTGCACGGTGCCGCGCGCGGGCGTGCCCTCTTGCGGGGTGGGGTTGGGGCCGCGCCCGGCGCGGTCAAAGTCGATCTTGAGGTGCTGCGGCCGGATCACGATCTCCACCGCCGCGCCATCGGCATGGCCGGGAGTCAGGAATTCGCCAAAGGGCGTTTCGGTCAGCGCCCCGCGCGAAACGCCCCGGATCACGTTGATATCGCTGAAGAAAGCCGCCGCAGCCTTGTCCACCGGGCTGTTATAGACGTTATAGGGCGAGCCGCGCTGCACGATGCGCCCGCCCCGCATCAGCGCGATTTCATCGGCCATGCGCAGCGCCTCGTCCGGCTCATGCGTGACCAGCAGCACCGCGGTGCGCTCTTCCTTCAGCACCTCCAGCGTGCTGTCGCGAATGCCGTCGCGCAGGCGGTTGTCGAGGCCGGAAAACGGCTCGTCCATCAGCATGAGCCGCGGCCGCGGCGCCAGGGCGCGGGCCAGTGCCACGCGCTGCTGTTCGCCGCCCGACAATTCATGCGGATGCTTGCCCGCATAGCCCGGCAGGTTGACCTTTTCCAGCAGCTCCGCCACCCGGCGCGTGCGCGCCTCACGGTCGCCGCGCAGGCCAAAGCCCACATTCTGCGCCACGGTCAGATGCGGAAACAGCGCGAAATCCTGAAACATCAGCCCGACGCCGCGCGCCTCGGGCGGCAGGATGCGGGCGGGGCCGCAAACCTCTTGACCGTCGATCAGGATGCGGCCGCTATCGGGCGTCTCCACCCCGGCGATCATGCGCAGCGTGGTGGATTTGCCGCAGCCCGACGGCCCCAGCAGGCAGGTCACCTGCCCCGGCGCGATGCCCAGCGAGACGTGATCCACCACCGGCTGCCCGCCGAAACTGCGGGTCAGGTTCTCGATCTCCAGGCGGGGGGTCTGCGGCACAGGCGGGCTATCCGAGTGAAATCATCGGGTTTCCTGCTAGCAGCCCCGCGCCGCAGGCGCAAGGCCGCAGCACGCCGCAGGCGCAAGGCCAGAGCACGCCGCAGGCGCAAGGCCGCGGCACGGCCAAGGGCGCCAGGCTCAGACCGTCGCGTTGAAGGCGCCGCCATCCAGCAGGATGTTCTGCCCCACGATGAAGCCCGCATGTTGCGAGGCCAGAAAGGCGCAAGCCGCGCCGAACTCGGCCGGGGTGCCATAGCGATTGGCCGGGATCGTCGCCATGCGCTGCGCCCGCGCCGCCTCCATCGTGATGCCCTGCGCCTTGACCACGCCGCCATCCAGCGCGGTCGCGCGGTCGGTGTCATGGATGCCGGGCAACAGGTTGTTGATCGTCACCCCCCGCGCCGCCACCTGCCGCGCGGTGCCGGCGACAAAGCCGGTCAGCCCGGCGCGGGCGCTGTTCGACAGGCCCAGCACCCCGATGGGCGAACGCACCGAGGCCGAGGTGATGTTGATCACCCGCCCCCAGCCGCGCGCCATCATGCCCGGCAATTGCGCCTGCATCAGCGCGATCGGCGTCAGCATGTTGGCATCCAGCGCACGGATGAAATCCTCCCGGCTCCAGTCGCTCCACATGCCGGGGGGCGGGCCGCCGGCATTGGTCACCAGGATATCCACCTCGCCCGCCGCCGCCAGCACCTCGGCCCGCCCGGCCTCGGAGGTGATATCGGCCGCGATGGCCTGCACCGTGACGCCATGGCGCGCCCGGATCGCCGCGGCCGTCGCCTCCAGCGCCTCGGCGCCGCGCGCGTTCAGCACCAGATCGACCCCGGCCTCGGCCAGCGCCTCGGCACAGCCGCGCCCCAGCCCCTTCGACCCCGCGCAGACCAGCGCCCGCTTGCCCCGAATGCCCAGATCCATGCCGTTCCTCCTGTTCCTGTCCGCCCGACCCTAGCGCATGCCCCCGGCGCAGGCAATTTCCGCCGCCGCCACATCTCTGGCCCGGCCCTGCCGGAAAAATGCTGTATTCAAACGGGAAAATGCCCGATAGAAGCGCCGCGACGCGATGGAAGGGGACCAGAATGCAAGGCGAAGGTGACGGAACGGTGCCCGGACAGGCCTGCATGGTCTTTCCCGCCGATCTGATCTTTGTCGCGCATGGCGTCAATCTGGGCGACGGGCTGCTTGGCCCGGACGAGGTCTGCCCGGGCGATATCTACGAACTCGATCATGCCGGCGCCGCGCTGCGCCTGTCGCTGGCGGGGAATGCCGTCGCCCCCGGCTCGCAACTGGGCGCGCCCGGCGACCGGCTGGAGATCCTGTCGCGCTACACGCTGATGGGCGATGACGGCGACCGGGTGGAACTGCTGATCCTGTCGCTGCAAGGCCGCGATGCCGGGCTTTACGCCCTGCCGCTGTCCCCGATGGGCGAAGGCATCGGCTATCAGTTGCTGAAGGTCGAGGAGGCGCCCGACCATGCCGCGCTCTCCGACCTGCTTTGCGTCAGCTTCGCGCGCGGCACGCTGATCACCATGGCCGATGGCAGCCAATGCACCATCGAGACGCTCGCGCCCGGCGACCGCGTGCTGACCCGCGACCACGGGCCCCAGGCGGTGCAATGGGTGGGCCATGTCACGCTGCGCGCCGTGGGTGCCTTTGCGCCGGTGGTGATCACCGCGGGCGCCATGGGCAATTCGGGCGATCTGATCGTCAGCCAGCACCACCGGATGTTCCTCTATCAACGCCGCCGCGCCCCTGGCACCACCACCTCGGAACTGCTGGTCCAGGCGCGTCATCTGGTGAACGAGGACAGCATCTTTCTGCGCGAGGGCGGCTTTGTCGATTATTTCAGCCTGGTCTTCGACCGCCACGAGATCGTCTATGCCGAGGGCATTCCCGCCGAAAGCCTGATGGTCTCCGAAGCCGTGCTGAACCGCCTGCCAGGCAGCCTGTCGGCCGAGGTCAAGGCGCGCTTTCCGGGCCTGAGCCAGAACCAGCATTTCGGCACCGAGGCCGGGCGGCAGGTGCTGGAAACGCTTCCCCCCCTGCGCGGGCGCGGCAGCGCGGGCGGACGTTGACCGCCCGTCCGCGGCAAGCCACCATCGCGACCACGGCCCGCGCCCGGAAAGGATCGCCCCGATGCGCCTGATCGCCCTGCTCTGTCTGCTGCCCTGCGCCGCCATGGCGCAAGAACTGACCGAAGTCACGCCAAGCGCCGCCATGGCCACCGTCCTGCCGCCGCTGCTGTCCGAGCCGATGCTGTTCGACGGCGCCCGGGTCTGGCAGGGCGACCTGACCGGTGACGGCCTGCCAGACCTGCTGGTGCAGGGCGCCTTCAGCTTTCCCGAGGGCGGCAATGCCTGGGTGCTGCATCACTGGATTTTTGCCGCCCAGCCCGGCGGCGGCCATCTGCCCTGGCGCCGGCTCGACCTGCCCGGCGGGATCGAGACCGCCCGGCGCGAGGGCGGCCAACTGGTGCTGCGCCTGCGCAGCTACGCGCCGAACGACCCGCGCTGCTGCCCCTCGCGGCTGGAGGAGATGCGCTTCGGCCTGCGCTGAGACCCCGCCCACACCATTGCGCAAGCGGCACAGGCGCGGTATTTCCCGGCCATGCTGGACAATCGCCCCACCCTTCCGCCCGAAATCGCCCGCCGCCGGACCTTTGCGATCATCGCACACCCGGATGCCGGCAAGACCACACTCACCGAAAAGTTCCTGCTGTTCGGCGGCGCGATCCAGATGGCCGGCCAGGTCCGCGCCAAGGGCGAGGCGCGACGCACCCGCTCCGACTTCATGAAACTGGAACAGGATCGCGGCATCTCCGTCTCGGCCTCGGCCATGTCCTTCGATTTCCGGCAATATCGCTTCAATCTGGTCGATACGCCCGGCCATAGCGACTTTTCCGAAGACACCTACCGCACCCTGACGGCGGTAGATGCGGCGATCATGGTGATCGACGGCGCCAAGGGCGTGGAAAGCCAGACCCGCAAGCTGTTCGAGGTCTGCCGCCTGCGCGACCTGCCGATCCTGACCTTCTGCAACAAGATGGACCGCGAGGCCCGCGACACCTTCGAGATCATCGACGAGATCCAGGAAAACCTGGCCATCGACGTCTCGCCCGCCAGCTGGCCCATCGGCTCGGGCCGCGATTTCCTCGGCTGCTACGACATCCTGAACGACCGGCTGGAACTGATGGACCGCGCCGATCGCAACCGCGTCGCCGAAAGCCTGGAAATCAAGGGCCTCGACGACCCGAAACTGGCCGAACATGTGCCCGCCGCGCTGCTTGCCAAACTGCGCGAAGAACTGGAAATGGCGCGCGAATTGCTGCCCGCCTTCGATCGCAAGGCCTTTCTCGAAGGCCATATGACGCCGATCTGGTTCGGCTCGGCGATCAATTCCTTCGGCGTCAAGGAACTGATGGACGGGATCGGCAATTTCGGCCCCGAACCGCAACCGCAACCCACGGCCGGCCGCAAGGTCGGCCCCGAGGAAAGCCCGGTCACCGGCTTTGTGTTCAAGGTGCAGGCCAATATGGACCCCAAGCACCGCGACCGCGTGGCCTTCCTGCGCCTCGCCTCGGGCCATTTCGAACGCGGCATGAAGCTGACCCATGTCCGCACGGGCAAACCCATGGCGGTGTCGAACCCGGTGCTGTTCCTTGCCGCCGACCGTGAACTGGCCGAAGAGGCCTGGGCGGGCGACATCATCGGCATCCCCAATCACGGACAGCTCCGCATCGGCGACGCGCTGACCGAGGGCGAAAAGCTGCGCTTCACCGGCATCCCCTCCTTCGCCCCCGAATTGCTGCAAGGCGTGCGCGCGGGCGACCCGATGAAGGCCAAGCATCTTGAAAAGGCCCTGATGCAATTCGCCGAGGAAGGCGCCGCCAAGGTGTTCAAACCCATGATCGGCTCGGGCTTCATCGTGGGCGTGGTCGGCGCGCTGCAATTCGACGTGCTGGCCAGCCGGATCGAACAGGAATACGGCCTGCCCGTCCGCTTTGAACCCAGCCAGTTCAATTCCGCCCGCTGGGTCGCCGGCCCCAAGGCCGAGATGGAAAAGCTGATCGCGGTCAACAAGGGCCACATGGCCGAGGATCACGACGGCGACGCCGTGTTCCTGACCCGCCTGCAATGGGATATCGACCGCGTCCAGCGCGACTATCCCGACCTGCGGCTGACCGCCACCAAGGAAATGATGGCCTGAGGCGGCGCCCGCCTCCCCTTCATCTGTTCAAAAATATCCTGCGGGGAGGTCCGGAGGGGTGCAAAACCCCTCCGGCGTCCGTGCCCCTCGCGCCCCCGCTTGCCCTTCCGGGCGCGCTGCGGTCTAATCCGCACAGGTGACAGGAGGTCCGATGTCTGCCCCGCTTTCCGGTCCGCGTGCGTTTCTGGTGGGCACCGCCAAGAATGAAGGCCCCCATATCCTCGAATGGGTGGCGCATCACCTGGAACTCGGCTTCACCGATATCGCGCTTTTCCAGAACGATTCCGATGACCTGACCCCGGAAATCGCCCGCTGTCTGGCCGATCTCGGGGCGATCCAGTATTTCCGCAACCCTGCTCGGCGCGGCGCGCATCAAGTCAAGGCCTATACCCGCGCGGCCGACCTGCCCGAATATCAGGCCGCCGATCTGGTCATGGCGCTTGATCTGGACGAGATGCTGGTGGTCAAGACCGGCGACGGCACCCTGGCCGACCTGATCGCCGCCGCCCCGGATTTCGACCTGATGATGGTGAACTGGCGGCTGTTCGGCCATGGCGGGCGCAAGATGCAGGGCTATCAGCTCCAGTCCGAACGCTTTACCATGGCCGATTACGTCATGGCCGATGACGAACATTTCAACGCCTACAAGGCGCTGTTCCGCCCCGGCCCCTTCAGCCGCCCCGGCATCCACAAGCCGCCCGAGGCAGAGGAACCCTTTGCCGGCCTGCGGGTGGTCAATGGCTCGGGCCTGCCGCTCGACCGCTATCAGGTGCGCAACTACAACTCCACCGATCCGGGCGGGCAGGCGCTGGCGCAGATCAACCATTACATCGTGCGCGATCTCGACAGTTTCCTCGTCAAGACGCAGCGCGGCTCGGCGCATAATGACGACCGCGATGTCGGCCTGCGCTACTGGGCGCATCGCAACCGCAATTATGTGGAGGATCTGTCGATCACCCGCTTTCTGCCGCGTATCGTCGCGCGGATGCGCGCATTGGACGAGGCCTCGGGCGGGCGGCTGATGCGGCTGCGGCGGCAATCCATCGCGCTGCACAAGGAGAAATTCGTGATCCTGATGGACGATCCCGAAATGCGCGCCCTGCGCCGCGATTGCCTGAAATTCGAGGGGCATGTGCCGCTGCTGGGGCCGCTCAGCGACTATCTCTAGCCCATTGTTTCCGCGCTGTGACTTGACGCGGGCGCGCATATCCGCTAACGGCCAAAGGCGGCCCGGATGGGCCAAGACGCCGGGGCGCCCGGAACAGTTGCGTCCCATAGACCCTATCGCGGGCCGATCCCGCCGACACAGGACGCTGATGACCAAATTTTCCGATCTCGCGCTCGACCCGCGTGTGCTGCAAGCCGTTTCCGAAGCGGGCTATGAAACGCCCACCCCCATTCAGGCCCAGGCCATCCCCCATGCGCTTGAAGGCCGCGACGTGCTGGGCATCGCCCAGACTGGCACAGGCAAGACCGCCAGCTTCTCGCTGCCGATGATCACGCTGCTGGGCAAGGGCCGCGCCCGCGCCCGCATGCCGCGCAGCCTGGTGCTGTGCCCGACGCGCGAACTGGCCGCGCAGGTTGCCGAAAACTTTGACACCTATGCCAAGCATACCAAGCTGACCAAGGCGCTGTTGATCGGCGGCGTGGCCTTTGGCGAACAGGACAAGCTGATCGACCGCGGCGTCGATGTGCTGATCGCGACGCCGGGCCGGCTGCTTGATCATTTCGAACGCGGCAAGCTGCTGCTGACCGGCGTGCAGATCATGGTGGTGGACGAGGCCGACCGCATGCTCGACATGGGGTTTATCCCCGATATCGAACGCATCTTCAGCCTGACCCCCTTCACCCGTCAGACCTTCTTCTTCTCGGCCACCATGGCGCCCGAGATCGAGCGGATCACCTCGACCTTCCTGTCGAACCCCGCCAAGATCGAGGTGGCGCGCCAATCCACCACCTCCGAGACCATCGAACAGGCGCTGGTGCAATTCACCCCCAGCCGCAAGGACCGCAGCTTTGCCGAAAAGCGCGCCGTGCTGCGCGCGCTCATCCAGGCCGAGGGCGAGACCTGCACCAATGCCATCATCTTCTGCAATCGCAAGATGGATGTGGATGTCGTCGCCAAATCGCTGAAATCGCACGGTTTCAACGCGGCGCCGATTCATGGTGACCTGGATCAGAGCCAGCGGATGAAGACGCTGGACGGGTTCCGCGACGGGTCGTTGCAGCTGCTGGTCGCCTCGGATGTGGCGGCGCGCGGGCTGGACATCCCCTCGGTCAGCCATGTGTTCAACTTTGACCTGCCGTCGCATCCCGAGGATTACGTCCACCGCATCGGCCGCACCGGCCGCGCCGGGCGCAAGGGCAAGGCCTTTTCCATCTCGACCCCGTCGGATGAGAAATACCTGACCAATATCGAGAATCTGGTGAAACAGACGATCCCGCGCGGATCGCTGCCCGAGGGCTTTGCCCTGCCCGAGCCGCGCGAACGGTCGGAGCGCCGCGATGAGCGTGGGCCGAAGGGCCGTGGCAAACCGGCGCGCGAAGCCCGCGAGAACCGCGAGTCGCGCGACACCGCCGAGGCCCCCCGCGAGGATCGGCGTGAAGATCGGCGTGAGGCCGCGCCCCGTGAAGACCGGCGCGAAGATCGGCGCGAGGAGCGCCGGGAAGACCGCGCGCCCAAGCCGCAGATCCATACCCACGGCACCGCCCCCCACGGCCATCACCACCGCGAGGAACGTCGCGAAGACCGCCGCGACGATCGTCGTGACGATCGCCGCCGCCATGACCGCGACGACCGCGTGGTCGGCATGGGCGACCACGTCCCCGATTTCATCCTGCGCAGCTTCAAGCTGAAGGCGCGTCCTGCGACCGAAACCGCCGATGAGGCGCCGGAACTGGAAAGCGTGGCCGAGCCGGAATGATCCGCCCGGTTGCCGCATGAAAAAGGGGCGCCCTCGGGCGCCCCTTTGGTTTTGTGGGGGCGCGGTCGCCCCTCTATTCCACCGCCAGACGACTGACCACCACAGTCACCTCGGGTTTCTTGCCGATCTCCTCCACCGCGACCTGACGCAGGATGCGGCGCAGCGCCTCGTCCAGCTTGTCATCGTCGCGCATGACCTTGGCCGGCGCGCGGTCGAGGAATTCGGTGATCTCGGCCTCCATCAGCTCGGCCAGACCCTGCCCGCGCTTGCCGACCTCGGGCAGGCCCATCAGCTCCACCCAGGCCTCGCCCAGCGGCGCATCTTCCTCGTCCAGGATGACGTTCACCATGGCATGACCGTTCAGCGCCATGCGGATCCGGTCGCGGATCACCCCGTCCATCGCGCCGATCAGCACCGACCCGTCCAGATACAGCCGCCCGGTCTCGATATATTCGGCCACTTCCGGCACATCGCCGGTCAGGTCGATCATCATGCCATTGGTCGCGATCTCGCCCGGAATGCCGCGCGCCTCGCCCAGCTTCACATGCTCGCGCAGGTGGCGGTGTTCGCCATGCATCGGGATCAGCATCTGCGGCCGCAAGACCTGGTGCATCAGCTCCAGATCCGGGCGGTTGGCATGGCCCGAGACGTGATAGCGCCCGCCGGTATCATCGACCACATCCACGCCCATTTCCGAAAAGGCGTTCATGATGCGCAGCACATCGCGTTCATTGCCCGGAATGGTCTTGGACGAGAACAGGAACAGATCGCCCTCTTTCAGCTCCAGCCCGAGATACTTGCCACGGCTGAGCTGCGCGGTGGCGGCGCGGCGTTCACCCTGGCTGCCGGTCACGATCAGCATCAGATTCTGGCGCGAAACCTCGGCCGCCTGTTCCGACGGGATGACATTCGGGAAATCGGTCAGCACGCCGGTTTCCTGCGCCACCTTGACCATGCGCTGCATCGCGCGGCCCAAGAGGCAGACCGACCGCCCCGCCGCGCGCCCCGCCTCGGCCAGCGTCTTGAGCCGCGCCACGTTGGAGGCAAAGGTCGTCGCCACCACCATGCCGCCGGCATTGGCGATCAGCCCGTGGATCGGGTCGGCCAAGGTCGCCTCGGACCGGCCGGGATGGGGCGAAAAGACATTGGTCGAATCGCACATCAGCGCCTTGATCGGCGTCTCGTCGGCAATGGCGCGGAAGGCGGCCTCATCCCAGCCCTCGCCGACGATCGGGGTCGGGTCCAGCTTGAAATCGCCCGAATGCAGGATGCGACCGGCCGGCGTGTCGATAATCAGCGCCGAGCTTTCGGGGATCGAATGCGCCAGCGGCACGAATTGCACCCGGAACGGCCCGGCCTCGACCACGGTGGGCCGCGGCTCGACCGTGTGGATCACATCGGTCGGATGGCCCTGTTCCTCGAATTTCAGGCGACCAATGGCGGCGGTAAAGCGCCGGGCATAGACCCGTTTTTTCAGCTTGGGCCACAGATGGCCAAGCGCGCCGATGTGATCCTCATGCGCATGGGTGATGAAGATCGCCTCGATCCGGTCGGCCCGCGCCTCCAGCCAGGAGATATCGGCCATGATCAGATCGACGCCCGGCGTGGTGTCCATGTCGGCAAAGGTCACGCCCAGATCGACCACGATCAACCGCTCGCGATCCTCGGGGCCGTAGCCATAGACATAGGTGTTCATCCCGATCTCGCCGGCACCCCCCAGGGGCAGATAGATCAGGCGGTTCTTCACGCTCATGCGGTTTCCAGTTCCTTGTTGTAGCGGTGGATCAGGACAAGACCATGCATGGTCAGATCGTCCTCCACCGAGTCAAATAGATCGGTTCCCTGCTGGAACAATGGGGCAAGGCCCCCGGTCGCGATGACCTTCATCGGGCTTTCGCGCTCGGCCCGGATCTGCCGCACGATGCCTTCGACGAGGCCGATATATCCCCAATACACCCCGGCCTGCATACAGGCCACCGTATTTGTGCCGATGGCGCTGGCGGGGCGGGCAATGTCGATATGCGGCAGCGCCGCTGCCGCCATATGCAGCGCCTCAAGGCTCAGGTTCACGCCCGGCGCGATGACGCCGCCGATATAGGCGCCATCGACATCGACCACGTCAAAGGTGGTCGCGGTGCCGAAATCCACCACCACCAGATTGCCGCCATGGCGATCAAAGCCCGCCACGGTATTGACCAGCCGGTCGGGGCCGACCGTGGTGCCCTGATCGACGCGCGGCGCCACCGGCAATTCGCAGCCCGGCTTGCCCACCACATAGGGCCGGCAATCGAAATAGCGGTTGCACAGGACGCGCAGGTTGAACACCACCCGCGGCACGGTCGAGGAGATGATCGCCTCGGTAATCGTCGTATCCAGCTTTTTCAGCACCATGAGCGATTGCAGCCAGACGTAATATTCGTCCGCCGTGCGCTTGTGATCGGTAGCGATACGCCAGGTGGCGATGAAACGCGCGCCGTCCCAGATGGAAAAGACCGTGTTGGTATTGCCGCAATCAATGGCCAGCAGCATGGGCGCCCCCCCTCAGAAGAACACATCGGCGGCGGGGATCGCCTCGCGCCGTCCGTCGATATTCAGCACCAGCGCGCCGCTGGCGTCGATGGTCTCGAACCGGCCGCGCCTTTCGGTCTGGCCGGTGCGGGCGCGGATCACCTCGCCCAGACGGGCGGCATGGTCGAGCCAGGCGGCACGGATCGGCGCAAAGCCCCCAGTTTCCAGCACCCCCTGCCAATGGGCAAAAGCGGCGGCAAGATGGGTCAGGAACCGCTCGGGCGCGATGCGCAGCCCGGTCTCTGCCAGCAGGCTGACCGGCGGCACCGCGCCCGGCTCCACCGCCTCGACCGGCGGGGCGCCGATCAGGTTGACGCCGATCCCGATCACCAGATGGCTGACCCGGCCCGCAACACCGCTGCTTTCCAGCAGGATCCCCGCCAGCTTGCCGCCATTCAGCAGCACGTCATTGGGCCATTTCAGGCTGAACGCCGCCGGCAGATCGGTCAGCGCCACACAGGCATCGCGCAGCGCGAGCGCGGCGACAAAGCTGTAAAGCGCGACCTGATCGGCCGGGCCTTCGGGGCGCAGGATCAGGCTGCCATAGAAATTGCCGCGCGGGCTGATCCAGGGCCGGCCGCGCCGCCCCCGCCCCGCGGTCTGTTCCCCCGCAATGACCCACGCCGGACCTGTCAGGCCCGGCGCGAGGGAAATCGCATGCGCATTGGTGCTGTCCACCCGGTCGAGGACGTGGCGCGCCACGCCCTCGGGCCAAAGCGGGTCAGCGGACAAGGGCTTCGGCCGCCACGGCTGCGGCGGGGTCGATGCCCAGCAGGTTCACCGCGCCCAGCACCATGATCACCGCAACGCCCACCAGCGCCACCCATTGCGCCGGGCTCATCCGGCTTTCCAGTCCTTCGGATTCCTGACCGAAATACATGAAATAGACGATGCGCAGATAGTAGAAGGCACCGATGACCGAGGCCACGGCCCCGGCAATCGCCAGCCAGCCCAGCCCGGCATCCAGCGCGGCCTTCAGCACATAGAACTTGCCGAAAAAGCCCACCATCGGCGGCACGCCCGCGAGGCTGAACATCAGGACCAGAAGCGCCAGCGCCTTGAGCGGCTCACGCTTGGAGAACATGTTGAGCGACGCGATATCCGACACCGGCTGGCCATCGCGTTCCATCGACAGGATGAAGGCGAAGGTGCCGATATTCATCGTGACGTAGATCGCCATGTAGACCAGCATCGACTGCACGCCAAGCGCGGTGCCCGCCGCCAGACCCATCAGGGCATAGCCCATATGGGCGATGGAGGAATAGGCCATCAGGCGCTTGATGTCGCGCTGCCCGATCGCGGCAATGGCGCCGATGAACATCGACAGCACCGCCAGAACGGCGATCACCTGGCTCCAGTCGCCCGGGATTGCGCCAAAGGCGTCATGCGCCAGCCGCGCGAACAGCCCCATCGCGGCCACCTTGGGCGCGGTCGCGAAGAAAGCCGTCACCGGCGTCGGCGACCCTTCATAGACATCCGGCGTCCACATGTGGAAGGGCGCCGCCGAAACCTTGAACGCCAGGCCCGAAAGCATGAAGACCAGCCCGAACAGCAGGCCCAGCGGCGCGCCATGATGCAGCGTGGACAGGATGCCCGAGAACAGCGTGGTGCCGGCATAGCCATAGGTCAGCGAGGCGCCATACAGCAGCAGCCCCGAGGACATCGACCCCAGAACGAAATATTTCAGCCCCGCCTCGGTCGATTTCGCGCTGTCGCGGCGGAACGAGGCCACGACGTAAAGCGCGAGCGATTGCAGCTCCAGCCCGACATAGAGCGCCATCAGATCGCCCGCGGAAACCATCATCATCATGCCGACAACCGACAGCGTGATGAGGATCGGGTATTCAAACCGCGCCAGCCCGCGCCGCACCAGGTAATCGAGGCTGATCACCAGAACCGCCGCCGCCGACAGAAGGATGGTCACCTTGGCATAGCGCGCAAAGGGGTCATCGTTGAACAGCCCGCCAAAGGCGGTCCGCTCGCCCTCGCCATTCACGCCGATCCAGAAGGCCAGCACCACGAACAGCGCGGCGGTGGCCCAGGTGAGCGCCCCGGTCAGCTTGTCCTTGCCGGTATAGACGCCGAACAGCAGCGCCGCCATGGCATAGACGGCCAGCAGAACCTCGGGCAGGACGATGTTGAAATCAGTGCCGGTCATGGCTCTGGCCCCTCAATGCGAGGCCGCTTCGGCCATGTCGGCAACGACAGGCAGCGCGGCTTTGTAGTTGGTCACAAGCGTTTCCACCGACGGGCCGATGATATCGGTCACCAGCGACGGATAGACTCCAAGAAGCAGGGTCATCACCACCAGCGGCGCAAAGATCGCCCGCTCCCGCGTGGTCATGTCGGTGATGGATTTCAGCGCCTCCTTGATGAGGTCGCCGAACACCACCCGGCGATATAGCCAGAGCGCATAGGCCGCCGAGAAGATCACCCCCGACGTCGCCACCGCGGCCACCCAGGTATTGACCTGGAAGATGCCCATCAGCGTCAGGAATTCCCCGATGAAGCCCGAGGTGCCCGGCAGGCCGACATTGGCCATGGTAAAGAACATGAAGACCAGCGCATAGGCCGGCATGCGGATGACAAGCCCGCCATAGGCGTCGATCTCGCGCGTGTGCATCCGGTCATAGATCACGCCGACGCAAAGGAACAGCGCGCCCGAGATGAAACCGTGCGACAGCATCTGGAAGATGGCGCCGTCGATGCCCTGCTGGTTCGCGGCAAAGATGCCCATGGTGACATAGCCCATATGCGCGACCGAGGAATAGGCGATCAGCTTCTTCATGTCGCTCTGCGCCAGCGCCACCAGCGAGGTATAGACGATGGCGATGGCCGACATCCACAGCACGAGGCCCGACATCGCATCGGCCCCCACCGGGAACATCGGCAGCGAGAAGCGCAGGAAGCCATAGCCCCCCATCTTCAGCAGGATCGCCGCCAGCACCACCGACCCGGCGGTCGGCGCCTGAACGTGGGCATCGGGCAGCCAGGTATGCACCGGCCACATCGGCATCTTCACCGCGAAGCTGGCAAAGAAGGCCAGGAAAAGCAGCGTCTGCATGCCGCCGACGATCTGGAACCCGCCCAGCGACAGCGTGTCAGAGGCGAAGGTATGGTTCATCAGCGAGGGGATGTCGGTCGTGCCGGCATCCACATACATGAAGATCATCGCCACCAGCATCAGCACCGAGCCGAGGAAGGTATAGAGAAAGAACTTGAACGCCGCATAGATGCGTTCCTTGCCGCCCCAGATGCCGATGATCAGGAACATCGGGATCAGGCCGGCCTCGAAGAACAGGTAGAACAGCACCAGATCCAGCGCACAGAACACGCCGAGCATCAGCGTTTCCAACAGCAGGAAAGCGATCATGTATTCCTTGGTGCGATGCTCCACCTCCCAGCAGGCGGCGATGGTGATCGGCATCAGGAAGGTGGTCAGCATGACGAACAGGACCGAGATCCCGTCCACGCCCATCTTGTATTTCAGGCCGAGGATCCAGTCCGCCTCTTCGACGAACTGCATGCCGGTATTGGCCGGGTCGAAACGCGACAGGATGGTCAGCGACACGAGGAAGGTCGCGGTCGTGGCGACCAGCGCCACCCATTTGGCATTCCGCTGCGCCGCCGCGTCATTCCCGCGCAGGAACAGCGCAAGGATCAGCGCGGCCACCGCCGGGGTGAAGGTGATGATGGAAAGGACGTATTCCATTAGTGCGCGCCCCCCGAGAGCGACATCCAGGTGATCAGGGCAGCGATGCCCAGCACCATGGCGAAAGCGTAGTGGAAGATGTAGCCGGACTGCGCCCGGTTCACGAGACGGGTGACCATCGGCACCAGGCCCATGGCAACCCCGTTGATGGAGCCGTCGATGACCTTGCCATCGCCCTTCTTCCACAGGAAGTTGCCAAGCCAGCGCGCCGGCACCACGAAGATCGCGTTATACAGCTCGTCGAAATACCACTTGTTGAGCAGGAATTCGTAGAGCGGACGCTGCGCCGCGGCCAGGCGTTTGGGCAGGCTGGGGTTCTTGATGTAGAACATCCAGGCGGTGAACAGGCCGATCAGCATCGCGATGAAGGGCGAGACCTTGACCCAGGTCGGCACGCCATGCGCGGCATGGATCATGTGATTGTCGGCGCCCAGATAGATCGCCCCTTTCGGCGCGACGGCGGCATGCGCCTCGGCGGCGGGGGTGGCATGGCCTTCGGTCGCGGCATCCGCAGCCGGGGCGGCATGGCCCTCGGTCGCAGCCTCGGCCGGGGCGGCATGACCCTCGGCGGCGGGGGCAGCGGCATGCTCGCCCTCGGCGACGGCATGTTCCACCGCGGCCTCCATCCCGAACCAGGCACGCATCTTGGCCTCGTCGCCGAAGAAGACGTTATACCACAGCATCCCCGAGAAGGCCGCGCCAAGCGCCAGCACCCCCAGCGGGATCAGCATGATCATCGGGCTTTCATGCGGCTCATGATCGCCATGGCCGTGATCGTCATGCCCGTGACCATGGCCATGCCCGTGCCCGTTCGCATGGGCGCGGCTTTCGCCATAGAAGGTCAGGAACATCAGCCGCCAGGAATAGAAGCTGGTGAAGCAGGCCGCGACGACCAGCAGCCAGAAGGCGTAATGCGAGCCGACCCAGGCGCTTTCGATCACCGCATCCTTCGACAGGAAACCGGCAAAGCCGAAATGCGTCAGCGGGATGCCCACGCCGGTAATGGCCAGCGTGCCGATCATCATCGCCCAGAAGGTCAGCGGGATCTTCTTCCGCAGGCCGCCATAATTGCGCATGTCCTGTTCGTGATGCGTCGCATGGATCACCGAACCGGCGCCAAGGAACAGCATCGCCTTGAAGAAGGCATGCGTGAACAGGTGGAACATCGCGACCGAATAGACGCCCACGCCGGCGGCCACGAACATGTAGCCAAGCTGCGACATGGTGGAATAGGCGATCACGCGCTTGATGTCGTTCTGCACCAGGCCGATCGTCGCCGCGACAAAGGCGGTGGTCGCCCCCAGCACGGTGATGAAAGCCAGCGCGCTCGGCGCGAATTCGTAAAGCGGCGACATGCGGCAGACGAGGAACACCCCCGCCGTCACCATGGTCGCGGCGTGGATCAGCGCCGAAACGGGCGTCGGGCCTTCCATCGCGTCGGGCAGCCAGGTGTGCAGGCCCAGCTGCGCCGATTTGCCCATGGCGCCGATGAACAGCAGCACCCCGATCAGGTTCGCGGCATTCCATTCGCCCCACAGGAAGCTCAGGCTGGTTTCCGCAAGCTGCGGCGCGGCGGCAAACACATCGTCAAAGCGGATCGAGTCGGTCAGGAAGAACAGACCGAAAATCCCCAGGGCAAAGCCGAAATCGCCGACCCGGTTCACGATGAAGGCCTTCATCGCGGCGGCATTCGCGCTCGGCTTGCGGTAGTAGAAGCCGATCAGCAGATAGGAGGCGACCCCCACCCCTTCCCAGCCGAAGAACATCTGCACCAGGTTGTCGCTGGTCACCAGCGTCAGCATGGCAAAGGTGAAGAAGGACAGATAGGCGAAGAAGCGCGCCTTGTAATGCTCGCCCTCGTGCCAGTTGTCGTCATGCGCCATGTAGCCGAAACTGTAGAGATGCACGAGCGCCGAGACCGAGTTCACCACGACCAGCATGATCGCGGTCAGCCGGTCCAGCCGGATCGCCCATTCGGTATCGAGGCTGCCCGACTGGATCCAGGTCAGCAGGTGAATGTGCTGGGTGGTGCCGTCGAAGGTCAGGAAGATGATCCAGCTCAGCGCGGCGGCGAGGAAGATCATCGAGGTGGTAAAGACCTGCGCGGCCTTTTCACCGATGAAGCGCCAGCCGAAGCCGCAGATCAGGGCGCCGACCAGGGGCGCAAGAAGAATGATCGTGGCCATGCGTTCAGCCTTTCATCACGTTGGCGTCTTCGACGTCGATGGTGCCGCGGGTGCGGAAGAAGCTCACCAGGATCGCAAGGCCGATCGCCGCCTCGGCCGCCGCCACGGTCAGCACGAACATGGTGAAGACCTGCCCCACCAGATCGCCCAGGAAGCTGGAAAAGGCGACGAGGTTGATGTTGACCGACAGCAGCATCAACTCGATCGACATCAGGATGACGATCACGTTCTTCCGGTTGAGGAAGATGCCGAAGATGCCAATGACGAACAAGGCCGCCGCCACCGTCAGGTAATGTTCCAGTCCTACCATTCTCGTCCCTCCGGGTGTTTGCCCGTAATTGTTCTGCTTGCGAGACAGGCCCGCGATTGGGGGCGCATCAGGCTGCGCCCCTCTGAGATGTCAGAGCCCCTGCCCCGGTTTAACGTCCTTCAGCTCCATCGCCTTGGCCGGGTCGCGCCACATCTGGTGCAGCACGTTCTGGCGCTTCACGTCCTTGCGGTGGCGCAGCGTCAGCACGATGGCGCCGATCATGGCGACCAGCAGCACAAGGCCCGAGGCCTGGAACAGGTAGAGGTATTTGTCATAGATCAGCAGGCCAAGCGCCTTGGTGTTTTCCACCTGCGCGGCATCCGGCGTCACCGCCTGACGCAGGCCAAGCGCGCCATCGGCCTGCACCCAGGCCGCATAGGCCATGGCGAATTGCAGGATGATGATGACCCCGATCAACAGGGCCAGCGGCATGGTGCGGGCCATTTCGCCCTTCAGTTCCGCGAAATCCACGTCCAGCATCATGACGACGAACAGGAAAAGCACCGCCACCGCGCCGACATAGACGATGATCAAGAGCATCGCGACGAATTCCGCGCCCAGCAGCACGAACAGCCCCGCCGAAGACAGGAAGGCCAGGATCAGCCACAGCACCGAATGCACCGGGTTGCGCGATACGGTGACCATCAGGCCCGCCGCCACCGTCACCACGGCGAAGCAATAAAAGGCGATATCCGCAACGCTCATGGCGCTTTCTCCTCGGTTTCCGCAAAAACCGCCTGAGCCATCTCAAGCGCCTTCTGCATGGCGGGCAGGCCGCCGAACATGCTCATCTGCCAGATCACCTCGGCGATCTCGCGTTGGGTCGCCCCCGCCTCCAGCGCGTGCCGCACCGCCAGCTTCAGCTGCGGCTCGGCATGGGCGCCCAGAACGGTCAGCGCCGCGATGGTGACCAGAAGCCGGGTCTTGGCATCCAGCCCCTCGCGGTTGAAGGTCTTGCCGAACCACATCTCCATCATGTCTTTCGTCATGGTGGGGATGAAGGTCTCCATTCCCTTCACCGAAAGGTTCTCAAGCGCCGGATTGAAGGCGCGGACCATCTCCTGGCCCTGCTCCATCATCGACTTGAAAAGTTTGGTGAAGTCTTCATGCATGGGGATCACCGATAGGGCGCGTCAAGCTCGAGGTTGCGGGCGATCTCGGCTTCCCAGCGGGCGCCGTTATCCAGAAGCTTTTCCTTGGTGTAGTAAAGCTCCTCGCGGGTTTCGGTGGCGAATTCGAAATTCGGCCCCTCGACAATGGCATCCACCGGGCAGGCTTCCTGACAGAAGCCGCAATAGATGCATTTGGTCATGTCGATGTCATAGCGCGTGGTGCGACGCGAGCCGTCCTCGCGCGGTTCGGCGTCGATGGTGATCGCCTGCGCCGGGCAGACCGCCTCGCACAGCTTGCAGGCGATGCAGCGTTCCTCGCCATTGGGATAGCGGCGCAGCGCGTGTTCGCCGCGGAAGCGGGGCGAGAGCGGCCCCTTTTCATGCGGGTAGTTCAGCGTGGCCTTCGGCGCGAAGAAATACTTCAGCCCCAGGCCGAAGCCCTTGATGAAATCCACCAGCAGAAAGTATTTCGCGGCGCGGTTGAAGTCGATGGCGCGTTGTTGGCCCATGTCAGCCTCCGATGGTCCAGCGTGCCCAGAGGCCGCCAAGCACTTCGTATTTTGCAAGGAACGCCACGATCACCACCCAGGCCAGCGACAGCGGCAGGAACACCTTCCAGCCGATGCGCATCAGCTGGTCATAGCGATAACGCGGCACGATCGCCTTCACCATGGCGAACAGGAAGAAGAAGAACGCCATCTTGGCGACCATCCAGAACGCCCCGTCCGGCAGACCCGGGATCGGCGACAGCCAGCCACCGAAGAACAAGAGCGAGATCAGCGCGCACATCAGGAAGATGGCGATATATTCGCCCGCCATGAACAGCAGGAACGGGGTCGAGGAATATTCCACCTGATAGCCCGCCACCAGTTCGGATTCCGCCTCGGGCAGATCGAAGGGCGGGCGGTTGGTTTCCGCCAGCGCCGAGATGAAGAACAGCGCCACCATCGGCAGATGCGGCAGCCAATACCAGTTCAGCAGCCCGTAATCGCCCTTCTGCGCCGCCACGATGGCCGAGAAGTTCATCGAGCCGGTGGAGATGATGATGCCGATGATAATCAGGCCCAGGCTGACCTCATAGGAAATCATCTGCGCCGCCGACCGCAGCGAGCCGAGGAACGGGTATTTGGAGTTCGAGGCCCAGCCACCCATGATCACGCCATACACCTCCAGCGAGGAGATGGCGAAGACGTAAAGGATGGCCACGTTGATATTGGCCAGCACCCAGCCGTCGCTGAACGGGATCACCGCCCAGGCGATCATCGCCAGCACAAAGCTCAGCATCGGGGCGAGGAAGAACACCGGGCGGTCGGCGCCGGCCGGGATCACCACCTCTTTCAGCACATATTTCAGCGCATCCGCCACCGATTGCAGCAGACCGAAAGCGCCCACCACGTTCGGGCCCCGCCGCATCTGGACCGCGGCCCAGATCTTGCGGTCGCCATAGACGAGGAACAGGAGCGAGATCATCACGAAGGCGATGACCAGAAGACTTTGTGCCGCGATCAGCAGCGCCGTCCCCAGACCCGTTTGCAGAAATTCAGCCATGTTGCCTCTGGTCCCTCAACCCAAGTCTCATATCGTCGGTATGCCGAGCGCCCCGCAATCGCGCACCGTCACTTCGGCGTCGATCGTGCGGACCCCCCGGGGCAGCGCGGCCGAGATCACATAGACCGCGTCGCCCCGCCAAGCGTTTCCGTTCTGCGCAACCGTCGTGCGCACATGCCGCGCGAACCCGAACCCCCGGATCAGCGCATATTGGGCCGCCGCGCAGCGCGCATAGGCCTCCACATCCCCCTTGTCGCCGGCATTCCGCATCGAGACGCGGAAATTCACCAGTTCGCCGTCCAGCAGGATCGTCTCGATCCCGTCATAGGCGGCAGATCGCGGGGGCGCATTGCCCGCATCGCTCGCGCAGCCGGCCAGCACCGCCAGGGCGGTGATCAGGCCAGCGATGCGCGCGCGCTGCGTCATCGGTTCACTCCGCCGCCAGCGGCGCGTCGATCCGCGCCTTGGCCATCACCTGCAATTCCCCCATCAGGCTGGAGGCGCGGGCGACCGGATTGGTCAGGTAATAGTCGCCGACCGCCGGCAGGAAGGGCGCATTGCCAAGCGCCGCCACCGGCAGGGCCGGGCCGTCATTCGCGGCCACCTCGTCGATGCGGCCCAGATGCGGATGCGCGGCCACGATGCGCGCGCGCAGTTGCGCCAGGCTGTCCCAGGCCAGGGTCGAGCCGATCTCGGCCGACAGCGCCCGCAGGATCGCCCAGTTTTCCTTGGCCTCGCCCGGCGCAAAGCCGGCGCGCAGCGCCAGTTGCGGGCGGCCTTCGGTGTTCACGAACAGGCCGTTTTCCTCGGTATAGGCGGCGCCCGGCAGGATGATGTCGGCGCGATGCGCGCCGCGGTCACCATGGCTGCCCTGATAGATCACGAAGGCGCCGGCGTCGATTTCGACCTCGTCCGCGCCCAGGTTATAGATCACCTCGGCCCCTTCGGTCGCGCCTTTCAGCCCGCCTTCGGTCACGCAGCCCACATCCATCGCGCCCACGCGCCCGGCGGCGGTGTGCAGGACCAGCAGCTTCGATTCCGACGCCGCAGCGATCTTCATCGCCAGTGCCAGCACGGCGGCGCCATCGGCCTCGCGCAGCGCGCCCTGCCCCACGATCACGATGCCCCTCTGCCCACGGAAGCGCGACAGGTCGGACTCGGCAACCCGCGCCAGCGCGGCGCGGTCGGCGCCCATATGGCCATAGTCATAGGTCAGATCGACCGGCGCGCCGATCAGCCCGATATTGGCACCCTTGGTCCAGGCCTTGCGCAGACGCGCGTTCAGCACCGGCGCCTCCTGGCGCGGATTGGTGCCAATCAGCAGGATCTGGCGCGCGGCGTCGATATCCTCGATCGTGGCGGTGCCGACATAGGCCGCGCGGTTGCCCGCCGGCAGACGCGCGCCATCGACGCGGCATTCCACCGTGCCACCCAGCGATTCCACCAGCGTCTTCAGGCTGTACGCTGCCTCGACCGGCACAAGGTCGCCCACCAGCCCGGTGACCTTCTTGCCGCGCATCGCGGCGGCGGCGGCGGCCAGCGCCTCGGCCCAGCTTGCCTTCCGCAGGCGGCCATTCTCGCGGATATAGGGCGTGTCCAGCCGCTGACGGCGCAGACCGTCCCAGATGAAACGCGACTTGTCCGACAGCCATTCCTCGTTCACGCCGTCATGGTTGCGCGGCACGATGCGCATCACTTCGCGGCCCTTGGTGTCGATGCGGATATTCGACCCGAGCGCGTCCATCACGTCGATCGACTCGGTCTTGGTCAGTTCCCACGGACGGGCGGTAAAGGCATAGGGCTTGGAGGTCAGCGCGCCGACCGGGCACAGGTCGATGATATTGCCCTGAAGGTTCGAATCCAGCGTCATGTTCAGATAGGAGGTGATCTCGCTATCCTCGCCGCGCCCGGTCTGGCCCATCTGGGTGATGCCCGCCACCTCGGTGGTGAAGCGC
The DNA here is from genome assembly GCF_008271655.1 of Gemmobacter caeruleus. GTDB lineage: Bacteria > Pseudomonadota > Alphaproteobacteria > Rhodobacterales > Rhodobacteraceae > Gemmobacter > Gemmobacter caeruleus. The sequence goes on from NZ_VKKX01000051.1 coordinate 133,564, forward strand.
ACGCAGCGGGTGCAGGAAATGCAGCGCGTCATCTCGGTCTTGACCAGCGGGCCAAGGTTCAGGTTCTCGCTCGCGCGCTTGGGTTCGCGGTAGCGCGAGAAATCCACGCCATAGGCCATGGCCTGATCTTGCAGATCGCATTCGCCGCCCTGGTCGCAGATCGGGCAATCGAGCGGGTGGTTGATGAGCAGGAACTCCATCACCCCTTCGCGGGCCTTCTTGACCATGGGCGAATTGGTCTTCACGACCGGCGGTTCGCCATTCGGGCCGGGGCGCAGGTCACGCACCTGCATCGCGCAGGAGGCGGCGGGTTTGGGCGGGCCACCCACGACCTCGACCAGACACATCCGGCAATTGCCCGCGATGGAGAGCCGCTCATGGTAGCAGAAACGCGGGATCTCGATCCCGGCGACTTCGGCTGCCTGAATGATCGTCATCGCGCCGTCGACCTCGACCTCGATGCCGTCGATGATGATTTTCTTGAGGTTGCTCACTTGAAGATCTCCACTTTGGCGCGGGAGTTATTGAGGGCTGGCCATTTCATCACGACCAGCAACAGAAGCGGGGTCAGGTAGCAGACCGCGTTGACCAGATGGAAGGTCAGCAGAAAGACCGAAGGGTCGGTGTCGCCGCGCATCAGCATCGGCGTCAGCATCGTATTCAGCGCGCTGCCGACCAGCGGCAGAAAGGCGGTCGCCATCACCGGGCCGCGCAGCCCGGCCTTGTAGAACAGCGCGACCATCAGCCCGATCAGCGCGGCGGTCTGGATCAGGCTGAGAATGCCTTGCAGAAGGCTGAAACCATCCATCATGCGCAGCCCCCCTGAAAGACCCAGGCGCCCTGGGCAAAGCGCCCCACGGCCTGCGGCTGGAACCGGCCGCGCGCCTGGGCGCAGGCCTCCGCGGCGACGGCCTTGGCGCGGCGGCCTTGATCCATGGCAAGGGGTTGCACGGACACGGTCATGCCCGGCACGGCCTGCGCGCCGGCGCGGGTCAGCGCATGGCCGGGCGCGCCGGCCAGAATCTGCGCCTGATAGCTGCCCCCTTCATGCATCACCGCAAAGGCGCCCGCCTGCGCGGCGGCACCTTCCTGCGGTGCGGGCGTGCCGACACAGGCCGAAAGGCCCAGTGCCATGCCCGACAGGATGAAGGGGTTGAGGGTCATCTTATTCCGCCGCCATCGCGCCCATGCGGCCGGTCTTCTTGGCCTTGATGCGGTCCTCGATTTCCTCGCGGTAATGCCGGATCAGACCCTGGATCGGCCAGGCCGCCGCATCGCCAAGCGCGCAGATCGTGTGACCCTCGACCTGCTTGGTCACGCTCAGCAGCATGTCGATTTCCTCGACCTCCGCCTCGCCGCGCACCAGACGGTCCATCACCCGCATCATCCAGCCGGTGCCTTCGCGGCAGGGCGTGCATTGGCCGCAGCTTTCATGCTTGAAGAACTTGGCCAGCCGCCAGATCGCCTTGATGATGTCGGTCTGCTGATCCATCACGATCATGCAGGCGGTCCCGAACGAGGATTGCAGCGCGCGCATCCCGTCATAATCCATGATCGCGTCTTCGCATTTGTCGGCCGGGATCACCGGGCAGGACGCCCCGCCGGGGATCACCGCCTTGAGGTTCTTCCACCCGCCGCGCACGCCGCCGCCATGCTTTTCGATCAGTTCCTTCATCGGGATCGACATCGATTCCTCGATGACGCAGGGCGTGTTCACATGGCCCGACATCGCAAACAGCTTGACGCCAGCATTGTTCGGGCGGCCGAAGCTCGCGAACCAGGCGGCACCCCGACGCAGGATGGTGGGCGCCACCGCGATGGATTCCACGTTGTTCACCGTGGTCGGGCAGCCGTAAAGGCCCGAGCCCGCCGGGAAAGGCGGCTTCATCCGGGGCATGCCCTTCTTGCCCTCAAGGCTTTCCAGGAGCGCGGTTTCCTCGCCACAGATATAGGCGCCGGCCCCGTGATGCAGGTAGACGTCGAAATCATAGCCCGACTTGCAGGCGTTCTTTCCGATCAGACCCGCGTCATAGCATTCGTCGATCGCGGCCTGAAGCGCCTCTTTCTCGCGGACATATTCGCCGCGGATATAGATATAGGCCGCCACCGCGCCCATGGCGAAACCGGCGACCAGACAGCCTTCGATCAGCGTATGCGGATCGTGGCGCATGATCTCGCGGTCCTTGCAGGTCGCGGGTTCGGATTCGTCGGCATTCACCACCAGATAGGACGGGCGCCCATCCGATTGCTTGGGCATGAAGGACCATTTCATGCCGGTCGGGAAACCCGCGCCGCCCCGGCCGCGCAGGCCGCTGTCTTTCATGATCTGGATGATGCCGTCGCGGCCAAGCGCCAGCAGGTCGGCGGTCTTGTCCCAATGGCCGCGTGCCATGGCCCCTTTCAGGCTGCGGTCATGCATCCCGTAGAGGTTGGTAAAGATCCGGTCCTGATCCTTCAGCATGTTCTGCCCTCAATTGCCCCGGTGGACGGATTTGTTCCGCCGCCAGATCTGAAACGTGACGACCAGCGCCCAGAAGAACGCGGCCAGTGCGGCCAGGTCGAACAGGAAGGCATAGCGGGCCTCAAGCCCCACCGTCCCGCCGATCCATTGCGCCCCCATCCACAACAGCATGGTCCCCGCGATGACAAAGGCCACCATCCGCGCCTCGCGCTTCAGCCGGTCCTTGTCGGGGGAGGAGGCGTTCATTCCCGGCCCTCAGTAATCGTTGGTCTTCGCGCGCTCGAGAAAGGCGTCCAGCCCCTCGGTCACGATGATCTTCGCCTGGGCCACCCATTTGTCGCGGGTCACGCGACCCCGGAAGCCCTTGAGATTGCTGTCCATCCACGCGATTTCGGCCGCGCCCCATTGCGCGATCTGGTCGAAATGGAAGATGCCAAGCTCATGGCACAGCTTTTCCAGCGCCGGGCCGATGCCTTCGATCTGTTTCAGATCGTCGGCCTTGCCCTCGCGCGCGGCCATCAGGCCCTGCGGTTTTGCCGCTTCGGCGGTGCCGGCTGCGGCTTCCGGCACGCTGTCGGCCAGCCGGGCGCCCGCGGGCTTGTCGCCGGTGGCGGTGTTCTGTCCGGGCGCGGCCTCGGCCACGCCGGCGGGTTTGGCGACCTTCACCTCGGGCTTGCCGGTGGCCAGGGCCTCGGCGGTCTGCGGCGCGATGCCGCCCGCCGCCGGGGTCGGGGCGGCGTCGGCCTTGTCGGCCAGGGCGGCCTTGCCGCGCCACGGCGTCAGCAGCGGCACTTCGGTTCCGTCGATGCGCTTGACCGTATCGCCGATATCCACCGCGCGCTGCACCGAAGCGTTATACTGGGTGCGACCGGATTCGAATTCCTTGAGCGCGGTCAGGCCCTTGGCGGGTTCCGACGAGAAACGCCCGGTCTGCGAGCCCGGCACCGGCACGGCACCGGCGCGGAACTTGCCGATCATCTCGCGCAGGCGTTCGGGGCTGAGGTCTTCGTAATAATCCTTGCCGATCTGGGCCATGGGCGCATTGGCGCAGGCCCCAAGGCATTCCACTTCCTCCCAGGAAAACTTGCCGTCTTCCGAGAGCGTATGCGGATGGGCCGAGATCAGTTCCTTGCAGACCGCGATCAGGTCTTCGGCGCCGCAGATCATGCAGGACGTGGTGCCGCAGATCTGGATATGCGCAACGGTGCCAACGGGTTGCAGCTGGAACATGAAGTAGAAGGTCGCGACCTCAAGCGCGCGGATCCGCGCCATGCCCAGCATGTCGGCCACATGTTCGATCGCCGGGCGGGTCAGCCAGCCCTCCTGTTCCTGCGCGCGGAACAAGAGCGGGATGATGGCGCTGGCCTGCCGGCCTTCGGGATATTTGGAAATCTGCCCCTGCGCCCATGCCAGATTGGCGGGCGTGAAGGCGAAAGAGGCAGGCTGTTCTTTATGCAGACGGCGGAGCATTAGCGGTCGATCTCCCCGAACACGACATCCATCGTGCCGATGATGGCGGCCACATCGGCGAGCTGGTGGCCCTTGGCGATGTAGTCCATGGATTGCAGATGCAGGAACCCGGGCGCACGCAGCTTGGCGCGATAGGGTTTGTTGGTGCCATCGGCCACGATATAGACGCCGAATTCGCCCTTGGGCGCCTCCACGGCGGCATAGGCCTCACCGGCGGGCACATGGAACCCTTCGGTATAAAGCTTGAAGTGATGGATCAGCGCCTCCATCGAGGTCTTCATCTCGCCGCGCTTGGGCGGGGTCAGCTTGCCGCGCGCCAGCACGTCGGTTTTGCCTTCCGGCGCGCGCAGCTTGGCGATGGCCTGATGGATGATCTTCACCGATTCCCGCATTTCCTGCATGCGGCAGAGATAGCGGTCATAGCAGTCGCCATTCTTGCCCACGGGGATCATGAAGTCGAATTCGTCATAGCATTCATAGGGTTGCGCGCGGCGCAAATCCCAGGCGAGGCCCGATCCGCGCACCATCACACCGGAATAGCCCCAGTTCTGGATGTCTTCCTCGGTGACGATGCCGATATCGGCATTGCGCTGCTTGAAGATGCGGTTCTCGGTCAGCAGCCCGTCGATATCGTCCAGCACGCGCGGGAATTCGTTGGCCCATTGCTCGATATCGTCGATCAGCGCGGGCGGCAGATCCTGATGGACGCCACCGGGGCGGAAATAGGCGGCGTGCAGACGCGCGCCACAGGCACGCTCATAGAACACCATCAGTTTTTCGCGTTCCTCGAACCCCCAGAGCGGCGGGGTCAGCGCGCCCACGTCCATGGCCTGCGTGGTGACGTTCAGCAGGTGGTTCAGGACGCGGCCGATTTCGGAATAAAGCACCCGGATCAGCGAGGCCCGGCGCGGCACCACGGTGCCGGTCAGCTTTTCGATGGCCAGACACCAGGCATGTTCCTGGTTCATCGGCGCCACATAATCCAGCCGGTCCAGATAGGGCAGGTTTTGCAGATAGGTCCGGCTTTCCATCAGCTTTTCGGTGCCGCGATGCAGCAGGCCGATATGTGGGTCGCAGCGTTCGACGATTTCGCCGTCAAGTTCCAGCACCAGACGCAAAACGCCATGCGCCGCAGGGTGTTGCGGGCCAAAGTTGATGTTGAAATTGCGGATCTGCTGTTCGCCCGTCACCGCATCGCGGCTGCCGTCGTCATAGGTGTTCACGCGGATGTCGCCGTCCATCTCAGCCCTCCAGCCCCGCGGCGGCGCCTTTGGCCGCCAGCCGGTTTGCGAATTTCGTCGTGTCGATCAGCGCGCGCTGGTGGCGCCCCTCGCCGATCAGGTCGATCCCGTCATGGGCCGAGACGCGAAAGTCGAACTTGCGCCCCTCGATCCCGGTCAATTCCGCCGTCACCGTGACCACCTGCCCCGGCAGGGTCGGCGCGACGTGGCTGAAATCGACATGGATGCCAAGGCTGTCCTCGCCGTCCGCGTAGAACGGGCGGATCACCTCGACACAGGCCCATTCCATCAGCCCGGTCATATAGGCCGTGGCAAAGACCGCGGGCATGGCCGGGAACGCGCCCTCCTGGGCGAAAAGCGCGCGCACGCTGTGCCGCTCCTCGACCTTGAGGCGCTGTTCCGCCCTTGCCCCGATCTTCAGGCCTTCCTTCACTTGGCCGCCCCTTTCTCGTCGCCGGGCAGCACATATTGCGCGCCTTCCCAGGGCGAGAGGAAATCGAACTGGCGGTATTCCTGCACCAGCTTCACCGGCTCGTAGACCACGCGCTTGAGCGCCTCGTCATAGCGGACTTCGGTATAGCCGGTGGTCGGGAAATCCTTGCGCAGCGGATGGCCGCGGAAGCCGTAATCCGTCAGGATCCGCCGCAGATCCGGGTGGCCCGAGAACAGGATGCCGAACATGTCGAACACCTCGCGCTCGAACCAGTTGGCCGAAGGGTGGACGGCGATGATCGACGGCACCATGTCATCTTCGCGCACCGCGACCTTCAGCCGGATGCGGTGGTTCTGATACATCGACAGCAGGTGATAGATCACGTCGAACCGCGCCACGCGCTCCGGGTGATCGACCGCCGTGATATCGACCAGGGTCGAGAACTTGCAGGCCGGATCGGTCTTCAGGAAATCGACGAAAGACAGCAGATGCGGCAGCGCCACCTCCACCGTCAGCTCGCCCAGGGCGATCGACACGCCGACCACCGCCTGCGGGCGTTTCAGTTGCAGATGTTCGGCCAGCTGGCTCAGCGCTTCGGACATGTTCGACCCTCCTCAGCGGACCAGCGTGCCGGTGCGGCGGATCTTCCGCTGCAAGGCCAGGATGCCATACATCAGCGCCTCGGCCGTGGGCGGGCACCCGGGCACATAGATATCCACCGGCACCACGCGGTCGCAGCCGCGCACCACCGAATAGCTGTAATGGTAATAGCCGCCGCCATTGGCGCAGCTGCCCATCGAGATCACATAGCGCGGCTCGGGCATCTGGTCATAGACCTTGCGCAGGGCCGGCGCCATCTTGTTGGTCAGCGTGCCCGCGACGATCATCACGTCCGACTGGCGCGGCGAGGCGCGCGGCGCAAAGCCGTACCGCTCCACGTCATAGCGCGGCATGGCGGTGTGCATCATCTCCACCGCGCAGCAGGCCAGGCCGAAGGTCATCCAGTGCAGCGAGCCGGTGCGCGCCCAGTTGATGATGTCCTCGGTCGTGGTCAGCAGGAACCCCTTGTCCTGCAAGTCGCGATTCATCGCGGCAAGGCCCGCGTCCAGATCATTGGCCGCGTGGTTGGCCGAAGTGCTCACGCCCATTCCAGCGCCCCTTTCTTCCATTCATAGGCAAAGCCCACGGTCAGCACGCCCAGGAAGACCATCATCGACCAGAAGCCGACCATCGACATCTCGCCAAAGGCCACGGCCCAGGGGAACAGGAAGGCGACCTCGAGGTCGAAGATGATGAACAGGATCGACACGAGGTAGAAGCGCACGTCGAACTTCATCCGCGCATCGTCAAAGGCGTTGAAGCCGCATTCATAGGCCGAGACCTTTTCGGGGTCCGGGTTGCGCACCGCCAGCACGACGGCGGCCAGGATCAGCACCAGGCCGAGGCCGACCGCAAGTGCCAGAAAGATGAGGATGGGAAGGTATTCACGGAGAAGTCCGTCCACAGGTGGCTCCTTCGGCTGGCGGCAATCGGCGTGAAACGCCCGGCGCGCGCGGATGGTTGCTGAGTTCCGTTTACTCTCGCCCTTTGGCCGGGTCAACCGAAGGCGGAACGAAAATGCCGCGCAGACACCGTGATTTCGTTGATTGTATGCAATTGCACACCGAAGGAAGTGCCCTCCCCGGTGCCGATGTGTCAGCTTGCCGCAGAGCAAGGCCCCGGGCCGCCGCGATAGCCAATGGAATCTCTAAGGATTGCCGCCCGCCCGCGCCGCACCGCCCGGCCCCGCGACACCCGCCCGACAGCACGGCGCAACCGCGTCAGCCCTGCTCGGGCAGCGCGTCTCAGCGCACCCAGTCGGGCTTGCGCTTGCCCAGAAAGGCCGCGATCCCCTCGGCCGCCTCGGGGTCTTCCCAGCGGGCGATCAGCAGGTCCACCGTGGCCGCGATCACCGCCTCGTCGATGGGGGGCGTCAGCCGCGCCACCAGCTGCTTGGAGGCCGCGACCGCGCGTGGCGCACATGCCAGGAACGGCGCCACCTCCGCCGCCACCGCCGCATCCAGATCGCCGGGCGCGGCGACCTGCGCCAGAAGCCCGATGCGATGCGCTTCTTCCGCGCCAAACAGGCGGGCCGACAGGAAATGCCGCCGCGCCGCCGCCGCGCCGATCCGCGCCACCACATAGGGCGAGATCGTCGCCGGGATCAGACCCAGCTTCGTCTCGGTCAGGCCGAACCGCGCGCCCTCGACCCCGATACAGGCATCGCAGACCGACATCATACCCAGCCCGCCGCCATAGGCCTGGCCCTGCACCCGGCCGATCAGCGGCTTGGGCAGGGTGTTGAGCGCCTGTAGCATCCGCGCCAGCGCCATCGCCCCCGCGCGGCGCGCGGCCTCGCCACCCTCGATCTGCGCCTTCATCCAGGTCAGGTCACCGCCGGCGCAAAAGCTCTCGCCCGCCGCCGCCAGCACCACCACGCGCACGGCCTCATCGGCGCCCAGCAGGGCCGCCGCCTCGGTCAGTTCGGCGATCATCTGCGCCGACAGGGTGTTATGCTTGTCGGGGCGGTTCAGCAGCAGCGTCGCCACGCCCCGCGCATCGGTGGAAAGAAGGATCGTCTCGAACATGCCAACCTCATCATCTTGCGCATTCGCCCCCGCCGGGCGCCGATTTTTCGTCGAAAAATCGGATCAGCCCGACCGCAGCCGCCGGGCAAAGGCCGCGGCCTCGTCCAGCACCGCCGCATCCAGCCCTGTCGAAAACCCGAGCGCCGCCAGCCGCGCGGCCACCGCCTCGGTCGCCACATTGCCCGCCGCCCCCGGCGCATAGGGGCAGCCCCCCAGCCCCCCGACCGCCGCGTCAAAGCTGCGCAGGCCAAGTGCCAGCGACGCCTCGATATTCTCCAGCGCGCGACCCTGCGTATCATGGTAATGCCCGGCCAGAGCGGATGCCGGCATTTCGGCCAGCACCGCCTCCAGCATGGCGCGGATCGTGGCGGGCGTGCCATGGCCGATCGTGTCGCCCAGGCTGATCTCGTAACAGCCCATGGCCCGCAGCGCCGCCGCCACCCGCGCCACCTGTGCCGGCGGGGTCGGCCCGTCAAAGGGGCAATCCGTCACCACCGAGACATAGCCCCGCAGCGGCATGCCGTCGGCGCGCGCGGCCTCGGCCACCGGGGCAAAGCGCTCCAGGCTTTCGGCGATGGAGCAATTGAGGTTCGCCCGGCTGAACCCTTCGGAGGCGCTGGCAAAGATCGCCACCTCATCCGCCCCGGCCGCCCGCGCCGCCTGATAGCCCTTGAGGTTCGGCGTCAGCGCCGCATAGCGGATGCCCGGCGCGCGCTGCATCCCCGCCAGCACCTCGGCCGCATCGGCCATCTGCGGCACCCATTTCGGGCTGACAAAGCTGGTCACCTCGATCCGGCGAAAGCCGGCCCGGCTGAGCATGTCCACCAGCCGGATCTTGTCGGCGGTGGCGATCAGGCGCTTTTCGTTCTGCAACCCGTCGCGCGGGCCCATCTCGACGATGTCAACGGCGTCAGACATCCGGCACCTCATAGAAATCGCGGGTATAAAGCCGGTCCTCGCCCGCCCGGGCCAGGGCGCGCTGATAGGCCGGGCGCCTGGCCATCCGGGCGCCATAGGCGGCCAGCTGCGGGAACCCTTCGGCCCGCACGAAGCGGAACACCGCCGGCAGGTTGAAGCCCAGCATCACATCCGCGGCGGAAAAGCCGCTTTGCAACAGCGTCTCCTGCCCCGCCAGCGCGGCCTCGGGCACCTGCATCGTCGCGGCCAGCCGCCGCGCCAGCAGCTTCATCAGCACGGGAGAGCGCGCCTCGGCCGGGCGCAGGAAGATGTGCTGGATATTGAGCTGTTCCAGAATCGCCGCCTGGGTTTCGGCAAAACCCAGCCATTCCAGCCAGCGCGCCCGCAGCGCGGTGCCGGGGGACGGGGCCAGCCCGGACTGGGGGTGGCGTTCGCACAGATATTGCACGATCGCCGCACTTTCAAAGATCGCGAGCCCGTCGATTTCCAGCGCGGGCACCCGGCCCGTGGGCGAGAGGGCCAGGAACTCCGCCGCGCGGGTCGATCCGTCATCGAGCCGCCAGTGGCGGATCTCGTATTCCAACCCCAGCTCCTCCAGCAGCCACAGGATGCGGAACGAGCGCGAACCGCCGACATGGTGCAGCCGGATCATGCCGGCACCTCCTCGGCCAGCAGGATCAGCGCGGCGCCGGCCTCAACCTGGGTGCCGGCACTGGCCAGCACCTCGGCCACCACACCGTCGCGGGCGGCGGTCAGGGTATGTTCCATCTTCATCGCCTCAAGGATCGCCAGCCGGTCGCCCGCGCGCACCTCCTGCCCCGCCGTGACGAAGACCGCCTTCACCAGCCCCGGCATGGGCGAGAGCGTGGCATTACCCGCCGCCCCCGCGCTGGCCTCGCGCGCCAGCGGATCAACCGGGGTGAAGCTGAAGCACTGCCCGGCGGAAAAGACGTGGATGTCATCGCCCGCCCGGATCACCGGCAGCGCCGGGGCGGGCATCTCCACCCCCTCCAGCAGCACATGCGGCACGCCGTCCCGCAGGATCAACTGGCCCTCGGTCACCTCCTCGCCCCGGCGCAGCGCCAGCGAGCGAACGAGCGGCGCCCAGAGCGTGAAACCTGGCAGCGCCGCCGGCAGCGGCGCGGCACTGGCCAGAAGCGCCGCGGCCCTGACCGCGACCGAGGGCGCGGGTTCGGCGACAAGGCTGGTCAGATCGCGCTCAATCAGGCCGGTATCCACATCGCCGGCGGCAAAGCCCGGATGCCGCGCCAGCGCGCCCAGAAAGACAAGGTTCGTCGTGGTGCCGGCCACCTGCGTGCCCGCCAGGGCGCGCGACAATTGTTGCAGCGCGGCGGCGCGGGTCGGGCCGTGGACGATGACCTTGGCGATCATCGGGTCATACCAGGGGCTGATCCGGTCGCCGCTGCGCACGCCGGTATCGGCGCGGGCGCCTTCGGGAAAGGCCAGATGCGCCAGCGTGCCGGTGGCGGGCAGAAAGCCCGCCGGCACGTCCTCGGCGTAAAGCCGGGCCTCGAAGGCATGGCCGGTGATGGCCAGTTGATCCTGCCGCAGGGGCAGCGCCTCGCCCGAGGCCACGCGCAATTGCCATTCCACCAGATCGACGCCGGTGATCGCCTCGGTCACGGGGTGTTCGACCTGAAGGCGGGTGTTCATCTCCATGAACCAGAAACGGTCGGGGCGCAGCCCTTCGGAAGCATCGACGATGAATTCGATCGTGCCCGCCCCCTTGTAGCCGATGGCGCGGGCGGCGCGCACGGCGGCCTCGCCCATGGCGGCGCGCATCGCGTCAGGCATGCCGGGGGCCGGGGCCTCTTCGATGACCTTCTGGTGGCGGCGTTGCAGCGAACAGTCGCGTTCGAACAGATGCACCGCATCGTGGCCGTCGCCAAAGACCTGCACCTCGATATGGCGGGGCTTTTCGACATATTTCTCGATCAGCACGGCGTCATTGCCAAAGGCGGTGGCGGCCTCGCCCCGGGCACTGTCGAGGGCGGCGGCGAAATCCTCCGCCCGCGTGACCTTGCGCATCCCCTTGCCGCCGCCGCCGGCCACCGCCTTGATCAGCACCGGATAGCCGATGCCATCGGCCGCGCCGGCCAGATGTTCGGGATCCTGATTGTCGCCGTGATAGCCCGGAACGACCGGCACGCCCGCCTCGGCCATCAGGCGCTTGGCCGCGTCCTTGAGGCCCATGGCGCGAATGGCGCGGGCCGAGGGGCCGATGAAGACAAGGCCCGCGGCCTCGACCGCATCGACGAAATCGGGGTTTTCCGACAGGAAGCCATAGCCCGGATGGATCGCCTGCGCGCCGGTGGCCTTTGCGGCGGCGATGATCGCGTCGCCCCGCAGATAGCTGTCGCGCGGCGCGGGGCCGCCGATGGCCACGGCCTCATCGGCCAGGGCGACATGGCGGGCTTGCGCATCGGCCTCGGAATAGACCGCGACGGTTGCCACGCCCAGACGGCGGGCGGTGGCGATGATGCGGCAGGCGATCTCGCCACGGTTGGCGATCAGGATTTTCTGGAACATGTCAGACCTCCGGCGCGGGGTGATCGGGGGCGGACGGGGGGCTGTCTGCCCCCCGCGGGGGCTGCGCCCGCTCCCCCCGAGGATATTTTTGAACAGATGAAGACGAGAGGCGCGTCATGGCCTCGGCCGTGAGGCGGGCGACGATCCCGGCGGCGGGGGCGATGTCATGGATCAGGCCCACGGCCTCGCCCGCGACGGGGGTGCCGTTGGCGGCATCGCCCGCGGCCTGCGCATTGGCCCAGGCGGTGCGGGTGGCGGCCTGGGCGGGGGCGCGGAGTGCCTGCGGATCGGCCTGCCAGCGGTCGGTAAAGGCCGAAGCCATCGTGCGGATGGTGAAGGGCGCCGGCCAGTCGAGGCCGCGCACCGCATCGGGCACCGAGGAGCGCAGCGTGGCATCGCCCCCGGCCTCCAGCGCGGCCTGATGAAAGCCGGGGGGCACCAGTGCCTCGGACGCGGCCCAGAAGCGGCTGCCCACCAGCACGCCATCGGCGCCGAGCATCAGGCTCGCTGCCAGGCCGCGCCCGTCGGCGATGCCGCCCGCCGCCAGCAGCAGCGTTTCGGGGGCGCGGGCGGCGAGGAGATCGGCGAGTTCCGGCACGAGGCTGAGCGTGCCGCGCGTCTGGCCGTGGCCGCCGGCCTCGGCGCCCTGGGCGACCAGGGTCATGGCCCCGGCATCCAGTGCGGCGCGCGCGTGATCGAGGGTCTGGCACTGGCAGATCAGCGGCACGCCGGCATCCTGGATCGCGGCGGCAAAGGGCGCGGGATCGCCGAAGGACAGCATGACCGCGCGCGGGCCACGTTCCAGGCATTGCGCCAGCAGCGAGGCGGTCAGCCGCCAGGTGATGAAGCCGATGCCGATCGGGGCGCCGCCGGCCAGCGCCCATTCGCGGGCGATCCAGTCGGCCTCGCCATAGCCGCCGCCCAGAAGGCCGAGGCCCCCGGCGCGCGCCACCGCCCCGGCCAGACGCCCCCCGGTCACACCGGCCATGGGCGCCAGTGCGACGGGGTGGTGCAGACCGAAGGCACGTGTAAAGCGGGTCTCGATCATGGCCGTTCCCCCAGCCTTGCGCACCAGTCGATGCGGGCGCCGCCGTCATAGGGCACGGCCAGCCCCTCGGCGATCATCTGCGCGGCAACATCGCGCCCGTCCAGCCGCAGCCGGATCAGCCGGCGGCGGTATTTGTCATGGCCCAGATCGGTGATGCCGGGCTGAGCCCCGGCCATCAGCGCCCGCAGCCGTGCCGTCGCCTGCTTGCCAAGCGCGCGTTCCGCCGCGCAGCGCGCATCGCGGGTTTCGGGCGTATCGAAGCCCTGAAGCCGCGCGCTTTCGCGGGTGGCACCGCAGAGCAGCTCCACCGTATCGCCGTCCAGCACCGCGCCGATGCGGCAGCCCCGCTCGCTCAGCCCCTCATAGGGTGCAAGCCGGTCGGCGGCGAGGCGCAGCCCGAACAGCGTGAGCGCGACATAAAGCACCAGATCGGGCGGCACCCGCATGGCATTCCCCCTGATGGCCCGACCACCCTGATGCCGCGCGCAGGCCCGCCCGGCAAGGGGGCGCAGCGGCGCGCGGGGTCTGGGGCGAGGCGCCGGGCGCATCGCCATCACATGCGGAACACGCCGAAGCGTGTCGGTTCCACCGGGGCATTCAGCGCGGCGGAAAGCGAGAGGAACAGCACCTCGCGGGTGCGGCGGGGGTCGATGATGCCATCGTCCCACAGGCGCGCGGAGGCATAGAGCGGGTGGCTCTGCCGGTCGAACATCTCGATCGTGGGGCGCTTGAATTCGGCCTCCTCCTCGGGCGACCAGGAGCCGCCGGCGCGTTCGATCCCGTCGCGCTTGACGGTGGCCAGCACGCCGGCCGCCTGTTCGCCGCCCATGACCGAGATGCGGCTGTTCGGCCAGGTCCAGAGGAAACGCGGCTGATAGGCGCGACCTGCCATGCCATAATTGCCGGCGCCGAACGAGCCGCCCACCAGCATGGTGATCTTGGGCACATTCGTCGTCGCCACCGCCGTCACCATCTTGGCGCCGTGGCGGGCGATGCCCTCGTTTTCATATTTCCGGCCGACCATGAAGCCGGTGATGTTTTGCAGGAAGACCAGCGGGATGCCGCGCTGGCTGCACAGTTCGACGAAATGCGCGGCCTTTTGCGCGGCTTCGGAAAACAGCACGCCGTTATTCGCGACGATGCCGACCGGGCAGCCCATCACATGCGCAAAGCCGGTGACGATGGTTTCGCCGAAGCGCGGCTTGAATTCATCGAAGCGCGAGCCGTCCACCACCCGGGCGATGACCTCGCGGATGTCATAGGGCGTGCGCAGGTCGCCCGGCACGACGCCCAGGATTTCCTCGGGGTCATAGTCCGGGGCCTCGACCGCCTGCCATTGCACGGTGGCGGGTTTCGCCCGGTTCAGATGGCTGACCGCGCGGCGGGCGAGCGCCAGCGCATGCGCGTCATCCTCGGCCAGATAATCGGCGACGCCCGACAGGCGGGTATGCACATCGCCGCCGCCCAGATCCTCGGCGCTGACCACCTCGCCCGTCGCGGCCTTGACCAGCGGCGGGCCGGCGAGAAAGATCGTGCCCTGTTCCTTGACGATGATCGTCACATCCGACATCGCCGGCACGTAGGCGCCACCGGCCGTGCAAGACCCCATCACCACGGCGATCTGCGGGATGCCCTTGGCGCTCATCCGGGCCTGATTATAGAAGATGCGGCCGAAATGGTCGCGGTCGGGAAACACCTCATCCTGATTGGGCAGGTTGGCGCCGCCGCTATCGACCAGATAGATGCAGGGCAGCGCGCATTCCTCGGCGATCTCCTGCGCGCGGAGGTGCTTTTTCACCGTCATCGGGTAATAGGTGCCGCCCTTCACGGTGGCGTCGTTGCACACGACCATCACCTCTTGCCCATGCACCCGCCCGATGCCGGCGATCACCCCGGCACAAGGCGCGGCCCCGTCATAAAGCCCATGCGCGGCCGTTGCGCCCACCTCCAGAAAGGGCGATCCGGGGTCGAGCAAGCCCGCCACCCGGTCGCGCGGCGCCATCTTGCCGCGGGCCACATGCCGCGCCATCGCCTTGTCGCCGCCCCCGGCCGCCGCAAGGGCAGCCGCCTGCGCCACGGTATCCAGCATGCCCAGATGCGCGGCGCGATTGGCCCTGAAGCCGTCGGAGCCGGTAAGGATGCGAGAGACAAGTTTCATGCCAAAGCCCTGCCCTTGATCGGGGCCCGGCCGGAAAACCGGCGCGGGCAATTCATGTTTTCCATATTTTTCAATGCCTTGCGCGCCAGAATGCCGCAGGCCGAAACCGGCGCGATTTGATTCACATCAAGGCCGCCCCGGCGGATCGGGGGCCAGTCTCGGCCCGCAATCAACCTGAGAGAAGACCGATGAAAACCCTTGCACTTGCCTGTCTGGCCGCTGTCACCCTGGGCGCCCCCGCCCTTGCCCAATCGGCGGGCGAGATGACGCTGGGCCTGGGCCTGGGCTTTGTGAACCCGAAATCCGACAATGGCATCGTCGCCGGCGGCACCACCACGATCGACGGCAATGCCCGGCCGACCGTGACCTTCGAATACTTCATCCGCGACAATCTGGGGATCGAGTTGCTGGCCGCGCTGCCCTTCAAGCATGATATCAATGTCGGCGGCGCCAAGGCGGGCGTGACCAAGCATCTGCCGCCCACGCTCTCGCTCAATTACCACTTCCCGACCGGCGGCGCGCTGACGCCCTTTGTCGGCCTCGGCGTGAACTCCACGCTGTTCTTCCAGGACCGCTCGCCGCTGGGCGATCTGAAGATCGACAACAGCTGGGGCCTGGCCGCGCATCTGGGCGTGGATTACGCGCTGAGCGAAAAGGGCGCGCTGCGCATGGACCTGCGCTATATCGACATCGACAGCGACGTGAAGCTGAACGGCGCCAAGGTCGGCCGGGTCGAGGTCGATCCGCTGGTCGCGGGCGTGTCCTATGTCATGAAGTTCTGACCCGACCCCCGGTCGGAAAGGTGCGGAAGGGTGTGGCGTCTCACCACACCCTTTTTCCATGCCGCGGGTCATCCCTGCGCCATCAGCTCGCGACCGATCAGCATGCGGCGGATCTCGCTGGTGCCGGCGCCGATCTCCATCAGCTTGGCGTCACGGAACAGCCGGCTGACCACGCTGTCATTCAGGAACCCCGCCCCGCCAAGCGCCTGCACCGCCTGATGCGCCTGCACCATGGCCTGTTCGCTGGCGTACAGCACGCAACCCGCCGCATCGGCGCGCGTGACCTCGCCCCGGTCGCAGGCCCGCGCGGCCTCGTACACATAGGCCCGGGCCGAATTCAGCGCCACATACATGTCGGCGATCTTGGCCTGCATCAGCTGGAAATTCCCGATCGGCTGGCCGAATTGCTGACGTTCGCGCGCATAGGGCAGCACCTCGTCCAGACAGGCGGCGATGATGCCGGTGCCGATGCCCGACAGCACCACGCGCTCGAAGTCGAGACCCGACATCAGCACGCGCACGCCCTTGCCTTCCTGCCCCAGCACATTCTCGAACGGCACTTCGCAATTCTCGAAGATCAACTCGCCCGTGTTTGACCCGCGCATCCCCAGCTTGTCGAAATGCACAGAGGTCGAAAAGCCCTTGAAGCCGCGCTCGACGATGAAGGCGGTGATGCCCTTCGGCCCGGCCTCGGGATCGGTCTTGGCATAGACGATCAGCGTATCGGCATCCGGGCCATTGGTGATCCAGTATTTGCTGCCGTTCAGAACGTAATAGCCATTCCGCTTCTCCGCCCGCAGCTTCATCGACACCACGTCGGACCCGGCGCCCGGTTCGCTCATCGCCAACGCGCCCACCCGCTCGCCCGAGACCAGACCCGGCAGGTATTTCGCCTTCTGCTCGGCGCTGCCGTTCAGCTTCATCTGGTTGACGCACAGGTTGGAATGCGCGCCATAAGACAGGCTGATCGAGGCCGAGGCCCGGGCGATTTCCTCGGTGGCGATCACATGGGCCAGATAGCCCATCCCCGCCCCGCCATATTCCTCGGACACGGTGATGCCCAGCAGACCCAGCTCGCCCATCTCGCGCCACAGCTCGGCCGGAAAGACGTTGTCGCGATCCACCTGCGCGGCGATCGGCTTCACCCGCTCCTGCGCCCAGCGATGCACCATGTCGCGCAGCGCCGCGACATCCTCACCCAGATCAAAGCGCATCGGCGATGTGAACATGGTCCCCTCCCAGGAAATGAACATGTGTTCAATTAAAGCCGGAACCCGAGTCGCGTCAAGCCTTTCCACCGCCGCACGACGGAACGCTACGTCACTCTTGCGCGTTGCCCCCGCGACCCCCACCTCGGGTCCACCAGAAAGGACACCCCGATGCCCCGATCGCTGCTGCTTGCCCCCTTCGTCGCGCTGCTCCTCGCCGCCCCGACCGAGGCCGAGGAGGTCGGGCAGGTGGGGGTGGACTGGGTCGGCAACGATATCGTCATCGAGGCCATCGCCGACCCCAAGGTGCAGGGCGTGACCTGCCACCTCGCCTATTTCGACCGCTCGCTGATCGACCGGCTGAGCCAGGGCAACTGGTTCGAGGATCCCAGCTATTCCGCCGTCGATTGCACCCAGACCGGCCCGATCACGCTGGGCAATATAGACAAGGGCCGCGACGGCGAGGAGGTGTTCAGCGCAAGCCGCTCGCTGATCTTCAAGGCGCTGAAGCTGACGCGGATCTATGACGCAAAGAACAACGCCCTGATCTACCTCGCCCATGCCAGCGAACTGACCCAAGGCTCGGGCAAGATGTCGCTCTCGGTCGTGCCCCTCGGCCCGAAACCCTGAGCCAGGCGAAGGGGGCTGTCTGCCCCCTCTTGAGCCTGCGGCTCAATTCACCCCCGAGGATATTTTTGAACAGATGAAAAGCCGCGGGTCCGGTCTTTCATCTGTTTTCAAATATCCTGCGGGGGAGGCTCCGCAGGAGCCGTGGGGGCGCAAAGCCCCCGGCACGGGGTCAATCGGCGCGGGCGGTCAGATCGGGGGCGCTGGTATCGCCCTGAAACACGGCCGAGACCTCGGCCCGGATGATGCGCGCGATCTGGGCGCAATCCTCCAGGCTGAAGGTCAGCGGCAGGCGCATGTCCAGGATGCCGTGCAGGATTCGGTCGGTGGCGGGCATGGGCGCCGAGGGCGCATAGGCCCAGTTCGCGTAGCGGCTGGTAAAGCCCGCGGGCTCTGCCGCGCCGAACCATTTCAGTTCCACCCCCCGCGCCGCGCAGCGCGCCAGCACCGCGCGGATCGCCGCCGGCGCCCAGTCGAGCAGCAGGAACTGGAAGGACGAGGCCACGAACCCCTCGGCCGCAGGCCGGTCGATCACCGTCAGGCCCGGCGTCGCGGCCAGCCCCGCCTCGACCACGCGGTAGCGTTCGTTCCAGCGCGCGCATTGGCGCGGCAGGTCGGCCAGTTGCGGCCGCAGGATCGCCGCGCGCAGATTGTCCATCCGCCCCGAGATATTGGGCGTGGTCAGCCGCAGATCGGCAAAAGCCTCGGGCGGCGGCGCGGCGCGGTGGCGATCATAGAGCATATAGCTGCCCGACAGCAGCACCGCCCGCGCCATCAGCCCGGGATCGTCGCTGATCAGCAATCCCCCCTCGCCCGAATTCATGTGCTTGTAGGTCTGGGTCGAGAAACAGCCGATCGCCCCCCAACGGCCGGTCAGGCGGCCCTGCCAGGCCGCGCCCATCGTATGCGCGCAATCCTCGATCACCATGATGCCCCGCGCCTCGCACACACGCATCAGCGCCGCCATGTCGCAGACATGCCCGCGCATATGGCTCAGCATCAGCACCCGCGCGCCCTCGGCCCGGGCAGCCAGATCATCGAGGTCGATCACCAGCCCCTCGGTCACGCCGACAAAGACCGGCACCGCCCCCACCGAGGCGATGGCCCCCGGCACCGGGGCCAGCGTGAAGGCATTGGTCAGCACCCGGTCGCCGGGCCGCACCCCGACCGCCCGCAGCGCGGTCGCCAGCGCATAGCCGCCCGAGGCCACGGCGAGGCAATAGCGCGCTCCGGTCGCGGCGGCGAATTCCTCCTCCAGCAGCGCGGCTTCGGCGATCTCGCCGGGGGCGGTGTTGTAGCGGTGCAGGCGCCCCGACTGCATCACCCGCAGCGCGGCCGCGATGGCGGCCTCGGGGATCGGTTCCTGCTGGGTGAAGCTGCCGGTGAAACATTCCATCCCCGACCTCTGCACCCGCGCCGCGCGGCTGTCAACGCCGGGGCGCGTCTCACTCCACCGTCACGGATTTCGCAAGGTTGCGGGGCTGGTCCACATCGGTGCCCTTGGCGATGGCGGTATGATAGGCGAGGAGCTGCGCGGGAATGGCATAGAGGATCGGCGCCAGCAGCGCCGGGGCCTCGGGCAGGGTCAGGGTTTCCCAGCAGTCCTGCCCCGCCTCGGCGATGCCGGTCGCGTCAGAGATCAGCAGCACCTTGCCATGCCGCGCCATCACCTCTTGCATGTTGGAGACGGTCTTATCGAACAGCCCGTCGCGCGGGGCCATGACGATGACCGGCACGCGATTGTCGATCAGCGCGATCGGCCCGTGCTTCAGCTCGCCGCTGGCATAGCCCTCGGCGTGGATATAGCTGATTTCCTTGAGCTTCAGCGCCCCTTCCAGGGCCAGCGGATACATCGGCCCGCGCCCCAGAAACAGCACGTCCTGCGCCTCGGCCAGATGTTCCGACAGCGCCTCGATCTCGGGGGCGAGGGTGAGCGCGTGGTTCATCAGCCCCGGCAGCAGCCGGAATTCCGCCAGATGCGCGGCGACGCCCGCCGCATCCAGCCGCCCGCGATCCTGCGCGGCCTTGAGCGCGAGCAGCGCCAGCACCGCCAATTGGCAGGTGAAGGCCTTGGTGGAGGCCACGCCCACCTCGACCCCGGCCAGGATCGGCAGCGCCAGATCGCTTTCCCGCGCGATGGAGGAGGTCGGCACATTCACCACCGAGAGGATGCGCGCGACCCGTTCCCGGGCATAGCGCAGCGCCGCCAGCGTATCGGCGGTTTCGCCCGACTGGCTGACGAACAGCGCCCAGCCCTTGTCCGACAAGGGCGGTTCGCGATAGCGGAACTCCGAGGCGATGTCGATGTCGCAGGGCAGGCCCGCCAGGCTTTCGAACCAGTATTTCGCGACGTGACAGGCGTAATGCGCGGTGCCGCAGGCGACCAGCGTCAGCCGCTCCACCGCACGAAAATCCAGATCGGCCGGCAGGTTCAGCGCGTCGCCGGCGGTGTAATGGCGCAGCGCATCGGCCAGCACCACCGGCTGTTCGGCGATTTCCTTGGCCATGAAATGCTTGTGCCCGGCCTTTTCGATGCGCGTCGCGTCGATCTGGATGCGGGTCATGGCGCGATTGGCGCGGCGGCCTTCGGCGTCAAAGATCTCGGCGCCCTGACGGGTGATCACCGCCCAGTCGCCTTCCTCCAGATAGGTGATGCGGTCGGTCATCGGCGCCAGCGCGATGGCGTCGGAGCCGACGAACATCTCGCCCTCGCCATGACCGATGGCAAGCGGGCTGCCCTTGCGGGCGCAGATCATCAGATCGTCCTCGCCCTCGAACAGGAAACACAGCGCGAAGGCACCATGCAGCCGGGCCAGAACGGCGGCGGTGGCGGCGCGCGCATCCTTGCCGGCATCGCGCTCTTGCCGCATCAAGAGCGCGACGGTTTCGGTATCGGTCTCGGATTCAAAGCTGTAGCCGGCGGCGGTCAGTTCGGCGCGCAGGTCGCGGAAATTCTCGATGATGCCGTTATGGACGACCGCGACCCCGCCCGCGCGATGCGGATGCGCATTGGCCACGGTCGCCGCACCATGGGTGGCCCAGCGGGTATGTCCGATGCCGGCGCGGCCCGCCAGCGGCTCATGCACCAGCAGATCCGACAGGTTCACCAGTTTGCCCACGGCGCGGCGGCGATCCAGCCGCCCGTCATTCACCGTGGCGATGCCGGCGCTGTCATAGCCGCGATATTCCAGCCGCTTCAGCGCCTCGACCAGAAGCGGGGCCACCTGATTGCGCCCCAGAACCCCGACGATCCCGCACATGCCGCTTACCCCTTTGCCTTTTGCGCCTTGATGGCGCGCAGCCGGTCGAAAAACACCGTGGCAAGGCCCGGCTTGACCACCTGTTTCGCCCGGCCAAGCGCGATGGCCTCGGCCGGCACATCCTCGGTGATGACAGAGCCTGAGCCGGTCATCGCATCGTCGCCCACCCGGACCGGCGCCACCAGCATGGTGTCGGACCCGATGAAGGCGCGTTTGCCGATCACGGTGCGGTGCTTCATCACCCCGTCGTAATTGCAGGTCACCGTGCCTGCGCCGATATTGGTGCGTTCGCCCACATCGGCATCGCCCAGATAGGTCAGGTGGCCGACCTTCACGCCCTCATCAAGGATGGCGTTCTTGATTTCGACGAAATTGCCGACATGCACATCCTCGGCCAGTTCCGCCCCGGGGCGCAGCCGGGCGAACGGCCCGACATCGGCCCCGCGCGAGACATGGCAACCCTCAAGATGGCAAAAGGCCTTGATCTCGGCGCCGCTTTCGATGGTGACGCCGGGGCCGAAGATCACGTTCGGCCCAAGGATCGCATCGCGCCCCACCACGGTATCAAGCGCGAAGAACACCGTTTCCGGCGCGGTCATCGTCACGCCATTTTCCAGCGCCTCGGCCCGGGCGCGGGTCTGAAAGGCGGCCTCGGCCTCGGCCAGTTGCTGCCGCGTGTTCACGCCCAGCGTCTCGGCCTCGGGGCAGATCACCACGCCGGCGGACAGGCCGCGCGACCGGGCAATCGCCACGATATCGGTCAGGTAATATTCGCCCGCCGCGTTCTGGGTGCCCACGGCGTCGATCAGGTCGAACAGCGTGGCGGCATCGGCGCAGACTACACCGGAATTGCACAGCGTCAGATCACGTTCGGCCGGGGTCGCATCCTTGAATTCGACGATACGGTCGAGCGCCTCGCCCTGCGCGACCAGACGGCCATAGCGCCCGGGGTCGCGCGCCTCGAATCCCAGCACGACAACCGCGTGGCGCGACCGCGCGGCCAGCATCGCCTCCAGCGTCTCGGGGCGGATGAAGGGCGTGTCGCCATAAAGCACGACGCAATCGCCCGTCAGCCCCGCCAGCGCGGCGCGCGCCTGACCGACGGCATGGGCGGTGCCCAGTTGCTCTGCCTGCACCACAACTTCGCAATCGGGGTCAAAGTCGCGGGCAGCGCGGATCACGGCCTCGGCGCCATGGCCGGCGACGACCACGACCTTGCCGGGCGACAGCGCGGCCCCGGCCTGCATCGCATGATGCAGAAGCGGAACCCCGGCCACCTTGTGCAGAACCTTCGGCAGGTCCGAATTCATCCGCGTCCCCTGGCCCGCCGCCAGAATGACCAAGAATACAGGCATGACACCCCTTCCGCAAAAACTGCGCCCGTTTTAACCCCCTGCGCGCCCGGCGCAAGCGGGGGCGGCATCACACATCCTTTCGGCAGGTTTCAGCGCGCGCCTTGCCCTG
This sequence comes from Gemmobacter caeruleus, assembly GCF_008271655.1. Classification (GTDB taxonomy): domain Bacteria; phylum Pseudomonadota; class Alphaproteobacteria; order Rhodobacterales; family Rhodobacteraceae; genus Gemmobacter; species Gemmobacter caeruleus. The sequence continues at coordinate 155,811 of NZ_VKKX01000051.1, forward strand.
TTGCCTTTCGCTGCGGGCCGGGCAATTCATGGTGGTCAACCTGTGGGGACAGTGGACTGACATTCTTCGCGGCATGATGCGTGTCGTGCCGCGTTGTCGGTTCGTGCAAGCGTATGACAATTTATCGCGTCGATATATCTCTGGTCGCGGCCCATCATATCGGCGCGCATATCTGGCCGCATCTGGACTAGACCTCGATCCGGCTTTCGGCGACCTATCCCGTGCAAAGGATCGTCCATGCCGCCACCGCCACCGCCACGGGGCGGAGCCTCTGGGCCGATGAGGTGACCGGAACGATCTTCTGCACCGACGATTTCAAAAACCGCGCCGAAGCCCGGGGGGGGAGCTCTGGGTCTCGATTTCGGGCTTTGCACCGAAATCTGAGCGGCACATCCCGCGCCCGTGACCCAAAGCCCCCCGGGCGACAACATCCGCCTTCGCCATTGTGCCGCCCCGGGCGCGCGGCTAAGCCTTGGGCGCAGCGACAGGGGCAGGAGACAGGCATGGCACAGCAAGCGGCGGCAACGGGCGGTCGGCCCGTGGTGGTCTTTGATCTGGACGGCACGCTGGCCGATACCTCGGCCGATCTGATCGCGGCGGCGAATGCCTGTTTTCGCGGCCTCGGCCATGGTGACCTTCTCGACCCCGTGGCCGATGCGCTGACCGCCTTTCACGGCGGCCGGGCCATGCTGCGGCTGGGCTTTTCGCGGCTGGGCGGCGGCGACGAGGCGGCGGTGGATGCGCAATATCCCGTGCTGCTTGCGGCCTATGCCGAGGGGATCGACACCCATACCAGGCTCTATCCCGGCGCGGCCGAGGCGGTGGAGGCCTTGCGCGCCGCCGGCTACGCCACCGCCATCTGCACCAACAAACCCGAGGGCCTGGCCGAGACGCTGGTGACCCGGCTGGGAGTGCGCGGCCTGTTCGGCAGCCTGATCGGCGCCGATACGCTGCCGGTCAGAAAGCCCGACCCGGCGCCCTTTCTGGCCGCCGCGCGCGGGGCCGGCGGCGACCCCGCGCGGTCGATCCTGATCGGGGATACCGAAACCGACCGCAAGACCGCCGCCGCCGCCGGCGTGCCCTGCGTGCTGGTCAGCTTCGGCCCCGAAGGCCCCGGCATCGCGCGGCTTGCGCCCGAGGCGATGCTGCACCGCTATGCCGACCTGCCCGCACTGGCGGCCCGGCTGCTGGGCTAGGGGCGCGCGCCGCTATTCTTGCGCGATCAAGGCCCGCAATCGGGCGTCCAGCGCGCTGATCGCCTCATTCGGGCAGGTGGTCACATAGCCGCGCTCGCGCCCCTTTTCGCGCAGGATGATGCTGTCGGCGCCGTAATCCGGGCAGGCCAGCGCATCGGGCGCGGGCAGGCGCGCGCGCGGAATCGGATGCGCGCGGATATGGTCGCGCAGCTTGCGATAGGTGCCGGGGCGGAGCCTGCGGACATGCGGCTGCGCCTTGTCGTCAAAGGGGCCATAGGTCGTCATCGTCGCGCGGTCATCGGCGGTCACCACCAGCGACGACCCGCCGCCGAACGCCCCGCCATTGGACAGGATCACCGCATCCGGCGCGGCCCCACCCTGCGCCAGCGCGGGGCCGGCTGAGGCCAGCAGGGAAAGACCGATCCACAACATGCCGCGCAGGCCCATCGGTGCCCTCCTCCCGATCCCGCGCGCCCAGCCTGTCACGCCCGCCCCGCGCCGGTCAAGCGACCCGGTTGGCCTTTGCCCGCCACCTTGCTAGAGAGGGGCATCAGCACGGAGCATTCGCCCATGATTTCCCCCGACGCGGCGCTTGCGGCGCTTGAGGCCCTTGCCCAGCCCGAGAAGGCGGCCGAGATGGCGGCCTATCACAAGGCGCCGCGCCGCTATCTGGGCGTCACCGTGCCCGAGATCGACGCGCTGGCGAAATCCTGGCGCGAAGGGGGCGACCCCGATCAGCGCGCGGCCTTGGCGCAGGCGCTGTGGCAAAGCGATATTCACGAGGCCCGCGTCGCCGCCGCGAAACTGCTGACCCAGGCGCGGTTGCGCCCCGACGAGGCGGTCTGGCAGACCATCGCCGGCTGGGTGCCCGATTTCGACGCCTGGGCGATTGCCGATCACGCCTGCAAGGCCGGGGAAAAGCGGCTGATGGCCGATCTTTCCCGGCTGGATACGGTCGAGGCCTGGACCCGCGCCGACAGTTTCTGGACCCGCCGCGCGGCCCTGGTCATCACCCTGCCGCTGGCCAAGCTGAACTTCCCCAAACCCGACGAGACGGCCGCGCGCGAGCGGGTGCTGGGCTGGGCGGCGACCTATGTGACCGACCCGGAATGGTTCATCCAGAAGGCGGTCGGCTGGTGGCTGCGTGACCTGTCGAAACATGACGCGCCGCGCGTGCGCGCCTTTCTGGCCGATCACGGCGCGGCGATGAAGCCCTTTGCCCGCCGGGAAGCCGCGCTGCACCTGCCCGCCTGATCGCGCGAAACCGCCTGCCAGGCCCGCCGGGAAAGCGGCCGATGCGCACCCTCGCACCGCCGGCAAATGCCCCAAGGCGTGCCGGGCAGCGCCGGGGACATCAGGCCCCGGGACCATGGAGAGACACCGTTCGGCGGGCGGGCCCTAACGGCCGAAAACCTCCACCTCGGGCAGATCGGTCAGCGACAGGCCAAGCGCGCGGAACGCCGCCAGCGACAATTGCGCCGCCCCGTCGCCGGGTTGCAGTTCCACCTGCACGGTCTGGCCACCTGTGGTCTTGACGAGGCCCGGCCGCACCGAGGAGACAAGCCCGGACTTCAGCCAGAACCCCGGCGCGGTCGGGTCGCCCAATGTCACCGATACCCGGCCCAGGGCGGCCTCGGCGGCGGGGGCGGGCGTCGCGGTGGCGGCGGCGCGCTGCTCAGGCGTGGTGGTGTCCAGCGTTTCGGCGGTGCGGGCGCCGGGGCGCGGCGGCGGCGCGGCCAGTTCCGGCAGGCTGACCTGCGGGGCGGGGTCGGCGGGCGGCACCGGGCTGTTCTGCGGCGCGGGGGCGGCCGCACCGCCCCGACCAAAGGGCAGCCCGCCCGCGCATCCCGCCAGTGCCAGCGCCAGCACCCCTGCCCCCGTCAGCCGCATCATGACCTGCACCTGCATCCTGCACCCCCTTGCCTGTGGTCCTTGCCCAAGCCTACCCAGACGCTCGCGGCCGATCAACTGTCGGTGCCGGGTCTTGCCGGGTTTCGCCGCAGGGCGTAGGGTCCGCCCCATGACCGCGCCGTTGATCGACCCCTTCGCCCGTGCCATCCGATACCTGCGGGTCTCGGTCACCGATCGCTGCGACTTCCGCTGCACCTATTGCATGGCGGAACACATGACCTTTCTGCCCAAGGCCGACCTTCTGACGCTGGAGGAGCTGGACCGGCTCTGTTCCGCCTTTATCGGGCTGGGGCTGCGCAAGTTGCGCGTGACCGGGGGCGAGCCGCTGGTGCGGCGCGGCATCCTGACCTTCTTTCAGGCGATGGCGCGGCATCTGGAGAGCGGCGCGCTGGACGAACTGACGCTGACCACCAATGGCAGCCAGCTTGCGCGGTTTGCCGATGATCTGGCGGCGTGCGGGGTGCGGCGGGTCAATGTCTCGCTCGACACGCTGGATCCGGCGAAATTCGCCGCGATCACCCGCTGGGGCCGGCTGGATCAGGTGCTGGAGGGCATCGCCGCCGCCCGTGCCGCCGGGCTGCGGATCAAGATCAACGCCGTCGCCTTGAAAGGCGTGAACGAGGAAGAACTGTTCACCCTGACCGACTGGTGCGCGCGCGAAGGCCATGACCTGACCTTCATCGAGGTCATGCCGATGGGCGACATGGCGGATCGGCTGGACCAATACTGGCCGCTGACCGACCTGCGCGCCCGGCTGGCCGCGCGTTTCACCCTGACCGATCTGGACGAACGCACAGGCGGCCCCGCGCGCTATCTGCGGCTGGAGGAAACCGGGCAGAAGATCGGCCTCATCACGCCGCTGACCCATAATTTCTGCGAAAGCTGCAACCGGGTGCGGCTGACCTGCACCGGCGAATTGTTCCCCTGTCTGGGCCAGGAACAGGCCAGCGACCTGCGCGGCGTGCTGCGCGCCAGCGACGACCCGGCCGTGCTGAAAACCGCGATCCGCGCCGCCATCGCGCGCAAGCCCAAGGGCCATGATTTCGACTATTCCCGCCAGCGCGTCGCCGGCCAGATCTCGCGCCACATGAGCCATACCGGCGGCTAGGGCGCCCCGAGGGCGGGGATGCGCAATTCCTGCCCGCGCGTCAGCCGGTCAGGGCCGGCAAGGCGGTCGGCATTGGCCTTCAGGATCACCGGATAGAGCGCCATGCTGCCGTAGAAATGCAGCGCGATGGCGCCCAGACTGTCGCCTTCGCGCACGATATAGGTCTGGCCCTGCGCCGTCGCCTCGGGCGGCGGGGCGACCTGTGCGGGCGTGTTGCGCGCCGCCGCCTGCGCCTCGCGCAAGAGCGCGGCCAGCAGCACCGCCGTATCGACCTTGCCGCCCGCCGTCATCAGCCCCTCGGGCACCGAGATGCGCCCGGCGCCGGCGGCCTCGTTCACCAGAGCGTCGATATAGGCATCGGTCTGCCCCTCGCGCAGGGCCTGCGCCACCAGCCCCTCCAGCGTGACCGGGGCGGCGGCCTGCCCGCGCAGGCCGTTCAGCGCCTCGATCGCGCCCGAGGACATGCGCTGCAACGCCACCTGTTCGGGATCGCCCGCCTTGAGCAGCGCCAGATCGCGCAGGATGGTGGCGGTGGTCTGTTCCAGCCCCGCCCCTTCGGGCCGCAGCACCGGCGCGGGCACCGCCGCCCCGGCGGCCTCCGGCAGGCTGTCCAGCAGCCGGTCGGCCGCCGATCCCGCCTGCCCGTCACCCCGCAGCACCGCCAGCGGCTCCGGCCCGTCGGGCAACAGCGTCACCGCCTCGCTGCCCCGGCCCAGAAACACCCAAGGAGCGCCGGTAAAGATGCCGGCGATGACCACGACGATGGCCAGATAGATCAGCGCCAGCCGGATCATCCGCCGCTGCCCCCCGCCGGGGCGCTTTGCGTCAGACCCAGCATGACCCAATCCTGCATGCCGCCACGGTAATAACGCAGCTTCTCCGCCGGATAGCCCGCCTCGCGCAGCGCGGTCAGCGCGCGCAGGGCCTGATCGCTCCAGGCGCCATTGCAGAACACCACCAGATCGAGCGCGGCGCTGAAATCGAAGGCCGCCCCGCCCAGCGGCCGCGCGCCAAGCGCGACAAGGATATCGTTGCGGAACGGATTGGCCGGCGCCAGCGTGGTGAAGGGCACATTGACCGCCGAAGGGATGCTGCCCTTGTCGAACCAGTCAGGCAATCGCGCGTCGATCAGCGCCCCCTCGCCCGTAGTCAGCGGCCCCTGCATGAAGGCCAGAAGCTCCAGTTCGCCCAGCGTCTGCACCCCCGGCAGCGCCTGCATGGGTTGCAGACAGAAAGGCGGGCATTGCCGCGCCACCTTGGCGAAATCGCCGCTCAGCCGCGCCTGCGGATCGGCGCTGCGCGCGATGTCATAGCGCTGGCCATTGACCGAGAGCTGCACCCCGGCCAGATCGACCGTCAGGCGGTTGCCTTCGGCATTTGCCGCCGTCGCACAGATCCCAAGACCCATGGCGCAAAGCCACAGAAGCCCCGTCCTGCCCGCCATGAACACACCCCCACCAAACGCCCTTAACCCAACACCCGCCGCATCCTATCGTGGCGGGACGTAAAAATCGCCTATATATTGCGGTTCCGTATGATTTTTTTGGCTCTCGCCCCGCGCGATCAGCGCAGCTTCAGCTCACCCGCCTCGACCCGCAGCCGCGTCTCGAATGCCTTGGAAATATGCGCCCGCAAGGCAGTATAGGCCGCGTCGCCATCGCGCGCGGCAATCGCCGCCACGATCGCCTCATGTTCCGCCAGCGCCACTTCGTCGCGCCCCTCGGCCGCGAAGGATGTATTGGCCATCAAGGCCATCGACCGATGCACCAGATCAAGCTGCTGCACCAGGAAACGGTTGTGGCTGGCCAGATGGATCTGCTTGTGGAACCGCTTGTTCGCCCGGCTCAGCGCCCGCGGATCCCCCCCCAGAAGCGCGCGATCCTCCTCGGCCATGATGCGCAACACGCGGATCTCCTCCTCGGTCGCGTGGCGGGCGGCCAGCCGCGCGGCCAGCCCCTCCAGTTCCGTGCGCACGGTATAAAGCTCGGCCAACTGGTTGTGATCGAGCGAGGCGACGATCAGGCTGCGCCCGTCGCGCGACAGCATGGATTGCGTCTCCAGCCGTTGCAGCGCCTCGCGCACCGGGGTGCGCGACACGCCCAGCCGTTCGGCCAGTTCCGATTCGACCAGCCGGTCGCCCGGCTTGTAGACCCCGGCCTCGATGGCCTCCAGGATCAGCGTATAGGCGTCTTTCTGCACGGAACCTTCCTGTCTTTCCCGCGCCGACCCTAAGCGCCGTCCCCCGCCCTGACAAGAGCGTCGCGCCACGCGCGCACCATTGCCCGCGCCCGGGCTTTGCGCTAGCCCTGCGGCATGGTGGCACAAGACTTCTCTCACGTCCGGACCTGGGTCTTCGATCTGGACAACACGCTTTATCCGCCGGCGATGCGGCTCTTTGACCAGATCGAGATCCGCATGACCGCCTGGGTCATGCGCGAGCTGGGTGTTGAGCAGCCCGAGGCCAACCGCCTGCGCCAGCATTATTGGGATCTCTATGGCACCACGCTGGCGGGCCTGATGGCCGAACATGGCGTCGATCCGCATGGCTACCTGCACGAGGTGCATGAGATCGACTTTGGCGTGCTGGCCCCCGATGCGCAGCTTGCCGCCGGCATCGCGGCACTGCCCGGGCGGCGCATCGTCTATACCAATGCCACCCGCCCCTATGCCGAAAAGGTGCTGGCGGCGCGCGGCCTGACGGGCCTGTTCGACGCGGTCTATGGCGTGGAACATGCGGGCTTTCGTCCCAAGCCCGACCGCGCGGCCTTTGAAACCGTCTTTGCCGCCGATGGCCTGGCGCCCGATACCGCCGCGATGTTCGAGGATGACGCCCGCAACCTTGCCGCCCCGCATGAGATGGGGATGCGCACCGTGCATGTCGCCCCCACTCCGCAACCGGCGCCGCATGTGCATCACCATACCGACGATCTGGCGGCCTTCCTCGCCCGGCTGACCGGCTGACCGGCTAAGCCTGCGACAAGATGCATTCTGGATTCGCCTTTTCGCCGCCGCCATAACGGCCCCGCGAACAGGAGAGACATGCCATGACCAGCCTCACGACCCCGCTTGCCCCCCGCCCGACGGGCTTTGCCGCCCTGCCCCTGATCGGCTTCATCGCCCGCGACATCGCCCGCGACGTGAATGTCGTCTTCTACCTGCTGACGATCTTCGTGACCCTGCTGACGCTGGCCGTCATGACCTGGGGCCTTGTCGCATTGTCGCTGACCGCCGTTGCACTGGTGCCGGTCTATTTCGCGCTGCTGATCGCCATCACCCGCGGCTGAACCACGCGATCTGACAAGCGGTCGCGTGGACGCCCCCGCCGCTTTGCCCTATCTAGGTAAGGCAAAGCAGCGGAGCGAACGATGCGCGACATGACCGACATCCTGATCTCCGGCGGCGGGGTCGCGGGCCTTGCCGCCGCCTGCGCCTTTGGCGCCACCGGGTTTCGCGTGATCTGCGTGGAGCCGAACCCGCCCGTCACGGCCGAAGAGGCCAGCGGATCGGACCTGCGCACCACCGCCTTCCTGCACCCCTCGATCCCGGTGCTGGACCGCGCGGGCCTCTGGGCGCGGCTTGAACCCCATGCCGCACCGCTCCGGATCATGCGCATCGTCGATGCCGGCGGGCCAGAACCCACCCCCCGCGTCATCAAGGATTTCGACGCTGCCGACCTGAGCGACAAACCCTTTGGCTGGAACCTGCCCAACTGGCTGCTGCGCCGCGAGATGCTGGCCCGCATCGCCGAATTGCCCAATGTGACCTTCCTGCCCGGCATCGCCACCGCCGCCGTGCTGACCCGCGCCTCCGAGGCGCTGGTGACCCTGTCAGACGGCCGCCGCCTGTCGGCGCGACTGCTGATCGGCGCCGATGGCCGCGACAGCCTGGTGCGCAACGCGCTCGGCATTCCGGTGAAAACCCTGCGCTACGGGCAAAAAGCCCTCGCCTTCGCGGTCAGCCACCCGATTCCGCATGAGAATGTCTCGACCGAGATCCACCGCTCCGGAGGGCCTTTCACCTTTGTGCCACTGCCCGATCGCGACGGGATGCCCTGCTCCGCCGTGGTCTGGATGGACCACGCGGCCGAAATCGACCGCCGCCTGTCGCTGTCCGACCCCGACTTCACCGCCGAGATGCAGGCCCGCTCCTGCGACCTGCTGGGGCCGCTGACCCGGATCAGCCGCCTCACCGCCTGGCCGATCATCGCCCAGATCGCCGCGCGCATGGCCGGCGAACGCACCGCCCTGATGGCCGAGGCCGCCCATGTCATGCCGCCCATCGGCGCCCAGGGCCTGAACATGAGCCTCGCCGACCTCACCGCCCTGCTCGACCTCGCCACCGAAAGCACCCTCGGCACGCCGGCCATGCTGGATGCCTATCACCGCAAGCGCCATCTCGACGTGCAGACCCGCGTGCGCGGGATCGACCTGCTGAACCGGGCCTCGCAGATCGGCGCCCAGCCACTGCGCGACCTGCGGGCAGCCACGCTGGACACGCTCTATTCCCTCGCCACGCTGCGGCGCGGCCTGATGCGGGCGGGGATCGGCGTCCGCTGACCCGACCGCACGACGCGGCACGGTCGCGCCGTGAGTATTTGGGCAAGAAGCAAAGGGCAAGCCGGACGCGGGAATGGCCAAACGGCACGCCGTTTTGCCGCCCCGCCTGACGCGGCTGTCTTGCTCCTTGTCCAAATACTCAGTCTTGCGACGCCCCCCCCAGGGGGCCCGGCCGGGCCTCCTCGGTCAACAGCACATTGGCCTCCACCTGCCCCACACCGGGCAGCGTCATGATCCGCCGCCGCAAGACGCGCTCGAAATCCGCGATGTCGCGCGCCACGACGCGCAGGCGATAGTCGAACAGGCCCAGCACATGCTGCACCACCTGCACCTCGGGGATCGCGGTCACCGCGCGCTCGAAATCCTCCAGGCTCACCCGCCCCTTGGTCGCAAGCTTCACCCCCAGAAACACCGTCACCCCGAAACCAAGCGCCGCACGATCCACCAGCACCCGCTGCCCCGCCAGGATGCCCGCCTCGGTCAGCCGCTTTACCCGGCGCCAGGCGGCCGGCTGGCTCAGCCCGTGGCGGCGGCCCAACTCGCCTGCCGACAGCGTGCCCTCCTGCGCCAGATCGCGCAGAAAGGCACGGTCGAGATCGTCCAGGTCGATCACAGCGGCAACCCCGCGCTCTCCTTGATGGTGGCAATCAGCATCAGCGCCTCGATATCGGCGATATGCGGCAGGGTCAGGATGCGTTCGCGGTAAATCTGCTGGTAATGGCCCATATCCCGCGCGATCACGTTCAGACGCACATCGACGCGACCCAGAAAGGTCTCGATCCCGATCACCTCGGGCACCTCGCGCGCCGCGGCCAGAAATTCGTCAAAGGCGCGCGGATTGGTCTTGTCGAGCGTGAAGCGCAGGCTCACCTCCACCTCATAGCCGAGCGCGCGCCAGTCGATCACCGCCTGCCGCGCCGCGATCACCCCCTGTTCGGACAGCCGCTCCAGCCGGCGCCAGCAGGTCGCCTGGGTGACCCCGGCCCGCGCCGCCAGATCGGGCGTCGCCAGGTCGGGTTCAGCCAGCAGATGCCGCAACAGGCGGCGATCCGTATCGTCGATCTGCATGACAATTTCACCATACTCGCATTTCGCGCATGATTTTTCGCAGAAAAATCGAAAACCGTCAAACAATGCACGGAACGCCGGACACTGATCCGTATTCTGCCCCCAGTTTAACCGAAAGGAGACGCGAAATGCGCGTTTACTATGATCGCGACTGCGATGTGAACCTGATCAAGGACAAGAAGGTCGCCATTCTGGGCTACGGCTCGCAAGGCCATGCCCATGCGCTGAACCTGCGCGATTCGGGCGCCAAGAATGTCGTGGTCGCGCTGCGTCCCGGCTCGGCCTCGGCCAAGAAGGCGGAAGGCGAAGGCCTGAAGGTGATGGAAATCGCCGAAGCCGCCAAATGGTGCGACGTGATCATGTTCACCATGCCCGACGAGCTTCAGGCCGAGACCTACAAGAAATACGTCCGCGACAACCTCAAGCCTGGCTCGGCCATCGCCTTTGCCCATGGCCTGAACGTGCATTTCGGCCTGATCGAGGCGCCGGAAGGCGTGGACGTCATCATGATGGCGCCGAAAGGCCCGGGCCACACCGTGCGCGGCGAATACACCAAGGGCGGCGGCGTGCCCTGCCTGGTGGCCGTGCATCAGGATGCGACCGGCAAGGCGCTCGACATCGCGCTGAGCTATTGCTCGGCCATCGGTGGCGGCCGCTCGGGCATCATCGAGACCAATTTCCGCGAGGAATGCGAGACCGACCTGTTCGGCGAACAGGCCGTGCTGTGCGGCGGTCTGGTCGAACTGATCCGCTGCGGCTTTGAAACCCTGGTCGAAGCCGGCTATGCGCCGGAAATGGCCTATTTCGAATGCCTGCACGAGGTGAAGCTGATCGTGGACCTGATCTACGAAGGCGGCATCGCCAACATGAACTATTCGATCTCGAACACCGCCGAATACGGCGAATATGTCACCGGCCCGCGGATTCTGCCCTACGAGCAGACCAAGAAGGCCATGAAGGAAGTGCTGGAAGACATCCAACGCGGCAAGTTCGTGCGTGATTTCATGCAGGAAAACGCCGTCGGCCAGCCCTTCTTCAAGGCGACCCGCCGCCTGAACGACGAACACCAGATCGAACAGGTCGGTGCCAAGCTGCGCGCCATGATGCCCTGGATCTCCAAGGGCAAGATGGTGGACCGTTCGCGCAACTGATCCGCGCGCCTTGCGACGGGAAGGGCCGGCCTCGAGCCGGCCCTTTGCATTTTTCACGGCTTGAACCCCGCCGATCCCGCCTTATCCTGCCCGGGCGTGGGAGGGCGGCGGATGATCGCATTGTGGAAATGGAACCTGTCGCAGTTCCGGCGCCGCATCTGGGTGCCGATCGCGGCCTATGCGGCGCTTGGCGTCGCCACCTCGATCGCGACCTGGGCGCTGAAGCCGCTGGTGCCGCCCGATCTGCCGGCCAAGATCGGGGCCGATGCGGTGGCGACGATCCTGGAAATCCTCGCCTCCTCCATGCTGGCGGTCACGACTTTCTCGCTGTCGATCATGACCTCTGCCTTTGGCGCCACGGCCAGCGGCGCCACGCCGCGCGCCATCACGCTGCTCAAGGATGACCGGGTGACCCAGCGGGTGCTGGCGACCTTTGTCGGCGCCTTCCTGTTTTCGCTTTCGGGGCTGATCGGGCTGCAAACCGGCATTTACGAGGATCGCGGGCGGTTCATCCTGTTCCTGGTCACGCTGGCCGTGCTGGCGGCGGTGGTGTTCCAGCTGGTGCGCTGGATCGGGCATCTGGCCGATTACGGCCGCCTGACCGATACCATTGCCCGGGTGGAAACCGCCACGCGCGAGGCGCTCGCGCAACGCATGGCGCATCCCTATCTGGGCGGTCACCCGCTGAGTGACAGTCTGGCGCAGGATCTGGCGCAGCGGCCGGCAATCCGTCCGCGCGACACGGGCTATGTGCAGATGATCGACATGGAATCGCTTCATGCCCTGATGGAATCGCACAAGACCGATCTGGCGGTCACCGTCCTGCCCGGGGCCTTTGTCCATCCCGGCATGGCGGTGGCGCATCTGCTGGGCCCTGGCGACCTGCCCGAGGATCTGGCCCCCGAGATCCTGCGCCGCTTTGTCATCGCGCCGACCCGCAGCTTCGATCAGGATCCGCGCTTTGGCGTGCTGACCCTGACCGAGATCGCCGCGCGCGCCCTGTCACCCGCGGTCAATGATCCCGGCACCGCGATTGACATCCTGGGCCGCCAGATGCGCATCCTGACCGATTGGCGCGAACGCGAGGATGCGACGGCGCAATGGTCGCGCCTTTTCGTCGCACCGCTGCGGCTGAGCGATCTGATGACCGATGCCTTTGCCTCGATCGGTCGCGATGGCGCGGCGATGGTGGAGGTGCAGATCCGCCTGCACAAGATGCTGGCGGGGCTGGCCGCGCTGTCGCCCGGCCTGTTCCGGGACGCAGCGCTGCGCCAGTCGGATCGCGCGCTGGCCCTGGCCGAAGTGGCGCTGACGCTGGAGGAAGACCGCGCCGTGCTGCGCGAGCTGAACCGCGCGCTGCACGATCTGCCTGCGGGCACGGTGGCTCAGGCCCGGCCGCGCCGCGCCTGAACGGGTGCCGCGCAGGTCACGGATACAAGACCGCCTCGGCCTCGGCCTGAAGCGCCTTGTAGGCGGCAAGCCAGGGCCGGCGCTTGGGGTAAAGCCAGGCATGGCGGATCTCCCACGGGCGGAGACGGCCGGTGAAATGCACAATGGCCGGGTTCTGCCGCGATGCGGCAAAGGCCGCGCGTTCGGCCGCGGGAAACGGGCTGCGCCCGGTCAGCCGGTTGCCCCAAAGCGTATTCCACTCCGGCGCCAGCAGCTCGATCTGGCCCTTGAACACCACGTTCAGCCAGTTCTGGTCATTGAAGCGCAGGCCAAGCCGCTTGCGCAGATCGACCGCCGCCGCCAGGTCGCCCATCGGCCGATCCAGCCCCAGGGCACGAATGCGCGGCAGGTCGAACAGCACGACCCCGCTGTTCACATAGCTTTCCGGCGCCACCAGATCGGCAAGCTGATCCAGATCGCGCAGATGCCGCGCGGATTTGCGCGACGGCAGCCAGCCCCGCCCGGCCCGCTGATGCAGCGCCTTGAGGATGCCGGGATCGCGCACCGCCGCCAGCGGCGCCTGCCCCGCACGCGGCGCAAAAAGCGGCCCGACATCGCGGCGCACCATCGTATCGCCATCGAGATAGAGCGTCGGCTGATCCAGCAGCGCCGGCAGGTTCAGCCGCGCCAGCGCCGTGGCCGAAACATGCCCCGCCACCGCGATGCTGCGGTCAAACTCGATCGGCCGCACCTCGATCGTCGCGCCGGGAAAAGCGGCGCGCAAACGGTCGGCGGCGGGATCAAGCGCCGCAATCGGCTCGGTCACCAGAAAGCGCAGGGTCATATCGGCGGGGCGGTGCTTCAGCACCGAATAGGCCGAAATCAGCGAAGGCCGCAGATAGCCGCCATCGAAGACATAGGTGACATCGACCGCCGTCATGCCAGATCGCCCCCGTGCAGATCGGCCTCGATCCGGCGGCACAGCGCGTGCAGCGCATATTCTGCCGCCAGACGTTCGCGCAGGATCGCCCGGCCTGCCTCGGAACATTCGGTGCGAAAGGCCGCGCTGGAATGGCTGCGCGCGCTGTCGGGCTCGGTCGGCGGCCTGATGCCATAGGCCCGGGCAAAGGCGGGCAGCAGGCGGCGCACATTCTGCGTCTCGGCGCAGAACAGCACCCGGCCGCGCGCAGCCTCCAGCCGCTCGGGCGTGCCGAAAAAGAAGCCCAGCCCGCGCCGGAAATGCCCGACCTCGGCCAGCGCGGCCTCGGCCGCGATGCGATCGGCATCGCCGCTATCCTGGCCGAAGGCCCGCGCAAAGGCATCGAAACTGTCAAAGCGCGTGAAACAGGCGGTTTCTGCCTCGGTCCAGGGGGTATTGCGCGTGGGGCGCGAAAAGTTGCGGCGACTGTCAAAGGCCGAATGCAGCCGCGCCACCGGATCGCGAAAGACAAAGCCCACGCGAACCGCGCTGCCAAAGCGCGCGTCCACCCGCGCCAGGCTGTTGCCATGCGACAATTGCCGCACCAGCGGCGCCTCATACCAGCGGCGATTGGCGGCGATCACATCGCCCAGCCAGGTGCCGCCGGTCTTGGGGATATGCAGCAAGACCTGACGCGGCCGCAGATAGGACAGGAGCGACACCGTCAGACCACCGCCTCGATGGCGGCGACCATGCCATCCACCTCTTGCCGCAGCAGCGCCTCATCCTCGCATTCGGCCATGACGCGGATAAGCGGTTCCGTGCCGGATTTGCGGATCAGCACCCGCCCCTTGCCATTCAGCCGCGCCTCGGCCTCGGCGATGCGGGACTGAACGCTTTGCGCGGAAAGCGGTTGCTTGTCAGCACCATAGCGGACGTTCTTCAGAAGCTGCGGCACGGTTTCAAAGCTTTTCACCAGATCCGAGGCCGGCCGCTCTGTCCGCGCCAGTTCCGCCAGGAATTGCAGCCCCGCCATCAGCCCGTCGCCCGTGGTGGCGTGATCGGTCATCACGATATGGCCCGATTGCTCGCCGCCCAGATTATAGCCGCCGCGCCGCATCGCCTCGACCACATAGCGGTCGCCGACGGCGGTGCGCTCCAGCCGCAGCCCGCGCGCGGTCAGGAATTTCTCCAGCCCCAGATTGGACATGACGGTGGCGACCAGCGTATCGCCGCGCAGCCGCCCATCCTCTGCCCAGCGGGCCGCGAGCAGCGCCATGATCTGATCGCCATCGGCGACCTGCCCGTTCTGGTCAAGGATCATCACCCGGTCGGCATCGCCATCCAGACAGATTCCGACATGCGCGCCATGCGCCACCACCGCCTCGGCGGCGGTCTGGGTATGGGTCGATCCGCAGCGGTCGTTGATATTGGTGCCATTCGGGCTGACCCCGATCGGGATCACATCGGCGCCCAGTTCCCACAGCACCTCGGGCGCCGCCTTGTAGGCCGCGCCATTGGCGCAGTCGATCACCACCTTCAACCCGTCAAGCCGCAGCCCCGCCGGGAAGGTGGTCTTGACGAATTCCTGATAGCGCCCGCGCCCGTCGTCGATCCGCTTGGCGCGGCCGATATTCTGCGGCTGCGCCGGCAGGATCTCGCCCGCGACGATGCTTTCGATCTCGGCCTCGGCCTCGTCCGACAGCTTGAACCCGTCGGGGCCAAAGAACTTGATGCCGTTGTCATGATGCGGGTTGTGGCTGGCAGAGATCATCACCCCCAGATCGGCCCGCATGCTGCGCGTGAGGAAACCCACTGCCGGCGTCGGCACCGGCCCCAGCAGCAGCACATTCATGCCGGTCGAGGTCAGCCCCGCCGTCAGCGCGTTTTCCAGCATGTAGCCCGACAGCCGGGTATCCTTGCCGATCACCACCCGATGCGCGGCGCTGCCGTCTCGGCGGAAATAGCGCCCGGCGGCGGCACCCAGCCGCAGCGCCATCTCGGCGGTCATCGGATAGCTGTTGGCGCGGCCCCGCACGCCATCGGTGCCAAACAATTTGCGGCTCATGGCCGGTCTCCCGTCGTTACCGAACGCCACAAGGCCAGCGCCTGCCGCGTTTCCCAGACATCATGCACGCGCAAGACCTGCGCGCCCTGCGCCACCCCGGCCAAAGCCACGGCGATGGAGCCGGGCGCCCGGCGGGCGGCATCCTGTTCGGCGCCGATGGTGCCGATGAATTTCTTGCGGCTGACCCCCAGCAGGATCGGGCAGCCCAGACCGTGAAACAGGCCCAGCCCCCGGATCAGCGTCAGGTTATGGTCCAGCGTCTTGCCAAAGCCGATGCCGGGATCAACCATGATCCGGTCGCGCGGGATGCCCGCCGCCTCGGCCTCGGTCACGCGCGCGTCCAGAAAATCATAGACATCCAGCAACACATCGTCATAGCGCGGATCGGCCTGCATGGTTTGCGGCGTGCCCTGGGCATGCATCAGGCAGACCGGCGCGCCGCTGGCCGCCGTCACGGCCTTGAGCGCAGGGTCAAAGCCAAAGGCCGATACGTCATTGACCAGCGTCGCCCCCGCCGCCAGCGCCGCCTCGGCCACGGCGGCCTTGCGGGTGTCGATGGAAATCGCCGTCTCGATCCCGCCGGCGCGCAAGGCGGCGATCACCGGGGCCGTGCGGCTGATCTCTTCGGCCACCGGCACCTCGGCGGCGCCGGGGCGTGTGCTTTCGCCGCCCACGTCGATGATCTCGGCCCCCGTCCCCGCCATCTCGCGGCCCTGCCGCAGCGCGGCCTCGGGCGCGAGGAACAGGCCACCATCCGAGAAACTGTCGGGCGTGACATTCAGGATGCCCATCAGGCGCGGACGGTCCATCGCCAGACCGGCCAGCGCGGCGCGCGGGGCGGTCAGGCGGGCGCGGGCGTCCTCGGGCAGATCGGCGGCGGCGATCAGGCGCGGCGCCCGGCCACGTTCCAGCACCTCGACCCGGTCGAACCACAACCAGCCCCCCGCCAGCGTCAGGGCAGCGTCGGGGCGGGCGGCATCATGGCCGGGAATGGGGCGATAATAGATCATGGCCCCGGATTAGGCCCTGATGCGCGCGCAGGCAAGGCCCGGGCGTCAGGCGCGTTCGATGCTCACGCGGCTTCCCGCCGGCACTGTTACATCGCCGTGAACGACAAAGGCCTCGGCCGCGGTCAGTTCGGCCAGCCACAGCGCCAGCGCCACCGGTTCGCGCGAATGCGGGCCATCCACCGCATCCAGCACCAGCTTCGACGGCGCCCAGACGATCATCTTGCCATTCTTCATCGCCCAGTCGATCTCGGTCCGGGTCGAGACGACGACACAGCGGTCATCGCGCGCGGCCAGCACCCAGGCGTTCTGTTCAATGGCCAGCAGGTCGATGCGGCGCTGCGTCGGCTTGTGCCCGGTCTGCGGGCGCGGCCCGTCGGGCAGGCCCACGGTCAGGATCACCGGCAGCCCCCGCGCCTGCCAATGATCCAGCCGCGCCGCCAGATCGGGTGCGGCGATCATGTCATTGTCCAGCCAGACCACCAGCGGATGCAGCGCCTGCAAGGTGCCCTCGGCATCCACCGCGCGCAACGGCGCCTCGGCGCGCGAGCGCACGATCTCCACCCCCAGGGCGCCGGGGCCACGATCCAGCTTTTCGATCCGCACGAAGGCGCGCATCGCCTGCGGCTCGGCCAGAATGCGTTCGGCAATGCGGGCGGCCAGCGTTTCCAGCAGGTTCAGCCGTTCCTCGGCCAGTTCGGCGGCAATCGCCTCGGTGATCCGGTCATAAGACAGGATCCGGTCCACGTCATCGTCCAGCGGCACCGGCACCGGGCGCACCTCGACCACCACATTGAAGCGCAGGCGCTGCGTGCGGCCGCGTTCCTGCTGGAAGGCACCGATATCAGCCTCGACCACATGGTCGCGCAGGCAGATCCGGTCACGCGGGTCGGCGCTGGCCGAAGCCAGGCTGCGCTCTTCGGGATGGGCGAAGGCAAGGCGGATGTCGCTGGTCATGGGGGCCTCCGGGCCGCAGGGATCGGCGCGAGCCTAGCCGCGCCGTGCCGTCATGCCCTGCCCTTGCGCGGCAGGCAAGCGCGCAAGAACGACATCACTGCCGGTAGAACAGATGCGCCCCGATCGAGGCGGTGCGGTCAAACCGCCGCGCCCAACCCGGACGCACGCCAACCGTATGGAAATGCGTGGCCCCGGCGGTCAGTGCGCGCGGCGCCCCGTCGATCATCAGCCGCGCGATCTTGGCCGCACGGTTCCAGGCGGCCTTTTCGCCGACCCTATCCGACTTGCCGTCGCAGGTGAAGGAAAACTGGCAGCCGCCCTTGCCGCCCTGATGCACCACGCCGCAGATGCTGCGCGGATAGGCGGGGCTGTCGGCCCGGTTCAGGATGACCTCGGCCACGGCGAACTGGCCGCGGATCGTCTCGCCGCGCGCCTCGTGATAGATCGCGGTCGCGAGGCATTGCCATTGATCGTCGCCGGTCGCCGCGGGCAGCGCATCGACAAAGCCTGTGTCATAACGCACCAGCGCGGGGCTGGTCATCTGCGGCATCTCCGCCTTGCTGGCGGGCTTGGGCGCCCCGACCGCGGCGGCAATCGCTGCCAGCTTGCCCGGCGCGACCTGATCGAGCGCGGTGCGCTCAACCCCAAGGAGAGACGACATCCGGCCATCGAGGCCGGCCTTCGGGTCATTCGACTGGCTCACCGTAACATCGGCGAAGGCCGCTCCATTCAGGACGAGCGTGGCGCAAAACGCCGCCGTCCAGCCTAGTCGCAAGCACATGAACTCTGTTCCCGGTTCTGTTCCATCGCTGCCTGGCAAACGGGCAATTCGCCCTGCCTGCCGACAACAAGCGGGGCGCATAGACCAGAACAGCCGGGGCTGTCTACCCTAGTGGCAATTATGCAACACGGAATCGCCCCAAATTCGGCGGAATCTCGCCAAAATGGCTTTTTGGACTTGCAAGCGGAAAATGCAGGAAACCTTGGGCTTCCTGCTGATTTTTTTCGCTTTTCAGGGCTTGGGGTCGGTCAGGGCCAGATGTGCGGCGGCCAGCCGTGCCTGGGGCACCCGATAGGGCGAACAGCTCACATAATCAAAGCCCGCCTTGCGGCAAAAGGCGATTGATTCGGGGTTCCCGCCATGTTCGCCGCAGATCGACAGGGTCAGGTTGGCCCGCGTCATCCGCCCGCGATCGGCGCCGATATGCAGCAATTCGCCGACGCCGTCCACATCGAGAATATGGAACGGATCCTCGGGGAAAACCCCCTCCTGGACATAGGTGTTCATGAAGCGGCCGGCATCGTCGCGGCTCAACCCATAGGTCATCTGGGTCAGGTCATTGGTGCCAAAGGACAGAAAGGCCGCGTGCTGCGCGATCTCGCCCGCACGCAGCGCCGCGCGCGGGGTTTCCACCATGACGCCCAGCCGATAGTCGAAATTCACGCCCGTCTTGGTGCGCACCGCCGCCGCCACCTGATCGACGCGGGTCTTGACCAGCTCCACCTCGCGGCGGGCCGACACCAGCGGGATCATGATCTCGGGCACCACCGGGGCACCGGCGCGGGCGGCCTCGACCGTGGCCTCGAAGATCGCGCGGGCCTGCATGTCATAGATCTCGGGCAGAACCACGCCCAGACGCACCCCACGCATGCCCAGCATCGGGTTGAACTCGGCCAGCGCCTCGGCCCGGCGCGTCACCTCCGACAGCGGGCGGTCCAGCGCCTCGGCCAGTTCGCGCAACCCCTCGCGCGAATGCGGCAGGAATTCGTGCAGCGGCGGGTCGAACAGCCGGATGCAGACCGGCAGGCCCTGCATGATGTCGAACAACTGCATGAAATCTGCGCGCTGCATCGGCAAGAGCCGCGCCAGCGCCGCCGCCCGGTCCTGCGCGCTGTCGGCAAAGATCATCTCGCGCATGACGACGAGGCGGTCTTCGTCAAAGAACATATGCTCGGTCCGGCACAGGCCGATCCCCTCGGCGCGGAAATCGCGGGCGGTCTGGGCATCGGCGGGCGTATCGGCATTGGCGCGAATGCCGATGTCGCGGCTTTCATCCGCCCAGTGCAGCAACTGGCGAAAGGCATCGTCCTGCGCGGCGGGCAGCATCTCGGCCGCGCCGACCAGCGCCTCGCCGCTGGTGCCGTCGATAGTGATCACGTCGCCCTCGCGGAACACCCGGCCATCGCGCGCGACCAGCTTCTTGTCCTTGGCATCCAGCCGGATATCCGACGCCCCCACGATGCAGGGCAGGCCAAGGCCGCGCCCGATCACCGCCGCATGGCTGGTCATGCCGCCGCGTTCGGTCAGCACGCCGACCGCCGAATGCATGCCGCGAATATCCTCGGGCGCGGTTTCGCGCCGCACGAGGATGCAGGGCTCGCCCCGCGCCGCGCTGGCCTGCGCCGCCTGCGAGGAGAACACGATCCGCCCGACCGCCGCCCCCGGGCTGGCCGCCATGCCGCGCGCGAACACGTCACGCGGCCCGCGCGGATCGACCTGCGGATGCAGAAGCTCCGACAGGGCGCGCGGCTCCACCCGCAGCACGGCCTCTTGCGGGGTGATCACCCCGTCGCGCGCCAGCGCCACGGCAATCTTCAGCCCGGCCCGCGTCGAACGCTGCACCTTGACCGCATCCAGCACCGACAGCTTGCCGTCCTCGATGGTGAATTCGATCTGCATCTCCTCGCGCAGGCGTTCGCGGCAGACGGCGCCATGGCGGATCAGCTCGGCAAAGACCTCGGGCGCCAGTTCCTCCAGCGAGGGGCCGCGCTTGTCGCGCGTCAGAAACAGCGCCGCGCCGGTGGTCAGCGCGTCGCGGCCCTGGCTCTGGCCCAGATAGCGGCCCTTGACCAGCGGGTCGCCACTGACCGGATCGACGAATTGCATGACGCCCGAGCCGGAGATCCCCTGCCCGATGCCCTGCGCCATCTGCTGCACCACGAGGCCAAGCGCGGCCTCGGCCGGGGCGCCCTTGGCCTGACGCAACAGCCGCGCCGTCGTCCCCTCCCAGGCGCGCGACATGGAGCGCAGCACCTCGGCCAGTTGGCGCGCCGGGTCTTCGGGGAAAGGTTCATCCATTTCAAGCTGATAGGATCGCAGCGCCTCGCGCAGGCTGTCATGCCCCGGCTCCAGCCCCTCGAACATGTCGGGGTCCAGACGGGCCACATGCACCGCATAGCCCTGCACGAAACGCAGATACAGCGCATCGGCCGCGACCTGGCCATGGGTCTGGGCCAGCCGCACATGGCGCGCCGCGTTGAAGCCGATATTCAGAATGGTCGCCGGCCCGCCCCAATCGGGGTTTTCCGGCGAGGGCCGGACCGAGATCAGCGGCGCCTCGCCGAAATGCGACAGGATCGCCCGGCAATCCACCATCTGCCCCGCCGCGATGGCCCGCACCGTGCCCGCCGGCAGCGCCACCGTCTCGGGCACCGGCAGGTCGAGCCGGACCAGACGTTGCAGGCATTTCGCCCGCCAGCCATGCTGCGGCGTGGTGATCTGCGAGGTGGGCGTGATGACGGTGAAATCGGTGAGGAAATCGTTTTTCGGCACTGCGGCATCCTTTGCGTTGCGCGCAGGATAGACGGAACGCTGCGTGGCGCAAGCTGCGATGCAGCAAGGGGGGCTGTCTGCCCCCCTCTGGGCCTGCGGCCCATTCACCCCCTGAGGATATTTTTGAACAGATGAGGGGGGGGTCAGCCCTCGACCCTGGTGAGGTCGGCGACCTGCGCCACCAGCGCGCGGATGCGGTGGAGCAGGTTCAGCCGGTTGCGCCGGACGATGGCGTTGTCGGTGTTGATCTGAACGGCGGTGAAGAAGGCGTCGATCGGCGCGCGCAGTTGCGCCATGGCGGCCATGGCGGCAGCGAAATCTTCGCGCGCCATGGCGGGTTTGATCGCCGCGTCGCCCGCATCCAGGGCGGCGAACAGGGCGCGCTCCTCGTCGGTTTCGGCGAATTTGGGATCGGCGCCGAAGGAATATTCCACCCCGTCCTTCTGTTCGGCCTGGGTCAGGATGTTGTTCGCGCGCTTGAACCCTTGCAGCAGGTTGGTGCCGTCGTCAGAGCCAAGGAAAGCTTGCAGCGCCTCGGCGCGCTTCACCAGCAAGGTGAGGTCGTCATTGCCGGGCATGGCGAGGCAGGCATCGATGACATCGTGGCGGATGCCCTGATCGCGGAGGAAGACCTTGAGGCGGTCGTGGAAGAAGGCGAGGAGGTCTTGTCGCTTTTCACCCAAAGCTGTCAAGTCAAGTTGAAGTTCCGCCCCAAATGCCTCCACGCTGACCGGCCTAGCCAAAACATTTGGTCTTTCCAAAGCTTCAACAAAGCGCCGTGCAATTTCATTCGAGACCAACCCACTTTGAATGATTTGGCCAATATTGCACCGCACCCCATTCCCCAGCACAAGCCGGATCACCCCCAACGCGGCGCGGCGCAAAGCGAAGGGGTCTTTGCTGCCCGTGGGTTTTTCTTCGATGGCCCAGAACCCGGTCAGCGTGTCGATCTTGTCGGCCAGCGCCACGGCGACGCTGACCGGCTCGGTCGGCACGGCGTCGGAGGGGCCGAGGGGTGAGTAATGGTCGCGGGCGGCGTTGGCGATGGCGTCGGTTTCGCCCGCCTCCAGCGCGTAATAGCGGCCCATCGTGCCTTGCAATTCGGGGAATTCGCCCACCATGGCAGAGCGCAGGTCGAGCTTGGCCAGTTTCGCCGCGCGTTCGGCCTGATCGGGGTCGGCCCCCACCAGCGGCGCGATCTCGCGCGCCAGTGCCGCGATGCGGGCGATCCGGTCGGCCTGGCTCCCGAGCTTGTTGTGGAAGGTCACCGCCTTCAGCCCCTCGGCCCAGTCGGTCATGCCGGCCTTGGCGACGCGCAGGTCGTTTTCCCAGAAGAAGCGCGCGTCGCTGAGGCGGGCGGACAGCACCTTCAGGTTGCCCTTCAGGATCGTCGCGCCCTGATCGGCGGTTTCGCGGTTGGCGACGGTCACGAAGCCTTCGATCCGGCCCGATTTCGGGTTTCTGACCGAAAAGAATTTCTGATGTTCGCGCATCGAGGTTTGCAGCACCTCGGGCGGCAGGTGCAGGAATTCGGCGCCGATGGCCCCCATCAGCACCACGGGCCATTCGACCAGCCCCGCAACCTCGGCCAACAGGCCGGCATCCGGCACGACCTCCAGCCCGCGGGCAAAGGCCTGATTTTGCGCATCATTCCAGATATGGGCCTCGCGCTCGGCGCTGTCGAGCATGACGAAGGCGCGGCGCAGTTTCGCGGCGTAATCGTCAAACGAGGTCACCGCGAACCGCGCGGGCGCCATGAAGCGGTGACCGGCGGTGGTGTTGCCGGCTTCGATACCGTCGATCGACATCGGCACGACCTCGGCCCCGCCCTCATCGCCCAGAAGGCACAGGATGGAATGGAGCGGCCGCACCCAGCGAAGGTTGCCGCTGCCCCACCGCATCGACTTGGCCCAGGGGAAGTTGCGGATGCTGCGTTCCAGCACCTCGGCCACGATCTCGGCCGCCTTGCGACCGGGCTTTTCGATGACGGCGAAAAAGACCTCGGCCTTCTTGTCGGCGCGTTTTTCCAGCTGGTCGAGCGTGAGGCCGGTGGAGCGCAAAAAGCCCTCCAGCGCGGCCTGCGGCGCGTCGGTGCGCGGGCCCTTGCGTTCCTCGCGCACGGGGCGGCTTTCGGGCGTCAGGCCCTGCACCGTCAGCACCAGCCGGCGCGGGGTGGAAAAGGCGCCGGCCCCTTCATAGGTCAGCCCCGCCTCGACCAGACCGTCGGTCACCAGCTTCTTCAGGCTCTCGCGTGCGGCGGCCTGCATCCGCGCCGGGATTTCCTCGGAGAACAGTTCGATCAGCAGGTCGGACATCGGAATTTCTTTCTGCTTTGCGGATCAACCGGGCGCCTTGCGCATCCGGGACGGCGGTTATTTCAGCATGCCCCGCGTCGGGTCATCGTCGCGCAGGGTGGCATTGAGCTGGTGCCAGGCATAGGCATTGCCATCGGGAAAGACGGCGACCACGCGATCCACCCCCGGCACGATATCGGCGACCGAGAGGAAGGCGATGGCCTCGCCCCGCTCCAGCGCGGTGCCGATCTTTTCGGCATCGAAACAGCCGAACCAGGGCGGCGCGACCAGCGGCTCGGCATGGTCATAGACGCGGTAGGTTTCGGTCAGCATGGCCTGGCTGAGCGGCGTGTGGAAACAGGCGCGAAACCGCAGCGGCGAGGAGGAGGCGTCGATCCCGGTCACATTCTCGGCCAGGATGGTTTCGGGCGCGTCGCCCAGAATGGGGGTCAGCGCGATCTCGGCGCCCGGCTCAAAGCGGACGGGTTCGTAATAGGCGTAGATCTGCGTATACCAGAGGCCGGCCCCGGCCAGAAGCGCGGCGATCACGATGCTGCCCCCGACGATCTTGCCATTCACGAAACGGCCTCCACCGAGGCGCCGGCTTCGGTCTGCACGAAGGCATCGGCGCATTTCTTGGCCAGCGCGCGCACCCGGCCGATATAGGCCTGGCGTTCCGTGACCGAGATCACGCCGCGCGCATCCAGCAGGTTGAACAGATGGCTGGCCTTGATGCATTGATCATAGGCGGGATGCGCCATGATGATCCGCTTGCCGCTGCTCGGATCCTGCGGATCGAAGGCCAGCAGGCGTTCGCATTCGGCCTCGGCCTCGGCAAAGTTGCGAAACAGCTTTTCGGTATCGGCGCCGTCGAAATTGTGGCGGCTGTATTCTTCTTCGGTCTGACGGAAGATATCGCCGTATTTCAGCGGGATCGGGCTGGCGGGGTCATTGAACGGCATGTCCATGACATGATCAATGCCCAGCACATACATCGCCAGACGCTCCAGCCCATAGGTCAGCTCGCCCGAAACGGGGCGGCAGTCATGCCCGCCGACCTGCTGGAAATAGGTGAACTGGCTGACCTCCATCCCGTCACACCAGACCTCCCAGCCCAGGCCCCAGGCGCCCAGCGTCGGGCTTTCCCAGTCATCCTCGACAAAGCGGATGTCGTGCAGGCTGGTGTCGATGCCGATGGCCTGAAGGCTGCCGAGATAGAGGTCTTGCAGATCGGGCGGGCTGGGTTTGATCAGCACCTGATACTGGTAATAATGCTGAAGGCGGTTCGGGTTCTCGCCATAGCGGCCGTCGGTCGGGCGGCGCGAGGGCTGGACATAGGCCGCCGCCCAGGGCTTGTTGCCCAGGCTGCGCAGCGTGGTCGCCGGGTGAAAGGTGCCTGCCCCCACTTCCATGTCATAGGGTTGCAGCACGGCGCAGCCCCTTTCGCCCCAATAATTCATCAGGCGCAGGATGATTTCCTGAAAGCTGCGGGGGGTGGTCACGGCGGTCATGGCGTCCTCGTCTCGGCATGTGCCCGCGATGGGGGCAAAGCTTCGCGCCTGAATAGGCAAGCCGCGCGAAGGCGTCAATGCGGGCTAGCTCGCGCATCTGTCAGAATTCGCCCCCGCAAGAGCATTTGCAAGCCCGTGGCGCTGCGTGTAACGGTCAGGCCCGCAAGAGTTTGTGACGGGACCGTGATCTTATGAAGCAAGTGATTTGTCTGCTGGCCCTCTTGGGCAGCCCGGCCCTGCTGCCCGGCTTCGTGCCCGCCGCGCTGGCCCAGACCTCCGGCACGCAGACCCGCGAGCTGATCTGGCTGCAAATCGAGGCGCAACCCTCGCTGGAGGTGGCACGCGAACGGGCCCGCGCCTATGCGGCGCTGTTCCCCGATGTGTCGGGCTTCGCGACGGATGGCTGGTATGCGATCGCGCTTGGCCCCTTTACCGACCGAGGCGCGGCCGAGGCGCGGTTGCGTCAGCTCAAGGCCGACGGGCTGGTGCCGGGCGACAGCTTCATCGCCTTTGACCGCAATTATCAGGCCGCCTACTGGCCCGATGGCAATGCCCCCCGTCCGGCGGCCGCTGCGCCCGTGGCAACGCCAGACCCTGTGCCCGAACCCGCCCCGGCCCCCGCAACAGCGCCGGAACCCGCCGCACCCGAACCGGCCCCGGTTCTGGCCGATGAATCCCCCGCCGAGGCCCGCGCCGCCGAGGCACGGCTGAGCGCGGCTGAGCGCGAACAGGTGCAGACCGCGCTGCAATGGTTTGGCCATTACGCGGCGCGGATCGACGGCGCCTTTGGCCCCGGCACCCGCAAGAGCATGGCCGCCTGGCAGGCCGCCAACGGGCTGGAACCGACCGGCACGCTGACGACGATGCAGCGCGACAGCCTGGTCGCGGCCTATGAACAGGCGCAGGCCGAGCTGGGCCTGCAAACCGTGACCGAGGCGGAGGCCGGGATCGAGATCACCCTGCCGACCGCGCTGGTGGCCTTTGACCATTACGAACCGCCCTTCGTGCATTACGCCGCCAAGGGCGATTCCGGCGTCAAGGTCATCCTGATTTCCGAACCGGGCGACCAGTCCACGCTTTACGGCCTGTATGACGTTCTGCAAACGCTTGAAATCGTGCCGCTTTCGGGCGAACGCAGCCGGGCCGAGCGCAGCTTTACCATCGACGGCAGATCGGAAAAGGTCGCCAGCCACGCCTATGCCGAACTGTCCAAGGGGCTGGTCAAGGGCTATATCCTTGTCTGGAACCCCGCCGATGACGACCGCATGGCGCGGGTGCTGGCGGCGATGCAATCGAGCTTCCGCTCGGTCGGTGACAGGGCATTGGACCCCGGGCTGGTCCCGATGTCCGAGGAAGGCCGGCGCGGCCTTCTGTCAGGGCTGGAGGTGCGCCGCCCTGCCCTGTCGCGCAGCGGCTTTTACGTCGATGCCAATGGCACCGTGGCCACCGTCGCCGAGGCGGTCGAGGGCTGCAACCGCATCACGCTGGACCTGCGGACCGAGGCCTCGGTCATCGCCGCCGATACGGTGAACGGTCTGGCCCTGCTGAAACCCGCCAAACCGCTGTCGCCGCCGGTCGTGGCCGACCTTCTGACCGGCCCCGCGCGGATCGGGCAGGAAATCGCGGTCTCGGGCTACAGCTACGAAGACAAGCTGCCCGCGCCCACCCTGACCTTCGGCGGGCTGGAAGAGATGAAGGGCCTGAATGGCGAGGCCGGG
Source organism: Gemmobacter caeruleus (assembly GCF_008271655.1). GTDB lineage: Bacteria > Pseudomonadota > Alphaproteobacteria > Rhodobacterales > Rhodobacteraceae > Gemmobacter > Gemmobacter caeruleus. Next base: position 182,217 of record NZ_VKKX01000051.1, read on the forward strand.
GTGGCGCGGCTGTCGCTCGACGTGCTGCCCGGCGATGCCGGCGGGCCGGTGCTGGATGGCGCGGGCGCGGTGATCGGCATGCTCTTGCCCCGCGATGACAGCGGCGCGCGCAAGCTGCCCGACAGCGTTTCCTACGCGCTTCAGGCCGCGACGCTGGCCCCGCGCCTGACCGAAGCGGGCGTCACCCCCCGCGCCTCGACCCGCAGCGGCGCGCTGGCCCCCGAGGATCTGAACCGGCTGGCCGAGGGGATGACGGTTCTGGTCTCCTGCTGGTAAGCCACGGGTTTCCCAACGAAAAGGGCCGCACCCATCGGGATGCGGCCCTTTTTCATTCCAGCCCCGCGCGATCAGCACATGTCGATCGGCTTCGGAAAGGGCAGCACATACAGCTTGCCGCAGGGCTTTTTCGTGCCGGTGGTGGTGCCGGCCTTGGCGGCGGGCTTGGCCTCGGCCTTGGGCGCCGCCTTGGCGGTGGTGCCAGTCGCGGCGGGCTTGACCGTGGCCGAACGCTGCGTCGGCGCGGGCTTGGCGACACGCGGCTTGGCCACCACCGCCGGACAGGCCTTGAGGTCGGGTGCCTTGAGCATGGCCAGCACCGCCTCGGTCGGCTCCGCCCCCGGATCGGACTGTTTGTTGGTGCTGACAAAGCGCGCCAGCGCCGCGCGCGACCCCTTGCCCCAATCGCCGTCAATCGCCCCGGTATAGCATTTCAGCCGCTTCAATTCGGTCTGCACGGCCGAAGCCAGCGCAACCCGCGCCTCTGCCTCGGCTTTCGCGCGCGCCTCTGCTTCGGCCTTGGCCACGGCCTCCGGGTCGGGTGCGGGGGCTTGCGGCGCGGGAGCGGCCGCCACGGGCGCCGCGGCAATGGCAGGCGGCGGCTCCGGCGCGGGCTGCTCGGGCGCCGGCAGGGCCACACGCTCGGGCGTGGTCGGGTGCGACAGGCTTTCCAGCCGCTGCAAGGCGGCATTGCGCAGGGTTTCACAGCCGAAATGCGCCGCCGCAAAGGCACGCAGCAATTCCGGGCTGTTCGAGGCCTCCACCCCCACCCAATCGCGTTCGGCAATGGCGCAGGGCGTCTCGGGTTGCGGCGCGGGCACGGCCACCACCGGGGCCGGCGCCACCACGGGCCGCGCCGCCGTCAGCACATAATCCCCGGTCAGTTCATCATAATAGGCCGGGCGCTGACGATGGCCGATACTGGCCGCCTGCGCCTCCACCTCGCGGCGCAGATCGCGCACGATATCCTGAAGCGGCTCGTCCGGGTCGTTCAGAAAGGGCAACAGGTTGCGGGTGAACACGGAATTGGGATCGGCGTCACTATCGCTCAGCCGGTCAAGCGCGGTCTGGCCAGATCCCGCAGAAAACAGGATGAACGACCCCTCGGTCGGCTCCGCCGGGGCAAGGCCGCGCCCGCTGCCCACCGAGCGCGTGCCGCGCTTGGGGAAGGGATTGTCGCGGCAGGCATCCAGGATCAGCACCGTCGTCGCCGCGCCGCGCGTCTGGAACGTATCCAGCACCTGATCCACCGCGATGCTTTCGGCGGTCAGAAAGGCCTCATCCTCCGGCCCGGCGGCCGGCGCATCCGAGGGGATCAGGAAATTGCGCCCGTCGATCTGGATGCCATGGCCCGCGAAATAGAACAGCACCTCATCGCCCGGCCCCAGCCGCCCCGCCAGATCCGACACGCCGCGCGTGATGCCGCGCCGGTCGGCGTCGATCAGCAGCGAGACTGAATAGCCCAGTTGCTCCAGCGACCCGGCCACCGCCCGCGCATCATTGCGCGCCTTTTGCAGGTCGGTCAGGGCCGTGTAATCGTCAATGCCGATCACAAGGGCAAAGCGCTGCGCAGCCTGGGCCGGAATGGCGACGCACAGCGCAAGCAGAAAAAACAGCCAGCGCATGAGAGGATCCTGAAAATGACTTTGGGGAAAGGATACGCCCGAAGCCGATTCCCGCAAAGCCAAAACGGCCACAACGCATCGCGGCACGAAATGCCTGTCATTTCAGCATGATGGGGGGATGGTCTGGTGGAGCAGAGGGGGATCGAACCCCTGACCTCGTCATTGCGAACGACGCGCTCTCCCAACTGAGCTACTGCCCCTCGACCACGGCCCTTCTCGCCAATCGGCCCGGGAATGTCAAGCGCCCCTCCGGCGCGCGCAGCGGGTTTTTTGCACGATTTTTCAAGCCGCCAGCGACAGGTGCTGACGCAGGAAATCCACGATCTGCGCCGCCGGGCGCGCGCCGGCCAGCCGCGCCACCTCGCGCCCCTGACGATAGAGAATCAACGCCGGAATGCCCTGGATACGCGCCCGCCCGACGATTTCGGGGTGGTCCTGGGTATTGAGCTTGGCCAGTCGCACCGCCGGCGCCACCGCCTTGGCCGCCTTGGCAAATTCCGGCGCCATGGCCCGGCAAGGCCCGCACCAGGGCGCCCAGTAATCGACCAGAATCGGCAGATCATCGCTGCGCACCGCCTTGTCATGGCTGCGCGCATCCAGCTCATGCACCCGGCCATCGGCCAGCGGGTCACCGCAAGTGCCGCATTTCGGCCCGGCGGCCAGACGGTCGCGCGGCACCCGGTTGGTCTGCCCACAAGTCGCACAGGTCAGCTTCACGCCCTCCATCGCAGCCCCCATCACATTCCCGTTTCGGAATATATTGGCATCCGCCCCACGCTTCGCAAGGGTCAGAGCGCGAAAACCGCCCCATAGGCCAGCGCCCCGCCCAGCGTGGCAAGCACCACCGACCGCCGCCAGACCCACAGCCCGATCACCGCACCCAGCCCGGCCCCAAGCGGCGCGGGCGGTGCCGCCCCCTTCACCAGCGGCAGGACCGACACCGCACAAAGCGCCGCAATCGCCGCCGGCCCCGTGGCCGCCAACAGCCGCGAGAGCCAGCCTTCGGGCGTCAGCCCCGTCAGATCGAACCGGAAGGGCAGCGCCCGGAATGCCCAGGTGCAGGCCCCGACCGCCAGCGCCAGCATCACGATCTCGGGCCTCATGCCGTGGCCCTCCGCAAGGCGCCGGTCAGGGCACCGGCCAGCATCCCCGCCAGAATGCCCGCCGTCGCGCTGACCGCCAGCGTCACGCCCAGCGTGACCCCGGCCGCGATCAGGATCACCGGCATCTGCCGCCGGCTGAGGATCGACAGCAACAGCGCCAGGAACAGCGCCGGCAGCATGAAGCCCAGGCCCGCCTCCACCGCCGGATAGGCCGCCAGCGCCCCGCCCCCGGCCAGCGCCCCCGCCCAACTGCCGCTGACCCAGGCCAGATAGGCCGCCAGCCCCAGCCCGGCCATGAAGGCCTCGGAAAACCGCCGCCCCCGCGCCAGATCACCAAGCGCCACGCCAAACACCTCATCCGTCAGGCCAAAGGCCCAGATCCAGGCCCGCCGCGTGCGGCCCTGCCCCGCATGTTTCATCAGCGCCGGCCCATAGGCCAGATGCCGCACCCCCATGGCCACCAGCGTGAACCCCGCCACCAGAAGCGGCGTCCCCGCCGCCACCAGCGCCACCGCCAGGAACTGCGCCGCACCCGAATAGACGATCAGCGAAAACGCCGTCGTCTCGGCGGCGCTAAAGCCCGCCCGGCTGGCCGCGACACCAAAGGAAAAGGCGATGGGAAAATAGCCCAGCACCACGGGCAAGCCCGCGACCATGCCTTGCGCAAATTGCGCCCGTGCCTCACCCATGCCGCCTACCCCCTGCCCTCGCCGCCCGGACCCGACCGAATGGTCTTTGCTTCTTGCCCAAATACTCAAAAAAAAACGCCCCCGCCCGGACCAGAGCCGGGCGGGGGCGCATCGTCAACCGCAGATCACTCCGCCGCCTGGGCGTAGGCCTCCACCGGCGGACAGGTGCAGATCAGATTGCGGTCGCCATGGACATTGTCCACCCGCCCCACGGGGGGCCAGTATTTGTCCACCCGGAAGGCACCAGGCGGGAAACAGCCCTGTTCGCGCGAATATTTCCGCGTCCAGTCGGCGACCAGATCGTTCACCGTATGGGGGGCGTGGCGCAGGGGGCTGTCCTCGGCGCTGATCTCGCCCGCCTCCACCGCCCTGATCTCGGCGCGGATGGCCAGAAGCGCGGTGATGAAGCGGTCGATCTCGGCCTTGGTCTCGCTTTCCGTCGGCTCCACCATCAGGGTGCCGGCCACCGGCCAGCTCATCGTCGGCGCGTGGAAACCATTGTCGATCAGGCGCTTGGCGATGTCATCCACCGTCACGCCCGCCTCGGCAAAGGGCCGGGTATCCAGGATACACTCATGCGCCACCCGGCCGCGATTGCCCATGAACAGCACCTGATAGGCACCACGCAGCCGGGCCGCGATGTAATTCGCGTTCAGGATCGCGACCCGCGTCGCCTGCGTCAGCCCCGCCCCGCCCATCATCAGGCAATAGGCCCAGGAAATCAGCAGGATCGAGGCCGAGCCATAGGGCGCAGCACTCACCGGCCCTTCCAGCCCGCCGGTCTCGGGGTGGCCCGGCAGATAGGGCGCCAGATGTGCCTTCACCCCGATCGGCCCCATGCCCGGCCCGCCGCCGCCATGCGGAATGGCAAAGGTCTTGTGCAGGTTCAGGTGGCTCACATCGCCGCCGATCTCGCCGGGTTTCACCAGCCCGACCATGGCGTTCATATTCGCCCCGTCGATATAGACCTGCCCGCCATGTTCATGGGTGATCGCGCAGATTTCGCGGACCGTTTCCTCGAACACACCATGGGTAGAGGGATAGGTGATCATGCAGGCCGCCAGCCGGTCGCCCGCCTCGGCGGCGCGGGCGCGGAAATCCTCCACATCCACATCGCCATTGGGCGAGGATTTGACCGGCACGACCTTCATCCCCGCCATCTGGGCCGAGGCCGGATTGGTGCCATGCGCCGAAACCGGGATCAGACAGATGTCGCGCGCACCCTCGCCCCGGGCGCGATGCCAGGCCTGAATGGTCAGCAGCCCGGCATATTCGCCCTGCGCGCCCGAATTGGGCTGCATGCTCATCGCGTCATAGCCGGTGATCTGGCACAGCTTGGCCGACAGATCGGCAATCGCCTCGGCATAGCCGGCGGCCTGATCGGCCGGCACGAAGGGGTGCAGGCTGCCGAATTCCGGCCAGGTGATCGGCATCATCTCGGCCGCGGCGTTCAGCTTCATCGTGCACGACCCCAGCGGGATCATCGCGCGGTCCAGCGCAAGGTCACGGTCCGACAGGCGGCGCATGTAGCGCATCATCTCGGATTCCGCGCGGTTCATGTGGAAGACCGGATGGGTCAGCACCGCCGAGGTCCGCAGCATTTCCACCGGAAAGCCCAGATCGCCCTCGGGCAGCGGCGCATCCAGAATGCCAAAGGCGCGCAGCACGCGCCGCAGCACATCCTCGTTGGTGGTCTCGTCCAGGCTGATGCCGACATGGTCATGGCCGACCTTGCGGAAATTCAGCCCCTCGGCCCGGGCGGCGGCCAGGATACCCGCCTGCCCCACGCCGACCTCGACCGTGATCGTGTCGAAAAACGCCTTGGACGGCAGCGTGGCCCCGGCGGCGCGCAGCGCCTTGGCCAGACGGATGGTGTAGGAATGCACCCGCTCGGCAATCGCGCGCAGCCCGGCCGGGCCATGGAACACCGCATACATGCTGGCCATCACCGCCAGCAGCGCCTGCGCCGTGCAGACATTGGAGGTGGCCTTTTCGCGGCGGATATGCTGTTCGCGGGTTTGCAGCGAGAGGCGATAGGCCTTGTTGCCGCGCGCGTCGATCGACACGCCCACGATGCGCCCCGGCATGTTGCGCTTGTATTCGTCGCGGCAGGACATGAAGGCGGCATGCGGCCCACCATAGCCCATCGGCACGCCGAAACGCTGCGCCGAACCCACGGCGATATCCGCCCCCATTTCGCCCGGGGCCTTCAGCATCATCAGCGCCAGCAGATCGGTCGCAACCACCGCCACGGCCTTGGCCGCATGCAGCCGCTCGATCCATGGCGTCAGGTCGCGGACATGGCCCCAGGTGCCGGGATACTGGAAGATCGCGCCAAAGACCGCGGTCGCGTCCATCGCCTCGGGGTCGCCCACGATGACCTCGATCCCCAGCGGCTGCGCGCGGGTCTGGATCACAGCGATAGTCTGCGGGTGGCAATGTTCATCGACAAAGAAGGCGCGTGCCTTCGATTTGGCCACACGTTCGGCCATGGTCATCGCCTCGGCCGCCGCCGTGCCCTCGTCCAGCAGGCTGGCATTGGCGACATCCAGCCCGGTCAGATCGCAGACCATGGTCTGATAGTTCAGCAAGGCCTCCAGCCGGCCCTGCGCGATTTCGGGCTGATAGGGGGTATAGGCGGTATACCAGGCCGGATTTTCCAGGATGTTGCGCTGGATCGCCGGCGGCGTCACCGTGCCGTAATAGCCCTGCCCGATCAGGCTGGTCATCACGCGGTTCTTGCCCGCCACCTCGCGCATCTTCGCCAGAAGCTCATGCTCCGACAGCGGCGCCCAGTCCAGCGGCTGTTCCTGCCGGATCGAGGGCGGAATGGTCTCGTCGATCAGCGCCTCGAGCGAGGGCACGCCGACAGCGGCCAGCATCTCGGCCATCTCGGCGGGGGACGGGCCGATATGACGGCGATTGGCGAAATCGTAAGGGTTGTAGTCGGTCGGCGTGAAGGTCATGTCACAACATCCTGTGCAAGGGCCCCCGGATCTTCGCCGAAGATCCGGACCCCGATTTTTCGTCGAAAAATCGGCGGATCAGCCGATCAGCTCGTTGTATTCGTCCTCGTCCATGAAGTCGTCCAGCACCGAAAGGTCGTCCAGCTTCATCTTGAAGAACCAGGCCGCGCCCAGCGGATCCTCGTTCACCAGCCCCGGATTGTCGGACAGCGCCTCGTTCACCGCGACAATCTCGCCATCGACCGGCGCCAGAATGTCCGAGGCGGCCTTGACGCTTTCGATCACACAGACCTCATCGCCCGCGCCAACCTGGGTTTCCGGCTCGGGCAGTTCGACAAAGACCACATCGCCCAGGGCCTCGGCGGCATGGGCGGTGATGCCCACCACCACCAGATCGCCCTCGACTCGCAGCCATTCATGTTCCTTGGTGTATTTCATCGCTCTGGTCCCGTTGTCAGCGTTTGTAGGTTGTGGGTTGGAAGGGCATGGCCGCCACCGCGACCGGCAGCCGCTTGCCGCGCAGATCACCTGCAAGCGCGGTGCCGATCCCGGCAAAGGCGCGCGGCACATAGCCCATGGCGACCGGCGCCTCGACCGATGGCCCGAACCCGCCCGAGGTGATCTGCCCCAGCGGCGTGCCGTCGGGGGCATGGAGCGCCACGCCCTCGCGCATCGGCGCCCGTCCTTCGGGGCGCAGACCGACGCGCAGCCGCTCCGGCCCCTCGGCCAGTTCGCGCAGGATGCGCGCGGCACCCGGAAAACCGCCCTCGCGCGCGCCGCCGCTGCGCCGGGCCTTCTGGATCGCCCAGGTCAGCGCGGCCTCGACCGGGCTGGTCGTGGTGTCGATGTCATGACCATAGAGGCAAAGCCCCGCCTCCAGCCGCAGGCTGTCACGCGCGCCAAGGCCGATCGCCTCCACCTCGGGCATGTCAAGCAACGCCTGGGCCAGCGCCTCGGCCCCCGCATCGGGCACCGAGATTTCATAGCCGTCCTCGCCGGTATAGCCCGAGCGGCTGATCCACAATTCGCCAAAGGGGCTGGCCAGTTGCGCGACATCCATGAAGCGCATCGCCGCCACCGCCGGCACCAGCCGCGCCAGCGCGGCCTCGGCCGCCGGGCCTTGCAGCGCCAGCAGACAGCGGTCGGTCACCGCGATCACCTCGGTCGTGCCGGACAGATGCGCCTGCATATGCGCCAGATCGGCCTCCTTGCAGGCCGCGTTTACCACGACGAACAGATGGTCGCCACGATTGGCGAACATCAGGTCATCCAGAATGCCGCCTGCATCATTGGTGAACAGCCCATAGCGCTGCCGACCCGGCGCCACGCCCAGCACATCGACCGGCATCAGCCGCTCGAAATCCAGCGCGGTCGCCTCATAGCCCGCCTTGGGGCGCAAGATCACCTGCCCCATATGGCTGACATCGAACAGCCCCGCCGCGGCGCGCGTGTGAAGGTGTTCCTTCATCACGCCCAGGCCATATTGCACGGGCATTTCATAGCCCGCAAAGGGCACCATCTTGCCCCCCAGACCCACATGGAGGTCATGCAAGGGCAATCGTTTCAGGTCGCTCATCCGCGCCCCCTGTTCCGCCGGAAAACCGGCACCGGATGCGCAGGCCAACCCCTGCGCTGCGGTGCCCCCTCTGTCCCTGCCCGGCCGCCAATGCGGGTGCGGGCGCCTGAGATCGTTATCCCTTCGGCGGGCGCAAACGCGCCTCTCTCCAGAGTTCTGTGTCAGAACGGTCCTGTCGCCTGAGAGTTTACCGGGGCGGTTGCTCCTTCGGCACCGGCTCCGAAGGCGCAAGGCCCCCCGCCGGATTCTCCCGATCCTGACCAGACGGGGTTAGCCCGCCCAGGCCCCGCCTGTCCAGAGAAAAAAGCAAATCCGACGCATGATCGCAAGAATACGACATTCAGGATGTCGCCATCCGCCTGTCGATCACCCGCATCGCCAGGAAAATCGCCAGCAGACCGAACAGGATGCCCCCCGCCGCCTGCCCGATCAGCACGCCTTCGGCCCCCCAGATCTGCGCCCCCCACCAGGCAAAGGGCAGCGTGCCCAGCGTGTGCCGCCCCCAATTCACCAGCGTTGACTGAAAGGCCGCACCCAGATTGTTGCAGGTGGCATTGGCCACAAAGATCAGGCCGTTGAAAAAGAACATTAGGCTAAGCGGCCCGCAGAACAGATAGATCAGATCGCGCGTCTGGCCCTGCGCATGAAACAGATCCGCAATCGGCGCCCGCAACAGGAACAGCAAAAGCGACATCCCCGCGATCACCAGCCCGCAAAACAGGATCGAATCGCGAAAGGCCCGCCTCACGCGGTCCATCCGCCGCGCCCCCAGATTCTGCCCGATGATCGGCCCGATCGCCCCCGACAGCGCAAAGATCATGCCAAAGGCCACCGGCGTCAGCCGCCCGGCAATCGCCATCCCCGCCACCGCCGCCTCGCCAAAACCCGACACCATCCGCGTGACAGCGGCCTGCCCGACCGGCGTCGCCAGTTGCGTCAGGATCGCGGGCCCGAAATCGCGAAAAGCGGCACCGCCGCGTCGCGCAGGCTGCGGCCGCTGACCGGGCTGAACCCGCCATGCCGCCGCCAGATCGGCCAAAGCGCCATGCCCGCCATCGCCAGCCGCGACCCCCAGCCCGCCAGCGCCGCCCCCGTCAGCCCCAGATCGGCCCAAAGGATCAACACCGGGTCCAGCACCGCCAGCACGACCGCGCCCCAGACCGTGACCATCATCGAGGCCCGCGCCTCGCCATGCGCCCGCAGGATCGCCGCCCCCACCATCCCGATCATCAGCAGGGGCTGGCCCGGCGTCACCAGCCGCAGAAACCAAAGCGTCTCCTCTGCCGTGCGCCCGCTCGCCCCCAACAGGGCCACGATCTGCGGCAAGACTACCCAGACCGCGGCGGCAAAGACCGCCCCGAAACCCGCGCTCAGCAACAGCCCCTCGGTCGCCCGCTCCCGCGCCAGCGCCGGATCGCGCGCGCCCACGGCCCGCGCCACCAGCGCCGACACCCCGACCGCCAGCCCGATGCCAAAGGCGGTGGTAAAGAACAGCACCGCCCCGCCATAGCCCACGGCGGCCGTCAGCACATCGTCCTTCAACCAGCCGATATAGATCATGTTGATCAGGTCCACGACAAAGATCGCCATCAACCCGACCGAGGCCGTCAGCGACATCACCGCCACATGACGAAACAGATTGCCCTCGACAAACCGCGCCTGAACCATTGCCCGAACTCCACAACGCAAAAAGGGGCGCCGCGGCCCCTTCTTCATCTGTTCTCAAATATCCTGGGGGTCCGGGGGCAAAGCCCCCGGGCGCGCCACAGGTGCCGCGCTCAAAGCCCGCGCACCCTCTGCAACAGCGGCATGACCTCTGCCATTTCCGGCCCATGAGCCTGGCCGGTCAGCGCCTTGCGCAGCGGCATGAACAGCCCCTTGCCCTTGCGCCCCGTCGCCTCCTTCACCGCGGCGGTCCACTGGCCCCAGGTCTCGGCGGTCCAGGGCTGCGCCGGCAGCAGCGCCATGGCCTGCGCCACAAAATCGCGGTCCTCGGCCTCGACCAGCGGCTCCGCGCCATCGCGGAACAGCGTCCACCAGCCGGCCAGATCGTCCAGCACGGTGATATTGTCCTTGGCCACGCGCCAGAACGCCTCGGCCTTGTCACCCGGCACGCCAAGCGCCGCGATCCGCTCCGCCACCGCATCCAGCGGCAGCGCCTGCACATGCTGGCGCGTCAGCGGGAACAGGTCTTCGGCATCGAACTTGGTGGGCGCCGAGCCAAAGCTCTCTACATCAAACCCCTCGGCCAGCTCATCCAGCGACCCCGCCAGCACCACCGGCTTCGACGAACCCAGCCGCGCCATCAGCGACAGAAGCGCCATCGGCTCCACCCCGCGCGCACGCAGATCGCGCAGCGACAGCGTGCCCAGACGCTTCGACAGTTCCTCGCCCTGCGCGCCGGTCAGCAGCGAATGATGGGCAAAGGCCGGCGGCGTGCCGCCCATGGCCTGCATGATCTGGATCTGCGTCGCGGTATTGGTCACATGGTCGGCGCCGCGCACGATATGCGTCACCCCCATGTCGATATCATCCACCGACGAGGCAAAGGTATAAAGCACCTGCCCGTCCGCCCGGATCAGCACCGGATCCGACACCGAGGCCGCGTCGATCGAGATCGGCCCCAGAATGCCATCGGCCCATTCGATCCGCGCCTGATCCAGCAGGAAACGCCAATAGCCCTCGCGCCCCTCGGCGCGGGCCTTGGCCTTTTCCTCCTCCGACAGCCGGTAAGAGGCGCGGTCATAGACCGGCGGGCGGCCCATGTTCAAAAGCTTCTTGCGCTTCAGATCCAGCTCGGTCGGGCTTTCGAAACATTCGTAGAACCGGCCGCGCGCCTTCAGCACCTCTGCCTCGGCGCGGTAACGGTCCAGTCGCAGCGACTGCTTTTCCACCCGGTCCCAATGCAGACCCAGCCATTCCAGGTCGCGCATGATGCCATCGGCATATTCCTGCTTCGACCGCTCCTGGTCGGTATCGTCAAGCCGCAGGATGAACTGGCCGCCATTCTTGCGGGCGATCAGGTAATTCATCAGCGCGGTGCGCAGATTGCCGACATGGATATAGCCGGTGGGCGACGGGGCGAAGCGGGTAATGACGGTCATGGCGTGGTCTCCTGGACGCGGCAGGTTTTGCACGGGGCGGCGGTTTTGTCCAGTTCCGCCGCCGCCCGCCCCCGCCGCCCCGATTTTTCGTCGAAAAATCGCCGCGCCGCCGCTATCTTGCGCGCATGACCCATGCCAGCGCCACGACCCTCGCCCCCGATCTCGCCCTGCTTGAACGCCTCGCCCATGATGCGGTGGTGGCCCTGCCAGAACCCTGGCGCGCCGCCGCGACCCATGTCCAGCTGCGGATCGAGGATTTCGCCCCCCGCGACATCCTTGACGCCATGGGCATCGCCGATCCTTTCGAACTGACCGGCCTTTACGAGGGAATTCCCCTGACCGAAAAATCGGTGATGGATCAGCCGCTTGGCCCCGATATGATCTGGCTGTTCCGCCGCCCCATCCTGGACGAATGGCTCGATCGCGGCGATGTCTCGCTGGGCGAGATGGTCACCCATGTCCTCGTGCATGAACTGGCGCATCACTTCGGCTGGAGCGATGAGCAGATCGCCGCCATCGACCCCTGGTGGGAATGACGCAAGCGTGAAACCACCCCCGGGCCGTTCCGCGTTACCCTTGGGCCTTTCAGCCAAGGGAGCGCCATCATGACCCAACCGAGACTGACCCGCCGCACCGCCCTGATCGGCGCCGCCTGCCTTCCCGCCCTCGTCAGCAGCCCCGGCCCCGCCCGGGCCGCTGCCGGCATGCTGGGGGCCGCACAGCCGGGCTTTCACCGCTTCAAGCTGGGCGAATTCGAGATCACCACCCTTCTGGCCGGCAGCCGCCCGATGGAGAAACCGCAGGAAACCTTTGGCCTCAACGCCAGCCCCGAGGATTTCGCGGCCCTGGCCCGCGCCAATTTCCTGCCGGCCGACATGTCGCAGAACTTCTTTACCCCGACCGTGGTCAATACCGGGGGGGAGCTGGTCCTGTTCGATACCGGCCTTGCCCCCGAAGGCATCACCGCCGCCCTGGCCGCCGCGGGCTATGCGCCCGACCAGATCGACACGGTCGTCCTGACCCATATGCATGGCGACCATATCGGTGGCCTGGCAGGCGAGGCGGGGGTCACCTTCCCCAAGGCCCGCTATGTTACCGGCGCGGCCGAATTCGACCACTGGGCCAAGGCCGGCAACGAGGGCTTTGACACCAAGGTCAAGCCGCTGGCCGAAAAGACCACCATGCTTACCGATGGCGGCACGGTGACCGGCGGCATCAGCGCGATGGCGGCCTTTGGCCATAGCCCCGGCCATATGGCCTATCGCATCGAAAGCGCCGGCAAATCGCTGATCCTGACCGCCGACACGGTGAATCACTATGTCTTTTCGCTGCAACGCCCCGATTGGGAGGTGCGCTTCGACATGGACAAACCCGCCGCCGCCGCAACGCGCAAGGCCGTGCTGGGCATGATCGCGGCCGATCGGCTGCCCTTCATCGGCTATCACATGCCTTTCCCCGCGCTCGGCTATCTGGAACCGCAGGGCGAGGGTTTCCGCATGGTGCCGGCAAGCTATCAGTTCCTGTTGTAACCAAAAGGGGGCCGCCAAGGCCCCCTTTCCCATCCCGCGCCCGAATTTTCGCCGAAAATTCGGCCCGGCTCAGGCCGCGAGCTTGCCCGCGATCTCCACCAGACGGCGGGCCTGATGACCAATGGCGGCGCGCGCCGTCTCGTCGAAATCCTTGCCCTGGGTATGGCTGTAGCCATAGGGATTGCCGCCGGCGGCAAAGATCGCCTGATCGGTATAGCCCGGCGCCGCGATCACGCTGCCCCAATGCAGGAAGGTGGTGTAAAGCCCCAGGATCGTCGCCTCCTGCCCGCCATGCGCGTTCTGCGCCGAGGTCATGGCCGAAATCGCCTTGTTCGCCAGCTTGCCCTGGAACCAGACCCCGCCCAGCGTGTCGATGAAGGCCCGCATCTGCGAGGCAGCCTGACCAAAGCGGGTCGGGCTGGAAAACAGATAGGCATTGGCCCATTCCATATCGGCCGCCGTCGCCACCGGAATATCCTTCATGCTGTCAAGCGTGGCCTTCCAGGCATCCTGGCCATTGACCACCGCCTCGGGCGCGGTCTCGGCCACGCGCAACAGCCGCACCTCGGCGCCCGCGGCCTCCGCCGCCTCGGCCGCGATCCGGGCCATGTGCAGATTGGTCGAATAGGTCGAATAAAAAACGATGGCGAGTTTCACGGCCGTCATGATCGACTCCTTCCTGTCAGCGATCCCTTGCCGCATCAACGTATCACCCCGCTGTCCCGGTTCCATTCCCCGGCCGCGCAACCGACTTGTGCGCCTCCGCACAGATCGCCGCCGACCGTGCATCCGCAGCGTGAGCGCCACCATTGCGGCCCCGTCCCGGATCGGGCAACCTGCCGCGCAGGAGACAGACCCGATGGCGACCCCGATCCTCACGCTCACCCTCAACCCCGCGCTCGATCTCGCCACTTCGGCGGCAGAGGTGCGCCCCGGCCCGAAACTGCGCTGCGATGCGCCCCGGGTCGAACCCGGCGGCGGCGGCATCAACGTGGCGCGCGCCGTGCATCAGTTGGGCGGCGCGGCAACGGCCCTCGTGGCGCTTGGCGGCGCCACCGGCGACCGGCTCGCCCAGGCGCTGCGGGCCGAGGGTGTGGCCTTCAGCGCCGTCCCCGCCCCCGGTGAAACCCGTCAGAGCCTTGCGGTCACCGATCGTGCCAGCGGCCAGCAATACCGTTTCGTCATGCCCGGCGCCGCCTGGACGCGGTCCGATATCGACCGGCTGCTTGCGCGCCTGCGCGAAATCGCCGCCCCCGGCACGCTGGTCGTGCTGTCGGGCAGCCAGCCGCCGGGCCTGCCCGACAGCCTTGCCGCCGAGGTGCAGGCCGCCCTGCCCGCCGGGGCGCGGCTGATCCTCGACACCTCCGGCCCCGCCCTGGAAAGCGTGATGCGCCACCCCGTCCCGGGGCTGGAGATCCTGCGCATGGACGATGCCGAGGCCGAGACACTGGCCGGCCGCAGCTTTGCCACGCGGCAGGAAAGCGCGGCCTTCGCGGCAGATCTGGTGGCAAGGGGCGTCGCGCGCTGCGTGATCCTGGCGCGGGGGGCCGAAGGCTCGGTGCTGGCCGCGCAACACCAGCGCCTGTTCGCCCCCGCCCCGCCGGTCCGGGTGGTCAGCGCGGTCGGCGCGGGCGACAGCTTTGTCGGCGCGCTGGTGCTGGCACTCGCCCGCGGCGCCGACCGGGCCGAGGCGCTGCGGCAGGCCGTCGCGGCGGCCGCCGCCGCCTGCATCACCCCGGCCACCGAGCTTTGCCGCCCGCAGGATGTCGCGGCCTTTCTGCCCGGCATCGTGGTGGAGCCTCTGGCATGACCGGGGCGCTGATCCTCGTGCTGCATGGCGTGGGCGGGCGCGGCGCGCATTTGCAGGCGCTGGCCGATCTGGTCGCGCCCGGCCTGCCCGGCGCGACCTTCCGCTGCCCTGACGCCCCACACCCCTATGACTGGGATCCGGCGGGGCGCCAATGGTTCAGCACCCGCGACATCACCCCGCGCAACCGTCCCGCCCGGCTGCGCGCCGCCCGCGCGGCCTTTGACCGCGTGTTGCACGACGAAATCGCCGCCGCAGGCTTTGCCGACCAGCCCGACCGCGTCGCCCTGATCGGCTTCTCGCAAGGCGCGATCATGGCGGTGGATGCGGTGATGACCGGCCGCTGGCGCCCCGCCGCCCTTGCGGCGCTGTCGGGGCGGCTGGTCAAGTCCGGCCCCGTTGACCCGCAGGGCGTGCCGGTGATGCTGTCGCACGGGCTGGACGATCCGGTGATCCCGCCCGAAGACGCGCAACGCGCCGCTGCCCATTGGCGCCGTCAGGGCTGCGCGGTGGACCTGCATCTCTGGGCCGGTCTGCCGCATTGGTTCGACGCCCGCGTGGCCGAAACGACCGCCGCCTTCCTGCGCCGCGCCCTCGCCGTGACGGCCTGACGCCCCTCATCTGTTCAGAAATATCCTCGGGGGGTGAATGGGCCGCAAGGCCCAGAGGGGGGCAGACAGCCCCCCTTTGCCCCCGCAGCACGACCCGCGCCGGTCACGACGGGTCGCGGAACCGCATCGCGATCGGATAGCGCCGATCCAGCCAGAAGGCCCGCGGCGTCAACCGCACCCCCGGCGCCGACTGGAAGCGCTTGTATTCGCTGATATACAGCAGATGCTCCACCCGCTTCACCACCGCGCGGTCAAAGCCCTGCGCCACCAGATCGGCGACCGACAATTCCTTGTCCACCAGCCCCTCCAGAATGGCGTCCAGCACGTCATAGGGCGGCAGGCTGTCCTGATCGGTCTGGTTCGGGCGCAACTCCGCGCTTGGCGGCTTGGTGATGATCCGCTCGGGGATGACCTCGCCCTCGGGGCCTTTCATCCAGTCCCGGTGATGGCTGTTGCGCCAGCGGCAGGTCTCGAAGACCCGGGTCTTGTACATGTCCTTCAGCGGGTTGTAGCCGCCATTCATGTCGCCATAGATCGTGCAATACCCCACCGCCATTTCCGACTTGTTGCCGGTGGTCAGCAGCATCTCGCCGAACTTGTTCGACAGCGCCATGAGCATGACCCCGCGCAGCCGGCTCTGGATGTTTTCCTCGGTGATGCCCGGCTCGGTGCCGGCGAACAGATCGGCCAGCGCCGCCCCCACCGCCCCCTGCGCGCCCGAAATCGGCACGGTATCAAGCCGCACCCCCAGCCGCCGCGCGCAATCCGCCGCATCCTCCAGCGAATGCGCCGAGGTATAGGCCGAAGGCAGCATGACACAGCGCACGTTTTCCGGCCCCAGCGCATCGACGGCGATACTGGCCACAAGCGCCGAATCCACCCCGCCCGACAGGCCCAGCAGCGCCTTGCGGAACCCGCATTTCGCCATGTAATCGCCCAGCGCCATGACGCAGGCGCGGTAATCCGCCTCCCAGACGCGCGGGATCTCGGCCTTGTCGCCCGGCTGCGCGCGCCAGCCCTGCGCGGTCTTCACGAAATCCACATGCGCCAGGCAATCGTCGAATTGCGGCATCTGCACCGCCAGTTCGCCGCCGGGGTTCAGCACCATGGAGGATCCGTCGAACACCTGATCGTCCTGCCCGCCCACCATGTTCAGATATACCAGCGGCAAGCCTGTCTCCACCACCCGCGCCACCATGAGGTTCAGCCGCAGATCGGGCTTGCCCCGGTGATAGGGCGATCCATTGGGCACCAGCAGGATCTCTGCCCCGGTTTCGGCCAGCGTCTCGGCCACATCGGGGTGCCAGGCATCCTCGCAGATCGGGGTGCCGATGCGGATCGGCCCGATCCGATAGGGGCCGGAAACATCGGCCGGCGTGAAAACCCGTTTCTCGTCAAAGACATCGGTGTTGGGCAGGTGATGTTTCAGCACCCGCGCCACCACGGCGCCGCGCTCCAGCACCCACCAGGCATTATGCAGCCGTCCGTCTACCCGGGCCGGCCCGCCGATGCCGATCGCCGGCCCGTCGGCGCAATCGCGCGCAAGCTGGTGCAAGGCGGCCTCGGCCTCCTCCACGAAGACGGGTTTCAGGATCAGATCCTGGGTCTGGTAGCCGGTGATGAACATCTCGGTCAGCGCCAGCATATCGGCGCCGGCGGCCCTTGCCGTCTCCCATGCGGCACGGGCTTTCGCGGCATTGCCGGCGATATCGCCCACCACCGGGTTCAACTGCGCCAGCGTCAGTCGAAAGGTCTCTGCCATGGCGAATCTCCGCGCGTTCGCATCGGGGACGGGGCGCCCGTCCCGAGGATTTGTCTTGCTTTCTAGCAGACTGACCGCCAAGGAAAAGACGGCAAGACAGAAGGAGTCCGGGATGCGGTTGGCGATCGGTATGACAGTGCTGGGCCTGATGGCGGGCATGGCTGACATGGCGGCCGCGCAGGAACTGAGCGATGTGCTGGTGAAACAGTATGACGACGGCTCGGTCTATGAAGGCACCTTTCTCGGCGGGCGCCAGCATGGCACCGGCACCTACAAGCTGCCCAATGGCTATGAATATAGCGGCGACTGGTTCGAGGGCGAGATCCGCGGCAAGGGCGTCGCGCGCTATCCCAACGGATCGGTCTATGAGGGCGATTTCCTGGGCGGCAAGCCGATGGGCAAGGGCAAGATCACCTATGCCGACGGATCGACCTATGAGGGCGACTGGCTCGATGGCCAGATCCGCGGCGCCGGCGTCGCGCGCTATGCCGATGGCACCATCTATGAGGGCGCGTTCCAGAATGCCCGCCACCATGGCAAGGGCAAGCTCACCTCGCCCGAGGGGGTCGTCTATGAGGGCGACTGGGTCGAGGGTGTGAAACAGGGCAGCGGCGTGCTGCGCTATCCCGACGGCACGCTGTATGAGGGCGGCATGGCGGCCGGCATGCGCTCGGGCAAGGGCAAGCTGACCATGCCCGACGGTCTGGTCTATAACGGCGACTGGGCCAAGGGCCAGATCAACGGTCTGGGCATGCTGGTGCAGCCCAATGGCGACATCTATGAGGGCGCCTTTGTCGAGGGTCAGCGTCAGGGTCGCGGCAAGATGACCTATCGCGACGGATCGGTCTATGAGGGCCAGTTCAAGGCCGACCAGCGCGAGGGCGCCGGCACCTTCCGCACCGCCGACGGCTATGCCTATGACGGGCAATGGCTTGCCGGCAAGATGGAGGGGACGGGCAAGCTCGTCTATGCTGACGGGTCGCGCTATGAGGGCGCCTTCAAGGCCGATCAGCCCGACGGACGCGGCAAGATCAACTATCGCGACGGGTCGAGCTATGAGGGCGAGTGGAAGGCCGGCGCGATCGAGGGCAAGGGCCGCGCCACCTATCGCGACGGATCGGTCTATGAGGGGCAGTTCCAGAACGAACAGGCCCAGGGGCGCGGCGCGCTGGTCCGCCCCGACGGCTATCGCTATGAGGGCGACTGGCAGGCGGGCAAGCGCACGGGCCAGGCCGTCGCCACCTATCCCGACGGGTCGGTCTATACCGGCGCCTTCGTCGATGGCCAGCGCCAGGGCGAGGGCGAGGTCGTCCTGCCCGACGGCTTCCGCTACAAGGGCCAGTGGCAGGCGGGCGAGATGACCGGCAAGGGCCAGGCCACCTATCCAGGCGGCGATGTCTATGAGGGCGATTTCATCCGCGGCAAGCGCGAGGGCCAGGGCAAGCTGACCTACCGTTCCGGCCAGGTGAGCGAGGGGCGCTGGCTGAACGGCATCCTGGTGGCCCTACCGGAAGCCGAGACCGCGCCAGAGACGACAGCCCCCACGACGGCAACACCCGAGACGGCGGCACCCGACGCCCCCGCGCTTCCCGCCGACCCCGCAACCGAACCAGCCCCGGCGGACCCCGCCGCCCCTTCCGCCGCAGAGACGCCCCCGGCAACGGACGCGGAAACGGACGCGGCAACGGACAGCGCGCCGGCCCCGGATGCCGCCGCCCCGACCGGCACGGAGGCCGCCGCGGATGCCCCCGCCGCAGATGCGGGCGCGACCGCGGGCAACGCCTCTACCGCCGGTTTGACCCCGCCGCCGCCCTCGCCCTGGGAGGGCACCCCCTCCGCCGCACCGGCAGAGGCCAAGGTCAAACCCCTGCCTCGCCCCGCGCGGAACTGATACCCCCGCCGGGCCGCCCGCGATTGCCGGCGGCCCGCATAGCCCCCGCCGCGCCTGAAACGGCGCCCGCCGCGGTCGGGCACCAAGGCCCGACGATCTCTCCGTGCCGCAGATGATCCCGCCGCCGATCAGCCTGCGCGCCTCTCAGCCCCCTGCATTCACCTGCCGCCCCCGACCAAGCTGCGCGGCGGCCCTGACAGCGCAAAGATGACAGGCGCCCCACGCGCCTGCTGCGCCAAGAGGAGAGGGGCGCCTTGATCCGTTCCCCGGACACGTCAAGGAAAAAGCTTCAGACCTGCCATGCAGGCCCTCCGGTCATGCCAAGCCGCCTTGGGCTCGCAATATCGGGAACCGGAGATCATTCTTCCGCCCATGCAGCGGACGCCGCAACCGCTCAGCGCGCCGGGCGTGTCGCCCCCCGCGCGCCCCAGACGCCCTTGGCCCGCAGCGCCGAGGAGGACATCTCGTTCAGCGGCACATCGGCCAGACACCAGGCCGGCGGCGTCAGATCGCCCAGATCGCCCGCAGCACCCGTCGTCACCCGGTCACTGGCATAGACCCGCGCCGCGCGGCCCAGCCGGCCCCGGATACCCCAGCCCGGCCGGGCCAGAATACCCAGCGGCACCGATTGCATGATCGCCTCCCACCGGTCCCAGCGGTGGAACTGCACCAGATTGTCGGCCCCCATCAGCCAGACGAACCGCACCCCGGGATAGATCGCGCGCAGCCGTGCCAAGGTCTGCGCGGTATGGCGCGTGCCCAGATGCGCCTCAAGATCAGTGACGCGCACGCGCGGATGGCGCATCAGCGCGCGGGCATGGGCCAGCCGCTCGGCCATGGGGGCGGGCTGGCGGGCCTTCAGCGGATTGCCCGGCGTCACCAGCCACCAGACCTGATCCAGACCGAAACGCCGAAGCGCCTCGCGCGTGATATGGACATGGCCCTCATGCGCAGGG
This sequence comes from Gemmobacter caeruleus, assembly GCF_008271655.1. Lineage (GTDB taxonomy): Bacteria > Pseudomonadota > Alphaproteobacteria > Rhodobacterales > Rhodobacteraceae > Gemmobacter > Gemmobacter caeruleus. Next base: position 202,112 of record NZ_VKKX01000051.1, read on the forward strand.
TCGAAGGATCCGCCCAGAAGGCCGATCTTCATGCCCTTTGTCGCGATCGGAAATCCCTGCCGCATCTTGCCCCCCGTTTCCGCGTTCAAACCATGCGGGGGGCGACTTGCCAAGGGGGCTTGGCCGCGCGACAAGGGCAGGATGATCCCGATCCGCCCCTGCCCCGCCACCGCGCCCGAGGCGATGGCCTGCCTCACCGCCTATTTCGCGGAGCTGAGCGCACGCTTTGGCCAGACCTTCGCCCCCTATGCCGATGCCGACCCGGGCGCGCTGGAACCGCCGCGCGGGCTGTTCCTGATCGCGGGCGCCGCCGAACCGCTGGGCTGTGTCGCCCTGCGCACCGCGACCGAAGGGATCGGCCCGGGCCTGGGCGAGGTCAAGCGGCTCTGGGTCGCCCCTGCGGCACGGGGCGCCGGGCTGGCCCGCCGCCTGATGGCCGAGGTGGAGGCGCGCGCCCGCGCCATGGGGCTAACCGCGCTGCGGCTGGATACCAGCCACCACCTGCCCGAGGCCCGTGCGCTCTATCTGCGCGACGGCTGGACCGAGATCGCGGCCTATAACAGCAACCCCCATGCCGATCACTGGTTTGAAAAACCGCTCTGACCGGGGGGATGCCGGCTTGTCAGCGCCGGGGCGCCGGCGCAGGCTGGCCGGATCAGTGACGGGAGGGCGCGATGGAGGAACGGCAGGGCGGCTGCCTGTGCGGCGCGGTGCGGCTGGTGGCGGCAGGGCAGCCCTGGCGCGTCGGCCTGTGCCATTGCCTCGACTGCCGCAAGCATCACGGCGCGCTGTTCCACGCATCGGCCATCTTTCCGGCGGCGGCGGTGCGGGTGACCGGCGAGACCCGCGCCTTCTGCGGCCGGCATTTCTGCCCCATCTGCGGGTCGTCGGTCTTTGGCCAGAGCGGCGACGAGATCGAGGTCAATCTGGGCGCCTTTGACGCGCCCGACCAGTTTGTCCCGACCTATGAGCTGTGGACCTGCCGGCGCGAAAGCTGGCTGCCGCCTTTCCCGCTGGCGCGGCACTACCCGCAAGACCGCCCCGGCAAGAGCCGCACCGAAGGCGCCCCGCCCGCCGCGCCCGAGGGTTGACTTCGCGCCCCGGATCGCCAAGCCTGCCCGGGCAAAGGCGACCAAGCGCCGGGCAACCGGAGGGGCGGGGCTTCCCCGCCCGCATCGCATCACGCCTGACATTCGACGCATGGCCGTCGCCGGGCGCCACCCGGGCCGGGCCATGCAGGACCAGAGAGGTTGGCGCCTTTGCATCCCGATGATCCGCCACCCCTGCCGCCGGTTGCGGCGGTCTTCGGCCCGCTGGCGGCCAGCCTGTCGCAATCGCCCTGGCAGGAAGATGCGCTGCATAGGCTGCTGCTGACGCGCCTGCCCGGCCCCTTGCGGGCACAGGCCCGTCGCATCGCACAAGGGTTGATCGGGGCCTTTCCCGGATCGGTCGCGCCCGATGCCGCGCGGCTGTGCAAGGTGCTGCGCGATCTGCCCGGCGCGCGCGGGCTGCGCGCCCATGCGGCGCGGACAGGTCTTCGCCCCGCGCCGGAACTGACGCCGCCCACCTTTCTGCCCGCGCCCGGGCTGGCGGGACTGGCCCTGCCGGTTCTGACCAGCCCGGCCGATGTGGCCGATTTCCTGGCGATCAGCCCCGATCAACTGATCCGCTTTGCCGATCTGCGCGGCCTGTCGGCGCGCAGCCCCGATCCGTTCGGGCCGCATTACCTGTGCCAGTTGCGGCCCAAGCGCCGGGGCGGTTGGCGGCTGATCGAGGCGCCGCGCCCCTTTCTCAAGACCCTGCAAAGGCGGGTGCTTTCCAGCCTCCTGGCCCATGTGCCGCCCCACCCCGCCGCCTATGGCTTCCGGCGCGGCCGCAATTGCATCATGGCCGCCGCCCGCCATGCCGGCGAGCCGCTGGTGGCGGGGTTCGACATCGCCGATTTCTTTCCCCGGCTGACGGTCGCCCGGGTCTATGGGCTGTTTCGCGCGCTTGGCTATCCGGCGGCGGTGGCGCGCGATCTGGCGGGGCTGTGCACCGCGATCACCCCCGCCGCCACCCTGGCCGCCCTGCCCGCCCGCGATGCGCCGATCTGGCGCACGCGACACCTGCCGCAGGGCGCGCCCACCTCGCCCGCGCTGGCCAACCTGCTGGCCTGGCGGCTCGACTGCCGGCTGGCCGGCCTCGCCCGCATTCTGGGCGCCACCTATACCCGCTATGCCGACGATCTGACCTTTTCCGGCCCGGCCCGCATCGGCCCGATCCTGCGCGACGCGGTGCCGGCCATCCTGCGCGGCGAAGGCTTTGCCCCCAACCTCGCCAAGACCCGGCTGATGACAGCGCAGGGCGCGCAGATCGTGACCGGGGTGATGGTCAACCGCCATGTCAACCTGCCCCGGGCCGAGTTCGACCGGCTGAAGGCCGTGCTGCACCACCTTGCCCGCCCCGATGACCCGCGCCGCCAGGATGCGGGATTTCTGGCCGCGCTGTCGGGCCGCATCGGATGGGTCGAACAGATCAACCCCGCGCGCGGCGCGAAACTGCGCGCGCGCCTCGTGGCGCTGACCGGCTGAGCGACCGCGCCACGCGCGTTGCCCTTTGCCGCCGCTTTCGCTAGAGAGACGGCAACCCGAGACATGGAGAAGTGGCAATGGCCTCGTATCAATACGTTTACCACATGGATGGCGTCTCCAAGACCTATCCCGGCGGCAAGAAGGTGTTCGAGAACATCCGCCTCAACTTCCTGCCCGGGGTGAAGATCGGCGTCGTCGGCGTCAACGGCGCCGGCAAATCGACGCTGCTGCGCGTGATGGCCGGCTGGGACAAGGATTTCACCGGCGAGGCCTGGGCTGCCAAGGGCGCGACCGTGGGCTATCTGCCGCAGGAACCGCAGCTCGACCCCGCGCTGACGGTGCGCGAGAATGTCAAGCTGGGCGTCGCGGCAAAGCAGGGCAAGCTCGACCGCTACAACGAACTTGCCATGAACTATTCGGATGAAACCGCCGACGAGATGTCGCGGCTGCAAGACGAGATCGACGCTGAAAACCTCTGGGATCTGGACAGCCAGATCGACATCGCGATGGAGGCCCTGCGCTGCCCGCCGGACGATGCCAATGTCGAGACCCTCTCGGGCGGGGAACGCCGCCGGGTCGCGCTGTGCAAGCTGCTGCTTGAGGCGCCCGACATGCTGCTGCTCGACGAACCGACCAACCACCTGGATGCCGAAACGATCGCCTGGCTGCAAAAGCACCTGATCGAATACAAGGGCACCATCCTGACCGTCACCCACGACCGTTACTTCCTGGATGACATCACGACCTGGATTCTGGAACTGGAACGCGGCCGCGGCATCCCGCATGAGGGCAATTATTCCTCGTGGCTGGACGCCAAGGCCAAGCGCCTTGCCCAGGAAGCGCGTGAGGACAAGGCCAAGCAGAAGGTTCTTGAAAAGGAACTGGACTGGATCCGCGCCGGCGCCAAGGCCCGTCAGGCGAAATCGAAAGCCCGTATCCAGGCTTACGAGAAGATGGCCGACGAGTCGGTCAAGGAACTGGTCGGCCGCGCCCAGATCATCATTCCGCACGGCCCGCGCCTTGGCTCCAAGGTCATCGAGTTCGAAAATGTCTCCAAGGCCATGGGCGACAAGCAACTGATTGAAAACCTGTCCTTCATGCTGCCGCCCGGCGGCATCATCGGCGTGATCGGCCCTAACGGCGCCGGCAAATCCACGCTGATGAAGATGATCACCGGGCAGGAACAGCCCGACAGCGGCACCATCACGCTGGGCGAAACCGTGCAACTGTCCTATGTCGATCAGTCGCGCGACAGCCTCGACCCGAACAAGAACGTCTGGGAAGAAATCACCGACAGTCTCGATATCGTCGTTCTGGGCGATGCCGAGGTGAACAGCCGCGCCTACTGCTCGTCCTTCAACTTCAAGGGGTCGGACCAGCAGAAGAAGGTCGGCATCCTGTCGGGCGGTGAACGCAACCGCGTCCATATGGCCAAGCTGCTGAAATCGGGCGGCAACGTCCTGCTGCTGGACGAACCGACCAACGACCTTGACGTCGAAACCCTTCAGGCGCTGGAAGCCGCCATCGAAGAATTTGCGGGCTGCGCGGTCATCATCTCGCACGACCGTTTCTTCCTGGACCGCCTCTGCACCCATATCCTCGCCTTCGAGGGCGACGCGCATGTGGAATTCTTCGAGGGCAATTTCGAAGATTACGAACAGGACAAGATCCGCCGCCTCGGCCCGGATTCGGTGAACCCCAAGCGGGTGAAATACAAGAAGTTCAGCCGCTGAGGGGTTGACGGCGCAACCCATGATTGCAAAACCTCCGGGATGTATCCCGGAGGTTTTTCTTTGCGTGAACTGCTCATTTTCGGCAAAGGCCTGGGCCGGGCCATCGACAACGACTTCTTCAACCTGACACGCGCACTGAATGCCTCCTGGTCCTGGGTTATTCGGGCCTGGATACCCATCTGAACCGCCGAAACCGGACGGTGTCACGGCGGCGCATCCCCTTAACAATTGGGAGGATTACCACCCTGCATCGCCCCAAAAATCTGCTGGATTTCACCGGATGGGGTTTTGAATGACCTCGGCCGGGCGCCGGATGGGGAACCATGCGTCTGCGCCCGCGTTGCCCCTTTAACTGATGCAGGAGGCTTCCATGAAGGGCATATTCGCGTGGCTGATCGGCATTCCGATCCCGATCATCATTCTGCTTTACGTCTTTGACGTGTTCTGACCGGCGGGGGCTTCGGCCCCCGTTCTTCGTTGCGCCTCAGGCCAGCGCGGCCAGAACCTCGGCCGCCAATGCCTTTGCCTCGGTCGCCGCCGCCCCGCGCGCGTCGATGGCCGAGGCGCCCTGCCCCAGCGTTTCGGCAAAGGCCACCCGCGCGCCCAGACGCGCGGTCGCGACCCGTGCCACGCCCTCGGCCGCCTGCGCCACCTCATCCGACAGGCGGGTGCCGGCGCTCATCCGGTTCAGCACGATCAAGGCGCGGCCGCTTTCACGTGCCACCAGATCCAGCACGCCGTCGGTGGCCCAGAGATCCACATGGCTGGCCGTCACCGGCACCAGCACCAGATCGGCCTCCCGCAGCGCCGGGCGCAGGTCGGCATCGGCCTTGGGCGGCGTGTCGATGATGACCATGTCGAAACGGTCGCGCAGCTTGCGCACCTCATAGGTCACACCCCAGGCCGAGGCGGTGGAAAATTCCAGATCCGGCGCGCCCAGCCGTTCCAGCCGCGTGACGAACCAGCGGCCCAGCGTGCCCTGCGGATCGCTGTCGAGCAGCGCCACGCTCAGCCCCTGTTTGACAAAGGCGCCGGCCAGCGTCACGGCCAGCGTCGTCTTGCCCGCGCCGCCCTTTTGCTGCGCTACGGTGATGACATGGCCCATGGCTGCCCTCCGCCCCCTCTTGCTGCAATGCAGCATAGCCCGATTCGGCCCCGAGGGACAGGGGCAGTTCTGCCGCAGGGTCAGGGCAAGAGATGCTGCTCCACCGATCCGGCCTGATAGGCACAGAGGTCGTGCTTGCCCGGCACGATGCGCAGCCCGTTCAGATCGGCCACGATGCCGCGCGCGATCAGCGCGGTCAGCCCCGCCTCCACCGCCGCCGGCACGCCACCTTCGGGCAGCTCAACGGGGATGCCCCGCCCCTCCAGCCGGGCGACCAGCGCGGCGACCGCGGCGGCCAGAGCGCCCCGATCCGCCGCCCCCGCCCGCAGGGCCGTCGCGACCAGCGGCACCGGCAAGGCCGGCACCACCGCCGCCACCCGCGACATCAGCGCGGCGCCCAGCAGTTCCGGCTCGGCCGGGTGACGGTCCAGCCAGTCGGCCAGCGACAGGGGCGCGCCAAAGGACACCGCCGCCGTGCCAAAGCCGGTATAGCGCCCGCGCAGCTTGCGCCGGACCATGCGCAGCACAAAGCCCAGCCCGCTCCAGACACTGCCGCGAAAGCGCCGTTCGCCCTTTTGCGCGGCCTCGACCAGCACGCGATCCTCCAGCACGCGGTCATAGGCAATGCCCACCGGCACGAAGACCACATCGCGCGATCCGGGGCCAAAGCCCTGCAAGATATAGCTGAGCAACCCCATCCGCGCCGGCCCGACCCGGCCATCGAGGCTCAGCCCGCCCTCGGGGAAGATCGCCTGGGTCTGCCCCTCGGCGGTGATGGTCTGCACATAGCGCGCCAGCACCTTGCGATAGAGCGGATCGCCCGATTTGCGCCGCACGAAGAAGGCCCCCATTGCCCGGATCATCGCCGAAAGCGGCCAGACCTGCGCCCATTCGCCCACGGCATAGCTGAGCGCCGAGCGGTTGGCGACCAGCCAGGTGACCAGCACATAATCCATGTTGCTGCGGTGGTTCATCACAAAGACCACCGTCGCCTCGCGTTCGATCTGCGCCAGCGCCGCATCCACCCGCCCCACCCGCACGGTATAAAGCGCCCGGCTCAGCCAGCGCGCCAGCCGCGAGGCGATGGCGAAATAGACGATCGCCGAAAAGCCCGGCACGATCTCTGCCGCGGCCTTGCGGACCTGCTGAAACACCACCGGTTCGGGTGTGCCGGTCTCATGCGCATGTTCGATGGCGGCCTGCACCACCTGCGGGTCATAAGACAGTTGCACGATGCGATCCGCCCGCGCCATCAGGCGAAACGGCCGGATCGGCCGCGCCAGATGGGTGTTCAGCCGCCCCACCAGCCGCTCGGCCCGGCGCCGCAGGAACCAGCGGGCCGAAGGCATCAAGACACGTTCCAGCGCGGCTATGGCGGCCAGAACCAGGGCCAGCACCACCAGCCAGAGCGGAAGCTCGATCATCGTCGTCATGGGCGAAGTCTAGGCGATGGCGCAGGGCCGGGCAATCCGCAGACGCCGCACGCGCATTGCCGCAACGCGGCGAATTGACAGCGCCACATTCTTGCGGGCATAACTCCAGCAAAGCAATAAAGTTGCAAATCCGAATCCGCTCCGGCCCAGCGAGGATGCCATGACCGACGCCCCGAAAGACGCCCCGCAGAAAGATGCGCCCCAGAAAGATGCACCCTGGCTGTTCCGCACCTATGCGGGCCATTCCACCGCCAAGGCCTCGAACGCGCTTTACCGCACCAATCTGGCCAAGGGGCAGACCGGGCTTTCGGTCGCCTTCGATCTGCCCACCCAGACCGGCTATGACAGCGATCACGAATTGTCGCGCGGCGAGGTGGGCAAGGTCGGCGTGCCGGTCTGTCATCTGGGCGACATGCGCGCGCTGTTCGACCAGATCCCGCTGGAACAGATGAACACCTCGATGACGATCAACGCGACCGCGCCCTGGCTGCTCGCGCTTTATATCGCCGCGGCCGAGGAACAGGGCGCCGATATCGCGAAGCTGCAAGGCACGGTGCAGAACGACATCATCAAGGAATACCTGTCGCGCGGCACCTATATCTGCCCGCCCAAACCCAGCCTGCGCATGATCACCGATGTCGCGGCCTATACGCAGAAGCACCTGCCGAAATGGAACCCGATGAACGTGTGTTCCTACCACCTGCAAGAGGCGGGCGCCACGCCGGAACAGGAACTGGCCTTCGCGCTCGCCACCGCCTGCGCGGTGCTGGACGATCTGAAAGGCAAGGTCGCGCCCGAGGATTTCCCGAATATGGTGGGCCGCATCTCGTTCTTCGTGAATGCCGGCATCCGCTTTGTCACCGAACTGTGCAAGATGCGCGCCTTCGTCGATCTGTGGGATGAAATCCTGCTGGAGCGCTACGGCGTGACCGATGCGAAATACCGCCGCTTCCGCTATGGCGTGCAGGTCAACAGTCTGGGCCTGACCGAACAGCAACCCGAAAACAACGTCTACCGCATCCTGATCGAGATGCTGGCGGTCACCCTGTCGAAAAAGGCCCGCGCCCGCGCGGTGCAATTGCCCGCCTGGAACGAGGCGCTCGGCCTGCCGCGCCCCTGGGATCAGCAATGGTCGCTGCGCATGCAGCAGATCCTCGCCTATGAAACCGACCTGCTGGAATATGACGACCTGTTCGACGGCAACCCCGCCATCGACCGCAAGGTCGCCGCGCTGAAAGACGGCGCGCGCGCCGAACTCGCCCAGATCGACGCCATGGGCGGCGCGGTCGCCGCCATCGACTACATGAAGGGCCGCCTGGTCGAGGCCAATGCCGAACGCATCGCCCGGATCGAGGGCAAGGATACCGTGGTGGTCGGCGTCAACCGCTGGACCGAGGCCGCGCCCTCGCCGCTGACCGCCGGCGACGGCGCGATCATGGTGGTTGACGAGGCCGCCGAACGCGACCAGATCGCCCGCCTGACCGATTGGCGCAGCCGCCGCGACAGCGCCGCCGTCACCGCCGCGCTCGCCGCCCTGCGCGAAGCCTGCACCAGCGGCCAGAATGTGATGCCCGCCTCCATCGCCGCCGCCAAGGCCGGCGCCACCACCGGCGAATGGGGCGCCACCGTGCGCGCGGCCTTCGGCCAGTATCGCGGCCCGACCGGCGTGTCGCGCAACCCCTCCAACCGCACCGAAGGGCTGGATCCGATCCGCGAGGCCGTCGATGGCGTCTCGTCGAAACTGGGCCGCAAGCTCAAGTTCCTGGTGGGCAAACCGGGGCTTGACGGCCATTCCAACGGCGCCGAACAGATCGCTGCCCGCGCCCGCGATTGCGGCATGGACATCCATTACGACGGCATCCGCCTGACCCCGGCCGAGATTGTCAGCGCGGCCGCCGAACAGGAGGCCCATGTCGTCGGCCTTTCCATCCTGTCGGGCAGCCACTTGCCGCTGATCACCGAAACGCTGGAACGGATGCGCGCGGCCGATCTCGGCCATATCCCGGTCGTGGTGGGCGGCATCATCCCCGAAGACGACGCCGCACAACTGCGCGCCCTCGGCGTGGCGGCGGTCTATACGCCCAAGGATTTCGAACTGAACCGCATCATGCTCGATATCGTGGCCCTGGTGGACCCGACCCCGGTCGCCGCCGAATGATCGCAAGGGGTTTGCCCCTTGCCCAAATACTCAAAAAACGCCTGAGCGGTCCGCCCCGCGGACCGCGAGGCAAAAACAGCAACGCCCCGGCCTTGGCCGGGGCGTTTCCGTCTCAGAGGCCCTGTAGCCCCGACAGGCGATCAGGCGTGGATCGCGCCGTCGCCACAGGCCAGCGCCGCCTCACGCACCGCTTCCGAATAGGTCGGGTGGGCATGGCAGGTCAGCGCCAGATCCTGCGCCGAGGCACCGAATTCCATCGCAACGCAAACCTCATGGATCAGATCGCCCGCGCCCGGCCCGATGATGTGGCAGCCGAGGATGCGGTCGGTTTCCTTGTCGGCCAGCAGCTTGACGAAACCGTCGGCCTGAAAGATCGCCTTGGCGCGCGCATTGCCCATGAAGGGGAACTTGCCCACCTTGTAGGCGCGGCCCTCGGCCTTGAGCTGCTCCTCGGTCTTGCCGACGCTGGCCACCTCGGGCGTCGTGTAGATCACGCCGGGGATCACGTCGTAATTCACATGCCCATGCTTGCCGGCGATGACCTCAGCCACCGCCATGCCCTCATCCTCGGCCTTGTGGGCCAGCATCGGGCCGACCACGGCGTCGCCGATGGCATAGACGCCCTTCACGCTGGTCTGGAAATGACCGTCGATCTGCACCTGACCGCGCGGCTCCATCGCCACGCCCAGGGCCTCCAGCCCCAGACCGGCGGTATAGGGGCGCCGGCCGGTGGCCAGCAGCACCACATCGGCCTCGATCTCATGCGCGCTGTCATCCTTGCGCAGCTTGTAGGCCACCTTGGCGCCCTTCTTCGTGCGCTCGCTGCCCTGCACCGCCGCGCCCAGCACGAATTTCAGCCCCTGCTTGGCCAGCAGCTTCTGGAAGGACTTGGCCACTTCGCCATCGATGCCCGGGGTGATCGCGTCGAGATATTCGACCACCGTCACCTCGGCACCCAGACGGGCATAGACCGAGCCCATTTCCAGCCCGATCACGCCGGCGCCGATCACCACCATGGATTTCGGGATCTTGCCAAGCGCCAGCGCGCCGGTGGAGGTGACGACCACCTCCTCGTCCACGGTCACGCCCGGCAGGCTGGCCGGTTCCGACCCGGTGGCGATCACGATCGCCTTGGCGTTATGCACCTCGTCGCCGACCTTGACCTGCCCGGCGGCGGGGATCGAGCCCCAGCCCTTGAGCCAGGTGACCTTGTTCTTCTTGAACAGGAATTCGATGCCCTTGGTGTTGCCGTTCACCACATCGGCCTTGTAGGCCTGCATCCTGGCCCAATCGACCTTGGGCGCCGCGCCCATCAGGCCCATCTTTTCAAAATTCTCATGCACCTCATGCAGGTGATGGGTCGCGTTCAGCAGCGCCTTGGAGGGGATGCAGCCGACGTTGAGGCAGGTGCCCCCCAAGGTCTCGCGCCCTTCGACACATGCGGTTTTCAGGCCCAGCTGCGCGCAGCGGATGGCGCAGACATAGCCGCCCGGGCCGCCGCCGATCACGATCACATCAAAATCTGCCATTTCGGTCTCCTGTGGAACCCGGCCGGGGGCGCTGCCCCCGGACCCCCGGGATATTTATGAACAGATGAAAGGGTCAGATCAGGCTGGCCACAATCATGGTGAGGGTTGCGAAGAAGCCGATCCCCCAGATGACCGAGCGCCAGGGGCGCCAGCCAAGGGCATAGGCCGGAACATAGAGGAGGCGGGCGGCGAGGAAGACCCAGGCGGCGCCCTGCGTGACGGGGCTGGATTGCCCGCCCAGCGTGACCACGGTGACGGCGAGGGTGAAGAGGATCAGCCCCTCGAAATGGTTGTTCATCGCGCGCTGCATGCGGCCGGCAAAGCGCGAGAGTTGCCGCGACGGCGGCCGGTCGCGCGCCGAGGAGGTGTAGCCCATGCCCAGATCCCGGTTCGCCGGAATGGCGAAGAGCAGGTATTGGGTGGCTTGCAGGAGGCCGGCGAGCGCGAGGGCGGTGAGTTCGGGGGTCATTAACCCATCCAACTCTTGTTAACTCGACGGGTAGCTCCCGCCAATACTTGTTTGAGTTCTTCGTCCCGCTGGTCACGTTTGGCCTGGTTCGCACTCTCAATGCTGCTGGGGGCGAAACTGATGGGAATCGTGAACTTAACCCGGCTTACGGCCTCGCTGCGACGCGCGTGCGTTCCGTCTAGACTTGCATCAAGTATCGCGATGCGAATACCGGCCTTTCCACCGCCCGAAGTTTCTCCGGCAGCGGTAACGGCCACATCAAATTCGACATTTTCTACCCGACGGTGCGTGTAACTGATCGAGTCAGCCTCAAAGACTTGACCGCTGGCATCGGAAGCGGGCGGATTGATCACAACGCCTTTAGCTTCGAACTCTTGTTGCAATTCAATCGTCGCGTTGATGATCCCCGACAACGATTCCTTGACGAACTCTTTGATATCCATAGGTATCTCTCGGTCAGTCAGTGGCGTAGCGCGCACGATCCCAGACGGGATTTCTCGGCCCAGCTTTGCTGGGCCGAGAGTTTCATTCTTACAGATCCATCAGCAACCGGCGCGGGTCTTCCAGCGCTTCTTTCACGCGCACGAGGAAGGTCACGGCGCCCTTGCCGTCCACGATGCGGTGATCGTAGCTCAGCGCGAGATACATCATCGGGCGGATGACGATCTGGCCGTTCACCACCACAGGGCGATCCTGGATCTTGTGCATGCCGAGGATGCCCGATTGCGGCGGGTTCAGGATCGGCGAGGACATCAGCGAGCCATAGACGCCGCCATTGGAGATGGTGAAGCTGCCGCCCGCCATTTCGGCCATCGACAGCTTGCCGTCACGGGCGCGCAGGCCCAGTTCGGCGATCTTCTTCTCGATCGCGGCAAAGCCCATCTGGTCGGCGTCACGCACCACCGGCACCACCAGACCCGAGGGCGTGCCCACGGCCACGCCCATATGGACGTAGTTCTTGTAGACGATGTCGGTGCCGTCGATCTCGGCATTGACCTCGGGCACTTCCTTCAGCGCGTGGCAGCAGGCCTTCACGAAGAAGGACATGAAGCCGAGCTTCACGCCGTGTTTCTTTTCGAACACGTCCTTGTATTCGTTGCGCAGCGACATGATGCCCGACATGTCCACCTCGTTATAGGTGGTCAGCATCGCGGCGGTGTTCTGGCTGTCTTTCAGGCGGCGCGCGATGGTCTGGCGCAGCTTGGTCATCTTGACCCGTTCCTCGCGGGCGGCGTCATCGGCCGGAACCGGGGCGCGCGGCACGGCGACCGGGGCCGGCGCGGCGGCCGCGGCGGCGACGGCCTTGGCCACGTCTTCCTTCATCACGCGGCCGTCACGGCCCGAACCCTGCACCTGCGCGGCGGAAATCCCCGCCTCGGCCATGGCCTTCTTGGCCGCGGGCGCATCCTCCACGTCCTTGCGGGCGGCGGGGGTTTCGGGGCCGGCGCCGGGCGAATTCACCGCGGCGGCGGCTTCGGCCTTGGGCTCGGCCGCCTTGGGGGCGGCGGCGGCCACGGCGCCTTCGTTGATGGTGGCAAGCAGCGCATTGGCGGCGACGGTCTCGCCTTCTTGCGCGACGATCTCGCCCAGCACGCCGGCGGCGGGGGCCGGGACGTCAAGGCTCACCTTGTCGGTTTCCAGCTCGCACAGGATTTCGTCCACCGCGACGGCATCGCCCGGTTTCTTGAACCAGGTGGCAATGGTGGCCTCGGTGACGCTTTCGCCCAGGGCGGGGACGCGGACTTCAACGGTCATTGGCTCAGTTCCCTTCAACGGTCAGCGCTTCGTTCACCAGCGCTTCTTGTTCAGCTTTGTGTTTGGAGGCGAGGCCCGTGGCGGGCGAGGCCGAGGCGGTGCGGCCGACATAGCGCGCGCGCTTGGCGGCGCCGCCGACCTGATCCAGCACCCATTCGATATTCGGCTCGACGAAGGTCCAGTAGCCCTGGTTCTTCGGCTCCTCCTGGCACCAGATGACCTCGGCCTGCGGGAAGCGGCCCAGCTCGGCGCGCAGCGATTGCGCCGGGAAGGGATAGAGTTGCTCCACCCGCAGGATATAGACATCGTCGATGCCGCGCGCATCGCGTTCGGCCAGCAAGTCGTAATAGACCTTGCCCGAACACATGACCACGCGCTTGATCTGGGCATCGGGCTTCAGCACGGTCTTCGACACGCCCAGTTGCGCATCATCCCACAGCACGCGGTGGAAATACGACCCCGTGGTGAACTCCGCCGCGGTCGAGACGCAGAGCGGGTGCCGCAGCAGCGATTTCGGCGTCATCATGATCAGCGGCTTGCGGAAGTCGCGATGGATCTGGCGGCGCAGGATGTGGAAGTAGTTGGCCGGGGTCGAGCAATTGGCGACGATCCAGTTGTCCTGGGCCGAGAGTTGCAGGAAGCGTTCCGGCCGGGCCGAGGAATGTTCCGGCCCCTGCCCTTCGAACCCGTGCGGCAGCAGCACCACAAGGCCCGACATCCGCAGCCATTTCGATTCGCCCGAATTCACGAACTGGTCGAACATGATCTGCGCGCCATTGGCGAAATCGCCGAACTGGGCTTCCCACAGGGTCAGGGCATTGGGTTCGGCCAGCGAATAGCCGTATTCAAAGCCCAGAACCGCATATTCCGAGAGCATCGAATCGATGACCTCATAGCGGGCCTGCCCGGCGCGGATGTGGTTCAGCGGATAGTAGCGTTCTTCGGTCGCCTGGTCGATCAGGCCGGAATGGCGCTGCGAGAAGGTGCCGCGCGTGCAGTCCTGCCCGGCCAGACGCACCGGGAACCCCTCGACCTGGAGCGAACCGAAGGCCATCGCCTCGGCCGTGGCCCAGTCAAAGCCCTCGCCGCTGTCGAACATCTTGCGCTTGGCCTCAAGCTGGCGCGCGACGGTCTTGTGGATGTCGAAGCCTTCGGGGACGCGGGTCAGGCCGGCGCCGATCTCGGCCAGGGTCTCGGGCTTGATCGAGGTATTGCCGGCGGTATATTCGCGCCCCTCTTTCGAGAGGTTCTTCCAGCGGCCATCCAGCCAGTCGGCCTTGTTCGGCTTGAACTCGCGCCCGGCGTCGAATTCCTCGTTCAGGCGGGCCTGGAAGGCGGCCTTCATGTCCTCGATCTCGCCTTCCGGGATCAGGCCATCCTGCACCAGACGTTCCGTATAGAGCTGGAGCGTCGTCTTGTGCTTCTTGATCCGGTTATACATGATCGGGTTGGTGAACATCGGCTCGTCGCCTTCGTTGTGACCGAAGCGGCGATAGCAGAAGATGTCCAGAACCACGTCCTTGCCGAATTTCTGGCGGTATTCGATCGCGACGCGCGCGGCATGGACCACGGCCTCGGGGTCATCGCCGTTGACGTGGAAGATCGGCGCCTCGACCATCAGGGCGATATCGGTCGGATAGGGCGAGGTGCGCGAGAAATGCGGCGCGGTGGTGAAGCCGATCTGGTTGTTCACGACGATATGGATGCAACCGCCGGTGCGGTGGCCCTTGATGCCCGACAGTTGCAGACATTCCGCCACGACGCCCTGCCCGGCAAAGGCCGCGTCGCCATGCAGCAGGATCGGCAGCACCTGGCGGCGCTCCGTATCGCCCAGCTGATCCTGCTTGGCGCGGACCTTGCCCAGCACGACCGGGTTGACCGCCTCGAGATGCGAGGGGTTGGCGGTCAGCGACAGGTGGACGGTATTGCCGTCAAAGGTGCGGTCCGACGAGGCGCCGAGGTGATATTTCACGTCGCCCGACCCGTCCACATCCTCGGGCTTGAAGCTGCCGCCCTGGAATTCGTTGAAGATCGCGCGATAGGGTTTGCCCAGCACATTGGCCAGAACCGACAGGCGGCCGCGGTGCGGCATGCCGATGACGATTTCCTTGAGGCCCAGATTGCCGCCGCGCTTGATGATCTGTTCCATCGCGGGGATCAGCGCCTCGCCGCCGTCCAGACCAAAGCGCTTGGTCCCCATGTATTTGACATGGAGGAATTTCTCGAAACCCTCGGCCTCAACCAGCTTGTTCAGGATGGCGCGGCGGCCTTCGCGGGTGAACTGGATTTCCTTGCCATAGCCCTCGATCCGTTCCTTCAGCCAGCTGGCCTGTTCCGGGTCGGAGATATGCATGTATTGCAGCGCGAAAGTGCCGCAATAGGTGCGCTTAACGATGTCGATGATCTGGCGCATCGAGGCATGGGTCAGGCCCAGCACATTGTCGATGAAGATCGGCCGGTCCATGTCGGCCTCGGTGAAGCCGTAGGATTTCGGGTCCAGCTCCGGGTGGGCGGTGATGTCGCGCATGCCCAGCGGGTCGATATCGGCGATCAGATGGCCCCGGATCCGGTAGGCGCGGATGATCATGATGGCGCGGATGCTGTCCAGCACGGCGCGCTGGATCTGCTCCTGGCTGACCGCGACACCGGCCTCGGCGGCCTTGGCGGCGATCTTCTGGCCGGCCCCCTTGGCCTCTTTCGGCACCAGCGGCCATTCGCCGGTCAGCGCGGCGGTCAGGTCATCGGCCGGCTGCGGCGGCCAGTCGGCCCGCGCCCAGGACGGGCCCGCGGCGGCGCGCTTGGCCTCCAGTTCGCTGTCGCCCAGGGCGGCAAAGAACGCGGCCCAGGCGCCATCCACCGAAGCGGGATCGGCGGCATAGCGGGCCTGAAGCTGGTCGATGTAATCGGCATTGGCGCCATCCATGAAGGATTGCGCGTGGGCCATGGCATTGGGGGATTGGTCGGTCATGTCAGTGCCTCGCTTTGGAGGGTGCAAAAAAGGTCTCGGCGCCGCGTTACTTGCAGCGCACCATCAGCTTGCGAACGCCCGGCAGGGTTCCGGGATGTTCAAGCGCCGCGTCCTCGGCAAAGACCAGTGTCTTGCCACGAGACGCACAGAGTTTCGCGGGAGCGGCTTTCAACTGGGCCTGATCGGCGCGGGCTTGCTGGTAGAAGATACCATAAAGCATGGTGTCGCCATCGGGAAAGCCCTGCACCGCCACGAGGGCGGATTCGGAAATGCCGGTATTCGGCTCGATTTTCCCGGCAGCGGCGGCGGGTTTTGCCTCCGGACCTGGCGAACCCGTTTCCACACAGCCCGCCAGCGCCAGCAGCGCCACCACTACGAACGGAAACTTCACTTTCGCACCCATCCATCCGCCTCCCACGGGGAAAACCCTTCCGGGGGTGTTCCCCGGAAGGGCGGCTGCCTTACTTGCCAAGCGCCTTCATCACCGCCTCGCCCAGATGGGCGGGGCTGTCGGCGACGATGATCCCGGCGGATTTCATCGCCTCGATCTTCGATTCCGCGTCGCCCTTGCCCCCGGCGACGATCGCCCCGGCATGGCCCATGCGGCGGCCCTTCGGCGCGGTGCGGCCCGCGATGAAGCCGGCGGTCGGTTTCCAGCGGCCGCGCTTCTTCTCGTCGGCCAGGAATTGCGCCGCTTCTTCCTCTGCAGAACCCCCGATCTCACCGATCATGATGATCGAGGTGGTTTCCGGGTCGGCCAGGAACATTTCCAGCACGTCGATATGTTCGGTGCCCTTGATCGGGTCGCCGCCGATGCCCACGGCCGAGGATTGGCCCAGACCCAGATCCGAGGTCTGCTTCACCGCCTCATAGGTCAGCGTGCCCGAACGCGACACCACGCCGACGCTGCCGCGCTGGTGGATATGGCCCGGCATGATGCCGATCTTGCAGGCGCCGGGGGTGATGACGCCCGGGCAGTTCGGCCCGATCAGGCGCGACTTGCTGCCTTCCAGCGCGCGCTTCACGCGCATCATGTCCAGCACCGGGATGCCTTCGGTGATGCAGACGATCAGCTCCATCTCGGCGTCGATCGCCTCAAGGATCGAATCGGCGGCAAAGGGCGGCGGCACATAGATCGCGGTCGCATTGGCGCCGGTGCGCTCGCGCGCCTCATGCACCGAGTTGAACACCGGCAGGTCCAGATGCGTGGTGCCACCCTTGCCGGGGGTCACGCCGCCGACCATCTTGGTGCCATAGGCAATCGCCTGTTCCGAGTGGAAGGTGCCCTGCGAGCCGGTGAAGCCCTGGCAGATGACTTTGGTATTTTCGTTGACGAGAACGGCCATTGGATTACCCCTTCACCGCTTTGACGATTTTCTGTGCGGCATCGGCGAGGTTGTCGCCGGCGATCACGTTCAGGCCGGAATTCTTGATGATCTCCTTGCCCAGTTCCACATTCGTGCCTTCCAGACGCACGACCAGCGGAACCTGAAGACCCACCTCTTTCACCGCCGCCAGCACGCCTTCCGCGATCACGTCGCAGCGCATGATGCCGCCGAAGATATTGACGAGGATGCCTTTGACGTTCGGGTCAGAGGTGATGATCTTGAAGGCCTCGGTCACCTTTTCCTTGGTGGCGCCACCGCCCACATCCAGGAAGTTGGCCGGTTCCGCACCATAGAGCTTGATGATGTCCATCGTGGCCATGGCCAGACCCGCGCCGTTCACCATGCAGCCGATCTCGCCATCCAGCGCGATGTAGTTCAGGTCGAACTTCGAGGCCGCCAGTTCCTTGGGGTCTTCCTCGGTCTCGTCGCGCAGCGCCGCCACGTCGGGGTGACGATAGACCGCGTTGCCGTCGAAGGACACCTTGGCGTCCAACACCTTGAGGTTGCCATCGGGCGTCACGATCAGCGGGTTGATCTCCAGCATCTCCATGTCCTTCTCGACGAAGGCCTTGTAGAGCGTCTTGGCCAGAGCGACCATCTGCTTGACCTGACCGCCTTCCAGACCCAGCGAGAAGGCCAGACGACGGCCGTGGAACTCGCTCAGCCCCGAGGCCGGATCGACCGAGAAGGACAGGATTTTCTCGGGGGTAGAGGCCGCGACTTCCTCGATGTCCATGCCGCCCTCGGTCGAGCAGACAAAGGAAATGCGCGAGGTCTGGCGATCCACCAGCAGCGCCAGATACAGCTCGCGCGCGATGTCCGAACCCGCCTCGATATAGATGCGGTTCACCTGCTTGCCCACCGGGCCGGTCTGATGCGTGACCAGCGTGCGGCCCAGCATCTGCTTGGCCAGCGCCTCGGCCTCTTCGACCGACTTGGCCAGACGCACGCCGCCCTTCTCGCCCGCTTCGGGCTCCTTGAACTTGCCCTTGCCCCGGCCGCCGGCATGGATCTGCGCCTTCACGACCCAGAGCGGGCCTTCCAGACCGCCCGCCGCCGTCTTGGCCTCATCCGCCTTCAGAACGACGCGGCCATCGGAAACCGGGGCGCCGTAGCTGCGCAGAAGCGCCTTGGCCTGATATTCATGGATGTTCATGGATCATGTCCCATCGCTGCTGATTTGGCGGCGTGATGCCATAGAAAACAGCGCTTTCAAAATGCGATTTGGCCGATGCCGGGCATTTGAGGCAGAAAAATCGCATTTGTGATCACAGCCTGAAAAAGTGTGATCACAATTTCGGCCCTGTTTCCGCAAACGCCGCAGCGCCGCATGATGCGGGGCGCGAAAGCGCCGCTCCGGCAGGCGGCGCTAGGCCCGAGTCGCCACGCACAGAACCTGACCGCGCGGCAGGCGGTCGGGCCGGATCTCCAGCCGCAGCCCGGCCTGGGCGGCAAAGGCGCGCACATCCTCGGCCAGCACATGATAGGGCGGGCGGATGTCATGCGTAACCACCCCGTCGGGCTGGCGCACCGGCCCCAGGCTCGCCGCCGCATCGGGGGCCAGAAAGACGGTGAACAGGAACTTCTCGAACCGCGTGACATGGGCAGCCACCCGCAACAACCCGCGCCGCAGGTGATTGAGCGGCAGATGCGTGAACACCGCGAAACACAGGATATAGTCGATCTCGCGCGGGATACCCGGCAGGTCAAAGGCGCCATCCTCGATCAACTGTCCGCGCGGCAGGCGGGCGCGGTCGGCCTCGGTCAATTCGCGCGCATAGCCCTGCCGCATCAGATCGCCGGAAATGTCGGTGCCCCAGTAATGGCCCGGGTTCAGATAGGGCACCGCCCGGCAGCCGGTGCGCAACGGCCCGCAGCCGATATCCAGCAGGCTGTGCCGCGGGCGCAAGCCCTCAGCCACCAGAAGCCGCATCTGCTGCCAGCCCGTCTCCTCCCACCGGCCGCCGATGATGGCGCGATGCTGGCCGCGCGACAGCGCGTCGGGAATGAAATCCGGGGCGTGATAGGGCGAGATGAAGCGGCTCATACCCCCCTTCTAGCGCCAATGCCGCCCGAACGGAACGCCCCTGACCTGCCGCGCCGGGGGGCTGTCTGCCCCCCACGGCCCTTCGGGCCTCCCCCCGAGGATATTTGTGAACAGATGAAGGGAGAGAGCTTTTCCCCTTCATCTGTTTCAAAATATCCTCAGGGGGTGAATGGCCGCAGGCCAGAGGGGGCGCGAGCGCCCCCTTTCCGCCCGCTCCAGCCGCGCGGGGCTTGACACAGGCGCGCTTTGTCGCCACATGCACCCGATCCGATGCCCGGCCGCGTGAGCCGATGAAGGGCGCGGATGTCAGGTTCCCACCATCACGCAGGGGCGCCGCGGACCGACGGCCTTCGGGGATGCGCCCCGCAAGGCGAGGCGGCTTCGCCCCCTGTGGCACCCGGAGCGGTGCCGGAACGGCCATTGTGCCGTGAAGGATGATGACATGACTGTTTCTTTTGCCGATCTCGGCCTTTCCCCCAAACTGCTGGCCGCCCTTCCCGCTGCCGGTTTCACCACGCCCACCCCGATCCAGGCCGAGGCCATTCCGCATGTGGTGCGCGGGCGCGATCTGATGGGTCTTGCGCAGACCGGCACCGGCAAGACCGCGGCCTTTGGCCTGCCGCTGCTGACGCGCATCCTCGATGTGACGCATCCTGCCGGGCCGCGCAATGTGCGCTCGCTGATCCTCGCGCCGACGCGCGAACTGGTGCAGCAGATCTACGAACATCTTTACGCCTTCACCCGTGGCACGCCGGTCAAGCTGACCATGGTGGTCGGCGGCGCCTCGATCAACCGTCAGTCCGACCGGCTGGCCAAGGGCACCGATGTGCTGATCGCGACCCCCGGGCGGCTGATCGACCTGCTGGAACGCGGCGATGTCAGCCTGGAGCGGTGCAGTTATCTGGTGCTGGACGAGGCCGATCACATGCTCGACATGGGCTTCATCCATGCGCTGCGCACCATTGCCCGCCACCTGCCGCACAAGCGCCAGACGCTGCTGTTCAGCGCCACCATGCCCAAGGATATCGAGGAAATCGCCGCGACCTATCTGCGCGATCCGATCCGGGTGCAGGTCTCGCCCCCCGGCAAGCCCGCCGACAAGATCACCCAAGGGGTGCATTTCATCCCGCAGGGTGACAAGGGCCGCCTGCTGGAAAGCTATCTGCAAAAGCACCCGGGCGAGGCGGCGATCGTCTTTTCGCGCACCAAGCACGGTGCCGACAAGATCGCCAAATTCCTGACCGGCTGGGGCTTCAACGCCGTGGCGATCCATGGCAATCGCAGCCAGAACCAACGTGAACGCGCGCTGGCCGACTTCCGCGAGGGGCGGGTCGATGTGCTGGTCGCGACCGATGTCGCCGCGCGCGGGATCGACATTCCGCTGGTCCGCCACGTCTATAATTACGACATGCCCAACGTGCCCGAGAATTATGTCCACCGCATCGGCCGCACCGCACGGGCCGGGGCCGATGGCGCCGCCGTCAGCTTCTGTGCCCCGGCGGAGATGGACGAATTGCGCGCGGTGGAAGCGGTGCTGAAAAAGCCGGTGCCGGTGCTGGGCGGCGCGCCCTGGGCCTCGGAGGCGGTGTCCGCCGCGCCGAAACCCGGTCAGCGCCGGGGCGGTCCGTCGCGGCCGCAGGGACAGAAACCGCAAGGTCAGAAACCGCAAGGGGCCAAGCCGCAGGGCCAAAAGCCGCAATCCGGCCGTCCGGCCCGCCCCGCGGGCGGCACGCAGGCGCCGCGGCGCCCCGCGGGCGCGCCTGCCCGGGCCAAATCCGGCCCCCGGCGCTGAACCGGGGCGCGGGCGGGGTCAGTGCCCCGCCTCCTCCTCCAGATTGAGCTTCATCTCCAGCAGCACCTGCTGGATCGCCAGCGTCTCGCGCAGCAGCCGCTTGGCCTCGTTCACCGAAATCTTGCCATCGTCGATGGCGGAATTGTATTCCGCCATCAGCATGCCGAAACGCTGCGCCAGGGCCACGACATCGGAATTGATGCCCGAGGATTGCGCATTGCGCCGCTCACCATCATAGCTCAGCGTGATGCCGCGCAGATCGGCCAGTGCCGCCGTGACATGCGGAAAGCGCGAGGCCGCCTCCAGCTGCGCCACCACGTCGATCGGCATGAAACGGTCGCCATGCTCGTCCTGGTCGGAATAATAGCGCCCGATCGTCGCCTTGGACTTGCCGGTCAGCTCGCAGGCCGCCTCGATCCCCACATCCTTGACCAGCGTTTCGGTGTGCTTCTTCAGATAGGAGGCAATCGTCATCTTCTCGTCCCAGCCCCGCGCCCTTGAACCCGGGGAAAACCCATTTCCTTTTCCCATTAATCGGATGGCAGGGATTTGTCATGCAAATTGAAGTTCCGGTTAGCCGGAACTGTACGAGTGTCCGGCGTCCCCAGCGTCGGAGCATGTAGCGGCCCGCCGCCAATGGGCGGCGCAATGTCGACAGCGGTTCCGTCAACCATTGCGCGGCGGGGCGATCCTGCCTGTTCCTGCCGGACCCGTCCGGCAGCCCGAGCCCGTGCCTCGTGCCGCCTGCCCCACCCGGCAACGCGGCACGATGCCATCTGCGGGGCCACCTTCGGGAAGTGACGTGCCAGTTTCCCTCAACGGCAAAGGCCGGAGGCAAGTGCCAGTAAGCCGCGCGCCCATGTCATTGCCTGGACGCAGAGCCTGCCCGCCCCGCCAGCCTCTTGGCCGGGCGGGCCTTTTGCGCTATCGCCCCCGGCATGGCCAAGCTCTATTTCCACTACTCCACAATGAACGCGGGCAAATCGACCGCGCTGCTGCAAGCCTCGCACAATTACCGCGAAGGCGGGATGCAGACCCTGCTGCTGACCGCCCGGCTGGATGACCGCGCCGGGCCGGGGCGAATCGCCAGCCGCATCGGCATCGGTGAAGCGGCCGAAACCTTCGGCCCCGAAGACGACATGTTCGCCCGCCTCGCCGCCCGCTTTGACAAGGGGCCGGTCGCATGCGTCTTCGTCGATGAGGCGCAGTTCCTGTCCAAGGCGCAGGTCTGGCAACTGGCGCGCGCGGTAGATGATCTGGGCGTGCCGGTCATGTGCTACGGGCTGCGGGTGGATTTTCAGGGCAACCTGTTCCCCGGCTCGGCGGCCCTGCTGGCCTGGGCCGACGAGATGCGCGAGGTGCGCACCATCTGCCATTGCGGCAAGAAGGCCACGATGGTCGTGCGGCGCGGCGCCGACGGGCAGGCGCTGAGCGATGGCGATCAGGTGCAGATCGGCGGCAATGAAACCTATCAAAGCCTCTGCCGCCGCCACTGGCGCGCGGCGGTCGGGGCATAAGGGGGCGCTCGCGCCCCCTCTGGCCTGCGGCCATTCACCCCCTGAGGATATTTGTGAACAGATGAAGGGCAAGACGCGCTTCCGCCCCTTCATCTGTTCACAAATATCCTCGGGGGGAGGCCCGAAGGGCCGTGGGGGGCAGACAGCCCCCCTGCGACGGCTCAGGCCGCGCCGAAGGCCGGATGCAGCGTGATCGGGCCGGTCGGGGCGGGTTCGGCGAAGGCGCGCGACAGCAGGTATTCCGCTGGCACCCCCGGCAGATGGCGCGCGGGATCTGCCAACAGGCCAAAGCGCGTGTAATAGGCCGGGTCGCCCAGCAGGACCACACCGCCCAACCCCTGCGCCCGCAGCCCGTCCAGCGCGGCCCGCATCAGGGCGCCGCCAATCCCTTGGCGCTGGCAGCGCGGCGCCACGCAAACCGGGGCGATGCAGGCCCAGCCCGGTGCCCCGCCAATGGTCACGGGCGAAGCCGCGACATGCCCGATCAGCCCCGCCGCATCGGCGCAGACCAGCGACAGCAGCAACCCGCCCCCTTCGCGCAGGCGGGTGACGATCGCCGCCTCTTTGCCATCGGCATGGGGGGCGGTGGCGAAGGCCTCGGTGATCAGCTGGCTGATCGCCGCGGCCTCATCCGCGCGTTCGGGACGCGGGGTCAAGGGGTGACGCCCTGCTCCGCCGCCATCAGCTTGGCCACGGCGCGCAGTTCGAACTTCTGGATCTTGCCGGTCGAGGTCTTGGGCAGGTCGCAGAACACCACGGCCTTGGGCGTGGCAAAGCCCGCGAGGCGCGCGCGGCAGAACTTGATCAGCTCTTCCTCCGTTGCCTCGGCGCCGGCCTTCAGCTCGACAAAGGCGCAGGGCACCTCACCCCATTTCGCGTCGGGCTTCGCCACTACGGCGCAGAGGCTGACGGCCGGATGGTGCATCAGGGCGCCCTCGACCTCGACCGAGCTGACATTCTCGCCGCCCGAGATGATGATATCCTTCGCGCGGTCGGTGATCTTGATATAGCCATCGGGATGCTGAAGCGCGATGTCGCCCGAATGGAACCAGCCGCCCTTGAAGGCCTCGGCCGTGGCCTGCGGGTTCTTGTAATAGCCCTTCATCACCATATTGCCGCGCATCGCGATTTCGCCCAGATGGGCGGAATCGCGCGGCACCGGGGCGCCATGGGTATCCTGCACCTGGGCGGCCTCGAGCATGGCCATGGCGACGCCGGTGCGCGCCTTGAAGGCGGCGCGGTCCTCGCCGGTCTTGCCCTCCCATTCCGGCTGCCAGAGGCATTCGGTGGCGGGGCCGTAGGTCTCGGTCAGGCCATAGACCTGCGTGACGTTGAAGCCCAGCGGCTCGATCGCGGCCAGCGTGGCGGCAGGGGGCGGCGCGCCGGCGGTGAAGACCTCGACCACATGGTCGAAGGCGCGGCGGTCCTCGTCCCGGGCGTTGATGATCGTGTTCAGCACGATGGGCGCGCCGCCGAAATGGGTGACGCCCTCATCGGCGATGGCGTCATAGATCGCCTTCGCGGTCACATCGCGGCAACAGACCAGCGTGCCGCCCATCATCGGCACCAGCCAGGGCTGCACCCAGGCATTGCAATGGAACAGCGGCACGATGGTCAGCACCTTGGGGAACAGCTGCATCCGCCAGGCGATGACATTGGCCATGGTCGCGAGATAGGCGCCGCGATGATGATAGACCACGCCCTTGGGCCGCCCGGTGGTGCCGGAAGTGTAGTTGATGGCCAGGCTTTCCCATTCATCCTCGGGCAGGATCCAGGCAAAGTCCGGCGCGCCCTCGGCCAGCAGTTCCTCATATTCCAGATAATGCCCGCCGGGGGTGAAGCCCGCCTCGCGGTCGCAGACCTCGACGATCTGCGGCGCGGTGCCCTCCATCTTGCGGATCGCGGCCTCGGCCAGCGGCAGCAGTGCGGTATCGACCAGCACGATCTTCGCGCCGGCATGGCCGAAGATATAGCCCACCGTATCGGCATCCAGACGGGTGTTGATCGTGTTGATGATCGCCCCGCAGGCCGGCACGCCGAAATGCGCCTCGGCCTGTTGCGGGATATTGGGCAGCAGCGTCGCCACCACATCGCCGGGCCGCACCCCGCGCCGCGCCAGCGCCGAGGCAAGGCGCGTCGTGCGGTCAAGATATTCGGCATAGCTGCGGCGGGTCGATTTCCACACCAGCGCAGTGCGCCCGGCATGGATATCGGCGGCGCGGCGCAGATGCGACAAGGGCGTCAGGGGCACATGATTGGCGGCGGTCTTTTCCAGACCCGATTCATCGGCAAGCCATCCCATTTTGCGCTTCTCCCCCTTCGTGACGGAACATGTCGTTTTCCGACGGGCAGAATGGGGCTGTCTTGCGGCAATGAAAAGGGCAGACGAAAGGAAATTGCGCCATGACATCCGCTAACATCCCGACCACCGCGCCCGACCGGACATTGGCCGCCGCCGGGCTGGTGCTGGTCTATGCCATGGTGATCGGATTCACTGACAATTTCGTGCGCGTGATCGCCGCCGAGGCGGGGCTGTGGCAGTTTCATGCGACTCGGTCGGTGATGGCCTGGGCGATCCTGCTGGGACTGATGGTGCCGCTGGGGCTGCGGCTGCGGCCACGCAACCTGCGGGCGGTGGTGGCGCGGTCGGCGATCCATGGTTGCGCGATGCTGATCTATTTCGGCGCGCTGGCCTTTCTGCCGGTGGCACTGGTGGCGGCGGGGCTGTTCACCGCGCCGATCTTCGTGCTGCTGCTGACGCGCTTTGCCTATGGCCATGCCATCGGCCCGGTCCGCATCCTGGCGGTCGCAGTCGGCTTCCTTGGCGTGCTGCTGGTGCTGGGCCCCGAGGCCGCCGGCGATGCCGAAAGCGGGATGAGCCTCGCGGCGCTGCTGCCGGTGCTGGCCGGCGCGCTTTATGCGCTTGGCAATATCGCGACCCGCGAATGGTGCGCCGAAGAAAGCGCCGAGACCCTGCTGGGCGGGTTCTTCCTGGCACTCGGGCTGTTCGGGCTGATCGGCATGGCGGTGCTGACGCTCTGGCCGCTGTCGGGCGGCA
The DNA here is from genome assembly GCF_008271655.1 of Gemmobacter caeruleus. GTDB lineage: Bacteria > Pseudomonadota > Alphaproteobacteria > Rhodobacterales > Rhodobacteraceae > Gemmobacter > Gemmobacter caeruleus. The sequence continues at coordinate 227,637 of NZ_VKKX01000051.1, forward strand.
GCGACGCCGAATCCTTTATCGCGCGCGGCCCGGTCTGGCCCAGCGGCACCTTCCTGTTCTGGACCTTCGTGCAGGCGGCGGGGTCGCTGCTGGGGGTGGGCATGATGATCCGCGCCTATCAATTGGCCGATGCCAGCCGGGTCTCGGTGATCGAATATGTGATCCTGCCCGCCTCTGCGCTGTGGAGCTGGCTGCTCTGGGACGAGACGCTGCCCCCTGTCGCCATGGCGGGGATGGCGCTGATCGCGCTGGCGGGGGTGATGATCGCCCTGCGCGCGCGCAGCACCGCCTGACCCGTCGCAGGGGGGCTGTCTGCCCCCCACGCGCCTGCGGCGCTCCCCCCGAGGATATTTGTGAACAGATGAAGGGGGAAAAGCGCGTCTTGCCCTTCATCTGTTCACAAATATCCTCGGGGGGTGAGGCCGCAGGCCGAGGGGGCGCGAGCGCCCCCTTTGCGACGGCACCCGCTCTGGGGCGGCTTTATCGGTGCCGCACGGAGGCGATGCCACAGCGGTTGTGACCTGTGGTCTTTCCCGCTAAGCTGCCGGGAAAGTGCAATAAAGGCAGTTCATGCGCAGCACCGCGCTGAAGCAATTTACCAAGCTTGAAGCGACCGGCCTCTGGCGGGAGGCGCCCGAATTGCAGCGGCGCGAAGTCGTCGTGTCCTTCGGCGAAAGCAGCCTGACGATCTCGGACCCGCGCAGCGAAAGCGCGCTGTCGCATTGGTCGCTGCCCGCGGTGGAGCGGCTGAACCCCGGCGAGCGGCCCGCGCTCTTTGCCCCCGGGCAGGACGCGCTGGAAACGCTGGAGATCGAGGACGCGCTGATGATCGAGGCGCTGGAGCGGGTGCGCGATGCGCTTTCCTCCGCCCGGCCGCGGCCGGGGCGGCTGCGCGGCAGTTTCGTGCTGATCGTGAGTGCGGCAATCGCGCTGGCGATGGTCACGCTCGCGCCCGGGGCACTGGTCAGCCATACCGCCTCGGTATTGCCGCCCGCCACGCGGCTGGGCATCGGGCGCATGGCCTTGGCCGATCTGTCGCGCGTGGCCGGGGCACCCTGCACCGACCCGACCGGGCAAGGCGCGCTGGACCGGCTTTCGACCCGCCTGTTCGGGCCGATCGCGCCGCAGATACTGGTGTTGCGGGATGGCGCGGCGCAGGCGCTGCATCTGCCGGGCGGCATCATCACCCTGCATCGCGACCTGATCGAGAAGGCCCCCGGTCCCGAGATCGCCGCTGGCTATATCCTGGCCGAGGCCGAGCGTGCAACGGCCAGCGATCCGGTGCTTCCGGCGCTGCGCCATGCCGGGTTCATCGCCACCCTGCGGCTGCTGACCACCGGCGCCCTGCCCCCCGACGCGCTGGAGGGCTATGGCCAGGCCCTGCTGCTGACGCCGCCCGCCGATCTGCCCGCCGATACCCTGCTGCGCCGCTTTGGCGATGAGGGCATCCCCGCCACGCCCTATGCGCGCAGCGTCGATCCTACGGGCGAAACCACGCTGGCGCTGATCGAGGCCGATCCGATGAAGGGGCGCGCGGCGCTGCCGCTGATGCCGGATTCCGACTGGCTGGGGTTGCAGGCAATCTGCGCCGAATAGGGCCCGACAAAGAAAAGACCCCCGCGGCCCTTTCGGGTGCGGGGGTCAGGTTTATCCTGCCCTGTTGTCTGACTGCCTGTTGCCGCCTTACCGAATATATGCGTCGCCAAAGCCCGCCGCGCGGGCCGCCGACAGTGCCGATTGCGCGCTGCCCGCATCGCCGAACGGGCCCGCCATCACCATTTGCAGCGCCTTGCCGCCCCTTGTCACCCGCGCGGTGCCCACCGGCAGGCCCGCGGCGCGCAGCCGCGCCTTGGCGCCTTCGGCATTGGCGGGCACGCCAAAGGTGCCGACCTGCACATAAAGCCCGCCACGCGGCGCGGCCTTGACCTGCGGCACCGGCGCCACGGCGCCAAGCTGCGCCCGGGGTTCGGACTTGGACGAGACATGCAGCCGCCCCGTCGCCGGGTTGCGGGTCGAGACGACGACCACGCGCTGCCCGCCCGATTGCAGCTCAGCCGGGACTTCGCGGGTCCAGACCTGATCCTGCGCATATTGCCCCTGCGCCGTGCCGAGACCGCGATAGGGGTTCAGCCGGCCATCCGTCCAGGCGCGTTTATAGCCCTTGGGCACCACGACCTCCACCGGCGCATCGACGGCGGCGCGGCGCACCACGATGCGCGGCTCAGCCGCGACGACGCGGGCGGCACCGCCGACCTGATCGGCCGTCATCGCGCCGCGGGTGACCGTCTCGCCCGCCGGGGGATAGAGCCCGGCACCGACGCGGCGCCCCTCGCCCATGGCGACCTTGGCATAGACTGGCGCCTTGGCCCCGGCCAGCGTGCCGTCACCCCTGGTGCAGAGAACCGCCGTGCCGCCATTCGACAGCGCCACGATCTGCGGCACCGGGGCCGAGGTGAAGCAGCCGATCTTGTTGCCGGTGGCGCCGCTGGCAGGCAGGGCCGCGACACGAGGCGTTGCGGGCACCGCGACGACCGGGGGGGCCATCGGCGCCGGCAGCGCGCGGGCCAGATAGGGATCGACCGGCCGCGCCGGGCCGGTGGCACGGATCGCGGGCGGGGTGGTCAGCGTGGCGACGGTGGCCAGCGGCTTGCCGGTGGCGCGGGGGGCCGGCGCCTCGGCCACCCGGGCGGGGGCTGCGATTTCGGCGGGGGTGGCCACCTCGACGGGTTTCGCCATGGCGGCCATGGTAGGCGGATAGCCACAGAGCGCCTTGCGGTCACGGCTGACGCGCGGCACCCAGTTGGTCGTGCCGTTCAGCCCCGCGCGGAGGAAGACGCAGCCGCGGCTGTCCACATACATCTGGCCCTTGAAGCCGGCGGGAGGCAGCTCTTTCGGGCCACCGATCTGCGAGATTGTTTGAGCCTGCGCAACAGTAACCCCGGAAACAGCCGCCAGCAGCGCGGCTGTGACAATCGTGCGAAGCATGACTTCCCCCATCTTTGCAGGGCCGACTCTGACGCAGGATTGTTGCGGAGTAAAGAGATTATCCCCTCATTTTGTACCGAACATGCGATCACCCGCATCCCCTAGCCCCGGAACAATATATCCATGGTCGTTCAGGTGGCTGTCCAACGAGGCCGTGACGATCGGCACGTCGGGATGGGCCTCTTTCATGCGTTGAACCCCCTCGGGCGCGGCCAGAAGGCACAGGAACCGGATATTCCTGGCCCCCGATTGTTTCAGAAGATCAATCGCCGCCACACTGGAATTGCCGGTGGCCAGCATCGGATCGACCACGATGCAGATGCGCTCATCCAGCCGGTCGGGCACCTTGCAGTAATATTGCACGGGCTGGAGTGTTTCCGGATCGCGATACAATCCGACAAAGCCGACCCGCGCCGCCGGGATAAGCTCCAGAATGCCGTCCAGAAGCCCGTTGCCGGCCCGCAGGATGGAAATCAGCGCCAGTTTCTTGCCGTCCAGCGTGGGGGCGTCCATCGGCTCCAGCGGGGTTTCGATGCGCGTCGTGGTCATGTCCAGTTCGCGCGTGACCTCATAGGCCAGCAGCAGGCTGATTTCCTTGAGCAGCCGCCGGAAGCCCGCGGTCGAGGTGGTCTTGTCGCGCATGATGGTCAGCTTGTGCTGCACCAGCGGGTGATTGACGACGGTCAGATGGGGGGTCATGCGCGGGGCTCCAGTTGCTTTTCGAGGCGGGTCTTGGTGTCGGCGTCGCAGAAGGCCGCCGCAAGGGCGGTGCGGTTGAGCGTGTCGAACACGCCCTGATCCCAGTCAAAGGCATCGGCCAGCCGATCCCATTCGCGGGTCATCGTGGTGTGAAAGAAGGGCGGGTCGTCGGTCGAGACCGTGACCTTTACCCCCCGGTCGTAAAGCTGCCCGATCGGGTGGCGCCGCCAGTCGGGATAGATCCCGAGCGCGATGTTCGAGCCGGGGCAGACCTCCAGCACGGTGCCACGTTCGGCCAGTTCATCGACCAGCGCCAGATCCTCGATGGCGCGCACGCCATGCCCGATGCGCGACGGGTTGAGCGCGGCCAGCGTGGCGCGGATGTGATCGGGGCCGCGCCATTCGCCGGCATGGGCGGTGATGCCCAGCCCGGCCTCGCGCGCGCAGTCGAAGGCCCAGAGGTAATCCTTCGGTTCCAGTATCTTTTCATCGCCGGCGATGCCAAAGCCCGTCACAAAGCGCCCCGCCGTTTCGGCGGCACAGATCGCCACCTCACGCGCCTTTTCCGGGCCGAAGTGCCGGATCGGCGTCACGATGGCGCGCAGCGTGATGCCCATGCGCCGCTCGGCCTCGGCCGCCGCATCCTCGATGGCGGCGAGGTAATCGCGCCAGGCGGCAAGATCGCGGCCGCCGCAGAAATCCGGGCTGATGAAAGTTTCGCTGTAAATCACGCCACTTGCGGCGCTTTCTTCAAGCACCGCAAGCGTCAGACGGCGATAGTCGTCGGGGCTTCGCAGCACCGAGGTCGCGGCCTCGTAGACCTTCAGGAAATGCCAGAAATCGCGATAGGCATAATTGCCGCGCGCATCGAAGATCCCGCCGATATCCTCGTGCTTTTCGGCGGCCAGACCGCGGATGAAGGCAGGCGGCGCGGCGCCTTCCAGATGCAGGTGCAACTCCAGTTTCGGCTGCGATGTCACACTCATAGAAAGCTCCGCCCCGGGCCTTGCGCGGGGATATCGAGATGATCGGCGACCGAGGCCGCGACATCGGCAAAGGCACAAAGACCAATCGGCCCCTTGCCGCGCCCGGCGACCAGCACCGGCACCCGTTCGCGCGTATGTTCGGTGCCAAACCATGTCGGATCATTGCCGTGATCGGCGGTAAAGATCGCCATGTCGCCCGGCCCCAACCGCGCCAGAAAGCCGCCCGCCCGCGCATCGAACCATTCCAGCGCCCGGGCATAGCCCGAAACGTCGCGGCGGTGGCCATAGAGGCTGTCAAACTCCACAAAGTTCGCAAATGTCAAACTTCCAGGCTCAGCCTCGACTGCCAAGCGGTCAAGATGTTCGAAAAGTGCAGCATCATCCTTGCCCTTGTGCAGCTTGCTGATGCCACGATGCGAAAAGATGTCGCCGATCTTGCCGATGGCATGGGTCACACGCCCCGCGCCCTGCACCCAATCGAGCAGCGTCGGCGCCGGCGGGGCGATGGCGAAATCGCGGCGGTTGGCGGTGCGGGCAAAGGCCCCCGGCGCGCCGGTAAAGGGCCGGGCGATGACCCGGCCGATCTTCATCGCATGCAGCATGGGCGCCAGATCGCGGCACAGCGCGACCAGCCGGTCCAGACCGAAACTTTCCTCATGCGCGGCGATCTGGAACACGCTGTCAGCCGAGGTATAGCAGATCGGCCAGCCGGTCGTCAGATGTTCGGCCCCCAGCCGGTCGATGATGGCGGTGCCGCTGTCATGGCAATTGCCCAGAATGCCCGCCGTGCCGGCCAGCCGGCAGACCTCGGCCACCACATCGGCGGGAAAGGCCGGCACGGTATCGGGGAAATAGGCCCAGTCCCAGGGCACTGGCACCCCGGCCAGTTCCCAATGGCCTGAAGGCGTGTCCTTGCCGCGCGACACCTCGGTCGCCGCCCCCCAAAGGCCCTGTGGTGTCGCAGCCAGCCCCGGCGCCGCATCGCCCGAGGCCAGACGCAGCGCGGCCCCCAGCCCCAGCCCGTCCAGCACCGGCAGATGCAGCGGGCCGCTGCGCCCCTGCCCCGCCAGACCCGCCGCACAATCGCGGGCGATATGCGCCACGGTATTGGCGCCGGTATCGGGCACCCCGCCCGACTGGAAATCGCCCGCGTCCGGCGCGCCGCCGATCCCCACCGAATCCAGCACGATCAGAAATGCCCGGCTCATGCGCCCACCCTCTTCCACACCATCGGCGGCGCATCGCCCGCCGCGCCCAGCCGATAGGCCGCCCGCACCGCGGCCTCGGCCCGGTCGGCCTGTGCCTCGTTCTGCGCATGGATGCGCGCGAACGGCACGCCGGGATGCATCGCCGCCCCCAGCCCCACCATATCGGACAGGCCGACCGCCGGGTTGATGCGATCCCCGTCGCGCAGCCGCCCGCCCCCAAGCGCGACGACCGCCTGCCCCAGCACGAAACCGTCGATCGCCGCCACCGTGCCCTCCTCGGTGCAGCGCACCTCGCGCAGCACCGGCGCGGCGGGCAGCCGGTCGGCATAGCAATCGACGAAATCCAGCGGCCCGCCCTGCGCCGCGACCATCTGGCCGAACCGTTCGGCCGCGGCACCGCTTTCCAGCGCCTCAGCGATCATCCCCTCGCCCTCATCGGCATCGGTGGCCATGCCCGCCAGCGCCAGCGCCTCGCCGCCCAGCTTGCAGGTCAGATCCCAGAGCCGCGCATTGATCGCGCCGCCGGTCAGGGTCTCCATCACCTCCAGCACCTCCAGCGCATTGCCCGCGCAAGAGGCCAGCGGTTGATCCATGTCGGTGATCAGCGCGGCCGTGCGGCAGCCCGCCCCGTTCGCGGTCGAGACCAGCGCGGCGGCCAGCGCCTCGGCATGGGCCATGTCGCGCATGAAGGCGCCGGAGCCGACCTTTACATCCAGCACCAGCGCCTCCAGCCCCGCCGCCAGCTTCTTGGACAGGATCGAGGCGGTGATGAGGTCGATGCTTTCCACCGTCGAGGTCACGTCGCGCACCGCATAAAGCCGCTTGTCGGCCGGGGCGATATCCGCCGTCGCCGCCACGATGGCGCAGCGCAGCCCGCCGATCTGCTTGCGCAAGGCCGTCTCGTCCAGCCCGGTGCGAAAGCCGGGAATGGATTCGAGCTTGTCGAGCGTGCCGCCGGTATGGCCAAGGCCGCGCCCCGACACCATGGGCACGAAGGCGCCGCAGACCGCCAGCGCCGGCGCCAGCAGGAGCGAGACAGAGTCGCCGATGCCGCCGGTGGAATGCTTGTCGATCACCGGCCCCGGCAAATCCCAATGCAGCACCTTGCCGCTGTCGCGCATCGCCTCGGTCAGCGCCACGCGACCGGCGGCGCCCAGGCCGCCGCCATCTTGCCCGCGCAGCAGCACCGCCATGGCAAAGGCCCCGGCCTGCGCGTCAGTCACCGTGCCATCGGCCAGACCCTGCGCGAACCAGCGCAAGTCGCCCGCCGCCGGCACCCCGCCATCGCGCACCGTCGCGATGATGCTGCGCGCGTCGGTCATGCGCGATCCATATGCGACTGGGTGAAGACGCCGGGCAGCAAATCGGCCACGGTCAGGCTGCGGCGCTTGCCATCGGTGGTGCAGAGCGTCACCACCACATCCTGCGCCGCGAATTCCGCGATCTTTTGCCGGCAACCGCCGCAGGGCGGCACGGGTTCCGGGCTGTCGGCGATCACCCAGATCTCGGCGATCTGGCGTTCGCCCGCCGCGCACATGGCGGCAATCGCCCCGGCCTCGGCGCAGGTGCCTTCGGGATAGGCTACGTTTTCCACGTTGCACCCGACATGCACCGCCCCGCCCGCCGTGCGCAATGCCGCCCCCACCTTGAAACGCGAATAGGGCGCATAGGCATTTTCGCGCACATCGGTCGCGGCTTGCAGCAGGGACATCATCGGCCTCCGGGTTTTGACCATCCGGTCCGATTGTGCGGCAGCGCCCGGCGAAGGGCAAGCCGGGCTTGCAGGTCACCTTCCGGGAAATACGAACACAGCTTGCGGTTTTCCACCATTGGCGGCGGCGGGAAAACGCGCAACACTCCGCCGCGGGGAAAAACGGTTAGCGATATCGGACTTGCAACGCGAAACCGATGGTTTAAGGCCAAACAAAATTTCGGGAGGATGGTTCATGGAAGAGTCTCGCCACGACGGCACACGGCACCCTGCGCTGGATTATCACGAATTCCCCAAGCCCGGAAAGCTGGAGATCCGCGCGACCAAGCCCCTGGCCAACGGGCGCGACCTGGCCCGTGCCTACAGCCCCGGCGTGGCCGAGGCCTGTCTGGAGATCAAGGCCGATCCCGCCACCGCAAGCCGTTATACCGCAAGGGGAAATCTGGTTGCTGTGGTGACGAATGGCACGGCGGTTCTGGGGTTGGGCAATATCGGCGCGCTGGCCTCCAAGCCGGTGATGGAGGGCAAGGCCGTCCTGTTCAAGAAATTCGCCAACATAGATTGTTTCGACATTGAACTAAACGAACCCGACCCGGTGAAGCTGGCCGAGATCGTCTGCGCGCTGGAGCCGACCTTTGGCGCGATCAACCTCGAAGACATCAAGGCGCCCGATTGCTTCATCGTCGAAAAGCTCTGCCGCGAACGGATGAACATCCCGGTCTTCCACGATGACCAGCATGGCACCGCCATCGTGGTGGGCGCGGCGGCCACCAATGCGCTGCATGTGGCGGGCAAGCGGTTCGACGAAATCAAGATCGTTTCGACCGGCGGCGGGGCGGCGGGGATCGCCTGCCTGAACATGCTGCTGAAGCTGGGCGTCAAACGCGAGAATGTCTGGCTCTGCGATATTCACGGCCTGGTCCATGAGGGCCGCGAGATCGACATGAACCCGCAAAAGGCGGCCTATGCGCAGAAATCCGACAAGCGCACCCTGGATGAGGTGATCGACGGCGCCGACATGTTCCTGGGCCTGTCGGGCCCCGGCGTGCTGAAGGCCGAGATGGTCGCCCGCATGGCGGCGAACCCGATCATCTTCGCGCTTGCCAACCCCACGCCCGAAATCCTGCCCGACGAGGTGCGCGCGGTGGCCCCCGGCGCGATCATCGCCACGGGGCGCAGCGATTTTCCCAATCAGGTCAATAACGTGCTGTGTTTCCCCTTCATCTTCCGGGGGGCACTGGATGTGGGCGCGACGCAGATCAACGATGCGATGCAACTGGCCTGTATCGAGGGGATCGCGGCGCTTGCCCGCGCCACCACCAGCGCCGAGGCCGCGGCCGCCTATCGCGGCGAAAAGCTCAGCTTCGGGGCGGAATACCTGATCCCGAAACCCTTTGACCCGCGACTGATCGGCGTGGTCGCCAGCGCGGTCGCCAGGGCCGCGATGGAAACCGGCGTCGCCACAAGGCCCATCCCCGACCTGAACGCCTATCGCGAAAAGCTGAACGGGTCGGTCTTCAAATCGGCGCTGCTGATGCGTCCGGTCTTCGAGGCCGCGCGCCAGCACACCCGCCGCATCATCTTTGCCGAGGGCGAGGATGAGCGCGTCTTGCGCGCCGCCAATGCGATGCTGGAGGAAACCACCGACAAGCCGATCCTGATCGGCCGCCCCGAGGTCATCGCCCGCCGCGCCGAACGCGCCGGCCTGCCGATCCGCCCCGATGTGGATTTCGAGATCGTGAACCCCGAAAACGACGCGCGCTATCGCGATTACTGGGGCAGCTATCACGAATTGATGGCCCGGCGCGGCGTCACGCCCGATCTGGCGCGGGCGATCCTGCGCACCAATACCACCGCGATCGGCGCGATTGCCGTGCATCGGGGCGATGCCGACAGTTTGATCTGCGGCACCTTCGGGCAATATCTGTGGCACCTGAAATATGTGACCGAGGTGCTGGGCCGCGACGGCCTTGCCCCCCATGGTGCGCTGTCGCTGATGATCATGGAAGACGGGCCGCTGTTCATCGCCGATACGCAGGTCAACGCCCTGCCGACCCCGGCGCAGATCGCCCAGACCGTGCTGGGCGCGGTGCGCCATGCCAAGCGGTTTGGCGTGACGCCCAAGGTGGCGCTGTGCAGCCATTCCAATTTCGGCAACCTCGACAGCGACAGCGGCCAGCGCATGCGCGCGGCGATGCAGATCCTCGATTCCGAACCGCGCGGCTTCGCCTATGAGGGCGAGATGAGTATCGACGCCGCGCTGGACCCCGATCTGCGCGCCCGCATCTTCCCCGATGCGCGGTTGCAGGCGGCGGCGAATGTGCTGATCTTTGCCTATTCCGATGCCGCCAATGCCGCGCGCAACATCCTGCGGATGAAGGCCGGCGGGCTGGAGGTCGGGCCGATCCTGATGGGCATGGGCAACAAGGCTCATATCGTCACGCCCTCGATCACGGCGCGCGGCCTGCTCAATGTCTCGGCCATCGCGGGGACGCCGGTCGCGCATTACGGATGAGGTGGTCGGGCCATGCCCTTGCCATATTGGCACTGACACTGCGCACATAACTGGGAGGGCCGGCCTGGGGGCTGGCCCTTTTCAGTCGCTGGCGGTGGCGGCAGTTTCCGCTGGCCTATCTGCTGGCCTGGGGCGCCGCGCAGCTTTTGGCGCCCTGGCCGCCTGCCCCTGCCCTGCGCCGGCGCGCTACTGGCGGATCCGCGTCTGGGCAAGATGCTGCTGGAACCGCCTTTGGCCAGACGGCTGGGCCTTGCTGACTCCCGGCTGCGCTTTCAGGGTTGTCGGGCCGCCCGGCATGATGACCACATTCACATCCAACTCTGACGACTCACCCCCGCCGGTGCTGAAACTGCAAACTGTGAAAACTTTGCAAACTTTCGCACCACGCCAATAAAAATTGGCAGCAGAGTGTAGTTTGCAAAACTTTGCGACCCTGGAACTGCAATTTTTTGCAAATTCCTGCGCATCGCCCGCGGCGTGACCGGTAACAGCGTTGCGTGAAGCCCCCCTGCTCGCGTAACAAATCCTCAGAGCGGAGGAGGTTGCATACAATGGCATACAGAGAGATCTATGACAGCTGGAAGGCGGACCCGGAAGGATTCTGGATGAAGGCCGCCGGCGCGATCGACTGGGTCAAGGCGCCCTCCCGCGCGCTGAACGACGATCGCGCGCCGATCTATGAATGGTTCACCGATGCGCAGGTCAATACCTGCTGGAACGCGGTGGACCGGCATGTTCTGGCCGGACGCGGCGACCAGCTGGCGATCATCCATGACAGCCCGGTCACCCATCTGCGCAAGGGCATCACCTACAAGGAATTGCAGACCCGCGTCGCCAGCCTTGCCGGGGCGCTGCGCGCCAAGGGCGTGACAAAGGGCGACCGCGTCATCATCTACATGCCGATGATCCCCGAAGCACTGGAGGCGATGCTGGCCTGCGCCCGTCTGGGCGCCATCCATTCGGTCGTGTTCGGGGGCTTTGCCGCCAACGAACTGGCGGTGCGGATCGACGATTGCAAACCCAAGGCGATCATCGCGGCAAGCTGCGGGATCGAGCCGAACCGCATCGTGCATTACAAGCCGCTTCTGGATGGCGCGATTGATCTGGCCACGCACAAGCCCGATTTCTGCGTGATCTTCCAGCGCGAGCAAGAGGTCGCCAAACTGGTCGAGGGCCGCGACGTGGCCTGGCACACCTTTCAGTTCGGGGTGGAGCCCGCCGAATGCGTTCCGGTCGAGGGCAATCACCCGGCCTATATCCTGTATACCTCGGGCACGACCGGCGCGCCCAAGGGCGTGGTGCGCCCGACCGCCGGCCATCTGGTCGCGCTGAACTGGTCGATGCGCGCCATCTATAATGTGGGCGTGGGCGATGTGTTCTGGGCCGCCTCGGATGTGGGCTGGGTCGTGGGGCACAGCTATATCTGCTATGGCCCGCTGATCGCCGGCTGCACCACCATCGTCTTCGAGGGCAAGCCCGTGGGCACCCCGGATGCCGGCACCTTCTGGCGCGTCATCAGCGAGAACAAGGTCAAAAGCTTCTTCACCGCCCCGACCGCCCTGCGCGCCATCCGCCGCGACGACCCGGACGGCGAATTCATCGGCGAATACAATCTGAAACATCTGCAAGCCCTGTATCTGGCCGGCGAACGCGCCGACCCCGATACGATCCAGTGGGCGCAGAAACATCTGAAGGTGCCGGTGATCGACCATTGGTGGCAGACCGAAACCGGCTGGGCCATCGCCGCCAACCCGCTGGGGATCGAGGAATTGCCGGTCAAGCTCGGCTCGCCCTCGGTGCCGATGCCGGGCTATGACGTGCAGGTGCTGGACGAGGGCGGCCACCCGGTTTCCCCCGGCACGCTGGGCGCCATCGCGGTCAAGCTGCCGCTGCCCCCCGGCACCCTGCCGACGCTGTGGAACGCTGAAGACCGCTTCCGCAAATCCTATCTCACGCAATTCCCCGGCTATTACGAAACCGGCGATGCCGGCTATATCGACGCCGACGGCTATCTCTACATCATGGCCCGCACCGATGACGTGATCAACGTCGCCGGCCACCGCCTTTCGACCGGCGCGATGGAGGAGGTGCTGGCCTCGCATCCCGATGTGGCCGAATGCGCGGTGATCGGCGTGGCGGACACGCTCAAGGGCCAGTCGCCGCTGGGCTTCCTCTGCCTCAAGAAAGGCGCCGCCCGGTCGCATGACGAGGTGGTGAAGGATTGCGTGAAGCTGATGCGCGACAAGATCGGCCCGGTCGCCGATTTCAAACGTGCGCTGGTGGTGGATCGCCTGCCCAAGACCCGCTCGGGCAAGATCCTGCGCGCGACCATGGTCAAGATCGCCGATGGCGAGGCCTACAAGATGCCCGCCACCATCGACGACCCCGCGATCCTGGACGAAATTCGCGCGGCGCTTCAGGGGCTTGGCCTCGCCAAAGCCTGATCCGGCACCCGTGGCATCAGGGGGCGCGGTCCGCAAGGCCGCGCCCCTTTTTCATGGCGCTGTCATGAAAACTTCACTGGACGGCGCAGATTGTTCCTGTATTCCTGAATTATGGAACAGTCATTCGCCCCCCGTGCCTTTGCCACCCTTGGCCATCCCGACCGGCTGGCGGTATTCCGGCTCCTGATGCGCCTCGCGCCGCAGGGCGCCCGCCCGACCGAACTGGCGGCGCTGCTCGACCTGCGGCCGAACACGCTGTCGCATCATCTGGCCGATCTGACCGCCACCGGCCTGATCCAGGTCGAACGCCAGGGCCGCAGCCTGCGCTATTCCGTCAACCTGACCGCGACCGAAACGTTGATCGGCTATCTTGCGCTCGATCTCGGGCGCGGGCGGCCCGATCTGCTGGCGACCCTGCCCCGACCGCCGGCGCCCGCCCCCGACCGGCCCTGGCGCGTGCTATTCCTCTGCTCCGGCAATTCCGCGCGCTCGCTCATGGCCGAGGCGCTGCTGCGCGATCTGGGTGAGGGGCGCTTTGCCGCCTTTTCGGCCGGTATCCGGCCCGCCGCCGCCGCGAACCCGATGGCGCAAGAGGTGCTGGCCCGCAACGGCCATGACATCGCGGCCCTGCATCCCAAGCCGCTTGACAGCTTCCAGACCCCGGACAGCCCGGCCATGGATTTCGTCTTTACCCTCTGCGACAGCGCCGCGGCCGAGGATTGTGCCCCTTGGCCCGGCCAGCCGATCACCGGCCATTGGGGCCTGCCCGACCCCGCCCGCGCCCCCGGCACCCGCGCCGAACGCGCGCTGGCCTTCGCCCAGACCTATGGCGCCCTGCGCCGCCGCATCGCGGCCTTTGCCGCGCTCCCCGTCGCCAGCCTTGACCGGCTGGCCCTGCAATCGCGCGTCGATGCAATCGGCGCGCCCCCCGCCACGGAAGGCTGACCCATGCCCCGCATCGCCCTCAACGGCCTCGGCCGGATCGGAAAACTGGTCCTGCGCGACCTGATCGACACCGGCATCGACGGCGAAATCGTGCTGCTGAACGACACCGCCGGCGACCCGGCGCAACACGCCCTGCTGATGGAATTCGATTCCGTCCATGGCCGCTGGCGCCACCCCGTCGCCGCCACCGAAGATGCGCTGGTGCTGAACGGCCGGCCCATCCGCCTTACCCGCGAAAAAACCATCGAGGCCCTGCCACTGGCCGCGCTAGGCGTCGATCTGGTGATCGACTGCACCGGCAGCTTCAAGACCGCGTCAAAACTCGCGCCCTATTACGCCGCAGGGGTCCGCAGCGTGGCGGTCAGCGCCCCGGTCAAGGATGGCGACGCGCTGAACCTCGTCTATGGCGTGAACCACCACCTCTTTGACGGCACACAGCGCCTGGTCACCGCCGCCTCCTGCACCACCAATTGCCTCGCCCCCGTGGTGAAGGTGATCCACGAATCGCTGGGCATCCGTCATGGCTCCATCACCACGATCCATGACGTGACCAATACCCAGACCATCGTCGATCGCCCGGCCCGCGACATGCGCCGCGCCCGCTCGGCGCTGACGAACCTGATCCCCACCACCACCGGATCGGCCACCGCCATCGCGCTGATCTACCCCGAGCTGAAAGGCCGGCTGAACGGCCATGCGGTGCGGGTGCCGCTGCTCAATGCCTCGCTCACCGATTGCGTGTTCGAGCTTGACCGCCCCACCACCGCCGCCGAGGTCAACGCCCTCTTCGCCGCCGCCGCCGAAGGCCCGCTCAAGGGCATCCTCGGCTATGAGCCGCGCCCGCTGGTCTCCTGCGATTTCACCAATGACCCGCGCTCGGCCATCATCGACGGCCCCTCGACCCTGGTCACTGCCGGCACGCAGCTCAAGGTCTATGCCTGGTATGACAATGAATGGGCCTATGCCTGCCGGCTGGCCGACATCGCCCGCATGATCGCCCGCAGCCTCTGACCCCTTTCATCTGTTCCCAAATATCCTCGGGGGGTCCGGGGGGCAGACAGCCCCCCGTCGCCGCCGGAAAAAAGAGCCCACGATGACCCCTGCCTCGCCCCTGCGCGCCTATGCCGCCGTCACCGCGGCCTATTGGGCCTTCATGCTGTCGGATGGCGCGCTGCGTATGCTGGTGCTACTGCATTTCAACGCGCTCGGCTTTGCCCCGCTGCAACTGGCCTGGTTGTTCCTGCTCTATGAACTGGCGGGCATCGGCACCAATCTCGCCGCCGGCTGGCTGGCGGCACGCTTTGGCCTCGCGGCCACGCTGCATGCGGGGCTGGGCCTTCAGATCGCCGCACTGGCCGCACTCGCGCAGCTCGACCCGGGCTGGAGCCTGCCGGCCTCGGTCGCCTTCGTGATGGCGGTGCAGGGCGTGTCGGGCGTGGCCAAGGATCTGGCCAAGATGTCGTCGAAATCGGCGGTCAAGCTTCTGGCCCCGGCGGCCGATGGCAGCCTGTTCCGCTGGGTCGCGGCGCTCACCGGGTCCAAGAACGCGGTCAAGGGCCTTGGCTTCTTTCTGGGCGCGGCGCTGCTCGGGCTGGCGGGCTTCACCGCGGCGGTCTGGGCCATGGCGGCGGTGCTGGCTGCGATTCTGGTCGCGGTGCTGCTGTTCCTGCCCGACGGCCTGCCGGGGCGGATGAAATCGGCCGAGACTTGGGCGGGCTGGCGGTCGCGCGATGCGCGGGTCAACCGGCTGAGCCTGGCGCGGATGTTCCTGTTCGGCGCGCGCGATGTGTGGTTCGTGGTCGGCGTGCCGGTCTATTTCCAGGCGGTGCTGTCGGATGGCACGGCCGAGGGGCGGCGCGCGGCGTTTTTCCTCGTCGGCGGGTTCATGGCGCTCTGGATCATCGCCTATGGCGCGGTGCAGGGGCTGACGCCCCGCATCCTGGGCGCCCGCACCGGGCAGGATCTGCCCGCAACGCTGCGCAAGGCGGTGATCTGGTCAGGCTGGCTGGTGCCGCTGCCCTTCGGCCTTGCGCTGGCCGCCTGGGCCGCCAACGGCCCCGCCCCCTGGCTGAGCGCGCTTCTGATCGTGGGGCTGCTGGTCTTTGGGCTGGTCTTCGCGGTGAATTCCTCAGTGCATTCCTACCTGATCCTGGCCTTCGGATCGGCCGGGCGGATCAGCCGCGATGTGGGGTTCTACTACATGGCCAATGCCGCTGGCCGCCTGATCGGCACGCTGCTCTCGGGGCTGAGCTTCCAGCTCGGCGGCTTGCCGGCCTGCCTTGCAACCGCGGGGCTGATGGCGCTGGCCAGCTGGCTGACCATGCGCCACCTGCACAGCTGACCGCACTGGCGCGGATGCAAAGGATCGGTTGGATTTGACGATCTCCGCCGCAGGTCGAACACTCCGGCACGGAGCCTGCCACTGGGTTTTGCCACCCAAGGGAAAGCGCTGAGCAAGCAAATGGGCACTACGTGTTGCCCCTGCAAAATCACCCAATGACATGATATGATATAATGGCGGAGGGGATGGGCCTGAAAGACAACCTTCTCCATGTGTAACACATTGTTTTCATTATCGACGTCGGCGAAAGTTTCCAGCATATCCGTCTGCCCGGTCACGTTTCGGCTCAGCCGGGATACCTCAGTTCGCCTGTGACACGCTCTCCTGGTAGCGCCGTTCGCGCTCCGGCCAAGTGCTCTTGATGTAGGTGAGCACGGCCCGGATTTCCGCGTCGCTCAGCACGTCTCCGAACCCGGGCATGTCGCTCTGGTATCCGCCCCCGACGATGGCGGCGGTCCCTTCCTTGACAAGGCGGAACAAGACATCGTCGGGATGGTGCCATGTGTGGCCGCTCGCGTCATGCGGTGGCGCCGGCAGGCGTCCGGACGGGAGAGGTGACTTCCAGTCTGGCTGTCCTTCGAGATCCGTGTCGTGGCAGCTGGCACAGTGATCGACGTAGACCTGACGACCTTGCGCGAGGACTTCCGCCGAGATCGTGCCGGTGGATGCGTTGCCGGCATAGTGCCACGCGGCAAAGATCACCAAAACCACGCCGGCAACGAGCGCTCCGATCCAGACAGTATTGCTGAGGTTTTTTCTCAACAGTTGTTATCTCCAATTGCGATTGCGCCAGACCCTATTGGGTTCACGCCGAAATGACCTATTGCCCGAGTGGCGCTGACTTCGACAATGGACAATCCCGTGAGAGACGCCTATCTTCGACGCATGTTCGCGCGTGCCGTCACCATGCTTGCCATACTCGCGATCGCCGTGGTCACGACGATGACCTCGGCGCATGCGGCACGCATGAGCGCCGTGCCGGATCACGCCGTGCATGTGGCCGAGATGATGCAGGCCCCGCATGGCGGTGAGGCTTCCTGCGACGGCGATCAGCACTGCGGTTCGGCCGATGCTGGAATGTGTGAGTTCGTTTGCACGGGTCTTTCAGTCTTTCTTCCGTCGCCGAGCGGTGACGCTTGCCACAGATGTTCGCGGGTCAGCCACGACCGGCCTTCGGCGGAACACCATGCCAGTCGCGCGCCTAGACTGAACGAACGGCCTCCCAAACCCCGTCTCCTCTGATCGCGTCCGGGCCGAGGCCTGCGGCGTCCCATCGGTTTTGATGAACGGGACGGGATGTCCCGAGGAGACGACAATGAACATCCTTTTGCGACGCGGCTTTCTCGCCGCAAGCGCGGCGGCGCTTGCCGCCGCCCAGCTTCCGCGCGCCGTTGTGGCGCAGGCAACGGCGCCGCTTGGCTTGTCCGCCGAGACCCGCACGCTCGGCATCATGTCTTGACCTTGCCATCGCTGGAAGGTGCAGGACGATCACAAGCCGCGTAGCGGGCAATTCGACGAAGAGGTGGGCCATGGCCAACAGAACCGAACAAGATCATCCGGTTGTCCCGAATGCGGGGCAGGATGCTGAAGGCGAGCGTCACCGCTCCGGACATCATCACGACCACGCGCACGATCATTCCGCGCACCGGCACGGGAGCGATCATCCACAGCACACGGAGAGCGGGGCGGCTGACGATGCCCACCGGGTGAAGGATCCCGTCTGTGGCATGATGGTCGATCCGCACACGGCCCAGCACAAGGCCGAGCATGCCGGCCGGACCTATTACTTCTGCTCGGCGGGTTGCTCGGCCAAGTTCATGGCCGAGCCGGAACGCTACCTCGATCCCGCCACGGCGGCAGCAGCCGAGCCGGTGCCGGAGGGGACGGTCTACACCTGCCCGATGCATCCGGAGATCCGGCAGGTCGGGCCGGGAAGCTGTCCCATCTGCGGCATGGCGCTGGAGCCGGTGCTGGTCAGCCTGGACGCCGAGCCGAACGAAGAACTGATCGACATGACGCGGCGGTTCTGGATCGGGCTGGCGCTGGCGATTCCGGTGGTGATCCTCGAGATGGGCGGACATTTCCTCGGGCTGAATCACTATATCGGGCAGCGGACCTCGAACTGGCTGCAGCTGATCCTTGCGACTCCCGTCGTCCTCTGGGCGGGCTGGCCCTTCTTCCAGCGCGGCTGGCAGTCGCTGGTCAACCGCAGTCTCAACATGTTCACCCTGATCGCCATGGGCACGGGGGCGGCCTGGGTCTACAGCATGGTGGCGGTGCTGATGCCGGGCATTTTCCCGGATGCCTTCCGGCAGCATGACGGCTCGGTCGCGGTCTATTTCGAGGCGGCGGCGGTCATCACCGTCCTCGTCCTGCTCGGGCAGGTGCTGGAACTTCGGGCGCGTGAGAGCACCAGCGGCGCGATCCGTGCCCTGCTTGACCTTGCGCCAAAGACTGCCCGGCTGATCCGCGACGACGGCACCGAGGAAGAGGTTCAGCTCGATACCGTACAGGTCGGCAACCGCCTTCGGGTGCGTCCCGGCGAGAAGGTACCGGTGGATGGCGAGGTCATCGAGGGCCGCAGCGCCGTCGATGAATCGATGGTGACGGGCGAGTCGATGCCGGTGACCAAGGAGGCGGGCTCGAAGGCTATCGGCGGCACCATGAACCAGTCCGGGGCGCTGGTGATCGAAGCGAAGAAGGTCGGCCGCGACACCATGTTGTCGCAGATCGTCCAGCTGGTCGCCGAGGCGCAGCGCTCGCGCGCCCCGATCCAGCGCCTTGCCGATCAGGTTTCGGGCTGGTTCGTTCCGGCGGTGATCGGCGTCGCGATCCTCGCCTTCATCGCCTGGTCGATCTGGGGGCCGGAGCCGCGCATGTCCTTCGGTCTGATCGCGGCGGTTTCGGTCCTGATCATCGCCTGCCCCTGTGCGCTTGGCCTCGCCACGCCGATGTCGATCATGGTGGGCGTCGGGCGCGGCGCGCAGGCGGGCGTGCTGATCAAGAACGCCGAGGCACTGGAACATATGGAGAAAGTGGACACGATCATCGTCGACAAGACCGGCACGCTGACCGAGGGCCGGCCCGCGGTCACCGCCATCGTTCCCGCAGAGGGCTTCACCGAGGAAGAAGCCCTGCACCTTGCCGCGAGCGTCGAACGCGCCAGCGAGCATCCGCTGGCGCTGGCCATCGTCCGCGCCGCCGAGGAGCGCGGGCTCGAACTCGCGCCGGTTGCCGATTTCGACTCGCCGACCGGCAAGGGCGCGCTCGGGGTGGTCGAGGGCAAACGCATCCCGCTCGGCAATGCGAAGTTCCTTGCCGAGCAGGGCGTCGATGTCGCGCCGCTGGCGGAACATGCCGACCAGTTGCGCGCGGACGGGGCGACGGCGATCTTCATGGCGGTCGACGGCCGCGTCGCCGCGATCTTCGCCATCGCCGATCCGGTCAAGGCATCGACGCCCGAGGCGCTTGCCGCGCTGAAGGCACAGGGGATCCGCGTCGTCATGCTGACCGGCGACAACTGGACCACGGCCAAGGCGGTCGCGCGCCAGCTCGGCATCGACGAGGTCGAGGCGGAAGTCCTGCCCGACCAGAAGAGCGCCGTCGTCCAGCGGCACAAGGCAGCGGGAGAGGTGGTGGCGATGGCCGGCGACGGCGTCAACGACGCGCCCGCGCTTGCGGCGGCCGATGTCGGCATCGCCATGGGCACCGGCACCGACGTGGCGATGGAGAGCGCGGGAGTCACGCTTCTGAAGGGCGATCTGACCGGCATCGTCCGGGCCCGGCGCCTTTCGGAGGCCGTCATGGGTAACATCCGCCAGAACCTGTTCTTCGCCTTCATCTACAACGCGCTCGGCGTGCCGGTGGCGGCGGGCGTGCTCTACCCGTTCTTCGGCATCCTGCTGTCGCCGATCATCGCGGCGGCGGCGATGGCGCTGTCGTCGGTCAGCGTGATCGCCAACGCGGCACGGTTGCGGGGGGTGAAGCTGTGACGGCTGGCGAGGCCATCCGCCCGGGGCTGCGGCAGGCGACAAACTGCCGCGCAGGCGCCTGCTCACCCCTTCGTGCGTCGCGCCCGAACCGGGACGGCGAGAGAATGAAATCCACAATCGAGGTTTGACGATGCTAAACGATCTCACCATGAGCCGACGCGCCATTCTGGCGGCTGCCGGCGTGCTTCCCCTGGCGTTTTCCCTTCCCGGTCCCCTGCGGGCCGAGACGCTGCCACTGGTGACGGTCACCAAGGATCCCAGCTGCGGCTGCTGCGATGGCTGGGTCGCGCATATCGAGGCCGCCGGCTTCCTGGTGCGGGTGTTCGAATCCGACGACGTGTTCAGCCTGAAGCAGCGGCTCGGCGTGCCGGCGGATCTCGCCTCCTGCCATACCGCCGAGGTGGACGGATACGTGATCGAAGGCCATGTCCCGGCAGCCGCCCTGCGCCGCCTGCTGGCCGAAAGACCGCAAGCCATCGGCCTTGCGGTGCCGGGGATGCCCGCCGGTTCGCCCGGCATGGATTTCCCCGGCGTCGAGCCGGAACGGTATGAGGTGCTGCTGTTCGATGCCTCCGGCCACAAGGCGTTTTCGCGCTTCCACGGCGCACAGGAGATCTGATCGCGCATGATCGCTAAACCCGTGACCAGCCCGCTGTCCGATCGTGCCCCGGCACGCACCACCCGCGAGGGTGGCCGGATCGTCATCGGGCGCGCGCGGGCGGTGTTCCGGGTGCGGCGCGACTGGCTGCGGCATCTGTCGATCGGGCTCCTGCTATTCGCCTTCGGCGCCTTCCTTCTGCAGTCGGTGGCGCATGTGAGCCCGGGAGGGCATTCCGCCCACCACGACGCGGCCGTTGCCGAAATGATGCAGCCTTGCGCCCATGCATCGGGCGACGGCGACGAGGTTCCCGTCAAGCACTGCGATCCCGATGAGACTGGACCGGGACTGCTCGACTGCTGCCAGGCATGCCTGGTCGCCGCCATCCTTCCCGAGACGCAGTCGCTGTCCCCCAATTTGAGTAGCCCCCAACCGAGCCACATGAGGCCGGATCGCCTTGGGCGAATCCCCGCGGGCATCCTGAAACCTCCACGTCTGATCACCGGCGCGTAGGTCGCGCAATGTCCGGGAGGGTCCTGATCCTCCTCGGGCCGCTGCAATCAGACAAACACGGAACCCTGCGTCGGTGAGCGACGCCGGTCCTCCCGGTACAAAAGGATGAACCCCATGAAACGAACTGCAATTGCCCTTTCCGTCAGTCTCCTGACAGGGCTGCCCGCCGTCGCTCTGGCCCAAGCCGAGCATGACGCCCACCACCCCGGGAACCCCCAGGTGCAAACCGAGCAAGCTCCCGCGCCCACGCCTCCTTTCGCGGCAATACCCACGATGCAGGGAATGCCGGAGCAGTGTCAGGCCATGATGCAGGCCATGTCCCCCGAATGCATGGGTGCGATGCACCTGATGATGCAGGGCGGCATGATGAAGGGAATGATGGGCGCGCCTGACGCGGAAGCGGCCCCCGCCAGCAGCAACCTTCCCGACTTCACCAGGGCCTATGTCGATGCGATGAATGCAATGCACGGGCCAATGATGGACGGGGTCATGGCCGAAGACCCCGATGTCGCCTTCGTCCGCGGCATGATCCCGCACCATCAGGGTGCAATCGACATGGCGAAGATCGTCCAGCAATACGGCGACGATCCGCAAACGAAAGCGTGGGCCGCCCAGATCATCGAGGCGCAGGAGCGCGAGATCGCCGAAATGCAGGCATGGCTGGAGGCAAACGCCGGGGAGGAACCTGCGGCCCTCGGTCGGGCAGGCGGGACCGTCTACTCTGCCAATGAAGGCGGCAATTCCATCAGCGCCATCGATCTCGGAACCGGGGCGGTCAGGACGGTGTTGATCCCGGTCGCGCCCCACAACGTCGATCTGACGCCTGACGGCGAGCTCCTGGTGGCGGTCGGGGATCCTGCCGTCGAGGGCGATCACGGATCGGACGGCCATGGGCACGGCGGGGACGGCGCCGCCGCCGGTGTGCTGGTCATTCTCGATCCGCAGGATATCTCGACCCCCGGGGCGACGGTCGCGGTGGGCTCCCATCCGGCTCATGTCGTCGCTGACCGACTGGGGCGCGCCTTTGTCTCATTGGCCGGCGGCGACGCGATCGCGGTGGTGGATCTCGCACGGGCCGAGGTCATCGGGCGCATCGCGACGGGCGACTATCCGCATGGTCTGCGGCTCAGCCCGAACGAAGCCGAACTCTATGTCGCCAATGTCGAGGACGGGTCGGTGTCCGTCATCGACACGGCAAGCCTTGCCGAGGTCGCCCGGATTCCGGTGGGCGCCGCGCCCGTCCAGGTCGGGTTCACGCCTGCGGGCGATCAGGTCTACGTCTCACTTCGCGATGAAAACCGCGTTGCGATCATCGACACCGCATCCCGGCAGGTCACGGGCAAGGTGGACGTGGGGCCGAACCCGATCCAGGTCTTCGTGACCGCGGACGGAGGTTCGGTCTATGTGGCCAACCAAGGCACCGAGGCGGCGCCGAACGACACCGTCTCCGTGATCGACACGGCGACCGGACAAGTGGTGAAGACCATCACCACCGGCGGCGGCGCCCACGGCGTGTCGGCCTCGGCCGATGGGGCCTATGTGTTCGTGACCAACATCGCCGACGACAGCGTCTCGATCATCGACGCTGCCACCCAGACCGTCATCCGCACCGTTCCGGTCGGCGATCGACCGAACGGCATCGTGTATGGCGGATTGGCCCGCTGAACGAACGGCGTCGGGTTCACGCCCGACGCCACTTATCGCCGCAACCTCCGGATCCAGGATCACCATGACCTCAGCCGGTCCGGGATCTGCCCGAGCGACGGGCCAGAAATGTCAAGCTCCCGCCGTTCGGTTCACGCGGGCGATCAGCGCCTCGCCGGTCTCCTTCCGCTCGGAATAACGGTCCACGAGGTGCTCGCGGATGTCGCGGGTCAGCAGGGTGAACTTCACCAGTTCTTCCATTACGTCGACGATCCGGTCGTAGCAGGGCGACGGCCGCATCCGGCCATTTTCGTCGAACTCGCCCCATGCTTTCGGGACCGAGGACTGGTTGGGAATCGTCAGGCAGCGCATCCAGCGGCCGAGGATGCGCAACTGGTTGACCGCGTTGAAGCTTTGTGAGCCGCCGCTGACCTGCATCACCACCAGCGTCTTGCCTTGGGTCGGTCGAACGGCGCCGATGGACAGCGGGATCCAGTCGATCTGCGCCTTCATGATGCCGGTCATCGCCCCGTGCCGCTCGGGCGAGCACCAGACCATGCCATCGCACCATCCGACCAGATCGCGCAGTTCCGCCACCTTGGGGTGATCGGCGGGGGCATCATCGGGCAGCGGCAGGCCGGAGGGGTTGAGTATCCGCGTCTCCGCGTTCACCCGCTATGACCGTTACCCGATCCTCTTCCTCTCGGCCTGTGCCCTCGCAGCCCGTCATCTATTGGTTGTGAGTCCTGACTAGGTAGGGGACTTAATCAAACTATTGTCAAGATTGGCTGATTCGGTTCGCCGGTGGGTCCCGGGTGGCGGGGATCGGCAGCAACCTTGCCGCTGGCTGGCCGCCCGCCTGGGGCTTGCCGCGACGCTTTATGGCGGCCTTGCGCTGCAGATCGGCGCGCTGGCCGCATTGGCGCAGCTTGACCCGGCTTGGTCCATCCCTGCCTCGGTCACCTTTGTCATGGCGGTGCAGGGCCTGTCGGGCGTGGCCAAGGGCCTTGCCAAGATGTCCTCGAAATCGGCCGTGAAGCTGCTGGCTCCGGCCGGAGACGGCAGCCTTTTCCGCTGGGTCGCGCTGCTGACCGGATCGAAGAACGCGATCAAGGGCGCAGGGTTTTTCCTTGGCGCCGCCCTGCTTGCCCTGGCCGGGTTCAACGCGGCGGTCTGGGGGATGGCGGCTGTCCTGACCATCATCCTGATTGCCGTGATCCTGTTTCTTCCCGCAGGCCTGCCCGGGCGGCTGAAGGCTGACGAGGCTTGGGGCGGCTGGCGGTCCGGGGACAGCCGCGTCAACCGCCTGAGCCTTGCCCGCCTGTTTCTCTTCGGCGCACGGGATGTCTGGTTCGTCGTGGGCATCCCCGTCTATTTCCAGTCCGTCCTGTCTGACGGCACGGCTGAGGGGCGGCGCGAGGCCTTCTTCCTTGTCGGCGGGTTCATGGCGCTCTGGATCATCGCCTATGGCGCGGTTCAGGCCATCGCCCCGCGACTGCTTGGACCAAAGGGACAATCCCTTGAGGCGACGACCCGCAAGGCCGTCCAATGGTCCGGACGTCTCGTGCCAATCCCCTTCCTGCTTGCGGGTGCAGCGGCCATCGCAGGAGAACCCACGGCATGGCTTACCGTCACGCTGATCCTTGGGCTACTCGCCTTCGGTTTCGTCTTTGCGGTGAACTCCTCGGTCCACTCCTACCTGATCCTCGCCTTCGGATCAGCCGAACGGATCACCCGAGATGTCGGCTTTTACTACATGGCGAACGCCGCAGGGCGCCTGATCGGAACGCTTCTCTCTGGTCTCAGCTATCAGGTTGGCGGTCTCTCGCTTTGCCTGGCAACCGCAGGGACTCTGGCGCTGGCAAACTGCCTGGCCGCGCGCCGCCTTGCAACGCAGTAGCACCTGCGACGGCCCACTATGGGCCGGGGCATTGCCTCTGCGTCAGCAAGTTTTCTGATGCCTCCTCGCCAGTACGTCTGCCCTTACCTTGCCACCCTTTTCAACAAGTTCCTGACGTTTGAAACATGCCATTGGCCACCTTGTCGCGTGAGCATGCCCCGCGCGGTCAGTTCGTCCGCGATTGCACGGAGGCTGCTGTGTCCCGCTGCCCGGATATCGGCGATGACGGGCGCAAGGTCGGTTGCGTGCTGGGCAGCATTCGCCGTCACGGCCTTGCGAAGAGCGACACCGCCTTTTCCGGCCTTGCGCAAGGCGGCCGCCCCGTTCGGATTACCCAACTTGGTGCCGCGCGCTTTGGCCACGGCCAGCGCCTCCTTGGTGCGCCGTGAGATTGCCTCGCGCTCTGCTTGCGCCACGAGGGCCATTATCCCGACGGTCAGGTCATTGGCCTCTGGCATGTCAACAGCAATGAATTTGACGCCGCTGTCTCGCATGGCAAGAAGGAAAGCGGCATTTCGAGACAGTCGGTCCAGCTTGGCAATGACCAGGGTGGCACCGGTGACCTTGGCAAGATGGAGCGCTTTCGCCAACTCAGGCCGGTCGGTTTTGCTGCCGCTTTCGATCTCGGTGAACCGTGCCAGGACCTCTGCGCCCCGAGAGGCGGCGAACTGGTCTATCACTTTGCGTTGCGCTTCCAGGCCAAGCCCGCTGGCCCCTTGCCTGGCCGTTGAGACCCGGTCGTAAGCTACCAACCGCTGCTCTGCCGCCATTGCCGCCCCCTGTACACATCTGCCTAACGTTCGTTGCGCAGATTTGTACTGTAGAACAGCAATGGAAGTGTAGCCGTAATGCGTTGATCCAAATGACTTAAATAGAAGAGCGTGTCACTCGATGGGCGGCACATGGTCGATCTGCTGCGGCTCGGGCGTGATGTCGTTGATCGGTCGTTTAACCCAATTGCCCTCTGCATCGCGCCCGACCATGACAAGCTCAATCTTCGTGATCTTTGCTGCGTCTTCCGGGATCGCCGCAACGGCCGCAACGCGAGTTCGGGCGGCAGGGGTCAGCCCAAGTTCGGCCATGTACCTGCCCATCAGTTCCAGCTGCTTGTTCGCAACCGAAAGCCAGGGCGACTGCTGGATGTAGCCAGAGGGCGTCTTCAGCAAGGTCGGCGTGGCCGCAAGCTTCTCCTCTGCCTCGACCCAGCGGGCGTAGCATTGGCAGTAGGCCGCAAACGCCGCCCGATCCGCGATGGTCACAACTCCAGAGGTATAGAGGCCTTCGGCAAGCCTATGCCATTCCTCCTGGGCTTTAGCACAAAGATGCGGCGGACAGTCTGGCGGACCGCCCATGATCTGGGGCTCGGCATGATTGTAGCCCCGTTTGCCGGGGTTCCCCGCTAGCCGGCGCAGCGCCGTCGGTTGCGGCTTTGGCCCCTTTGCCATCAGTTTTCCCCATCAAGGGCCGCGAACAGCCGGCGCAGCAGATAACTGCGCAGAAGCGACATTGCCGTGAACGCCGCGCCAAGTTGCATCTCCTCTGCAAGCGTCGTCTCCAGCCCGAAAGCCGGAAACACTGCCCGCTGGGTCAGCACAGCAAGCCCATAGCCAAGGATGACATTCGACAGGGCTTCGAGGAAGGAGAGGCGACGGGACTGCTTCACCTTGCTTCCTCGCTTTCGCCGTCCAGCACAGGCTCCGTGGTGAGCATGAGGCCACCATCATGCGTCTCCTCGATGATCAGGCTCGGGGCGGCCTTTCCCCGCGCTGCAATCTGATCCAGATAAGCATGCAGCATCTGGACGCCATCTCCCGACCGGGCCGGCTGCACCTGCGCATCGATGTCCTCCAGCGGCGCCACCTCGCGCCAGCCCGCCTGCGTCTTCAGAAAGAAAATCATCGACGCCGTATCACCGCTGCGGGCCTTGGCGATCAGCCCTTGGGCAATTGCCCCGATGACCTTGGCCTTCCCCCGTTTATATCGTTCCGCAATCTCGGGATCGCGCTCCATCATGGCAAAGAAGGTGGTGCGGCCGATGCCAAAGTAGTCAGCCACCTGCTGCGCGGTCAGAACCGCCGCGAGGGTCTCGACCTCCGCCTTCTGTGCGTCGCTGAGGCATCGTTCGGGGCGTCCCATCAGGTGGCCCCCTGCGTTGCGCTGCGGATTGCCTCACGGTCTGCCTTGACCGCCGTAAAGCTACCGCCGTGCCCTGCAAGGCAAGCCTCGCCCCCCGTGAAGGATTGCCAGCGGGCGACGATGACATCAACGTAGGCCGGGTCCAACTCCATCGCCAGGCAGGACCGGCCCGTCGTCTCGGCAGCGATGATTGTCGTGCCAGAGCCTGCAAAGGGTTCGTAGACCACTTGCCCGGGGCTGGAGTTGTTCAGGATCGGTCGGCGCATGCATTCGACCGGCTTTTGTGTGCCGTGAACCGTTGCGGCATCCTGATCGCGACTGGCGATGGACCAAAGCGTTGTCTGCTTGCGATCGCCACTCCAATGCCCGCGGCCCTTTTGTCGGACCGCATACCAGCAGGGCTCATGCTGCCAGTGATAGTCCCCCCGGCTGAGGACCAGCCGCTCCTTGGCCCAGATGATCTGCGAGCGGATGTCAAAGCCGCTGGCGATCAGGCTCTCCGCCACCGTGGTTGCATGAAGCGCCCCATGCCAGACATAGGCAACCTCCCCCGAAAAGAGCGCCCAGGCCTCCCGCCAGTCTGCGCGATGGTCGTTGGCAACCTTGCCGACACGCCGGGTCTCGGCAATGCCAGCCCGATTGCGCCAGTCGGGATCATATGAAACTCCATAGGGCGGATCCGTGACCATCAGATGGGGGCGCACCTTCTCGAGCAGGGCGCTGACATCTGCCGGGTTCGTGGCGTCACCGCACATCACCCGATGGCTGCCCAACTGCCAGATGTCGCCCGGAGCAGAGACCGCGATCACGGGGACAGGACCGACCTCGTCCTCGCGCGGGTCAGCCTCACCCGCTCCAAGCAAATTGTCCAACTCCCGAGGATCAAAGCCAAGATCGCCCAGATCAACGCCGAGCTCCGCCAGATCGCCGAGCTCAAGCGCCAGCAGGTCGCGATCCCATCCCGCCTGCTGGGCAAGCTGGTTGTCGGCCAGCACATAGGCCCGCTTCTGCGCCTCGCTCAGATGCGCCAATTCAATCACCGGCACCTCTGCCAGCCCCAACTTGCGCGCCGCCATCACCCGACCATGGCCCGCGATGATACCGTTCGCGCCATCAACCAGCACCGGATTGGTAAAGCCGTATTCCCGGATCGACCCCGCAATCAGCGCGACTTGCGCCTCCGAGTGCGTCCGGGCATTGCGCGCATAAGGGATCAAACCATCGATCGGTCGATAGTCGATTGCGAGTGCTTGCACCGCTGACATTCGTCCTCCTTGCCCCCCTCGGCATTCCTGCGGGGTGGTGGCAGTATATTCCTGGGATCAAGCTATTGATAGAATGACATTTTCTGACAATCTCCGATATTCGGCGACAGCTACCGAGAAGGCATTTCGCGTCAGTCGCCGTATGGGATCCAGTCAGCAATCGGACCGATTGCGGCTTCCAACCTGGCTCGAACACCCGCGCACGTCCCGTCGATCCACCATGCGCGCTGCCACGAATGCCCGCGACCACCACGTCGGTAGCGAGCCGATTTAACCGCCATTTCCCTATAAGTATCTCCTATAGGGTTTTGGCGGTTAAATCCCGCCCGCCTGAACGCATGATCTGCCCCTGCGACCGTCTCGAAAAGACCGGAATGCAGTACCGCCGCATCTGCAGGACTGTCGACCGCCACACCTGCCAATAGCATCCGCTGAACCACGTCCGCCACGCAGCTGTCCCAACCAACGACACGGTTATAAACGACCGGCAGCGCAACGTCCGCCAGCACCTGGACCTCGAGCGGATCGGACATCGTCCGGTTCACGCCTCGACCGCGACCAATTGCCTGGATGACTTCATCGTCGCAGACTGCCGCGCGAAGCAACTCGGCACGGGGGTCCTCGTGCTCCAGGGCGGCGATGGTGCGCCGTGATCCATCCCGCATGAGAAGGCCCCGGCGGACCCGGTGGTAGGCGCCCGTGGGCACATGCCCAAGGTAGGCGCTGGTGAGGTGCCCAAGATCATCGTTTCCCGGCAGCGGCCGGCCGATGACGATCAGGAGGGCGACGTCCTTGTAGACATCCAGACCGGCAATCGCCTTGAAGTGGCCAGTCTCGACACCGGGAATTCCGGCGAATGCTGCCTCGATCTGCTTGTAGGTCACCACCAGCACACGCCCCGGCGCAACGCGGGCCGCCTGCCACCGAACGTGGTCGACGCATTCCTGCAGGCGGTTCCGTCGGCGCAGATTCTCCTCGAAACTGGCCTTCGGGTCCTCGACCAGGGTCGCCTTGCCGAAGCTGCCGCAGACGGCAGTCACGGTCATGTGCGGCGCGGTTGCAACGACGCTTGTCATCTCCAGAACCGGAAGCACAGTCTCGGCGAGCTCCGGTCGCAGCGTTGCATCGAGGTGCAGGATCGGTAGCCCGGAGAGGCTTGGGTCGATCTGGTGAACTCCCGTCACCCTGACGGTCACGCCACCGGTCACGGGATCGGGTGGCAGCACCTGAATCCGGCCATCCTGATCTTCCACCGTGCGGAGGAGGCTCTCCAGCGCACGGAACAACACCTCGCGCCGGAGGGATCGATTGGCTTCCCGGGAGAGGTCGGTGGCCCGCCTGCGTGCCGCCTGCGGCAAGCCGGGGCGCAATCCGGGATCGACGCGAAGGCGGACTTCCAAATCGGCAGCCCGCGCGCAGCACTCCGGTGTCAACCCGATCGCGTCCAGGTGCCGGCGTGCAACCGGACCGGGTCCACCCGCCGTTATTGCCCGGGCGACCTTGTTCCTGACAGCGAAGAGCTCCTCCCAGGCACGCTCCTCCTCCTGTTGGTCGGCAAAGCGCGGCTCTCCGGTTGCGTCCGGCTGAGTAATCTCGCCCAAATCGATGCGAACCTCTTTGGCGGCCCGCTCCCAGCAGCCCTCGTCGATCACCATGAGCGCGACACTGTCCGCATTGATCGACAGCCCGGTGAAGAGGCTGTCGTAGGCGGCAAGGACAATGTCCGCCGTTTCGATCTCCCGAAGGTTCGACTGCTTCACGCAGAGTTCGAAGTTGTGACACCGCCCCTTGCCGCGCCGCATGCAGGCGTTCTGGAATACCGGCAACCCGCAGGTGACGGCCATGCGGACCATTTCGAGGTCCCGACACATCGGCCGGTCCAGGCCCGGCATCTTCGCCTCATATCCGCGATGGACAGCGACCTTCACGCCCTGGACAGCCCAGCCCACGGCTGCCTCATCGGCCAAGGCCAGAGATTGCACGAAGACCACGATGCGATGCGGCAGGCCGGCATCCCGGAGACGCGCCTGCAATGCAAGGAGGTGATTGCGCGAAACGGCCGATTTGCCGAGACCGACGGTCGCACGGATGCCGATCCGGGGAGCGCGTTCGGCTCGGTCCGAGGCGAGCCAGGCTTCCGCCCCAGCGCAGAACGAGGCAATCGTGTCGGACAGCACCGCGCGCGCCTCTTCCAACGGGAGCCCCGGCTCGACCTCAACCGGGATCGCTTCGGGTGCCCCGCGGGACGGCAGACGACCGACTCCGTGGAGGGACAGCTTGTCCCGGACCTTCCTCAGCGCATCGTGGAAACTGTATCGGGTGGTTCCGTCCTTCTTCGGTCGGAAAAGATCCGTGGAACCGGAGAACCGCAGCCAGACCCGGCCGGCAAGCGCTACGGCGTCCAAAGGCTGCCCAGCATCAATCGCGTCATGGACGACGTGGAAGGCCGTAGCAGAGAGCCAGCCGTCCCGACCGTCGAGGACCAGACCGTTCTTATTTCGGGTGGGCCCAGTGGACTCGCCGGATGGACCTCCGGTTCTACTCTTCCGCTGCTGGGCGCCAATCGGTGGAAGGAGGGCTGCGAGTTCGTTGAGCAGATCCGCGCATGTCGCTTCGTCCACCAGCGGCAGGTCGGACACTGGAACATCCAACGGTGTCTCGCCGGTCCAGTAATAGGGTTTCCGGGCGTCGGGATGGATGCCGAACGCGACAAACTGCTGGCCCTTGCCGAGGATCTCCAGCTTCCGGATGGATTTCTTGGCGAAGGGTCTGTCGGTCCTGACCAGGTAAAGTCGCTTCGGCCAGAGCCCCACCCGCATCAAGGTGGCGCCGGTATTCGCCTCGACGATCTGCCCCATCTGGTGGGCAATGTCCGGGTCCAGGACGTCGATATCGATGCCCACCACGTCGCCAGTCCGAATGCCCACGCCCGCACTGGGGAACTCAGCGTTCCATCTGCGAACCTGCGCTTCGTCAATGATCGCCGTTGACCAGCCTGATGGCCGCGGTGACTTCCGTCCAGGATGGAGCGGCACCGGCTCGTAGCCGTTATCGAGAAGCTTGAGGGACACCTCCGAATAGGTCGGATAGCCAATGCCGTTCGGGCCGCCGCTGGCAGCCTGGGTGTCGTCTTCGTGCTGTTGCGCGGGCCCATGTTCCTGGCCCCGCGCCATGGTCAGCCGCCCTTGCGCCGGTGCCGATCCTCGTAGGCGAGGATGTCATCCAGGAGGTAGAGGACCTTGCCGCCGATGTGGTGCCAGGCGGGTCCATAGGGTTCCGCCCGCCAGCGCTCCAGCGTGCGCGTCGTCATGCGCCAGCGGTCGGCCAGTTCCAGGGTGGTCAGCCAGGTTGGGCGGGTGGCCATCTCAGACCACCCCGGGCGCAGCGGCCACGTAAATGGCAAAGAGCGCACCCCCGTCGGACAGCACGCCGACGTCCTCGATGCGATAGCGCCGCCCGGCGAGGATAACCTGCGCCAGGTCCCAGGGCCGGTAGTAGCCCGGCAACTTCTCATACTCGTCCTGATCTCCGTCCATCCGGCTTCTCCTCGAAGGGCCTTCAGAAGATCAAAGGCCAACCGGCGAGCCGGAATGGGACAGGACGGGCGGAACTTTCTGCTGCAACCGGAGTTTCGCGAGGGCGCGCTGGTATCGCTTGCGAGCAGCGGCCGGCTCAAGGCCAAGCGCACGCCCGGCCTCCTCCTGGGTTTCGCCAAAGACGAACACCCGCCGCAACAGCGTCGCGTCCCGCTGTGCCAGGCAGGCAAGGTGATCGGTAAGGTCCTGAGGCTGGACCTCCACGGACTCGACCGTCTCTACGACACGCGCCTCAATAACAGGATCGGCAATAGACTTCAGGGTTTCGCCGACCACTCGCGTCGCAACCATGTCCCGCCGGATATCGCGCTCCACGTTGAGCAGCAGCGTCGCCGTGACCGCCGTGACTCGGTCGAGATCCAGGGTGAGTATGGCCTCGCCGATACGGGCGACAATCTCCGCCGGCAGATCATCGCGTCGATCCGGGAACCCTCGTGACAGGCGCCAGAACACGGCATCGAGGCCGGGCCAGAGCGCCACGATCACCATCAGATGCGCGGCCGATCGGTACCGCTGATCTGACTGCGCTGCCATCACAAGTGCGCGTATGACAGCGAAGCGTGCTGCCGGATCGCCGTCACGCGCGTGCTGATGCTCCAGAAGAGCAGGAATGGATCCGAAGGCGGCGAGTTCCGGATCGGCCTGCCGCATCGCTTGGAAATCGACCTGCGACGATCTGAGGTTCAGTTTGCGGATGAGGGATGTGTGGAGTGCGGACCAGGAGGCGCGCATGACGTCCAGCCTTTCGGCCGGGCGTCTGGCGCCTCACGGGGGCTCGCAGAGGGTTTCGGGAATGGGAGAGAGAAACGGGCGCCGCGGGGGCGCCCGGTGTCAGATCAGGTCCGGTTCTTGGCTTCGCAGGCCGGGCAGATCGCCTCAGCGGGCAAGGTCACGACGTAGTTAGTAAGCTTGCGCCGAGGGCCGTCTGGTTGGTTTTGTGTTTTGCGTGTTAGCGGACGTCCTCATGGACGCACACGAAGACACCCCCCGCATTCAGGTTTTATCGGTTTCGGACACAGGCCGTCGTCGCCGCTGGGCGGAGGCCGAGAAGGTTCGCATCATAGAAGAAAGCTATCAGGCTGGCGCATCCTTGGCCGACGTTGCGCGGCGCCATGATGTTTCTCGGTCTCAACTTTATGATTGGCGTTATCGGCACAAGCACGGCTTGCTGGGTTGTGGCCCGCAATTTTTGCGGGTTGTTCCGGTGGAAGATGGCTTTGGTCCCCCGGATGGTGCCCCCGTGCAGCAATCGTCGGTCATGACCGTCGATCTTGGTCCGGGATTTCGCGTGGCGATCCCGTCTGACTTTGACATGGAGGCAGCTGCGCGGCTACTCAATAACTTGAAGGTGCGGTCATGATCGCGTTTCCGGCGGGCACGAAGGTCTGGATCGCCGGCGGCGTGACAGACATGCGGTGCGGGATGAATTCGCTGGCGCTGAAAGTGCAGCAGGGTCTCGGTCGCGATCCCCATAGTGGCGAGATCTTCTGCTTTCGCGGGCGCAAGGCCGACATGGTGAAACTTTTGTGGTTCGATGGCATCGGCACATCCCTATACGCAAAACGCCTTGAGGCCGGCAAATTTGTCTGGCCCTCGAGCGCCACGGGCGAGGCTGTTGCGATATCCGCAGCCCAGGTAGGCTATCTTCTGGACGGAATCGACTGGCGCAATCCGCGCTGGACCCAGAGGCCGAAAAAGATCGGTTGATCCATCGGAAACGCCTGTATTTGTTGGATTATGCGGCTTCCCATGATAGAAGCTGGCATGTCCAATTTCACCTCTGAACTCGAAAAACTGCGTGCTGAGCTGGCGGCCACCAAGGCCGAACTGGCGCAGGTTCGCGCGGTGGTCTCGACCTCCGAGGCGATGATTACAGGCCTCAAGCTCGAGATCGCGCTGCTCAAGCGCGAGCAATATGGCCACAGATCGGAACGGACGTCGCGGCTGATCGACCAGTTGGAATTGCAACTGGAGGAACTGGTGACCGATGCAGCCGAGGATGCGGCGCGGGTCGAAAAGACCACGAAAGTCGCGGCGTTCGAGCGCAAAAAACCGGTGCGCAAGCCATTCCCTGAGCATTTGCCGCGCGAGCGGGTGGTGATCGAAGCGCCAACAACCTGCACCTGCTGCGGGTCGGATCGCATCGTGAAGATGGGCGAAGATATCACCGAGACGCTGGAGGTGGTGCCGCGGCAGTGGAAGGTGATCCAGACCGTGCGCGAGAAGTTCACCTGCCGGGCTTGTGAAAAGATCAGCCAGCCACCTGCGCCTTTCCACCCGATCCCGCGCGGCTGGGCAGGGCCGAGCCTTCTGGCGATGATCATCTACGAAAAATACGGCCAGCATCAGCCTTTGAACCGTCAGGCCGAGCGCTATGCACGGGAAGGTGTGGAGCTGTGCCTCTCGACGCTCGCCGATCAGGTTGGGGCGGTGACCGAGCTGCTCAAGCCACTCCATGATCTGATCGAGGCGCATGTCCGGGAGGCAACACGGCTGCATGGTGACGACACCACCGTGCCTTTGCTCGCTCGCGGCGGCACGAAGACCGCACGGCTTTGGACCTATCTGCGCGACGACCGCCCGTTTGGCGGGACTGCGCCGCCCGCGGTGATCTTCCGCTTCTCGCGTGACCGGAGCGGCGAACATCCGAGCGAACACCTGAAGGGCTGGCAGGGCCTCCTGCAGGC
>NZ_VKKX01000045.1 GCF_008271655.1 Gemmobacter caeruleus
AGCGAGGATGGATCAGGGCCGGGGCCTTCAAGCTTTGCACCCACCATGGCACATCTCCGACTGAATCTGAATCGTCTGCCACGATACGCCCGAAGTCGGCTTTCACCGACTCTGTCTATATAATGGCGGAGACGATCTTCGGGCCGACGATCGCACTGTCGACGGGCCGCATCATCCCAACCCGATGGGTCGGCGAGCAGCACGTCCGCGAAGATTTGGGCTTCATCCCCAGCTTTTCGGACTGGATCAAGGCGATCCGACCGGAACCTTGGATGGGGCGAACTGAGAAGCTTGAGCCTTTGGTCGATCCGCACCTGGTATCGCCCGTGTTGGAGGTCAGGTGACGTGGACCCGTTCTATCCCCATCTGAATCTTCCCCTGACGGCAAAACCGCGTGATGTCATCAAGGCTGCGGCCAAAGCGCTGCATCCGTGGATCCGCCGTCAGCCCGGTCTGCGGCTGTCGCGGCGACGGTTCTACCGCGACATGCTGAATGCGCATGAGGCCGCACAGGAGAGGGCAAGGTCTGCTTCGTCCTGACCGGCAGACACCAACCCCAAAGACTTACCCCTCTTCAATCATACCGCCCGGCCCTTCGGTCGGGTGGTTCTCATTCAGGAGTCACCTATGGCTGATTACTTCACGCATTTCTCGTGCCTGCTCGATGTTAGCACTTCGGAAAATGCGCTTGCCGCGCATCGTATGTTCGTCCAGTCGCGGCTTGAAGACGCTGACCGCGATGAACCGCTTTGCTGCGGCTTCGAGCTTTCGCTGCAAGAGGGCGACGCTGCGTATGTCCTTTGGATCCACGATGATCTCTCTGGCGACGTCGAACAGGTGATTGGCTTCGTGCTGCGCCTGGCTGAAGCGTTCGACCTCAAGGGGGTGTGGGGTTTCGCCTATGCCTTATGCCGAATTCGGCATAAGGCGTATTATGCCGGGATCAGGATTATGCCGCATGGCCCTCCAGTCGACGAGAAGCATCGACTTGGCATACTGCCAGACCAGCCAAAGATTATTAGGTGCGGCTGACCGGCTTCATGGTCCTGAACCCTCA
>NZ_VKKX01000046.1 GCF_008271655.1 Gemmobacter caeruleus
CAGACGATCAGCTGCTGGCCTTCCTCGAGTCGCTCTGAATATGCCGAATGACCGCATGGCCAAGGCCAACGCTCTAAAGCGTGGGCACTGGCCATGCGGCATAATCCTGATCCCGGCATAATATGCTTTATGCCGAATTCGGCATAAGGCGTACTGGAATCCCCAGAGGCCGGTGAGGTCGAGGTCTTCCGCAAGGCGCAGAACGAAGCGGATGACGGCTTCGACATCGCCGTGCTCGTCGTCATGGATCCAGAGACTGCTGCCCTCGGGCGCGTCCTGGCGCACGATGTCGAAGCCTGCGATCTCCGGGTTGTCGGCGTCCTGATCGGCTTCGCACAAGCCCTGGAACAGGCCGAGCGCGCGGGCAGCTTTGTCGGGGGTGCCAACGTCGAGCAGGCACGAGAAATGGGTGAAGTAATCCGCCATGGGGACCTCCTGAATGGGGAAG
This sequence comes from Gemmobacter caeruleus, assembly GCF_008271655.1. Taxonomy (GTDB): domain Bacteria; phylum Pseudomonadota; class Alphaproteobacteria; order Rhodobacterales; family Rhodobacteraceae; genus Gemmobacter; species Gemmobacter caeruleus. The sequence goes on from NZ_VKKX01000046.1 coordinate 449, forward strand.
ACCCGGCCAAATGGCCGGGAGCTATGTCGGGATGAGGGGGTGGTCGGGAGCGATCAGCTGGCCGGATCGTCGCCCGCCGCCTGTCGCGCGGCATGCGCGCAGAGCATCTGCCGGTAGAAGCGCTTGCGCGCAGCCTGGAAGCCGCGAACGGCGCGCGTGTCGGGATGAAGCGCCCGGACCGCCGCCCGCAGAACGGCGTAGGACGAAGCCGTCACTGGCAGGCCGAACCGCTGATAGGCCGGGTCAGTCATGTCAGGCGACCTCGACCACGGGCGAGGCGAGATGCGGATCTACCAGCGCCTCGATCCGCGCCGACCGGCCCATCCAAGGTTCGGGCCGGATGGCCTTCACCCAGTCGGCAAAGCTCGGGATGAAGCCGAGGTCCTCCTTGACATGCTGCTCGCCGACCCAGCGGGTCGGGATGATGCGCCCGGTCGAGAGTGTGAGGGTGGGACCGAAGATGGTCTCAGCCATTATATAGACAGAGTCGGTGAAAGCCGACTTCGGGCGTATCGTGGCAGACGATTCAGATTCAGTCGGAGATGTGCCATGGTGGGTGCAAAGCTTGAAGGCCCCGGCCCTGATCCATCCTCGCT
>NZ_VKKX01000047.1 GCF_008271655.1 Gemmobacter caeruleus
CAATCACTTCACCGGTAGTCAACGCCCCGATCCGTGACCTCCCTTTGACGCCCGCTGTATTGAAGATCCCCCGCATGATCCCGGTCGATCCTGCGATCACAGCGGGTGCCGCAGCCACCATCAGGTTTCCAGAGACCCCACGCACGATCAGGGGTGTTGCTGCTACAAATCCTTTGGCCAGGAAAACCATGACGAAGAACGGCACCAGCGAGCCGATGTTGGTCGCCGAGTTCGGGTCACCGAGCTGCGCCAAAAGCGAATTCGCCATGCCGACGACGGTCGAGAACATGGCTGCGATGACGATGGGGTAGAAGGCATAGCTGACCGTCGTTGAGATCCACCTATGGAAGAAGTCCTTGGTCGCGTCGAAGAGCGACAGTGCGATCATGATCGGAGCGAGGCCGAGCATGAGGGTCAGCATCATCTTGGCGAATATGAGGACGATGCCGGTCATGAAGCCAAGGAGGCTCAAAAGAATAAGCCCGATGCCGCCTAGGATCGCGCCCGTCATCCAGTTCAGGTTGCTGCCGATGGCATTCAGGTACTGGCTGAATTTTTCGATCAGGATGTCGAATTCGCCGGCAAAGTGTGTGGCTCCGGCTCCTCCGCCGCCAACCGAAGACACCAGTGCGCCAGCGACGTAGTCCAAGCCTCCAATGACTGCGTTTGCTACTGCATTGAAGTTTGCCCAATTGAAGGCGAACAGACCGATAAGGGTCAGCTTGATCAGGTACCAGAAGAAGGGGTCTGCTGCCGGACGGGGCTAAATCCTACGCTAAGCCCTTTTCGGCCATCTGTATTCCCCTGTGAGCAGGATGTGGGCCCATCCGAGGGGCGAGATGTGGGCCAGAAGACCGGGTGAGCAATC
>NZ_VKKX01000048.1 GCF_008271655.1 Gemmobacter caeruleus
GTAAGCATGCGCCGAGAGCCGCGGTTATGCAGCCTTGACGTTGGCTTTTTCCGACGGCTTCCACTGCCACGGCAGCAATTCCGGCAGTCGAGAGACCGGCAGGTCTGAGATCCGGGCGATGACGTCTGCCAACCAACTTTGTGGGTCGATGTCGTTCAATTTTGCGGTGCCAATGAGGGAATACATGAAGGCCGCGCGGTGCCCGCCGCGCTCGGACCCCGCGAAGAGCCATGATTTTCTGCCCAGAGCCACCCCTCTCAGCGAACGTTCCGCGGCGTTGTTGCTCAGGCAGATCCGACCGTCGGATAGGAAGCGGGTAAAGGCAGGCCAATGATTGGGCGACAGCAGGTAGTCGATCGCCTTGGCGACCTTGGCATGCTTTGACAGGAGCGCCCGCTCGGCCCGCAACCAGCGTTCCAAATCCTCGACCAGCGGAGCCGAGCGTACCTGTCGTGCCGCGAGACGGGCGGCGGGGTCCTGGCCGTTCAGGTCGCGCTCGATCTCAAACAGCGCATCGATGCGCCTTACGGCCTCGAAGGCGATCGGCGAGATCTCTTTGGCATCCTTGCCCTTGCGGATGTTGCCCGCGACATCGGCCAGTTCGAAGAACTTGCGCCGGCCGTGTGACCAACACAGCGCGGGGAGAACAGGTCCGGGCTTGCGGTCGCCGCGATAGAGGTCGTTGTAGCCCGCATAGGCATCGGCCTGCAGGAGGCCCTGCCAGCCCTTCAGGTGTTCGCTCGGATGTTCGCCGCTCCGGTCACGCGAGAAGCGGAAGATCACCGCGGGCGGCGCAGTCCCGCCAAACGGGCGGTCGTCGCGCAGATAGG
>NZ_VKKX01000049.1 GCF_008271655.1 Gemmobacter caeruleus
TGTTTGATCCCGGATGATCACATTTCCCCTCGGCGATCTGCACTCTTCATGGCAAGATCGGTGCTGAGGGGCATTCGGGACGGGGCACGGTCATGCTGATCCATCTTCACAGCCAAGCGACGACGACGCCCAAGGTTCGTGCAGCGATCCAGGCGAGCGAGGAGGTCGGCACGGTTCTGGCCGAGCGCTTCGGGGTGACGCCTCAGACGATCTACAAATGGCGCAAGCGCGACAGCGTCGAAGATCGCAGCCACACGCCGCACAAGCTCCGGACCACCCTGACGCCGACGCAGGAAGCCGTGGCTGTGGCGCTGCGCAAGACGCTGCTGGTGACGCTCGATGACCTCTTGGCCGTGGTGCGTGAGTTCCTGAACCCGCATGTCTCGCGCTCGGGTCTGGACCGCTGCCTTCGTCGGCATGGCGTGGCCAACCTGCGTGATCTGCAGGCCAAGGTGGCGCGACCCAAGCACAGCGGCTTCAAGGCTTACGAGCCCGGCTACATCCACATCGACGTGAAGTATCTGCCTCAAATGGCTGACGAAACCTCGCGCCGCTACCTGTTTGTGGCCATCGATCGTGCCACCCGCTGGGTCTTCATCCGCGTCTTCAAGGCCAAGACCGCGGCCAATGCCCGGCGCTTTCTGCGCGACCTGGAGCGCGCCTGCCCGCTCCGCATCCGCACCATTCTGACCGATAACGGCAAGGAGTTCACCGACCGTCTGTTCGGCCTGCGCAAGCGCGCCGCGACGGGCG
>NZ_VKKX01000050.1 GCF_008271655.1 Gemmobacter caeruleus
GACGAAACAGTCGATCGGCATTCTGCAAATCCTGCTCGAAAGCGGGCTTCGTGCCCGAAGAAGCTATTTGGAAACAGGATGCGCGCATCTCATCATGGCCTGGCTGCAACAGCAGTCCACTCGCGAGAGGCCGGATACATTTACGCAAACTGGTGTCGTCGCCACTCAAAATCCTTGCAACGACAGGGCGGACCATACATTTCGTTTGACGATGTCCTGAAGCATCTCCTTGTCGAGAGACAAGTCTGCGACGATCTTCTTGAGCCTATTATTCTCGTACTCGAGTTGCTTCAGCCGACGCATCTCGTCAGGCAACAGACCCGCATACTTCTTTTTCCAGCTGAAATCCGTCGCCTGGCTGATCCCCGCCTTTCGGCAAATCTCCGCAACCGGTACGCAGTCGTCGCCCTGCTGCAGAAGGAACGCCTTCTGCGCGTCCGAGAACTTCGATGCTTTCATCGCTTCCGCTCCTTCTCCCAGCCGGGATCCTGGGGCGGAAAACTCCAGTCAAAAACGACCCAGTTCTCGGGGATCAGAGCACTGAATTTCAAC
>NZ_VKKX01000052.1 GCF_008271655.1 Gemmobacter caeruleus
TCTTCACCCACTCGTTCAGCGTATGGGCCGAACAACCGATCTTCGCCGAAATCGACACGATCGCCTGCCAGCGCGACCCATGCTGACCTTCGTTGTCGAAGACCAGCCGCACCGCCCGCTCGCGCACTTCAGGGGAAAACTTGTTCGTCGTCTTGCTCATGATGCTCCATCCTACTCAGGAGTTGGAGCCTCCGGCAAACCCGGCGCGGTTCAGGGCAGGTCAGTCGCGCGCCATTACGCGGTCTCCTTTAACGACGCGGCCCAAACGACTTCGTTTCCGCCCCGGCTGTCGCTACGACGATCATCTTCTGGCTATGACCCGAGAACGAGCAGCGACCATAGCGCTTCCGCCTCGGAGCGCGCGGCGGCGCTTGACAGGGGCGGGGGGATCGCGGATAAGCGCGCATCCCGGCGACTCCCCTGAGTCTGTCCGGGATTTTCTGTTGATCATCGTCCCGGCGACGGGGCGCGCTGTTCGAGGCGGGGCAACCCATGAACGCCGACCCGGCAACGGGAAGGGGCCGCAGGACGCGGAAAACCTGGAAGGAAAGACCCATGTTCGCGGTCCTCAAAACCGGCGGCAAGCAATACAAGGTGCAGGCAGGCGATATCCTGCGTGTCGAAAAGCTTGCGGCCAATGCTGGCGACAAAGTCCAGTTCAATGAAATCCTGATGGTGGGTGGCGACAGCGTCACCGTCGGCGCGCCCACCGTGGCCGGCGCCGCCGTGCAGGCCGAAGTGATCGCCCAGATCAAGGGCGAGAAGGTCATCCACTACGTCAAGCGCCGCCGCAAGCACAGCTCGCAGCGCACCAAGGGCCATCGCCAGCAGCTGACCCTGCTGCGCGTGACCGACGTGCTGGCCGCCGGCGCCGAGAAATCGGGTGTCATGGCTGCCACCGGCACCGCCGACGCCCGCCGCGCCGCGCATAACGCCCCGGCGAAATAAGGAGTAACACCCCATGGCACACAAGAAAGCAGGCGGTTCGTCGCGCAACGGTCGTGACTCGGCCGGTCGTCGTCTGGGCGTGAAGCTCTATGGCGGTCAGGCTGCCATCCCCGGCAATATCATCGTGCGTCAGCGCGGCACCACCTGGTTCCCGGGTGAAGGTGTCGGCATGGGCACCGATCATACGATCTTTGCCACCGTCGAAGGCAAGGTGAGCTTCCGGAAGGGCCTCAAGGGCCGGACCTTCATCTCGGTCCTGCCAGTCGCGGAAGCCGCGGAATAAGCCGAAGAACCCGCAGGGCAACCTGCCGCAGGGGGATCGGCTGAAAGGCCGGTCCCCCTCAGCGTTTCAGGGTCATCCGATGACCCGGACGCCACAAGGGGCCGGTGAAGGGGGCAAGTCCCCGGTTCATCAGGAAGACCCCATGTCCAGCCCCATCCTTACCGGAAAAGACCTGATCGCGCTTGGCTTTCCGCCCGGACCCGCCCTTGGGGCGGCGCTGAAAGAGGCGCGCGCGCGTGATCTGCAAGGCGCGGCGCTGGCCGATTTCGTGGCCGCGCGCAAACCCGCGCCGCAATTGCCGTTGCAGGCGGCGCCCGCGCCCTTTGCCCTGCATCTGGAGGCCGAAACTGCCGAGGAGGCCGCCAACCTGGCCGCCGTGACCGCCGCGATGGCGGCGCTGATGTGCACCCCTACGCTGCGGGCGGGGGCGGTGATGCCCGATGCCTGCCCCTCTGGCCCCGGTGCGACCATCCCGGTGGGCGGCGTGGCCGTGGCCGAAGGCGCGATCCATCCCGGCATGCATTCCGCCGATATCTGCTGTTCCGTCATGCTGTCGGGCTGGGACGGCGTCCCGCCCGCCTATGTGCTGGAGGCTGCGCATCGCGTCACCCATTTCGGGCCGGGCGGCCGGGCCGAGGGCGACCGTTTCGCGCTGCCCGCCGATCTGGCGGCCGCGTTCCGCGCCAACCCGTTCCTCAATGCACCCGCGATTCTGGCGGCGGCCGAGGCGCATCTGGGCACTCAGGGCGATGGCAACCACTTCGCCTTTGCCGGGCGTTCCCGTGCCACGGGGCAGGCGACGCTGGTCACGCATCACGGCTCGCGCGGGCCGGGGGCCTTGCTGTTCAAGGCCGGCATGAAGGTGGCGGAGCGGTTTCGCAAGACGCTGTCGCCGGCGACCGATCCGGTCAATGCCTGGATCCCGGCCGACTGCGACGAGGGGCGCGCCTATTGGCAGGCGCTGCTGGTGATCCGCGCCTGGACGCAACTGAACCACGAGCTGATCCATGCCGGTGTCGCGGCGCGTCTGTGCCGGCCGGTGGTGCGCCGCCTGTGGAACGAACACAACTTTGTCTTCCGCGACGGCGATCTGTTCTACCACGCCAAAGGCGCGACCCCGGTCGCCCCGGCTTTCGTGCCGGACGGGGTGCAGATCGTGCCGCTGAACATGGCCGGGCCGGTCCTCTTGATCCGCGCGCCCGAGGGTGGCCCGCCGCTGCCGCTGCCGGACGGGCGCCGCCTGGGTTTCGCGCCGCATGGCGCGGGGCGCAACCTGTCGCGCCGCGCCCATCTGCGCAAGCTGGGCGAGGTGACCGAGGCCGAGGTTCTGGCGCGCGAGGTGGCGGGGCTGGATGTGCGGTTCTTCTCGGGCCATCCCGACCTGTCGGAACTGCCCTCGGCCTATAAATCCGCGGCCACGCTGCGCGCGCAGATGCAGCGGCATGGCCTGGCCGAGGTGGTGGACGAGATCGCGCCGCATGGCTCCATCATGGCGGGCGACTGGGAGCGTGACGCCCCCTGGCGCCGACGTCTGGCGGCACGGGAAAGGCAGGCGGGCTGACCGCCCGCGTGCAATTTGGGGATGAATGTGCCATCCCTGTCATTCTTCTGCCGCAAGCGTCTGGCAGAAGGTCTGTTCAGGCCCCATCTTGGATGTTCGGGGCCAGTTGGGGGGGCAGGTGGCCTGACCGCCTGTGCCCCACGCTTCGAAGGAGGGAAGCGATGAAGTTGGATGTGATTGCGAAGGATCAGGATTTTTCCGGTGTGGCGGGCTTTGGCCAGATGGTCGATGGCGTCATCGCGGCGGGCCGTTTCGTGCTGCGCCCGGTCCGAAAATCCGATGCGGGGCTGTTTGCCATGTATGCGGGGGACCGCCGCGTGGCCGAGGCGACCCGCTCGATCCCGCATCCGCTTCCGCCCGGGGCGGCCGAGAATTTCGTGACCCGCGCCATGGCCCCCAAGGGGGCAAAGGATGTCTGGGTGCTGGATGGCAGCGCCACGGGCCTGGCCGAGGTGCTGGGCGTCATCAGTCTCAAGCGCATGGACGAGGAAAAGTTCAACCGCGACCAGAGCGAGATCGGCTATTGGGTCGCGCCGGCCTTCTGGAACACCGGCTTCGGTTCCGAGGCGGTGCGCGCGCTGGTCGCCGCCAACCCGCAGAAGAACCGCACCATCTTTGCCGAGGTGTTTCAGGACAATCCGGGTTCCGCCCGCGTCCTGACCAATGCGGGGTTTCAGTATCTGGGCGACGCCGAGACCTTTTCGGTGGCGCGCAATGCAAGGGTGCCGACCTGGACCTATATCCGCAAGCTGGACTGACCGCATGCCCTGCCGCAGGAACGGGCGGCAGGGCAGCCAATTTCGGGGCCGATGATGGTGATACGGGACGCCAGACCCGCCGATGCGGCGGGGATTGCCGCGATCTATAACGATGCCGTGCGCACCACCACCGCCATCCTGATGGAGGGCGAGGTGGATGCGGCGAACCGCGTGGCCTGGATGCAGGCGCGCGCCGCGGCGGGCTATCCGGTGCTGGTGGCCGAGGCGGCGGGCAGGGTTCTGGGCTATGCCAGTTTCGGCGACTGGCGCCCGTTCGACGGCTTTCGTGCGACGGTGGAAAACTCGGTCTATGTGGACCCGCAGGCGCGGGGGCGGGGGATCGCGGGCGCGCTGCTGGCGGCGCTGATCCCGCGCGCGCGGGCCTGCGGCAAGCATGTCATCGTCGCCGCCATCACCGCCGAAAACGACGCCTCGATCCGGCTGCATGCGAAGGCGGGCTTTGTCGAAACCGCCCGGATGCGCGAGGTCGGGCAGAAATTCGGCCGCTGGCTGGATGTCGTCTTCATGGAATTGCGGCTGGACGACCGACCGTCGCCGTAAAGTCGCGGGAAATAAGGGCCCAAAGGCCCGCCCCGCGCTTGCGCCCGGACCGTTCCGGGGCTATCGCCATGGATCAATCCGCTGCCGCCTGTCTGAAGGGATCACCCGATGAAATTCCTCGATCTTGCCAAGGTCTATATCCGCTCCGGGGGCGGCGGGTCGGGCTGCGTGTCGTTCCGGCGCGAAAAGTTCATCGAATTCGGCGGCCCCGATGGCGGCGACGGCGGCAATGGCGGTTCGGTCTATGCCGAGGCGGTGGAGGGGCTGAATACCCTGATCGACTATCGCTATCAGCAGCATTTCTTCGCCAAGTCGGGCCAGCCCGGCATGGGCAATCAACGCACCGGCCGCTCGGGCGAGGATATCGTGCTGAAAGTGCCGCTGGGCACCGAGATCATCGACGAGGATGAGGAAACCGTCATCGCCGACCTGACCGAACCGGGCCAGCGCGTGTTGCTCGCACAGGGCGGCAATGGCGGCTGGGGCAACCTGCGGTTCAAATCCTCGACCAACCGCGCGCCGGCCCGGGCCAATCCGGGACAAGAGGGGGTGGAGCGCACGATCTGGCTGCGGCTGAAGCTGATCGCGGATGCGGGGCTGCTGGGCCTGCCCAATGCCGGCAAATCCACCTTCCTGTCGGCGGTGTCGAATGCCCGGCCCAAGATTGCGGATTATCCTTTCACCACGCTGGTGCCCAATCTGGGCGTGGTCGGCATCGACGGGCATGAATTCGTCATGGCCGACATTCCCGGCCTGATCGAAGGCGCAAGCGAGGGGCGGGGCCTGGGGGACCAGTTCCTCGCCCATGTCGAACGCTGCTCGGTGCTGCTGCATCTGGTCGATGGCACTTCCAGCACCATCACCAAGGATTATCGCACCATCGTGGGCGAGCTGGAGGCCTATGCCGAGGATCTGGCGACCAAGCCGCGCATCCTGGCGCTGAACAAGATCGACGCGCTGGACAAGAAGACCCTGGGCACCCGCAAGCGGGCGCTGGAAAAGGCCAGCGGTGGCCCGGTCTATCTGATCTCCGGCGCCTCGGGCGAGGGGTTGAAGGACGTGCTGCGCGCGATCCATGCCGAGATCATGGCCGACCGCACCGCGCGCATGCCGGTAGAGGTGACGAAATGGCAACCCTGACCGCGGCGGCGACCGGCGCACCGGATGTGCGGGCGGCACGGCGGCTGGTGGTCAAGATCGGCTCGGCGCTGCTGGTGGACCGGCAAAAGGGGCTGAAACAGGGTTGGCTGTCGGCGCTGGCGATGGATGTGGCCGAGGCCAAGGTGCGCGGTTGTCAGGTGGTGCTGGTCTCCTCCGGCTCCATCGCGCTCGGGCGCATCATCCTGGGCCTGCCCGCCGGCGCGCTGACGCTGGAACAAGGCCAGGCGGCGGCGGCCGTGGGCCAGATCCGTCTGGCCCGTGCTTATGAGGAAGTGCTGGCGCCGCATGGCATCACCACCGGGCAGATCCTCGTCACGCTGGAAGATACCGAGGACCGGCGGCGTTACCTCAACAGCCGCGCCACGATGGAGACGCTGCTGGGGCTGGGCGTCGTGCCGATCGTCAATGAAAACGATACCGTCGCCACCGACGAGATCCGCTATGGCGACAATGACCGGCTGGCCGCGCAGATCGCGGTGACGGCGGGGGCGGATCAGCTGGTGCTGCTGTCGGATGTGGACGGCTTCTATACCGCCAATCCCAAGGAAGACCCGACCGCCACACGCTTCGACGTGGTGGAGACCATCACGCCCGAGATCGAGGCCATGGCCGGCGATCCGATTTCGGGCCTGTCGAAGGGCGGGATGAAGACCAAGCTGATGGCGGCCAAGACCGCCGTCGCCGGCGGCTGTGCCATGGCGATCATGGAAGGGTCGGTGCTGCGCCCGCTCAAGGCGCTGGCCGAAGGGGCGAGCCGCACCTGGTTTGTGCCCAAGGGCGACCCGCAACAGGCGCGCAAGCTGTGGATCAACGCCATGAAGGAAAAGGGCAGGATCCGGGTCGATCCGGGCGCGGTCACGGCGCTACAGTCGGGCAAGAGCCTGCTGCCCGCCGGGGTGACCGGTGTCGAGGGTCGCTTTGGCCGGGGCGAGCCGGTGGCCATTCTGGGCCCGGGCGGCGAGGTGCTGGGCAAGGGGCTGATCCGCTATACATCCGACGAGGCGCGGGCGATTGCCGGGCATCGGTCGGGCGATATCGCGGGGATCCTCGGCTATGCGGGCCGGGCGGCGCTGATCCATCGCGACGATATGTCGGTCTAGGCGGGAAGCCCCGGGGGTTTTGCACCCCCGGACCCCCGCAGAGTATTTCTGCAAGAAGCAAAGGGGCAGAGCATGGAAGACGTGGGCAAGCTGATGCAGGAGATCGGGGCCAAGGCCCGAGAGGCTGCGGCGGAGCTTGCCTTCGCGCCAGCCGAGACCAAACGCGCGGCGCTGCTGGCGGCGGCCGAGGCGGTGGAGGGCGCGGTGCCTGCTATTCTGGCCGCCAATGCGCAGGATCTGGAATTCGGTCGTGCCAAGGGGCTGTCGGCCGCGATGCTGGACCGGCTGGTGCTGGACGAAGGCCGGATCGGCGGCATCGTCGCGGGCCTGCGCGCCATTGCGGACCAGCCCGACCCGGTGGGGCGGGTGCTGGCGGAATGGGACCGGCCGACGGGGCTGCATATCCAACGGGTTGCGACGCCGCTGGGCGTGGTGGGGGTGATCTATGAAAGCCGGCCCAACGTGACCGCCGATGCCGGGGCGCTCTGTCTCAAGGCCGGGAATGCGGTGATCCTGCGCGGCGGGTCGGAGAGCTTTCATTCCTCGCAGGCCATTCACGCCTGCATGGTGGCGGGCCTGCGCGCCGCCGGCCTGCCCGAGACCGCGATCCAGCTGGTGCCGACGCGCGACCGCGCGGCGGTCAGCGCCATGTTGCAGGCGGTCGGCCTGATCGACGTGATCGTGCCGCGCGGGGGCAAGGGGCTGGTGGGCCTTGTGCAGACCGAGGCGCGGGTGCCGGTCTTTGCCCATCTGGAGGGCATCTGCCATGTCTATGCCGATGCCGATGCCGATCTGGAAAAGGCGCGCCGGGTGGTGTTGAACGCCAAGACCCGACGCACCGGCATCTGCGGTTCCGCGGAATGTCTGCTGATCGACCGGGGGTTTTACGCGCGTCATGGCGCGGTGCTGATCGAGGATCTGCTGAAGGCCGGGGTCGAGGTGCGGGCCGAGGGCGACCTTGCGCAGGTGCCGGGCACCGTGCCCGCCACGCCCGAGGATTTCGGGCGCGAATTTCTGGACATGATCATCGCGGCGAAGCTGGTCGATGGGGTGGACGGGGCGATTGCCCATATCCGCCGCTATGGCTCCAGCCATACCGAAAGCATCCTGACCGAGAATGACGCGACCGCCGCGCGGTTCTTCCAGCGGCTCGACAGTGCGATCCTGATGCGCAACGCCTCCACCCAGTTTGCCGATGGCGGCGAGTTCGGCATGGGAGCCGAGATCGGCATCGCCACCGGCAAGATGCATGCGCGCGGGCCGGTCGGGGCCGAGCAACTGACCAGTTTCAAATATCTGGTCACCGGCGACGGCACCTGCCGGGCCTGATCAGCGCGTCAGCGGCCCGAGGAGATCGCGCACCAGTCGCGGGATGTCTTCGGGCGCCGGCAGGTCGTCGGTCAGCAGGCGGAACCACAGCAGCGCGATGATGCGCTGTTCGGCATGGTGGGGCGACAGGCCGGCGGCCAGTTCGCCGCGCGCGGCGGCCCGCGCCACCATGTCGTCCAGATGATGCCAGCGGCTTTCGCGTTCCTGCCGCATCGCCCGGCGCACCGTCTCGTCCTGTTGCGCCTCGGCGATCAGCAGCCGCAGCAGCGGCCCCAGCCCGCCCCGCCATTGCACCAGCATGGCCGTCAGATAGCTTTCCAGATCGCCGCGCAGGCTGCCGGTATCGGGGGCGGGCAGACCCTGCTTGGCACGGGAATACAGTGCCAGCAGCAGATGCCCGCGCGAGGGCCACCAGCGATAGACCGTGGCCTTGCCGGCCCGCGCCCGGCGGGCCACCGCCTCCATCGTCAGGCGGGCGAAGCCGTCTTCGGCGATGATCGCGGCGGCGGCGTCCAGCACCGCGGTTTCGGTATCGGGGTTGCGCCGGGCGCCGGTCGAGGCACGCGGTTCTGAAAGCGGGTCGGCCATCACACTCCTCTTGCGATACGATACGTTCCGTTTTGCAGAAACGATACGTCTCGTTTCAACGGAGTCTGCCATGTCCGCCACGTCTGCACAAGCCACAGCGCCCGCGCGCAGCCCGTCCCGCCTGCGTTTCGCGATCTTTGTCTTTCTGGGGGTCTATCCGCTGGTCACGCTGGGCATGATGGTGGTGCAGCCGCTGACCGCGGACTGGCCGCTGCCGGCGCGCACGCTGCTGCTGGTGCCGGTGATCGTGGTCTGCATGGTCTGGGGCATCATCCCCTTCATCCAGACGCGGCTGCGGCGCTTTCTGTAAAAAGCGCCGCAGGGCAGGGGGTCAGAGCAGGAAGGCCCCGGCGCCCAGGCTTTGTGCGCTGGCCAGCATCAGCGCGAAATCCGCCGCGCCGTCGCCATCGGTATCGCCCTCGATCAGGGTGCGGCCGCCGGTCTGCACGCTGCGCAGCTGGCCGGCGATTTCGCTGAAGGCGCGGGTGCCGATGAAGGTCAAGGCCTGGTCACCGCCGACCGCCTCGCGCGCGTCGATGGCGCGCAGGTCGATCCGGTCGCCCTGGGCGCGCGAGAAATCCACGATCAGATCGGTCAGCCCGTCATCGCCGGTGCTGTGATCGACGTCCGAGAAGACGAACCTGTCAGCCGCCGCGCCGCCCACCAGCGTATCGGCGCCCGCGCGCCCCTCCAGCACGTCCCGGCCACCGCCGCCTTGCAGGCGGTTGTCCTCGCCGTCGCCGCGCAGGATGTCGCCTGCCGCGCCGCCGACCAGGTTCTCGATGTCGCGCAGGATGAAATGGCCCTGGCTGTTCTGCACGACCGTCGTCCGCTCACCAAGGTCGATGTTCAGCCGCACCGAAAAGGCGCGGAAGATCGCGGTGTCGCTGTCGCGGTCCTGATCGGTGGAGACATTGCCGCCGCCATTGATGGTGACGGGCGACTCGGCATCGGGCTGGCGTTGCAGGATCACCCGGTCGGCATCGCGGCCAAGCGCGAGGAAGCTGACGCCGCCGCGCCCGACCGTCACCAGATCCGCGCCGCGCCCGGCGTCGATCAGGCCCACCCATTCGCCCTGGGTGATGATGCGGTCATTGCCACGGCCCGAGCCGATATAGTCGATCTCACCGATGGCGGTGATCGTGTCATTGCCCTCGCCCGAGGTGACGGTGCCGGCGCTGCCCGCGCCGATGGTGACGGCATTGTTGCCATTGCCCAGTTCGATCGTGTTGACCCAGCCCCGGCCGGTCCTGACCACGTCATTGCCTTCATGGGTGCTGACCGCCTCGATCGAGATCCCGCCCAGCGTCACGCGGTCATTGCCGATGCCGGTCGAAATCAGGCTGGTGCCGGTATTGACCAGGGTCACCACGTTGTTGCCCGCGCTGTGCAGCAGGATCGCGTCGATGAAGCGGCTGCCGCCGGTCGTCGTGTCGCTCATGACGGTGGCGGTGTTGCCGGTATTGCGGATCACGCCGACGCCCCAGTTGCTGCCGGTCATGGTGATCGACACGGCGCGCATCGGATCATCTTCCGGTGCCCAGAGAAAAAGCCCCTCGATGAAGCGGACGCCGAACCAGCTTGTGTCAAAGCCGGCAAGTTTGAAATCGGTGACGCCGTTCAGGCGATAAGAAGTGTTACCCGTCAAGGTCGGCATGAAATATCTCCGGAAATCTGGTCCTGTCGCGCGCTGAATCCTTGCACTTCGGACGGGCTGGCGCAATAGCTGTGCGCCAATGCGCAGAATTTCTCAGAAGGTCAGCCGGATCTCGCCTTCCTGGATGCCCACGGCCAGCTTGCGGTTCAGTCTGGCGACCTCATCGGGGACAAGGGCGAAATGCACCTGGGCGGGGGTCAGATCAAAGGGCGCGCCGGGGTTCGACAGCACCTCCCACAGGGCAGGGTTGACGCGCAGCTTGGGGGCGCGGCCGATCAGCGTCCAGCGATTGTCGCCGCGTTCGACGGTGATCTGGCCGCCATAGGCCATTGCCGTTTCAAGACACATGAGCAGCAGGAAAGCGAGCTTCACCTCATGCCGGGGCAGGTCGGCAGGGCCTTCCCAGAGGATTTCCAGCCGCCCGCCGCGCGTCAGATCGGCCAGGATATTCGCGACCTCGGGGCGGCCGATCCGCTGATCGCCCCCCACGGCGCCAAAGGCGATGCGAAAGAACCGGATGCGCGCATTGGCGCTGGCCACACTTTCGGAAATCAGCGCCATTTCCGGGCCGCGCGCGGCGCCGTCCATGATCAGCAATTCCACCCCATTGCCGATGGCGCCGATGGGGCTGATAAGGTCATGGCAGATTCGCGAGCCCAGCAGGGCAGTGAGGTCGGGGCGGTCGGTCATGGATCTCTGCGGCAGGTTGACGGAAGGGACACAGCAATGAGCCTCGGGTTGAACGCCCTGCTGGAGCCGGGCATGATCGTGCGCCACCCGCAAGAGGCCGATTGGGGGCTGGGCCAGGTGCAGTCGAACATCGGCAATCGCATCACGGTGAATTTCGAACATCGCGGCAAGGTGGTGATCGACGGCAGCCAGATCGCCCTGCAACGGGTCTTCGATACCTGACCTAAGGTATTGTATTTTGCGGGATACGCAACCCCGGATTGCGCCCGCGCCGCGGCATGGCCGGTGAGGGCGGGCTTGTCACTGGCGGCGCGATCCGTCTATCTGCGTCAAGGCAAGGGGGCAGAGGGGATATGAGGGCCGATCCGACCGTGTTTGAAACCCGGCTGGCACGCGATGCGCGCGACCTGCGCGCGGCGCAACGTCTGCGCTATGCGGTCTTCGTGGGCGAGATGGGCTCGGACGGGCCGCTGGTCGATCACGCCGAGCGGCTGGAGCGGGACGATTTCGACGCGATCTGCGACCATCTGCTGCTGATCGACCGTCGCCGCGACCCCGACCTTCTGGAAGATGTGGTGGGCGTCTACCGCCTGTTGCCGGGCGACCGGCTGCCGCCGGGCGGGCGCTTCTATTCCGAAACCGAATTCGACCTGGCGCCGCTCCACGCCAGCGGCCGCCGTCTGCTGGAACTGGGCCGGTCCTGCGTGCATCCCGATCACCGGGGGGGCGCGGCGATGATGCTGATCTGGAACCGGCTGGCGGAATATGTGCTGGAACGCGGGATCGAACTGATGTTCGGCACCGCCTCGTTTCCCGGCACCGATCTGGCGGCGCTGGCCGGGCCGCTGGCGCATCTGTGGCAGAACCATCTGGCGCCGCCGGGCCTGTGCCCGCGCGCCATCGGGGCGGGGCGGGTCGGGCTGGCCGACCTGCCGGCGCAGCCTGCCGACCGACGCGCGGCCATGCAGGCGACGCCCGCGCTGATCAAGGCCTATCTGCGGCTGGGCGGCATGGTGGGCGAGGGCGCCTATCTTGATACCGCCTTTCGCACCACCGATGTTCTGATGCTGATGGACACGGTCGCCATGTCGCCGCGCCACCGCGATTATTACGTCCGCCGCCATGACGAGGGCACATGAGACAAGCGCCGTTCCCCCCCGTGGCCGACTGGCAGGCCGAACGCATGGCGCCCCTGCGCATCGGCCCCTTTGGCTATGCGCTGGCCGCCTTGCGCGGGGTGGCGCTGGCGGGGCTGACCTATGGCTGTCTGCTGGTCTTTCTGCTGCTGCGCCTGCCCGAACGTGCCTTCTTTGGCCTGCACCGGCCCTGGACGCCGTTTCTGACGCAATTCGTCTGCCGCAATGCGCTGCGGATCATGGGGTTCCGCTATCGCCGCAAGGGCAAGCCTATGGCGGGGCAGGGCGCCATCGTGGCCAATCATGCCGGCTGGATCGACATCTTTTCGCTCAATGCCGCGGACCGGGTCTATTTCGTGTCCAAGGATGATGTGGCGGGCTGGCCCGGCATCGGCATCCTCGCGCGGGCCACCGGCACCATGTTCATCGCCCGCAAGGGCACCGAGGCGAAACGCCAGCAAGAGATGATGGAGGAACGCCTGCGCGCCGGCCATCGTCTGCTGTTCTTTCCCGAAGGCACCTCGACTGACACGCTGCATGTGCTGCCCTTCAAGGCGCCGCTGTTTCAGGCATTCTTCACGCATGGCATGGACCGGGTCTTGCAGATCCAGCCGGTGACGGTGGTCTATCACGCGCCCCGGGGCCGCGATCCGCGCTATTACGGCTGGTGGGCCGATATGGGCTTTGCCGCGCATCTGATGCAGGTTCTGGCCACGCCGCGTCAGGGCCGGATCGAGGTGATCTTTCATCCGCCGGTGCCGGTCGATGCCTTTGAGGGGCGCAAGGCGCTGGCCGCCTATTGCGAGCGCGTGATCCGCACCGCGCATCCGCTGGCCGCCGCGCCCGAGAGCGCCGCCGCCCCGGTGCCCGAAGCCTGACTGCGGGATCTTGATCAAATCCCGCCGCTCTGCCTATTCTGCGCCAAAGGCGGAGGCAGGCATGGACGACACGGCGCAGCAGGCGGCGGAAACCCGGAAGGTTCCGACGCATGAGACTACCTATTTGCGCCTGCGCGACATGGTGCTTTTTGGCGTGCTGGCGCCGGGACAGCCCGTCACTATTCAGGGGCTGATCCGCGATCTGGATGCCGGCATGACCCCGGTGCGCGAGGCGATCCGCCGGCTGACCGCCGAAGGCGCGCTGGTGCTGCACGACAATCGCCGCGTCTCGGTGCCGAAAATGACGCCTGCCTTGCTGGATCAACTGGTTCATGTGCGCGAGGCGGTGGAGCCAAAGCTGGCCGAGCTGGCCTGCCCGCATGTCACGCCCGCGCTGATCGACCGGCTGGTCGCCATCGACGCCGGCATCGAACCCGCGATCCGCGCCGCCGATGTGACCACCTATCTGCGGCTCAACCACGCCTTTCACTTTGCGCTCTATGAGGCGGCGGGTGCGACCGTGCTGGAGGATATCGCGCGGTCGGTCTGGCTGCGCTTTGGCCCGTCATTGCGGGTGATCCTGTCGCGCTACATCGCGCTTGGCCTGCCCGACCGCCATCTAGAGGCGCTGGCGGCGCTACGCGCGGGCGATGCGGCGGCGCTGGCGACCGCGATCCGCGAGGATATCGCGCAAGGGGTCGATCAGGTCCGCGCCGCCCTGGCCGAAGAGGCGATCTGAGCGGCGCTCATCCGCCTTTCCGTAATTTGATCAAATCTTGCGCCCCGGCGCGGAACGCCGTAAGCTGGGCGGCAAGCGGGCGATTCCGATCCCGGAATCGCGCAAGGAATGTGAGGCCAGAATGAACAAGATCACCAACCACCTGCCCACGGCAGAGCTTCAGGCGCTCGATGCCGCGCATCACATGCACCCCTTCACCTCGGATGCGCAGCTGGCCAAGCGCGGCGTGCGGGTGATCACCGGCGGCGAAGGCGTCTGGCTGAAGGACAGCGAGGGCAACCGCATCATCGACGGCATGGCGGGGCTGTGGTGCGTCAATATCGGCTATGGCCGGGGCGAGCTGGCCGATGTGGCCGCGCGCCAGATCCGCGAGCTGAGCTATTACAACACCTTCTTCATGACCACCCATGTGCCTGCCATCGCGCTGGCGGCCAAGCTGGCGGAACTGGCGCCGGGCGATCTGAACCATGTGTTCTTCGCCTCCTCCGGCTCCGAGGCCAATGACACCAATATCCGCCTCGTGCGGCGCTATTGGGATATCAAGGGCCAGCCGGAACGCCGCGTGATCATCGCGCGCAAGAACGGCTATCACGGCTCCACCATGGGCGGCGGCAGCCTGGGCGGCATGCCCTATATCCATGCGGCGGGCGGCAAGATCGACGGGATCGAACATATCGGCCAGCCGAACTGGTGGGCCGAGGGCGGCGACATGACGCCCGAAGATTTCGGCCTGATGCGCGCGCGCGAACTGGAGGAAAAGATCCTCGAGATCGGCGCAGACAAGGTGGGCGCCTTCATCGGCGAGGCGGTGCAGGGCGCGGGCGGGGTGATCGTGCCCCCCAGCACCTACTGGCCGGAAATTCAGCGCATCTGCGACAAATACGGCATCCTGCTGATCGTGGACGAGGTCATCACCGGCTTTGGCCGCACCGGCAACTGGTTCGGCAGCCAGACCTTTGGCATCCGCCCGCATATCATGACCATCGCCAAGGGCCTGTCCTCGGGCTATCAGCCGATCGGCGGGTCGATCGTCTGCGACGAGATCGCGCATGTCATCGGCAGCGCGGATGATGATTTCAACCACGGCTATACCTATTCGGGCCATCCCGTCGCCTCGGCCGTGGCGTTGGAAAACCTGCGCATCCTGGAGGAGGAGGGCATCGTCGATCATGTGCGCGACGTGGCCCATCCCTATCTGGCCGAACGCTGGCACGCGCTGGCCGATCACCCGATGGTGGGCGAGACCAGCCTGGTGGGCCTGATGGGCAGCCTGCAACTGACGCCGAACAAGGCCACCCGCGCCAAATTCGCCGCCAAGCCGGGCCGCATCGGCTATATGACGCGCGAGCGCTGCTTTGCGAACAACCTGATCATGCGCCATGTCTATGAACGCATGATCATCTCGCCGCCGCTGGTCATCACGCCCGAGGAAATCGACGTGCTGATCGCCCGCGCCACGCAATCGCTGGATGAGGCCTACAAGCAGGTCAAGGCCGAGGGTCTGTGGCAGGAAGCGTGATTCGCGCTTGACCGAAGGTAAAGGAACCCAAAAACGGGCGCGCATTGTCGCGCCCGTTTTCGTTTTACGCGAAATCTCCCCGGAAACATCTGTTCTGCGGCGGTGTTCGTGAAGAAAATGTAACGGAACAGTGACAGACTCGTTGCGTGACCGATTTTTCCGCGCTTAGATCAGACCATAACGCGCATGGCACAAAACTGTCACACGACCAGCATAAGACGCGATTGTCACCAACGGGGCACAAGCCCAAGGGAGATGAGACATGATGAAGAAAACCACCGCAGCCGTCACGCTGGCGGCGCTGCTGGCCTCGACCGGCATGGTCTCGGCGCAGTCGCTGGCCGAGATCGAGGCCGCCGCCAAGGCCGAAGGCATGCTGACCACCATCGCCCTGCCGCATAGCTGGTGCGGCTATGGCGCCGTGATCGAAGGCTTCAAGGCCAAATACCCGGAAATCCAGGTGAACGAGCTGAACCCCGATGCCGGTTCCGCCGATGAGGTGGAGGCCGTGAAGGCCAACAAGGACAACAAGGGCCCGCAGGCGCCCGACGTGGTCGATGTGGGTCTGGCCTATGGCCCGTCGATGAAGGCCGAAGGCCTGCTGCAACCCTACAAGGTTTCGACCTGGGACGAGATCCCCGACAATATCAAGGATGCCGAAGGCTATTGGTATGGCGACTATTACGGCGTCATGTCCTTCATCGTGAACAAGGATCTGGTCGCCAATGCCCCGGCCGACTGGGCCGATCTGCTCAAGCCCGAATATGCGGGCCAGGTCGCGCTGGCGGGCGATCCGCGCGCCTCGAACCAGGCGATCCTGGGCGTTCTGGCGGCGGGCCTGTCGAAAGGCGCCAAGGCTGGCGAAGAGGCCGGCAAGGCCGGGCTCGACTATTTCGCCGAAATGAACAAGGCGGGCAATTTCGTGCCGGTCATCGGCAAGGCCGGCACCATCGCCCAGGGCGCGACTCCGATCGTCGTCGCCTGGGACTATAACGCGCTGGCCTGGAAGGACGAACTGGCCGGCAACCCGCCGGTGGAAATCGTCGTGCCCTCGACCGGCGTGCTGGCCGGCGTCTATGTGCAGGGCATCTCGGCCTATGCGCCGCATCCGAACGCCGCGAAACTGTGGATGGAATACATCTACAGCGACGAAGGCCAGAACCTCTGGCTCAAGGGCTACTGCCACCCGGCGCGCTTCAACGCCATGGTCAAGGCCGGCAAGGTGCCGCAAGAGCTGATCGACGCGCTGCCGCCCGCCGCCAGCTATGAGGCCGCCTATTTCCCGACGCTGGAAGAGGTGGACGGCAACAAGGCGGCCGTGACCGGCGGCTGGGATGCCGTCGTGGGCGCCAACGTCCAGTAACCCTGCGCTGAACCCGTCGGCCCCGGCCCGATCCTTCGGGCCGGGGTTCGCAATAAGACCAAGAACCGACAGGGGGCGAGCCGCGCCATGAGTTCCGTGCCGATCATCCGGCGCCTGCCGTTGACATGGGTCGGGCTGCTGCCCTTCCTGATCTTCATCACGCTGTTCCTGATCCTGCCCACGATGCATATCGTCATCGGTGCCTTTCAGGATCGCGACGGCGCCTTCACCTTCCAGAACCTTGCCAATCTCAACACTGGCACGATTCCGGCAAGCTACTGGATCTCCATCAAGATCTCGGCCGCCTCGGCGGCGCTTGGCTGCCTGATCGGCTTTGCCATGGCGGCGGCGGTTACCTTTGGCGCAGTGCCGCGCTGGATCAAGGCGCCCTTGATGACCTTTTCGGGCGTGGCGTCGAACTTTGCCGGCGTGCCGCTGGCCTTTGCCTTTCTGGCGACCTTTGGCCCGGTGGGGCTGGTCACGCTGTTCCTGCGCAACAATTTCGGCATCGTGTTGCAGCGCGATCTGGGCTTCAACATCCTCAGCTTCTGGGGGCTGACCGTCACCTATCTGTTCTTCCAGATCCCCCTGATGATCCTGATCATCGCCCCCGCGCTGGAGGGCCTGCGCCGCGAATGGCGTGAGGCGGCCGAGGTGCTGGGCGCCACGACCGCGCAATATTGGCGCATGGTCGCGCTGCCAATCCTGTTCCCCTCGCTGCTGGGCACCTTCGCGCTGCTGTTCGCCAATGCTTTCGGGGCGGTGGCTACGGCCATAGCGCTGACCGGATCGGCGCTGAACATCGTGCCGATCCAGTTGTTCGCGCAGATCCGGGGCGATGTGCTGGGCGACCCCAATCTGGGCTATGCCATGGCCTTTGGCATGATCCTGGTCACGGCGGTGGCCAATATCCTGTATATCTGGCTGCGCATCCGCGCGGAACGGTGGCTGAAATGAGCATCTGGGCACGCATCGCGGGCTGGGCCGCGCTGATCTTTGGCCTGCTCTATTTCTTCGTGCCGCTGGCCGGGCTGACCGAGTTTTCGCTCAAGGCCGAACGCGGGGTCTATGGCTTCAAGGCCTATCGCGATGTGCTGGGCGATCCGCAGTTTCAGGCGACCTTCGGCTTTTCGGTCATCATGGCGCTGGTCACCATCGTCATCGGTGTGCTGATCGTGGTGCCGACGGCCTTCTGGGTACGGCTCAAGATGCCCTGGGCACGGCCCTATGTGGAATTCATCACCCTGATGCCGCTGGTCATTCCGGCCATCGTCATCGTCTTTGGCTATATCCGGCTCTACAATACCTCAAGCTGGCTGCCGCTGACCGGCTCGATCATGGGCACCAACCTTCTGCTTGCCATGGGCTATACGGTGCTGGCGCTGCCTTACATGTATCGCGCCGTCGATACCGGGCTGCGCACCATCGACGTGGCGACCCTGACCGAGGCCGCGCAAAGCCTGGGCGCCGGCTGGGTCACCATTCTGGGCCGGGTGATCCTGCCCAATGTCATTCCGGCAGTGCTGTCGGGGGCGTTTCTCACCTTTGCCATCGTGATCGGTGAATTCACCCTGGCCGCGCTGCTCGACCGTCCGGCCTTCGGGCCCTATCTGCAACGCATCGGCGCCAACAAGGCCTATGCCCCCTTCGCCCTGTCGGTGATCGCCTTTGGCATCACCTGGGCCTGCATGGGGCTGATTCAGCTTGTGACCCGTTTCTCCAGACATACGAAGGCCGCGCAATGAGCTTCCTGAACATCACTCATCTGGAAAAGAGCTTTGGCGCGAACCGCGTGGTCAAGGATTTCTCGCTGGCGGTGGAAAAAGGCGAATTCATCTCGCTGCTTGGGCCGTCGGGCTGCGGCAAGACCACCGTGCTGCGCATGGTGGCGGGGTTTGAACAGCCCTCGTCCGGCGATATCACCATTGGCGGCACCAGCGTGGTGGGCAAGCGCCCGAACCAGCGCAATATCGGCATGGTGTTCCAGGCCTATGCGCTGTTTCCCAACCTGACGGTCGCCGGCAATGTGGGGTTCGGCCTGCGCATCAAGGGCACCCCCAAGGCCGAGATCGACGCCCGCGTGGCCGAGATGCTGGCCCTGATCGGCCTGCCCGATCTGGGCGCGCGCTATCCGTTCCAGCTTTCGGGCGGCCAGCAGCAGCGCGTGGCGCTGGCCCGCGCGCTGGCCCCCAAGCCCGAGGTTCTGTTGCTGGACGAACCGCTTTCGGCACTGGATGCCAAGGTGCGGGTCAGCTTGCGCAACGAGATCCGCGCCATTCAGCGCGAGTTGGGCATCACCACCATCTTCGTGACCCATGATCAGGAAGAGGCGTTGTCGATTTCCGACCGGATCGTCGTCATGAATGGCGGTATCGCCGATCAGGTCGGCACCCCGTTCGAGATCTATAATCGCCCCGCCACCCGCTTTGCCGCGAATTTCGTGGGGCAACTCAATGTATTCCGCGCCGATGCGGCGGGGCAGATCGGTGGTGTGCAGGTGGGGCAGGGCGATTTCGCCGCCCGCCCCGAGGCGCTGCGCCTGGGCCGGATCGAGGGGGCGGAGATCGTGATGCCCGCCACCGTGGCCGAGGTGCATTTCCTGGGCTCGGTCATCCGCCTGACGGCCGAGGTTGCGGGCAATCGCGTCTCGCTTGACACGTTCAACCGCGCCGACATGCCGCCCCCGGCCATCGGCGCGCCGATTGAACTGAGCCTCGCGCTGCGCGATCTGATCCCGCTGGCGGGCTGACCCGCCGGGTCAGTCCAGCAGCTCGACCGCCAGAGCGGTGGCCTCGCCGCCGCCCAGGCAGATGCCGGCCATGCCGCGCTTCAGCCCGTGATGGCGCAGGGCATGCAGCAGCGTGACCAGGATCCGCGCGCCCGAGGCGCCGATCGGATGGCCAAGCGCGCAGGCGCCGCCATGGATGTTCACCTTGTCGGCCGGCAGATCAAGATCGCGCATCGCGGCCATGGTCACCACGGCAAAGGCCTCGTTGATCTCGAACAGATCGACATCGGCCAGCCGCCAGCCGGTCTTGTCGGCCAGCTTGCGCAGCGCCCCCACAGGCGCGGTGGCAAAAAGCTGCGGCGCTTGGGCATGGGTCGCATGCCCCGCAATCCGCGCCAGCGGCGTCAGCCCGCGCGCCTCGGCCTCGGCCCGGGTCATCAGCGTCAGCGCCGCCGCCCCGTCGGAGATGGACGAGGAATTGGCCGGCGTCACCGTTCCCTCCTTGCGGAAGGCGGGTTTCAGGGTGGGTATTTTCGCCGGGTCGGCCTTGCCGGGCTGTTCGTCATCGCGCACCAGACGCGGCGCGCGGCCGCCGGTTTCCACCGGGGCGATTTCGGGCGCGAAACTGCCCGATTGCACCGCCTTCAGCGCCCGGCTGAGCGAGGTCAGCGCCCAGTCATCCTGCGCCGCGCGGGTGAATTGATAGGCTTCGGCGCAATCTTCGGCATAGGTGCCCATCAGGCGACCCTTTTCATAGGCGTCTTCCAGCCCGTCGAGGAACATGTGGTCCAGCACCTGCCCATGGCCCAACCGCATGCCGCCGCGCGCCTTGGGCAGCAGATAGGGGGCGTTCGACATGCTCTCCATCCCGCCCGCCACCATGACCCGGGCCGAGCCTGCGCGCAAAAGATCATGCGCCAGCATCACCGCCTTCATGCCTGAGCCGCACATCTTGTTCACCGTCACCGCGCCGGTGCTGTCGGCCAGCCCCGCGCCAAGTGCCGCCTGCCGCGCCGGGGCCTGCCCCTGGCCGGCGGGCAGCACGCAGCCCATGATGACCTCCTCTACCGCTTCGGGGGCAAGGCCCGCCCGCGCCACCGCTTCGCGAATGGCCGTGGCGCCCAGTTGCGCGGCGTTCAGCCCGGCGAAATCGCCCTGAAAGCCGCCCATCGGGCTGCGGCAGGCCGAGGTGATGACAATCTCGTCCATGATCTGCTCCTTTTCAGCGGGGGGCCATGCGCAGGGCGCCGTCGAGGCGGATCACCTCGCCGTTCAGCATCGGATTCTCCACGACATGACGCAAGAGCGCGGCATATTCGCCCGGTTGCCCCAGCCGCGAAGGGAAGGGGACGGTCGCGCCCAGGCTGTCCTGCACCGCCTGCGGCAGGCCCGCCATCATCGGCGTGGCAAAGATGCCCGGCGCGATGGTGACGCAGCGGATGCCCTGCCGCGCCATTTCGCGCGCGACCGGCAGGGTCAGCGCCGCCACCCCGCCCTTGGAGGCCGCATAGGCCGCCTGGCCGATCTGCCCGTCAAAGGCCGCGATGGAGGCGGTGTTGACGATCACGCCCCGTTCGCCGCCCGCATCGGCATCGTTCCGCGCCATGGCCTCGGCGCTCAGGCGCAGCATGTTGAAGGTGCCGATCAGGTTGATCTGGATCGCGCGCGCAAAGGTTTCAAGCGCATGGGGGCCTTCCTTGCCCAGCACCTTTTCGCCCGGCGCGATGCCGGCGCAACTGGCCAGCACATCAAGCCGGCCAAAGGCATCCACCGCCAGCGCCACCGCCGCGCGCGCCTCGGCGTCAGAGGTGACGTCGCAGCGGGCAAAGCGCGCCTGCGGGCCAAGCGCCGCGGCCGCCTCGGCGCCGGCGGGGTTCACATCGGCGATCACCACCCGCGCGCCATTGGCCACCGCCATGGCGGCCACCGCCGCCCCCAGGCCCGAGGCCCCCCCGGTCACCAGAAAAACCTTGCCCTCGATCTGCATCCGCGCGCGCCCTCCCATGCCGGTTTCGCGCGCAGTCTAGCGCGGGATACATGGCATGGAATGACCATATGGCTTGAATTTTCGGCCGGTTTTGCCATGTTTTGCGCAGGGAGGAGCCATGGACCGCCGGATGATCGCCCCCACCTTCACCGCCGAGGCGCTGGAGCCGCTGCGCGCGCGCGGCATCGACCCCGCCCCGCTGTTGCAGGCGGCAGGCATCCCGCGCCCCGAGGCGCCCGTGGGCGCCGAAGCCTTCGGTGCGCTCTGGCGGGGGGTGGCGGCGGCGATCGGCGACGAATTCTTTGGCCTGGGCGCACGGCCCATGCCGCCGGGCGGTTTCGCGCTGGTGGCCCATGCGGTGCGCGATGTGACGGTGCTGGATCAGGGGCTGCGCCGCGCGCTGCATTTTCTGGGGGTGCTGCTGGGCGCGCCGGTCGGGCATCTGGCCGTGGAGGGGGGCGTCGCCTCGATCCGGCTGAGCGGCGCGACCACGGCCTTTGCGCAGCGCAGCTACTGGATTCTGCTGCACGGTCTGGTCTGCTGGCTGGCGGGGCGGCGGCTGCCCCTGCGCGCGGTCGCCTTTGCCGGCGCCGCGCCGCACGGTCAGGCGGATTACCGACAGTTCTTTGGCACCCGCGTCGATTTCGGCGCCGAGATCGGGCGACTGGATTTGGACGCGGGCTTTCTGCGCCTGCCGGTGGCGCGCAGCCCGGCTCAGTTGCAGGCCTTTCTGCGCGGGGCGCCGGCCAATCTGCTGGTACGCTATCGCGCCGATGGCGGGATGGCGGCGGCGGTGCGGCGGCAGTTCGGCCCCGGCCATTGGCCCGATGGCCCCACGGTCGCGGCGCGGCTGGGCCTTGCGCCCTCGACCCTGCGGCACCGGCTGGGCGCCGAGGGGACGAGCCTGCATCTCTTGCGCGATGCGGTGCGGCGCGGGCTGGCGCTGGAGGCATTGGCGCGCGGGCAGGGCGTGGCCGATCTGGCCGCCGATCTGGGCTATACCGAGCCTTCGGCCTTTCACCGCGCCTTTCGCAAATGGACGGGCGAAAGCCCCGGCCAATGGGCGCGCGCCCGTCGGCTTGACCCCGGGGGCGGGTCGTCTAGTCTGGCGCGCGTCGGGCAAGGGGGGCAGGCGGGATGATGCGACAGGCGGGCATGGCGCTGGCCCTGACATTCGTTGCGGCGGCGCCCGCGCAGGCCCATCCGCATGTCTGGGTGGATACCGGGATCGAGGTCATCCTGGACGCCGAGGGACGCGCCGCGGCGCTGCGCATCCGCTGGGATTACGACGAATTCTATTCGCTGCTGATCGTGGAGGAACGCGGGCTGGATGCCGATCACGACGGCACGGCGACGCCCGCCGAAAAACGCGCGCTGAACGGCTTTGACATGAAATGGCAGGAAGGCTTCGCCGGCGATACCTATGCACTGTCGGGCGACATGCCCCTTGTGCTGTCGCCGCCGCAGGACTGGACGGCGGATTACCAGGGGGGGCGGCTGCAATCGACCCATCTGCGCCGCATCGACCCGCCCGTCGCGCTGGACAGGCCGCTGACCGTGCAGATCTACGATCCGGGCTTTTACACCGATTACGATATCAGCTTTGCGCCGGTCTTTACCCCGATTCTGCCCGAGGGCTGCCGGGCCGAGGTGCTGGCCCCCGATCCGGCAACGGTGGACCGGCAATTGCTGGACGCGCTGGCCGAATATGGCGCGGATCAGGATGTGGAGGCGGATTTCCCCGCCGTCGGCGCCCAGTTCGCCGAGGAGCTGCGCCTCACATGCGCCCGCTGATCCGCCCCCTTGTGCTGGCGGGGCTGGTGGTCGCGCTCGGGTTGGTGGTGCTCTGGGCGTCCGGCGGGCTGACGGCGCTGCGGCTTTGGGCCGAGGCGGGGGCGCGGTCGGTGCAGCGCGATCTGGCGGGCGCGGTGCGCGGCATCGCGGCGGGGCAGCCCGGGGCGGTGGCGGGCCTTCTGGGCATCGCCTTTGCCTACGGGTTTTTTCATGCGGTCGGGCCGGGCCATGGCAAGCTGCTGATCGGCGGCTACGGTCTGGCGCGGCGGGTGCCGATCCTGCGGCTGGCGGGGCTGGCACTGGCAGCAAGCCTTGCGCAGGCCACGGTCGCGGTGCTGATGGTCTATGGCCTTGTGCTGGGCCTGGGCTGGGCCCGCACGCGGGTTGAGGGGCTGGCGCAGGATCTGTTTCTGCCGCTGAGCCATGCGGCGATCCTCGCGCTGGCGCTCTGGCTGGTCTGGCGCGGGCTGCGCGGATTGCGCGCGGCAACGCTGGCGGCGCCCGCCGGGGGGCTTCTGGGCGGGCGACAGGTCGGCGGGGCGCGGCTCTTGGGCCATGGCGCGACCTGCGCCACCGATTGCGCCTGTGGCGCCGGCCATGGCGTGACGCTGGCCCAGGCCGCGACGGTGACCACCTGGCGCGAGGCGGCGGCACTGGTCGCGGGCGTGGCATTCCGGCCCTGTTCGGGCGCGCTGTTCCTGCTGATCGTCAGTTGGCAGATGGGCATTGCGGCCGCCGGTATCGCCGGGGTCTATGCCATGGGCCTGGGCACCGCGCTGGTCAGCATCGCGGTCGCCCTGCTGGCGGTCTGGTCACGCGAAGGCGCGCTGGCCGCGCTGCCCCCGGGTCTTGCCCGGGCGGTGCCGCTGCTGGAATTCACCGCCGGCCTGGTGATCGCCGCAGTGGCCGCGCCGCTGTTATGGCAAAGCCTCGGGTATTGAGCGGCCTTCGTCCGCGACATGTTCTGTCGCGGATCGACTTGCTGACCGTTTGGACAAAATATAGACAGGCGGGATGTCTGATCTCCTGTCCCGTTCCGCCCATCTGCGCGCGCTGCTCGCGCTTGGTCTGCCTTTGGTGGGCAGCCATGTGGCGCAAATGGCGCTGCATGTCGTCGATACGATCGTGCTGGGCTGGTATGGCGTGCCGGAACTGGCGGCGGTGGTGCTGGGCGGATCATGCTTTTTCGTGGTCTTCGTGCTGGGATCGGGCTTTGCCCATGCGGTGATGCCGATGGTCGCGCAGGCGCTGGGCCGGGGCGATGAAACCGAGGTGCGGCGCGCTACGCGGATGGGGATGTGGTGGTCGATCCTGTTCGGCATCCTCTGCTATCCGCTGTTCTGGTTTTCCGGGCCGCTACTGCTGGCGGCCGGGCAAAAGCCCGATGTCGCAGCGCTGGCCGCCGAGTTCCTGCGCATCGCCGGGCTGGGGGTCATTCCGGCATTGCTGGTCATGGCGCTGAAAAGCTATCTGGCGGCGCTGGAGCGCACGCAGGTCGTGCTGTGGGTCACGGTGGCGGCGGTGGGGGTGAACGCCGCGCTGTGCTATCCGCTGGTCTTTGGTCGCTGGGGCCTGCCAGAACTGGGCTTGGCCGGGTCGGCGCTGGCGACGCTGATCATCCAGATTCTCACGCTGGTGGTGATGGCACTTTATGCGGGCTATTTGCCGGCGCTGCGGCGGTTCCACCTGTTTCAGCGCTTCTGGCGGCCGGATTGGCCGGCGCTGGGCCGGGTGTTCCGGCTGGGCATGCCGATCGGGCTGACCGGGCTGGCCGAAAGCGGGCTGTTCCAGGCGGCGGCGCTGATGATGGGCTGGGTCGGCACGGTGGAACTGGCGGCGCATGGCATCGCGATGCAGGTCACCGCCATCGGCTTCATGGTGCATGTGGGCCTGTCGAATGCCGCCACCGTGCGCACCGGCCGCTTTGCCGGCCAGGGCGACTGGGCCAATCTGCGGCGCGGCGGCGTCATGGCAATCGCGGTTTCGGGCGGGGTCGGACTGATCCAGATCGCGCTCTATCTGACCTTTGCCCAACAGATCGTCGGCCTGTTCATCGACCGCAGCAGCCCGGATGCGGCGCAGATCCTGATGTTCGGCAGCCTGTTTCTGGCCTATGCGGCGGCGTTTCAGATGATGGATGCCGGGCAGGTTCTGGCGCTTGGCCTGTTGCGCGGGGTGCAGGATACGCGGGTGCCGATGATCATCGCCGCCGTGGCCTATTGGCTGATCGGCATCCCGGCCGCCTGGGCACTGGCCTTTCCGGCCGGCTGGGCGGGGGCGGGGCTCTGGATGGGGCTGGTGATCGGGCTGGCCTGCGCCGCGAGCGCGCTGATGTGGCGGTTCTGGACCCGGGTGCCGCGCGGCTGAGGCGGCGCGCGCGTTCCGGGCACAGGGGCGATTTTTCGACGAAAAATCGCGGCGCTCATTCCTCGTCTTCGTCGCCGGCGGCTTTCAGCAGCCGTTCGGCCTTTTTGCGCACCAGCACGCTGCGCAGGTCATGCATCGCCATCAGCAACGCATCCGTCACCTCTTCCAGCTGGTCGTCGCTGGCGCGGGCCTGCACCCATTGCGTCGTGGTATTGAGGTAATCGACCGCGCGGTGGATATCGTCGATATCGCGCCGCGCCAGCAAGGCGACCCGTGCCTGGGTCCAGTCGCGGATCAGCGCGATTTCCGCGCCGGTCAGCGCGCGATCGCCATGCGGCTTGATATTGCCGTTCTTCACATTGACGGTTGCGATTTCTTCCATGTCGATGCGGCGCTGCCGGTTCTCGGTATCGACCTTGAACACGACGGCGCCGTTCTCGCGGATGCGGAAATAATAATCCGGCAGATCGCCCGCCATGGTGCCCCTTACCTCAAACCGTCACAGAAGCCCTTGATCCGCGTGCAGGCGTCGCGCAGGCTTTCATCTGCGGTAGCGTAGCTGACGCGGAAGTTGGGCGAAAGCCCGAAGGCCGCGCCAAACACCACGGCCACGCCGGTTTCCTCCAGCAAAGCGGCGGCAAAAGCCTCGTCATCGGTGATTTTCGCGCCGCCCGCGCTGGTCTTGCCGATGCAGCCCGCAATGTCGGGATAGACGTAGAAGGCGCCTTCGGGCGTGGGGCAGGTGATGCCGGGACAGGTATTGAGCATCGACACGACCAGATCGCGCCGGCGCTGGAACAGCGCCTTGTTGGCGGTCAGGAATTCTTGCGGGCCGGTCAGCGCCTCCAGCGCGGCATATTGGCTGACCGAGCAGGGGTTGGAGGTCGATTGCGACTGGATGGTGCCCATGGCCTTGATCAGCGCGACCGGCCCCCCGGCATAGCCGATGCGCCAGCCGGTCATCGCATAGGATTTGCTGACGCCGTTGCTGGTCAGCGTGCGGTCGTAAAGCCGGGGCTCGACCTGGGCCGGGGTGCAGAAGGTGAAATCGTCGAAGACCAGATGTTCATACATGTCATCCGACAGGATCCAGACCTGCGGATGGCGCAGCAGCACATCGGTCAGCGCCTTCAGCTCGTCCCAGGTATAGCCCGCGCCGGTCGGGTTGGAGGGGCTATTGAAGATGAACCATTTGGTGCGCGGGGTGATCGCGGCCTCCAGCTGGTCGGCGGTGATCTTGAAGCGGTTTTCCAGCGTGCCCACCACCGGGACCGGCGTGCCGCCCGCCAGCAGGACCATATCGGGATAGCTGACCCAATAGGGCGCGGGGATGATCACCTCGTCGCCCGGATTGCAGGTGGCCATCAGCGCATTATAGAGGATCTGCTTGCCGCCGGTGCCCACCGTGATCTGGTTCGGCGCATAGGTCAGGCCGTTTTCGCGCAGGAACTTGGCGCAGATCGCCTGTTTCAGCTCGGGGATGCCATCGACCGCGGTGTATTTCGTGCGCCCCGCGTCGATCGCACGCTTGGCGGCATCCTTGATGTTCTGCGGCGTGTCGAAATCGGGTTCGCCCGCGCCCAGACCGATCACGTCACGCCCGGCGGCCTTCAGCTCCTGCGCCTTGGTGGTGACGGCGATGGTGGGCGAGGGTTTCACGCGGGCCAGCGTGTCGGAAAGGAAGGCCATGGCGGGGCTCCGGTCAGCGATTTGTCTTTTCGGCTTCGATCTCTTAGGGTGGCCCCCCCTGTCGATCAAGCGATATTCAGACAAAGGAGAGGCAAGATGACGGAGACGATGACCGAAGGCTGGTTCAGTGCCGCGACGGCGACCTTTGGCGACCGGCTGGCCGGCGCGCGCGAGGCCGCGGACTGGAGCCAGGAGGCACTGGCGCGGCGGCTGGGCGTGCGGCTGAGCACGCTGCAAGCCTGGGAGAATGACAGCGCCGAGCCGCGCGCCAACCGGTTGCAGATGCTGGCGGGCATGCTCAATGTCTCGCTCGTATGGCTGCTGACGGGCGAGGGCGAAGGCCCCGAAGGCCCGCCCCCCGAGGATGGCCGCGCCGCGGAATCGCGGCGTCTGGGCGCGGGGATGGCGCGGTTGCGCCAGCAGGCCCTTGCCATGTCGCGCGAGCTGGGCCAGATGGAGCAGCGTATGGCGGCGTTGGCGCGGGAGGGGACGGCATGACCGAAACGGCGGAGGCGCGGCTCAAACGGATGCGGATGCGCAGCTGGCGGCGTGGCACCAAGGAAATGGATCTGGTGCTGGGCCCCTATGCCGATGCCTGTCTGGCCGGGATGGATGAGGCGCGGCTGGCGCTTTACGACGCGCTCCTGAACGAGAATGACCAGGATCTGCTGCCCTGGGTGCTGGGGCAAACCCCGGCTCCCGACGCTCTGGCCGGGCTGATCGCCGAGATCGGCGCCTTTGCCCGCCGCCGGATGCAGCCCGGGGCCTGAGGCCAATTCGGGCAGCTATTTGTCTAAAGTTGCCCGAAAATTCCCCATCAGTTTACGGGATGTTTTCTATTTGTGCCGAATCTGCCGTGAACGGACCGAACGGTGGAGAAAGGTATGTCAGTTCATCAACCGCTGCTGGATGGCTCTCACAAGGCCTTCATGCTGGGCTATCTGGAAAATCTGTCGCTGATCGAACGATTGCACCGTCTGTTGCTGGATGTGGTGAAGGACGAGTTCGAGCGGCTGGCGATCCTGGAAATCAACCCGGTTCAGGCGCTCTTGCTGTTCAATATCGGCGAGAATGAGGTGACCGCGGGCGAATTGAAATCGCGCGGCTACTATCAGGGCTCGAATGTCAGCTATAACCTGAAAAAGCTGGTCGAACTGGGCTATATGCACCATCAGCGGTCCGAGATCGACCGCCGGTCGGTGCGGGTGCGGCTGACCGAAAAGGGGCGCCGCACGCGCGGCCAGATCCACGATCTGTTCTCGCGTCATGCCGAGGGGCTGGAGAAACGCGGCATCACCGGCCCGGCGGGGATGGAGGAGGTGAACCAGTTGCTCAAGCGGCTGGAGCGTTACTGGACCGAACAGATCCGCTATATCTACTGACGCCGCCAGATCCAGCTTTGGCTTGCCAGCGCGCCCTGCGCCTTGGCCAGCAGCCGGTTCGTCAGGCCGGGATGCGGTAGGCGGCCCTCGGCTAGACGCTCCACGATCACCTCGGGCGGGCAGGGGCGGCGGCTGATCGGGTCGTGATAGCGCGGATAGGCGATGAGCGCGGCATAGGCCAGCTGCGTCAGGGTGACGCGCGGCAGCGGATGGCCATCGGGCGCGCGCAGGCGGCGTTCCGGCATCGGGCCCAGATCGGTGGTCAGGCCCCAGCCGGCATAAAACGGCGCGCCGAGGCAGGTGACGGCTTTGCCTCGCAACAGCGCCTCAAAGCCCAGAAGCGAGGTCAGCGTCCAGATCTCGTCGGCCTGTTCGATCAGCGCGATCGGATCGGCATGACGGGCGACGAAATCGGCGCACCCCTCCAGATCGGTGGCGGCGACAGCACCGGGGCGGAGGCCCGCCTCGACATCGGGATGCGGCTTGTAGACGATCAGCGCGCCGGGATGGGCCGCGCGCGCCGCCTGCAACAGCGCGCGATTGCTGCGCGTGGCGCCACAGCCCAGCCGGATGGAGGCGTCATCCTCCACCTGTCCCGGCACCAGGATCACTTGGCGCCCGTCGCGGGGCAGTTCGGGCAGGGCGCCGCCCAGATTGTATTTGCTGATCCGCGCCCCGGTCAGCGAAGCGATCAGCCGTTCGGCCCTTGCGGCACCGCCGGCGGGCAGGGGCGCGCGGATCAGCCGTTCCAGCCGGCTTTCGCGGCTCGGGTCGTAATAGATGCCCAGATCGTCGGTCACCAGGCTGAGCGGCGGCACCAGTTCGGCCCCCAGCCCGCGCGACCGCAGAAAGCCATCCTCGACCCGTCTGAGCGGCACCGGGGGGGCAAATCCCTCGGGCTCTTGCCCCGCCCAGATCAGCAGCGGCCGGTCGCGCCGCGCGGCCAGCGCCGCAGCGCGGTCGGGCGGGTCGCGAAACCGCAGCGGCACGGACTGGCCAAAGAAGCCTTGCAGCGCGCCGCGCTTCCACAGCCGCATCCCGGTCGCGACATGGCCGCGCCGGTCCTCGCGCCAGGCGCGGGTCTCGGCCTCCAGCTGATCCAGCACCGTCTCGAAACGGCACAACCGGTCGCGGCAGGGGTCATACCAGACCGGCGCCAGGATCATCGCCGCGGCGAAAAGCTGCGCCGGCGTCAGCTTGCGCCGCCGCCGCACAAGCGGCTGGCGGTCGGCGGTCAGACCCCAGCCGGCATAGAAGGGCTGACCAAAGACCTGCGGCCGGTGCCCCGCCAGGATCGCCTCGAACCCGAGCTGCGAGCTGACGGTATAGACCGCGATCGCCCCATCCAGCAGATCATGCGGCGAGACCGGGTCATTGAACAGCCGCGTGCGCGCATCGCAATCCTGCGGCCCGAAATGCCCCGGCCGCAGCCCCAGCCGGGTCTCGGGATGGATCTTGATCAGGATCGGCGCCTGCGGGTGATCCAGTCGCGCGGCGGTCAGCATCTCGGCAAAGGTCGTGGCGCTGGCCCCGCCATGGCGGATCGAGGCATCGCCCTGCGTCTGGTCCACCACCAGCACATAGCCCGCCGGCGGGGGCGGCAGCTCTGGGTCGTGGATGTTGTATTTTGACAGGTGAGAGCCGCGAAGCCGGGCAATTCCATCCCGTGCGCGCATCAAAAGGTTCGAATCGTCCAGGCCATGCGTGGCCAGCAGATGCTCCAGCCGCGAGGGGGATCCGGCGTCGAAATGCACGCCCATATCGTCCAGCAGCAGCCCCAGCGGCGCATCGCCCGCCCGCCCGGGCCGCAGCGAGCGCAGAAAGGCATCCTCGACCCGCAGGATCGGCAACCCCTGCGCCGAAGCCGCCGCCTCGCCCCGCGCCGCATAGGGCGACCGGCCCCAGACCGCGACGGCGTCCGCCCCCGCCGCCCGCCCGGCCACCAGCTCATGCCCCGCCAGATGCAGGATGCGCCGCAGCCGCCGGTCGCACAGAAAGCCCGCGTTGAAATAACAAAGCCGCCGGGGAAGGCCCCCGGCGGTCTGATGGCTGTCTTGCGCCGCGTCCACTCAGTTGCTCGAGGACGATCCGCCCACGCTGGCCAGCGAATTGGCCGCGCCGGCGGTGCCGGTGATGGCGCTGATCGTCTTGCTCCACTGGGTGAAGGGCGCCTCGGTCACATAGAGCGTGTCGCCGTCGCGGATCAGGAAATCCCGCGCCTCGAACATGCCGGTGGGCTGGGTCAGGTCCAGCACATAGACCATGCGCTGATCGCCGCGCAGGTCGTTGCGGCCCAGAACGGCATTGGCAATCTCGCCCGGTTCGTTGCGGAAGACGAAGACCCCCTTGGGATCGGCGATGGAGGTGTTCAACCCGCCGACCTGGGCGATGGCCTCGATCGCCGACAGGGTCTGGCTTTCAAACGGCACGAGGTTCTGCGCCCCGGTCGCGCCAAGCGCGGTGAAGGCGCGCTGGTCGCGTTCCACCACGATGCGGTCGCCGCCGCGCAGGGCAATGTCGAGGCCCGGGTTTTCAAACAGATCCTGCATCCAGACCTGGCCGGTCTGGCTGCCGCGCGTGACGCGGATCACCGCGACGGCGGGTTCGATCGCCACGCCGCCCGCCTTGGCGATCATCGCCGAAAGGGTGCGCGTCGGCCGTTCGATCGGATAGACGCCCTGGCCGCCCACGGCGCCCGAGACCGAGACGGTCTGCCCGTCGCCGGCCACGCGCTGCACCGTCACCTGCGGGTCCGGGGTCTGGCTGTCAAGCTTGCGGGTGATGATCTGGCGCAGCCCGTCCGGCGTCTGGCCTGCGGCCTTGATCTTGCCGGCATAGGGCACGAAGATATAGCCGGAGCCATCGACCTGCACCTCGTCCAGCACCGAAACGCGCTGGCCGGTATTGCCCAGCAGCGGATCGTCCTTCACGTTCTCGAACACGGTCAGGCCCAGCACATCGCCCGGGTTGATCGTGTCGGAGCCGACCTTGCCGGCGCCGCGGAAACTGTCGGAAAAGCCGAGGGCCGGCGTGACCGAGGTCGCGCGCGTCACCCTGGGGT
The DNA here is from genome assembly GCF_008271655.1 of Gemmobacter caeruleus. GTDB lineage: Bacteria > Pseudomonadota > Alphaproteobacteria > Rhodobacterales > Rhodobacteraceae > Gemmobacter > Gemmobacter caeruleus. The sequence goes on from NZ_VKKX01000052.1 coordinate 31,280, forward strand.
TCACGGTGACGATGAAGGCATCACCCTCGCGCAGCACGGAGCCGGCATAAATCTCACGCTTGTTGGGACCGGAGCGGGGCAAGCCGCAGGCGGCCACCGTGGCCGCAAGCGCCAAAAGGGCCAGAGTTCTGGCCCCGCGGGTCATGGTCATCGTCACTGCTCGGGCTCCTTTTATGGAACATGCCTCAAGTTTTTTGTGCAAGGCTACAGAATGACTGGCGAATTGGCCAGTCTGTCCTTGCATTGGGGGCAAAACACCTAGTTGACAAGCCGCAGATGTTGCCGTGGTGCCGCGTTGCCCGAGGTCAGCGCGTCATAGGGGTCTTCGGCGGCCAGCATCATGTCCACCACCTGCCGCAGCAGCGCGCGACGGCCGCGGGCGGAGTAGAACCCGCCGGGCACCTGGCTGGTTTCCAGCAGGTAATGGCGGTAATCGCGATAGGCGCGGCTGTCGGGCCGGCTGGGCTGGCGAAAGAAATCGGCCACCGACTGCATGGAGACGAATTCCGGCTTGGCATAGACCGCCGCGCCAAAGGTCTTGAGCGGCAGCCCGCGCCACAGCACCTGCTGCCCGGCGGTGGAATTCACCGTGACAGCCGAACGCGCATCGTTGAGCAGCCGCGCCAGCTTGCCGCCGCGCACGAAATGCACCCGGTCGGCCACGCCCAGATCGCGGGCAAGCCGCGCGATTTCCGGCGCCAGGGCCACGCGGCCATCCTCCAGCGGATGTGCCTTGAACACCAGATGGTGATGGGCGGGGGCGCCGCGGGCAAAGCCCTCCAGCACCACCGACAGGAATTCGGTCATCGTGGCAAAGGGCGAATGGGTGCGAAAGCTCGCGTCATGTTCCAGCTGCAACAGCGCCAGATGATAGGGAAAACCGCCATGACGGATGCGCCAGGTCGCGGCCATCCGCTCCAGCGCGTGCCAGGGCAATGCGGCGAGGCGCTTGAGATAAAGCCGGAATTCCTGCGTTACGCTGAGCGCGCGATGCGGGCGAAAGCGCGGAAAGCGCCGGCGCCCGGTCATGACGAACCAGTGATAGAGCGCGCCGTAGAACATGTGCTGGCGCATGTCCCCCCAACGGGCTGGGGCGTCGGGCAGATCCATGTCGAGATTGGCCAGCGCCGCCTGCATCTGCGCGACGCTGAGCGACATCAGCCGCGAATGCCCGTTGGCGCCGCCGCGTTCATAGGTCACCCAATGCGGCCGCAGATAACCCTCTTCGAAGACATGCACCGTCAGCCCGCGCGCCCGCGCCAGCGCCACCGCCTGCGCATGGATCGGGCGGGTATCGCCATAGAGCACGATGTCGGTGATCGCTTTTTCGTCGAAAAAGCGGGCGCAGGTCTCGGGCCATTGCTCGGGGGGGGCATCAAAGGGCAGAAAGCTGGCCCGGTCGCGCCAGAAGACTTCGTCCCCGCGATTGAACCCCACGCGCCAGACCGCGGCGCCGGTTGCGCGCAGCATCCGGCCCAGCTGATCGAACCAGGGGCCATGCGGCCCTTGCAGGAACAGGAAATTCCGCCCGCGTCCGGTGGCGCGGGGGGGGCTGGTCTCGGGGTCGCTGATACGCATCATACTGGTCTGCCGGTTTTACATCCGCTTAGCATGGAGTGGCGCGGCGTGAAGGGGGAAAAGTCAAGGCGCCCAGCCTGTCATGCGAAAGCGGCGGAACTGTGGCCGGTCCAACGGGGGGCTTGATGCGCCGGGGGGCTGGGCGTAGGTCTGGGGCAACAGCAAGGAGAAGGCGCATGTTCACCGGCATCGTGACGGATATGGGAGAGGTGCTGGCGCTGGAGCAGCGCGGCGATCTGCGGGCGCGCATCGGCACCGGCTATGACGTGGCAGGCATCGACATCGGGGCCTCCATCGCCTGTGACGGGGTGTGCCTGACCGTGATCGCCCTGGGCCGTGAGCCGCGCAACTGGTTCGATGTGGAAATCAGCGCCGAGAGCGTCGCCAAGACCAATATCGGCGCCTGGACGCCGGGCAAGCGGCTCAATCTGGAGCGCGCGCTGAAGGTCGGGGACGAGCTGGGCGGGCATATCGTTTCGGGCCATGTCGATGGCGTGGCCGAGGTGGTGGGCCTGCGCCCCGAGGGCGACAGCCTGCGCGTGACCTTCCGCGCGCCCGAGGCGCTGGCGCGTTTCATCGCGCCCAAGGGGTCGGTCGCGCTGAACGGCACCTCGCTGACCGTGAACGAGGTTGAGGGCCGCGATTTCGGCATCAACTTCATCCCGCATACCCGTCAGGTGACGACCTGGGGCGAGGTGGCCCTGGGCCAGCAGATCAATCTGGAGGTCGATACCATGGCGCGCTATGTGGCGCGGCTGCGGGAATTCGGCTGATGGCCGCGGGGATCGGCCATAATGGCGGGCCGGATCTGACCGGCACCGGCTGGCGCACCCATTGCTGGCGTGTCGCGCGCGAGGCGCTGTTGCCGCATCTGCCGATCGAGGTCTTGCGCGGCCGGGTCCGGCGGGCGCAGGAACTGGGCCTGGACTACCGGACCTATGCCGGGGTGCGGGCGGCCTCGGGGCATGATGTCGTGGCGTTTCTGTTTTCCTCCAATGCCTTGCGCGTGACTGTTCAGGCGCCGCTTGTGCCGGCCGAACGTCTGGCACGGCTGGAGGCCATGGCGCGCTGTGGCCGTCTTGCGCTGGCGGTGGCGCCGCTTCAGCCGGGGGCGGTGCTGTCGGCGGGCGTGGGCCTGATCGACGCCGCCCATGCCGCGCCGCGCCCCTATGGCAGCTTTGCCGAGGCTCGGGCCGCGATCCGGGCCGCGCATGGCGGTTTCAAGGCGGGTGGCGTGGTGCTGGTCGGCGATGCGCCCTTTGAGACGGAATGGTGCGCCGCCGGCAAGCTGGGCTATTACCTGCCGGCCGAGCGGATCTTCGGCTGAACTTGTTGCCCGGGCCTTGCGGGCCATATCTTCAGGGCAAGTGGCGGAGGGCGCGCGGATGGACTGGCATTTCGACAACAGCTATGTGCGCGATCTTCCGGGCACCTATGTGGCGCAGGCCCCGGCTCGGGTGCCGGCGCCAAAGCTCTTGATCCTGAACGAGGATCTGGCGCGCGAACTGCGGCTTGATCCGGTGGCGCTGCGCGAAAGCGCGGCCGAGGTGCTGTCGGGCAACCGCCCGCCGCCGGGTGCGGAGCCGGTGGCCCAGGCCTATGCCGGGCATCAGTTCGGCGGCTTTTCCCCGCAACTGGGCGACGGGCGCGCGCTGTTGCTGGGCGAGCTGATCGACCGCCACGGCCAGCGGCGCGACATTGCGCTGAAAGGGTCGGGCCCCACGCCGTTTTCGCGGCGGGGCGACGGGCTGGCGGCCATCGGGCCGGTCTTGCGCGAATATCTGATGGGCGAGGCGATGGCGGCGCTGCGGGTGCCGACCAGCCGCGCGCTGGCCGCCGTGGCGACGGGGCGGCAGGTCTTGCGCGATCGCGCAGTGCCCGGCGCGGTGCTGACCCGCGTCGCCGCCAGCCATCTGCGCATCGGCACCTTCGAATTCTTTGCCGCGCGCGGCCAGTCGGATCAGGTCAGGGCGCTGGCCGATTACGCCATTGCCCGCCATCACCCGCAGGCGGCAGGCGCGGAAAATCGCTATCTCGCGCTGTTTGACGCGGTGATCGCGGTGCAGGCGCGCCTGGTGGCGCAATGGATGGGGCTTGGCTTCATCCATGGCGTGATGAACACCGACAACATGACGATCTCGGGCGAGACCATCGACTATGGCCCCTGTGCTTTCATGGAAGGCTATAGCCCCGGCACGGTGTTTTCCTCGATCGACCATCAGGGCCGCTATGCCTATGGCAATCAGCCGCTGATCCTGGGCTGGAACCTTGCACGGCTGGCCGAGACGCTGGTGCCGCTGTTCGACACCTCGGAGGCGCGGGCGATCGAGCTGGCGAATGAACGGCTGGCCGGGATCGCAGGGTGCTATCGGGCGGAATGGCTGGCGGTGATGCGGGCCAAGCTCGGGCTGGCGGAGGCGGCCGAGGGGGATGCCGCGCTGGTCGAGGAGTTCCTGGCCGCGCTGACCGGCACGGACTGGACGCTGGGCTTTCGCAGGCTGGCGCGGGCCGAGGGGCCGGATAGCCTGCGCGGGCTGTGGGCCGAGCCGGAGGCGCTGGCGCGCTGGTGGCCGGGCTGGCTGGCCCGGCGCGCGCCGGATGCCGCGGCGCGGATGGAGACGGCGAACCCGATCTACATCCCGCGCAACCAGCGGGTCGAGGAGGCGCTGGCAGCGGCGGAGGCGGGCCAGATGGCGCCGTTCCTGCGGCTGCTGGAGGTGCTGGCCGACCCTTATGTGGAGCGTCCGGGGCTGGAGGCCTGGGCCCTGCCGGCGCCACAGGAATTCGCCGGCCAGTTCCGCACATTTTGCGGGACATAGGCAAATTTTCGACGAAAATTTGCAGCTTGCGGCGCGGCGGCGGGCGCGTGAGAATGGCGCATGAACCCGCGATCCGAAATCCATGACCGGCTGGCCACGCGGCTGCGCGATGCGCGGCGGGCGCGCGGGTTGAGCCTTGATGCGGTGGCCAAGCTGTCGGGCGTCTCGCGCTCGATGGTGAGCCAGATCGAGCGGGGGGAAAGTTCGCCCACCGTGGCGACGCTGTGGAACCTGACCCAGGCCTTGCAGGTGGATTTCGCGGGGCTGCTGGAGGGGCGGCCCCGGCCGGGGATCGAGGTGATCCGCGCCGAGGCGGCGCCGGTCATTGCGGGCCGCGGCGACGGCGTGCGGATCCGCATCCTCTCGGCCCCGGAAAGTGTGGGCGAGCATGAGGTCTATGAGCTGGATTTCGCGCCGGGCGGTGCCCTGGTCTCGGACCCGCATCGCCCGGGATGCCGCGAGCATCTGGCGGTGATCGAGGGGCGATTGACGGTGGAGAGCGGGGAGGAGGCGGAGCGCCTGGGCCCCGGGGATACCGCGCGCTATGCGGCGGATCGGGCACATGCGATCCGGGCGGAGGGGGCGGCGCGCGCCATTCTGATCGTGCAGGACAGCTGAGGGTGCGGGCCGGGGGTTTTGCCCGCCGGCCCCCGCAGGATATTTTTGAGAATAAAGACGGCATCCGTTTTTGCGGAGGTGATCCGCTATATTGACGGATCGGTTGGTTTCGGGCATGTATCCGTTATTGCGGAATGGAGGGTATCATGACGGAAGTCGGGCGGGCGGCGTTTCTGGCGCATCTGGGCGAGGTATTGGCGGGGATCGAGGCCGAAGGGCTGATGAAGCGCGAGCGGCTGATCCATGGGCCGCAGGGGGCGCATGTGGAGGTGGCGGGGCGGCTGCTCTTGAACCTTTGCGCCAATAATTACCTCGGGCTGGCGGATGATCCGCGCCTGGTCGCGGCGGCGGCGGCAGCGATGGAGGGGCAAGGCTATGGCATGGCCTCGGTCCGGTTCATCTGCGGCACGCAGGACATGCACCGGGCGCTTGAGACGCGGATCGCGGGTTTTCTGGGGATGGAGGACGCGATCCTCTTTGCGGCCTGTTTCGACGCCAATGGCGGCCTGTTCGAGCCGCTGCTGGGGCCGGAAGATGCGGTGATCTCGGACGCGCTGAACCATGCCAGCATCATTGACGGGATCCGTCTGTGCAAGGCCAAGCGCTATCGCTATGCCAATTCCGACATGGCGGATCTGGAGGCGCAATTGCAGGCGGCCCGGGCTGACGGCGCGCGGTTCATTCTGGTGGCCACCGATGGTGTCTTCTCGATGGATGGCTATCTGGCGAAGCTGGGCGAGATCCGCGCGCTGGCGGACCGTTACGGCGCGATGGTCATGGTGGATGACTGCCATGCCACGGGCTTCATGGGTCCGCAGGGGCGCGGCACGCCGGCGCATGCCGGGGTTGCGGCCGATATCCTGACCGGCACGCTGGGCAAGGCTTTGGGCGGCGCCCTGGGCGGCTATATCGCCGGGCCGCAGCCGGTGATTGATCTGCTGCGGCAGCGCGCGCGGCCCTATCTGTTTTCCAATGCCTTGCCGCCCGCCGTGGTGGCGGCGGGTCTTGCCGCGCTCGATATTGTCGAGGCGGCGGACGATCTGCGGGCGCAGCTTTTCGACAATGCCCGCTATTGGCGCGCGGGGCTGGAGGCGGCGGGGTTCCGGCTGTTGCCGGGCGAACATCCGATCGTGCCGGTCATGCTGGGCGAGGCGCGGCTGGCACAGGACATGGCCGCGGCGCTCTATGATCGCGGCGTCTATGTGGCGGGGTTCTTCTTTCCGGTGGTGCCGAAGGGGCAGGCGCGGATCCGCACGCAGATGAATGCGCGGCTGACGCGGGAGGATCTGGATTTCGCGCTGGAGGCCTTTCGCGCGGCGGGCAAGGCAGTGGGGGCATTGGCATGACGAACGAGATGAAAGCGCTGGTAAAGGCCAGACCCGAGGTCGGGCTTTGGGCCGAGACGCGGCCTGTGCCGGAAATCGGGCCGGATGACGTGTTGATCCGCATCCGCAAGACCGGCATTTGCGGCACTGATATCCATATCTGGAACTGGGATGAATGGGCGGCGCGCACCGTGCCGCTGGGGCTGGTCACCGGCCATGAATTCGCGGGCGAGATCGTGGAGATCGGGCGCAATGTGACCGATCTGGCGATTGGCCAGCGCTGTTCGGGCGAGGGGCATCTGATCGGCCGCCATTCGCGGCAATCGCGCGCCGGCAAGTTCCATCTCGACCCGGAGACGCGCGGCATCGGCGTGAATGAACACGGCGCCTTTGCCACCTATCTGCGCCTGCCGGCCTTTAATGTGGTGCCCCTGCCGGATGCGATTGATGACGAGATCGGCGCCATCCTCGATCCGCTGGGCAATGCGGTCCATACCGCGCTCAGCTTCGATCTGGTGGGCGAGGATGTGCTGATCACCGGCGCGGGGCCGATCGGCATCATGGCGGCGGCGGTGGCGCGGCATGTGGGCGCGCGCCATGTCGTCATTACCGATGTGAACCCCACGCGGCTGGAGCTGGCCGGGCAGGTGGCCGATGTGGTGCCGGTCAATGTGGCGACCGAGGATCTGAAATCCGTGCAGGCGCGGTTGAAGATGACCCAGGGCTTTGACGTGGGCATGGAGATGAGCGGCAATCAGGCCGCGCTGGACCAGATGGTCGAACAACTGGTCATGGGCGGGCGCATCGCCATGCTGGGCATCCCGCCGGGCAAATCGCCGGTGGACTGGTCGCGCATCGTCTTCAAGGCGATCACCATCAAGGGCGTCTACGGCCGCGAGATCTTTGAAACCTGGTACAAGATGATCGCCATGCTGGAAAACGGGCTCGATATCCGCCGGGTCATCACCCATCGTTTCAAGGTGGCGGATTTCGCCGAAGGGTTCGAGGTGATGCGGTCGGGCCTGTCGGGCAAGGTGGTGCTGGACTGGGGCTGATCGCCGCCGCACAGCGCCTGCGCGGCGGAAGGGCGCGCGGGCACTGGCCTTTGCCGCCCGCCCGCGCTATTGCACGACAAACAGCACATGAGAGACGCGCCAGATGTCGAGTGACTATTCGGACGCCATAGCCTCGGTCGAGGAGATCATCGAGGATGCCCGCGCCGGGCGGATGTTCATCCTGGTCGATCACGAGGATCGCGAGAATGAGGGGGATCTGGTGATCCCGGCCGAGAAATGCGACGCCGCCGCCGTGAATTTCATGGCGACGCATGGGCGGGGGCTGATCTGCCTCACCATGTCGGGCGCGCGGATCGACGCGCTTGGCCTGCCGCTGATGGCCTCCAAGAATTCTTCGCGCCATGAAACCGCCTTTACCGTCTCGATCGAGGCGCGCGAGGGGGTGGAGACCGGGATTTCCGCCCATGACCGCGCGCTGACCATCGCGGTGGCGATTGATGACGCCAAGGGGCCGCAGGATATCGCGACGCCGGGCCACATCTTTCCGCTGCGGGCGCGTGAGGGTGGCGTTCTGGTGCGCGCCGGCCATACCGAGGCCGCGACCGATATCGCGCGGCTGGCCGGGCTGAAACCGGCCGGCGTGATCTGCGAGATCATGAAGGATGATGGCAGCATGGCGCGCCTGCCCGATCTGGTGCAGTTCGCGCAAAAGCACGGGCTGAAGATCGGCACCATTTCCGACCTGATCGCCTATCGCCGGCGGCATGACAATCTGGTCAAGGAACGCGCGGTCAAGCGGGTCAGCTCCGCCCATGGCGGCGACTGGGTGATGCGCATCTTTTCGGATGCCGCGCAGGGCGGCGAACATGTCGTGCTGACCAAGGGCGATATCGCCACTGCCGACCCGGTTCTGGTGCGGATGCACGCGCTGGATCCGCTGGCGGATGTGCTGGGCATCGGCGATGCCGGCGCCGTGGGCGAGCTTTCGGGCGCGATGAAGCTGATCGCCGAGGCCGGGCGCGGCGTCGTCGTGCTGCTTCGCGATACCGCGACCCGTCTGGCCGATGGCAGCGAGGCCGCGCCGCAGACGCTGCGGCAATACGGGCTGGGCGCGCAGATCCTGGCGGCACTTGGCCTCAGCCAGATCACGCTGGTCACCAATCATCAGGCGCCCAAGGTCGTGGGCCTCGATGCCTATGGCCTGACCATTGCCGGCACCCGCGCGATTTCGGAGTAAGCCATGGCCGCGAATGAACAGCATTACACCCTGCCGCTGCCGGTTTTTGACAAGCCGGTGAAAATCCTGATCGTGGTGGCGCCCTATTACAAGGACATCACCGATCAGCTGGTCGCCGGGGCGCAGGCCCGCGTCGCCGCCGCGGGCGGCACGAGCGAGGTGATCGAGGTGCCCGGCGCGCTGGAAATCCCGACCGCCATCGCCATGGCCGAGCGGCTGTCGAATTATGACGGCCATGTCGCGCTTGGCTGCGTGATCCGGGGCGAGACGACGCATTACGACACGGTCTGCAACGATTCCAGCCGGGCGATCACCCTGCTGGGGCTGCAAGGCGCCTGTATCGGCAATGGCATCCTGACGGTGGAAAACCGCGCCCAGGCCGAGGTGCGTGCCGAAGTGGCGGGGCAGGACAAGGGCGGTGGCGCCGCCGCCGCCGCACTGCACCTGATCGCGCTGGCCCGTCGCTGGTCGGGCGCGCGCAAGGGCATCGGCTTTCGCGTCGAGGAAGGGGTGCGGGTATGAGCGGCGGCTCCGACAAGCGGCAGATGCGGTCCGCCGCGCGGTTCTTTGCCGTGCAGGCGCTGTTCCAGATGGAAAGCTCGGGCCAGACCGTCGAACGTATCGTGCGCGAATTTTCCGACCACCGCTTTGGCGAGGTCTTCGAGGATGGCGTGGCAATGGCCGAGGGCGATCAGCGTCATTTCCGCGCGCTGGTGGATGGCGCGGTGAACTGGCAGGCCAAGATCGACCAGATGACCGACCGCGCCCTGGTGGCGAAATGGCCGATCGACCGCATCGACCCGGTCCTGCGCGCGCTGTTCCGCGCCGCCGGGGCCGAACTGGTGACCATGGACACGCCGCCCAAGGTGGTGATCACCGAATTCGTCGATGTGGCCAAGGCGTTCTTTGAAGACGGCAAGGAGCCGAAATTCGTCAACGCCGTGCTCGATCACATGGCGCGCGAGGAAAAGCCCGCAGCCTTTGCCTGAAAAGATATCGCGGCGGGGCCAAGGAATGCACTTGCCCGCCGCGTCTTACTGCCGATGTGCCGGACCGAGGTCCGCTTGACGGAGGCGAAGATGAAAACCCTGACCATTTCCGCGCTGCTGGTGGCGGCTCTGACCGGCCTTGCGGCCTGCGATCGCGCGGCGGATGCCCCTGCCGACGCGCCTGCGGCGACCGACTGGCATCTGATCGGCGGCAGCCTGCGGCCACTGCCAGCGCCGGCGACGCTGCGCCTTGAGGGCGGCGGTCAGGTTGGCGGGCAGGGGCCCTGCAACCGCTGGTTCGCGCAACGTGAGGGACAGGGCCGCGCGTTCCGCCTGCCGCAGATCGGCGCCACCGAAATGGCCTGTCCCGCCCTGCCGCAAGAGGCCGCCTATTTCGCAGCACTTTCCGGTGTGACCGCGATCGAACAGCGGGACGACCGGCTGATCCTGACCGGGCCTGGCGGCATCGTGCTGGAATTTGCGGCAGAGACCCGCTGATCGGCCCGGCGCCGGCCCCTTGCGACGCTTTGGCACTGGCATGCAGGAAATGGAATGTTAGCATGGCCCCATGCCGTCATCCGGCCCAAGGGGGAATCGCCATGCCAAAGCTTGTCAGGCTCTATATCGTCAATGTCGCCATCGGCTATGTCCTCTCGGCGATCTTTGTCGCGGCTCTGGTCTGGCTGAATATCGGCGGGCTGGGCCATCTGGTGCTGGAAACCCGGCATGGCTGGATCGGCGGGCTGATGCTTTTCGTCTCGAACGGGGTGATCTTTGCCGGCGCGCAATTCGCCATCGCGGTGATGCGCCAGGCCGAGACCGAGGACCGGCCCGGCGGCGGCACCCGGGCGCCCGCCCTGACGCCGGCACCGGTGCGGGTGGCCGAAACCCGCCGCCCGGCGCAGTTGCGGCGCTGAGGCGCGCGACTCAGGACGCAAAGCCCGGGGTGACCCGGGCTTTTTCGTTTTTGGGCAATGTGTTGCCCGGCGCGCACGCGGTTTGCGTGACCTAGCGTAAGCCTGTGAAACGAAGGTGATTCTGGCTGTGAACCGCGGGTTCCGGTCGGGCAAATCCGCGGCCTTCCGCGGGTTTTTCGCCTGTGCAAACCGGTGGCTTGAATGGGGCCGGATCATGGTCAAGTCCTCGCCACAGCCCGGCGTCAGGACCGCCGGACGCATCCGCAACTGAAAGGATACGGGATCATGAAACAGACCCTCCGCCTTGCCGGCGCCTCGACCCTCGTGCTGCTGCTGGCCGCCCCCGCCTTCGCCCAGGGCGAACTGGTGGGCACCAATGCGCTGGATGACCGCATCGACGACGTGACCGATGCGGTCAATGACGATCTGGCCCGCGCCGAGGATGCCGCGCGCTTTGGCAACCCGGAATACCGCCAGGGCCTGTCGGGCTCGGCCTCGCTGGGCTATTCCGGCAAGACCGGCAACAATGAAAGCCAGGAATTCTCGGCCGGCGCGCGTCTGCGCTATGCCTCGGGCAACTGGGTGCAGAATGTCGGCATCGCGCTCGACTTTGCCGAGGACAACAACGCGAAGACCAAGGAAGATGTGCTGGGCGTCTATGACGCCAACTATTACTTCAACGACAATTTCTACGCCTTTGCCCTGGGCCGCGTGGAAACCGATGGCCTGGCCTCGACCGCGGCCGATACCCAGACCGACGCCTTCCTCGGCTTCGGCCCCGGCTACCGCGTGGTGAACACCCCCGACATGACCTGGCGTGTGCAGGCGGGTATCGGGGTGAGCTATCTCAAGGATGGCACCGGCGCCAGCGAGACGGAAACCGGCTACATCGCCTCGTCGCGGTTCTTCTACAAGTTCAACGACAACGTCTTTGCCACCAATGACACCGATGTCCTCTATTCCGACACGGCGCTGCGGGTGAACAACGATCTGGGCGTGAACTTCAAGATGTCCGACGCCTTTGCGACCCGGGTCAGCTATCTGACCGAATATAACGAGGCGCGCGCGATCCGCACCGACAACAAGCTGGGCGTGTCGCTGGTCATGGGGTTCTGACCCCCGGCGATCCCCGACTTTTTCATCGCACTTCGGGGCAGGGAAACCTGCCCCCTTTTTCGTCGAAAAAGGGGCATGTGGCGGGCCCGCAGCAACCGTGGGCGACGGTGTTTTCCCGAGAGCCAGAGGTCTCAGGTGGGAACCAGGTAGCAGGACCAGGATCCTGCCAGAGCCAGCCCCCGTTCGCTTGCTTATCGGCCACTGGAAAAGTGTCCCGCACGCGAGGAGCAGCACCCGCCACGCCCAGAGATAGGCGTGGCGCGGCCTCGGGGCAAGGGGGCATCGCCGCCGCGGTCAGTCGGCGGTCTTGCGCACGCGGTTGGTGACCGACCAGGTGCAGGGCCCGGCATCGTTCACCGCCTGCATGTCCCAATCCATGCGAAAGCTGCGCGGCGTCAGCAGCACCATGCGATAGCTGCTGGTCATGCCGGGCAGCCGGTCGGCCCCGGTCAGTTCCACCTCCGAGACACGGGTCCAGGTCGGGCGCGTCGCCTCCGGGTCGGGGTTGGCGGCCAGCCAGGCATCGCGCCAGCGGGCGCCGTCAAAGCGACCGCCCCAGGTCACCCGCACCGGCTTTTCGCGGTTCAGGTTGCCTTCGATCATCTGGCGCATCATCGCGGTGCCCGGCCCGCAGGACAGGGTGTTGAGCGTCGATTGCGTGGTCCAGACGCCGTCTTCGGGCACGAGGGGGCCGGCACAGCTGCCGTCGCCGCCGGCGGTGATGTCGATATCCTCTGCGCTCAGCGGCGACCAGATGCCGGTGCCATCCTGCACGACAAGGATCATCGCGGCGGCATTGGCGGGCGTGTCGATCCCCATCACGAGGCTCGCCTCCTCGGGCGAAAGCGGCGTCTCGGCGCAGGTGCAGCCCTGATGGGTGGTGCAATCGGCCACGGTCAGCGCGGCGGCGGGCAGGGCGGTCAGCACCGCAAAGGCGCAAAGCGGGGCCAGGGCGGCCCGGGTCAGGCAGGTCATGCAAATCTCTCCGTCTTGAACCGCGGCAGGGTCGTCGGCGCGGGCGGCGGCTGTCAAGGCCCGCCCCGCCGGCGGGGCTTGCCATGTGTTCATGCTTCGTTCATATTCGTGCCATGGACCAGACCGCCCCCCCGCCTGCCATGCCCATGCCCGGCCCGTCCCTGACGCCGGGCCAGCGGCTTGCGCGCGGGGTCTGCCGCCATCTGCTGCATCACGGCTTTGTCACGGTGGAGGAACTGGTGCCCGCGCCGGGGCTGCGGGTCGATGTGATGGCGCTTGGCCCCCGGGGCGAGGTCTGGGTGGTCGAATGTAAATCCGGCCGCGCCGATTTTGCCGCCGACCGCAAATGGCAGAATTATCTGGAATGGTGCGACCGCTTTTTCTGGGCGGTGGATGCCGATTTCCCGGTGGAGATCCTGCCGGCGGAAAGCGGTCTCATCATCGGCGACGATTACGATGCCGAGATCCTGCGCATGGCGCCGGAAACGCCGCTGGCGGGGGCGCGGCGCAAGGTCATGATGCAGAAATTCGCCCGCCATGCCGCGCTGCGCCTGCAAGCGCTGCGCGATCCGGCGGGGGTGGGGCGGCTCAGCGCTTTTTCCCCTTAGGGGCGGGGGCACCCATGGCGCGGGCGGCCTCGGCGGCGGCGCGCAGCTCCTCGGCGATTTCCTCGGCTTCGTCGGGATCGAAATCCAGCGGCAGGTCTACCCCGCCTTCGGCCTCGACATAGATTCGCACCATCCCCTGATCGGTCGGCCCGATTTGCAGATTGGCGGCAATCTCGCTTTGGTTGTTGATGCTCATGGTGGCCTCCGCTTGCTTCCTGCGGGGGTAGCGCCGAAAAAGCGCGAAAGCAAGCGCGAGGGGGGCTTGCAATCGCCGGCCCGGGGGGCTAAATCGCCGCCAGTGCCGACTTAGCTCAGTAGGTTAGAGCACCAGATTGTGGATCTGGGGGTCCCCCGTTCGAGCCGGGGAGTCGGTACCATCTTCCAAAGGCCCCGCGGCGACGCGGGGCCTTTTGGCTTTTGCAGCTTTCCATTGCTTTGTGACGCGCCTTGGACGACGAAGGATCAGGCGGCGCATGAGGTGTGCGGTGGCGATGATTGCGAGTCATGCAGGGTTGCGGGGGCTGGCCGCCTCGGCGGTGGCCATCGGTCATTTCACCGAGATTTTCGCCCCGGGCTGGTTTCTGCCCCATACCCATATCGCGGTGGATTTCTTCTTTCTGCTCAGCGGGTTCATCCTGACCCATGTCTATGCCGCCGATTTCGCGGGCGGTCTGAGCCTGCGCAATTGCGGCTGTTTCCTGCTGCGGCGGCTGGCGCGGATCTATCCGCTGCATCTGGCGACGCTGGTCGCGATTCTGGCGATCCTGCGGTTTCACCTGACACCGGAGGAGGCGGGCCAGCTGGGGCCGCAACTGGTGCTGGCCCATGCCTGGGGCCTGTCGGAGCGCTATGTGCTGAACGCGCCGAGCTGGTCGATCTCGGTGGAGTTCGGCGCCTATCTGGCCTTTCCGCTTCTGGTGCTGCTCCTGGGTCGGCGCGGCGGCTGGCTTGTGCTGGCGGGGCTGAGCCTGGCGGGGGTCGCGCTGCTCTGGCCGCTGGGGGCGGGCAGTCTCGATCTGCATGTGACCGGATCGCGCCATGTCTGGCTGCGCGGGCTGGTGGCCTTTCCGCTGGGCATGCTGCTGGCCGCACTGGCGGCGCGGCACCGTGCCGGTGCGGCGGCGGGCTGGTGGCAGGGTGGCGCGCTGGCGGCTTTCGTGGCGCTGATCGCGCTTTCCACCCCCGAGATGTGCTGGCTGGTGCCGATGGCGGTGATGGTCTGGGCCTGTGCCGGCGACCGCGGCCGGATCGCCCGCATCATGGCCAGCCGCCCGATGGTCTGGCTGGGTGAGGTGTCCTATGGCATCTACCTGATCCAGTGGGTCGTCATCCTGGCGCTTTACAATATCGTGCCGAAGCTGGGGTTCCTGCCGCCCGCCGCGCTGACCCTTGCGACGGGCGTGCTGTATTTCGGCGGGGTGCTGGGCCTCGCCGCCCTGTCGGCCCGCTGGTATGAGCCGACCTTTACCCGCCTGGCGCATCGCTGTCGTCTGGGGCGCGGCTAGGCCGCTTGCACCTGCCACCGGGCGGGCTATGGTCGCCCCCCGACCCGAGGAAGGACCATCATGATTCAGGACGCCGCCCGCCGCATTCCCCTTGTCATCGCCCGCGAGATCGGCGCCCAGCCCGCGCAGGTCGGGGCCGCGATCGAACTGCTGGACGGCGGCGCCACGGTGCCCTTCGTCGCGCGCTATCGCAAGGAGGTGACGGGGGGCCTGGATGACACGCAACTGCGGACCCTGGCCGACCGTCTGACCTACCTGCGCGAGATGGAGGCACGGCGCGCGGCGATCCTGGGCTCGATCACCGAACAGGGCAAGCTGACCGACGATCTGGCCGCCAGCATCGCCCGGGCCGAAACCAAGGCCGAACTGGAAGACATCTATCTGCCCTACAAGCCCAAGCGCCGCACCCGTGCCATGATCGCGCGCGAGAACGGCCTTGGCCCGCTGGCCGAGGCCATTCTGGCCGACCGCCGCGCCGATCCTGCGGCGCTGGCGGCGGGCTACATCTCCGAGGCGGTGCCCGATGTGAAGGCCGCGCTGGAAGGCGCGCGCGACATCGTGGCCGAGGGTCTGGCCGAAAACGCCGATCTGCTGGGCCGGCTGCGCGGGCATATGAAACAGGCGGCCGAGATCGCGGCCGGCGTCGTGGCGGGGAAAGAGGTCGAGGGCGCCAAATTCTCGGATTATTTCGCGCATCGCGAAAAATGGGACACCGCGCCGTCGCATCGCGTGCTGGCCATGCTGCGTGGCCGGAACGAGGGCGTGCTGTCGCTGGATCTGGAGGTGGACCCTGACGCCCCGCGCGGCCAGTCGCCCTGCGAACGCATCTGCGGCGCGGCGCTAGAGGCCGGCGGGCAGGGCGCCGGCGACCAATGGCTGCGCGAGGCGGCAAGCTGGGCCTGGCGGGTCAAGCTGAAAACCTCGCTCACGCTCGATCTGATGGGCGAATTGCGCGACCGCGCCGAGGAGGAGGCGATCCGCGTCTTTGCGCGCAATCTCAAGGATTTGCTGCTGGCGGCACCGGCGGGGGGCAAGGCGACGATGGGCCTTGATCCGGGCATCCGCACCGGGGTGAAGGTGGCGGTGGTCGATGCGACCGGCAAGCTGCTGGCGACGGATACCGTCTATCCGTTCCAGCCGAAAAACGACCTGCGCGGCGCGCAGGTGGCGATTGCGCAACTGATCGCGAAACACGGGGTCAAGCTGATTGCCATCGGCAATGGCACCGCCAGCCGCGAGACGGAAAAGATGGTGGCGGAGCTGCTGTCGCATCTGCCGGGCGAAAAGCCGGTCAAGGTGGTGGTCAGCGAGGCCGGCGCCTCGGTCTATTCCGCCTCTGAACTGGCGGCGAAGGAATTTCCGGGGCTGGACGTGTCGCTGCGCGGTGCGGTGTCCATCGCGCGGCGCCTGCAAGACCCGCTGGCCGAACTGGTGAAGATCGAGCCGAAATCCATCGGCGTCGGCCAGTATCAACATGATGTGGACCAGCACCGCCTGGCGCGGCAACTGGATGCGGTGGTGGAAGACGCGGTGAACGCGGTCGGGGTCGATCTCAACACCGCCTCCGCGCCCTTGCTGGCGCGGGTCTCCGGCGTGGGGCCGGGGCTGGCCGAAAGCATCGTGGCGCATCGCGACGCGAACGGGCCGTTTGCCACGCGGCGCGAATTGCTCAAGGTCGCGCGGCTGGGGCCGAAGGCCTTTGAACAGGCGGCGGGCTTTCTGCGCATCTCCGGCGGGAAGGAACCGCTTGACGCCTCCTCTGTCCACCCCGAGGCCTATGACGTGGCGCGCCGCATCGTCGCCGCCTGCGGGCGGGATATCCGCGCCCTGATGGGCGACAGCGCCGCCCTGAAACGCCTGAACCCGCGCGAATTCATCGACGCGAAATTCGGTCTGCCCACCGTGCAGGACATCCTGTCGGAACTGGAAAAGCCCGGCCGTGACCCGCGCCCCAGCTTCAAGACGGCGACCTTCACCGACGGGGTCGAGGATATCAAGGATCTGAAGCCCGGCATGATGCTGGAAGGCACGGTGACCAACGTGGCGGCCTTCGGGGCCTTTGTCGATATCGGCGTGCATCAGGACGGACTTGTCCATGTCAGCCAGCTGGCCGACCGTTTCGTGAAAGACCCGCATGAGGTGGTGAAGGCCGGCGATGTGGTGCAGGTCCGGGTGGTGGAGGTGGACGTGCCGCGCAAGCGTATCGGCCTGACCATGCGCAAGGACAGCGCCGATGCCCGCGAAAGCGCGCGCGACCGCGCCGCCGAACGCGGGCCACAGGGGCCGAAGGGCGGCAAGCCCGCGCCGCGCGGGCCGATGTCGTCGGGGCCGAAGGGCGGGGCGGGCAACGCCTTTGCCGACGCGCTCAAGGGCAAGTTCGGGCGCTGATCGGCGGGCGGGCGCTGATCGGGTGGCGGCGGCTGCGCCAAAGGGCGCCGACGCCGCCGGTGCCGCGCAATGGCGGCTGGCATGGGCGCGGCTTCCGCGCCACAAGGGACGATGATCCGGGGCTGCCCCCGGCGCCTGTCACGATTTTGCCGCTTTCGGCCGTTTGACTGCGCTTCACCCCTCCCGATCCCGTTTCCCGAGCAAGGGCCCGCCATGCCGCTTTCCGATATTCTCACCGCTGTCTCCAGCGATCCCGGCCTGCGCGCCGAAACCCCCGCCGGCCAGATCGACCGTGGCGTGGCCGCTGCGGGCAAGATGAACCGGATCCTGCTGTCGATGATCGAACAGACCGGCGTCAATGCCGACGGTCTGCTGACGGCGGCGGACATGCAGCGCATCTCCGACGCGCTCTGGCTGCCGCGCAACGCCGAGCCGTGGCGGCAGTTCTGGCTGGCCCATGGCAATGACAATGGTGATCTGGAAACCGGCTTTCACCTTGTGAAGGATGACGGCGGCACCCGGCAATTCCGCGGCCGCGATTTCATCGACACCGTGGCCGACGCCTTTTACCATTTCGGCTTTCGCATCGAGGACGGGCGCTATGCCAATGAGGATGGCAACCAGAACGAGCGCATCGCCGACGCGGCGGGCTGGCTCAACTATTTCCTGAACGGGCGCAGCGTGGTGCTGGGCGGGGGCGGCAATGACATGCTGGCCACCGGCACCTACAGCGCCTATTTCGCCAATGCCCGGCACGAGACCTTCTATGCCGGTGCCGGCAATGACAGCATCGCCGCAGGGTCGGGGCGCGACCGTATCCTGGGGGGCGCCGGGGCCGACGAGATCGGCGCGGGGGCGGGCAATGACCGCGCCTGGGGCCAGGCCGGGCGCGACCGCATCTGGGGCGAGACCGGCCATGACACGCTGGATGGCGGCGCGGGCAATGATGTGCTGGGCGGCGGCGCCGGGCGCGATCTGCTGCGCGGTGGCACCGGGGCCGACACGCTGTCGGGCGACGATCAGGCCGACCGGCTGGAGGGCGGGGCAGGGGCTGACCTGCTCTATGGCGGGGCGGCGAATGACCGGCTTCTGGGCGGTGCGGGCAATGACCGGCTGGTCGGCGGCGAGGGCGGCGATACCCTGCGCGGCGATGCCGGCGCCGACCTGATCCAGCTCTGGGAGGAACGCGCGGCGGCCGATGTCGTCGTGCTGCGCCCCGGCGACAGCGGACGCGACGCCAGCAGCATCGACCGCGTCGAGGGATTCGAAAGCGGATCGGACCGTATCGACCTGCGCGCCTTCGGGCCGATGCTGTTCGAGACGCTCGACTTCCGCGGCGGCGGCACGGCCTCGTGCTATTACGATGGCCATATGCTGCGGATCGACGCCGATGGCGACCGCGGCGCCGACATGCTGGTGGAATTCGCCTGGGTCGAAACCCTCGTCGCCCGCGATTTCATCTTCGCCTGAGCCGGCGGTTCATGGCAATCTGGTCCGGCCCCCAGCCGGAAAGGAAGCGCCATGACTCAGGCCAAGGCCACGATCTGCCTCTGGTATGACACCGAGGCCCAGGCCGCCGCGGAATTCTACGCGACGGTCTTTCCCGACAGCGCGGTGACCCATATCCATCGCGCGCCCGCCGATTACCCCTCGGGCAAGGCAGGGGATGTGCTGATGGTGGAATTCACCCTGTGCGGCCTGGCCTGTATCGGGCTGAACGGCGGCCCGGCCTTTCCGCAATCCGAGGCCTTCTCGATCCAGATCGCGACCGAGGATCAGGCCGAAACCGATCGTTACTGGCAGGCGATCACCGGCAATGGCGGACAGGAAAGCGCCTGCGGCTGGTGCAAGGACCGCTGGGGCGTGAACTGGCAGATCACCCCGCGCGTGTTGACCGAAGCGATGGCCGCCGGTGGCGACGAGGCTCGGCGCGCCTTCACCGCCATGCTGGAGATGCGCAAGATCGACATCGCCACGATCGAGGCCGCGCGGCGCGGCTGAGGCGGGGAAGGGGGCGCTCGCGCCCCCTCTTGAGCCTGCGGCTCAATTCACCCCCTGAGGATATTTAGAAACAGATGAAGGGCAAGGCGCGCTTCCGCCCCTTCATCTGTTCACAAATATCCTCGGGGGGAGGCCCGAAGGGCCGTGGGGGGCAGACAGCCCCCCCTGCGCCCCAGCCACGGTGACGTTTCAGGCCGCCGCGCCGCCAATGGTCAGCCCGCCGATCAGCAGGCTGGGCTGGCCCACCCCTACCGGCACCCATTGCCCGGCCTTGCCGCAATTGCCGATGCCGGGGTCCAGCGCCATGTCATTGCCGATCGCGCGGATATTACGCAGCGCCGTCGCGCCATCGCCGATCAGCGTGGCGCCCTTGACCGGGGCGATGACCTTGCCGTTCTTCACCCGATAGGCTTCGGTGCAGGAAAAGACGAATTTCCCGTTGGTGATATCGACCTGGCCCCCGCCAAAGCCCACGGCCCAGATCCCGTCCTTCAGATCCGCAAGGATCGCGGCGGGATCGGTGTCGCCGCCCAGCATGTAGGTATTGGTCATGCGCGGCATCGGGATATGGGCAAAGCTCTCGCGCCGGCCGTTGCCGGTGCTGTGCGTGCCCATCAGCCGGGCATTCTGGCGGTCCTGCATATAGCCCACCAGCACCCCGTCCTCGATCAGCGTGGTGCGGTTCGACGGCGTGCCCTCATCGTCGAAGCTGATGGAGCCGCGCCGGTCGGGCAGGGTGCCGTCATCCAGCACCGTGACCCCGGGCGCGGCGATGCGCTGGCCCATCAGCCCGGCAAAGGCCGAGGTCTTTTTCCGGTTGAAGTCGCCCTCCAGCCCGTGCCCGATCGCCTCGTGCAGCAGGATGCCGGGCCAGCCCGGCCCCAGCAGGATATCCATCACCCCCGCCGGCGCCGCTTCGGCATCGAGGTTGACCAGTGCGATGCGCAGGGCCTCGCGTGCGACGGGTTGCCAATGCGCGGGATCGAGCAGCGCCTTCAGGCCAAAGCGCCCGCCGCCGCCCATGCCGCCGCTTTCGCGCCGCCCGGACTGTTCCACGATGACCGAGATGTTCAGCCGCGCCATCGGCCGCACATCGCGCAGGCGCAGCCCCTCTGGGCGCAGGATCTCCACCTCTTGCAGGCCGGCGCTGATCGTGGCCGAGACCTGCACCACGCGGGGATCGAGGCCGCGGGTGAAGGCGTCGATTTCCTTCAGCACGTCGATCTTGCCGGCAAAGCTGGCATCCGCCATCGGATCGGCATCGCCATAAAGGTGGCGATTGGTGCCGATGGGCGCCGCGGCCAGGGTGCCGCCGCCATCGCCCACGGCCAGGCGCGCGGTCTCTACCGCGCGTTTCAGCGCGGCTTCGGAGATCTCGGTCGAATGGGCATAGCCCGCCACCTCGCCGCGCACGGCGCGCAGGCCAAAGCCCTCGGAGGCGTCGTAAGAGGCGGTGCGGATGCGGCCATCATCCAGCACCAGCGCCTCGGAGCGCTTGCGTTCGAGGAAGATCTCGCCATCTTCCGCCCCTGCGACAGCCTGTCGCAGCAGGGCCAGCGCCCGCCCCTCATCCAGCAGAGTGTCGAAGGGGCGGAAAGGGTTGTCGGTCATCGGGGCGTCCTTGATCCATGTCAAATGGCGGCGGATTGTCGCACGGTTTTGCTTGTCGTCCGTTGCCTAATATGGTTTCAAGGCAGCGAGAAACAACGGGATTCTGCCCGGCAAACGGGCATGGCCGAAAAGCGGACATAAAGCCGCACTGAACGGGATGAGACAGATGCGATTCATGAAGACCCTTTCCGGCGTCGCTCTGACCATGGCTGCGCTGCCGGCCATGGCGCAGGATTTGCCGGTGATCGGCAAGCCGGTCGATGGCCTGATGGGCTTTCAGCCCGCCGCGACCGAACTGGCACGCGACATTCACTGGCTGGACGGGGCGCTGAACTGGGTCATCGGGCTGATCGTGCTGTTCGTGCTGGCGCTGATGCTTTACAGCTTTGCCCGCTTCAATCAGCGCGCCAATCCCAAGCCCGCGACCTTTACCCATAACACGCCGCTGGAAATCACCTGGACCGCGATTCCGATCCTGATCCTGGTCGGCATCTTCACCTTCTCGCTGCCGGTGCTGTTCAAGCAGCAGGAAATCCCGGAAGGCGATATCGTGGTCAAGGTGACCGGCTACCAGTGGTATTGGGGCTATGAATACACCAAGGACGGCATCACCCCGGAAAATGACGGGTCGGAGCCGGTCGCCTTTGAAAGCTTCAAGCTGGAGCGTGATCAACTGGCGCAATATGGCTATCAGGACAGCGACTATCTGCTGGCCACCGATACCGCCATCGTGCTGCCGGTCGGCAAGACCGTCGTGATGCAGGTCACCGGCGCCGACGTGATCCACAGCTGGACCATCCCTGCCTTCGGCGTGAAGCAGGATGCGGTGCCGGGCCGTCTGGCGCAGCTCTGGTTCAAGCCCGAGATGGAAGGCATCTTCTTCGGCCAGTGTTCGGAGCTGTGCGGCAAGGACCACGCCTATATGCCGATCACCGTCAAGGTCGTGTCCGAGGCGAAATATGCCGAATGGCTGGCCAAGGCCAAGGCGGGCGACGTGCAACTGTCGTCGGTCGCGGTCGAGGCGCCGGTGCAACTGGCGGCCAGCAACTGATCAGCGGCCCTGGGGCCGGCACGGAAGGCAGGGGCGGCGCGTTCGGTTGAACGGGCCGCCTGACCCACCGGGAGGAACGGATGAGCGACATTCACGCCAATGGAAGCCTGGGCACAGGCACCGCCGCCGGAACCGGCGAGGCGGGCTTTGGCGATTACGTCGCGCTGCTCAAGCCGCGTGTCATGTCGCTGGTGGTGTTCACCGCGCTGGTGGGCCTGCTGGTCGCGCCGGTGCCGGTCCATCCCTTCATCACCTTCACCTGCATCCTGTTCATCGCCCTGGGCGGCGGCGCCTCGGGCGCGCTGAACATGTGGTGGGATGCCGATATCGACCAGGTGATGCGCCGCACCAAGGGCCGCCCCATCCCGGCGGGCCGCGTGCAGGCCGGCGAGGCGCTTGGCCTCGGCCTCGCGCTCTCGGGGCTGAGCGTGATGATGCTGGCGCTGGCGGCGAATGTCGCGGCGGGGCTGCTGCTGGGCTTTACCATCTTCTTCTACGTCGTGATCTATTCGATGTGGCTCAAGCGGTCCACGCCGCAGAACATCGTGATCGGCGGCGCGGCGGGGGCCTTTCCGCCCATGATCGGCTGGGTCTGCGCCACCGGGTCGGTCTCGGTCGAGGCGGTGCTGATGTTCCTCTTGATCTTCATGTGGACGCCGCCGCATTTCTGGGCGCTGGCGCTGTTCATGAACAGCGATTATGAGGCCGCGGGCGTGCCGATGCTGACCGTGACCCATGGCAAGCGCAGCACCCGCAATCACATTCTGGTCTACACGATCCTGCTGGCGCCGGTCGCGCTGGCGGCGGGGTTCACCTCGATCGGCGGGCCGGTCTATCTGGCGATTTCGGTCCTGCTGAATGCGGGCTTCCTCTGGGGCGCCTGGCGCATCTGGCGCCGCGATGAGGCGCAGGCCGAGGCGGACAAATACGCCACCGAGAAATCGGTGTTCAAATTCTCGCTGCTCTACCTGTTCCTGCATTTCAGCGCCTTCCTGCTGGAGGCGGTGCTGAAATCCTTTGGCATGGGGGGCTGGTAAGATGGCGCTGCGGACGGAACACGAAATCCATCAGCGCCGTCTGGGGCGCAATCTGGGGCTGGGGCTGGTGCTGGCGGCCTTTGTCGTGCTGGTCTTTGGCCTGACCGTGGTCAAGGTCACCCGCGGCGATCCGATGCAGGCCTTTGACCATAGCGCGCGGCCCGAGATGGTGCCGGCCGATGCGGCGCAGGGGGCGGGGCAATGAAGCTGTCGCCACAGAACCGCACCGCGGCCTGGCTGGTGGGCGTCGCCGTCACCATGGGCGCGCTGAGCTTTGCCGCCGTGCCCTTCTATGACTGGTTCTGCCGCGTGACCGGCTTTGCCGGCACCACCTCGGTTGCAAGCCAGGGGTCGGATACCGTGCTGGAACAGACCGTGCTGGTGCGCTTTGACGCCTCGAAAGAGGCCGGCATGCCCTGGATCTTCAAGGCCCAGCAGCATTCGATGCGGGTGCGCATCGGCGAAAACGCCATGGCCTTTTACGAGGCGCATAACCCGACCGACCGCACCGTCGGCGGCACCGCCAGCTATAATGTGACGCCCGATGCCGCGGGCGGCTATTTCACCAAGATCGAATGCTTCTGCTTTACCGAACAGGTGCTTGCCCCCGGCGAGACCGCGGTGATGCCGGTCGTGTTTTTTGTCGATCCCGAGATCGTCACCGATCCCGAGGGCAAGTTCGTGAAGGAGATCACGCTCTCCTACACGTTCCACGAAACCCCGCTGCCGGAAAACCAGGCGGCGCTGGCGGTCCCGCAAGGCGGGGCGGTCAACTGAGATAACAACGAGGGAACCCACCATGGCCCACGCCAAGAATCACGACTATCACGTCCTTCCGCCGTCGATCTGGCCCTTTGCGGGCGCGGTCGCCGCTTTTGTCATGCTGTTCGGCGCGGTGCTGTGGATGCACGGCTCGGGCCCGTGGATGGGCCTCGTGGGCTTTGTCGGCGTGCTGTATGTGATGTTCGGCTGGTGGGCCGATGTGGTGCATGAGGGCCAGACCGGCGACCATACCCCGGTCGTGCGGATCGGCCTGCGCTATGGCTTCATCATGTTCATCATGTCCGAGGTCATGTTCTTTGCCGCCTGGTTCTGGTCGTTCTTCAAGCATGCCATGTATCCGATGGGGCCGATGTCGCCGCTGGTCGATGGCGTCTTTCCGCCCGAGGGCATCCAGACCTTCGACCCCTGGCACCTGCCGCTGATCAACACGCTGATCCTGCTCTGCTCGGGCTGTGCCGCGACCTGGGCGCACCACGCCCTTGTGCATGAGAACAACCGCAAGGATCTGGTGAACGGCCTGGCGCTGTCGATCATCCTGGGCCTGTGCTTCACCGTGCTGCAAGCCTATGAATACAGCCACGCGGCCTTTGGCTTTGCCGGCAATATCTACGGCGCCAACTTCTTCATGGCGACCGGCTTTCACGGTTTCCACGTCGTGATCGGCACGATCTTCCTGACCGTCTGCCTGATCCGCGCGCTGAAGGGCCATTTCACCCCCGAACAGCATATCGGGCTGGAAGCCGCCGCCTGGTACTGGCACTTCGTGGACGTGGTCTGGCTGTTCCTGTTCGCCGCCGTCTATGTCTGGGGTCAGGGCTGACCCTGCGTTCGGGGGCGCCTGCCGCCCCCGGCATCTTCCCTCGGAAGCGCGGGCCCTGTAAGACGGGCGCGCGCTTTTTCATTTCAGGGGCCCGCATGCACCGCCGGATGATCCTTCCCTTGCTGTTCGGCCTGATCGGCGCCGCGATCCTGATCGGGCTGGGCAGTTGGCAGGTGCAGCGTCTGCATTGGAAAGAGGGGCTGATCGCCCGCGCCGAGGCCCGCATCGCGGAGGCGCCGGTACCGGTGCCCGCGCAGCCCGACCCCGACACCGACCGCTATCTGTCGGTCACCGCCGCGGGGCGGGTCGCGGGGGCGGAGCTGCATGTGCTGACCTCGATCCAGGGCGAGGGGCCGGGTTTTCTGGTGATCACCGCCTTCGATCTGGCCGATGGGCGGCGCATCCTGCTGGATCGCGGTTTCATCCCCGAAGCGGCCAAGACCGCCGCGCGCCCCCCGCGCGACCTGACGGTCACCGGCAATCTGAACTGGCCCGATGACGTGAATGCCTCGACCCCTGCGCCGGATACGGGGCGCAATATCTGGTTCGGGCGCGATGTGGCGGCGATGGCGGCGGCGCTTGGCACCGATCCGGTGATGCTGGTCGCGCGCGAAGATACCGGCGACGGCATCCGCGCCCAAGGCGTCACCGCCACCTTTCGCAACGATCATCTGGGCTATGCGATCACCTGGTTCTCGCTGGCGGTGGCATGGTTGGGGATGACAGCCGCCTATCTCTGGCGTATCAGGCAACGGACCATATGAGGGCAGACATGCAGTATATCTCCACCCGTGGGCAGGCGCCCGCGCTGTCTTTCGGCGAAGCGATGATGACGGGCCTGGCGCGCGATGGCGGGCTGTATGTGCCGCAGACCATCCCGACCTTCACGCCGGACGAGATCGCCGCCCTGGCCGGCCTGCCCTATGAAGAGATCGCCTTTCGCGTCATGTCCCCCTTCATGGGCGACACCTTTGCCGAGGCAGAGTTCCGCGGCCTGATCGCGCGCGCCTATGCCGGGTTCGGCCATGCCGCGCGGGCGCCGCTGAAGCAGCTTGGCCCCAACCATTTCCTGCTGGAGCTGTTCCACGGCCCGACGCTGGCCTTCAAGGATTTCGCCATGCAGCTCATCGGGCAGATGATGCAGGCGGCGCTGGCCCGGACGGGCGAGCGGATCACCATTGTCGGCGCTACGTCGGGCGATACCGGTTCGGCGGCGATCGAGGCGTTCAAGGGCCTTGCCAATGTCGATGTCTTCATCCTGTTCCCGCATGGCCGGGTCTCCGAGGTGCAGCGCCGCCAGATGACCACCCCGGCCGAGGGCAATGTGCATGCCCTGGCGATGGATGGCGATTTCGACGATTGCCAGGCCCGCGTGAAGGACATGTTCAACGATTTCGCCTTCCGCGATGGCGTGCGGCTGGCGGGGGTGAACAGCATCAACTGGGCGCGGGTTCTGGCGCAGGTGGTCTATTACTTCGCGGGCGCGGTCAGCCTGGGCGCGCCGCATCGCAAGGTCAGCTTCACCGTGCCGACCGGCAATTTCGGCGATATCTTCGCGGGCTATATCGCGCGCAAGATGGGGCTGCCGATCGACCGGCTGGTGATCGCCACCAACCAGAACGACATTCTGGACCGGGCGCTGCGCTCGGGCGATTACATGACCGACGGGGTGAAACCCTCGATCAGCCCGTCGATGGATATTCAGGTCTCGTCCAATTTCGAACGCGCGCTGTTCGATGCCTATGGCCGGGACGGCGCTGCCGTGGCCGCGCTGATGTCGGAATTGAAATCGGGCGGTTTCCACATCAGCCAGGGTGCGCTGGAGGCGCTGCGCGCGCAATTCGACTCGGGCCGCTGCTCCGAGGAGGAGACCCGCGCCACGATCCGCACCATCGCCGCTGCCACGGGTGAGGTTCTGTGCCCGCACAGCGCCGTGGGCGTGAAGGTGGCCGAGGAACATCTGGGCGCCGCGCCGATGATCACGCTGGCCACCGCGCATCCGGCCAAGTTCCCCGATGCGGTGGAACAGGCGACCGGCCACCGCCCGGCGCTGCCCGCGCGCATGGCCGATCTCTTTGCCCGGCCCGAGCGGGTGACGCGGGTGCCCAACGATCTGGCCGCGATCCAGGCACTGATCCGCGCGCGGATCTGACGCGGCCTTGCCGTGCCCCGGGAAATGCCGGGGCAGGCGCGCGTGGCAGAAACCAACGCAAGCCCGCAAATCGTTGCGCCGCCCCTTTCGCCAGGGGGGGCCGCGATGTAAGAACGCGGGGTTCACACAAGGTTCACAGGTGTTTCCTTGACGCTTCGCATCACCACGCTTCCCAACGGCTTTCGCATCGTGACCGAGGATATGCCGGGGCTGAAATCCGCCTCGGTCGGGGTCTGGGTCACGGCGGGCGGGCGGCATGAGCGGGCCGAACAGAACGGCATCGCGCATTTCCTCGAACATATGGCCTTCAAGGGCACCGCGACCCGCAGCGCCCTGCGCATCGCCGAGGAGATCGAGGATGTCGGCGGCTATATCAATGCCTATACTTCCAAGGAAATGACCGCCTATTACGCCCGCGTCCTGTCGGGCGATGTGGCGCTGGCGCTGGACGTGATTTCCGACATCGTGCTGAACCCGGTATTCGACCCGAAAGAGATCGAGACCGAGCGCCATGTGATCTTGCAGGAAATCGGCCAGTCGCTCGATACGCCTGACGACATCATCTTTGACTGGCTGCAAGAAGTCAGCTACCCCGACCAGCCCTTTGGCCGCACCATCCTTGGCCCGTCGGAACGGGTCAGCGCCTTTGGCCGCGATGACCTCGTGCGCTTCGTGCGTGAACATTACGGGCCGGACCAGATGATCCTGTCGGCCTCGGGCGGGCTGGATCATGACGCGATCGTGGCGCAGGCCACGGCGATCTTTGGCGGGCTGAAACCCGTGGGCAACCCGCTGCTGGAGGGCGCGCGCTTCATGGGCGGCGAACGGCGCGAGGTCAAGGCGCTGGAGCAGGTGCATTTCGCCCTTGCCTTCGAGGCGCCGGGCTATCGCCACCCCGATGTCTATACCGCGCAGGTCTATTCCACGGCGCTTGGCGGCGGCATGTCCTCGCGGCTCTTTCAGAAAATCCGCGAGGAGCGGGGGCTTTGCTATTCGATCTTCGCGCAATCGGGCGCCTATGAGGATACCGGCTCGATCACCGTCTATGCCGGCACCTCGGAGGAGGAGATCGGCGATCTGACGCTGCTGACGCTGGACGAGATGAAGCGCGCCGCCGATGACATGTCCGAGGCCGAGGTGGCCCGCGCGCGGGCACAACTGAAGGCCGGGTTGCTGATGGGGCTGGAAAGCCCCTCGGCCCGGGCCGAACGCAATGCGCGGCTCTTGTCGATCTGGGGCCGGGTGCCGGATGTGGACGAGGCCGTGGCGCGGATCGACGCCGTGGGCACCGCCGATGTGCGGCGCTATGCGGGCGAACTGGCCGGGTCGCAGGCGGCGCTGGCGCTTTATGGTCCGGTGGCCGATGCCCCGGGGCTGGAGGCCATCCGTCAGCGTCTGGCCGCCTGACATGATCGGCCTGCGCCGCAAGGTCCGCATCGAGACCGAGCGCATGACGCTGCGCCTGCCTGCGCATTCCGACTATCGCGCCTGGGCCGAGTTGCGGGCGGAAAGCGCGGGCTTCCTCGCCCCGTGGGAGCCGGTCTGGTCTTACGACCATCTCTCGCGCAAGGCCTTTACCAACCGGGTCTATTGGGCCAGCCGGGCCGAGGCGCAGGGCACCGCGCTGCCGGTGCTGATGTTCCGGCGCGAGGATCAGCAGTTGCTGGGGGCGATCACGCTGGACAATATCCGCCGTGGTCCGGTGCAGGCCGGGACGCTGGGCTATTGGGTGGGCGAGCGTTTCACCCGGCGCGGCTATATGCGCGAGGCGATTCTGGCCATGGTGCATCACGCCTTCACGCGGCTCGATCTCAGCCGGATCGAGGCCGCCTGCCTGCCGGAAAACGCCGCCTCGCGCGGGGTGCTGGAAAAGACCGGCTTCAAATATGAAGGCGTCGCGCAAAGCTATCTGCAAATCGCCGGGCGCTGGCGCAACCATGTGCTTTACGCCAATCTGCGGGCCGACCGGCGCGGCCGCACCGATGTCGGCTGATCCCGGATGGGGCGGCGCGTGATCGCGCATCGGCGGAAAGCCGTCGCTGCGCGCGTGCTGACGCGAAGCTGAGCTTTCCGCCGCGCGGTTTCGTGCTATGCCCTGCGGCATGAGCCAAGACCCCGGGCCATCGCGCCGCAAGAGGGTCGCAGGAGCGGTGCCATGATAGTCGATCTGTTTCCCGCGCTGATGGGCGCGGTCGCTGCCTTTGCCGCGCATCTGTTCTTTGATGCCGATCCCGTGCCGGAGGATGACCCCGCCGAGACGGGCGGATCCGAGGCCGACCCTTTCGGACACGGTTAGGGCTTTGCGCCGGGCGCCGCGCGCGCTAGGTCAGGGGCAAGGAGATGCCCGCCATGACGACGCTCAACCCCGCCGATGACGCCTTTCTGGCCCGCCTGCCGGCCGCGCTGCTGCGCCCCGCGACCCCCGCCGATCTGGAGGAGCCGCGCGGCAGATGGACAGGGCAGGGCGCGGCGGTTGCCCGGCCTGCCTCGGTCGATGAGGTCGCGCTGATCCTGCGGGCCTGCGCGGCGGCAAGGGTGGGGGTGGTGCCGCGCGCCGGCGGCACCGGGCTTGTCGGTGGGCAAGTGATGCCCGAGGGACCGGCACCGCTGATCCTGTCGCTGGAACGCATGACCGCGCTGCGCGGGAGCTGGCCCGACGAGGGCGTGATCGAGGTCGAGGCCGGCATGGTGCTGGCCGATGTGCAGGCCGCGGCCGAGGCGGCGGGGCGGCTGTTCCCGCTGACGCTCGCCTCGCAGGGATCGGCGCGGATCGGCGGGCTGCTGGGCACCAATGCGGGCGGGGTCAACGTGCTGCGCTATGGCAATGCCCGCGATCTGGTGCTGGGGGTCGAGGCCGTGCTGGCCGACGGATCGGTGCTGCACGGGCTGAAACGGCTGCGCAAGGACAATACCGGCTATGACCTGCGTCATCTGCTGATCGGGTCCGAAGGCACGCTGGGCGTGATCACCGCGGCCAGCCTGCGGCTGTTCCCGCGCCCGGTGGCCGAAGGGGCGGCGCTGTTCGTGGTGCCGGGCCCCGAGGCCGCGTTGCGCCTGCTGGCGCTGGCCGAAGACCGGCTGCCCGGCATGGTTTCCGCCTTTGAGCTGATCCACCGGCAGGGGCTGGATTTCCTGCGCGAGACCATGCCCGACCTGCGCCAGCCCTTTGCCGCGCCGCCGGAATGGATGGTGCTGGTCGATCTTGGCCTGCCCGCCGGCCTGGACCCGGCCGAGGAACTGGCCACGCTCTATGAGGCCGCGGGCGATCTGGTGACCGATGGCGTCATCGCGCAAAACGGCGCGCAGCGCGCGGATTTCTGGGCCTTGCGCGAATCGATCCCGCTGGCCAATCGCCGCATCGGCGCGGTGTCGTCGCAGGATGTGGCACTGCCGCCGACGCTGTTTCCGGCCTTCATCGCCGAGGCGCGGGCGGCGCTGGCCGAAATCGGCCCGTTCCGCGTCAACTGCTTTGGCCATCTCGGCGATGGCAACCTGCATTTCAACGTGTTCCCCCTTGCCGGCCGGCGGCGCGAGGAGGATGCGCCGCTGGCCGGCGCGGTGAAGACCTGCCTGCATGACATCGTGCATCGCTTGGGCGGTTCCATCAGCGCCGAACACGGGATCGGCCGCGCCAAGGTGGGCGATCTGGAACGCTATGGCGACCCGGCCAAGCTGGCGGCGATGCGGGCGATCAAGGCCGCGCTGGACCCGATGGGCATTCTCAACCCCGGGGCGGTGCTGCGCGGCTGATCCGCCTCAATCGGTCTGGGTCGCGAGCCAGTCCATCACCGCCGGGCGCACCGTTTCCACGCCCTGCGCCATGGCGGCAAAGACCACCTCGCGCGCCTCGGCCAGGTTGACCTGGCGCAGCACGGCCTTGACCGGCCCGATGGAGGCCGGGCGCATCGACAACGTGCTGATCCCGATGGCCGCGAAAACCAGCGCCTCCAGCGGGCGACCCGCATCCTCGCCACAGAAAGACAGCGCGGTGCCACTGTCGCGGCAACGGTCGGTGATCAGCCGCAGAAAGCGCAGGAACGAGGCATTGAGCGTATCGTAACGCCGGCGCACCCGTTCATTCTCGCGGTCGGCGGCAAAGAAGAACTGCTTGAGGTCATTGCCGCCGATCGAGACGAAATCGGCCAGATCGAAAAAGGCCTTGGGCGCATAGGCGAGGCTCGGGGTTTCCAGCATTGCCCCGATGCTCAGATCCGACGGCACCGCATGGCCCATGGCCGCCTCGCGGTCGCGCTGACGCAGCACGCAATCGCGCGCGGCGGTGAATTCGCTCAGTTCGGTGATGAAGGGGAACATGACCTGAAGCGGCCGCCCGGCCGCCGCCCGGATCAGCGCCTGCGCCTGCATCTGCAACACGCCCGGCTTGTCCAGCCCCACCCGGATCGCGCGCCAGCCCATTGCGGGGTTCGGCTCGTCCTGCGGCTTCATATAGGGCAAGACCTTGTCCGACCCGATATCCAGCGTGCGAAAGGCGACGGGCCGGCCCTTGGCGGCCTCGATCACCCGGGCATAAAGCCGGGCGAGTTCGTCCCGCTTGGGCATCTGGTTGCGGATGAGGAACTGCAATTCGGTGCGGAACAGGCCCACCCCTTCGGCCCCCGAGCTTTCGATCGAGGGCAGGTCGGCCATCAGCCCGGCATTCATGTTCAGCCGGGTCACGGTGCCGCATTTCGATTGCGCCGGCAGGTGGCGCAGCACGGCATAGCGTTCCTGCGCCTTGGCCTGCATCGCCATCTTGTCGCGGAAACTGCGCACGACCATTTCGTCGGGCCGCAGATGCACAAAGCCCTGATCGCCATCGACCAGGATATGATCGCCGTTCAGCGCCTCGGCCACGATGCGTTCGGCATGAATCACCAGCGGGATCGCCAGCGCCCGCGCCACGATGGCGGCATGGCTGCCGACCGAGCCTTCCTCCAGCACCACCCCGCGCAGCTTCTTGCCATATTCCAGCAATTCCGCCGGGCCGATATTGCGCGCGATCAGGATCGGGTCTTCGGGCATCTGCGCGCCGGTATCCTGGCCCTGTCCGGTCAGGATGCGCAAAAGCCGGTTCGACAGGTCATCCAGATCGTTCAGCCTTTCGCGCAGATAGGCGTCTTCCACCTGTTGCAGGCGGGCGCGGGCGGCGGATTGTTCCTTTTCCACCGCCGCCTCGGCCGACAGGCCGCGCGCGATGTCTTCCTCCATCCGCCGCAGCCAGCCGCGGCTGTTGGCGAACATGCGATAGGCCTCCAGCACCTGCCGCTGATCCTTGTCGAGCGATTCCGCGCGCAGCAGATCGTCGATCGACACGCGCAACTGGCCCACGGCGTCACGGATACGCTCGATCTCGGTCAGCGGATCGTCGGCGACCGGATTGGTGACGACGACGCGGGGTTCGTGCAGCCAGACATGGCCTTCGGCGCTGCCCTCCTGCGCGATGCCGCCCCGGAACAGCCGGGGCCGGCGATGCAGCGCGCCCGGCCCGTCGCCTTCGCCCAGAAAGGCGCCCAGTTCGGTCATTTCGGCCAGCACCATGGCCACGACCTCAAGCGCATAGACCTCGTCTTCGGAATAAAGCCGCGCGGTCTTTGACTGCACCACCAGCACGCCCAGCTTTTCGCCGACCCGCTGGATCGGCACGCCGAGGAAGCTGGAATAGATCTCCTCGCCCGTTTCGGGCATGTAGCGGAAACCCTTTTCCGAGGGCGCGTCGGCGGTGTTGATCGGCGCGGCCGAACGTGCGACGCGGCCGACCAGACCTTCGCCCACCTTCATGCGGGTCTGGTGGACGGCCTCTTTCTTCAGCCCCTCGGTCGCGCAGAGTTCCAGCGTATCCTCGTCGCGGAACAGATAGATCGAACAGACCTCGGTGCGCATCGAATCCGCGATCAGATGGGTGATGCGGTCCAGACGGTCCTGCCCCTTGCCGGGCAGGGCCAGACTGTCGCGCAGGCGCCGCAGCAATTTGCGGCTGTCACTCTCGCTGCGTTCGGTCATGATCCCCGGTCGTCGTTCTGAAAGGCTTTCCGCCCTTAGATCATAGCGCAACCGGAAACGGAACGCCCCTGCGAACTGCGATTGCGCAGAAATGCGTCACATCGCCCGAAAAACATGCGATCTGGTCGCGGAATGGGCAGGATGCGGCTGGTCAGCCAGAGCCGAGCAGGGGTTTCACGCTGGCCGCTTCGGAAAAGCGCGCGATCACCCGGTCGGCGCCATGGTCTTGCGACAGCCGCAGCAGGCGAAAGCGGATGCGCGCCAATTCGCGGTAATGCGTCAGGAAGGCCGCGTTCAGCGCCGCCCCTGAAACCGCGCCCAGCACCGGCACCGCCTGCGCGGCAAGCTTCTGGCTCAGGGTGGCTGCGATTTTCGGTGCCAGCGCCGTGACCAGCCGGTTCAGCGCCGCCCCCGTCACTGCGAAGCGCGCGCCGACAAAGGCGGTGTTCACCCCGTCATCGCCGCCCAGGGGCGTGCCCGAGGCAAAGCAGCGCAGGATCTCGGCCTTGGTGGCGGGATCGTCGGGGTCAAAGCCCTCGGCCTCGGCGGCGGCGCGGATGGTGCCCAGGATCAGCGTGATCGTCACCGGCAGTTCCGCGACCGAGGTGACCAGCCCGCCCGCGCCCCCGGCGGCCCCGCTCAGCGCGGCGGCGATCGGGGCGGCGGTTTCGCCCATGTCGGGGGCATGGCGGCCCAGGGCGGCCAGCCCGAGCGCGCGTTCCAGCGTGGCCAGGGTCAGCGCCTCGACCTGCTTGCGCAGTGGCGCGGGCAAAAGGCCCATCTGCGCCTCGACCTTGCCGCCCAGCTTTTGCAGGATCGACATCATCGGCCCATTGGCCTTGCGCGCGCGCCGCGCCAGTTCGGCGATCTCGAATTCCGGAAAGGGCGCCCGTTTCACGGCGGGCGGGGGCGGGCTGGCATCGGGGTCGGGTGTGATGTCGCTCATATCCGCAAGGTAGGAAGGGCCGGGGGCCACCGCAACGGGCAAGGCGCGGTGCGATGCGAATATTCCCGCAGCTCAGGACCGGGCCTTGGTCACCGTGCCGGTGACGCCCGCCCAGGCGCCGCGCACCAGTTCCAGGCCCAGCACGCGGTCGGGGTTGGTGGGGGGCGGCATCACCACCCCTTCCAGCTTGTGAAAGCCGAAGCGGCGGTAATAGGGCGCGTCGCCCACCAGCATCACCCGTTCCCATCCCAGGCGCTTGGCCTCGGCCAGGCTTTCATTGATCAACAGCCCGCCCAGCCCCTCGCCCTGGCGGGTGGGGTGAACCGCCACCGGGCCGAGCAGCAGGATGTCATATTCGCCCACTTCGGCCGGCCAATAGCGGATCGCGGCGGCCAGAACGCCGCCCTCGTCGCGCAGCACCAGACAAAGCGGCGCCACCGTCGCCACCCCGTCGCGCAGCCGGTAGGAAGACAGCGCCGTGCGGCCCGGCGCGAAACAGAGGTCATAAAGCGCCTCCACTTCCCACCAATCCGCCTCGGTCTCTTCCTCAAGCTGATACATCCGGCGCCTCCTGTTCGTGGAACGCGGGTAACATGCGAGGGTGACAGGGAAAAGACGCGATTTTGCGACGCAATGCCCCCTCGCGCCCCGCCTGCCGCTGCTCTAGGCTGACCCGCGAACAGACGGAGCAAAGCCATGCAGCGCAGGATCGGGGTCATCGGCGGGTCGGGTGTCTATCAGATCGACGGGCTGGAGGGCGCGGGCTGGCGCGCGGTGGAAACGCCATGGGGGCCGCCCTCGGACGAGATCCTGACCGGCCGCCTGGCCGGGCTGGAGATGTGCTTTCTGCCGCGCCATGGCCGGGGCCATGTGCATCTGCCCGCCGAGGTGCCGGCCCGCGCCAATATCGCGGCGCTCAAGATGCTGGGCTGCACCGATGTCGTGGCGGTCTCTGCCGTGGGGTCGCTGCGCGAGGATTTCCGCCCGGGCGACATGGTGGTGCTGGATCAGCTGATCGACCGCACCACGGGCCGGCCCGGCACCTTCTTTGGCGCGGGCTGTGTCGCGCATGTCAGCCTCGCGGATCCGTTTTGTGCCGAACTGTCAGCGGCTTGCGTCGCGTCCTTGCGGCAGGTCGGCGCGGTGGTGCATCAGGGCGGCACCTATCTGGCGATGGAGGGGCCGCAATTTTCCACCCGCGCGGAATCGCGGCTCTATCGGCAATGGGGCTGCGATGTGATCGGCATGACCGCCATGCCCGAGGCCCGACTCGCCCGCGAGGCAGAGCTTTGTTACGCCTCGGTCGCGATGGTGACGGATTACGATTGCTGGCACGAAACGCATGGCGCGGTGGATGTGGCGCAGGTCATCGCGGTGCTGGGGCAGAATGCGCAACTGGCCCGGTCGATGATCGCGGCGCTGCCCTTGCATCTGGGGGCCAGCCGTGTGCCCTGTCCCTGCGGCTGCGACCGCGCGCTGGATCATGCGGTGATGACCGCGCCCGACCGGCGCGACCCGGCCACGCTGGCGCGGCTGCGCGCCATCGCGGGGCGTGTGCTGTGAAGGTTCTGGTGCTGGGCGCCGATGGCTTCATCGGGCGGCATGTGGCCTTTGCCCTGCGCCGGGCGGGGCATGAGGTCACCGCTTCGGCCCGCCGGCCGGGGCGGCTGGCGCGGATGGGCTTTCCGGTGCTGGCCGCCGATCTGACCGACCCCGCCACCCATGCGCCGGACTTCTGGGCACCGCATCTGGGGCCAGGCGTGGCGGTGGTCAATCTGGCGGGCCTGCTGACCGGGACCGAGGCCGCCTTTCGCGCGGTGCATGTGCAGGCGCTGACGGCGGTGCTTGCCGTGGCCACCGGGCCGTGCCTGCATGTCTCCGCCGTGGGGATTGATGCCGACACCCCCTTTGCCCGCTGGCGCCGGGCGTCCGAACAGGTGGCGCTGGCGGCGGGGGCGATGGTGCTGCGCCCAGGGCTGGTCATGGCCGATACGAGCTATGGCGGCAGTTCCGCCCTGCGCGCCTTCGCGGCCTTTCCGGGCATCGTGCCGGTGGTGGGGGACGGGGCGCAGCGCTTCAACCCGATCCATGCCGAGGATCTGGCGCAGGTGATCGCCACCCTGCTGGCCGCCCCGGTGCCGGGTGTGCATGAGGTGGGCGGCCCCGAGGAGATCAGCCTCGCTGCGCTGACACAGCGCCTGCGCGCCTGGCTGGGCCTTTCGCCCGCGCCGCTCTGGCATGTGCCGGGATGGCTGGCGCGGGGGGCGGGAAGGCTGGGCGCTGCGCTGCGGCTGGGGCCGATCAACACGACGGCGCTGCGGCAACTGGATCACGGGGTGCTGGCCGATGTGGCGCCGCTGCTGGCACGGCTGCCCGCACCGCCGCGCGGGGTGTCGGATTTCCTGATGGCGCGGCCCGCCGGCACGCAGGACATCTGGCAGGCACGGCTTTACCTCTTGAAACCCGTCATCCGGCTGGTGCTGGCCGCGCTCTGGCTCGGCTCCGGCCTGCTGGGCCTGCTGACGCCGGTCACGGGTTTTGCCGGCGATATCGGGCTCCCGGCACCGCTGGCCCTGCTGCTGGCGCGCGGCGGGGGGCTGGTCGATCTGGCGCTTGGGCTGGCACTGTTGCGCGACTGGCGCCCGGTGCCGGTGGGGCTGGCGCAGCTGGGCATGGTGCTGGCCTATACGGCCGGCCTGACGCTGCTGGCGCCGGGCCTCTGGCTCGACCCCTTCGGCGGGCTGTTGAAGAACCTCCCCGTCCTAGCGCTGATCCTCGCGCATCTGGCGCTGGCGGAGGAGCGGTGATGGAGCCCTATCTGCTGGCAAAATGGCTGCATGTCCTGTCCTCGACCCTGCTGTTTGGCACCGGCATCGGCACGGCATTCGCGATGGTCTGGGCGATGCGATCCGACCGGGCCGAGGTGGTGGCCCATGTCGCGGGCGGCGTGGTGCTGGCCGACTGGATCTTCACCACCCCCGCCGGGGTGGCGCAGCCGCTGACCGGTCTGTGGCTGATCCACGAAACCGGGTTCAGCCTGACGGAGGACTGGCTCTTGCTGACCTATGCCGCCTATGCGCTGGCCTTCCTGTGCTGGGCGCCGGTCGTCGCACTGCAAATCCGCATCCGCGATCTGGCCCGCGCGGAAGCACCCGGCCCGCTGCCCGCCCCGGCGCGGCGGCTTTACCGGTTGTGGTTCGCGCTTGGCTGGCCGGCCTTCACCGCGCTTGTGGGGGTGTTCTGGCTGATGATATCGAAACCCGACCTGTTCTGAGAGGCGTGCCATGACCAAGACCGTCCGGGATTACATCCGCACCATCGTCGATTTCCCGCATGAAGGGATCCTGTTTCGCGATGTGACGACGCTGTTCGCCGATCCGCGCGGCTTCCGCATGGCGATCGACCAGTTGCTGCACCCCTATGCCGGCACCCGCATCGACAAGGTGGTGGGGCTGGAGGCGCGCGGCTTCATCCTGGGCGGCGCGGTGGCGCATCAGCTCTCCACCGGCTTCGTGCCGATCCGCAAGAAGGGCAAGCTGCCCGGCCAGACCATTTCCCAGGCCTATACGCTGGAATATGGCGAGGCGGTGGTCGAGGTGCATGACGATGCGATCGCGGCGGGCGAAAAGGTGTTGCTGGTCGATGACCTGCTGGCCACTGGCGGCACCGCCGAGGCCGGTATCAAGCTGGTGGAGCGGCTGGGCGGCCAGATCATCGGCTGCGCCTTCGTGGTGGATCTGCCCGATCTGGGCGGCCGCGCCAAGCTGGAGGCCATGGGAATGGATGTCCACGCCCTTTGCGCCTTCGAGGGGCTTTGAGGCGGTTTTGGTAACCTTGTGTTAACTCCGACTCGCTAGAACAGGGCTACCGGGACCACCCACCCGGGGATGCGCTGCTTGCAACACGTGTCCAACACACCCCACCCAACCCCGTCGGGCACCCACCCGGCGGGGTTTCTTTCTGCCCCCGCGCAGGGGGGGCTGTCTGCCCCCCACGGCCCTTCGGGCCTCCCCCCGAGGATATTTTTGAACAGATGAAGGGGCGGAAGCGCGCCTTGCCCTTCATCTGTTCCCAAATATCCTCAGGGGGTGAATTGAGCCGCAGGCTCAAGAGGGGGCGCGAGCGCCCCCTTTGCCACGGGTCAAACGCGAAACGCCCCGACCGGGGGGCGGGGCGTTTCAGAAAAGCGCGCAGGTGCTGGCGGTCAGGCCTTGTCCAGCTCGAAGGCGTCATGCAGGGCCTGCACGGCAAGCTCCATGTATTTGCGGTCGATCAGCACCGAGATCTTGATCTCCGAGGTGGAGATGACCTTGATGTTCACGCCCTCGTTCGCCAGCGCCTTGAACATGCGGGCGGCGACGCCGGCATGGCTGCGCATGCCGATCCCCACGACCGAGACCTTGGCGACATCGGTGTCGATGATTAGCTCGTCATATTTGATCAGGCCGCTGGCGCGGGCGTCTTCCATCGCCTTCTTCGCGCGCTCGACCTGGTTGATCGGGCAGGAGAAGGTCATGTCGGTGACGGCGCCGGGGTGGCTGTCGTCATAATCCTTTTCCGAGATGTTCTGGACGATCATGTCCACGTTCACGCCGGCCTCGGCCAGCGGGCCGAAGATGGCCTGGGCGACGCCGGGGCGGTCTTCGATGGTGAACAGGGTGATCTTCGCTTCCTCGCGCGAGAAGGCGACGCCCGAGACGACTTTCGATTCCATGATTTCCTCCTCGTCGCAGACCAGGGTTCCAGAGTTTTCGTCGGTATCCTCGAAGGAGGACAGCACCCGCAGCCGCACCTTGTAGCGCATCGCCAGCTCGACCGAGCGGGTTTGCAGCACCTTGGCGCCGAGCGAGG
Organism: Gemmobacter caeruleus; assembly: GCF_008271655.1. Lineage (GTDB taxonomy): Bacteria > Pseudomonadota > Alphaproteobacteria > Rhodobacterales > Rhodobacteraceae > Gemmobacter > Gemmobacter caeruleus. Next base: position 69,623 of record NZ_VKKX01000052.1, read on the forward strand.
CGAGTTCGAGCATTTCCTCGAAGGCGATCTTGTTCAGCTTGCGCGCCTTGTCCGACACGCGCGGGTCGGTGGTATAGACGCCGTCCACATCGGTATAGATGTCGCAGCGTTCGGCGCCAAAGGCGGCGGCAAAGGCGACGGCGGTCGTGTCCGACCCGCCCCGGCCCAGCGTGGTGACCCGGCCCTCGGGGCTGATGCCCTGAAAGCCCGCGACCACGGCGACCTTGAAGCCTTCGCGGAATTTCGCATCCAGATTGTCGCGCGGGATCGAGACGAAGCGCGCGGCGGAATGGGCGGCGGTGGTATTGATCGGCACCTGCCAGCCCTGCCAGGACCGGGCCGGGATGCCCATTTCCTGCAAGCGCAGCGCCATGAGGCCCGCGGTCACATTCTCGCCCGAGGCGACGACGGCATCATATTCGCGCGCGTCGTAAAGCTTGGAGGTGCCCTCGACCCAGCCGACCAGTTCATTGGTCTTGCCGGACATCGCGCTGACGATGACGATCACGTCATAGCCCCGCTCCACCTCTTTCTGCACCTTCAGCGCGGCGTTTTCGATCCGCGCCAGATCGGCGACCGAAGTGCCGCCGAATTTCATCACCAGAAGCGGCATCCGAGCCCCCCAGTCCGCCAGTCAAACCGCGCGTTCCATAGCAGAAGCGGGGGGGGATGCAAGGGGTGGGCGGGCGAGGGGGAAAGGCCGCATCGAAAGCGCCGCCCTGTCCAAAGGACCGCGTGGCCAGCCGCGCCCGGTCAAAAGGTTTTCGTGCGGCGGGGCGAGGGCCCGGTCTGGTTGCGTGGCCACCCACCACCTTGCCACCGTGGTGCCGCCGGTAGAGTGTCCTCAGTGCCGCTTACGCTTAGGGGATGTTGACCGCGAGGGTCTTTTGACGGCGGGACACTGTGCTGAAGTCAGGCACCGTCCAATCGAGGCCAACCAGCCGCTGTAGGCTCTGGACGAGCCCGGTCGTCTCCCTGAGCGCCATGCCAAAAGCCCGTTCATCGTCAGGCGCTTTGAATGGCACTATTGCAGTAAGTCTGCTGGCGGCCACGCCTGCCCATCGGCCAGGCACCCCAACTCATCTCGGGGTCAAACCAGATCGTCAGTGAGCCCTGCCGTTTCAGCGCTTCATTACAGGCGGGCCAGTTCCTGGTTTTGTAGGTCGGGGGGGCGGTCGGCTCATGCGTTCCATCACCATGCTGGATTCACGAAGTGAATCCCTCGCCGGATTTGTGCACAGAGCCTTCATGAGGCGTACGTTTCTATATAAACTATGGCCGCTGGTAGTCAGACATGATATTGATCAGTATTATTGCTGCCGCTATTGATAGCCATAGCAATGTGCGTCGAGTGGAATAGAGATTCTTTATTCTGTCATCAAAATTCCTGTGGCCAAAAAGTTGCGCCATTGCATCTAGAAATTTTCTGATAGCGTCCATTGTTCATTATGGCGTTGTTGCAGAAGTCTGCCGACGGAGGATTCACTTTGTGAATCCATACCGTTAGACGCGCGGCATGAACAAGCCATCACCTGCCCGCTACCGCACGACGAACTGGTCCAGCTACAACGCGTCGCTGCGCAAGCGGGGGTCTCTGTTGATCTGGGTCGACAAGGACATGACCTGGCGCGCGCCGCGTGACGGTCGGCCCGGACGTCCGCCGGTGTTTTCCGATGCGGCGATACAGTTCTGTCTGTCGATCAAAGTGCTGTTCAAGCTCCCTCTGCGCCAGACCGCCGGGATGGTTGCGAGCCTGCTGAAGCTTGCAGGGCTGGATTGGCCCGTGCCCGACTTCTCCACGCTGTGCCGGAGGCAGAAGACCCTGGCCGTTCAGGTCCCTTATCGCCGCGCGGATGGCCCGCTGAACCTGCTGGTCGACAGCACAGGCATCAAGTTCCTCGGCGATGGCGAATGGCAGGCGCGCAAACACGGGGTGCAGGGCCGGCGCCAATGGCGCAAGGTGCATCTGGCCATGGACACGGCCACCGCCGACATCCGCGCCGTAGAATTCACCCCCAGCCGCGACGGCGACAGCCCCGTGCTTCCAGACCTGCTGAGCCAGATCCCGGCGGACGAGCAAATCGGCACGGTCACCGCCGACGGCGCCTATGACACGCGCCGCTGCCACACTGCCATCGTCAACCGGCAGGGCACCCCGATCATCCCTATCCGCAAGAACGGACGTCTTTGGAAAGAAGACTGCCCGGCAGCACGCGCCAGAAACGACACCCTGCGCGCCACGCGGCATTACGGAAGGGCCTTCTGGAAACGCTGGACCGGATACCACGCCCGCAGCCGGATCGAGGCGAAGATGCGCTGCCTGAAAGCCTTCGGCGAGCGCATCATCGCACGAGACCCCGACCGACAGACCGCAGAAATCCAAATCCGCATTGCCCTCATGAACCGCTTTAACGTCCTCGGCACCGCCGAGATCGTCCGTGTGGCATGACACCAGTGGGGTAAGGGGCATTCACGCCTCAGGCAGGGGTAATGCAACAACGCCGTTCATTATGCTCAAAATACATCCGCGACACGAAGCGTTTTTTCCCTATCGTTAGCTAGGAGCGGTATGGCCCCAATATTCATAATCCATAACCCCATTTATTATTGCGCCGTTCTCATCAACGCCCATGGCATTCTCCAAAAGTTCAAATAAACCGCTTTAGCGTCTCTACTGTTGCTGTCGTAATGTCGAATATTATCCAGAATCCCCAGTCAGCCAGCGTAAAGAGAGAGAAAGATTATACCGAAGAATGAAAGCCTGACAATGTTTGCTATATGCCAGGATGTGAATGATCTTCGCGCTTTCGGGGAACCGCCAGCCAAAAAATAAACAATATCTTTCAAAATCTCTCGTGTGTCACCTCATGGACCCGACCTTTCCCAAGTGGTCTGCCTCTCGACGCCATGATTTCCTGACTTTTGCCGCTGAACAAGCATTTTCTGCCGTGCGTGTTGCTGGAGGTCGCGCAAGCGCCCGTAGTGGGGTGCAGCGGTCCGTAAACCCGGACGGGCGCTGGCGCGCATTTGACCGGGAAGAACTGCTGACAAATGACAAGGCAAGACTCTATCTTTTCTGGCTTCGTGATGCGGCAATGACTGATCGCGACAGCCTTCCAGAGCCTGACGTGCTGGGTGAGGAAATCACGGAGAGCCTGCAATCCGCTCTTGCAAGGTTCTCCGCAGTCGCTTTCGAGCTTTGGTAGAGAGGCCGCTCTGACTAAAAACGCTCCGAGCACCGCTCTCGCCCTTCGTACGAAGCGTTCGCTGGTTCATTGAACCTGTCTGAACCGGAACAGATGGCGAAAACCGTGTTTCGGGGCCCCATAAAATACGTTCCTTTGCAAAGGTTTCGGCTGGTTTCGCCAGGGCGGCCTCGTCCATGCCGACGGGGGGCGCCATTACCTCGATCACCTCGGCGAGCCCGAGGAAGGTATCGCCGACGATGGCGCAGAACAGGGGCGCCGTCCAGCCGGTGCCATCGAGCAGCGCCAGCGGCACGAGCAGGCAGTAGAGCCAGCTCGTGCAATAGGCCAGCATCGAATAGACATAGGGCAGCGGCGTGGTGGCGATGCGTTCGCGGCCGGTCAGCCCATGGGCGAAGGTGGCGATGCGGCTGGTCATCGCCAGCGCGCCGAAGCCGTCGATCACCCCGGCCGCGCCCGCAGTGGCCAGCGAGTCGGTCATCGCGTCCAGCGCGCCGGCGGTGGTGCGGGCCTGGGCATCCGGGGCGATGCCAAGCGGCGCGCAGCGATGCAGGTGGTGAAAAGTCAGCACCTGCCGCAAAAGCCGGTGGTGGCTGCGCGGATCGGCGATGAAGACATCGGCCTCACGCGCGAGGGGGCGGCTGTCGGCGACCAGACCGCCCGCCAGCTTGCGCGCCTCCCACCAGCGGTCATAGGCGGCATTGTTGCGAAAGCCCGGAAACAGCGACAGCGCCACCCCGAACAGTGCGAATGGGGTCGTGGACAGATGCACCAGCGCATCCCACACCACGATCGCCAGCGCCAGCCCGACGATGACCGAAAGCTGCGGCCAGAGCTTTGGCAGGATCGAGCCGCGCAGGGCAAAGATCAGTTCATAGGGGCCGGGTTTTTCGCGAATGATCATGGGGGCGCATCCCTTGGCGTGCCTTGCTCCAGGCCGCGACCGGGCGAACGGCAAGACAGGTGCAAGGCGTCGCCAAGGGTGCTAGGCTCGGCCCCGCATTGGCCGCGCGGCGGCAGAAACAAGGACCCGTTTCGTGACCAGACCCGATCCCCTGCGCCGTGCGCTGCTGGCGACGCCCGCCCTTGTGCTGATGCCTGCGACCCTGCGGGCGGCCGAGCCGATCGGGGCGGCGGTCACAGTGCGGGGCGAGGCGCATCTGGCAACCGCGGCCGGGGTGGCGGCGCTGCGTCCGGCCGATCCGCTGGCCCTGGGCGATACGGTCAGCACCGGCGCCGACGGGGTGGCGGCGCTGGAATTGCGGCAACAGACGCTGGTGCAGATCGGTCCGCAGGCCAGCCTGACGCTGGACCGTTTCATCGCCGAGACGGGTGGCGTCATCACGCTGGGTGGCGGCGCGATGGTGTTTGACCGGCCCGACGACCTGCCGCCGATCGACCTTGCGGTGCGCACCGCATTCGCGCGGATCGGCGTGCGCGGGACGCGGTTCTTTGCGGGGCCGAGCAAGGGCGTCTTCGGGGTTTTCGTGCAGCGCGGCAGCGTGCAGGTGATGGCGGGGGGCGCACGGCGGCGGATTGGCGCGGGCGAGGGGGTGGATATCGCGCATCCAGGCGCCGCGCCGGGGCCGGTCTCGGGCTGGAAACCCGCGCGCATCGCCGCGGCCTTTGCCAGCGTCGGCCTGCGCCCCTAATCGCAGGTCCAGAGCGCGCGCCTGCCGAAAGAGCGGATCTCCACCTCGCCCAGCGGGCGCAGGCCCTCGGGGCAGCGGCGGGCCAGTTCGGGGCCGATGCAGATGCGGCTGCCCAGATCCTTGTTCGCCTCTTGCAGCCGGGCGGCCAGATTGACCGCATCGCCATGCGCGGTGTAGTCGATCCGCCCGCCGGCGCCGACATCGCCCAGCACGGCCGGGCCGGTTTCCAGCCCGATGCGGGTGCGGCCCAGATCATGCGTCGCGGCAAAGGCTTCGGTTGCATCGCGCAGGGCGCGGGCACAGGCGATCGCGGCGGCTTCGTGCCCGGGCTGGTCTAGCGGGGCGTTGAACAGCGCATGGACGGAATCGCCGACCAGCTTGTCGATCATGCCGCCATGGGCCAGCACGATGCGGCAGGTGAGGGTGAAATAATCCTCAAGCTGCGCCACCAGATCGCGCGGGCCGAGGCGGCGGGCCGCGGCGCTGAACCCCTCGATATCGGTGAAAAGGGCGGTCACCTCGCGCGTTTCGCCCTCCAGCCGCAGCAGGCCGGGATCGGCGGCGATGCGGCTGACCAGGGCGGCGGGCAGGGTCTGGGCCAGGCGGGCGCGCAGCGCGGCCTCGGCCCGGGCGGCGCGGGCGGCCCGCAGGCCAAGCGCGCAGCCCAGCACCACCAGCAGCAGAAGGCCCGGCCCCAGCGGGTCGATCAGCCAGAGCCGCGCCTGCCACAGCGTCAGCGCCAGTCCGGCCCAGCCGGCGGCCAGCGCCAGCCCCGCCAGCACCGCGCGGCCCGGGGGCTGGCGCAGCGTCAGCCCCAGCAGCAGAAGGCCCGCCCCCAGCAGGAACGCGGCCTCCAGCCCGGCGGCCCAGCCGGGGCGCGTGGCCATCCGCCCGGACATCAGCGCCCCGGTCAGGTCGGCGGCGATCTGCACCGAAGGGGTGACGGGGCTGGCCGCCGTGGGCCGCAGCCCGCCCCGTTCGGGCAGCGACGACCCGATCAGCACCACCTTGTCGCGCAGCGCGCCGATTGCAGGGGCGCGCAGCAGCCCGGCCGCATCATGGCTGCGGCCGGGCCAGAGATCGGGCGCCGAGGGCACCAGCCGCAGCGCCCCCCGGTCGAGCGGGATCAGCCGCCCCGGCAGGCGCAGCGCCCCGGCGCCGATCAGCGCGGCACCATCGCCCACGCTTGCCAGCCGCGCCAGCGCGAGGGGCAGCGTGGGCAGGGGCTGGCCCGCCACCAGCACCCCGGGCGGGAGACGCCGCACCCGGCCGTCGGCATCACCCGGCAGCGCGATGGAGCCAAGCCCCCGCGCCGCCGCGGTGATCGCGGGGCAAGGCGCCTCGGCCCCCGGCGCGGGCCAGAGCAGCGCGCCGGGCGCGACCGCCAGCGGCGCGGGCGGCAGGGCGCCGCCGGGCTGATCCGCCAGCAGAAAGCCCGTGACCACCGGCGCAGGCGCGCGCGCCATGGCGCTGACCAGCGCCGCGGCGGCGGGGCCGTCGCAATCGCCGGCAAACAGCATGTCGATGCCAATCGCGCGCGGCCCGGCCTCTGCGATCCGCGTCAGCAGCCGCGCTGTCGCCGCGCGGGTCCATGGGGCGCCGGTTTCATCCACGGCGCCGATATCGACGACGGCGATCTCCGGGGCTGGCGCAGGCGGCAGCGCCATCATCACCCGGTCCAGCACCGCATCGCGCCAGGGATCAGCGATCCGCGCCGGCAGCAAGAGCGCCAGCGCGACCAGCAGCACCCCCAAGGGCAGCAGCGACCGCAGCGGGGCCACTTGAAAGGGGGCGCGCGCCACGGCGCTCAGCCCTCGGGCTCGGCCAGGGCGGCGAGGCGGGGCAGGTCGCATTCCCAGACCTCGCCCGCGCGGGTGACCGCCGCCGCCTCTTGCAGCGCCATCAGCGCGCGGTTGACCTTGGGCCGGCTGGCCCCCAGCAGGGCCGCCAGTTCGCCTTGCGAGATCTCCAGCCGCAGCGCGGCGCGCGGGGGCGGATCTTCGCCATGGATCTGGCGCAGTGTCAGCAGAAAGAACCGCGCCAGCCGCGCCTCAAGCGGAAAAAGCGCGATCCCCTCCAGCTGGTCGGTCGTGTCGCGCAGTCGGCGGCAGAAATAGCGCGCCGCCCCCAGCATCAGCGCCGGATGCGTGGCGGCCAGCGCGATGAAGCGCGCCCGCGGCAGGCGCCAGCCCAGTGTCGGGGTGACGGCGGTCGCATCCGCCGACCGCCCGCCGCCATCGACCAGCGCGAATTCACCCAGCGTGTCGCCGCCCTCGGCATGGCGCAGGATCAGCTCGCGCCCCTGCGCCGTCAGCAGCGTCAGCTTGACCCGCCCCTCGGCCAGCGCGACCATCCAGTCGCCGGGATCGCCGCGCTGGAACAGCACCTCGCCGCTGTGCCAGCGTTGCGGCAACGCGATGGCCGAAAGCTGTGCCAGCGCCGGTTCGGGCAGATCCTCGAACAGCGCGAAAGACCGCCAGAAACGCGGCTTCGGCCCCCCTTGCGGCGCCTCTGCGATCATCCTGCCCCCGATCCTGCATCCGTCTTCTGCCCGGCAGACTGCGCGAAGGACGGGGCCGGCGGCAAGCCTGTTCCGCAGGGAACAGCGCCGAATCCGCCCCGGCGGCAATTTGGGTTCAGGCAGGCCAGGATGGCCCTGACCCCTGACAGAAGGACAACCCAAATGGTCGATTTCATCGGCGGCAATGGCAATGACAACCTCAGCGACGGCCTCGTGCTGATCTTTGGGGACAAGTTCTCGGGCTTGGGCGGCAATGACACGATCACCGCGCATATGGGCAATGACACGATCTTTGGCGGCGCCGGCGATGATCTGATCATCGACAGCCACATCCTTGGCCAGTCGGGCAATGACCAGATTTTCGGCGATGAGGGCAATGACCGCATCTTTGCCGGGATCGGCGCCGACAGCATCTTTGGCGGCAGCGGCACCGATACGGTGAACTATACCGCCGCGACCGCCCGGGTGGATATCGACCTGACCCGCAGCAGCCAGATCGGCAATATCGCGCAGGGCGACGTGCTGGTCTCGATCGAGAACCTTCAGGGCTCGGGTTTCGACGACCGGCTGTCGGGCAATTCCGGGGCGAATGTGATCGAGGGGCGGTCGGGCCATGACCTGTTGCTGGGTCAGGCGGGCAATGACTCGCTTCTGGGCGAGGCGGGGCGCGACACGCTGCTGGGCGGGACCGGCGACGACAGCCTGTCGGGCGGCACGGATGCGGATGTTTTGCTGGGCGATCTGGGCAATGACCGGCTGTCGGGCGGCAGCGGCAATGACAACCTGACCGGCGGCGAGGGGGCCGATACCCTGAATGGCGAGGATGGCAATGACCGGCTGGAGGGCGATGCCGGGGCCGATGTGTTGGATGGCGGCACCGGCAATGACACGATGAATGGCGGGGCCGACAATGACCGCCTGCTGGGCGGCACCGGCAACGACCTGATGGATGGCGGGCTGGGCAATGACACGGTCGATGCCGGCGCCGGCAATGATGTGGTGAAGGCCGGGTCGGGCAGCGATGTGCTGGCGGGGGGCGAGGGCAGCGACACGGTCGATTTCTCGGCCACGCAGGCACTGTTCCAGATCCCCGGCAGTTTCCTCAATATCAGCATGGCGGCGGGCACCTTTGGCACCACCACCTTCACCGGGTTCGAGCGTCTGGTCGCCACGGTCAATGCCGACAACATCATCGGCAGCGCCGGGGCCGACACGATCCTGGCCGGGCGCGGCAGCGACCGGGTGCTGGCGGGGCTGGGCAATGATCAGCTGTTCGGCGAGGATGGCAATGACACGATGGACGGCAGTCTGGGCGCCGATCTGCTGGATGGCGGGGCCGGGAATGACCAGTTGAGCGGCGGCTTTGGCGCGGATGCCGACACGATCCGCGGGGGCTTGGGCGATGACATCGTCTCGGGCGGGGCGGGCAACGATCTGTTGCAGGGCGATGCGGGCGCCGATCAGATTCTGGGCGGTGACGGCGACGATCGGCTGCTGGGCGGCAGCGAGAATGACCGGCTGACCGGGGATGCGGGCAATGACCTGCTGGATGGCGGCAGCGGCGATGACCGGCTTCTGGGCGGCAGCGGCGCGGATCTTCTGACGGGGGGGCTGGGCAATGACCTGATCGTGGGCGGTCTGGGGGCCGATGTCATGGGCGGGGGCGCGGGTGCCGATACCTTTGTCTTTGCCTCAACCGAGGATTCGCCGAACCAGCCGGGCGCCTTCGACCGGATCACCGATTTCACCGCCGGGCAGGACCGGATCGACCTTTCCTCGCTGGATGCCAATCCGGCCCTGGCCGGGGATCAGGGCTTTGCCTTCGTGGCCTTCGGCAATGGTGCCGGCACCGTTCATGCCGAACAGGGCAATGGCGTGACGACGGTTCTGGTGAATATCGACGGGGACGCCAATCCCGATCTGGTGATCCAGTTGACCGGCCTTGTGAACCTGACTGCCGCCGACTTTGTCCTGTGATCCCCTCCGGGACCAAGGCGGCAGCCCCCCGGCCGGAAGGCCGGGGGGTTCTTGCATCAGAACCCGCCCGTGAAGACCGAATAAAGCAGGTTGAGGTTCAGCACGATGATGGTCGCCGCGATCAGGCTGCACAGCGCCGTCAGCCAGCGCGGCGCCACCAGATCGCCCATCTTGTCGCGGCTGGCGGTGAACATGACCAGCGGCACGATGGCGAAGGGCAACTGGAAGGACAGCACCACCTGGCTGAGGATCAGCAGCTTGCCGCTTTCGGCGCTGCCATAGATCAGGATCACCGCGATGGCCGGGGCGATGGCCAGCACCCGGGTGATCAGCCGGCGCATCACCGGGCTGATGCGAAAGCGGATGAACCCCTCCATCACGATCTGCCCGGCCATGGTCGCGGTCAGCGTCGCATTCAGCCCGCAGGCCAGCAGCGAGATGCCGAACAGCGTGGGGGCAAGCGACCCGCCGAGCAGCGGCGACAGCAGGGCATGGGCCTTGTCGATCTCCACGATCTCGGTATTGCCGGTGGTGTGGAAGGTGGCCGCCGCCAGGATCAGGATCGCGGCATTGATGCCAAGCGCCAGCATCAGGGCAATGGTGCTGTCCCAGGTGGCCAGCCGCAGCGCCTGCCGCCGCCCCGCCGGATCGGCGCCATAGGCCCGGGTCTGCACGATGCCCGAATGCAGATAGAGGTTATGCGGCATGACGGTCGCCCCGATGATGCCAAGCGCAAGGTAGAGCATTTCGGGGTTGGTCACGATTTCGGTCGTGGGGGCAAAGCCCGCGATGACCGCGGCCCAATCCGGGTCGGCCATGGCGATCTGTACGATGAAACACCCGGCAATCAGCGCCAGAAGCGCGATGACAAAGGCCTCGACCCAGCGAAAGCCCTTGTTCTGCAACAAAAGGATGAGGAAGACATCCGCTGCGGTGATGAAGACGCCGATCTCCAGCGGGATGCCGAACAGCAGGTTCAGGCCGATGGCGGTGCCGATCACCTCGGCCAGGTCGGTCGCGATGATCGCGGCCTCGGCAAAGACCCAGAGCGGGACGGACACCCATTTCGGATAGGCATCCCGGCAGGCCTGCGCCAGATCGCGCCCCGAGGCGATGGCCAGCCGTGCGCAAAGCGATTGCAGCAGGATCGCCATGATGTTTGACAGCAGAGCCACGAACAGCAGCGCATAGCCGAACTTCGCCCCCCCGGCCAGCGAAGTGGCCCAGTTGCCGGGATCCATATAGCCTACGGCGACCAGATAGCCCGGCCCGATAAAGGCCAGAAAGCGCCGGAAAGGCGAGGCCCCGATCGGCACGGCGATGGAGCGGAACACCTCCGACAGGGAGGGCGTCTCGCTGGTGCTGCGCCAGGCATTCGGTGACATGGAGGCTCCTGCAAGCAATGAGATAGGCGTGGCGGTAAAACTTAGCTTTGGCTAATTTGCATTGCTTCGGCTATCGTGTCAAGATCGGCGCAATGAGGAGTGCGTGATGACCGACCAATCCCCCGTTCAGGCCGATCTGCCCGCCGCCGATACCGCTGGCGGGGCGGGGGAGGAGGCGCGCGCGCATGAGATGCGGGCGCCGGAGATGCAGGCCGAGGCGTTTCAGGCCGTGCGCCAGGCCCGCCGCAGCGAGGTGGCCGAGGATTATCTGGAACTGATCGCGGAGCTGATCGAGCTGATGGGCGAGGCCCGGCCCGTCGATATCGCCACGCGGCTGGGGGTGCGGGCGCCGACCGTGGCCAAGACGCTGGACCGGCTGGCGCGGGACGGGCTGATCACGCGGGCGCGCTATCGCTCGGTCTTTCTGACCGAGGAGGGGCGCCAGATCGCCGAGGAATGCCGCCGCCGGCACGAGATCGTCGTGCGCTTTCTGCTGCGGCTGGGGCTGGATCAGGAGACTGCGGAACAGGATGCCGAGGGGATCGAGCATCACGTCTCGGCGCGCACGCTGGCGCTGTTTGCCGAATTTGCCGGGCGCGACTGACCGGCGCCGGCGCGGGTCGTCTGCCCCGGAGGGGTTTTGCACCCCTCCGGACCTCCCCGCAGGATATTTGTGAACAGATGAAAGGGGTTAGTCGGTCTGCCAGCGCGCCAGCCGATGCGCCATCCGCCGGTGCCAGAGCGGCGGGATCAGCGCCACGGCCGAGGCGACGGGCAGCGACCAGGGCAGCCAGGGCGCCTGGTTGGGTTCGGGCAGGCGCAGCGCCGGATAGGGGCGCGACGGGTGGGCGTGGTGATCGGAGTGGCGCGGAGCGTTCAACATCATGCCGGAGGAAAACCAGTGCGGCGCGTTCCAGCTATGGCGGTCGCCCACCGGCTCGTACCGGCCATCGGGCAGGCGGCGGCGGGTCAGGCCGTAATGCTGGACGTAATCCGACAGCATGAGCTGCGCCGTGGCATAGGCCGCAAGGCCCGCCCAGACTGCCATACCCGCCCAGCCCGCCAGCATGAAGCCAAGCGCCAGCGCACCCGTCTGCGCCAGCAGATAGGCGATATAGGGATGCAACCCGCCGGGCCTGCCCTGCCGCCGCGCGCTTTCCGCCGCCAGTCCGGCGCGGAACGACCCGCCATAGGCGCGCGGCAGGAAACGGTAGAAGCTTTCGCCCGTGCGGGCGGAGTTCGGATCGAGCGGGGTCGCCACATGGCGGTGATGCACCAGCCGGTGCGCGCTGGCGTGATGGGCGTTCAGCATCGTCGCATAGACCGCCACCCCCAGCCGATAGAGCCCGCGCCGCCCGCGATGGATCAGCTCATGTGCGGCGGGGTTGGAGATCTGGCCGAAGAACTGGCCAAAGCCCAGAAACAGCGCAACCCGCGCGGCAAGCGGCAGATCGCCCGGTGCCGCGATCGCCCGCACCGCCAGCGGAAAGGTCAGCAGATGAACCAGCCCGATCACCACCAGCAGCACATCGGCGGCGGGGAATTCGGCGCCTTCGGGCGCATCGGGCGCGGTCAGGCGGATCAGGTGATCGAGCAGTGCCGTCAGCACCGCCATATAGGCCAGCCCCGCCAGCACCCAGCCCCCGCCCAGCCAGATGCCAGCCCCCAGCAAGGCCGCCGGCAGCAGCGCCGCCCCGGCAAACAACGCCATGGGCGGCAGGGGCAGGGCACGGCGAAAGGCGCGGCGAACGGCACGGGGCATGGGCAGGCTCACATCGGGGACGCCCCCAGTTACCGCGCTTTGACCACGCGACGCAACGTCCGGGGTGACGCAGTGCCCTTTGCCCGGCAAGCTGCCCCAGACGGGGAGGATCGCATGATCAAGGGATTTGTAGCGCTTTCGGCGCTGTTCGCGGTGGCCTATGATGCGCTCTATGTCGGCAATGCGCAGATCCCGCTGAGCGGGGCGCTGGTCAAGACGCTGCCCGTGGCCTTGCTGGCGCTGGCGGGGCTGTGGGCGGGGGCGCCGCGGGCGATCATCGCGGGGCTGGCGCTGGGGGGCTCGGGCGATTTCCTGCTGGCGCGCCCGGGCGAGGGGGCGTTCCTTGCCGGGATGGCGGCCTTTGCCGCCGGGCATCTGGCCTATGCGGCGGGGTTCGGCCTGCGTCGCCCGCCGCTTGCCGTGGCGCTGCCGCTGGTCCTGCTGGCGCTTTCGACCGAGGTCTGGCTCGCACCGCATACCGGGGCGCTGCTGTGGCCGGTGCGGGCCTATGTGCTGGTGATCTGCCTGATGGCGGCCATGGCGCTGACCCGGCCCGAACCGCTGTTGCGGGCGGGCGCGCTGTTCTTCGTGCTGTCGGACCTTCTGCTGGCGCTTGCACTGTTTCGCGCGGATGGGCAGACGGCGCTGTGGCTGTCGCAGGCGCTCTGGCCCTGCTACTGGCTGGGGCAGGCGCTGATCCTCGCGGCCTTCCTGCCGGCAAAGCCGCCCCTGGCCCTTCCATCCGGCGCGCGAAAGGCTTAGGTGGAAGGAACGTCTCTCGCCGGGTGGCCGCATGTCCTTTTTCAAGAAGCTGAAAGACCGGATGTTCCGGTCCTCCGACAAGATCGCAGGCTCGCTCGACGCGCTGGTGGAGGAGGGCGAGGCCGCCGCCGATGCCGGTCCCGACACCGCCCCGCGGCCGGAACCGGCGCGAGAGCCCGCGACCCCCGGCCTTGTCGGTCGTCTTTTCGGCCGCGAGGCCGATGAGCCGCGCCGCGTCATGGATGACGCGATGCTGGAAAGCCTGGAGGAATTGCTGATCGAGGCCGATCTGGGCGTCGATACCGCGATGCGCGTCGCCGCCAATATCGCCGAAGGGCGCATGGGCCGCCGCATCGGGGCGACCGAACTGAAACGCGCGCTGGCGGAAGAGGTCGCCCGCATCATGACCCCGGTGGCGCGGCCGCTGCCGATCTATCCCAAACGGCCGCAGGTCGTGCTGGTGGTGGGGGTCAACGGCTCGGGCAAGACCACGACGATCGGCAAGCTCGCCTCGCAATTCAAGGCCGCCGGCAAATCGGTGGTGATCGCGGCGGGCGACACGTTCCGCGCCGCCGCCGTCGAACAGCTCCAGATCTGGGGCACTCGTGCCGGCGTGCCGGTGCTGACCGCGCCCGAAGGATCCGACCCGGCAAGCCTTGCCTTCGACGCCATGACGCGGGCGCAGGAAACCGGGGCCGATCTGCTGCTGATCGACACGGCGGGCCGGTTGCAGAACCGCGCCGACCTGATGGAGGAACTGGCCAAGATCGTCCGCGTCATCCGCAAGAAGGACGAAACCGCCCCGCACAACACCCTGCTGGTGCTGGATGCCACGACTGGCCAGAACGCGGTCGCCCAGGTCGATATCTTCCGCAAGATCGCCGATGTCTCGGGCCTCGTGATGACCAAGCTGGACGGCACCGCCAAGGGCGGCGTGCTGGTCAGCCTGGCCGACCGTTTCGGCCTGCCGATCCATGCCATCGGCGTGGGCGAACAGATCGACGACCTCGCCCCCTTCGACCCCGAGGATTTCGCCCGCGCGCTCGTGGGCCTGGCCGACTGATCCCGGCCGGCATGTCTTCATCTGTTCACAAATATCCTCGGGGGGTGCGGGGGGCAGACAGCCCCCCGTCTGACCTTGACGCCCCGCGATGACGGAATGGCTTCTGGCGCAGGAGGGCACGCCGGCGGGGCATGACCTTGCCCTGATGCTGGCCATTGCGGCGGCGCTGCTGCATGCGCTGTTCGGCGCGTTGCAAAAGGGCCGGCACGACCCCTGGCTCAGCCGGGCCGCCATTGACGCGAGCTATGGGCTGATCGCTGCGCCCTTTGCGTTCTTCGTGCTGCCCTGGCCCGAGGCGCGGCTCTGGCCGATCCTTGCCGGGGTCTTTGTCATTCATGCCGTCTACAAGCTGTTGCAGGCGGCGGCCTATGACCGGGGGGCCTATACCGTGGTCTATCCGGTGGTGCGCGGCACCGGGCCGCTGGTGACGGTTGCGCTGGCGGGGCTGGTCTTTGGCGAGCATTTCGCGCCGCTGCAATGGCTGGGCGTGGCCTGCCTCTCGGGCGGGATCCTCGCGCTCGCCGCCTGGAACCTGACCCGCGTGCAGGCGGGGCGCGAGACGATGCTGCCCGCGCTCGGCTTTGCCGCGCTGACCGGGCTGATGGTCGCGGCCTATACGACCTATGACGCCTGGGGCATTCGGCAGGCCGCCGATCCCTTCACCTTTCTGGCCTGGTTCTTTACCGTTGACAGTCTTTTGATGCCGGCGCTGACCTTTCGCCGCTGGCGGGCTATGGGTGTTGCAGGCATCCTGCCGCTGTTGCGGCGCGGGGTGCTGGGGGCGCTGGTGGCCTTTGCCAGTTTCGGCGGCATCATGCTGGCCACGCGGCTTGACAAGGTGGGCGAGGCGGCGGTGCTGCGCGAGACCTCGACCGTGTTTGCCGCGCTGATCGGCTGGCTGGTGCTGGGCGAGCGGTCGGGGCGGATGCAGGTCGCGCTGATGGCGGTGATCGCGGGCGGCGCGGTGCTGGTGGAATGGGGCAGCCCCTGACGGGCGCCCGCAGGAACGGAGGGGCGCATGGCCCGCAGGAAGATCAACCCGATCGTGAAGCTGGTGCTGGAACTGGGGCCGGTGCTCCTGTTCTTCGTGATGTTCGGGCGGCTGAAGGACCAGCAATTCACCTTTGGCGGCAGCAGCTATGACGGGTTCATCGTCACTACGGCGGCCTTCATCGCGCTGATCGTCGTGACCAGCGGCATTCTCTGGGCGCTGACCGGGCATCTGTCGCGGATGCAGATGCTGACGCTGGTCTTGGTCGTGGTGATGGGGGGGCTGTCGGTCTGGCTCAATGACGAGCGGTTCATCAAGATGAAGCCCACGCTGCTTTATGCGGCCTTTGCGGGCGTGCTGGGCTTTGGCCTGTGGCGCGGCAAAAGCTATCTTTCGGCCGTGCTGGACGAGGCGCTGCCGCTGCGCGAGGAGGGCTGGATGATCCTGACCCGGCGGCTGGCGCTGTTCTTCGCCGGGCTGGCGGTCGCGAATGAACTGGTCTGGCGGCTGATGTCCACCGAGGCCTGGGTGAATTTCAAGACCTTCGGGCTGACGCTGGCGCTGTTTGCCTTTTTCATGACGCAGGGCAAGCTGTTGGAGAAATACGCCGAACCGCCCGCCCGCGACTGACACCCGGGATGCGGCGCGCGCCCTTGCGGGCGCGCATTCCCTTTGCCTCGGCCCCCGCGCGCCGCGCGCGGACCTCAGGCGGTGCGGGGCGTCAGCGTTTGAACAGCGTCTCCATCGCCTGCTTGTCCATCGTGGGTTGCCGTGCCTCGGCTGCGACGGCGCGGCCGCGCTGAAACGCCGGGCGCTCGCCAAGCGCCTTGAGCCAGCGGGCGAGGTTCGGCTTGTCGTCCAGGGTCTGTTGCTGCCCCTCCCAGCCCATGGCCCAGGGCCAGATCGCGATATCGGCGATGGTCAGCGCGTCGCCGGTCACGAAGTCGCGCCCGGCAAGCTGGCGATCCAGCACGCCGTAAAGGCGGCCCACCTCCTTGCGGTAGCGTTCCTGCGCATAGGGCAGCACCTGCGGCGGGTCCATCTGCGGGGCATATTTCAGAAAGTGATGCGCCTGACCGGCCATGGGGCCGACGCCGCCCATCTGCCACATCAGCCATTGATCAGTCGCCACCCGGTCGCGTTCGGTCGCGCCGTAAAGCTGGCCGGTCTTGCGCGCCAGATATTGCAGGATCGCCCCGCTTTCAAAGATCGCGATCGGCGCGCCGTCCGGCCCTTCGGGATCGACAATGGCGGGCATCCGGTTGTTCGGTGCGATCTTGAGGAAATCGGGCTGGAACTGGTCGCCCTTGCCGATATTCACCAGATGGAGGCTATAGGGCAGGCCCATCTCCTCCAGCGCGATGGTGATCTTGTGGCCATTGGGGGTGGGCCAGTAGTAAAGCTCGATGGGGCGGGTCATGCGCGGTCTCCTTTTGCCGGGCATGATGGCGCAAGGGGCGGGGGATGCAAGCCGCAGGGTGGCGGCGGTCGCCGCTTCGTGATCAAGACGGCGCGACAGGAAAGGACTGGGCAATGACGGGGCAGGAATTGCTGGATGCGCTGCTTGCGCAAGAACACGGGGTCTGGCAGGCGCTGGTCGCGGGCGATGCGGCGGCGGATGCGGCGCTGCTGGCACCGGGCTTTGTCGGGCTCTATCCCGACGGTTTTGCCGGGCGCGACGATCATGCCGGGCAACTGGCCGGCGGGCCGACGGTGCAAAGCTACGAGATCAGCGCCGCCCGCGCCTTGCCCCTGGCCGAGGGGGTGGCGTTGCTGGCCTATCATGCCAGCTATACCCGCCCCCGGGGCGGCCCGGCGGAACGCATGTGGGTCAGCTCGGTCTGGCGGCGCGAGGGGGCGGGCTGGGTCAACCTGTTCTCGCAGGATACGCCCTGCGACGCGCCCTTCGCCCCGGTCTGACCGCCGTGCCCCGGTTGACGTTTCGCCCATCCGGGCGTATGCGCGGGGCGTGGCGCTTTGTGACCGGATTGCGGGCCACGTTAAACAAACCGCTAAAAGGTGAAGGGTGACGCACCCCGAAGCCTTCGGTCTTCGGGGTTTTGTTTTGCCGGAGGCAGAGATGAGCAAGGACTGGAAAACCCGCACCACGCTGGTGCATGAAGGCAGCCGCCGCAGCCAGTATGGCGAGATGGCCGAGGCGATCTTTCTCACGCAGGGCTTTGTCTACCCGACCGCCGAATCCGCCGAGGCGCGGTTTCTCAAGACCGAGGGCGACGAGTTCATCTATGCCCGCTACGGCAACCCGACCACGCGGATGTTCGAGGAACGCATCGCCGCGCTGGAAGGCACGGAAGACGCCTTTGCCACCGCCTCGGGGATGGCTGCGGTCAATGGCGCGCTGACCTCGATGCTGCGGGCGGGCGATCATGTGGTTTCGGCGCGCGCGCTGTTCGGATCCTGCCTCTATATCCTGGAAGAGATCCTGACGCGCTATGGCGTGCAGGTGACCTTTGTCGAGGGCGCCGATCTGGACCAGTGGCGCGCCGCGATGCGCCCCGGCGTCACCAAGGCCGTGTTCTTTGAAAGCATGTCGAACCCGACGCTGGAACTGGTCGATATCAAATCGGTGTCGGAAATCGCCCATGCCGCCGGCGCGCTGGTGGTGGTGGACAACGTGTTTTCCACCCCGATCTTCAGCCGCGCCGTCGATCTGGGCGCCGATGTCATCGTCTATTCCACCACCAAGCATATCGACGGGCAGGGCCGCGCGCTTGGCGGGGTGATCTGCGGCACGACCGAATTCATCCGCAAGACGGTCGAGCCCTATATGAAACATACCGGCGGCTCCATGAGCCCCTTCACGAGCTGGATCATGCTGAACGGCATGGCGACGCTGGACCTGCGCTGCCGCGCCATGGCCGACAGCGCGCTGAAGGTGGCGCAGGCATTGGAGGGCGACGCCCGGCTGGGTCGCGTGATCTATCCGGGTCTGACCAGCCACCCGCAGCACGATCTGGCCATGGCGCAGATGGGCTCGGGCGGGACGATGATCGCCTTCGAGGTGAAGGGCGGCAAGGAAGCTGCGTTCCGCGCGATCAACGCGCTGGAAATCATCAAGATTTCCAACAATCTGGGCGACGCGAAATCCATTGCCACCCATCCCGCCACCACCACGCATCAACGCCTTCCCGAGGCGCAGAAGGCCGCGCTTGGCATCACGCCGGGGCTGATCCGGCTGTCGGTCGGGCTGGAGGATGCCGATGACCTGATCGCCGATCTGCGGCGCGGTCTGGATCTGGCCTGAGACGGGCGCGGCCCCCGGGGCAATCCTCCCGGGGGCCGCGCGTTTCACACGATGCCGCCGCCGGCGCCGCTGACAGGCGGACGCACCTGCGCCACCCGCGCGCGGTAGCCGCTGGCGCGGAAGGCGGACACGGGGTCGATGGCCCCGCCCGCGCGCAGCCGCGCCATGGCGAGGATCGGCTCCACATCGGTGCGGAACCCGGCGCGCAGCGTGGCGGCCGCCATCAGCGCGTCATTGTCATCGCGATAGCCGGCAAGCGCCGCCCGGTCCACCAGACTGGCCTGCACATAGGCGCGCTGGATTTCCATCGCCGAAACCATCAGGCTTTCGATCGGGTCGGTCACGTTATGGCTCTGGTCGATCATGTGCGACAGGTTCAGGCCGGGCGTATCTTCCAGCTCCACCAACTCGTTCCAGACCAGGAACAGGCGGAACGGGTCGATCGTGCCGCTGTCCAGATCGTCATCGCCATATTTGCTGTCGTTGAAGTGAAAGCCGCCCAGCTTGCCCGCCCGCACCAGCCGCGCCACGATCATCTCGATATTCACATTCGGCGCGTGATGGCCCAGATCGACCAGACACATCGCCTGCGGGCCCAGTTCCTGCGCCGTCATCAGGCTGGTGCCCCAATCCTGCACCACGGTGGAATAGAAGGCCGGCTCATACATCTTGTGTTCGCTGAACAGCCGCCAATCGGCCGGCAGCCCGGCATAGATCGCCTTCATGCTGTCGAGATAACGCTCGAACTGCGCGGAAAGGCTGGTCTGGCCGGGAAAGTTCGATCCGTCGCCGATCCAGACCGTCAGCGCGGTCGAACCGAGGGCGCGGCCGATCTCGATACAGTCCAGGTTGTGTTCCACCGCCTGCGCCCGCGCGGCCGCGTCGGTATGGCTGAGCGAGCCGAATTTGTAGCTGCGCGCCTGATCGGGCTGGTCCTGAAAGGTGTTGGAATTCATGGCGTCAAAGCCAAGCCCGTGCTCCTCGGCCTTGGCCAGCAGATCGCCCGCCGGGGCCTTGTCCCAGGGGATATGCAGGCTGACCTTGGGCGTCGCGCGGGTCAGCGCCTGGATCACCCCGCAATCGTCGAGCTTGTCGAAGATATGGCGCGGCTCGCCCGCGCCGGGAAAGCGGGCAAAGCGCGTGCCGCCGGTGCCGGTGCCCCAGCTGGGCACCGCGACGCCAAAGCCCATGGCGCGGGCGGTCAGATCCTCGATCGCCACCCCGCGCCGGGCCAGCCGGGCGCCAAGCGCGTCATAATCGGCCCGCAGCGCGGCTTCCTGCGCGGCATTTTCCTGTTCGATCAGATGCTTGTCGATCATTCCTGTCACCGCGTGAAGGCTTGGACATTACCCGCATCGACATTGAGGATGTTCCCCGTCGATTTGGCCGAAAGGTCGGAGGCAAAGAAATAGGCGCCTTCCGCGATATCCTCGGGCAGGACCGACCGCTTGAGCATGGAGCGCTGGCGATACATTTCCTCCAGCCCCTCCTTGTCCTTGCCATAGGTCGAGGCGCGCTGGTCCAGCCATTCGCCCGACCAGATCTTGCTGCCGCGCAGCACCGCGTCGGGGTTCACCACATTCACCCGAATGCCCGCTTCGGCCCCTTCCAGCGCAAGGCAGCGCGCCAGATGGATTTCGGCCGCCTTGGCGGTGCAATAGGCGCTGGCATTGGGGCTGGCCGCCAGCCCGTTCTTGGAGGCGACAAAGATCACCGACCCGCCGATCCCTTGCGCGCGCAGGCATTTGAACGCCTCGCGCGAGACGAGGAAATAGCCGGTGGACAGGATGTCCATGTTCTTGTTCCACAGCGCGAGGCTGGTTTCCTCCACCGGGGCAGAGGAGGCGATGCCGGCATTGGAGACAAGGATATCCACGCCCCCGAAAGCCAGCGCCGTCTCGGCATAGGCGGCGATCACCTGGCCTTCATCGGTCACGTTCATCGCCACGCTGCGCACCATGTCGGCGCCAAAGACGCGGGCCATGCCGGCCGCCACATCCGCCGCGGCCGGGCCGTCGATATCGGCCAGCACCACGCAGGCGCCTTCCTTCAGGAACCGCTCCGCCGTGGCCGAGCCGATGCCGCCCGCGCCCCCGGTCACCAGCGCCACCCGCCCGGCCAGGGCCTTGGGCTTGGGCATGCGTTGCAGCTTGGCTTCCTCC
Source organism: Gemmobacter caeruleus (assembly GCF_008271655.1). Taxonomy (GTDB): domain Bacteria; phylum Pseudomonadota; class Alphaproteobacteria; order Rhodobacterales; family Rhodobacteraceae; genus Gemmobacter; species Gemmobacter caeruleus. The sequence goes on from NZ_VKKX01000052.1 coordinate 90,369, forward strand.
AGCAGCCAGTATTCGATGTCAAAGGCCTCTTGCTCCGGCAGGCCCTGATAGGTGGATACCGCGCTGGCGCCGCGCATCACGTTGATCGCATTGACATAGAATTCGCCCGAGATCCGCGCCGTGGGCTTGTCGAGCGCGAAGGTGATCATGCCGACCCCCGGCACCAGCCAGACCACCGCGTTCGGGTCACGCAGCGCGGGGCTGTCGGGGTGTTTGCAGCGGTCGTAATAGGCGGCGTAATCGGCGCGGTAATCGTCGGCGGCCTTGGCCAGCCCGGCGATGGTCGCGTCCAGATCCGGCGCGGCCGGGTCGAAATCCACCAACAGGGGGCGGATCTTGGTGCGCAGGAAATGGTCGGGGCAAGAGGTGCCCATCGGCGCCAGCGTGCCCAGCATGGCCGAGCCGAGGAATTCCAGCACGGCCGGGCTGTCATCGAAATGACCGACCTTGTGCCGCTCTTGCGAGATCAGGCCGCGAATCACCGGCATCAGACGCGCCGCCACCGCACGGCGTTCGGCCGCGGGCAGGGTGGGGCGGGCCGGTCCGCCAAAGGCGGGCTTGCCTGCGGATTTCTCCTCCAGCCAGGTGGCGGCCTTGTTGATGATTTCCAGCGTGGTCAGGTAGCAATCCTTGGCGTCATCGGCCCAGGTGAACAGGCCATGGCTTTCCAGCACCGCGCCGCGCATCTGCGGGTTTTCGGTCGCCAGCTTTTCCAGCCACAGGCCCAGTTCGTAACCGGGTTTCTTCCAGGGCAGCCAGCCGATCTCGTCGCCGAAAATCTCTGCCGTCAGTTGTTTGGAGTTGACCGAAGCCGCAATCGCGATGATCGAATCCGAGTGAACGTGATCGACATGTTTGCGCGGCACATAGGCGTGCAGCGGCGTGTCGATCGAGGCGGCGCGCGGGTTCAGGTTGAAGGTGCAATGCGGCAGATAGCCCACCATCTCGTCTTCATGGGCGACGCCGCGATAGAGGCCCTTCAGGGCGTGCAGCTTGTCCATGTAGAGCGTGGAAAACCCGTCCATCTTCATGGATCCGATATCGCCGCCCGAGCCCTTGACCCACAGAACCTCGGCCATTTCGCCGGTGAGCGGGTCTTTTTCCTGCACTTTGGCGCTGGTATTGCCGCCGCCGTAATTCGTCACGCGCTTGTCGGACCCCAGCAGGTTCGAGCGGTAGAGCAGCTTTTCCGATTCGCTCATCGACGCGGCCTTCGCGTCATCCCACAGGTTTTGCAGCCGGCTGGCGGCGGGGCTGGTCGTCATGCTGTCCTCCTCTGCGCGTGCCCGGATGCCGCGCCTCCTTGTCGGAAATCATGCGCGGATGCGACCGAATGTCAATCAATTTCGATCACGATCAATCATTATGCAGGTGCAGAATGACATTCTGCGATTGAAAATGATTGACATTGATCGAATCCAATGGAAATCTCGCTGCAAGGGAGGACGAGATGCACGAAAGCGAACGCCACAGGATCATTCTGTCTGCGGTGCAGGAACGGCCCGTCGTGACGGTGCCCGATCTGTGCCAGCTGACCGGCGCGTCAGAGGCGACGATCCGGCGCGACATCGCGCAACTCCATGTCCAGAAAAAGCTGCGCCGGGTGCGGGGCGGGGCCGAGGCCATCGCGCCGCCCAGCTTTGTCGGCATCAATGCCCGGCCCTTTGCGCTGAATGAAACCATCCACGCCGCCGAAAAGCGCGCCATTGCCCGGGCGGCGGTGGATCTGTGCGACGATGGCGATGCGATCATCATCAATGGCGGCACCACCACCTTTCAGATGGTGCATCCGCTGACGGCCAAGCGGCTTCAGGTCTTTACCAACAGCTTTCCGATCGCGGAACACCTGCTGAAACATTCGCGCAATACCGTGCTGCTGCCGGCGGGGGCGATCTATCGCGAACAGAACATCATCCTGTCCCCCTTTGACGAGGATGGCAGCCGGCATTTCTATGCCCGGCGCATGTTCATGGGTTGTCGCGGCCTTGGCCCGCTGGGGTTGATGGAAGGCGACCCGCTGCTGGTGCAGGCCGAACAGAAACTGATCGGGCAGGCGGATGAGCTGGTGGTGCTGGCCGACAGTTCCAAGTTCAACCAGCGCTCCAGCCTGCTTCTGTGCCCGCTGGCCCGCATCCATACGGTCATCACCGATGACCGCATCGAAGACCGCGCCGCCGCCATGCTGGAGGCCGCCGAAGTGCGGCTGATCGTGGCCGAGGCGCAGGCCGAAAAGACCCGCGCCCGATCTGACTGAGGCGCGGCCGGACTTCCCCGCAGAGGAACGGGGTGAACGCTCAGGGAGGAACATGATGAGCATTCTGAAAAAGGCACTGACCACGGCGGCGCTCGCCTCCGTGCTGCTGGCGGGCGCGGCCCAGGCCGAAACCACGCGCGTCGCGCTGGTGGTCAAGGCGCTTGGCATCGGCTTTTTCGAGGCGGCCAACAAGGGCGCCGAGGAAGCCGCCAAGGAACTGGGCGATGTGGAGATCATCTATACCGGCCCGACCGACACCACCGCCGAGGGCCAGATCGAGGTGATCAACAGCCTGATCGCGCAAAAGGTCGATGCCATCGCCGTGTCGGCCAATGACACCGACGCGCTTGTGCCCACGCTGAAAAAGGCGATGGAACGCGGCATCACCGTGATCTCGTGGGATTCGGGCGTGGCCAAGGATGGCCGGCTGATGCACCTGAACCCGTCCTCCAGCGCGCTGATCGGCAACACGATCATCAAGCTGGCCGCCGATCACCTGCCCGAGGGCGGCGAGGTCGCGGTGCTGTCGGCCACCACCACCTCCACGAACCAGAACACCTGGATCGAGGAAATGAACAAGGTGATGGGCAATTATCCCGGCATCACCGTGGTCGGCACCGTCTATGGCGACGATCTGGCCGACAAATCCTACCGCGAGGCGCAGGGTCTGATGCAGACCTACCCGAACCTCAAGGCCATCATCGCGCCGACCAGTGTCGGCATCGTGGCCGCGGCGCAGGCGGTGACGGATGCGGGCAAGATCGGCCAGATCAATGTGACCGGCCTGGGCCTGCCGTCGGAAATGGCGGGGCATGTGAAATCGGGCGCGTCGCAATCCTTTGCGATCTGGAACCCGATCGACCTGGGCTATTCGGCCACGATGATCGCCTATCACCTGGCGAAGGGCGACGCCAAGGCCGAGCCGGGCGCCGCGATCCCGATGGGCCGCATGGGCAGCGTGACGCTGGACGACAATACCGAAGGCGCCATGGCCGACCCCTTCACCTATGACGCCTCGAATATCGACCAGTTCTCGTCGATCTTCTGATCCGGGTGCGGCCCGGCGGCATACCGCTGCCGGGCCGGCCTGACCCTTTTGCAAAACGCCCCATCAGGGAAACGCCCATGCAACCCGTCCTGTCGCTTCGCGGCATTTCCAAGAGCTTTCCGGGGGTGCGCGCGCTGGATGGCGTGCAGCTTGACCTCCATCCCGGCCAGGTCACCGCGCTGATCGGTGAAAATGGCGCCGGGAAATCGACCATCGTCAAGATCCTGACCGGCATCTACCAGCCCGATGAGGGCACGATTGCGGTGGATGGCCAGCCGATGACCTTCCCGACCGCGCAGGCCGCGGGGGTGGCGGGCGTGACGGCGATCCATCAGGAAACCGTGCTGTTCGATGAACTGACCGTGGCCGAAAACATCTTCATCGGTCATGCCCCGCGCGGGCGTTTCGGCCTGATCGACCGCGCCGCCATGGTTGACGGCGCGCGGCGCCTGCTGGCGGGGATCGGTGCCGATCTGGACCCCAAGGCGCGGCTGCGCGATCTGGGCATCGCCTCGCGCCATCTGGTTGCCATCGCGCGGGCGCTGTCGATCGACGCAAGGGTGGTCATCATGGACGAGCCGACCGCCGCGCTGAGCCACAAGGAAATTCACGAACTCTATGACCTGGTCGAGACGCTGAAACGGCAGGGCAAGGCGATCCTGTTCATCAGCCACAAGTTCGACGAGATATTCCGCATCGCCGACCGCTATACCGTGTTCCGCGACGGCCAGTTTGTCGCGGAAGGTCAAATGGCCGAGGTGACCGAGGCCGCGCTGGTGCAGATGATGGTCGGCCGCGCGGTGGACCAGATCTACCCCAAGCGCCCGGCCGAGATCGGCCCGCCGGTGCTGACCGTGGCGGGCTACAGCCACCCGACCGAATTCGAGGATATCGGATTTACCCTGCACCGGGGCGAGATCCTGGGCTTTTACGGCCTGGTCGGCGCCGGCCGGTCCGAGGTGATGCAGGCGCTGTTCGGCATCACGCGCCCCTCCAAGGGGGCCTGCCGGGTGGATAACGAGGTGCGGGTGATCCGCTCCACCGCCGAGGCGGTCGCGGCCGGCATCGTCTATGTCCCCGAGGATCGCGGCCGGCAAGGCGCGGTCAAGGGGCTGCCGATCTTTCAGAACGTGACCCTGCCGTCGCTGTCGCGCACCAGCCGCGCCGGTTTTCTGCGGCTGGCCGAGGAATTCGCGCTGGCGCGCGACTATACGCAGCGGCTCGATCTCAGGGCGGCCAGCCTCGATCAGGATGTGGGGCTGCTGTCGGGGGGCAATCAGCAAAAGGTGGTCATCGCCAAATGGCTGGCCACGCGCCCCCGCATCATCATCCTGGACGAGCCGACCAAGGGGATCGACATCGGATCCAAGGCCGCCGTGCATGACTTCATGTCGGAACTGGCGGCGCAGGGGCTGGCCGTCATCATGGTCAGTTCGGAAATCCCCGAGGTGCTGGGCATGTCGGACCGGGTGATCGTGATGCGGGCGGGGCGGATCGCGGCGGAATTTTCCGGCGCGGCGATGACACCGGAAAATCTGGTGCGCGCCGCTGTCGGCATCGGGGAAGGGGAGGCGGCATGAACGCCCTGCTGAAATCGCGCGAGGCGATCCTTGCGCTGGCCATTCTGATCCTGCTCGCGGTGATTGCCAGCCGCTTTCCCGGTTTCGTGCGGCCGGGGAACCTCGCGAATGTGCTGACCGATACCGCGCCGCTGATCATTCTGGCGCTTGGCCAGATGGCGGTGATCGTGACCAAATGCATCGACCTGTCGGTCGCGGCCAATCTGGCGCTGTGCGGCATGATTTCGGCCATGCTGAACGGGGCCGGGGTGCCGCTGCCACTGATCCTGCTGGCGGTGATCGCGCTTGGCGCGGCCCTGGGCGCGGTGAACGGGCTTCTGGTGTGGAAGCTGTCGATCCCGTCGATCGTGGTGACGCTGGGCACGATGACCATCTATCGCGGCATCATCTTTCTGCTGACAGACGGCAAATGGATCAACGCGCATCAGATGAGCGAAGGGTTCAAGGCCTTTCCGCGCGCGGTGTTTCTGGGCCTGCCGGTGATGACCTGGATCGCGCTGGCCATCGTGGCGGCCTTTGCGCTGATCGTCAGCCGCACGCCGCTGGGCCGGGCGCTGTTTGCCGTGGGCGGCAATCCGCATGCGGCGGTCTATGCCGGCATCTCGGTCGGGGGGACGCAGGCGGCGGCCTTTGTCATCTCGGGCGCGCTGGCGGGGCTGACCGGCTATCTGTGGGTGGCGCGCTATGCGGTCGCCTATGTCGATATCGCCGGCGGGTTCGAGCTTGATGTCGTGGCGGCCTGCGTGATCGGCGGCGTGGCCATCGCGGGCGGCGCGGGCTCGGTCGCGGGGGCGGTGATGGGGGCGCTGTTTCTGGGCATCGTCAAGAACGCCCTTCCCGTCATCGGCATCTCGCCCTTCTGGCAGATGGCGATTTCCGGGTCCGCGATCCTGATCGCCATTGCCTTCAACGCACGCGGGCAGGGGCCGGCGGGGCGGATCATCCTGACCAAGGCGGAGCATCGCGCATGACCACCTCACCGACCCTTCGCCAGATCCCCGACCGCCTGCAATCGCCGCTGGCGCGCGCCCTGAAAAGCTGGGAGGCGCTGCTTCTGGCCGTGGCGGTGGCGATCTTTGTCGCCAATGCGCTGGCCTCGCCCTGGTTTCTCGACCCGTGGAACCTGTCGGATGCCAGCTTCAACTTCACCGAAAAGGCGCTGATCGCCTTTGCCATGGCCATGCTGATCATCGCGGGCGAGATCGACCTTTCGGTCGCCTCGATCATCGCGCTGGCCTCCACCGTGATGGGGGCGGCCATGGTGGCGGGGGCGCCGGTCTGGCTGCTGGTGGTGCTGGGCCTGGGCACGGGGCTGGCCTGCGGCGCGGTGAACGGGGTGCTGGTTGCGGGGTTCGGCCTGCCCTCGATCGTGGTGACGATCGGCACGATGAGCCTGTTTCGCGGCATCGCCTATATCGTCCTGGGCGATGGCGCCTATACCGGCTATCCGTCGGGGTTCGGCTGGTTCGGGCAGGGCTATGTCTGGTGGGTGTTCAGCGTGGAACTGGTGCTGTTCGCGGTGATGGCGGTGGTCTTTGGCGTGCTGCTGCATCGCACCAGCTTTGGCCGCATGGTCTTTGCCATTGGCAACAACGCCACCGCCGCGCGGTTTTCCGGCATCCGGGTGGATCGGGTCCGCTTCATCCTGTTCCTGCTGACCGGCGTGATGAGCGGCCTTGCCGCGGTCTGCCTGACCTCGCGCCTCGGCTCCACCCGCCCCTCCATCGCGACTGGGTTCGAACTGGAGGTGGTGACCATGGTCGTGCTGGGCGGGATCAATATCCTGGGCGGATCGGGGTCGATCCCCGGGGTGGTGATCGCGGCGCTGGTCATGGGGCTGGTGACCTTTGGCCTTGGCCTTCTGAACGTGCCGGGGATCGTGATGTCGATCATCGTGGGCGCGCTGCTGATCGGGGTGATCGCGCTGCCCCGGCTTTGGGCCATGTGGAGGCGGTGATGCAGAAATACGCCTTTCGGATGCAGCTGAACCCCGGCCGGGCCGAGGAATACCGCCGCCGCCATGATGACATCTGGCCTGAACTGGTCGATCTGTTGAAAGCGGCGGGGGTGGAGGATTATTCGATCCATCTCGACCCCGAAACCCATGCGCTGTTCGGCGTGTTGTGGCGGCGCGACGATCACGGGATGGACGATCTGCCCGCCCATCCGGTAATGCGGCGCTGGTGGGCGCATATGGCCGATCTGATGGCGGTGCATCCCGACAATGCGCCGGTCGCGGTGCCGCTGATCCCGATGTTTCACCTGCCATGAGCCATGTCGCGGTGATCGACATCGGCAAGACCAACGCCAAGCTCGCGCTGGTCGAAGGCGGCAGCCTGCGCGAGATCGCGGTGGTGACGCGGCCCAACCGGGTGATCCCCGGCCCGCCCTATCCGCATTTCGATCTGGACGGGCATTGGGATTTCTTTCTGGCGCATCTGGCGGCGTTTCAGGCGGCGCATGGGGTGGATGCGATTTCGGTCACCACCCATGGCGCGGCGGCGGTGCTGCTGGATGCGCAGGGCGGTCTGGCCGCGCCGATGCTGGATTACGAACATGCCGGGCCGGACGATCTGGCGGCGGATTATGACGCGCTGCGCCCCGATTTCGCGCTGACCGGATCGGCGCGGCTGCCGATGGGGTTGAATCTGGGCGCGCAACTGCATTGGCTGCTGGAAACGCAGCCCGGCCTGCGCGACCGGCTGGCCCATGTGCTGACCTATCCGCAATATTGGGGCTGGCGGCTGACCGGGGTCATGGCGACGGATGTCACCTCGCTGGGCTGTCACACCGATCTCTGGGCGCCGTTCGAGGCGCGCTTTTCGCCGCTGGTCGCCCGGCTGGGGCTGGAGGGGCGCATCGCGCCGGCGCGGCGGTCGGATGCGGTGCTGGGGGGGCTGCGCGCCGATCTGGCGGCGGCGACCGGCATCGCCCCCGGCACGCCGGTCGCGACCGGCATCCATGACAGCAATGCCTCGCTTTATCCGCATCTTCTGGGGCGGCAGGGGTCGTTCAGCGTGGTGTCCACCGGCACCTGGGTGATTGCCATGGCCATGGGCGGCGACGCGGTGCCGCTGGACCCCGCGCGCGACGTCTTGGTCAATGTGAATGCCCGGGGGCAGGGCGTGCCGACCGCGCGGTTCATGGGCGGGCGGGAATATGAGCTGATCCGCGCCGGGGCCACAGGCGCCGAGGGGGCCGCCCCCGATGCCGCCGATCGCGCGGCGGTGCTGGCGGGGATATGGCTCTTGCCGGCGGTCGAACCGGGCTCCGGCCCTTTTGCCGGCCGCGCGATGCGCTGGCAGGGCGAGGCCGCGACCGCAGGCCAGCGGATGCTCGCGCTTGGCTGGTATCTGGCCCTGATGACCGAGACCTGCCTCGGTCTGATCGGGGCGCGCGGCCCGCTGATCGTCGAGGGCCCCTTTGCCCGCAATGCCGATTACCTTGCGATGCTGGCCGCGCTGCGTCCCGAGGGGGTGGAGGTCGCGGCCTCGGCCACCGGCACCTCGGCGGGGGCGGCGCTGCTGTGTCTGCCGCAGGGCGCGGCACCCGCCACCCGCAAGGTGCCCCCGCCCCAGGACGCCGCGGCGCTGCGGGCCTATGCGGCGGCCTGGCGCGACCGGGCATGACGCGGCGCCAAGGCCGGCTGCCCCTTGAACCGCGCCGCGCGGCCCCCATCTGATAGGGGGTCGCTTTTCCGCCGCAACCCGGCTAGGACGGTGATCTGCGCGGCCCCTGCGCGCGTATACCTGTTGACATTGAAGGCCGCCCCCTGGGCTGCCGGAACCGGAAGGATATGCCATGAATGTGCATCTGCCCGAAATCGACACCCCCCCTTCGGCCGAAGCCGCGGCCGAGGCGCTGGCGCTTTTGCGTCGCTGGAGCGCGGGGGCCACGGCGGCCGAACAGGCGGCACTTGGCCTTTATCCGACGCTGAGCCGGGCCTATCCGCAGGAGTTCGCCGCCGATGCCGCCTACAAGTCCACGCTGCCCGATCTGCAAAACGGGCCGGAAAGCCTGATCCGGGGCGAGCGTCGCGCCATCCAGCATGTCGGCATTTCCAATTTCCGCCTGCCGATCCGCTATCGTCTGCCCGATGGCGGCGACACAAGGCTGGAAACCAGCGTGACCGGCACCGTCAGCCTTGAGGCCGACAAGAAGGGCATCAACATGAGCCGCATCATGCGGTCATTCTATGCCCATGCCGACAGTGCCTTCAGCTTTGACGTCATCGACCGCGCGCTGGACGATTACAAGCGCGATCTGGGCAGTTTCGACGCCCGCATCCAGATGCGCTTCAGCTATCCGGTCAAGGTGACCTCGCTGCGCTCGGGCCTTGCGGGCTGGCAATATTACGACATCGCGCTGGAACTGGTGGAACAGGCCGGCCAGCGGCTGCGCATCCTGCATCTGGATTACGTCTATTCCAGCACCTGCCCCTGTTCGCTGGAACTGAGCGAACATGCCCGTGCCACGCGCGGCCAGCTGGCCACGCCGCATTCGCAACGCTCGGTCGCGCGGCTGTCGCTGGTGCTGAACCCCGGCGCGGCGCTGTGGTTCGAGGACGTGATCGCGCTGTGCCGTCGCGCCATCCCGACCGAGACGCAGGTCATGGTCAAGCGCGAGGATGAACAGGCCTTTGCCGAACTGAACGCCGCCAACCCGATCTTTGTCGAGGATGCCGCGCGGCTGTTCAGCGCCGCGCTGAAATCCGACCCGCGGATCGGCGATTTCCGCGTGCTGGCCAGCCATCAGGAAAGCCTGCACAGTCATGATGCGGTCAGCCTGCTGACCGAGGGGCCGACCTTCGCCCAGACCAGCCTGGACCCGCGCCTGTTCCAGACGCTGTTCCATATCGGCTGAGCGTCGGATGCGGTTCCTTGCCGGGGGCGTGCTTGTCGGCATGACCATGGCGGCGGCCGGTATCGCCTTTCCCCAACAGGCGCGGCTGGTGGCGCAGGCGGTCAGCGGGCTGGTTGTGGCGCCGGGTCGAGGATCGGCTGTTCGACTGGCAGATCACCGGCCATTTCCGGCTGACGCCCGATCTGATCGCGCGTCTGGGCGGGCAGGTCGCCGGGGGCTGACCTATTGGCTTGGCGGGCGAAAGGCCGTGGCCGGGATCGGGGTATAAAGCAGCTGCTCCAGCGGCGCGGTGCGTTCCCATTGGCAGACCGTCGCGACCTTGGCCATCTCGTCGATCACCTGGTTCTGGGTCTGGCCCTCGCTGTTGAACACCCAATCCTCGCAATCGGGGCTTTGCGGCTGATGGGCGCAGGCCGCCTCCAGCAGCCGGGCGGCGCGGAACATCGGGCATAGCGCCGTGCTGGCGGCCGCGCGTTTTTCGGCGCCCGCCCGGCTCAGCCGCGCGGTCACGCCGTCATAGGCCGTGTCGAAATAGGCATCGCGCAGGCGCCGCAGCGGCGTCGGGTCATAATTGCTGAAATGCACCGCATTGATCCGGGCATTGAGGTAACGCGGTTCCGTCTCGACCCCGCGCCCGTCGGTCAGCGTGACCGCGATATCGCCATAGGCCGCCCAGTAATCCGCGCGATATTGGCCCAGCGGCAGCGCCTCTTGCCAGATCGCCCCGGCCTCAAGCGCCTTGCGGGTGATATCGCTGCGCGGCCCCGGGCTGTTGCCCGAAGGGTCGCGCAGCAATTCGGCAATCGCGCTGACCGCCAGATCCACATTCTGCGGCTCGCCCCTGAGGCAATTGCGGCTGATCTGCAATTGCGCCTGTTCGATCTCGGCGATCAGATCGGAGGAATGGCGGATGCGAATGTCGATGAGCCGGGCCGCGTCGCGCATGTAGCGGGCATTTGCATTGCAGCCCATCTGGCCGCGCAGCAGATCGGCCGCGATGCGCCCGGCCTCGGGGCGCTGCGCCCAGACCGACATATAGGCCTGAAGCCGGATCCCGTCCAGAATCGGTTCCGGGCGCCGCTCCAGCGCGGCAATGGCCTCGGGCGACCAGTCGGGGATATGCCAGACCAGCATGAAGTTCGCCTCAAGCTGGCACAGCTCGCGGTCATAGCCGCGCAGATCGCCGGTCAGCCCGTCACAGACCGCGAACATCTGTTCCGCGCTGCCGCCCCAGCGGGGGTGCAGCGCGTCCAGCGTCAGGGAGATCACATGCCGGCCCGGCGCGATGCCAAGCGCCCGGTTCATCAATGCGACCGGGGCGCGGTTGCCGAACCCCGCCTGCCGCAGCAGGATCGCAAGGTCGATCGCGGGCAGGAAATCGTCGCGCACGGCCAGGGCGGCCTCGACCTGCAAGCTCGCCTCGGTCATGGTTTCGACAAAGGTCGCCTGTGTCTCGGGCGCGAGGCTGTTCCAGTAGCCATCGCCCCGCAACTGGAAGGCCCGGCGATAGAGCATCCAGCCCAATGCCGTCGTTGCATAGGGCGAGGTGGGGCGGGCCTTGGCCCAGGCCCGTGTCGGGTGGAGCCTGTCGTCATTGGCAGCTACGAACAGCGTTGCGTAGGCGCTGCGCAGGTCACGGAAATCGCGGCTTGCCAGCGCGGCGGCATGGGCATCCGCCAGATCCCGGTCCAGCGCATCGAAATCGCGCGTCACCAGTTGCGCATGCAGACGATCCATCGAAAGATCCGCTTGCGCGACCATGGGGCATAGCATCAGGGTCAGGACAATCATGAACAGGCTGCGCATCGGGATGCTCTCCTTTTGCGGGAAATTTGGTCGATCAATACGCCTGAATTGTGACGGTTTCGGTGTGGTGCGGCGCGGTGGACATGCCATTGACAGCGCGGCGGAAAGCGGATGAAGGTCGCGCCATGATCGTCTTTGCGCCTGTGGCCAATATTCTGGGGCGGCTGGTCCTGTTGCTGGGCGGGCTGATGCTGCTGCCGGCATTGCTGGACGCAGCGCAAGGCAATGGCAATGCGGGCGGCATCGCCGAGGCCTCGATCATCACCGCGGGGATGGGGGGGCTGGTGGTGCTGGCCACACGCGGCGCGCTGCGCGCGGCCTTTGACACCCGCAGCGCCTTTCTGCTGACGCTGGGCATTTGGGTCGTGACGCCGCTGTTCGGCGCGCTGCCCTTGATGCTGGGCGCGCCGCATCTGGGCTTTACCGATGCCTATTTCGAGGCGGTTTCCGGCATCACCACCACCGGATCGACGGTGATCACCGGGCTGGTCGATCTGCCGGCGGGGATGAACCTGTGGCGCGGCATGCTCAACTGGCTGGGCGGGCTGGGGATCGCCTTCATCGCGATGATCTTCCTGCCGGTGATGCGGGTGGGGGGCATGCAGTTCTTCAAGACCGAGGGGTTTGACACCTTTGGCAAGATCCTGCCCCGCGCCAGCGATATCGCACTGTCGCTGCTGGGGGTCTATGCCGGGCTGACACTTGCCTGTCTCATGGTCTACAAGGCCGTGGGCATGACCGCGCTGGATGCGGTCGTGCATGCCTTTGCCACCATCGCGACGGGCGGATTTTCACCGCAGGACAGTTCGTTCAACGCCTATGCGGGCGCGGGCGAATATGCCGGGGCGTTCTTCATGGCCGCCGCCGCCTTGCCCTATATCCGCTATGTGCAGATGGCGACGGGGCGCAGCGATGCGCTGTGGCGCGACCCGCAGGTGCGGTCCTATCTGGTCTGGCTGGCGGTCGCGGTCGGGGCGGTCACGCTCTGGCGCGTGCTGGCCACGGGCGAGCCGCTGGAGCCGACCTTCCGCGTCACACTGTTCAACATCGTCTCGCTGCTGACCGGCACGGGCTTTGGATCGGGCCCCTATGTGGCCTGGGGCGGATTTGCGCTGGTGGCGGCGTTGGTGGTGGGGGTGATCGGCGGCTGTTCGGGGTCATCCTCGGGGGCGCTGACGGTGTTCCGGGTGCAAATCGCCATGGCGGCGGTGCGGATGCGGCTGCGGCTGATCGGCAGCCCCAGCCGGGTGGAGCCGGTGCGCTATGCCGGCCGCGCGGTGGACAGCGAGACGCTGAACGGCGTGATGATGTTCGTCACCTCCTATATCCTGCTGATCGGGGTGCTGAGCGTGGCGCTGACCCTGACCGGGATCGACCTTGAGACCTCGATCTTCGCGATCTGGTCGTCGATCGGCAATATCGGCTATGCGATCGGGCCGGCGGTGGCGGCGACCTCGACCTATGACCAATTCCCCGAAGCGGCGAAATGGGTGATGATCGCCACCATGCTGCTGGGGCGGCTGGGGCTGCTGACCGTCTTTGTCGTGGTGCTACCGCGGTTCTGGCGTGGCTGAGCGCGGGCACATTGACAGCGCGGCCCGGCGCGGATCAAGGTCGGCATCATGATCGACCTGCGTCCTGTCGGATTTGTCCTTGGCCTGCTTTGTGTGGCCCTTGCGCTGTTCATGGCGCTGCCGATGGCGCTTGACCTTGCGGCGGGCGACGACAACTGGCGCGGGTTTCTGAGCGCGGCCTCGGTCACCGGCCTGGTGGGCGGCGTTCTTGCCTTGTCGAGCGCCAATGCCCTGGGCCAGGGGCTGAGCGTGCGGCAGGCCTTTCTGCTGACCGTTTCGGTCTGGGTGCTGCTGCCGGCCTTCGGCGCCTTGCCGATGACCTTTGGCGCGCCCGGCCTGCGCTTCATCGACGCCTATTTCGAGGCGGTCTCGGGGCTGACCACCACCGGCACCACGATCATCGGCCCCGATCCCGATACGATGGCCCCGGGCCTCGATCACCTGCCGCTGGGGGTGAACCTGTGGCGGGCCATGCTGCAATGGCTGGGCGGGCTGGGCATCGTGATCGTCGCGATGATCTTCCTGCCGGTGATGCGGGTGGGGGGGATGCAGTTCTTCCGCTCGGAAAGTTTCGACACCCAGGGCAAGATCCTGCCGCGGGCCTTCGACATCTCGCGCGCGCTGATCGAGATCTATGTGGCGCTGACCGTCATCTGCGCGCTGGTGTTCCATGCTCTCGGGATGGATGGCTATGACGCGGTGATCCATGCGCTGAGCTGCCTGTCCACCGGCGGCTTTTCCAATTACGACGCCAGCTTTGGCGCGCATGGCGGGGCCGAGCGGGTGGCGGCCACGCTGTTCATGCTGCTGGCCGCCATGCCCTTCATCCGCTTCGTGCAGGTGATGGGGGGCGACCCGAAGGCGCTGTGGCGCGATCCGCAGGTGCGGGGCTTTCTGCGCTGGTCGGGTTATGCGGTGGTGCTGGTCGCGGCGGCGGGCGTGATCTTTGGCGGCGAGGCGCCGCTTTACATGCTGCGCGAGGCGGCCTTCAACGTGGTCACCGTGATGACCGGCACCGGCTATGCCTCGGTCGATGTGACGGCCTGGGGCAGCTTTGCCTTTGTGGTCTTGCTGACCATGGGGCTGATCGGGGGTTGCACCTCCTCCACCGCCTGTTCGGTCAAGGTGTTCCGCTATCAGATCCTGATCGAGGCAGTGCGCGTGCGCATGATGCAGCTGGGGCGGCCGCATGTGGTGGCGCAGCCGCGCTATGCCGGCCAGCCGGTGACCGAGGATGTGCTGGATTCGGTCATCATGTTCTTCACCGCCTTCGTGCTGAGCTTTGGCCTTCTGGCGGTGGCGCTGTCGCTGACCGGGCTGTCGATCGGCACGGCGCTGACCGGGGCCTGGACCTCGATCGCCAATATCGGCCCGGTCTGGGGCCCCGAGGTTGGCCCGACCGGCGCGGTCAACGGCTTTCCCGACAGCGCCAAGATCCTGATGATCCTGGGCATGATCCTGGGCCGGCTGGAACTGCTGTCGGTCTATGTGCTGTTTCTCGCGCGGTTCTGGCGCGACTGAGCCGCTCAGGCCGCCAGGGCGATACCGTCGGCATGGCTGTATTCGACCTGCACGACATCCGTGCGCCCGGTGGCAAAGGTCGCGGCGCATCCCTCCAGATAGTAACGCCAGCCGCGCAGAAAGGCCGCGTCATAGCCGATGCGGCGGATGCGCGGCGCGGCCTCGGCCAGCCGCGCGGCCCAGATCCGGCAGGTGCGCGCATAGTCCTGCCCAAAGGAGAAACTGTCGCGCAGCGCCAGCCCCGCCTGCGCCCCCTGATGCGCAAGGATTGCCGGGCTGGGCAGCATCCCGCCCGGAAAGATATGGTGCCGGATGAAATCGGATCGTTTGCGATAGACCGAAAATTCCGCATCCGGCACGGTGATCGCCTGTAGGACCGCCCGCCCGCCGGGGGCCAGACGCGCCTTGAGCGTGGCGAAATAGGTGGGCCAGTAGCGTTCGCCGACGGCCTCGACCATCTCGACCGAGACGATATTGTCATAGTGCCCGCCGGCATGGCGGTAATCCTGCAAGCGGATCTCGGCCCGCCCATCCAGCCGGGCATCGGCATAGCCCTTTTGCGCGGGCGACAGCGTGAGCCCGGTGACATGGCGCCCGGCATCTGCGGCGCGTTCGGCAAAGCCGCCCCAGCCGCAGCCGATTTCCAGAATGCGCTCGCCCCGCGACAGCCGCGACAAGATGCGGTCATTCTTGCGGGCCTGCGCGGTTTCCAGATCGTCCGTCCCGTCGAACAGCGCCGAGGAATAGCTCATCCCCGGGTCAAGCCAGAGGTGATAGAATTCGTTGCCGACATCGTAATGGGCGCGGATATTGCGCGCGGCCCCCGCAAGGGAATTGGCGCGCAGCCGGTCGATCAGGCGCAGGCCAAGACCCGCCAGCATCCCCTGCCGCCCCTGACCGCCCAGATGATCCAGATTGCGGATGGCAAGGGTCAGCAGTGCCTCAAGATCGGGGCTGTCCCAATGGCCCGCGACATGGGCCTCGCCAAAGCCCACATCGCCGCGCCGCGCCAGCGCGGCAAGCAGCGCCCAGTCGGTGACCTGCATCTCGGCCTCGGGGCCGGTGCTGCCGAAATGATGGCGATGCCCCTCGGGGGTGATCAGGGTCAGGCGCCCCTGTTCGATCCCTTCAAGCGCGGCCAGAAAGCGGGTCTGCGACGATGTCATCAACTGATTTCCTCGGGCGGTGACGGGGGCAGGGGCCGGTAGGCCCCCCCCTTGAGACGCAGGCGCAAGGCCTGCCAATAGATCAGGGCAAGGATGCGCAGCGCGCCCCCCGGCCGACGAAGGGCCGCCGCCAGCAGCCCGGTCTGGCTCAGCGGCCGGGGCCGCGCGCGCAGCGTGGCAACCAGCCCCTCCTCCCCGTCAAGATGGCGGATCAGGACGGCGATATCGGCGGGGTTCAGGCTGAAACGGAATTCATAGCGCCCCGCCACATCCTGAAAGGGCGAGACGTGAAAGACCTTGTCGGTGTCCAGCCGGTCCGCCGGCCCGACCGGCGCGAAACCGGGCAGGTGGCACAGATAGGAATGCCGCTGGCCAAAGGTGTTGTTCACTTCGGCGATCACGGCCAGCAGCGCATCGCCGCGCAGCACCATCCAGAAGCTGACCGGGTTGAACCAGAAACCCAGAAAGCGCGGCTGCGTCATCAGCGCCAAGGTCATGTCGCGCTCGCGCGGCAATCCTGCCCGGGCCAGCACCTCCCATGCCCAGGCGGCGCCCCGGCCCGCGCCCCGCGCGCCACCGTGATCCGCCGCGCAAAAGCTGAACAGCCCGAACCGCCCCAGCCGGAACAGGCCCCGCGCCTGCACGCGCTCGGGGGCGAACAACAGATAATCCACGCGATAGCGAAAGGCATGGCGCAGCGCCCCGCGCCGGGCATGGGTCACATCCGCCGGCAGATGCAGCACCGCACCCGCCGCCAGATCGCAGGAAAGCCCCCCGCCCATCGGCTAGACCCGGGCGGGCAGCAGCGCGCGCGCGATGCGCATCGCACTGGCAAACCCGTCTTCGTGAAAGCCGTTGCGCAGCCAGGCCCCGGCGAACCAGGTCTGCCGCACCCCCTGAAGGGCATGCAGCTGGCCCTGCGCCTCGATCGCGGCCCGGTCGAAAACCGGATGGCGGAAGGTCGTCTCGTCATAGATCAGCCGGGGGTCGATGCCCGCAGCGGGATTGAGGCTGACAAAAAGCGGGTCATCCGCCGGCAGCGATTGCAGGCGGTTCATCCAGTAGGTGACCCCCACCGCCGGCCCCGCCCCGGGATCATCGGCGCGGTAGACCCATGAACTCCAGCAGGCACGGCGGCGCGGCATCACCACCGGGTCGGCATGCAGGACCGCGCGGTTGTCCTGAAACCGGAACGCCCCCAGCCCGGCACGTTCCTCGGGCGAGGGGTCGCTCAGCAATGCCAGCGCCTGATCGGCGTGACAGGCGAGGATCACCTGGTCGAACCGCTCGGCCCCGCCCTGGATCTGGACCGTCGCATCGGCGCCGCTGCGCGATACCGCGCGCACCGGCGTCGCCGGGCGCAGCGCCACGCCCCGCGCCTGCAACGCGGCCACCAGCCGGTTCACATAATTCACGCTGCCGCCGGTGACCGTCCACCATTGATGCTGCCCGCTTTTGGACATCAGCGCGTGATTGCCCAGAAACCGCAGCAGCGTGGCGGCGGGGAAGGCGCCGATGGCCTGCGCGGGCGTGGACCAGATCGCGCCGCAGATCGGATACAGATAATGGTCGCGAAACCGCGAGCCCAGCCCCATCTCCGCAATCAGCCCCTCGATCGTCAGATCCGCCCGGCCCTCTGCCGCCTGCGTCGCCTGGGCGTTGAAGCGGAGGATGTCACGGATCATCCGGTGAAAACCCGGGCGCAGCAGATTGGACCGCTGCGCAAAAAGCGCATTGGCCGACCGCAGCGCGAATTCGACCTGGCCCCCCCCGAGCGAGACGCCAAAGCTCATGTCGCTGCGCTGCACCGGCACATCCAGATCGCGAAACAGCGCCGTCAGATGCGGGTAATTCGCATAGTTGAAGACGATGAAGCCGGTATCCACCGCGACATCGCCCCGCCGTCCCGCCATGACGGTGCGGGCATGTCCACCCAGGCGCGGCGCCGCCTCTAAAAGCGTGACCTCATGGTGCCGCGACAAGAGCCAGGCCGCCGAGAGGCCCGAAATTCCGCCGCCGATGATGGCGATCTTTTGCGGCGCGCCGCGCGATAGGTCAAAAGGCACCGTCGCCCCCGTTGTTTGCTTGTCTTTTCATACGCATCCGCCACGCGCCCGGATCACCCGACCTGACCGGAATTGCATTTTTTCCGGCGGGGTGATCTGTTTGGCGAAAAGGGGCGTATTCCGTCCATGATGCCAGAAGACCTCAGCCAGCAAGACGTGATCCCGTCGCCCGCCCCGGGCGCCATGGGGCCATGCCGCGGGGGCGGGGCGACAGCAGGGGAGAGCGGCCGATTGCCTGCCGAGACGGCACCGCAGACAGACCCGACGCAATGGCTGCTGGCGGTGCGCGATCATCGCGACCGCGCGGCCTTTCTGTTGCTGTTCCAGTATTTTGCGCCCCGGTTAAAGGGCATGTTGATGCGCGGCGGGCTGCGCGACGGCAGCGCCGAAGACGTGGTGCAGGATGTCATGTTGGCCGTCTGGCACAAGGCCGCGCAATTCGACCCCCATCGGGCCGAGGCAAGTGCCTGGATCTATCGTATCGCCCGCAATCGCCGCATTGACCTTGCCCGCCGCAAACCACCGCCCGAGCCAGAGATTCTGGCCGAACCCGAAGATACCGAACCCGACGCCGCGCAGATCCTCGCGCTTGGACAGGAGGCGGCGCTTTTGCGCAGCGCGCTCGGGGCGCTGGCCCCCGATCAGGCCCGCGTCCTGGAACAGGCCTATTTCGAGGAACTGCCCCATAGCCGGATCAGTGAACTGACCGGCATTCCGCTTGGCACCATCAAATCGCGCATCCGCCTGGGGCTGGAACGCCTGCGGCGCGACCTGAACGACCTGAGGCAACCATGACGCCCATCACCCATCACCTTTCAGACGCCCTGCTCGATGCCTATGTCACCGGCAATCTCGACCATCCTTTCGCGGTGGTCGTCGCGGCGCATCTGTCATTGTGCGACAGCTGTCGCGCCCGGGCCGAGGCGGCAGAGATGCTGGGCGGCGCGCTGCTCGACCGGATCGCGCCCGCCCCGGTCAGCCCCGGCGCGCAGGACCGTCTGCTGGCCGCGCTCGATCACGCCCCGCCGCCGCCAAGGCCGATCACGGGCTCCGGCATCTTTCCGGCGCCGGTCATGCAGGCGCTTGGCGGCCAGCCGCCGAAATGGCGCATGCTGGGCGGTGGCATCCGCCAGCAGATCCTGTCGGCGGGGGCCGATGGCGCGCTGCGCCTGCTCTATATCCCGGCGGGACGCGCGGTGCCCGAACACAGCCATGGCGGGCTGGAGCTGACCCTGGTGCTTCAGGGCAGCTTTGCCGACAGCCAGGGCCGCTTTGGCCGCGGCGATGTGGAGATCGCGCAGGACGATCTGGATCACCAGCCTGTCGCCGGATCGGGGGCGCCGTGCATCTGCCTTGCGGCCACCGACGCGCCGCTGCGGTTCCGCGCCATGATCCCCCGGCTGTTGCAACCGCTGTTCCGGATCTGACCGGATGGGCTTTGCCGGCAAGACCGTCTGGATCATCGGCGCAAGCGACGGGATCGGCGCCGCATTGGCGCGGGCGCTTGTTGCACAGGGGGCGCGGCTGATCCTGTCGGCGCGCAACCGGGCCGCGCTGTCGGCGCTGGCCGAGACCTGCGGCGAGGCGCGGGTTCTGCCGCTTGATCTGGCCGCGGCGGATGCGCTGGCCGAGGCCGCCGCCACGATCGCGCCCGCCACGCTGGACGCGGTGATCTGCACCGCCGCGATCTATGATCCGGGCCGGGTCGCAGACCTTGATCCCGCCGCCGCCGCGCAACTCGTGACGGTCAATCTGCTGGGAAGCCTTGAGGTCGCCCGCCTTGCACCGCCCTTGCTGCGTGATGGTGGGCAACTGGTCCTGTTCGGGTCGGTCGCGGGCTATTTCGGCCTGCCCGGCGGGCAACCCTACAGCGCGACCAAGGCGGCGGTGAACAATCTGGCCGAGACCTTGCGTATCGAACTTGCGCCGCGCGTCGATGTGCGGCTGGTCTGCCCGGGTTTCGTGGCCACCCGGCTGACCGCCAGAAACCGCTTTGCCATGCCCGCCATCATCACCCCCGATCAGGCCGCCGAGGCGGTGATCCGGGGCTTGCAGGGCCGCGCTTTCGAGCTGCATTTCCCCCGGCGCTTCACCTGGGCGATGAAGTTCCTGCGCGCCTTGCCCTACGCGCTGTCGCTGCGCCTGACCGCGCGCCTGGGCGTCACGTCACACGACCGCTGAGCGCCGCCACCCCGGCCCATGCGGCAAAGCCGGTCAGGGCCGTGCCCCACAAACCGTCGGTCACCACCTGTTGCCAGGACCAATCCGCCAGTGTGGCATAATTGGTCATCTCATAGGTGCCATAGCACATCGCGCCCAGCAGGGCGCCGTAGGCAAGCGCCTGAAGCGGCGCGCCGGCTTTCAGCGCGGGCCATGACACAAAGACCAGCAGCCCCGCGACATAGAACAGATAGAACACCGCCGCCGGCCCCAGCCGGATCGGCGAGGCCAGGAGCGGCCCGATATGCGTCTCGAAGACCGGGCGGATGAGGTAGCGGATGCCCAGACTGTCCAGCCCCAGAAAGACCGTTGCCGTCGCCGCATAAAGAAGAATGACTTGTCCCATGGTGCTGGCCGCTCCGCCCGGTGTGTTGGTTGTGATACGGCGCGCGCGGCGATGCGGATCACTTCCCGGCACTCCGTTGGCCGCGATTTGTGCGCTTTCAGGGGAAGGGCGTTGCACCGCCGTCCGGCGCCCGCGCTTTCGATGATCTCGATCCGGGCCTTCACGCGGTTTGGTCCCGGCTGCCGAAGTCAAGATATGGAAAAGGCGCCCATTGGGCGCCCCTTATGTTGATGCGGATTGTCGCGGTCTGATCCGGATATCACCCGGCCTGGCCGCGCCCTGCGATCAATGCGTCCAGGCGCCCTTCCGGCTGGTCGCGAAATTCTCGCCATAACCGAGCGGGCGGATATTGGGCTTGCGGGTATTGGGGTCCACCACGTCAAACTCGATGCCATGGGCGCGGGCGTAATCCTCGGCGGCCTCGCGGCTGTCGAAGCGCAGCTTCACCTGGGTCGTGGTGTCGGTGGTCGAGGTCCAGCCCATCAGCGGATCGACCTCGCGGGCCGAGGCGGGCGCGTAATCCAGGATCCAGCCCTTCGTCTTGGCGGTGCCCGATTGCATCGCGTTGCGGGCGGGCTGGTAGATGCGTGCGCGCATGGGAGACTCCTTGCAAATCTGCCCCGTTATTTGCGAAAACCCCCGGCCTGACAAGGGGGAGGCGTCACGAAACCGGGGATTTTGCACCTTTCGCCGCAGGGCTGGGGCGGGATTAACCCCGTCTTAACCCGACTCGCCCAGGCTGGCGGCATGAGATGGATCGCCTGCCTTGCCCTGTGCCTGTTCTGCGTCGCCTGCGGCGCCCAGCCTGCGCCGCTGATGCTGGGGGGCGCGCGGCATGAAACCACTGTCGAGGGGCGCGATTACGTTCTCTATCGCAAGGACAACCGGGTGGAGGTCATCCGGCTCGGCTGGGCCGATCCGGGCGAACATCAGCGCATCCGCGCCACCATGATCGACATCGTGCCCTGGCTCACCGGGTGCAATGTCGTGCCCTCCACCGTGCAGGGCGACAGCGGCGAGATGCGCGCCCGCGTCACTTGTCCGAAGGGCCGACGATGAGGAGCGCCCAGGCCGCATAGGCGCCCGCCGCCCCGAACAGGATGCCCCAGCCCGGATTGCCGGTGGCAAATTCCACCACCGCCCAGACCAGCGGTGCCAGCGCGGTTCCCCAGCGGGCGACCGGGCGTCGGAAGAACGGGTGGTCGGCGTCAAGGAAGCGCATGGATTTCCCTCATCATGGTGCTAGGCTGAAAACCGGGAGGACCGACCATGCCAGAGATCACCGCCGCCTTTCAAGGCCAGACCGTCATCACCACTTTCGAGGTCACGCCCGGCACCGCGCATGACCTGATGGATGCGCTGGAAGAGGCCTATGCGCAATTCATCCGCCATCAGCCGGGCTTTCTGGGCGCAGGGCTGCACATGAACGACGCCCGGACCCGGATCGCCAATTACTCGCAATGGCAGCGCCGCGAGGATTACCAGGCCATGCTGCGCAGCCCCGAAATGCGCGAGCGGAACAAGCTGATCTCCAGCCTGTCGCGCAGTTTCGAGCCGGTGATGTACGAGGTTCAGGCGGTGTTCTGATCCGTCCCCGGCGGCAACAGCACCGCCGCTGCCGCCCGGCGCAGCGCCCGGGTCAGTGGCGCAAGCGCCGGGGCGGTGCGGCGGGCGAATTGCCAATGCAGCGCCTCGTCCAGCGGGGTGTTCGGCACGATCTCTGCCAGCCTGCCCGCCGCCAGCGCATCGGCCACCAGCGGCACGGGGTTCATGCCCCAGCCCAGCCCCGCCAGCGCGGCATCGACAAAGCCCTGGGATGAGGCGATGCGATGGGTCGGCGGCACCAGCGGCCCGCCGAAATGCTGCCGCAACCAGCGGGTCTGCAACCTGTCCTTGTCGGAAAAGGTCAGGCTGGGCGCGCGGCGCATCGCATCGGCCGTGGCGCCTCCGGGCATCCAGCGGTGCAGAAAGCCGGGGCTTGCCGTCGCAAGATAGCGCAGCCGCCCGAGCGGCACCGTATCGCAGCCCTGCAACGGCCCGGGATGCGAGGTGATCGCCCCCGCCACCTCGCCCCGGCGCAGCCAGTCCTGGCTGACCTCCTGATCGTCGATCACGATATCGAACAACAGATCCGGCACGGCGGCCAGCGCGGGAATGACCCAGGTTGCCAGACTGTCGGCATTGACCGCGATGCGCAGCGTGGTTGGCTGCGCATCGGGCAGGGCCAGCGCGGCCTCCATCAGCATGACCTCGTCATGATGGCGGATCAGCCGCAGCCCCGCCTCGGTCGCGACACAAGGCTGGCCGCGCCGGATGAGCAACGTGCCCATCCGTTCCTCCAGCGCCTTCACCCTTTGCGACACGGCCGAGGGCGTCACCCCCAGCTGCGCCGCCGCCAGATCGAAGGAACCACGCCGATGCACCGCCGCCAGCGCGGCCAGGTTGGGATAGTCGAGCATTAGGGATACTTAATCGGCAAGAGAAAGATTAACTGGATTTCGACTGTCGCGCGCCGCTAAGTCAAGCCCGCAAGAGAGAAAGGACATGGCATGGCGGGCGAAACGGATCTGAAAATCCTGCTGGCGCAGATGGCGCCGGAGCTTTGCAGGCGCGATTGGGGCTATGCCGTGGCGCCGCGCTGCCCCGAGGGGCTGACGCCCTTTGCCACCGTCGCCGAGGCCGAGGGGCTGACCCTGATCGCGCCGATGGCGGCGCTGCAGGGCGCGGGTCTGGTGCCGCAGGGACCGATGGCGCGCATCACCCTGACCGTCCATTCCGCGCTGGAGGCCGTGGGCCTGACCGCCGCCGTGTCCGGCGCGCTGGCCGGGGCGGGCATCAGCGCCAACATGATCGCGGGCTTTCACCATGACCATATCTTTCTGCCGGCCGCCGATGCCGACCGGGCGATGACGATCCTGCGCGGGCTGGGCGATGCTTGAGGCGGCGGTTTCGGGCTATCTGGTCGCGCTCAGCCTGATCGCGGCGATCGGGGCGCAGAATGCCTTTGTGCTGCGACAGGGCTTGCGGCGCGAGCATGTGGCGGTGGTCGTGCTGATCTGCGCGGCCTCGGACGCCGTGCTGATCGCGGCGGGGGTGGGCGGTTTTGGCGCCATCGCGCAGGCTGCCCCCTGGTTCGGCACCGCGATGCGCTGGCTGGGGGTCGCGTTCCTCACGATCTACGGGGCGCTGCGTTTTCGTGCCGCGCTCCGGGGCGGCGAGGCGCTGGTGCCGCAGGACGCGCCCCCGGTGCCGCTGCGCCGGGCGGTGATGCTGTGCCTGATGTTCACCTGGGCCAACCCGCATGTCTATCTGGATACGGTGGTGCTGATCGGCTCCATCGCCGCGCAATATGCGCCGCATGGCCTGGCCTTCGGGATCGGGGCCGCGCTGGCCTCGCTCAGTTTCTTTTCGGCGCTTGGCTTTGGCGCGCGGCTGCTGGCGCCGGTTTTCGCCCGGCCCCGCGCCTGGGTGGTGCTGGAGATCGTGATCGGACTGGTGATGTGGACACTGGCGGCGGGACTGGCCTTGGGCGGCTGACGCGGACCAGACCGCTGCCGGCGATTGTGCCCGGCACAATGCCCCCCTTGCGCCCGGACGCGCGCCGGGGTCTTTTTCCGCCATGACAGAGACGCGCGCCCCGATCAATGATCCCAAACCCGTGCAGGGCGTGGCCTGGATGCTGGCCTCGGGCCTCAGCTTTGTCGTGATGACGGGCTTCGTGCGTTGGCTGGGCACCGATCTGCCGGCGCCGCAGGGCGCCTTCATCCGCTTCGGATTTGGGCTTTTGTTCCTGCTGCCCACGCTGCTGCCGCTGCTGCGGCGGGGCTTTCCACCCGGAACCCTGCGCCTGTTCACGCTGCGCGGGCTGGTGCATATGGTGGCGGTGATCTGCTGGTTTCACGCCATGGCGCGCCTGCCGGTGGCCGAGGTGACGGCGATCGGCTACCTGAACCCGGTGCTGGTCACGCTGGGGGGCGTGCTGTTCTTTGGCGAGGTGCTGGCGCTGCGGCGCATCCTGGCGGTGCTGGTCGCGATCTGCGGTGCGCTGATCGTGCTGCGCCCCGGCCTGCGCGAGATCACCGACGGGCATCTGGCACAGGTGGGGGCGGCGTTCTTCTTTGCCGGCTCCTACCTGTTTGCCAAGCGGCTGAGCGCGCAGGTCTCCGCCTCGGCCATTGTCGGCATGATGAGCCTGTGCGTCACCATCGGGCTGGCGCCGCTCGCGTTCTGGGTCTGGGTGCCGGTCAGCCTGACGCAGCTGGGGGCGCTGGCGTTGGTGGCGGTCTTTGCCACGCTGGGGCATTACTGCATGACGCGCGCCTTTGGCGTGGCGCCGCTGACCGTGACCCAGCCGGTGACCTTTCTGCAACTGGTCTGGGCCACGCTGCTGGGCTGGCTGGTCTTTGGCGAGGGGGTGGATGGCTGGGTGCTGCTGGGGGGCGGCACGATCATCGCCGCGATCAGCTATATCACCTTCCGCGAGGCGCAGCTGAAGCGCCGCCCGCTGACCCCGCCACCGCAGGCGACCAAGGTCTGATCTGCCGGTTTGACAGGCCCCGGGTCACCTGCGAAAACGGGGGCGCCAAGAAACAACAGGCGGCCCATGCGCCGCGGGGCAGGCAGGGTAATGAAGATTGCGATGATTGGAACCGGCTATGTCGGGCTGGTTTCCGGGGTGTGCTTCTCGGATTTCGGGCATGATGTGGTCTGCGTGGACAAGGATCCCGCGAAGGTCGAGAAGCTGCGCCGCGGCGAGGTGCCGATCTATGAGCCGGGGCTGGAACAGCTGATGGCCAAGAACGTGGCGGCGGGGCGGTTGTCCTTCACGCTCGATCTGGCCGAGGCGGTGGCGGGCGCGGATGCGGTGTTCATCGCCGTCGGCACCCCCACCCGGCGCGGCGACGGCCATGCCGACCTGCGCTATGTCATGGCGGCGGCCGAGGAAATCGGCGCCGCGCTGACCGGCTATGCGGTGATCGTGACGAAATCGACCGTCCCGGTTGGCACCAATCGCAAGGTGGCCGAGGCGGTGGCCCGCAGCTCGGGTCAGACGCCGTTCGACGTGGCCTCCAACCCCGAATTCCTGCGCGAAGGCGCGGCGATCGACGATTTCATGCGCCCTGACAGGGTGGTGGTCGGCGTCGAAAGCGAACGCGCCCGCAAGGTGATGGAGGCGGTCTATCGCCCACTGTCGCTGCGGGAATTTCCGGTTGTCTATACCAATCTCGAATCCGCCGAGATGATAAAATATGCGGCCAATGCCTTTCTGGCGACCAAGATCACCTTCATCAACGAGATCGCCGCGCTGTGCGAACGGGTGGGCGCGGATGTGAAGGCGGTGAGCAAGGGCATCGGCATGGACGGGCGGATCGGCGCCAAGTTCCTTCATGCGGGGCCGGGATATGGCGGTAGCTGTTTCCCCAAGGATACCAAGGCATTGGCCCGGATCGGCCAGGAACATGCCGTGCCGATGCAGATCACCGAAACCGTGATCCGGGTGAATGACGAGATCAAGCATCGCATGATCGCCAAGATCGAGGATCTCTGCGATGGCGTGCTGCGCGACAAGACGGTCGCGGTGCTGGGCGTGACCTTCAAGCCCAATACCGACGACATGCGCGACGCGCCGGCGCTGACCATCGTGCCCGCGCTGGTGGGGGCGGGGGCGAAGGTGCGCGTCGTCGATCCGCAGGGCCGGCACGAGGGCGAGGCGTTGCTGCCTGGCGTCAAATGGGTGGACGGCCCCTATGGCGCGGCGCAAGGCGCGGATCTGGTGGTGATCCTGACCGAATGGAACGAGTTTCGCGCGCTCGATCTGGGCAAGCTGGCGCGCAAGATGGCGCAGCCGCGCATGGCCGATCTGCGCAACATCTATGACCGCGACGAGGTGCTGGCCGCCGGTTTCGACCGTTACGAGGGCGTGGGGCGCTGATCGCGCCCGCGCTGTCGGCCGGGCCGGGCCGACGGCATTGAAACCAAACGCCGCATTCCCGCCATGCTTTGTTAAGGTCTGACAAAGCAAGCCACGCCATCCTGAACCCGGGTGTGAAAATTCGGGTGTGGGGGGCAGTGTGGGCCGCTTCAGCGCTTTGGGCGTATTCAGAACTGCTGCATCGCAGATGCTGGCAGGGGTCACGGACATCATTTCGCGGGTGGTGGAGGGGCAGGTGCAACTGTTCACCACCACGCGGGCCGGCGGGGGGCTGCTGTCGCTGGAGCTGACCTCGACCGGTTTGCGGCTGCTGGATCAGCAGTCGATTGTCGCCGGCAGCACGATCTCGGCGCCGTCAGAGTTGATGTTCGCCACCCTGGCGGGGCAGGAGCGGCTGGTCTGGACCGGGGGCTGGGCCAGCCATCTGGGCGGCTATGCGCTGTCGGATGCCGGGCAGATCGGCGCGGCCTTCACCTTTGCCAAGGCGCCGGGCGGCGTGGTCGCGGCGCAGACCTTTACCCAGATGAACGGCATGGCCTATGCGGTGCTGGCCCTGCAATCGGCCGGACGGCTGGAGGTGTGGCGGCTGGACAGTGCCGGACGGATGCGCGCGACAGACCGGCAGGATCTGTTCGGCGCCGATGAACAGATGGTGGATATTCGCGGCCTCGTCACCGCCAGCGCGGGCGGGCAGGACTATATCCTGTCGGTCTCGACCGCCGAAGATGCGCTGCGGGTCTGGAAGCTGAGCGCCGACGGCAAGCTGGAAACCGTGTCGAAACTGGGCGCCTCGGCCGGGCTGGGGGTCGCCGCGCCCTCGGCGCTTGAGGTGGTCACGGCGGGCGGCAGGACATGGGTTCTGGTCGCGGGCAGCGGGTCATCCTCGGTTTCGGTGCTGGAACTGGCGGCGGATGGCAATCTGCGGCTGGCCGATCATGTGATCGACACGCTCGATACCCGCTTTCAGCGCGCCGAGGCGCTGGCGACGGCGGTGGTGGGCGACCGGGTCTTTGTCTTTGCGGGCGGGGCCGATTCCGGGGTGCAGGCCTTCATGCTCTTGCCCGACGGGCGGCTGATCACGGCAGGGCAGGTGCTGGCCTCGGGCGCCTTTCCGGCCGACAACCTGACCGCGATCGAGGCGGTGGTCCGCGACGGCCAGGTGGAACTTGTGCTGGCGGGCGAGGCCTCGGGCCTGTTGCGCGCGCGCTTTGACCCCGGCGCGCTTGCCCCCACACAGCGCGGCGGCAGCGGCAATGACACGCTGACCGGCACGGTCGGGGATGATCTGCTGTTCGGGGCGGCGGGCAACGATTCCCTGATCGGGGGGGCGGGCGACGATGTGCTGGTCGATGGTGCGGGGGCCGATACGCTGTGCGGCGGGGCGGGGGCGGATGTCTTTGTGCTGAGCCGTGACGGCGCGGCGGATCTGATCCGAGATTTCGACCCTGCCGAAGACCGGATCGACCTCTCTGCCTGGGGCCGCGTCTATGCGGTGGAGGTGCTGCCCATGGCCGAGCGGCGCGGCGCTGTGGTGATCCGCTGGGGAACCGAGGCGCTGACGGTCTATTCCGCCGACGGGCGCGATTTTTCGCGCGATGTCTTCACCTCGTCGCAGCTGTTCGGGCTGTGGCACATGACCGAACCCGCCGTGGTGGCGGGGCGGCGGCTGACCGGCACCACCGGCGGCGAGACGCTGACCGGCGGGGCGGGCGACGACACCTTTATGGGCAGCGATGGCGGCGATCTGCTGATCGGCGGCGCGGGGGGCGATCTGGTCGATTACGCGGGGCTGACCCATGCTGTCACCGCCAGCCTCAGCTCGCCCCCGCCCGGCGGCGGATCGTCGGGCCAGGATCGCTATCAGTCGATCGAGCATCTGTCGGGCACTGCCTATGGCGACCGCCTTTCGGGCAGTGCGGCGGCCAACCATCTGTGGGGCAAGGCCGGCAATGACCTGCTGGAGGGTTTTGACGGCAATGACCGGCTGACCGGCGGGTCGGGCAATGACACGCTGATCGGCGGCGCGGGGGCCGACCGGCTGACCGGCGGGACCGGGGTCGATATCGCCAGTTGGGCGGGGTCGCGCAGCGCCATCCGCGTCGATCTGCGCACGGGCAGCGCGGCGGGCGGCGATGCGGCGGGGGATGTGCTGATCTCCATCGAGGGGCTGATCGGCAGCGAGGCGGGCGACCGGCTGACCGGCGATCGGGGCGCCAACAGCCTGGGCGGCGGTGGCGGCGCCGATCTGCTGGACGGCCAGGGCGGGCATGACCGGCTGGACGGCGGCAGCGGCGATGACACGCTGATCGGCGGGTCGGGCCATGACACGCTGATCGGCGGCAGCGGCGCCGACTGGGCGGTCTATGAAGGGCGCCCGGCGGTGCGGCTCGACCTGCGGCTGACCGTGGCGCAGAACACCGTGGGCCATGGCAGCGACCTGCTGGTGGGGATCGAGCATCTGGCGACCGGCTGGGGCAATGACACGCTGATCGGCAATGCGGGCGCCAACATCATCCTTTCGGGCACCGGCAATGACCGCGTGGCGGGCGATGGCGGGGCCGATACGCTGCGCGCCAGCCGGGGCCGCGACTGGCTGGAAGGCGGCGCCGGGGCGGATGCGCTTTTGGGCGAAGAGGATGACGATACGCTTTGGGGCGGGTCCGAGGATGACCGGCTCTGGGGTGGGGCGGGCCATGATCTGCTGGATGGCGGCACCGGGCAGGATGGGCTTTGGGGCGAGGACGGCAATGACACGCTGCGCGGCGGCGACGGAGCCGATACGCTGGCGGGCGGCGCGGGCGATGACCTTGGCGATGGCGGCACCGGCGACGATCTGCTGCTGGGCGAGGCCGGGCATGACCGGCTGCAAGGCAATGACGGGCGCGACATGCTGGATGGCGGCATTGGTCGCGACACGCTGGACGGCGGCGCGGGCGATGATCTGCTGCGCGGCGGGGCCGATGCCGATCTGCTGCTCGGCGGGGCGGGCAATGACCTGATCTATGGCGGCACCGGCAATGACCGCATCGACGGCGGCGCGGGCTTTGACCGGCTGGTCTTTCAGACCGGCGCCGCCATGCGGCTCGATCTGCGCAAGGTCACGCCGCAGGTGACGGGCGAGGGGCAGCTGACCCTGATCGGTATTGAACAGGTGGTGACCGGCGCCGGCCGTGACGTGCTGATCGGCAGCCTGCGGGCCGAGCGTCTGATTTCAGGCGCGGGGGATGACCGGCTGCGCGGCATGGGCGGGCGCGACACGCTGTCGGGCGGCGCCGGGCAGGATACCCTTTCGGGCGGGGCCGGCGCGGACACCCTGCGCGGCGGGGCCGGGCATGACCGGCTTTATGGCGGGGCGGCGGCCGATCTGCTGACCGGTGCCAGCGGCAATGACCGCCTGTCGGGCGGCAGCGGCGCCGACCGGCTGTTCGGCGGGCGCGGCAGCGACTGGCTGATGGGCGGGGGCGGCAACGACCTGCTGAATGGCGGCCGCGGGGCCGATATCGCGGTCTATGCCGGCTCGCAGGGGGTGCGCGTGTCGCTGATGCAGCGCGGCGCGCAAGAGACCGGGCAGGGCCGCGATATCCTGCGCGGGATCGAGGGGCTGCAAGGCGGCGCGGGGGCTGACCGGCTGATCGGGTCGGGCGGGGCCAATCTGCTGGACGGGCGCGGCGGGGCCGATCGGCTGTCCGGGCTGGCGGGCGCCGACCGGCTGTTCGGCGGGGCGGGCCATGACACGCTGATCGGTGGCTCTGGCAATGACCGGCTGGCGGGCGGGCGCGGCAATGACCTGCTGACCGGCGGGCGCGGCGCGGATGATTTCGTCTTTGACGGCGGGCAGGACCGCATCACCGATTTCCGCCGCGCGCAGGGCGATGACCTGTGGCTGGATCGCAGCGCCCTGCCCATGCTGCGCGGCCTGTCGGTCACGACCATCGTCTCGCGCTATGGCGAGGATCTGGGCGACAGTGTCGCGCTCGATTTCGGGGCGCGGGGCGCGATCGAGGTGCAGGGCATCGCGACGCTGGCCGGCCTGCGCCAGGTGATCGAGCTGTTCTGACCGCGCCCGATCAGAACACGAAGATATCGTCGGCCAGATCGGCGATGCGGTCGGCCCCGCGCACCAGCAGGCTGGCGCTGCCGAATTGCAGCAATACCCCGGCCGTCCGCAGCACCGCGTCATCCAGAATGGCGGCCACGCTGCGCCGCCCGCCGCCCCAGAGCGCGTCGTCAAGGCCGATCCGGTCTATATCGTCCTGAAAATCGAGGATCGTGTCGCGCCCGGCGCCAAAGCGGAAGGTATCGGCCTGCGCGCCGCCGCGCAGCAGGTCATTGCCCGCGCCGCCATCCAGCAGATCGCGGCCATGCCCGCCTGTCAGCGTGTCGGACCCGCCGGCGCCGAACAGCCGGTCGGCGCCGGCATTGCCCGAAAGCCGGTTGGCCAGGCCATTGCCGGTCAGCCGGTCGCCAAAGGCGCCCCCGGCCAGCCCTTCGATCCCGATCAGGATGTCGCGGCCCTGGCCGGTATCCTGCGCGCGGGTCAGACCCAGTTGCACGGTCACGCCGCTGGCGGCGCCGCGATAATCGGCCATGTCGCGCCCCCCGCCGCCGACCAGCCGGTCACTGCCGGTGCCTCCCTTGAGCACGTCATTGCCGCGCCCGCCCGACAGCAGGTCATTGCCGGCGCCGCCGCTCAGCCGGTTGTTCAGCGCATTGCCCAGGATGACATCGCGCGCATAGCCGCCATTCGCCGCCTCGATCCTGGTGCCGCGGGCGATCGACATGTTCAGGTCATAGCCGCCCACCGAAGACAGGCTGCCTTCGGTCATGCGGATGGTCTGCGCCGCGCGGGTGGTCGAAAAATCCAGCCGGTCATACCCGCCGGTATCATAGACGGTAAAGGCGATGTTCTCGCGCAGCCAGATGCGCTGGCCGGGGTTTTCACCATCGAACATCGCGCCGAACAGATCGCCCAGATAGCCCGTGACATTGCTATGCGCGCCATAGACGGTATTGCCGCCGCGCGTGCTGAAATTCAGCCCATACAGGTTCTGGATCGCCACGATATCGGCCGACATGGCGGTGACGACATTGCCCCAGTCACCCAGATAATTGGGGTTGGTGCTGCTGCTGTCGCCCTCTTGAAAGAAATAGGACATGACGGTGAACAGCACGCTGTCCTGCGCATAATGCGCATCCGTCGGCCAGGTTGCCTCGCCGTTGTAATTGCCCCCATGGCCGAGGCCAAGCGCATGGCCGATCTCGTGGATATAGGTCTGGAACCAGTAGCTGTCGAGCGAGACCGGCGTTTCCACCCAGTCGCTTGCGATGTTGATCAGCGAGGAAAGGATGCGATTGCCCGACAGATCCGAGGTGGAAAAGGCGCCGCCCTGCGGATTGTCATTGGTGAAGACCAGCTCGGCGCTGCCGCTGGTGCCGCCCCCTTCGCGCAGCGTCAGCGCGTAATCGCCGCTGTCAAAGCTGGAGGCGCTGCCGATGCCCAGAAAATAGGTGCCGCTGCGATCGGCGGTAAAGGTCAGCTGGCTGTCCAGCCCGCCGGCGGAATCGTCGTCTTCGTCGATCACCGTGCCGCTGGCATCGGCCAGCAAGAGGTAAGGGTCGCTCATCCCCATGGCGCCGCGGGATTCCAGCGTGATCGTATAGGTCTTGCCGGCGACCAGGCTGACCTTCACCGCGTCTTCGTCATTCGATCCGGTCAGACTGCCCTGAAACACGCCATTGACCGGCATCGTCTTGGCCGTGCTGGTATCGGCGGCGGCATCGGTGCCTTCGTTCACCACGACAAGACGCGGGGTCGTATAGGCGACAAAGCGGATGCCGCTGACATCGGTCCAGGCTTGCAAGGCGGCGCGCGCCACATATTGTTCGGCGCTGCTCAGCCCCGACATGTCATAGGTCAGCGCCCGGTCCGTGCCCAGCACAAAGGCCCGGCGGCTTTCGCCGTTATAGTTCCAATAGCCGTCGGTCAGCTGGGCCGCGATCTGGTTCAGCGTATAGTCGGGCTTGCTGCCCAGCGAGGCGGCAAGGTGCTGGTCCAGAACCGAGGTGGCATTGGTGGGCGAAAGGGCGGCGCAAAGCGTACACATGAGGAGGACAGCAATCTGATCAGGGGCAAAATCCGGTAAAGCCTAACAAATCGTGAAAGGCGAGGAAACCCGAGAGCGGGCAACAATATGTTGCGCAACGTTACGCCGTGCCGAACAGCACTCCGCAGAGATCCGACGCCGGATCGGCCAGCGCGTCGATCACGTCGAAATGGTGCCGCCCGGGGGCGACCGACCAGGGGCAGGCCCAGCGTTCCGACAGAAGCCGCGCCTGCCACAGAAAGGCCGGGCGTTCCTGCCCGCCGACATGGACATGGGCGGCGATGCCGGGGCGCGGGGTCAGCCGGGCGGGGCTTTGCCTGGCACATTCCGCCGCATCCAGCCGCAGCGTCGCGTTCATGCCGGTCTGCATCAGCGGCGCCAGATCGGCCAGCGGCGAGATCGGCACCACCCGGCGCAGCCCGGGCAGGGCGATATCGTCGCAGGCCATGCGCGCCGACAGATGCCCGCCCGCCGAATGGCCGGTCACCACCAGGGGCAGGTCGGGCAGCCGGGCGGCGGCAGCGGTGCAGGCGGCGGCAACCTCTTGCACCATATCGGAAATCCGGGCTTCGGGTGCCAGGGTGTAAGACGGCATGGCACAGGCCCAACCGCGTGCCAGCGCGCCGGCGGCCAGATGCGACCAGCCCTCGCGCCCGAAGGCCATCCAGTAGCCGCCATGCACAAAGACCAGCAACCCGCGCGGCGCGGTCTCGGGCAGGAACAGATCGAAACGATGGCGCGCGCCCGGCCCATAGGGCAGGTCGCATTGCGCCCGGTCGCCCAGACCCGCGCGGAACGCCGCACTTGCGGCCTGCCAGCGCGGCGGAAAGCCGTCAGCCCCCGCGATATGGGCGCCATTGGCGTAATCGTCAGACAGATCCTGCATCGCGCGCCCCTTCCGCATCCGGGCCGCAGAGTGCCGCCGCCCGTGCGGATTGGCAAGCCGCCCTCAGCCGCCCTCAGCCGAGCGCGTAGCCCGCGCCGCGCACCGTGCGCAAGGGATCTTCGCCGCCATGCTGCATCAGCGCCTTGCGCAGCCGCCCGATATGCACATCCACCGTCCGGGTATCGACATAGATGTCGCGCCCCCAGACCCGGTCCAGCAGGGCCTCGCGGCTCCAGACCCGGCCGGGCTTTTCCATGAAGGTGGTCAGCAGGCGGAACTCGGTCGGGCCCAGCTTGAGCATCGCGCCCTGACGGGTGACGCGATGGGTTTCCGGGTCGAGCAGGATATCGCCGAATTCCAGCACCACCCCGGCGGTCGAGGGGCGCACCCGGCGCAGTTGCGCCCGCGCCCGCGCCATCAGTTCCAGCACGGAATAGGGCTTGATGACGTAATCGTCGGCCCCGGTTTCCAGCCCGCGCACGCGATCCACCTCTTCGGCGCGGGCCGACAACAGGATGATCGGGATCGCGCGGGTTTCGGGGCGCATCTTCAGGCGGCGGCAGACCTCGATCCCCGAAAGGTTGGGCATCATCCAGTCGAGGATGATGATGTCGGGGGCGGTTTCCTCCACCAGCATCATCGCCTCCTCGCCATCGGCGGCCTGGGTGACGGCAAAGCCCTCGGCCTCCAGATTATAGGCCAGAACCTCGCGCTGTGCCGGCTCGTCCTCGACCAGAAGCACCGTGGGCTGTTCGTGTCGCGCCATCTGTTCAGGCCCCCGCATCCGGGGCGACCGACAGGGCGGTGACGCCGGTTTCCTTGGGGCGTTCGTCCTCGGGCATGCGGCCCTCGACCAGATAGATCACCTGTTCGGCGATGCCGGTCGCGTGGTCACCCACCCGTTCGATGTTCTTGGCGATGAAATGCAGATGCATGCAGGGGGTGATGGTGCGGGTATCCTCAAGCATATGCGTGAGGAATTCGCGGAACAGCCCGTTATACATCTGGTCGATCTCGCGGTCGCGCTGGCGCACATCGGCGGCCATGCGGGTATCGCGGGCGATATAGGCATCCAGCGCATCCTTGAGCTGCATCACCACCGCGCGGCTCATCCGGCGGATCGACCCGGTGGCGCCGTCGATCGGCATCATGCCATTCAGCACGACCGAGCGTTTGGCCAGGTTCTTGGCGTAATCGCCGCAGCGTTCCAGATTGGCCGCGATGCGCATCACCGTCAGCACGGTGCGCAGGTCGCTGGCCGTGGGGCCGCGCAGTGCGATCAGGCGGGCGCATTCGGTATGGACCTGTTCCTCCAGCGCGTCGATCACCTTGTCATCGGCGCGCACCCGGGCGGCCAGTTCCTCGTCGCGGGTATCAAGGGCCTGGGCGGCATCCAGAAGCGCGGTTTCCACCAGCCCGCCCATCTTCATCACCATGGCCTGCACGCCCTCCAGATCGCGGTCGAAGGACGAAACGATGTGCTTTTCGCTGTGCATGAACTGCCCCCGCTCAGCCGATACGGCCGGTAATGTAGGATTCGGTGCGCGGATCGCGCGGATTGGTGAAGATCTGGCCGGTCTCGCCGAATTCGACCAGATTGCCGAGATGGAAGAACGCCGTGCGCTGGCTGACGCGGGCGGCCTGCTGCATCGAATGGGTGACAATCACGACCGAGAACTGGCTGCGCAATTCGTCGATCAGCTCCTCCACCTGCGCGGTGGCGATCGGGTCGAGCGCGGAACAGGGTTCGTCCATCAGCAGCACCTCGGGCGAGGTGGCGATGGCGCGGGCGATGCAGAGGCGCTGTTGCTGGCCCCCCGACAGGCCGGTGCCGGGCGCCGACAGGCGGTCCTTCACCTCGTTCCAGAGGGCGGCCTTTTTCAGCGCGGTCTCCACCACCTCGTCCAGATCGGCTTTTGACCGGGTCAGCCCGTGGATCTTGGGGCCGTAGGCCACATTGTCATAAATCGACTTGGGAAAGGGGTTGGGCTTCTGGAACACCATCCCCACCCGGGCGCGCAGCGTCACCGGGTCCACCCGCTTGTCGTAGATATCCTCGCCCTCCAGCAGGATCTGGCCCAGAACGCGGGCCGAGGCGACGGTGTCGTTCATCCGGTTCAGGCAGCGCAGGAAGGTGGATTTGCCGCAGCCCGACGGGCCGATGAAAGCGGTGACGGTATTTTGCAGGATGTCGATATCCACATCCTTGAGCGCGTGGTTGTCGCCGTAATAGACCTGCACGCCCCGCGCGGTCATCTTGGCGGTCTGGGTCTCCACGTCCCGTTCCAGGATACGCATGTCGTTCATATCGGTGCCCCCTTACCAGCGGCGTTCAAAGCGGCGGCGCAGTATGATTGCGACCGCGTTCATGATCAGAAGAAAGACCATCAGCACGATGATGGCCCCGGAGGCGCGTTCCACAAAGGCCGGATCGGAACGCTGCGTCCATTGATAGACCTGCACGGGCAGGGCGGTGGCGGGCTGCATCAGCCCTTCGGGCGGCGCCGAGGGGAAATCCTTGACGAAGGCCACCATGCCGATCAGCAGGAGCGGCGCGCTTTCGCCAAGCGCCCGCGCAAGGCCCAGGATGGTGCCGGTCAGGATGCCCGGCATCGCCAGCGGCAGCACATGGTGAAAGATCGCCTGATTGCGCGAGGCGCCGACGCCAAGTGCCGCGTCACGGATCGAGGGCGGCACGGCCTTCAGCGCGGCGCGCGTCGCGATGATGATCGTGGGCAGCGTCATCAGCGTCAGCACCAGGCCGCCGACGATGGGGGCCGATTGCGGCAAGCCCATGAAGTTGATGAACAGCGCCAGCGCGAGGATGCCGTAAACGATCGAGGGCACCGCCGCGAGATTGGCGATATTCACCTCGATCAGGTCGGTCCACCGGTTCTTGGGCGCCATTTCCTCCAGATAGATCGAGGTGGCCACCCCGATGGGCAGCGACAGGACCAGCACGATCAGCATCATATAGGCCGATCCCAGGATCGCGACGCCCAGACCCGCGGCCTCGGGGCGCAGTTCGGAGGCGTCCGCGCCGGTCAGGAAGGCCATGTTGAAGCCCAGCCCGATCAGCCCGGCCTCGCGCATCTTCTGCGCCAGTTCCAGTTGCGCGGGCGAAATGTTGCTGTCGCGCGCCGCACTTTCCAGCGTGACGCGGCCCTTGAAGAACCCGTCCACCCGGCCATTGGCCAGAAGCTTTACCTCGACCGTCTGCCCGACCAGCGTCGGGTCGGCCAGCACCTGATTGCGCAGGGTCGCCGCGGCCTCTTGCGACAGAAGGCCCGACAGTTCCTTCTTGCTCAGCCCTTCGGTGGACAGGCCCTTGGCGGCCAGTGCCTCGGTCAGCGCGGTGTCGATCAGCTTGCTGTAGCCGATGGTGGTGACCTTCTTCATCACCTCGGGGTCGCGGGTGCCGGATTTGTCGAGCGTCTTTTCCGTCAGCGTGATCGGCAGGGTGACAAAGGTCTGGCGAAAGGCGCCCAGACCATTGCCCAGAACCGAGGTCAGCAGCACCACAAGCGCCAGGATCGAGATCGCGATGGCAGCGGCGCCATAGAGGCGAAAGCGCGTCTCGGCGGCCTTGCGCGCCTTGGTGCGGGGATCCAGCACCAGAAGCGAGCCTCGGGCCGCGATAGGATGGGTCGCGTCGGTCATTCGTATTGTTCCCGGTATTTGCGCACGATCACCAGCGCCAGCACATTGAGCGCGAGCGTGAAGCAGAACAAGGTCAGGCCAAGGGCAAAGGCCACCAGCGTCTCGGGGCTGGCGAATTCGGTATCGCCGGTCAGCTGGCTCACGATCTTCACCGTCACGGTGGTCATCGCCTCAAAGGGGTTGAGGCTCATCTTCGCGGCGGCGCCGGCGCCCATCACCACGATCATCGTCTCGCCGATGGCGCGGCTGGCGGCCAGCAGCACCGCGCCGACGATGCCGGGCAGGGCGGCGGGCAGCACCACCTGTTTCACGGTCTCCGATTGCGTGGCACCCAGGCCATAAGACCCGTCGCGCATCGCCTGCGGCACCGCGTTGATGATGTCATCCGACAGCGAGGAGACAAAGGGAATGAGCATGATGCCCATCACCAGCCCCGCCGTCATCACCGACGAGGACGAGGCGCCAAGGCCCAGCGGTTGCGCGAACCAGTCGCGCAGGAAGGGGCCGACGGTGATCAGCGCAAAGAGGCCATAGACGATGGTCGGGATGCCCGCCAGGATCTCGATCGCGGGCTTGGCAAAGCTGCGCACCTTGCGGCCGGCATATTCCGACAGATAGATCGCCGCCATCAGCCCGATCGGCACCGAAACCACCAGCGCGATCACCGAAACGTAAAGCGTGCCCCAGACCAGCGGCCACAGGCCCAGATCGGAGCCGCCACCGAATTTCGGGTTCCAGGTGGTCGAGAAGAAGAATTTGCCGAAATCGTAGATGCGGAAGAAATGCACGCTTTCAAAGACCAGCGAGGCGACGATGCCAAAGGTCGTGGCGACCGCAATCAGCGAACAGCCGATCAGCACCAGCGTCGTCAACTGCTCCACCAGGTTGCGGGCGCGCAGGTCGGGGCGGATGCGCCACAGCGCGATGGCGAAACCCGCCGCCGCGATCAGCGCCACCACCAGCACCATGGCACCCTGTCCGCGGGTGGCGGCGGCGCGATAATCGGTCGCGGCCTTCAGCACCGCCGGGTCGATCTCAGCGCCCAGGGCGACGCCGGCCGACGCCAGTTGCCCGCGCAGCGCGGCCGGGTCTTGTGTCAGCGCGGCCAGATCGGCGGCGGGCAGGCTGCCCTCCAGCCGGTCCAGCCCCGAGGCGATGCGGCGCAGGTCGGCCATGGCCAGATCGGTGCTGCCGGCGGCATCGGCGGGCAGTTGCGCCGCGATCTGCCCTTGCAGCAGCGCCGGCTGCACGAACAGCCAGGCCGCCAGCACCAGCAGCGCCGGTACCGCCGTCGCCAGCGCGACCGACCAGCCGTAATAGGCGGGCAGGGAATGCAGCGCGCGCGGGTCGCCCTTGACGGACGAAAGGGCGCGCCCGCGCCCCAGAAGAAAACCGAAGGCCGCGAGGCCCAGAACGATCAGCGTCAGAAGACCAAGGCTCATCTGTCTTGCGTCCGTGAAAAGGGATCGGGGGGCGACGGTTCGCCCCCCGCAATCGTCAGCTTATTGCAGCGGGCCCATCGGGGTTTCCGCGGCAACCATTTCCTGCGTCGCGGCCAGGTCCGGGTCCGACACCAGGCCATAGGCGGCCAGCGGGCCTTCCGGGCCGGCCATGTCATCCGACACGAAGAATTCGAGATATTCCTTCAGGCCGGGGATCACGCCCAGATGCGCCTTCTTGACGTAGAAGTAGAGCGGGCGCGACACCGGATATTCGCCCTTGGAGATCGTCTCGACCGAGGGGACGATCCCGTCGATGGTGGCGACCTTCAGCTTGTCGGTGTTGTTCTGGTAGAAGGACAGGCCGAACACGCCCACGGCGGCCTTGTTGGCGGCGATGCGGGCCAGCGTCTCGGTATAGTCGCCGTCGATATCGACCGAAGCGCCGTCGGTGCGCACTTCCAGGCACTTTTCGCCGGCTTCTTTCTTCTTGGCGTCGTCATCGGCGCCGGTCGAGGCGGCGAGGAACAGGTCATAGGCGCCGGTGGTCTTGCAGCCTTCCTCCAGCAGCTTCACGTCGAACACCTCGCGGGTGCCGTGCTTGGTGCCGGGGATGAAGGCCAGAATGTCCTGGGCGGGCAGGGCGGCGTTCACATCGGCCCATTGCTTCGCGCCATTGGCGGCCAGCGCGCCGTCCTTGGCCACATTGGCGGCCAGGGCGCCGTAGACATCGGCGGGGGTCAGCGCGAAATCGGCGCCGCCGATATCCGAGGCGAAGACGATCCCGTCATAGCCTATGCGCACTTCCATGATTTCGTTCACGCCGTTCTGGGCGCAAAGGTCGATATCGGACTGCTTGATGCGGCTGGAGGAGTTGGCGATGTCGATGGTGTTTTCGCCCACGCCTTCGCACAGCTTCTTGCGGCCCGCGCCCGAACCGCCACCCTCGACCACCGGGGTCGGGAAGTCGAAATTCTCGCCAAAGGCTTCGGCGACGATGGTCGCATAGGGCAGCACCGTCGAGGAGCCGGCGATCTGGATATTGTCGCGGGCCAGGGCGCCGGTGGCCGAGGCGGCCACCATGGCAATGGCAGAGACGGTGAGTTTCATGGCAGACATCGGGTTCTCCATCTGTGTCCGGTCGGGCACTTGCCCTTGAGCCGAGGGGGTAGCCGCCGGATGTGACGGTCATGCAAGATTTCTGTGACAGTTTTGTAAAACCCGCCGGGGCCGGTGCCGGGGTGACGCCACGTTTGCGATGCGCGGCGGCGCTCCGGTGATAGTCTGCGCGCCATGGCGGAGGAAAATACGGTGCTGGAACAAGTGTTTGAGGCGCAGGGCGCTGCCGGGGCGGCACGGCGGCGCGATTTTGGTCTGGCGGCGCGGCGGGCGGCTCTGGGGCGGCTGGCACAGGCCGTGCAGCGCGCCGAATCCGCGATTTGTGACGCGCTGGCCGCCGATCTGGGGCGTGCCCCGGCAGAATCGCTGCTGGTGGAGGTCACGCCGCTGTTGCAAGACCTCGCCGAGGCGCGCCGCCACCTGCCGCGATGGATGCGCCCGCGCCGGGTGCGCGGTGGGCTGGCCGGGCTGGGCACCGTGGCGCGGCTGGTGCCCGAACCGCGCGGCCGGGCGCTGATCATCGCGCCCTGGAACTATCCGGTCTCGCTCGCGCTCGGACCGCTGGTTTCGGCGCTGGCGGCGGGGTGCAGCGCCATCATCAAGCCCTCGGAACTGGCGCCCGCCACATCGGCCCTGATCGCGCGGCTGGTGGCCGATTGCTTTCCGCCCGATCTGGTCGCGGTGGTCGAAGGCGACATGGACGTGGCAACGCGGCTGCTGGCGCTGCCCTTCGACCACATCTTCTTTACCGGCTCGCCCGCCGTGGGGCGGGTCGTCATGGCCGCCGCCGCCCGGCATCTGACTTCGGTCACGCTGGAGCTGGGCGGCAAGTCGCCCTGCATCATCGGCCCCGGCGCCGATCTGGCGCGCGCGGCCCGCTGGGTGGCCTTTGGCAAATTCGCCAATGCCGGGCAGACCTGCATCGCGCCCGATCATCTGTTCGTGCATGACAGCATCGCCGCGCCCTTCAAGGCCGCCCTGCTGGCCGAGATCGCGCGCATATACCCCGCAGGGCGCGATCTGGCCGCCATTGTCAGCGACCGCCACGCGACGCGGCTGCGTGACATGCTGGCCGAGGCGCTGAACCGCGGCGCGCGGCTGCTGACCGGCGGGCCGGGGCAGGGGCGGCAGATGCCGCCCTCGGTGCTGGAGGCGCTGGCCCCCGACACGCCGCTCGCCTGCGAGGAAATCTTTGGCCCGATCCTGCCGATCTTGCCTTTTTCAGACATCGAGACGGTGATTTCCCGCATCAATGCCGGGGACAAGCCGCTGGCGCTTTATATATTCGATCATGACCGGGCCATGATCGACCGGGTGATCGCCGGCACGTCCTCAGGCGCGGTCGGGGTCAATCTGACGATGATCCACTTCTCGCATCCCGGCCTGCCCTTTGGCGGGGTGGGGGTGTCGGGGCAGGGGCAGGCGCATGGCCGCTGGGGGTTTCTGGCCTTCAGCCACGAAAAGCCGGTGCTGGAAAACCGCTTCAGCCCGGCGCCGCTGCTGTTCCCGCCCTATGGCGCCCGCAGCCGCCGGATGATCGGCTGGGTCAAGCGGCTGACCGCGTGGTCGCTGCCGCGCCGCTAGGGCCCCCGCTGCCCTGATTGTGATGGCGCCGGGGCTTTCCCCGCCCGCGCGGCCGGGCTAGACTGCGGCACAGCCAAAGGAAACCATCCATGCTTCGCCCCCTTGCCGCCGCCCTTGCCCTCAGCCTTGCCGCCAGCCCGCTGCTGGCCTGGACCCATCGCGATGGCGCCCGGATCGAGCCGCGCGGCGCAGGCGGGTTCGAGGTGCTGGCCCGCCCCGGCCTTTCCGCCTCCGAGGCATGGTGCGCGGCGGGCGATTATGCCGGGCAGGCGCTGAACCTTGGCCCGCAGGCCCGGATCTGGCGCGCCTCGCCGGCGCCGCGCCGGGTGGGGCAGGGCATCGCCTTTACCCTCTCGCCCGAAGGCAGCGCCGGCAAGACCGGGCTTTTCCTGTTCGGCCCCGATGACGGGTCGATCAGCGTGGCCTTTGCCCGGCAATTGTGCTGGGGCCAGCACGGGCGCGGCTGACCAAACCCCCGGCGCCTGACGCCCCCCTGAGTCCTGCGCGCCACAGTTGCACCCCCAGATGATGCGGTGCAATTTTCCGTCTGGCCGAAACCTGTGCCCTTGCGCTAGCCTCTGTGGATAACTGGGGTCCGCCTTCAAGGAACCCCGGACGAGGCAGGACAGACAGAAACAAAGGGGGACGGCCGATGCGCTGCCCATTCTGCGGCAATATCGACACCCAGGTGAAAGACTCGCGCCCGGCCGAGGATCACGTCTCGATCCGCCGCCGGCGCTTTTGCCCCGCATGCGGCGGGCGCTTCACCACCTATGAGCGCGTGCAGTTGCGCGATCTGGTGGTGATCAAATCCAGCGGCAAACGCGAGGATTTCGACCGCGACAAGCTGGAACGGTCCATCCGTATCGCGATGCAGAAACGCCCGATCGACCCCGAGCGCATCGACCAGATGATCTCTGGCATCGTGCGGCGTCTGGAAAGCCTGGGCGAGACCGATATCCCCAGCCGGTCGATCGGCGAGATCGTGATGGAAAGCCTCGCACGGATCGACACCGTGGCCTATGTGCGCTTTGCCAGCGTTTACAAGAACTTCCAGGCAGCGGACGATTTCGACAAATTCGTCTCCGAACTGCGCCCCGCCCCCGGCGTGACCGAGGAGTGAGCGACGCCGCCCATATGCGGACGGCCCTTGCGCTGGCGGCGCGGGGGCTGGGAAATACATGGCCCAACCCGGCGGTTGGGTGCGTGATCGTGACCAGCGGACCCGGTGGGGGCCGCGTAGTGGGGCGCGGCTGGACCCAACCGGGCGGCCGCCCCCACGCCGAACGCCGGGCGCTGGCACAGTCGGGCGAGGCTGCCCGCGGCGCCACCGCCTATGTGACGCTTGAACCCTGCGCCCATCACGGCCAGACCCCGCCCTGTGCCGAGGCACTGATCGACGCCGGGCTGGCGCGGGTGGTGACCGCGCTCACCGACCCCGATCCGCGCGTCGCCGGGCGGGGCCATGCCATGCTGCGCGCCGCCGGCATTGCCGTCACCGAAGGGGTGGGGGCCGAGGCCGCCCGCGCGCTCAATGCCGGGTTTCTCAAGCGGGTGACGCAGGGCCTGCCTTTTGTCACGCTGAAACTGGCTACCACGCTGGATGGCCGCATC
This sequence comes from Gemmobacter caeruleus, assembly GCF_008271655.1. Classification (GTDB taxonomy): domain Bacteria; phylum Pseudomonadota; class Alphaproteobacteria; order Rhodobacterales; family Rhodobacteraceae; genus Gemmobacter; species Gemmobacter caeruleus. Next base: position 133,151 of record NZ_VKKX01000052.1, read on the forward strand.
GCCACTGCCAGCGGCGAAAGTCGCTGGATCACCGGGCCTGCGGCGCGGCGCGCGGTGCATGCCATGCGGCTGAGCCATGACGCGGTGCTGGTCGGATCGGGCACCGCCCTGGCCGATGACCCGGATCTGAGCGTGCGCGATATCGGCGCCCGGCATCAACCGCTGCGCATCGTGATCGACAGCCGCTTGCGCCACAGCCCCGACAGCCGGCTGGGTCGCAGCGCCGGAGCGATCCCGGTCTGGCTGGTGCATACCGCCGCCGCCCCCGCCGCCGCCCGCGCCGCCTGGGCCGCGACCGGGGCCGAGCTGATCGAGGTGCCGGCTGCGGGGGACCATGCCGATCTGCGCGCCGCGATGCAGGCTTTGGCCGCGCGCGGCCTGACGCGCATCTTTTGCGAAGGCGGCGCCGATCTCGCCGCCGCGTTGATCCGCGCCGGGCTGGTCGATGAGCTGGCGCAATTCACCGCCGGCGCGCTGATCGGGGCGGAGGGGCGGCCCGCGCTTGGCCCGCTGGGGCTGGCGGCACTGGCCGAGGCGCCGCGCCTGACCCGGCTGTCGGTCGAACCCATCGGCGCCGATACGCTGACGCGCTGGCGCTTCTGATCAGTTGCCCTTCAGGATGCGGTCCAGAATGCGGCCGGTTTCGGCCTCCACCGCCTCGCGCGCGCGGCGTTTCGCGGCGTCTTCCAGGCTTTCCGTGCCCTGCGTGGCGACGCCCAGCTTGTCTTGCGCCAGTTCCTCCAGCCGCTGCTTGGCCAGCGCCTCGGCCCGCGCGGCCTCGGCCTTGGCCCGCTCGCGCGCCAGCCATTCCAGATCGAGCCGCACCTTGGGCGCGGCCCAGGGCCCCTTGATCAGCACCGGCACCTCCAGCCCGCCCGAGCCGTCGGCCTTTGGCGCCAGACGCGGCAGCAGGCGGTAATCCACCGTCCGCGCCCCCAGATCGACCGTGCCACGCCCGCCGGCATGGAACAGGTTGTCGCTGATCGCCAGGTCCTCGCTGCGCAGGATGCCCTTGTCGATCTGGCCGGTCACGCTCAGCCCGTCAAAGATGGTCTTGCGCCCCTCGCCGACATAGCCCGGATCCATGGTGCGCAGCATGCCGGCGATGTCGAGGCCCAGCACCTCGCCCTTGCCCAGCACGACGCCCACCGACCCCTTGAGGCTCTGGATCAGCGCCGCCTGACTGGGGCCAGAGGCCAGCAGCTTCAGCCGCAGATCGCCATCGCCCGCCAGCCGCGCGGTGCCCGCGATCTCGGTCAGCAGCGCCTGAAGGTCGATCCCCGACAGCGTCAGATTGGCACTGGCGGACAGACCCTTGCGCGCATTCACCACGATCTGCCCGCGCGCGCTGCCGCCATGCAGCGCCGCCTCGGTCAGATCGACGACCAGGCGCCCGGCCTCCAGCCCGGCCCGCGCCTTGACCGGGCCAAAGCCCAGATCGCCCAGCGACAGCGCCCGGGTGGTCAGTGCGATCTCGGCATCGAGCGCATGCAGCCCCGACAGGTCGATCGGCGCATCGGACCAGCCCGCTGGCGCCGCCCCGCCATCGCCCCCGTCCGGGGGGCCGGGCAGGCGCAGCGCCTCGGCACCCAGCCGCGCGACCAGCCGGGGCCGGTCGGTGCCCGGTGTCAGGTCGAGATCAAGGCTCAGCCGCGTCTCGTCGGCCTCCAGCGCGGCCTCGCGCAGATGCAGGCTGCCCTCGGGCGTCAGGGTCAGCGCGCCCTTCAAGGCGATGCCGCCCGCGCCCAGGCCTTCGGGCAGGGCCGGCAGCGCGTGGCCCGACAGCGCGGCCAGTGCCGGCCGGTCGGTCAGCCGGGTGTCGATCTGCCCCTCAGCCATTGCGGGCGAGAGGCCGGCCCGCCCGGCAAAGCGCAGGCTGTTGCCTCCGGCGGTCACGACCAGATCCAGATCGCCGCTGCGGCCCGCCAGCAATTCCGGCAAGGTGCCGCTTTCGGCCTGCACGCTCAGCGGTTGGCCCGCCAGCAGCGCCTTGGCACTGATCCGCGCCGGCGTCTCGCCCCCGGGCAACAGCAAGGCCAGATCAAGCCCGGTCAGATCGAGCGCGCGTGTCGGGTCGCCATGATCGACAAAGCGCAGCCGCCCGTCGCGGATCTGGATATCGCCCAGCGTCACATCCGGCGCCTCGCCCGACGGCTCTGCCGCATCCGCCGGCCCCGGCGCGCGGATCAGCCAGTTGCCGCGCCCATCCGCGCCCCGTTCCAGCAACAGTTCGGGCCGCGCGAGTTCCACCCGCCGGATGACGATCCGCCCGTCCAGCAAGGCCAGCGGATCAAGCCCGATGTCGATCCGGTCGGCGACCAGCATGTCCGGCTCCGATCCCCAGCCCGCATTGGCCAGCCGCACCGGCCCCGCCGACACGCCCAGCACCGGCCAGATCGCCACCTTGGCGCCGCGCCCGATCTGCAATTGCCGCCCCGTTGCCTCGGTGAATTTCCGCGCCGCCAGATCCAGCACGGCGTCCTTGGGCATCAGCACCACCATCAGCCCCAGCAGCAGCACCAGAACCACGAGACTTGCCAAAGCGCGGATCAGCCAGCGCATCATCGCTCCTCCTGCCTTTTGGCCGAATCATGCCCCGCCGGGCAGACCGGCGCAACCCCGCCCCGGGCGGGCGCGCCTTTCCTTCTTCTGTTCGCAAATATCCCCGGGGGCTGAGACGCTTGCGCAAAGGGGGGCAGACAGAAGCCCTTTGCGACGCCCCCGCCAGATGCGCCCTTTGCGGCGGGCGCGCTTCCCCGCTATATGGGCGGCATGAGCCAGAACCCGCCCGATCTCCGCCCCGATCTTGCCCGCGCCCTTGTCCCTGACGAGCGGCGCGCGGGCCAACCCACCATCGGCATGGTCAGCCTCGGCTGCCCCAAGGCGCTGGTGGACAGCGAACGCATCCTGACCCGGCTGCGCGCCGAGGGCTATGCGATCAGCCCCGATTACAAGGGCGCCGATGCGGTGATCGTGAACACCTGCGGCTTTCTCGACAGTGCCAAGGCCGAAAGCCTGGAGGCGATCGGCGAGGCCTTGCAGGAAAACGGGCGCGTCATCGTCACCGGCTGTCTGGGCGCCGAACCCGACTACATCACCGGCGCGCATCCGAAGGTGCTGGCCGTGACCGGGCCGCAGCAATATGAAAGCGTGCTGGATGCGGTGCATCTGGCCGTGCCGCCCAGCCCCGACCCCTTTATCGACCTGCTGCCGGCCAGCGGGGTGAAGCTGACGCCGCGCCATTACAGTTACCTCAAGATTTCAGAGGGTTGTAACCACAAGTGCAAGTTCTGCATCATCCCCGACATGCGCGGGCGTCTGGTCAGCCGCCCGGCAAATGCCGTGCTGCGCGAGGCCGAAAAGCTGGTCGAGGCCGGGGTGCGCGAATTGCTGGTCATCTCGCAGGATACCTCGGCCTATGGGCTGGACCGCAAGCATGACCTGGCGCCCTGGAAAGGGGCCGAGGTGCGGGCGCATATCACCGATCTGGCGCGCGAGCTGGGCCGGCTGGGCGCGGGGAACGAGCTGTGGGTGCGGCTGCATTACGTCTATCCCTATCCGCATGTGCGTGACCTGATCCCGCTGATGGCCGAGGGGCTGGTGCTGCCCTATCTCGACATTCCGTTCCAGCATGCCCATCCCGACACGCTCAAACGCATGGCGCGGCCGGCGGCGGCGGCGAAAACGCTGGACGAGATCGCGGCCTGGCGCCGCGACTGCCCCGACATCACCCTGCGCTCCACCTTCATCGTGGGCTATCCGGGCGAGACCGAGGCCGAATTCCAGACGCTGCTGGATTGGCTGGACGAGGCGCAACTGGATCGCGTCGGCTGCTTCCAGTATGAAAATGTCGCGGGCGCGCGGTCGAATGACCTGCCCGATCATGTGCCCGCCGAGGTGAAGCAGGACCGCTGGGACCGTTTCATGGCAAAGGCGCAGGCGATTTCCGAGGCCAAGCTGGCGGCAAAGGTCGGCCAGACCCTGCGCGTGCTGGTCGATGAGGTCGATGACGAGGGCGCGACCTGCCGCACCATGGCCGACGCGCCCGAAATCGACGGCAATCTGTTCATCGACGAGGGATTCGAGGGGCTGGCGCCCGGCGATTTCGTCACGGTCGAGGTAGAGGAAGCCGGCGAATACGATCTCTGGGGCCGCCGCGCGTGACGCCCCGGCCATGCAGGCGGCGCCCCGGCCGGTCGGCTGCGGTGCCCGGCGGTCTTGCGCCGCCGTCCGGCCATGGCGGCTGCGGTGCCGTGGCCCGGCGCGGGGGGCGGGCCGATGGCTGATCCGCTGGTGTTGGCCACGGTGGTGGCGGGGGCGCTGATCGCCGGTTTCGTCAATGGTTTCGCGGGCTTTGGCACCGCGCTGATCGCCTCGGGCTTCTGGTTTCTGGTGCTGCCCGCGCCGATGGTGCCGCCGCTTCTGGTCATTGCGGCGGTGGCGGGGCAACTGGTCGGGCTGATCCGGCTGCATGGGCATCTGGACTGGCGCAAGGGGCATTGGCTGATTTCCGGGGGCCTGGCCGGGGTGCCGCTGGGCACCTGGTTGCTGACGCTGGCGCGGCCGGAATCGCTCAAGCTCGTGGTGGGGCTGGTGCTGCTGACCTATGTCGCGGCGCAGGCGACGCGGCTGGGGGCCTTGCGGCTGAACCGGCCCGGCGATGGCTGGGCCGATCGGCTGGTCGGCTTCATCGGCGGGGTGCTGGGCGGCTTTGGCGGCGTGTCCGGCCCGCCGCCGCTGGTCTGGTTGCAGATCCGCGGGCTGAGCGGCGCCGAGGCGCGGGCGCGCTATCAGCCCTTCAACTTTGCGGTTCTGGCGCTGGCCATGGTGACGATGGCGGTCGCGGGCAAGGTCGATGGCGCGGTGCTGGCCTGGTCGGCGCTGACCGTGCCGCTGAGCGTGATCGGCGCGCTGATCGGGCTGCGCGCCTTTCTGGGCGTCAGCGAAGGCGCCTTTCGCCGGGCGGTGCTGGTCTTGCTGCTGGCCTCGGGGCTGGCGCTGTCCTGGCAGGGGCTGGCGGGGTAAGGCTCAGCCCTCGCGCCGTTCCAGCCGGTAGCTGCCTTCGGGCAGGTCGAGCGCCGCCGCCAGATCGCGCAGCTGCACCATGGAGAGGGTGATGATCATCGGCTCTTGCGTGACGGGATGCACCTGTTCCAGCGTGACGCAATCGTCAAAGGCGGAAATGGTGATGTCTTCCTGCAAGGCCACGGAACCCTCGTCGATGAGGGTGATCACGGTGGCGTCGAATTCGTGCTCGATGGTGAACATGGCGCCAGCCTAGCAGGTGGCGCCCCGGCTGCAACGGGAAATCGCGACCCGGGGCGCTGACGGCTCTGTGATCGCGCGGGGGGCTTTCCGTGCCGCGCCGCGGCGCCTAGATTCGCGCGATAACAGGCAGGGGCGGGCAGGGCATCATGGGACGAATCGGGGCGATCATCGCCGTGCTGATGCTGGCGGCCTGCATTCCGGCGATCGAGGCCCCGCGCCCCGCGCCGCTGCCCGATGCCGCCACGGTGCTGCCGCCGGTGATGACGCCGCAGGGGCTTGTCGTGCCGCCCCGCGCGGCGGCGGAAACCTTTGTGCAGGTGGTTGCCCGGGTGGAGCCGATGGCGGAATCGGCCTGTCAGGCACTCGCGGCGCGCGGCACCGATTGCGCCTTTGACATCCGCGTCGATCCGCGCCCGGATCAGGAGCCGAACGCCTTTCAGACGCTGGATCCGCGCGGCCGGCCGGTGATCGTCTTTACCCTGTCGCTGATCTCTGCGGCGCGCAATGCCGACGAGCTGGCCTTCGTGCTGGGCCATGAGGCGGCGCATCACATCGCCGGCCATATTCCGCGCCGCATGCAGACGGCCGAGCGTGGGGCGCTTCTGGGGGCGGTCTACGGGTCGGTCACCGGGGCCGATGCCGCCACCATGGCGCAATTGCAGCGCATGGGGGCCGAGATCGGCGCCCGCCGCTATTCCAAGGAATTCGAGCTGGAGGCCGATGCCCTGGGCGCCCAGATCGCCTGGCGCGCGGGCTATGATCCGGTGCGCGGCACGGGGTTCTTTGAACGTCTGCCCGATCCGGGGGATCAGTTCCTCGGCTCTCACCCGCAGAATGCGCAGCGCAGCGCCCAGGTCGCGGCGGTGGTGGCCGAGCTGGAGCGCGGCGCGATCCGCTGAGCCCGCTTGATCCATGTCAAGGCCGGGCGCCGCGCGCGGGCGCAGCATGGCGCCATGCGCGACGACAGGAGGAGTGCGATGCTGGGATATGTCGAGGCGCCGGAGGCCTGGTGGCGGGTCAATGGCATGGCGCGGTCGCTGGGCGTCAGCCTGCCGCGGGCGGTGACGGACGGCGTGCTGACCCGCAAGGAACTGGTGGGGCTGGTGCAATGCTGTGAAAGCTGCGGTCAGGCGGGGCCTTGCAATGACTGGCTGGGCGATGCCGATCACGGGGTGGATCTGCCGGAATTCTGCGCCAACAGCGCGCAGTTGACCGGCCTGCGCGACGAAGGCTGACGCCGCCCGCCGGGGAAATTGCGCTTGTCCGCGCGCCGCGATCCGGCCTATGCCGGGCGCGGAGGATCACGGCATGATGCAGATCGAGGATGTGCTGCGCGACCGCGGGTCGCGCTATGCCGTGTCGGGCGGCAAGGTCGCGGGCCGGGCGGGCTGCGCGGCCTTTGTGGCCGACCTGCGCCGCGTGCGCAAATTCGCCAAGGCCACCCATCACAGTTGGGCCTGCGTGCTGAGCGAGGGCGGCCCGGTCAAGGATGATGACGGCGAAAGCGGCGCCGGCGCGGTGATCCTGCGCATGCTGGAACGCGAGGGGCTGGTGGACACCATCGTCGTGGTGACGCGCTGGTATGGCGGCGTGCATCTGGGTGGCGACCGCTTTGCCCATATCGTCACCTGCGTCCGCGCCTTTCTGGCCGATTGGCGGGGCTGATCGCGCGCAACGCCAGTGGACAGACGCAACCGGCCCGTGCCACGCTCTGCCCCGGGACGGAGGAACGCGATGCGGGCATGGCTGGCGGCCGAAGGGCGGCGGTTTGCAAATACGGTGATCTGGTCCTGGCAGGGCTGGCGCGCCAGCTGGGCCAGCGAAAAGACCCTGCGGCAATGGACGCTGGCCAATATCCTGTCGGACGCGCTGGCCTTTGCCCTGCCGCTGACGGCGGGGGAACGCGCGCTGATCGTGGCGCTTGGGCTGATGGTCCTGGTGGCCGAGCTGCTGAATACCGCGATCGAGGAGACGGTGGATTATATCTCCACCGCGCAGGATCCGCGCGCGGGCCGTGCCAAGGATGCCGGATCGGCCGCCGTGGCGGTGGCCGCCATCGCGGGCGGGCTGGCCTGGGTCATCATCCTGATCGGCTGACCCTTGCATCGCGCCCCAAGCTGGCGCAGTCAGGGGCCATGACGCATGCGCCCCTTCCCATCGACGATGCCTTGCCCGAACTGCTTGCTGCCTTGCGTGCGGGCGGGCAGGCGGTGTTGCAGGCGCCGCCGGGGGCGGGCAAGACCACCCGCGTGCCGCTGGCCTTGCATGCGGCGGGGCTGGTCGCGGGCCGCATCGTCATGCTGGAGCCGCGCCGCCTGGCCGCCCGCGCCGCCGCCGAACGCATGGCCGAGACCCTGGGCGAGCCGGTGGGCGAAACCGTTGGCTACCGCATCCGGGGCGAGGCGAAAGTGTCGCGCGCGACCCGGATCGAGGTGGTGACCGAAGGCATCCTGACCCGGATGCTGCAATCCGACCCCGGGCTTGACGGGATCGGCGCGCTGATCTTTGACGAATTTCACGAACGCAGCCTGAATGCCGATCTGGGCCTTGCCCTGGCGCTGGAGGTGCGGGGCGCGCTGCGCGAGGATCTGATGCTGGTCGTGATGTCGGCCACGCTGGACGCGGGGCCGGTCGCCGCGCTGATGGGCGACGCGCCCCTCATCACCAGCGAGGGCCGCGCCTTCCCGGTGGAAACCCGCTGGCTGCCCCGGCCGCTCGACCCCGGCGCCCGCTTTGATCAGGCGCTGGCGCGGCTGGTCGTGCAGGCGGTGGAGGAGTGCCCCGAGGGCGGCGTTCTGGTCTTTCTGCCCGGCGAGGGCGAGATCCGCCGGGTGGAGGGGCTGCTGAAATCGCTGCCGGGTTGCGACATTCGCCCGCTGTTCGGCGCGATGGATTTCGCGGCGCAACGCGCGGCGCTGGCCCCGCCCGCGCCGGGGCGGCGGCGGGTGGTGCTGGCGACCTCCATCGCGGAAACCTCGCTCACCATCCCGGATGTGCGGGTGGTGGTGGATGGCGGCCGCGCGCGGCGGTCGCGGTTCGACGCGCCTTCGGGCATGGCGCGGCTGGTGACGGAACGGGTGACCCGGGCCGAGGCCGAACAGCGCCGGGGCCGGGCGGGCCGGGTGGCGACGGGCGTCTGCTACCGGCTGTGGTCACGGGGCGAGGAGGGCGGTCTGGCCGCCTTTCCGCCGCCCGAGATCGCGGCGGGCGACCTGACCGCGCTGGCGCTGGAACTCGCGGTCTGGGGATCGGCCGATCTGCCCTTTCTCACCCCGCCGCATCCCGGCGTTCTGGCCGAGGCGCAGGCGCTCCTGACCGGGCTGGATGCGCTGGATGCGCAGGGCCGCATCACCGCGCATGGCCGCCAGATCGCGGCGCTGCCGCTGCATCCGCGTCTGGCGCATATGCTGATCCGCGCGGGCGGCGGGGCCGAGGCCGCGACGCTGGCCGCGCTGCTGGCCGAGCGTGACCCGCTGCGCGGGGCGCCGCCCGATCTGACCGCGCGCATGGGGGCGATCCGCGATCCGGGCCGGTTTGCCACCGCGCATCGCCCCACCATCGAACGCATCCGCGCCGAGGCGCGGCGGCTGGCCCGCGCGGTGCCCGAGGCGCCGGCGGGGCTGGGCCTTGGGCAGATGGCGGCGCTGGCCTATCCCGACCGCATCGGGCTGCGCCGCAAGGGCGAGGCGCCGCGCTGGATCCTGTCGGGCGGCAAGGGCGCGCATATGGCGCCGGGCCTGCCGCTGTCGGGCGCGCGGCTGCTGGTCGCGACCGATCTGGACGGCGATCTGCGCGAGGCTGCGATCCGTCAGGCGGTGCCGCTGACCGAGGCGGAGTTGCGCGCGGTCGAGGGGGGCCGCATCGTCTGGCGCGAAGGCGTGGCATGGTCGAAACGCGACGGGCGGGTGCTGGCGCGGCGGCAGGAATGTCTGGGCGCGCTGGTGCTGGAGGACCGGCCCTGGCCCGACGCGCCCGACGAGGCCGTGGCCCTGGCCGCGCTGGAGGGGCTGCGGCAGTTGGGCCTTGCCTGGTCGCCGGCGGCGCTGCGTCTGGCCCGGCGCGTCGATCTTTGCCGCCGCGATGGCGCCGATCTGCCCGATGTCTCGGAACAGGCGCTGCTGGCGGCCGACGCGCTGCTGCCCTGGCTGCGGGGCCGGCGGACCGAAGCCGATCTGCGCGGCCTCGACCTGCTGGAACCGCTGCGCGCCCTGCTGGGATGGGAGGGGACGCAGTTGCTCGACCGGCTGGCGCCGGCGCATTTCGAAACCCCGCTGGGTCGCCGCGTGCCGATCGACTATGACGGCGACGTGCCGGCGATCGAGCTGCGCTTGCAGGAACTGTTCGGCGTGACGCGGCATCCGACCGTGGGGCCCAAGGCGCTGCCGCTGAAGATCACCCTGCTCAGCCCCGGGGGCAAGCCGGTGCAGGTGACCTCGGATCTGCCGGGTTTCTGGGCGCAATCCTATGCCGATGTGCGCCGCGACATGCGCGGCCGCTATCCGCGCCACCCCTGGCCCGAAGACCCGCGCGAGGCCGATCCGACCACCCGCGCCAAGCCGCGCGGCACCTAGATCAGCCGCGCCGCTGCCTCTGCCCTGCCGGACCGCGCCGGGGCGGCCCGCTGCGACTGGCACCAGACCCGCGCCTCATGCGCCTTGAGGATGGGCCGCGCGCTTTGCTGGCGGCCCAGCCGTTCCAGTTCCCAGGGCAGGAACACGGCCTCCAGCGCCGCCCGCGACCGGCGCGGCAGGTCGGCCAGCGCCAACGGCCCGGGATGCAGGCTTTCGGCCGCCGCCCCCTCGGCCAGCACGATTTCGTGCCGGTCGAACAGCAGATGGTAATAGCCGACCCGCGCCGGCTCGTGATCCTGCGTGATGCCGGGCAGGCCGAGCAGGTCTTTCGCGGCGGCCAGAACCTCGGCCTCGCCAAAGAGCAGTTCCACCATCGGACCCGACAGCACCAGCCGGTGCAAGGGCGAGACCCGCAGCGCGCGCCTATTGCCCAGCACGCCGGGCGCGATGCAGATCGGCAGATCCGCCCCCTCGACCGCGACGCCGCCCCCGCCGCGCCAGCGCAGGGGCTGCGCGCCGTGATCGCGCGTCAGCACCGCATCGCCGGGGCGCAGCGTCTCGACCGCGCGCCAGCCCTCGGGGGTGGCGATCCGCGTGCCCGCCACGAAACAGACCGGCCGCCCGTTCAGGAACCGCGTGGACCACACCCCGCCCGTCTCGCCCGGGTCCAGCGTCGAACTCGGATAGTTCAGCAAGGCCGAGGACGACCCCGAGCCCGGCAGGATGTAATCATTGCTGCCGCCATCGGTCATCCCTGCCTGGGCCACGCCGCTATAGCCATTGGTCCACTGGATCTGCTGATAGATGAAGTCGATCTCGAAATTGCCGTCATGGGTATGTTCCAGCACCACCTGAAAGGTGTTGGTGCCCTGGCTGTTGGGGTTCTGATAGGCCTTGACGCCCAGCCAGGTGATCGTGACCCGCCCGGTGGTCGGATCGAGATCCCAGTAGATGTTGTTCGTCCCGGTGGCCGAGCCGGAGGTGATGTTCACATCCGACCAGAAGGGCGCGATGGCCGGATAGGTCAGGTTCGCCAGCGACGAGGGCGTATAGGCGGTCTGCGGCCCGGTAAAGGTGATCAGCCCGTTGGTGTTGATGTAGATGCCGTTGTAATTGGTGCCGAAATAGTTGATCCCCTGCGATCCGAAGACCGAGCGGATATCGACATAGATCGACCCGTCATCGTAATTGCCCGCCGTCAGCGTGGAGCCGCGAAAGCTGCCTTCGCCCACCCCGCGCGGCCCGCCAAGGCCTGTATTGATCGTGGCCATTCTGGCCCCCGTTCCGGTTGTTGTTTCTGCTCTGGCACCAGTAGGCCCCGGCGGCATGGCCGTGGCGCGGCGCAGCCAAGGCCCTGTCGGGGCAATTTTGCGGCATCGCGCCCAATTTGGCCGGAAGCGCCGGATTGTCGCCCGGGCGGCAACATGGCCGCGCGCGACTGTTTCCGCCACAGGCCTTGAAATGCGACGACACCATCTGTGAAGGGCAGGGGGCTGGCCTGTCCGGGCGCGTCGGGTTACAAGCGCCCAAACCGCTTTGGGTTGGGGGTATCATGCAATCTGTGACGCGCGGCCGCTGGGCCGTGGCCGCGATGTTTCTGGTCAATGGCTTTGTCATGGGGGCCTGGGCGCCGCAGATCCCGCTTCTGCTGCCGCGCCATGGCATCGGCGAGGCGGTGATGGGGCTGCTGATCCTCGGGCTGGGGATCGGCGCAGTCGGGGCGATGATGTTCGCGGGGCGTCTGATCCAGCGCTTCGGCTCGGTGCCGGTGGTGCTGGGCTTTGCCTGCGCGCTGGTCACGGTGCTGCCCGCGATCGTGCTGGCGCCTTCGCTGCCGCTGCTGGCGCTGGCCATGGTGGCCTTCGGTGCGCTTGCCGGCAGCATGGATGTGGCGATGAACGCCAATGCGGTCGAGGTGGAGCGGGGATTGGGCCGGGCGATCATGTCCTCCTCGCACGGGTTCTGGAGCCTTGGGGGTTTCCTTGGCGGCAGTCTGGGCGGGCTGGCCCTGGCGGCCTTCGGGCCGGTGGCGCAGGCGTTTGGCGTGGCGGGGGTGATCGCACTGGTGATCGCCGGGGCCGCGCGCTTTCTGTGGCGCGCCGCCCCGCCGCCCCGGGATACCGAGACGACACCGACAGAGACGGGCACCGCGCCCGGAGCGGCCGGGCGGATCGAGATCTGGATCCTCGGCCTTGTCGCGCTGCTCTGCATGGTGCCCGAGGGCGCGATCATGGATTGGTCGGCGCTCTATCTTACCCAGGAACTCAGCCTGCCCGCCGCCGCGTCTGGGCTGGGCTTCGCGCTGTTCTCGGGCTGCATGGCGGTGATGCGCTTTGCCGGCGACACGATCCGCAACCGGCTGGGCGCGGTGCGCACGCTGCGTGTCTCGGCGCTGGTCGCGGCGGGCGCGCTGGTGGGGGCGGCACTGGCGCCCGGCATGGGGCTGGCGCTTGCGGCCTTTGCGCTGGCGGGGCTGGGCATCGCCAATACGGTGCCGATCCTGTTTTCGGCCGCCGGCAACCTGCGCGGCATGTCGCCGGGCGCCGGTCTCGCCACGGTCACCATGATCGGCTATGCCGGCATCCTTGTGGCGCCCTCCTCCATCGGGTTCATCGCCGAACATGCGGGCTTTCGCGGCACCTGGGCGGGGCTGGCGCTCTGCCTCGTGCTGGTGGCAAGCCAGGCCGGGCGCGTGCGCGACGCGGACGGGATCAGAGCCTGAGATCCGCCGCCGCGACGATCGCGGCGAAATCGCCGAGGCCGGCCAGCGTGACATCGCGCACCACCCGCGCCGGCAGCGCAGTGCCGTCGGGGGCCGTCGCGTCGAAACAGAAACAGGCATCCGCCACCAGACGGGCGCGCAACCCCAGATCGGCCGCCGACCGCAGGGTAGAGCTGACGCAATAGTTCAGCGCGGCCCCGATCACCACCAGATCGCGATCCCCCGCCAGCGCCGGCAGCAAGCCCGGCGCCGCAAAGGCCGAGGAGGTGGTCTTGACCACGACCGCCTCGCCCGGCAGGGGCGCGGTGGCGGCGATCGGCGCGCCGGTGGGCTTGTCGCGCCGGAAGCCGCTTTCGGGGCGGGGGTCGTCATGATGCACATGCACGACCGCAATCCCGGCCTTGCGCGCCTGCGCCAGCACGGCCGCCGCCTGCGCCAGCGCGCCCGGATCGCTGCAATCGCGCCCGGCCGCGATACGGCGGGAAAATTCCTGTTGCAGGTCGATCACCAGTAGCGTCGTCATGCGTTTCTTCTTTTCCCAGTTATTCCTGGGGGGCAGACGCCCCCCGGCGAGGCTTGTCGCCCCGCGCCGGTCTCAGACCCCCAGACACCAGCGCATGATCGCCTTTTGCGCATGCAGCCGGTTCTCGGCCTCGTCGAAGATCACCGAATGCGGGCCATCCATCACCGCGCTCGTCGCCTCGTCATTGCGATGCGCGGGCAGGCAATGCATGAACAGCGCATCGGGCTGGGCCAGGGCCATCAGCGCCTCGTTCACCTGATAGGCGCGCAACTGGTTGTGGCGCCGTTCTTTCGCGCTTTCGGGGTCATGCATGCTGACCCAGGTATCGGTCACCACCAGATCGGCCCCCGCCACCGCCTTGTGCGGGTCGCGCTGGATGGTCACCGGATGCCCCTTCGACGCGGCGAAATCCAGCCAGACCCGTTCGGGGTCCAGCGTTTCGGGGCCGGTAAAGGACAGATCGAACCCGAATTGCCCGGCGGCATGGGCGAAGCTTGCAAAGACATTGTTGCCATCGCCGCACCACACGACCTTCTTGCCGGCGATCGGGCCGCGATGTTCCTCATAGGTCATCACATCGGCCATGATCTGACAGGGATGGGTGCGGTTGGTCAGCCCGTTGATCACCGGCACATCGGCATGTTCCGCCATCTCGTGCAGGGTGGCCTCCTCGAAGGTGCGGATCATGATCAGATCGACATAGCGCGACAGCACCCGCGCGGTATCGGCGATGGTCTCGCCATGGCCGAGCTGCATTTCCTTGCCCGACAGCACCATCGTCTCGCCGCCCATCTGGCGCACGCCCACGTCAAAGCTGACCCGGGTGCGGGTCGAGGGTTTTTCAAAGATCAGCGCGACCATGCGCCCCTTCAGCGGCTGCTCGTCATCCGGCGTGCCCTTGGGCCGGCCGTTGCGCGCAGATTTCATCGCGCGGGCGCTGTCGATCATCTGCCGCAGGTCGGCGGCGGCGGTGGTATGGATATCAAGGAAATGCGTCATGTCAGCGTCTTTCTGGCGGCTGGCGCCGGGGGCTTCACGCCCCCGGACCCCCGTGGGATATTTGGAAACAGATGAAGATCACGCGGTTTCGAGGCGCGTGGCCGTGGCGTCGAGACGGCGCAGCGCCTCGGCGAGATCGGCGTCGGAAATGGTCAGCGCGGGCAAGAGCCGCAGCACATTGTCCGAAGCGGCGACCGTCAGGATCTGCTGGTCATAGCCCGCCTTCACCACATCGGCATTGGGCAGCACGCATTCGAGGCCCAGCATCAGCCCCTGGCCGCGCACCGCCTTGAAGACGGCGGGATGGGTGGCAACCAGCCCCTCCAGCCCCTGCCGGAACAGGGCGGCCTTGCGGTTCACCTCGGCCAGAAAGGCATCGTCCGAGACGATGCGCATCACCGTGGCGCCCACGGCGCAGCCCAGCGGGTTGCCGCCATAGGTGGAGCCATGCGTGCCCGCGACCATGCCCGAGGCGGCCTTTTCGCTGGCCAGCACCGCGCCCAGCGGAAAGCCGCCGCCAATGCCCTTGGCCACCATCATGATGTCGGGGCTGACGCCGGCCCATTCATGGGCGAACAGCTTGCCCGTGCGCCCCATGCCGCATTGCACCTCGTCAAAGATCAGGAGCGCCCCCGTTTCGTCGCAGAGGTCGCGCAGCCCCTTGAGACAGGCATCCGGCAGGGTGCGGATACCGCCTTCGCCCTGGATCGGTTCGATGATCACCGCGGCGGTCTTGTCGCTGATCGCGGCGCGCAGCGCGTCGTGATCGCCGAAGGGCAGCTGCCGGAAGCCCGGCATCAGCGGGCCAAAGCCCTTGACCATCTTTTCCGACCCCGCCGCCGCGATCGCCCCGGTGGAGCGACCATGAAAGGCGCCCTCGAAGGCGATGATCTCGCTGCGCGGCTCGCCTTTGTCATACCAGTATTTCCGCGCCATCTTGATGGCGAGTTCGGCCGCCTCGGTGCCGGAATTGGTAAAGAACACCGTATCGGCAAAGGTCTTTTCCACCAGCAGATCGGCCAGCGCCTCCTGTTCGGGAATGCGGTAGACATTCGACACATGCCACAGCTTCTGCGCCTGCGCGGTGATCGTTTCCACCAGTGCCGGATGGGCATGGCCAAGCGCGTTCACCGCGATGCCCGAGCCGAGATCGAGGTATCGGCCCCCGTCCTCGGCAATCAGCCAGCTGCCCTCGCCCTTCACGAAGGCAAGGGGGGCGCGGTTATAGGTCGGCAGGACGGAGGTGATCATATGGGTATACCCTGAATTGGCCGAAGCCCAGACGTGCCAAAGCACCGGGGGGCTGTCAACGTGCGAAGCGGGATTTGTGGGGGCGCGGGAGGCGCCGGATGATCGCGCATGAAGGCGCGGCGCTGTTCAGAAGCGTCGGCGTCGGGGCAGGGAAAGGAAGGTGCCATTTGCGATCATGCCGCACGGGTAGCCGGAAACCGCCCGCCACGCAAGACCGAATGTGCCGCATTGACCGCGGGGGCGCCGCGCATCACGGTGCTGCAATGACGCGCGTGACCGACCTTCCCGCAGACCTTCAGGCCCGCATCGGCGGTGCCGACCTCGTGGTCTTCGACGGGGTTTGCGTGCTGTGTTCGGGGTTCTTCCGCTTCATGCTGCGGCAAGACCGGCACGGGCGCTTCCGTTTCGCTACCGCCCAAAGCGAGATCGGCCAGGCGCTCTATGCCGCGCTGGACCTGCCGCGGGAGGATTTCGAGACCAATCTGGTGATCGTCGAGGAGCGCATCCATCAACGGCTCGATGCCTTTGCCGCCGCGATGCGCGCGCTTGGCGGGCTGGTCGGCCCGCTGTCCTGGCTTGCCCTTCTGCCCGTCGGCGTGAAGGACGGGGCCTATCACGCCATTGCGCGCAACCGCTACCGGCTGTTCGGGCGGCGCGCGACCTGCCTCTTGCCCGAGGCGGCCTTGCGCGGGCGTTTCCTGCCGGGGGGATGGTGAGCGATCCTTTCCTGACCCTGTTGCCCGGCCTGCCACCGCCGCTTGACCGGCTGCATGACGGCCAGGCGCAGGTCTGGCGGGGCGAGGGGCGGATCGAGCCGGGCCGGTCGCCCGCGGCGCGGCTGGCGCTCTGGCTCGGCGGCTATCCCCGGCACGAGAGGGCCGGGCCCCTGCGGCTGGTCATCACGCCCGTCGGGCCGGACGGCGCCGTTCACTGGCAGCGCCATTTCGGCCCCCATGTCACCCGGTCGCGGCTGACGCGCGCCGGCGCTCGCGTGATGGAGCGTTTCGGCCCGGTGACACTTGTGCTGCACCCGGTCGCGACCGGGGCGGGATTTGCCCTGACGGTAGCGGGCGCGCGCATCTTCGGACTGCCCTTGCCGCGCGTTTTCTGGCCAAAGGCAGAGGCGCGGGAATGGGCCGAGGCCGGCGCGGTTGCCTTCGACATCGCGGCCCGCCTGCCCTGGGGCGCGTCGCTGATCCGCTATACCGGGCGCCTGAGACCCGCCTGACCGCCCCTTCATCTGTTCACAAATATCCTGCGGGGAGGTCCGGAGGGGTGCAAAACCCCTCCGGCGCTGGCCACAGGGCGCGCGGCCCGGGGGTCAGACCGTGTGCAGATACAGATCGAAATCGACCTCCGACACGGTGCGCGCCACGCGCGCATATTCGGCGGCCTTGATCGCGGTGAAGGTGCGGTGCATCTCCGGGCCGAGGGCCTCTTGCAGGAAGGCCGACCCTTTCGCCGCCTCGATCGCCGATCGCCAGTCCACCGGGATCGGCGGCGCGTCCTGACCGCCCTCATAGCCGTTGCCGGTGGTTTCAGGGCCGGGGTCGATCTTTTCGGCCAGCCCCTTGCGGATGCCGGCCAGCACCGTGGCCGCGACCAGATAGGGATTGGCATCCACCCCGGCGGGGCGGTGTTCGATCCGCCGCGCCCGGATGTCGCCCGCCGGAATGCGCAGTGCGACCGAGCGGTTGTTCACCCCCCAGGTCGGGCTGACCGGCGCGTAGGACTGGCTGGAGAACCGGCGCCAGCTGTTCGCATGGGGCGCGAAGACCAGCATGCTTTCCCCCATCGTGGCCCGCAACCCGCCAAGCGCATGGCGGATCGTGTCGGACCACTGGCCCGGCACCGACTCCATGAACACGTTCTGCCCCGCGCCATCCTGCAAGGACACATGGAAATGCATCCCCGACCCGGCATAATCCTCATTCGGCTTGGCCATGAAACAGGCGGTCACGCCATGTGCCCGGGCCTGTGCCCGCACGATGCGCTTGAGCCGCATCAGATCATCCGCCGCCTGCATCACATCGGCGCGGTAATGCAGCGTCAGCTCATACTGGCCGGGGGCGTATTCGCTGATCATCGTCTCGGCGGTGATGCCCGATTTGCCGGCGGCGGCATAGATATCGGAAAACAGCGGCAACATGCCGTGCAGGTGATCGACGGAATAGACCTCGGTCTTGGTCGAGGGGCGGCCATCCAGCACGTCGCGCGCCGGCACCATCTTGCCGCGCGCGTCGCGCTCGTTGGCCAGCAGGAAGAATTCCAGCTCGAACGCGCCCGCCGGATGCAGGTCCATCGCCGCCAGTGCATCGACCTGAGCTTGAAGCGCGTGGCGCGGGTCTGAGCCCATCTTGTGCCCTTCAAGGTCATACATCGACATGAAGACCTCGCCCCGGGGCGGGGTGGTGTTGTGCAGCGGCTTCAGCGTGCCGGGGATCGGCCAGGCCCGCAGGTCGCCATCGCCCTGATCCCAGATCAGCCCGGTCTCATGCACATCCTCGCCGCAGATGTCGAGCCCGAGGATCGAAATCGGCAGATGCCGGCCATTGTTGTAAAAAGACAAAAGCTCATGGCGGCGGATGATCTTTCCCCGGCCAATTCCGTTCGCATCGTGCAAGACGATATCGAAGGCTTCGATCTCGGGATGGGCGGCGAGAAAGGCTTCGGCCTCGGCGGGAGAGGAGCCAGAGGGGCTGTGCATCTGGGTCATGGATCAGAACAGTTCGTCAAGGATGGAATCGAAGGCGGCGATCAGACGGTCAATCTGTTTCGCCTTGGTGGCGGGGCTGACCAGCATCATGTTGTGGAAGGGCGCAATGAGACAACCGCGATTGAGCAGCGCCGTATGCAGCGCAGCCTCGACCGCGGGCTGATGGGCCTGCGCGGCGGCGGCACCGTTCTTGAGCGGCCCCGGCGCGCAAATGAATTCCACCCGCGCGCCCACCCGCACCACATGCCAGGGCGCACGATGTTTCTCGATGCTGCGGCGCAGGCCGGCGGACAGACGCTCGGCGCCTTTTTCCATGTGGCGATAGGCTTTTGGCGTCATGACTTCAGACAGGTTGGCGCGCAGGCAGGCGAATTGCAGCGGGTTGCCCGACAGGGTGGTGCCCATGCCGGAATGCCCTGCCGGGCGCCGCGCGTCATAGGCGGCGAAACGCTCGGCCACCTCGGCGCGCATGCCCCAGACCGCCGTCGGCAGCCCGCCCGCCACGCATTTGCCCACCACGAACATGTCGGGATTGAGCGAATGCACCCGCGTATAGCCGCCATAGCCCGAAGAAATCGTATGCGTTTCGTCGATGATCAGCAGCGCGCCATACTTGCGGCTGAGCTGGCGCAGCCCGTCATGAAAGCCCGCCTCGGGCAGGACCATGCAGGAATTGGTCATCACCGGCTCGGTCAGGATCGCCGCGATCTCGCCGGTTTGCAACGCGGCCTCGACGGCGGCCAGATCGTTGAATTCAACCGCCGTGGCCCCTTGCGACAGATCTGAGAATTGTCCGACAAGACCCTGACGTGATTGCGTTTTTCCGTCGCGCAGTTCCACCATCGTATCGTCCAGCGTGCCGTGATAGCAGCCGTTGAACACCAGAACCTTGCGCCGCCCCGTCACCGCCCGCGCCACCCGCAGGGCAAAGCGGTTGGCATCGGTCGCGGTGGTGGCGATCTGCCACTGGAAGGCGCCGAAGGTCTGGGTCAGCAGCGCGGCCGCCTCCAGCGACGCTTCGGTCGGCAGCATGTAGGTCAGGCCGTGCCGGGCCTGCCGGCGGATCGCGCGGGCCACCGCGGCCGGCGAATGGCCGAACATCGACCCGGTATCGCCCAGACAGAAATCGTCGATCTCATGCCCGTCCAGATCGGTCAGCCGCGCGCCGCTGGCGGTTTTCACCAGCAGCGGAAAGGGCATGGGCCAATCCTTCATCCAATGCATCGGCACGCCGTCCAGAAAGGCGGCGGCCCCCTCGGCCAGCGCGGCCTGCGTGCGGGGGCGGGCCTTGGCATAGGCGGCCGCCTCGCGCCGGATCAGGCGGTCAAGACGGTCGCGGCGCAGGCCGGCGACAAGATCGGGTTCGGGCATGGCATCCTCCGCAGTTGACTGCTTATCTCGCCTAATTTGATCAAATTCAAGCGCGACTTTTGGCCGGGCACTGCGTTTCATGGGCATGTCATGCAAAAATTGCATGTCTGCTGCCGGCAGAACAGACTTGCCAGCCCCCCGGCGGCGCGGCACCAAGCGCGGCAGACCGGCCCAGGAAGGAACGCCCCCGTGACCCAGCTTGACACCCGCATCCGCAACAGCGCACTGCGCCAGCGCGTCACCGATGCCGATGCGGCGGCGGCGCTGATCCAGGATGGCATGGTGGTGGGCATGTCGGGCTTCACCCGCTCGGGCGAGGCCAAGGCGGTGCCGATGGCGCTGGCGGCGCGCGCCCGGGCGCATCCGATGAAGATCACGCTGATGACCGGCGCCAGCCTCGGGCATGATCTGGACCGCACCCTGGCCGAGGCGCATGCCCTGTCACGCCGCATCCCCTTCATGTCCGATCCCGGCCTGCGCGCCGCGATCAACCGGGGCGAGGTGATGTATGTCGATCAGCACCTGTCGGAAACGGTGGAGATGCTGCGCACCCGCCAGATGCCCGGCGTCGATGTCGCGGTGATCGAGGCGGTGGCCATCACCGAAAACGGCGGCATCGTGCCCACGACCTCGGTCGGCAATTCCGCCAGTTTCGCGATTCTCGCCGAAAAGGTGATCGTGGAGATCAATCTCAACCAGCCCGTCACGCTGGAGGGGCTGCACGATATCTATATCCCCACCTGGCGCCCGAACCGGCAGCCGATTCCGGTCATGCACCCCGAAACCCGCGCGGGCCTGCCCTATATCCCGGTGCCGCCGGAAAAGATCGCGGCCATCGTGGTGACGGAAAAGACCGACAGCTACGCCACCATTCAGGGCCCCGATGACGAAACCCGCGCCATTGCGGGGCATCTGACGGAATTTCTGCTGAACGAGGTGCGGCAGGGGCGGCTGGATACCACTCTGGCGCCGCTTCAGGCCGGGATCGGCACCATCGCCAATGCGGTGTTGCACGGCTTCATCGACACGCCGTTTCACGACCTGACCATGTATTCCGAGGTCTTGCAGGATTCGACCTTCGATCTGATGGATGCGGGCAAGCTGGTCTTTGCCTCGGGGTCGGCCATCACCTTGTCGGAACAGCGGTTCCGCCAGATCCTGCCCCGGCTGGAGGACTACAAGCCGAAACTGCTGCTGCGCCCGCAAGAGATCTCGAACCACCCCGAGGTGGTGCGGCGGCTGGGGCTGATCTGCATCAACACGGCGCTGGAATTCGATCTTTATGGCAATGTGAATTCGACCCATGTCGCGGGCACGCAGATGATGAACGGCATCGGCGGGTCAGGCGATTTCGCGCGCAACGCCTATCTGTCGATCTTTGTCAGCAAATCCACCGCCAAGGGCGGGGCGATTTCCTCGGTCGTGCCGATGGTCAGCCATGTCGATCATACCGAACATGACGTGGATATTCTGGTCACCGAACATGGGCTGGCCGATCTGCGCGGGCTGGCCCCGCGCGAAAGGGCGCGGGTGATCCTGGCCCATTGCCCGCATCCCGACTGGCGCCCCGCGCTGGAGGATTACCACGCCCGCGCCCTGGCCAGAGGCGGCCATACCCCGCATCTGCTGGAGGAGGCGCTGAGCTGGCATGTCCGCCTGCGCGATACCGGCCGGATGCGTTGAGGGCGCGGTTCAGCCCGCGCGGATCTCGATCAGGCGCGGGCCGGTGGCCGGGGCGGCCAGCGCCGCGCGCAGGGCATCGGGCCGCGATTCGACGCTGGTAAAGGGCAGGTCGCAGGCGGCGGCAAACGCCTCCAGCCGCAGGGGCGAGGGGGTGCAGCCGGTGACCGGCACCGCCGCCGCCGTCATCGCCTCGGCGATTTCGCGGTACCCGGCATTGTTCCAGACCACAAAGGTCACGGGCAGGTTTTCATCCCGCGCGACGCGCAATTCGGCGGCGGAAAATTGCAGCCCGCCATCGCCGATCAGGCAGATCACCGGCAGGCCGGGGGCGGCGATGCTGGCCCCGATGGCGGCGCCCGGGCCATAGCCAAGCGCACCAAAGCCGGTCGCGGCATTGAACCAGCCGCCGGGCCGGTCGTGATCGTAGAACAGGTTGCCGGCATAGACCGGCTGGGTGCTGTCGCCCACGATCAGCGCGCCGGGCAGGGCGTCGCGCATGGCCTCGACCATGGCAAGCTGATGCGGCATGGCGGGATGCAGCCCCGCCAGTTCGGCCCGCGCCGCGGCGCGGGCGGTGGCGGCGTGATCGGCGCCGGCGGCCTGGCGCGGGCGCAGGCGCGGCAGCAGCGCCAGCAGGGCGGCGGTGCTGTCGGCCTCGACCCGGCAGGCCGCCGCGTGCCGGGCCAGTTGCAGCGGGCAGAGATCGACCCGCACCATCCCGGACAGGTCGGGGAAGTTGCCACGCACATACATGTCGTAATCGGTTTGCCCCAGTTCGGTGCCCAGGGCCAGCACGCGATCCGCCGCCGCGATCAGCGCGCGCGTGGCGTCCAGACTGGGTGAGGCCGGCACGCACAGCGGGTGCCCGTGCAGCAGCCCGCGCGCATTGGTGGTCAGCACCACGGGCGCATCCAGCCGTTCCGCCACCTGCCGCAGCGCGGTCTCGGCCCGGCGGGCGCCGCCGCCGGCCAGGATGACCACGCGCCCGGCGGTGTTGAGCAGCGCCGCCGCCTCGGCCACCGCGCCGGGATCGGGCGCCTTGGGCGCGGCGGGGGAAGGCAGGCGGGGCGGGGCGGCGGGCAGGGGCATCACATCGGTCGGCACCTCCAGATGCACCGGGCCGGGGCGGCCGCTGTCCAGCGCGGCAAAGACCTGCGCCAGAACCGGCTCCAGCATCTCGGGCGCGGTGATCTGGAAGCTGGGGCAGAGCGCCCTGACCATCGCCGCCTGATCGGGCAGCTCGTGCAGAAGACCAAGGCCCTGGCCCAGGCTGGCGCGGCGATTGACGCCCGAGATGACCAGCATCGGCACGCTGTCGGCCCGGGCCTGCGCCATCGCGGTCAGCGCATTGGTCAGCCCCGGCCCGGTGATGACAAACGCCACCCCCGGCTTGCCGCTGACCCGCGCATAGCCATCTGCCATGAAGGCCGCGCCCTGTTCGTGGCGCGGCGTCACATGGCGCAGGCCCGACCCCGGCAGGCCGCGATACAGTTCGATCGTATGGACCCCGGGGATGCCGAAGACCACCTCGACCCCGCGGGATTTCAGCCCCGCGACAAGGGCTTGGCCGACAGAGAGGCTCATGGCGGATGTCCTTTCAGGAAGGGGCGTTCAGGCGGCGCGGGCGCGCAGTTGCGCGGCATGGCGCAGGATGCGGGTGCAGCCCTCGGCGGTCTGGGCATCGGGCTGGGTCAGCGCCAGCCGCAGCCAGCCCGTCAGCGCGGGGCCGAAACTTTCGCCCGGCATCACCGCCACATGTTCGGCCTCCAGCAACGACAGCGCAAAGGCCTCGCCGCTCAGGCCGGTGGCGCGGATATCGACCAGCGCGAACATCCCCGCCTGCGGCACATGCACCCGCAGCCCGTGCTGACCATCCAGCCGGTCCCGAAGCATGGCGGCGCGGGCGGCAAAGCGCGCGGTCATCCCCGGCGCCACCTCGGACGGCGCGTTGACCGCCTGCGCGGTCATGTCGGCGATGAAGGGCTGGTTGCCGAACAGCATCGTTTCCGACAGCGGCAGCAGGCGGGCGCAGAATTCGGCCGGGCCCACGCACCAGCCCGACCGAAAGCCGGGCGCCGCGTGGGATTTGGAGATCGAGGCGCAGGCGATGCTGCGATCCGCCAGTTCCGGCAGATCGAGCGGCGAGGCGAAACTGACCCCCGGAAAGACCAGATCCTCATAGACCTCGTCCGACACGATCCACAGGTCATGCGCCGCGGCGACCGCGCCGATGGCGACCAGATCGTCGCGCGTCAGCACCGCGCCCGTGGGATTGTGCGGGGTATTGAGCAGGATGGCGCGCGTGCGCGGTGTCACCGCCGCCGCCAGATCGGCGGGGTCAAGGCGAAAGCCGCGCTCGGCCCGCAGCGACACCGGCACCGGCACCGCGCCGGTCGCGCGGATCAGCCCTTCATAGGTGGCATACATCGGGTCGCCCACCAGCACCTCGTCGCCGGTTTCGGCCAGCGCCATCAGCACGGCGTAAAGCGTGGTCTGGGTGCCGGGAAAGCACATGACGTTTTCCGGCCCGAAATGCCGCCCGCGCCGGGCGGAATAGCGCGCGGCCAGCGCCCGGGTCAGCCCCGGCTCGCCCTGACCGTTGGAATAGCCGGTGCGCCCCGCGAACATCGCCCGCGACGCGGTTTCCATCAGCGCCTCGGGGCAGGGCACATCGGGTTCGCCAATGGTGAATTCCAGAATGCCATGCCCCTCGGCCTTCATCTGGCGCGCCTTCAGATGCACGGCCCATTTGGCCCCGCCAAGGCCCGACAGACGGTCAAGGATGGTCGCGTAGCGCATCAGTCACTCTCCAGTTCCGGCAGATGGGCCAGCAGGTCGCGCCCCAGAATGGCGCCGACCGATTGCAGGCCGATGGTTTCCAGCTCGCGCGGGGCAAAGGCGTCGGGCAGGGCGCAGCCTTCCAGCCACAGCCCGTCGATCACCCCGTTACAGGCAATCGCCAGTGCCCGCAGCCGCGCGGGATCGTTGGGGCCAAGCGCCGCGATCAGCGATTCCAGCAGGTCGCGATAGCCCAGATAGGTTTCGGCATGGACCGCCGCCATGTCAGGATCGCCGCGCACCTGATGGATGAACCCGGCCCACAGCCCCATGCGATGCGGATCCATCACCGGCGGACGCAGGGCGGCCGCGACAAAGGCCGCCAGCCGCGCCTCGGCCGAGGGGTGGGGGGCTTGCAGCACGGCGGCGTTGTCGTCGCTCATGGCTGTCATCATGGCGCGATAGGCCTCGCGCACCAGATCTTCCTTGCTGCGGAAGTAATGGCGGATCAGGCCCGGCGTCACGCCCGCGCGGTCGGCGATGGCGCGCACGGTGGCGGCTTGCGGTCCGCCCGCGGCGATCAGGTCAAGCGCGGCCGCAATCAGCGCCTCGCGCCGCCGCTCCTCGCCCTCGCGGGTGAATTTCTTGCGTTCGCCCGTCATGAACCCCACCATGCCGCCCGTCCGGCAGATTGATCGACCCCTGCAATTATACACTTGCATAATTACAGAAGCGGGGTCTTACTGCAATCAGCAAGTGACGGAGTCCCGATGCCAGTGACCGCCGACAATGCCATGACAGCCGCCGCCGACGCGCGACCCGAGGCGATCCGGGTCGAGGGGTTGCGCAAATCCTTCGGCACGCTGGAGGTGCTGAAAGGCGTCTCGCTGACCGCGCGCGAGGGCGATGTGGTGGCGATCATCGGCGGCTCGGGCTCGGGCAAATCGACCATGTTGCGCTGCATCAACTTTCTGGAAACCCCAAGCGCCGGGCGGATCGTGATCGGCGGCGAGGCGGTGGCGATGCGCCCCGATGGCAGCCCCGCCGACCGGCGCCAGATCGAACGGCTGCGCCAAAGCCTTGGCATGGTGTTTCAGCAGTTCAACCTGTGGAGCCACCGCACCATCCTGGAAAACCTGATCGAGGTGCCGGTGCATGTGCTGGGCGTGCCGAAGGCCGAGGCTGTGGCCCGCGCGCAGACCCTGCTTGACCGGGTGGGGCTGGCGGCCAAGGCCGATGCCTGGCCCGCCTTCCTGTCGGGCGGCCAGCAACAGCGCGCGGCCATCGCCCGCGCTTTGTGCATGCAGCCGCGCGCGATGTTGTTCGACGAACCGACCAGCGCGCTGGACCCCGAACTGGTGGGCGAGGTGCTGGCCGTGATCCGCGATCTGGCCGCCGAAGGGCGCACCATGATCCTGGTCACGCATGAGATGAAATTCGCCCGCGAGGTCGCGGATCATGTGATCTATCTGCATAACGGCGTGATCGAGGAGGAGGGCCCGCCCGAGGCCCTGTTCGGCGCGCCCCGCTCCGACCGGCTCAAGCAATTCCTGAGAAGTGTGGGATAACCCACCGTTACCAACAGAGAGGTATGCCCTGATGAAGAAACTTGCCCTGACCGCGCTGGCCGCCCTGATGCTTTCGGGTGCCGCCATGGCCGAGACCGTGAAGGTGGGCATCGCCGCCGAGCCCTATCCGCCCTTCGCCTCGCCCGATGCCAGCGGCAAATGGACCGGCTGGGAGGTGGACCTGATCGGCGCCGTCTGCAAGGCCGCCGAGATGGAGTGCGAAATCGTGCCGGTGGCCTGGGATGGCATCATCCCCGCGCTGACCGCCGGTCAGATCGACGCGATCATGGCCTCGATGTCGATCACCGAGGAACGGCTGAAGACCATCGACTTTTCCAACAAGTATTACAACACCCCGACCGTGATCGTGGCCGCCAAGGGCGGCGACATCGCCGCCACGCCCGAGGGGCTGGCCGGCAAGATCCTCGGCGTGCAGGTTTCGACCATCCATGAGGCCTATGCGCAAAAGCACTTTGCCGGCAGCGTGGCCGAGATCAAGGTCTATCAGACCCAGGACGAGGCCAATCAGGATCTGGTCGCCGGCCGGATCGACGCGACCCAGGCCGACAGCATCGCGCTGGATGCCTTCCTCGCCTCGGCCGAAGGGGCGGCCTGCTGCGAGGTGAAGGGCGCGGTGGCGGATGACCCGGATGTGCTGGGTCTGGGCGTCGGCGTCGGCCTGCGCAAGGGCGAGGATGCGCTGAAGGAAAAATTCAACGCGGGCATCGCCAAGGTGCTGGAGGATGGCACTTATGAAGCGATCTCCAAGCGCTATTTCGCCTCGTCGATCTATGGCGGCTGAGCGCCGTGTCGGGGCTGGTTGCGGCCACCGCGACGCTTGAGCTGCTGCAACTGGAGCCCCCCGGCTGGGGGGCGCCCTTGCTGCGCGGGCTGGCCAGTTCGATGATGATCGCCTTTGGCGCCTATGGGCTGGGCCTGCTGCTGGGCCTGTGCGGCGCCTTTGGCAAGCTTTATGGCGGGCCGGTGCTGCGTGACCTGATGGCGGTCTATACGACCGTGGTGCGGGCGGTGCCGGAACTCGTGCTGATCCTGATCCTGTTCTATGCCGGCACCGATGCGGTGAACCAGATCCTGCTGGGGCTGGGCTATGACCGCATCCAGATTTCCGGTGTGGCGGCGGGGATCGGGGTTCTGGGCGTGGTGCAGGGCGCCTATGCGACCGAGGTGCTGCGCGGCGCCATTCAGGCGGTGCCGGCGGGCCAGATCGAGGCCGCGCGCGCCATGGGCATGGCGCCCGCCATGATCGCGCGACGGGTGACGCTGCCCCTGATGCTGCCCAATGCCCTGCCGGGCCTGGGCAATCTGTGGCTCAATGCCACCAAGGATACCGCGCTGCTGGCGGTGGTGGGCTTTGCCGAACTGACCCAGACCACGCGACAGGCCGCCGGCGCGACCAAGGCCTATTTCACCTTCTTCATGGCGGCGGGGGTGCTTTATCTGACCATCTCGTTGATTTCGGGCTGGATTTTCGCCCGGATGGAACGCCGCGCCCGTCGTGGCATGCCGGAGATGCGCGCATGATCCTGACCCGCGCCTTCTGGCAACCGCATCGCATTGTGCTGGCCGCGATCGCCATCGCCATCGTGGTGTTTTGCGCGGTGACGCTGCGATGGGACTGGGTGCCGAAATATCTGCCGCTGGCGGCACAGGGCCTGTGGCGCACGATCTGGATCCTGCTCACCTCGGTCGTGCTGGGCCTGATGCTGGCGATTCCGCTAGGGCTGGCGCAGGCCGTGGGGCCGTGGTTCCTGGCCTGGCCGGCGCGTGCCTTCTGCACGGTGATCCGGGGCACGCCGCTGCTGCTGCAACTCTGGCTGCTCTATTACGGGCTGGGCTCGCTGTTCCCGCAAATCCCCTGGATCCGGCAAAGCGATCTCTGGCCCATCCTGAGGCAGGCCTGGCCCTATGGGCTGCTGGCGTTGACGCTCAGTTTCGCGGGCTATGAGGGCGAGGTGATGCGCGGCGCCTTCAAGGGCGTGCCCAAGGGGCAACTGGAGGCCGCCAAGGCCATGGGCATGCCGCGCTTCACCACCCTGCGCCGTATCTGGCTGCCGCAGGCGCTGCACCGGGTGCTGCCCACGCTGGGGGGCGAGACCGTGCTGCAACTGAAGGCAACCCCGCTGGTCGCCACCATCACCGTGGTCGATATCTACGCCGTGGCGAGCCGTGTGCGGCAGGACACTTTCCTGACCTATGAGCCGCTTTTGCTGCTGGCGCTGGTCTATATGGCGGTGACGGCGGTGATCGTCGTGATCTTCCGCTGGTTCGAACGCCGGGTGCCGACCCGCGTCGCCTGACCTGCCAAAGGAAAACCCCCGCCGGCAAGGGCGGGGGTTTCGGGGTCAGTCTTCCATCGCCTCCAGTTCGTCGATGAAGCCCGCGATCATCGACAGGCCCTTGTCCCAGAATTTCGGATCGCTCGCATCCAGACCAAAGGGCGCCAGCAATTCCTTGTGGTGTTTGGAACCGCCCGCGCTCAGCAGGTCGAAATACTTGTCCTCGAACCCCGGCAGGCCATCGGCATAGGCGGCATAAAGCGCATTCACCAGCCCGTCACCAAACGCATAGGCATAGACGTAGAACGGCGAATGCACGAAATGCGGGATATAGGCCCAGAAGGTTTCATACCCATCCATGAAATCGAAGGCCGGGCCAAGGCTTTCGGCCTGCACGCTCATCCACAGGGCGTTGATGTCGTCGGGGGTCAGCTCGCCCTCGGCCCGGGCCGCATGCAGCTTGCATTCGAAATCGTAGAACGCGATCTGGCGCACCACGGTATTGATCATGTCCTCGACCTTGCCGGCCAGCAGGGTCTTGCGTTCGGCCTTGGTTTTCGCGCCATCCAGCAACTTGCGGAAGGTCAGCATCTCGCCAAAGACGCTGGCGGTTTCGGCCAGTGTCAGCGGGGTGGAGGACAGCAATTCGCCCTGCGCCGCCGCCAACCGCTGATGCACGCCATGCCCCAGCTCATGCGCCAGCGTCATCACGTCGCGCGGCTTGCCCAGATAGTTCAGCATCACATAGGGATGCACCGTGGTCACGGTCGGGTGGGCAAAGGCGCCCGGGGCCTTGCCGGGTTTCACGCCGGCGTCGATCCAGCCCTTTGTGAAGAAAGGCTCCGCCAGTTCCGCCAGCCGGGGCGAGAAGGCGGCATAGGCATCCGACACCGTCTTGCGGGCGTCGTCCCAGCCGATGACCTTGGGCTGTTCGATCGGCAGGGGGGCGTTGCGATCCCAGACCTGCAACCGCTCCAGCCCCAGCCATTTCGCCTTGAGCGCGTAATAGCGGTGGCTCAGCTTGGGATAGGCCGCGACCACGGCATCGCGCAGCGCCTGCACCACCTCGGGTTCCACATGGTTCGACAGGTGGCGGCCATGCTGCGGGCTGGGCATCTTGCGCCAGCGGTCATGGATTTCCTTTTCCTTGGCCAGCGTGTTGTGGACACGGGCAAAGAGCTTGATATGGCGGTCGAAAACCCCGGCCAATGCCCGCGCCGCCGCCTCGCGTTTGGTGCGGTCGGTATCGGTCAGCAGGTTCAGAGTCGCCTCCAGGTTCAGCTCCTCCGCCTCGCCCGCGACCGAGAACATCAGCCCCGCCATCGTCTCGTCGAACAGCTTGTTCCAGGCGCTTGCCCCCACCACGCTTTCGTCATGCAAAAAGCGTTCGAGTTCGTCCGACAACTGATGCGGGCGCATGGCGCGCATGCGGTCAAAGACCGGCCTGTAGCGCGCCAGATCGGCATTGGCCGCCAGCAGCCCAGCCAGATGCGCATCATCCAGCCGGTTGAATTCCAGGCTGAAGAACACCAGCGGCGTGGTATAGGCGGTGACGCGATCCTGCGCATCGGCCATGAACTTGGCGCGTTCGCTGTCCATGGTGTTCTGGTAATAGCGCAGGCCCGCATAGGACATCAGGCGGCCGGCGATGATGTCGATCGCCTCGTAATCGCGCACGCAGGCCAGCAGACCGGCCGCGTCGAGGCTGGCAAGCCGGCCCTCATATCGCGTCGCGAAATCGGCGCAGGCAGTTTCCAGCCAAGCCATGTCGCGGGTCAGTTCCGGCGCGTCGGGGGCGGGGTAGAGATCGCGCAGATCCCAATCGGGCAGGTCGCCAAGGCCCCCCCCGGCGGCATGGGCGTCGAAAACCGGATGGGGCAGCGGCAAAGTCATGGGATACCTCGGATTGCTTTGCCCTCATCTAGGGGCGCGGGTCGGCCAAGCGCAAGAGCGGGCCCCGCATTTGCGCCGGCCCGCCGCCGCCCGCACCTTGCCCGGCACCGCATCGGCCGGCGCCGAAAGCGCAAGGATTCGACATTGCGGCCCGGATTTCTGCTGTTTCACCCCGCATCTGCACAAAAAACAGGCATTGCGCCGCGATCTTATCGGCGGTTCCGGCCCGCTGGTGCCTAAAATGCGACCGGCGCTTTTCTCTCCCCAAAGCGGTTGCTTAACTGGAACCAGAACAGATCAGGCCGCGACCGGGGGGTGGTTCAGGTGACCGACTATTTCAACGAGATGTATCAGAACGGCGCGGTGCGTCCCCCCTATGCCCGGCTGGAAGACTGGATGAAGCTGATGCCGGCCGAGTTGCGGCAGATGAAGCAGGCCGAGGCCGAAAGCCTGTTCCGCCGCATCGGCATCACCTTTGCCGTCTATGGCGAGGGCGGCGATCCCGACCGGCTGATCCCCTTTGACATGTTTCCCCGCGTTTTCACCGGGCAGGAATGGTCACGCCTGGAACGCGGCATCAAGCAGCGCGCCCGCGCGCTCAATGCCTTTCTGGTCGATGTCTATGGACGGGGCGAGATCGTGAAGGCCGGCCGCATCCCCGCGCGGCTGGTCTATCAGAACGAGGCCTATGAAAAGGCGGTGGTCGGTTTCGTGCCGCCCAAGGGGGTCTATTCCCACATCGTCGGCATTGATCTGGTGCGCACCGGCCCCGACGAATTCTTCGTGCTGGAGGACAATTGCCGCACGCCCTCGGGCGTCAGCTACATGCTGGAAAACCGCGAGATCATGATGCGGATGTTCCCCGACCTGTTCCGGGAAAACCGCATCCAGCCGGTTGATAGCTACAGCGAACGCCTGCGCCGGACGCTTGCCAGCGTGGCACCGGCCAAATGCAAGGGCGATCCCTGCATCGTCATCCTGACGCCGGGGCATTTCAACAGCGCGTATTACGAACACAGCTTTCTGGCCGACCTGATGGGGGTCGAACTGGTCGAGGGGCAGGATCTGTTCGTGGAGGGCGAATATGTCTACATGCGCACCACCGAAGGCCCGCGCCGGGTGGATGTGATCTATCGCCGGATCGACGACGCCTTCATCGACCCGCTCTGTTTCCGCCCCGACAGCATGCTGGGCGTGCCGGGGCTGATGGATGTCTACCGCTCGGGCGGGGTCAGCATCTGTTCTGCGCCGGGCGCGGGGGTGGCCGATGACAAGGCCGTCTACACTTTCGTGCCGGAAATGGTGCGCTTTTACCTGGGCGAGGAGCCGATCCTGAACAATGTCCCGACCTGGCAATGCGCCAAGGCGGATGACCTGAAATATGTGCTGGAACACCTGCCCGAACTGGTGGTCAAGGAGGTGCATGGCTCGGGCGGTTACGGGATGCTGGTGGGACCGAAGGCCACGAAGGACCAGGTGGAAACCTTCCGCAA
Organism: Gemmobacter caeruleus; assembly: GCF_008271655.1. Lineage (GTDB taxonomy): Bacteria > Pseudomonadota > Alphaproteobacteria > Rhodobacterales > Rhodobacteraceae > Gemmobacter > Gemmobacter caeruleus. Next base: position 164,284 of record NZ_VKKX01000052.1, read on the forward strand.
GAAGATCGAGGACGACCCCGACAATTACATCGCCCAGCCGACGCTCGCGCTTTCGACCACGCCGACCTTCGTGGCCGAAGGCATCGCGCCGCGCCATGTGGATCTGCGGCCCTATTGTCTGGTCGGCGAACAGATCGACCTCGTGCCCGGCGGGTTGACCCGCGTCGCGCTGACCGAGGGCAGTCTTGTGGTGAACTCGTCGCAGGGTGGCGGGGTCAAGGATACCTGGGTGCTGGCGGAGTAAGACCATGCTGAGCAGAACCGCAGACAACCTCTACTGGATCGCCCGCTACATGGAGCGCGCCGATATCGCGGCGCGGCTGCTGGAGGTGGGGGCGCGCATCTCGCTGCTACCGTCCGCGCATGGCTATCGCAGCGAATGGGACAGCCTGTTGCAATCCTCGGGCACCGCCGACGGCTTTGCGAAGAAATATGGCGACCCGGTGCAACGCAATCTGGAAAGCTGGCTGTTCTTTGACCGCGACAACCCGTCTTCGGTCGCCAGTTGCATCACGGCGGCGCGCGAAAACGGCCGCATCGTGCGCACCGCGCTGACCAGCCAGGTCTGGGATGCGCTGAACACCGCCTTTCAGGAATTGCGCCAGATGGAGCGCAAGCCCCGGTCGGAGCTGGAGCTGAGCCTGCTGACCGAATGGGTGATGCGCCACGCCGCCATGGTGCGCGGCGCCATCGACGCCACGCTCTTGCGCAATGACGGCTACAACTTTCTCAATCTCGGCTATTATCTGGAACGCGGCGACAACACCGCCCGGATGATGGATGTGAAATATTACGTCCTGCTGCCCCGGATCGAATTCGTGGGCTCGGGGCTGGACAATTACCAGTGGACCACGCTTCTGCGGGCCATGGGCGCGCATCGGGCCTTTCACTGGGCCTATGGCGGCGAGGTGACGGCGGCCAAGATCGCCGATTTCCTGATCCTCAACCCGCAAAGCCCGCGCTCGCTCATCACCTGCGTCGCGGGGATGAACAACCATCTGGGGCGGCTGGCCAAGGCCTATGGCCGCGTGACGCGCGCGCAGGGCAAGGGGGCGGCGATGCTGGCGGAACTGGAAACGACGACGGTGGAAAAGGTCTTTGACGAGGGGCTGCACGAATTCCTCAGCCGCTTCATCGGTGAAAGCGCCGAACTGGGCGGGCTGATCCATGAGGGCTATCTGAGCGGGGATGTGCGCTGATGCGTCTGACTGTCGATCATGTGACCCGCTACAGCTATGACCAGCCGGTGCGCGGCGTGGTGCAGAGCCACCGCCTGACGCCCACGGCATTCGAGGGGCAGACCGTGCTGGACTGGACGGTCGAGGTGACCGACGGCCTGGCCGGCGGCGCCTTCCGCGATGGTGCGGGCGACCGGATCCAGAGCTGGTCGGTGCAGGGGCCGGTGTCGGAAATCGTGGTGCGGGTGCGCGGCACGGTGGAAACCGTCGATCTGGCCGGCATGTTGAAGGGCCATCGCGAAACCGTGCGCCCCGAGGTCTATCTGCGCGAAACTCATGCCACCTGGGCCGATGCCGCGCTGGTGGCGCTGTCTGCCGCCGCCGAGGGGGCGGAGGGGCCGCTGGACGCCGCGCATCGCCTGTCCGAGGCGGTGGCCGAGGCGATCGCCTATGAACCCGGCGCGACCGAGGCCCATACCACCGCCGCCGAGGCGCTGGCCAAGGGCGCCGGTGTCTGCCAGGACCACGCCCATGCCCTGATCGCGGTGGCGCGGGCGCGCGAGATCCCGGCACGCTATGTCTCGGGCTATCTCTGCGCCGATGCGGAGGGCGCGCCGCATGAGGCCGCCCATGCCTGGGCAGAGCTGTTCATCGCCGGGCTGGGCTGGATCGGCTTTGACCCGGCGAATCGATGCTGCCCGGATGCGCGCTATATCCGGCTGGGATCGGGTCTTGACGCGCAGGATGCCGCGCCCATCCGTGGTGTGGCGCGCGGGCCCGGCTCCGAGACGATGGATGTGCGCGTCTCTGTCGCGCCCGGCGGCGGACAAAGCCAGTCGCAGGGCCAGCAATGATCCGGCACCCGGTTGCGCCCGCGCGGGCGCGGCCCTAGTCTTGCCCGCAATCAGACTACGGAACCGATCATGACCTATTGCGTGGGCCTTCTCCTGAATGAAGGCATGGTGCTTCTGTCCGATACGCGGACCAATGCGGGGCTCGACAATATCTCGACCTATCGCAAGATGTTCACCTTTGAAGATCCGGGCGAAAGGGTGATCGCCATCATGACGGCGGGCAGCCTGAGCGTGACCCAGACCACCATCGCGCGGCTGCGCGAGGCGATGGAGGATGACGACGCCACCGGCGAGACCTCGATCATGCAGGCCCCCACCATGCTCAAGGTCGCGGAGATCGTGGGCAACATGCTGTCGCAGGTGCGCGCCGAGATCGGCGAGAAGATGGCCACCATGAAGCAGAGCGCAAGCGCCAGCATGATCGTGGCGGGGCAGCGCAAGGGCGGCGCGATGCGGCTGTTCCTGATCTATCCCGAGGGGAATTTCATCGAGGCGACCGAGGACACGCCCTTTCTGCAAATCGGCGAGCATAAATATGGCAAGCCGATCCTTGACCGCGTGGTGCGGCCGGAAACCAGCCTGGCCGACGCGCAGAAGGCGGTTCTGCTGAGCATGGATTCGACGCTGCGGTCCAACCTGTCGGTCGGCATGCCGCTGGATTTGGCGGTGATCGCGGCCGAGGAATGCCGGATCAGCCAACGCCGCCGGATCGAGGCCGGCGATCCGCAATTCCGTGCCATGTCAGAGGCCTGGTCGGCGGCGCTGCGCGACGGCTTTACACAGATCGTGATCTGAACCGGCCCGCCGCCGCAGGGCTGCCCCCGCGGGGTGATCGGCAAAAGAAGAAGGGGCGGGGGCGTCAGCCGGTCCTGTCGAACAGCCGCAACATGGCGTCGTGAAAGCGGTCGCGATGCAGCGGGCGCTCCATCAGCAATTCGTGTTCGGCCTTGCGATACAGGTCGAGATGCCCGCCCGGCCAGGCCGCCATGCGCTGTCGCACCGGCGGCACGGCGATGATGCGTTCGGAACTGCCCAGGGCCACATAGGCGGGGCAGGCGGGGCTGGCCATGCGCGCCAGCGCCTGCATCTCGCGAAAGGCGGCGTCGAGCCAGGTGATCGAGGGGCCGCCCAGGGCCAGATCGGGGTGATGGGTCACATGCTGGCGCATCCACTGCCACATCGCGGGATCGCGGGTCAGCATGTTCCAGCGAAAGCGCGCTTGCAGCACATAGGCGGCATGGGTCGTGGTCGGGGTCAGGCGGTGGCCTTGCCCCCGGTCATGCAGCAGCGCGGCCAGATGCCGCGCCATGGGTTGCGGCACCGGAAAGGCGCGGATGCCCCACATCGGCGCCGAAAAGGCGGCGCTGGCCACCGGCAGCCCGTCGATCAGCGCGCGCAGGGCGATGCAGCCGCCCATCGAATGACTGACCACCTGCCAGGGTTCCGGCAGGCCAAGGCGGCGCATCCAGCCGGTCAGCACCCCGACATCGGTCTGGTATTCCGCGAAATCCGCGACATGGCCCAGCATCGGGTCCGGGTGGTGGCGGCTGGAAAGCCCTTGACCGCGCCAGTCCAGCGTCACCACATGCCAGCCCGCCCGCGCCAGGAACGCGGCGGTCGGGCCGTATTTCTCGGCATATTCGGAGCGGCCGGTGAAAATCATCACCGTGCCGCGCGCGTGGGCGGTGGCGGCGGGCCAATGCACCAGCCGCAGCCGCGCGCCATCGGCCGTCTCGGCCCAGACGGCCGCGCCGCCAGCGGGGCCTTGCGCCGCCTGTTCGTAAAGCGGCGCCGCCCGCATCAGCCCAGCACCGCGCCCAGTTGCATCGCCATGCCCATATTGCCATCGACCGACAGCTTGCCGGTCATGAAGGCGGCGGTCGGGTTCATCTCGCCCTCCAGAATGGCGCGGAACACCTCGGCCTCGGCGGTCAGGGTCACGTCCGCTTCCTCATCCGCGGCGCGCACGCCGTTCTGGTCGATCATGATCGCCCCCTCGCCGGGGATCACGAATTTCGCCACGCCGTCAAAGCTGGAAACCTTGGCCGACAGGCCCTCGACCGCCTTGGTGATCACATCGCTCATGTCTCTCTCCGTCTCTTCCCCTGAAAGTGAGCAGGGGGTTCTGGCTTTTCCGCCCCTCTGCGCTACACTGCAAGCATGAAAGCCAGGTTACCCTTCGACAAGCGGATCGTTGCGGCATTTGCCGTGCTTGTGATGCTTGCCGTGGCGGCAGGGGACGGGCAGGCCGGGCCGAAGGAAGACGCGGCCAGGCTGGAGGAGCTGTTCACCGCCCTGAAGACCGCCGATACCGGCGCCGCGCGCGCGATCGAGGCCGATATCTGGCGGCTTTGGTCACGCTCGGGGTCGGCGGCGATGGATCTGCTGCTGGAACGGGCCGAAAAGGCGCTGCAACAGGGCGATTACGAGGTGGCGCTGGATCATCTGACCGCGCTGACCGACCACGCCCCCGATTTCGCCGAAGGCTGGAACCAGCGGGCGGTCGCCTATTTCCAGATGGGGCGTTTCGGCCAGTCGGTTGCCGATATCCGGCGCACGCTGGCGCTCAACCCCCGGCATTTCGGCGCGCTGGCCGGCTTTGGCGCGATTCTCGAGGCGATGGAACGCCCCGATCAGGCGCTGGAGGTCTATCGCGCCGCGCTTGCTATACATCCCCATCTGGAGGGGGTAGAGGAGGCGGTGAAGCGTCTGGAGGCCAAGGTCGCCGGGCAGGGGATCTGAGGCGGCCATGGCTTTTCAATCGCGCGTGACGGCGGTCCTCGGGCCGACGAACACCGGCAAGACGCATTACGCGATCGAACGGATGCTGGGCCATCGGACCGGGGTGATCGGCCTGCCGCTGCGTCTGCTCGCGCGCGAGGTCTATGACCGGATCGTCAAGGCGCGCGGGCCGTCGGTGGTGGCGCTGGTCACGGGCGAGGAACGCATCGTGCCCGACCGCACCCAGTATTGGGTCTGCACGGTCGAGGCGATGCCCACCGATATCGGCGCCGATTTTCTGGCGGTGGACGAGATCCAGCTATGCGGCGACCCCGAGCGCGGCCATGTCTTCACCGACCGGTTGCTGCATGCGCGCGGGCTGGTGGAGACGATGTTCCTCGGATCCGATTCCATGCGCCCCGCCATTGCCGCGCTGATCCCGCAGGCGCAGTTCGTGCGGCGGGAACGGTTCTCGACCCTGAGCTATACCGGCCAGAAAAAGATCAGCCGGATGCCGGCGCGCTCGGCCATCGTGGGGTTTTCGGTCGATGATGTCTATGCCATCGCCGAACTGATCCGCCGGCAAAAGGGCGGCTGCGCCGTGGTGATGGGGGCGCTGAGCCCGCGCACCCGCAATGCGCAGGTCGCGCTCTATCAGAATGGCGAGGTGGATTATCTGGTGGCGACCGATGCCATCGGCATGGGGCTGAACCTGGATATCAAGCATGTGGCCTTTTCGCAGATCCACAAGTTTGACGGGCGGCGGATGCGGCCGCTGTTCCCGCATGAACTGGGCCAGATCGCCGGGCGGGCCGGCCGCCATACCGAACCCGGCACTTTTGGCGTGACCGGCGAGGCCGGGCCGCTGGACGAGGATCTGGTCGAGGCGATCGAGGAAAACCGCTTTGCCCCGGTGCGCAAGCTGATGTGGCGCAATCCGGTGCTGGAATTTGGCAGCGTGGATCGGCTGATTGCCGCGCTGGAGGCGCCGACCGCGAATGAATGGCTGGTCCGCACCCGCGAGGCGGATGACCTGCAATCGCTCAAGGCGCTGGCGCAGATGGAGGGCGTGCGCGCCCGCCTGACCAGCCCGCAGGCGGTGCGGCTGATCTGGGATGTCTGCCGCATCCCGGATTTCCGCTCCACCACCGGGGCGGATCATGTGCAATTGTTGCAACGCCTGTTCGGATTCCTGCAAGACGGGCGGATTCCGTCCGATTGGCTGGCAAAAGCCGTTTCCCGCATCGACCGGAGCGACGGGGATATTGACGCCATCTCGAAACGGCTGGCCTATATCCGCACCTGGACCTATGTTGCGCAACGCAAGGGCTGGGTCGAGGATGAATCCCATTGGCGCGACGAGACGCGCGCTGTAGAAGACCGCCTGTCGGACGCGCTGCATGCGCGGCTGACCCAACGATTTGTCGATCGGCGCACATCGGTCCTGATGCGCCGGTTGAAACAGAAGGAGAGCCTTGTGGCTGAGGTGAATGACAAGGGTGAAGTGATGGTCGAGGGCGAATTCGTCGGCCGTCTGGAAGGGTTCCGCTTCCGTCAGGATGCCTCCGCCTCGGGCGAGGAGGCGCGGGTGATGCGTCAGGCCGCCGTGCAGGCGCTGCGGCCCGAATTCCACCTGCGGGCGGACAAGTTCTATAACGCCCCCGATACCGAGATGGATTTCACCGAACAGGGTGGCCTGATGTGGGGCGGCTCTGCGGTCGGCAAGCTGGTGGCGGGGGCCGATGCGCTCAAGCCCCAGGTCGAGGCTTTCGTGGATGAGGAAGCCGGGCCGGATGTCATCGAAAAGGTGAAGCGCCGCTTGCAGCATTTCATCGACCGCAAGGTCGCGGCCCTGTTCGAGCCGCTGCTGGCGCTTGGCCGGGACGAGAATCTGCAAGGTCTGGCCCGTGGCTTCGCCTTCCGTCTGGTCGAGGGGCTGGGCGTCGTTACCCGCGAAAGCGTGGCCGATGACGTGAAGGCCCTGGATCAGGAGGCGCGCGCCAGCCTGCGCAAGCATGGCGTGCGTTTCGGCCAGTATACGATCTTCCTGCCGCTGCTGCTCAAGCCCGCGCCGACCCGGCTGCGGCTGGTGCTGTGGTCGCTGGCCAAGGGTTTGCAGGAATTTCCCGAAAGCCCGCCGCCCGGTCTTGTGACGATCCCCAACATCCCCGATGTGCCGAAAGAGCATTACACCCTGGCCGGCTATCGCCCGGCAGGTGCCCGTGCGATCCGCATCGACATGCTGGAACGTCTGGCCGATCTGCTGCGCGCCAAGGACAGCCGCGCCGGATTCGAGGCGACGGCCGACATGCTGTCGATCACCGGCATGACGCTGGACCAGTTCGCCGATCTGATGGGCGGTCTGGGCTACAAGGGCGAAAAGGCGGAGCGGGTGAAACAGCGCGCGCCGCAACCGCCCGCTGCGCCCGAGACCAGCACCGCGCCGATCCCCGAAGAAGTGTCGGTTCTGGCGCCGCCCCCGGCCGAGGAACCCGCGCCGGTTGAAGGCGAGGCCGCCGCCGAGACGCCCGCGCCCGAGATGGAGGCCTATTTCACCTTCACCTGGGCGCCGCGTCCGCGCAACGACCAGCGCGGCCCGCGCCGCGAAGGCCAGGGGCAGGGCCGTGGCCCGCGTCGCGACGGGGCCGAAGGCCAGCCGCGCGGCGACCGCCCGGCCCGCGCCCCGCGCCCCGAGGGCGAAGGCGCCAAGCCGCGCGAGGATCGCCCGCGCCGCGAGGCCGGCGAGGGCGGCAAGCGCGACGATCACCGCAAGGGTGGCAAGCCTGAGGGCGGCCATGGCAAGGGCCCGCGCCGCGACGACCGCAAGGGCGGCAAGCCCGAGGGCGGCCACAAGCCGCGCAACTTCGAGGCGCGCCCGCCCCGGGCCGACAAGCCGATCGACCCCGACAACCCCTTCGCGGCGTTGCTGGCTTTGAAAGGCAAGGTCTGATTGGCGAAATATCGGGCTGAGGACCGGGTCAAGCCCGCGGCGTCCGCGCCGCGCGTGACCATCCGGCTGGACAAATGGCTGTGGCAGGCGCGGTTCTTCCGGTCGCGCCCCATGGCCTGCGACATGATCGCCGACGGCCATCTGCGGCTGAACGGGCAGCGCTGTCTCAAGCCCGGCCATCAGGTCGGGGCAGGGGATACGCTGACCTTTCCGCAGGGCGACCGCATCCGCCTGATCCGCGTGCTGGCCCCCGGCACGCGGCGCGGCCCCGCCACCGAGGCGCAGCGCCTCTATGCCGATCTCGACCCGCGCCCCGATCTCGGCCCCGATGCGGCAGATGGCAGCGACACTTCTGCGCTTGAATGACCGCGCCGCTTCGACTAGCTAGACGCCCAGACCGCGCGCTCGCGCAACGCCCAGACGACCCAAGCGGGGACCAGCCATGACCTATGTGGTGACCGACAACTGCATCGCCTGCAAATACACCGACTGCGTCGAGGTATGCCCGGTGGACTGCTTCTACGAGGGTGAGAACACGCTGGTGATCCATCCCGACGAATGCATTGACTGCGGCGTCTGCGAACCGGAATGCCCCGCCGATGCCATCCGCCCGGATACCGAGCCGGACATGGACAAATGGGTGGAATTCAACCGCAAATATGCGGAACAATGGCCTGTCATCACGCAAAAGCGCGACCCGCTGCCCGAGGCGAAGGAACGCGACGGCGAAAAGGACAAGCTGACCAAGTATTTCTCGCCCAATCCCGGCGAGGGGAGCTGATCCGGCGCCTGATTTTCAGGCAAGCCATGCAGCATCTGACGCGGAAACATTCGGTTTCCGCATGGCTCCGCGCCGTTTCGCTGCGTTGCCGCAGTTGGAATCGCGCTGATTCTGTGTTATATATGCGTCACAAACAAAGCATGGACGCCTGACCCCCGCCTCAGGACTGCTCGCCTGGGACGGATTTTCTTGTGACAGATACATCATTCGTTGCCGGAAGCTTGCGCATCCGGTGGCGGATTTCTGTCGCAATGGGCCAGGGCAAGCCACCAAGAGGAAGCCGCTGGAATGACCAAGACCAAGAAGCCCGATTTCCGTCCTGACGAGTTCGTTGTCTACCCGGCCCATGGTGTCGGCAAGATCCTCTCCATCGAGGAGCAGGAAATCGCCGGGTTCAGCCTGGAACTGTTCGTGATCCATTTCGAAAAGGACAAGATGACCCTGCGGGTGCCCACCCACAAGGCCACCGAAATCGGCATGCGTCAGCTTTCGACCCCCGATGTGGTGAGCAAGGCGCTCGACACGCTCAAGGGCAAGGCGCGGGTCAAGCGTGCGATGTGGTCGCGCCGCGCGCAGGAATACGAGCAAAAGATCAATTCCGGCGACCTGCTCTCGATCGCCGAAGTGGTGCGCGACCTGCACCGCTCGGACGATCAGCGCGAGCAGAGCTATTCCGAGCGTCAGCTTTACGAAGCCGCGCTGGAGCGTCTGACCCGCGAAGTCGCTGCCGTTTCGGGCGCCGACGAGGCGCAGGCGCAAAAGACGGTGGATACCGCGCTGACCTCGCGCGCGGCCTGATCGCGCCGGTCATGTGATGCGAAAGGCCGCCCCCGGGGCGGCCTTTTTCATGAAATCACAGCGCCAGCAGCGCCGCGCTCAGCGCGGCGAGTTCCGACAATTGCTGGCTGGCGCCCAGCACATCGCCGGTCTGCCCGCCGATCCGCGCCTGCGCCAGCCGTGCCAGCGCGAGGCTGGCCAGCCCCGCCGCCAGCAGCATCGCCGCCGTGGCAAAGCCCGTCAGCGCCAGCGCGATCAGCGTCGCGACCAGCGTCGCCATCAGTGCCTGACTGCGCGCCGGCTGGCCCACGCTGGCGCTCAGCCCGCTGCCGCGCGCATTGGGCATCAACGCCATGAGCGCGGCCATCGGCGCCCGGCTCAGCGTGGCGCCGGCGATCAGCGCGGGCCAGTGCCCCGCCGCCAGCAGCGCCGCCATCGCCGCCCAGCGGCCCAGCGTCACCAGCAAGAGCGCCATCACGCCATAGCTGCCGATATGGCTGTCCTTCATGATCTCCAGCCGCCGCTCGCGCGTCCAGCCGCCCCAGAACCCGTCGGCGCAATCGGCAAGGCCATCTTCGTGCAGCGCCCCGGTGGCCAGCGTCAGCACCATCAGCGCCGCGACCGCCGCCACCCCGGCCGGAAGCCCGACCCAGACCGCCCCCTGCGCCAGCGTGGCGGCCAGCCCGCCGACCGCCAGCCCGGCCAGCGGCCAGGCCCAGCAGGCAGGGGGGACGGGAAATTCCAGCGGCGGCGGCAGCGGCAGCCGCGTCAGCAGGCTGAGCGCCGCGCGCAGATCGCGCACAAGGTCGTTCTGTCGCATCGGGATGCCCTTTCCGGGATGGTCAAGCGCCGGAATCCTCGGTAGCCAGTTGGCGATCAAGGTTCAACCGGAGTTCCCCATGTCCGCCCCCTTCGCCTCGATTTCGGCGTTCCGCGCGCTGCTCAACACCCTGCCGCAGGCCGATGCGACGGCCCGGGCGGCGGCAGAGGCGCGCAATGGCCAGTTGACCAAGCCGCCGGGCGCGCTTGGCCGGCTGGAGGATCTGGCGATCTGGTATGCCGGCTGGCGCGGCACCGGTCGGCCTGCGCTGGAACACCCGCAGGTCATTGTCTTTGCCGGCAATCACGGCGTTACCGGGCGTGGCGTCTCGGCCTTTCCGGCCGAGGTGACGGTGCAGATGGTGGCGAATTTCCGGGCCGGCGGCGCGGCGATCAACCAGCTGAGCCGCGCCTTCGGGGCGGAAATGGCGGTGCATGAGCTGGATCTGGATCGCCCGACCGCCGATTTCACCCAAGGCCCGGCGATGACCGAGGCCGAGGTGGTGGCGGCGCTGGCGACCGGCTGGCTGGCGGTCAATCCGGCGGCGGATCTGCTGGTGGTGGGCGAGATGGGCATCGGCAATACCACCGCCGCCGCCGCCATCGCCTGCGCGCTGTTCGGCGGCCTGCCGGGGGAATGGACGGGCCGGGGCACCGGCGTCGATGACCGGGGCCTTGCGCTCAAGACGCAGGTTGTGACCGAGGGGCTGGCGGCCAACCCGTCGCGCGACCCGCTGGAGGTGTTGCGCTGTCTGGGCGGGCGCGAGATCGCCGCCATGGCCGGCGCCATCGCGCGTGCCCATGCCGAACGCATTCCGGTCATTCTGGACGGGTTCATCTGCACCGCCGCCGCCGCGGTTCTGGCGCAGGCCGCCGCCGGCGCGCTGGATCATTGCGTGGCGGGCCATGCCAGTGCCGAGGCCGCGCATCGCGCGCTTTTGTCGAAACTGGGTCTGGCGCCGATTCTGGAACTGGGGCTGCGGCTGGGCGAGGGGTCGGGCGCGGCACTGGCGATCGGCGTCCTGAAGGGTGCGGTCGCCTGTCATTCGGGCATGGCCACCTTTGCCGAGGCCGGCGTCTCGGACGGCTGACCGGGCGCGGGGCGCCGGGCAGGGCGGCTATTCGGCCGCCTTGCGCTCCGGCAGGTCATCCTGATCGTCCAGCAGCGCGGTGCGCAAATCCTCGTCGAGCTGGCGGGCGCGGGCGATATAGGCCTCGTTCTCATGCACGGGCTTGCCGGGCTGCCAAAGCGCCGCAAGGTCGCGCATCGCGGCACGATCCACCCGGAAATAGGTCTGGCTCAGCTTGGCGGCCTCATATTCCGTGAGCCCCATGTTTTCCAGCACATAGCGCCCGGCACGGATCGAGGAATCGAAGCTTTCGCGCACGATGTCATCGGCGCCCGCGCGATAGAGGTCAAAGACATGGATCCGGTCATAGGCCCGGGCGACGATATGCAGGTCGGGCCGCTGGCGGCGGGCGAATTCCACGATCCGCGTGGCGTTGACCGGGTCATCCACCGCCACGACCAGCACCTGTGCCGCGTCCAGCCCCGCCGACATCAGCAGATCGGGGCGCGAGGGGTCGCCGAAATAGCCCTTGACGCCAAAGCGCCGCATCCGGTCGATCGCGGCGGCATCGGCATCCAGCACCACCGTCGTCAGCCCGGCTGACCGCGCCATGCGGTTCACCACCTGACCGAAACGCCCGATCCCGGCAATGATCACCGGCCCCTTTTCATCCACGGCATCGGCCGGCCCTTCCTTGGCGGTAGCCGCCGCCCGTCGCGCCAGATGGCCTTGCAGCAGGAACAGCAGCGGCGTCAGCAGCATGGAGAGGCTGATCACCAGCAGCGCCCGCTGCGCCAGCGCATCGGGCAGGATGCCCTGCGCGACCGAGAAGCTGACGATCAGAAAGCCGAACTCGCCCCCCTGCGCCAGTGCCAGGGTGAACAGCATCCGCTCATGCCCGCGCAGGCGGAACACGCTGCCCAGCACGAACAGCACCCCCGCCTTGGCCGCGATCAGCAAAAGCGTCAGCGCCAGGATGCGCAGCGGCTGATCGGCCAGCAGGCCGGTGTCGATGCTGACGCCGACCGTGATGAAGAACAGCCCCATCAGGATGCCCTTGAAGGGCTTGAGATCGGCGTCGATCTGATGGCGGAATTCGGAATTGGCCAGCACGACCCCGGCGATAAAGGTGCCAAGCGCGGGCGAAAGCCCCACGACCATCATCAGAAAGGCGATGCCGATCACGATCAGCAGCGAAATGAAGCTGCCCATTTCCGGCAGCCGCGCGGCATGGACGAACCGAAAGATCGGCCGCGTCAGGAAATGTCCGACCAGGATGATCGCCGCCACGATGCCCAGCGTCAGCCCCGTCACCGCCCAGCCGGGCAACGATTGCACCAGCGACAGGATCGGCTCTGCCGCGCCCTCGGCCTCGGGCTTCGGGGCGGCGCGGCTGGCCATCAGCGGGATCAGCGCCAGCATCGGCACCACCGCGATATCCTGCGCCAGCAGCACCGCAAAGGTGCTGCGCCCGCCCGGGCTGCGCAGCAGGCCCTTTTCGGTCAGCGTCTGCAACACGATCGCGGTCGATGACAGCGCCAGCGTCAGGCCCAGCGTCAGCGCGACCTGCCAGCGTTCGTTCATTCCCACCAGCAGCATCGCGATCAGCGCGGCGGTCAGGGCGACCTGAAGTCCGCCCAGCCCCAGCAGCTTGTGCCGCATCTCCCACAGGCTGCGGGGGTGCAGCTCCAGCCCGATCAGGAACAGCATGACCACCACGCCGAATTCCGCGAAATGCTGAAGATCGTGATCCTGCCCCACCAGCCCGAGCGCGGGGCCCAGCAGCAGACCAGAGGCGAGATAGCCCAGAACCGAGCCCAGCCCCAGCCTTACCGTGACCGGCACGATCAGCACGGCGGCGCCGAGATAATAGCTCGCAAGAAGCAGCGCGTTTTCCATGGGGTTACTATGGGCAAGCGGTGCCTGCGCGCAACCGGGCAAAGGCGGTCGCGCCGTCACGCTTTGCCGCAGACTGTTACAGTTGCGCGATCCGGGGCAGGAAAGGCGCCCTTCTGCCCGCAAGGCGGGCATCAGCTGCGCGGCATGCTCAGCGCCAGAATCCGGCCGCCCTTCTTGTAGCGGACCTCGCTGTCGGTGATCGCGGCCACGGTGCCGCCGTCGATCCGGTCGCCGACCTTGACCTTCTTGTATTGCCCCGATCCGGTGCGGATCAGCGCATAGCGCCGCGAGGGGGTGCCATAGACCCCGATCAGGTTGGTCTTGGACAGGTTGATCGCATTCACAAAGGTCGCGTTCTTGGAGACCGAGGCCTTGGTCGGCACCTTGGGTGCGGCGGCGGCCGGCGCGATATCCTCGTCCTCGCCGGGTTCGGCGGTGCGCGGCTGGCTGCGCGCGGCGCTGCGTTCGACGGGCTTTTCCGGCTCGGGTTCGGCGGCGCGGGGTTGGGTGCGCGGGCTGGCGGCGGCGGCGACGGCGGCCTGCACCCGGGCGTCGAAATTGCGCGGCTTGACCGGCGGGCGGCGCGAGATCGGCACCGCCAGCGGGCTGACCGGGCCAAGCCGCTGCGGCGCGGCGGCTGCGGCTGCGGCGGCAATCGCCTCGGCGGTGCTGTCCTCGGCTTGCGTCTCGGCCGCCGAAGCGGTGGCCGAGGCGGAAAGCGAGGCGGCGGCGGCAGCCTGGCGGGCCTCGTCGTCCAGGCGGCGCTGTTCGACCTGCCGGGCAATGCTGGCGGGGCGCAGGCGCGGGCGCAGGCTGGCCATGCGGCTTTCGGGCGGTATGGCCAGCGCGGCATCATCGGCGGCCGGGGTCTCCGGGCCTTTCAGGTCGGCGGGGCGCGGGCGGGGGCGAAAGCCCTGAAGCGCGGGGTCGGCATAGGGCTGCGCCGGGGCTGTGACCGGATCTGTCGCGGGATCTGTCGCCGGATCGGCGGCGGGGGCCGTGGCGGGCGGCGCCAGGGCCGCGATACTGTCGGGGCGCGGCGGCGGCACCCGGGCCGGGCGGCCCGCGACCAGGCGATAGCCGTCGGGGGTGACGATCCCGGCCTCGGTCGGGCGGATCAGGCCGTTTCCGTCGAATTCATATTGCGTGCCAAAGGGCGGTGGCGGCAGCGGCGCGACCGGGCCGGCATCGCCGCCGGTCGAGGGCAGCGGCGCCAGCGCCAACGCATCGCTGGCCGCCGGCGGCGCATCCATGGTGGACAGGATGATTTCGTCCTGATCGCCGCCGACCGGGGCGGGGGTGTCCACGGCCGCGGTCAGGCCGGTATCCTGCGGCGCCGCTTCGGGGGCAGCCTCGGGTGCCGCTTCCGCAGTGGTCTCGGCGGGCGCATCGGCGGGCAGCACCTCGCCATCGGCGGCGGCCTCATCCTCGGCCGAGGGGGCGGCGCCCGCCGGGGCGTCGGCCAGATTGGCGTCGGCCAGATCGGGATCGGGGGCGGTGGCCTCAGGGGCCGTGCCATCTTGCGCCAGCGTTACCGGGTCTTCGCCGGTCGCGTCGTTGCGCGACAGCGAAATAGTGGACCAGGCCCCGATCGCCGCCAGCGCGAGCAGCAGGATCCCGGTCAGGATCAGCCCGAGGAAACGCGGCTTGCCGCGCATAGTCGCCGGCCGGCCCCGCAGCGGTGCCGACCGCGCCTGGCCCGGCGCGGGCGTGTCTTGCGGTGGCGGGGCGACCAGCGTGTCGGCGGCCTCGGCGCGGCTGGATTTCGCGGGCTTGCTGCGCCCGGCCAGCCCGGCGATGCCGGGGGCGGTCACCATGCCGGCGCCGGCCTTGGGCGCGGCCTTGGCCGGGGTCTTGCCCGGGCGCGGCGGTGCGGCACCCAATGCGCCGGGGGCGGCGCCTTCGGTGCGGGCCTTGGCCAGCGCGGCCTGAAGCGCGGGCGCCATGGCGGGCGCCAGATCGGGCTCGGTCGCGTCGGCCGGATCATAGGCGCGTGCCTCAGGGGCCGAGGCGGCGGTGGCCGGCGGGGTAAGCGGCGCCGCCGGGGCACGGCGATGCGAGGTGACCGAGGTCACCGACAGGCGGGGTGCGTCGCGCGGCTCCGCGGGCGCTGACGCGGCTTCGGTCGCGCGGTCGCGGCGCGTGCTGAAGGCGGGCGGTTCCTCGAAATCATCCTCGATCGGGTCGAGCGGCAGCAGCTCTGCCTCCAGCTCGGCCCCGGCCAGATCATCGAGATCGGGCGCAAACTCCGCCGTGCCCCGCTGCGCTGACGCAAAGACCGGCGGGCGCTCGATCTCGGGTTCTGGTTCGGGCTGCGCGGCAGGCGATGACCTCGGGGTCACGGGCGGAATGACGACGGGCGGGGCCGGCGCAGCGTCGGCCAGCGGCGGCGTCAGATCGAACACCGCCTGAAACGGCGGTTCCTCGACCGGCGCCATGGGGGCAGGTTCCGGCGCGGCGGACTCGGCGATCACCGTTTCGGGCAGATCGGCTGCCGTGGCAAGCTCGGCCGGCGGATCCTCGGGAAGATCGGGCCAGATTTCGACCGGCATTTCCTCGTCCGGCACTTCCTCGGGCGCCTGCCAGGGGGCCTCGGCGGGAATTTCGACCGGAATTTCGGCGGGGGCTTCGCCGGGAAGCTCCTCGGGCAGTTCCTCGGGCCACTCCTCCGGCGCGGGGTCGGGCAGGAATTCCGGCTCGGGCTGGATTTCGGGCTGCGGGATGATTTCGGGTTCGGGCTGCGGTTCCGGCTCCGGCTCGGGTTGAACCTCCGGCTCCGGCTGCACCTCGGGCGCGGCGGCGGCCGGCTCGGCCCGATGGACGCGCGCGGCCTCGCCCCGGGTGATCGCGCTGACCGGCTCGGCGTCGCGTTCGACCACCTCGCCGGCGCCCAGCAGGCTGGCCGCCATCTGCGACGGACCAAACCACGGCTCGCCCGTGAACAGCGCCGGATCGGGGCGCGCGACAAAGGAAACCGGGTTGAAACGGTGATCGGCGGCAAAGGCCTCGGCCTCGTGCAGCGTGTCGCGGGCGACGACGGCGACCTGAACCTCATGCCCGTCGCCGGCCCAGTCAAAGACCAGATCGGCCACATCATAGGGCGTCCGCCCCTCCAGCCCGCGGCGGATCTGCGCCTCGCGCGCGGCATCGGTCGGGCCCGGCGCCTCCAGCGTCAGGTAAAGCACCTGATCCTCGGGCAGGATCAACTTGGTTGCCACGCCATGCGGCGCCAGCCCCAAGGCAGAGCGCCGCAGATAGGACAGCGCCTCGGCCAGATCGGGGGCCTCGATGCCGGTGCTGCCGATTTCCAGCCAGCCGCGCGCGGTGCGATGCAGCAGGCCGATACTGTCGGACGTGAAGGAAAGGGCGAAGTTCGGTTTCATTTCTTAGGGTCTAGCACAGCTCGGGACAGGGGAGGGAGTCGCATGCGGCCTGTGCGGCGACACCTATAGCAGCTTTCCGCCGAAAGAAAGAAAAACACCCGTGAACGCGCCAAGGAAACACTTATCTGCTGCGTCAGACGGTGTGATTGTCGCAAAAGGTCAAGGAGGACTGTAAATGCGCAACCGGATGAAACAAGAGGCGCGCGCGGTGGCGGTGCTGGCCCTGGCGGGTCTGATGGCGCTGCCCATGGTGGCGACCCCGGCCGGCGCCCAGACCGCAACAGAGGGGCAGATCCGCATGGAACAGGGCCAGATCACGGTGCAGGGCGAGGGCCGGGTGGAAAACGCGCCCGACATGGCGGTGATCACGCTGGGCGTCACCACGCCCGGCGACAGCGCGGCGGTGGCGCTGGCCGCCAATTCCGCGGCGATCGCGCAGGTTCTGGCCAATCTCAAGGCCGCGGGGGTCGCGGATCGCGACATCCAGACCACCGGTCTTTCGATCAGCCCCGACTGGCAGAGCGACAGCTTCAAGAGCAGCTCGCGCATCGCGGGCTATATCGCCTCGAACATGGTCACCGTGCGGGTGCGCGCGCTGGACACGCTGGGCGCCACGCTGGATGCGGCGGTGAAGGATGGGGCCAACACGCTGAACGGGGTGGAATTCGCGCTGCTCGACCCCGCGCCGGCCCTGGCCGAGGCGCGCCGTCGCGCGGTGGCCGATGCGCTGGCCAAGGCCGGCTTGCTGGCCGAGGCGGCAGGGGTGAAGCTCGGCTCGATCCGCGCCATTCACGAGGGCGGCGGCGCGCAGCCGCCGATGCCGATGATGCGCATGTCCGCCGATCAGGCCATGGGCGCGGTGCCGGTGGCGGCCGGGGAGCTGACCACCTCGGCCATGGTGACGATCGTCTGGGATCTGGCCGGCTGAGACCGGGGCCGAACGCGCTTTCCCTTTCGGGCAAAGCGGATTAGCCTCCGCGCCGCAATCGGAACGGCGGCGCGGAAGGCGGAACCATGATCGACAGCCAGACAGGAAAACGCCTTGCCATGACCGCGACCGGCGCGGCGGCGGGCCTGTCCTTCTTTCTGCTGGGGCAGGTGCTGGAGCGCGAGATGCTGGGCGAACGCGCGGCCATGGCGCTCATGGTGCTGGCGGTCGTGTTCTTCACCGCCCTTCTGGGCATGGCGGGGCCGCTGCGACTGGGTCGGGCGGCGGCGCTGGCGGCGGGGCAGGCGGTGGCGGTCGCTGCGCTGCTGTTCTGGGGCAGCTTCCGCTACGGGGCGCTGTCGGATTTCTTCAATACGCCGGTGCCGTTTCTGGCGGCTTTCGTGCTGGTCTTCGTGCCCATGCCCTTTCTGGTCGCCGCCGCGACAAGGGGCTGGCGCGATTACCCGACCCTGTTCAACGAAGCCTGGACCATCGTGATCCGCTATGCCGCGGCCTGGCTCTTTGTCGGGCTGGTCTGGGCGGTGCTGTTCGTGTCGGACCTGCTGTTGCGCATGGTGGGCGTGCCGGTGATCGCGCATCTGATGGAACAGCCGCTGTTCGGCTTTGTCCTCAGCGGGGCGATGCTGGGCCTTGGCATCGCGGTGGTGGACGAGATGGCGGATGTCGTCTCGCCCTATCTGGTGCTGCGGCTGCTGCGGCTGTTGCTGGTGCCGGTGGTGCTGGTGGTGGCGGTCTTTCTGCTGGTGCTGCCGCTGCGCGGTCTGGACCGGCTGTTTGGCCAGCTTTCGGCGGCGGCCACGCTTTTGAGCATCGCGGCGCTTGGCGCCACGCTGGTCACCGCCGCGCTGGACCAGTCGGAGGAGGAGGCGACGCGCTCCGTTCCGGTGCGGGCGGCGGCGCGGCTCATGGCGGCGCTGATCCTGGCGCCGGCGGGGCTGGGGGCCTGGGCGGTCTGGCTGCGCGTGCAACAATATGGCTGGACGCCCGACCGCGTCTTTGCCGGCTGCGTGGCGGCACTCGGGCTGGGCTATGGCGTGCTGTATCTGGCGGCGGTGCTGCGCGGGCGCGGCTGGGAGGCGCGGCTGCGGCGCGCCAATATCCATATGGCGCTGGCGTTGCTGGCGCTGGCGGTGCTGATCTTCACGCCGCTTCTCAGCCCCGAAGGGATCGCCGCGCGCAGCCAACTCGCGCGCTATGAGGCGGGCCGGGTGACGGCGGCGCGGCTCGATCTGGCGGGGCTGGAGGATTGGGGCAGGCCGGGTGCCGCTGCGCTGGCGCGGCTGGCCACGCTGGCCGAGGCCCCGGGCCAGGAGGCGTTGCGCGCCCGTCTCGCCGATCGCAGCCAGCAGGCCGAGGTCGCCGGCCGCGATGCCGAAAGCCTGCGTGCGGAACTGGCGGCGCTGATGCCGCTGCGCCCCGCGACCGAAACCGCGCTGCGCGACACCATCCTGGCCAGCCGGCAGGATTACGAATTGCAGGACTGGCTGTCGGCCTGCCGGCGCAGCCTGCCCGGCGGCCAGCCCGCCTGCGTGATGCTGGTCGCGGATTTCTGGGCCGATCTGCAGGGGTCAGAGGTCGCGGTGCTGACCCTGTCGGAGGATCAATGGCTTGCCGGTGCCGGCTTTGTGCTGCGTGATGCCTTGTGGGAATGGCGCGAATTGCGCCCGTCGGGCGAGGCGATGCCGCGCGGCGCGGCGGCCGAGATCCTGTTGCAGGAACTGCTCGCGGCCCCGGCGCCGCAGTTGGTGCCGCTGCCGGGGCAGATGATCCCGGCGCAGGGCGGCGGGCTGATCCTGATGCGCTGAGCGCGCGCGATAAGCGATTGTTAAACCTTGGGGCCTAGGCTCATCGGGAATCAGGGGGTTTCCGATGCACGGACTCATCAACCGTTCGATCCAGTGCTTTCTGCGCGATACCTATGGCGCGGGATGCTGGGCCGATGTCGCCCGGCAGGCCCGGTTGGGATTCGACAGTTTCGAACCCATGCTGAGCTATGATGACGCGCTGACCGATGCGGTGCTGGATGTGGCCTCGGCCCGGCTGGGGCGGCCCCGCGATACGGTGCTGGAGGATCTGGGGATCTACCTCGTCTCGCATCCCAATGTGCAAAGGCTGCGCCGGCTCTTGCGGTTCGGCGGTGTGGGCTATGCCGATTTCCTGCATTCGCTGGAGGATCTGCCCGGTCGCGCCCGGCTGGCACTGCCCGATGTCGATCTGCCGCAACTGGAACTGACCGACCATTCCGCAACCGAATTCACGCTGGTCTGCCGCTCGGGCCTGCGTGGGGCGGGGCATGTCGTGGCGGGTATCCTGCGGGCCATGGCCGATGATTACGGCGCGCTGTCGCTGGTGGAACATCGCGGCGTGGCACCCGGCAGCACCGGGGGCGAGGTGATCGGCATCACGCTGGCCGAAACCGCCTTTACCCCGGGCCGCCGTTTCGATCTCGCATTGGAAAGCGGGGCATCGTGATGCTGCATATGACCCCGCCTGCGGGCATGATCGGGGCCTTCGGCCTGCCGCAGGCCGCGCTTGATACGCTGATGCCCATGCATCTGGTGCTGGACATGCAGGGAACCGTCCTCGGATGCGGACCCACATTGGCCAAGCTTTTTGACGATGGGGCGGTCACCGGGCAGCAGTTTTTCGACCTGTTCGAACTGCGCCGCCCCTCGGGGGTGACTGATCTGCCCGGGTTGCTGGCGCGGGCGGGTGCGCGGCTCTACCTCGTGCCGCGCGGCCAGCCGGGCCGGGTGCTGCGCGGGGTCTCCATGCCGCTGGCGGGCGGGCAGGGGCTGGTGCTGAACCTGTCCTTCGGCATCGGCCTGGTGGAGGCCGTGCGCGATCACGGTCTGACAGATGCCGATTTCGCCGCCACCGATCTGGCGATCGAGCTGCTTTATGTGGTCGAGGCCAAATCCGCGGTGATGGAGGAATTGCGCGGTCTGAACCTGCGGCTGCAAGGCGCGAAATCCGCGGCCGAGGAACAGGCGATGACCGACACGCTGACCGGCCTGCGCAACCGCCGTGCGCTGGATCTGATGTTGGGGCAGGTGATGGCGGGGCCGGGCAGTCTGGGGCTGATGCATCTCGATCTCGATTATTTCAAGGCCGTGAACGACACGCTGGGCCATGCCGCCGGGGATGAGGTGCTGCGCGTCGTCGCCCGGGTGCTGACCGAGGAGACCCGCGCCGGGGATACCGTGGCGCGGGTGGGCGGCGATGAATTCGTGTTGCTGCTGCCCGGCGTGGGCGATCCCGCCCGGATGCGCCAGATCGCGCAGCGCATCATCGCGCGTCTGACCGAACCGATTCCGTTTGAGGGTACCTTTTGCCGCATCGCGGCCTCGGCAGGGTTCACCCTGTCGATCACCCATCCGCGCCCGGCGGCCGCGACCTTGCTCAACCATGCCGATCAGGCGCTCTATCGGGCCAAGCGCGCCGGGCGCGGGCGCGTCATGCAGTTCGAGCCAGGGGCGGACGATCCCGACGGCGTGGCATGATCATCGGCTTCGACCGCGTGGCGGGCAGCATGATATACGGCGTTGCCGGCTTGATGCTCGCCGCGATGACAAAGCTGTTTTCGCTTTACCTGCGGACCGATTCGGGCGCAGGTCGCAGGCATGACCGCATCTGGACGGCTTCCGGGCCATCATCTCCTGCTGGATTTCGAGGGCGCGCGCAGCCTGGAGGGCGCGGCGGTCGATGCCGCCTTGCGCGCCGCGGCGACGGCGGCAGGGGCGACGGCACTTCAGCTCATGCTCCACCCCTTTCCCGGTGGCGGGATGACCGGGGTTCTGTTGCTCGCGGAATCGCATATCTCTGTGCATACTTGGCCCGAACGTGGCTTCGTGGCGCTGGATGTCTTTCTCTGTGGCGGGGCCGATATCGCAGCGGCGCGGGCGGCGTTGGAGGCGGCCTTTCGGCCGACAACTGTGACCGCGACCCTCGTGACGCGCGGACAGGCCTAGCGGAACCAGCGATCCCAGCCGTCATTGTAATAGCTGACAAGCGCATGGCTGCGCAGGCTGTTCGGCGCGGCAGCGGTTTCGTTTTCATCCGGGCCAAAGGCCTGCGCGGCGGCCCAGGTGGCGGGGGTGAGGTAGCGCAAGCCCCCGGGCAACACGGGCTGCGCCCCGTCGAGCGGGGCTTGTGTGACCAGCGCAAATCCCCAATCGCCGAAACTGGGCAGGAAAACGTGATAGGGCAGCACCGCCAACGCGCCGCCCGGCACCTGCGGATTGCGCGTCAGCCGCAGCGTGCGGATCACCGACCAGTAAGCGTCCCGCGCAAAGAGCGGCGAGCCCGATTGCACGACCATCGCCCCGCGCGGCGCAAGATGACCCAGGGTCATGGCATAGAATTCGCGCGTATAAAGCTTGGACAGCGCAATGGATTTCGGGTCCGGCAGATCGGCGATGATCACATCCCATGTGCCGCGGTCCGTTTCGACGAATTTCCACGCATCCATGTTCAGGATCGTCACCCGAGGATCGCGCAGCGCGCCACTGCTGAGCGCGGAAAGTTCTGGCTGATTGCGAAACAGGTCGGTCACCATCGGGTCGAGATCGACCAGTGTCACGCTTTCCACCTCCGGGTGGCGCAGCACCTCACGCGTGGCCAGCCCGTCGCCGCCGCCCAGGATCAGCACCCGGCGCGGCGCCGCGACCAGCCCCATGGCGGGATGGACCAGCGCCTCGTGGTAGCGGTATTCGTCCTGGCTGTCGAACTGGATCGACCCGTCGAGAAACAGCCGCACCCGGTCGCGGAACCGCGTGACGGTAATGCGCTGCCAGGGGCTTTGCGCGGTCAGGATGATGTCGTCTTCGTAAAGTCGGGCCTCGGCGGCGCCGACCATGCGTTCGGCCTGCCACAGCGCCCCCAGCGTGCAGGCCAGCGCCAGCGCCCAGACCGGCCAGGCCGCGCGCGGCGCTTCCCTGCGAAAGATCCAGAGCGACAGGCCCGCCACGGCCAGGTTCATCGCACCGAAGGCAAGGCTTGCCGACATCAGCCCCAGATGCGGCAGGATCAGCAAGGGAAACAGGATGGAGGCGACCAGTGCGCCGATGTAATCCACGCTCAGCACGTTTTCAAAGCGGAACTCGGCGGCGCCGATCTCTTTCAGGATGCGGGCGATCAGCGGGATTTCCATGCCCGACAGCGCGCCGATCAGGATCAACAGGCCGAAAAGCGGGGTCTCGACCACGCCGATCATTGCATACGAAAAATAGAGCAGCGGCGCCATGAACCCGCCCAGCAGGCCAAGCGCGATCTGCGCCCAGACAAACCCGCTCAGCGCCCGCCCGACAAAGCGCGACAACCAGGCCCCCAGACCCATGGCGGCCAGAAACACGCCGATCACCAGCGAGAATTGCCGCACGCTGTCGCCCAGCAGGTAGCTCGACAGGGTGGCCGCGATCAGTTCGTAGATCAGCCCCGCGACCGCGACCAGAAAGGTCGCCGCCAGAAGCCAGATTTCCCGCATCCGGGCGGGCGCGGCCGGGATCATGATGACAGGATCACCGCCGAGATGATGAGGGCGAGAGCAATGAAGATCGACCCGATCAGGATGGCCAGCGCGGTGTTCTGGTCATGTTCGATTTCCTTGACCACCGAAAAGGGTGCGACCCGGGTGATCAGGAACCAGCACAGCCCGAACAGGCCCAGCCCGATCAGCGTATAGATCACGGTGCCGAGGATTTCGGCGAAATGGACGGATGCCATGGCGTTCATGCGGCGCTCCTTACTTGACGCTTGCGTTTCCGATGGAATTTCCCGCGCTGCCGGCGCGGATCGAGGCGATGCCGGCGCGCACGTCGGTATCTTCACCCCAGACCCCGGCATAGGCCAGATAGCCCGCCGCCAGAAGGGTGACGGTGCTGCCGGCCAGGATGATGACGCGAAACAGATTCATTCAATCCTCCGACCAGTCGCCCAGCCGCAGCCGCATCTTGCGGGCGAGGTAGCGGCGCGCGGGGCCGAAGGCTGCCGCCCCGCCAAAGATCAGCGCGGCCCCCAGCAGCCAGAGCCAGTTCGGCTGGCCCTGGCTGACCGACACCCCGATGGTGGAGGCGACGCTGCCGTAATAGCCCGGCTCCACCTCGCCGCCCTCGCTGGTCAGGGTCAGCCGATAGGTGCCAGCCATGTCGGGGCGCAGGGTCAGGGTCGCGTTGCGGCTGCCCTCGGACCAGCTCTCGCCGCCTTCGGAGCCGTGGTAATAGCCGACCTCGCGCTCCATCTCGAAGACCGGCTCGCCCTCGGGGTCATCCAGTTCGACGCCGATCCCCGCCCAGGCATTGTCCACATCGGCGCTGAGGCTGATGCGCATCAGTCGCCCCGGCGTGCTGACCGGGATGTCAAAAACCTTCGGCAGGTCGGCCATCGCGGCGCTGCGATAGGGCAGGGCCGTGCTGGCCATCGCGGTCAGCACCAGCGACAGGACCAGCGTCGCCAGCAGGAAGCCGAGGCCGGTTTTCGCCATGAAAGCGTCATTGCCCTTTCCTGGCAATGGCGCCAGCGCATGCCGCTGGGGGAAGGGCGGCAGCGCGTCTTCCGACAGGCCAAAGGCCGCGATCACCTCGGCCCGGGGCAGCATCACGCTCAGCACCTGTTCGCGTTCGCGGCCGGTCGCCTCGACCGTCAGCATCTCGTTTTCGGACAGATAGCTGATCTCGGTCACCGCGTCGTTCAGCTTGGGGTGCCAGGTGAAGGCGCCCTCGATATAGGTCGTGGCATAGGTCGAGGTTTCGAAATAGGCCCAATGCCGCCCCTCGGCGTTGAAGCCGGGGCGGTTTTCCGCGCCCTCGACATGGGTCGTGGTGAACATCTGCATTGGCAGCGTCCAGCGCACGCGGCGCGACCACAGCACATTGCCACCCTCGACCGTCAGCCAGGAATAGCCATGGGTTTCGGAATAAAGCAGGTGGTCCACCCAGGTCCAGCTCCGCCCGCCATGCCGCTCCAACTGGCCCAGCGTGCCGATGACCTGCTGGCGGATGCCCTGGATCGTCCCCTCCATCCCCAGCCGAAACGGCGTATCGGGGCGGCGCAGCCCGTCGAACCGGCGCAGCGCCGCGAAATTGGCGGTCGCGTCCAGTTCCGTCGCGCAATAGGGGCAGATCTGCACCACAACGCGCCCGCCGCCCAGCACATCGACACCCGCGCCGCAACTGGGGCAACGGATCTCGCGCAGGTCGCCCGACCGGCTCATGCGCGGGCCTCGGTCTTGCCGGGCCGCAGGTCATAGGGGTCGATCCACTGGCCGAGGAACCAGGCGCTGCCCCCCTTCCAGAATTCGCCCGACAGAAGGTAGTCGCCATGGGCGCAGTTCACGAAGCGATGCGCCTCGCCCATCTCCACCTGTTCGGGCAATTCGCCGCGCCAGCCGATCAGGCGGGCGCTGTCCTGTTCCTGCACATCCCAGTCGCGGCCGTCGAAGCGAATGGTCTGGCCCAAGCCGGGCGGCGCGGTCAGTTTGGGCGCGCGGCTGGCGGGCAGGGCGGATTGCACCACCAGATCGCCCTCATCGACCGAGATCCAGAACCCGTCACGATGACTGTCGAGGCACCAGTATTCATCCCAGGTGCCGCGCCCGTAATCATAGCGCAAGAGACCCACCGGCAGCAGGCGGCGGCCTGTCACCAGAAATTCCTGGCCCAGCTGGATCGGTGCCGGCAATTCGTGCAGCACGCCTTGTTGCCCGGCCAGGCGCACGGCGTCGTCCTCCAGAAACAGCGTCGTGCCGCAGGAGGCGCAGGTGATCATCTTCGCCGCCGCGAAACGCGGGGCCAGCACGTCACCGCAACTGGGGCAGGATCGGGCCGTCATCAGGCAAAGTCCTTTTCGGGGGCGCCCCCGGAACATTATTTTCCCAAGCCTAACCCCTGTCGCGCCGCAGGGAAAGCCTTGCTTGCAAGGGGGCAGGATGCTAGTCAGGGCCGTTCTCAGGGCGGGGTGCAATTCCCCACCGGCGGTCACAGCCCGCGAGCGCCTTTGCCGCAAGGGAAAGGGTCAGCAGATCCGGTGAAACTCCGGGGCCGACGGTATAGTCCGGATGAAAGAGAACCGTGGACGGGCCGCAGATCGCGGGCCGGGCCATGGGCTTGCCTTGGGACCTGACGCAACGTAACGGAAGGTTCCGACATGACGACCCAATCCCCCAAGATCGCCTTCATCAAGGCCCGCTGGCACGCCGAGATCGTGGACCGCGCGCATGAGGGTTTCCTGGCCGAGGCCGGGCGCATCCTGCCCGGCGCGACGGTCGAGGCATTCGATGTGCCCGGCGCGTTCGAGATGCCGCTCCTGGCCAAGAAACTGGCCCAGACCGGGCGCTATGACGCCATTGTCGCCGCAGCGCTGGTGGTCGATGGCGGTATCTACCGCCACGATTTCGTCGCCGCCGCCGTGGTGAACGGGCTGATGCAGGCCGGGCTGGAAACCGGCGTGCCCTGTTTCTCGGTTTCGCTCACGCCGCATAATTTCCAGCCGGCGCAGCCGATCGTCGATTTCTACACCGCGCATTTCGTCAAGAAGGGCGCCGAGGCGGCCGAGGCGGTGCGGCAGGTGCTGGCACTGGATGCGGTGCTGGTGACGCAGGCGCGCAGCAGCGCCGCCTGATCTCTAGGCGAGACGCGCGCGGTGCCGGCCCTCCAGCAGGGCCTGCGTCGCGCGCCATTCGCTGTCGCGGCGCGCGGCATCCCAGTTCAGGGCCGCCGCCGCCACATCCGCCGCCTGCGCCAGACCTGCCGCCGACAATTGCCCGGTGACGGCCAGCGCACTGCGCCGCATCACCAGATCGGGCAGATGCACCACCGCTTCGTGCCGGCAGAGCCAGTTCAGTTCCTGCGCGCTGTAATCCGGCGCATCGGCCAGCGGCAGGGGTGCTGTGCCCTCGGCCGCCAGAATGGCGCGGGCTGTGCTGCCATAACGCCCGAGCATCAGCGCCGCACGGCCGGGTGTGGCCCCGGTTTCTGTCGCCACCTGCCGCGCCCATTGTGCCGGATCGGCGGGATAATCGCGCCCGCCCCCGATCGGCAATTCGCGCGTGAGGATCCGGCGCGCCCTGCCCAACCGTGCCAGCACCGTATCGGCGACCTCCTCGGCAAAGCCGCGAAAGGTGGTCCATTTGCCGCCGACCAGCGCGATGACCGGGTAGGCGCGCGCGGCATCGGGTTCAAAGGCGGGGGCGGAATGGTCGCGGCTGATCAGCCCCGCCACCGTCCCGTCCGAGGCGGGCAAGGGGCGGATGCCGGAATAGGCATAGACGATCTGGCTTTCATCAAAGGTCAGGCCCGGCAACAGGCTGCGCAGACTTTGCAGGAAATAGGCGACCTCGCTTTCCTCGCAGCGCACGCTGTCGGGGTCGTCGGCGCGGGTATCGGTCGAGCCGACCAGCGCGCGGCCCAGATAGTCGAAAACCAGACAGATCCGCCCGTCATCGGCCTCGAAATAGATCATCCGCCCTTTCAGCGCGGCCAGCAGATCGGGGTGATCCAGCAGGATATGCGATCCCTTGGTGCCGCCGATCAGCCGGGTTTCCAGGCCCAGGGCGGCATTCACCCGGTCGATCCAGGGGCCGGCGGCGTTGATGACGATCCGCGGGCGGAGGCGCCGCGCGCCTTGCGGACCGGTCAGCGTGATCGTTCCGCCATCGCCGCTGAAGGTGCAATGGTTCAGCGCGGCCGAGCCGGGGCTGGCGCGCAGCCCGTCTTGCAGCAATTCCCAGACCAGCCGTTCGGGGTGGCTGACCTTGGCGTCGTAATACTGCCCCGCCGCCACGATCCGCGGTGTCAGCGGCGGGATCTCGCGCAGCGCGTGCGCCCGTGACCACAGCG
The DNA here is from genome assembly GCF_008271655.1 of Gemmobacter caeruleus. GTDB lineage: Bacteria > Pseudomonadota > Alphaproteobacteria > Rhodobacterales > Rhodobacteraceae > Gemmobacter > Gemmobacter caeruleus. Next base: position 191,498 of record NZ_VKKX01000052.1, read on the forward strand.
CATGGCGCGGCATGACCCGCGCCCGCGCGCCGTAGAAATCATAGAGCGCGAGGCCGATCTTCATCAGCACCGCCCCCCGGCTGCGCGGCGCGGTGGTCGATCCGAACAGGGTGCGCAGCGCCGCCGGAATGCCCTTGAACCAGGAAAAGATCGGGATCACCGTCGGCAGCGCCGTCACCGCATGGGGGGCATTGCGGAGTAGCAGGTTCCGCTCCAGCGTGGATTGGGCGACCAGGCGAAATTCGCCGGTTTCCAGATATTTGATGCCGCCATGGATCAGCCGCGACGGCGCGGCCGAAGTGCCGGAGCCGAAATCGCCCTTGTCCGCGATCACGCAATTCAGCCCCTGTTCGCACAGGTCGCGGAACAGCCCCGCGCCGTTGATCCCCGCGCCCAGGATCAGCACGTCGATTTCGTCACTCTGCATCGTCGATATCCACCAGATGAAGCGGCACCCCCGCCGCGCGCAGCGTCTCGGCCGTGGCGCCGGGCAGGGCGCTGTCGGTGAAAACCGCGTGAAAATCGGTCAGTTCGGCCAGTTTGTGCAGCGCGACCCGGCCGAATTTGGAACTGTCCACCAAGAGCACCCGCCGGGCGGCGGCGGCCAGCATCGCCTGTTTGGCCCGCGTCACCTGCCCATCCTGGATCAGCGCCGCCATGCCGTCGATGGCCGAGGCCGATACCAGCGCGACATTGGCGCGCAGCCCCGCCAGCGCGGTTTCGCACAAGGGGCCGATAAAGGCGTGATAGGTCGGGTGATATGCGCCGCCGGGCGTGATCAGCGCGATATCCTCGGCCCCGGCCAGCGCCTGCATCACCCCCAGGCTGTTGGTCACCACCGTCAGCGGCCCCCGCCCGGGCAAGAGCGGCGCGAGCGCGGCAAGGGTGGTCGAATCGTCCAGCATCAGCGCGTCGCCGGCGGTGATCTCGGCCAGGGCGGCGCGGGCCAGTGCGGCCTTGGCCGCAGCATGGCGGCCGGCGCGATAGCCATGCAGGCTTTCATAGACGCCGCTTGGCTGCGCGCTGACCGCGCCATGCAGCTTGCGCAGCACGCCCAGCCGGGCCAGTTCCTCGACATGGCGGTGGATGGTCATGCGCGACACGCCAAAGGCCGCGACCAGATCGTCGATCCGCACCTCGCCCCGCGCGGCCACATGGGCGGCGATCTCGTCGCGACGCTGGCTCATGCACCGTCCTCCGCGCCCAGAGCCTCGATCCGGGGCCAGAGCGGGGCAAGCGCCGCGCTCAGGTCGCAATGCAGGCCAAAGCGGGTTTCCATCGCGGCGGCCCGGGCCGGATCAGGGTCATAGGTCTGGCTCAGGGCGGCCAGATCGCGGGGATCGGCCTCGGGCGCGGCGAACAGCCCGACCCCCGCCCCGGCGCAAAGTGCGGCGCCCCAGGCGGCGGCCTCTTCGGTCGCAGTGACGGTGACGGGCAGCGCCAGCGCATCGGCAAAGATCCGGGCAAAGACCGGACTGCGCGAGATGCCGCCGGTCAGCAGCACCCGGCTTGCGCCAAAGCCCGCGCGCAGGGCATCGACATGGATGCGGTGATTGAAGGCGATGCCCTCGATCACCGCGCGCAGCAGGTCGCCCCGGTCCTGCCAGCCGCGCAGGCCCAGAAAGCCCGCGCTGGCCTGCGGCCCGTGGGGCGAACCATAGAGATAGGGGTGGAACAGCGCGGTCGAGGGGCGGGCGCGCGCCGCCGCCACCTCGGCCGCCATGCGGTCATGGATCGCGGCGCCGGCCTCGGCCCGTTCGGCGGCGCAGAACCTGTCCAGAAACCAGTCGTAATTGGTGGCCGAAGCCGGCGAGATCGCCATGTTGTTCCATTCGCCCCGCCGCAGCCCGTTGCGGCAGAACCAGCGCGGGTCGGTGCTGGGGCGATGCGACACGGTTTCGTTGATCGAATAGGTGCCGGCCACGACCGCGATCCGCCCCGGCCCATGCCCGCCGATCCCAAGCGCCGAGGCGGTCACGTCATGCAGCCCCGCCACGACCGGCGTGCCGGGGCGCAGGCCGGTCTGCGCCGCGGCCCGCGCGGTCACCCGCCCCACGACCGCATCGGGCAGCGCGACTTGCGGCAGGCAGGGCGCCAGCGCGCCCAGACCGAAAAGATCAAGGATTTCGGGCGCATATCCTTGTGTCTTCACATCGGCAAAGGCGGTGCTGGCCTCGGTCAGGTCGGTGCCGATCGTGTCGGTCAGGCAATAGCGCAGCCAATCCTTGCAGGCAAGAATATGGCCGATCCGGGCAAAGCGCGCCGGGTCATGTCGCGCGATCCAGGCCAGCAGTGCCGACGGGGCCGAGGCATGCGGCCGCTGCCCGCTGCGCGTCAGGGCTGTCTCGGCAATGCCCGCGCGCTCCCATTCCGCGACGATGGCGCCGGAGCGGCTGTCGAGCGACAGGATCCCCGGCCCCAGCGGCACGCCGTCGCGATCCAGCAGATAAAGCCCGTCGCCATGCGCGGTGGCGGCGATGGCCGCGATGTCGGGGTGGCCCGCAAGGGTCAGCGCCTCGGCGATGGCTTCGGCGGTGGCCTGCCACAGCCCGGCCATGTCCCGCTCCACATGGCGGGGGCGGGGCAGCGATTGCGGCACCCGCCGCCGCGCCACGGCGCGGATGGTGCCGTCAGGGGCAAAGATCACCGCCTTGGTGACGGTCAGGCCATTGTCGATGCCCAGAAGGCAAGGCGATGCGGTCGGCATGTCAGGATCCCCCCTGCGGGGGAATCGCGTCCCCGGCAAAGTGATCGTCGCATGATGTGAACTTCACATCAATATGTGTTACGTTTGGTCTTCCAGCCGCGCGACCTGCACCGCGATGCCGCGCGTCTTCATCCGCTCGATCACCCGGGGCGGCGTCAGGTCATCGACGATCACCAGGTCGAATTCCTCCAGCGCGGCCATGGCATGCAGGGCGCGGCGTTCGAATTTCGTGTGATCGGCCAACAGGATGCGCCGCGCGGCGCTGTCGAACATGGCGCGTTTGGTATCGGCCATTTCGGGGCTTTGGTGAAACACCATGTCATCGGTGATCGCCGCCATGGACAGAAACACCAGATCGGCGCGCAGGCGGCGAATCTCGGCGGTGGTGACCGGGCCCATGAAGGCATTGCACCAGTGATGGAACTGTCCGCCCAACCCCAGCAACGTCACATCGCGGATCGCGCGCAGCTCGGTCATCAGGGTCAGCGAATTGGTGATCGCGGTCAGCGGCACCCGCGCCGCCAGATGCGGCACCATCTGCAAGACCGTGGTGCTGTCGTCAAAGAACACCGCCTGGCCGGGTTCGATACAGGCGGCGGCCGCGGCGGCAATGGCGCGTTTTTCGACCGACTGGCGCGAGGAGCGGTAAAGGTCGCTGGCCTCCACCAGCGAGGTGGGCGCGGCCGAAACGATGCCACGCGTCTTGCGGATCAGCCCGCGCCCGACCAGTTCGTCCAGGTCGCGATGCGCGGTCATCAGGCTGATGCCAAAGCGTTCGGTCAGATCCTCGATCCGCATCGTGCCCTCGGCCATCACCGCCTCGGCCATCAATTGCCGCCGGGCGATCTGGCGGGCCTGACGGCTGTCGCTGGGCATCTGATCGGGGATCAGGCCGGGGGCGGGGTCATTGGGGCCGTGGAATTCAGTCATGCGGGGTGCCTCCTGGCTGCGGGATAGCGGAAATCCCCTGAAAAGCAAGGAATGCAGAACGGCGGCGCCGGGTGGAACGGCGCCGCCGGGGAGAGACGGGGGCAGGCCAGGCCCACCCCCGGCGGGAGCGCTTATTCCGACAGCGTGAAGGCAGCGGTATACTTGTCCACGTTGTCCTTGGTGATCAGCAGGCAGTCGAACAGCTGCTTTTCGGTCGCGGCGCCGGTGGCGCCGGTCTTGATGAAGCTGTCAGCCTGTTTCACCGCCTCGGCCGAGAAGACGGCGACGGGTTGCAGGACGGTATACTGCATCTCGCCGGCCTTCACCGCCTCGACCGCGTCGGGCGAGCCGTCAAAGCCGCCGACCTTGACCTGATCCAGCTTGCCCGCCTCTTTCAGCGCGGCAATCGCGCCAAGCGCCATCTCGTCATTGCCCGAGATCACGCCGACGATGTCGGGGTTGGCTTGCAGCAGCGACTGCATCTTCTGATAGCCTTGGGTGCGGTCCCAGTTGGCCACTTCCTTGCCGGCCTTCACCAGATCCGGGTATTGGGTGATGACGGTCTCATAGCCGTTGGAGCGGGTCGCGGCGTTGTTGTCGGCGGGGTTGCCGAACAGCTCGACATAATTGCCCTTGTCGCCCACCATCGAGACCCATTGTTCGGCGCCAAGTGCGGCACCCTGGGCGTTGTTCGACACGAGCTGCGCCTTGGCCAGACCTTCCTGGTTGATCTCGGCATTGACGAGGAAGACCGGGATGCCGGCATCGACCGCCTTCTTGACCGCCCCGATGGAGCCGTCGGCATTGGCCGGGTCCAGGATGATCGCGACCGACTTGTTGGTGATCGCGGTGTCGATCAGGGTGCTTTCGGCATTGGTGTCGCCCTTGTGGGCCGCGACATTGGCGGTATAGCCCAAGCTTTCGGCGGTGGCCTTGGCCACTTCGCCCTCGGTGAACCAGTAGGGGTTGGCCGGGTCGGTCACGATGATCGAGATCAGCCCTTCGGCCGAGGCGGCAAAGGTCATCAGCGGGGTGACGGCGACGGCAGCCATCAGCGCGCGGCGGGTCAGTTTCAGCATGGTCTCACTCCCTTGGGTTGGTCTTCGGGTTCTGGATCGCCAGGATTGGCAGTCTTTCCGCGCGGGGCCGGTCCTCCCCGGTTCTCCCGCGCGGAGAAGGGCGGGGGCATCAGGATTTGCGGGTTCCCTTGCCGTATTGGATGGAGTTCATCAGCACGGCCAGCACGATGACGGCGCCGGTGAAGACGGTCTGCCAGTAGGAAGACACGCCGATGATCACGAGCCCGTCCGACAGAAAGCCGATGACAAAGGCGCCCAGCATCGTGCCGCGCACCGTGCCGCGCCCGCCGGTCAGCGCCGCGCCCCCGATGACCACCGCCGCGATGGCGGTCAGTTCATAGGTGGTGCCGGCGGTCGGCCCGGCCGAGGTCAGCTGCGACGACAGCACCAGCCCCGCGACGGCCGACAGGATGCCCGACAGCGTATAGACGGTGATCTTGACCCGCTTGACCGGCACGCCCGACAGATCGGCGGCGCGTTCATTGCCACCCGAGGCATAGAGCCAGCGCCCGAAGGCCGACCGGCTGAGCATCAACCCCGCCAGGATCGCGATTCCGGAGAGCACCAGGACGGAGATCGGGATCCCGGCAAGGCGGTTGAAGCCCAGCCAGTCGAAGCCGGTATTCCCCAGTTCGGGGCGACCGGAAAGGTTGTTGTAGGTCAAGCCGTTGGTCATCAGCAGCGCAACGCCGCGCGCCACATACATCACGCCCAGCGTGGCGACGAAGGCGGGCACCTTGAACCAGGCGATCAGCACCCCGTTCACCGCGCCGACCAGCGCACCCAGCGTGCAGGTCAGCACCACCACCGCCCAGACCGGCGGATAGAGGATGACGCCAAGCGCGGGCAGTTCCACCCCCTGCATCAGCGCCCCCGCCACCACCCCCGACAGCGCGAGGATGGAGCCGACCGACAGGTCGATCCCGCCATTCAGGATCACCAGCAGCATGCCCACGGCCAGAATGCCGTAGATCGCCACATGGCTGGCCATGATGAGAAAGTTCGACACCGTGAAATAGTTGGGCGACAGGAAGGAAAACACCGCGACAATCGCGATGAGCGCAAAGAAGGCGCGGCCTTCCAGCAGCAACCGGCCCAGGCTGAAGGCGGGCTTCGCGGCGGCCGAGCGGGCAAGGGTGGTATCCGACATGGGATGGCTCCGTATCTGGTCGCTTTAGGATCGGCCCTCAGGCCGCCACGGACTCGCCCGAGGCGGCCATGATCTTTTCCTTGGAGACGGTTGAATCGAATTCGGCCGAGATGCGGCCCTTGTGCATGACGATGATCCGATGCGCGATCGACAGGCATTCGCCCACCTCTGAGGTGGAATAGACCACCGCCAGACCGCGTTTCGCTTCTTCGGCCAGCAGCTTGAACACCTCGGCCTTGGCGCCGATGTCGATCCCGCGCGAGGGTTCGTCCAGCATGATGACGCGGGGTTTGGTGGCCAGCATCTTGCCGATGACCACCTTTTGCTGGTTGCCCCCCGACAGCGATCCGATCGCCGCCGCAGGGCCAGAGGTCTTGACCGTCACCTCGCGGATCGAGGCGTCGATCAGCGCGCGTTCGGCCTTCCTGCGGGTGAACAGCCCCCGGGTAAAGCTGGCGATGGAGGCAAGCGACAGGTTTTCCCCCACGCTCATGGTCTGCACAAGCCCGTCGCGCTGCCGGTCCTCGGGCACCAGCGCCAGGCCCCGCGCGATGCGCTCGGCAATGGAGAGATGCGAGATCTCGCGCCCCTCCAGCACCACCTCGCCACCGCTGGCGCGCAGCCTGCCGGCCACGGTTTCCAGCAATTCGGTGCGCCCCGCGCCCATCAGCCCATAGATGCACACGACCTCGCCCGCGCGGATATCCAGCGACAGCCGGTCCACCACGTTGTAATCGGCGCCCTTGGGGTCGGGCACGGTCAGGTCGCGCACCGACAGCGCCACCGCGCCCAGGGCGTGACCTTCGGGCGGGCTGCCCAGGTCGTAATTTTCGCCCACCATGTTGCGCACGATCCATTCCAGGTCGATTTCCGCCCGCGGTGCATAGGCGGTCATCGTGCCGTCGCGCAGCACCACCGCATGATCGGTGATCTGGAGCGCTTCTTCCAGGTGATGCGAAATATAGACGATGCTCACGCCCTTGGAGGTCAGGTCGCGGATCACCTTGAACAGCACCTCCACCTCGGTCGCGGACAGCGCGCTGGTCGGCTCGTCCATGATCAGGATGCGGCTGTCGACCGACAGGGCGCGCGCGATTTCCACGATCTGCTGCTGGCCCAGCCGCAGATCCTCCACCGGGGTCAGCGGGTCGATCTCCTCCTCCAGCTCCGCCATCAGCTTGCGGCACTGGCGTTCCTCTTCGGCGAAATCGACGCCCGAGGCGCCCATGATCTCGCGCCCCATGAAGATGTTGTCGCGCACGCTCAGGTTCGGGGCGAGGCTCAGTTCCTGATGGATGATCGAGATGCCGCGATCGCGCGCCTCGGTCGAATTGCCAAAGCTGACGGGCAGGCCATCCAGCACGATCTCGCCCGATGTGGGCTGGATCACGCCCGACAGAATCTTCATCAGCGTCGATTTGCCGGCGCCGTTTTCGCCGAACAGGGTGGTGACCTGGCCGCGATGGATGTCGAAATTCACGCCCTTGAGCGCGTGGACATTGCCGTAGGATTTCGCGACATTGCGCGCAGCCAGCACGACCTCGCCAAGGCGCGGGTCGGTCTGGGGGCGGGCGCCGCTTTGGAACTGCGCGCTCATTTCACCACCACCTGAACCGGGGTGATCATCCAGTTCTTCGGATTGACCAGACGGAAGGCGCCGACCACCTCGATGGTCTTGCCGTGCAGGGCGGCGGCGTCGATCCCGTCCAGCACCGCGGCCTTCATGGCGCGGTTCAGGCCGGATCCGGCATCCTGATATTCGATCTGGTTCTTGAACTGGCCAAAGGCGATGTCACCGGGCGCGTCGCGCAGGTCGGTGCCGTTGATCGCGGGGCCGGTCTGGACGCGGACCTTGATCTCGGCCGGCAGGCCCTCGACCGTCAGGGCATAGACCCCGGCCTTGCCTTCACCCACAACGCCCGTCACCCGCACCGGCAGGATCGCGCCCGTGGTCGAGGCGGTGCCATAGGTCTTGGCGGCGGCGGCCTTGTCGGCCAGCACGGCGGGGGCCAGCGTCTGCGCCTCCACGGCCTTTTCCAGGATGAAGGCCTGCACGCGGGGGAATTCGCTGGTGCCAAAGCTGTCGGGCGAAAACGCCTGCTGGCGCACATCCGCCTCGGATCCGATGGGCACGATGGTCGTGTCGAGGGCAATGGCGGCCAGCACGGCCAGGCCGATGGCGCCGGCGATCACGCTGCCGCGCCGCGAGGCGGCCGGGGCGCGGGGGGCAGGGCTGGGCTGGGTGGTTTGCGCGGTCATGTCACGGCCTCGAACAGATGGTGGCGGGGATGGTGCGACCGCGATGGCGGCGCACGGCGCTTGGCATGGGGCGCAATCGTGGCATGGCAGTCCTCCCCCTCCAGTCGGTCCCGGCTCCTCTCCGGGGAATCGGCTGGTTTTCATGCTTATGTGATATCTCTAAGTTATAATGCCCGTCAAGTAAGATAAATCGTGCTGGGTGAGATTGAGGTGTCGGCGGGGGCTGCGGTGTGATTCCCGGGCGAAGGAATCGTCTTGGCTCTGGGGGTCTGCACGGCGCCGGGCCATGCTGCATTGCGGCAAATATTTTGCGGCAACATGCAGAAAATATTGCAGATATTTGCATATTTTGCCCGCATGTATCGCTGCGATGCCGCATCGCGCCCGGGTCGAGAATCTTGCCGTATGGAGATGGGCTTCCAAGTCTTTTGCTTGGCCTGTCCTCAGTGTAGCTGAAATAAATTGCTATGTCCGTAAAAAAATACATTACATATGGTATGACTGTGTTATAAGGAATCGCGCAGAGATCGCGGGCGGTGAGGGGCTGTCCGTGCGATCGGAGGGAGAGATTTCATGACAGGCGGTGCGGGGGTGTCAGGGGATGTGCTGATCGGCATTGATGCCGGCACTTCGGTCATCAAGGCGGTGGCCTTTGATCTGGCGGGGCGCCAGATCGCGGCGGCGGCGGTGCCCAATCGTTATGTCACCGGCCCCGGCGGCGCGGTCACCCAATCGCTTGCGCAGACCTGGGCGGATTGCGCGGCGGCGCTGCGCGGGCTGGGCGAAAAGGTCGCGGGTCTTGCGGCGCGCACGGCGGCGGTGGCCGTCACCGCGCAGGGCGATGGCACCTGGCTGGTGGGGCAGGGCGACCGTCCCGTCGGCGATGCCTGGCTCTGGCTTGATGCGCGGGCCGCGCCCACCGTCGCGCGGCTGGCCGCGCAACCCGAAAACCGCGCCCGGTTCGAGGCGACGGGCACCGGCCTCAATACCTGTCAGCAAGGCAGCCAGCTGGCCCATATGGCGCGGCACCTGCCCGATTGTCTGACGGGCGCCGAGGTGGCGCTGCATTGCAAGGACTGGCTCTATCTCAACCTCACCGGCATCCGGGCCACCGATCCGTCGGAAGCGAGCTTTACCTTCGGCAATTTCCGCAATCGCGCCTATGACGCGGCGGTGATCGACGCGCTGGGCCTGACCGCGCAGCGCCATCTGCTGCCCGAGATCGTCGAGGGCACCGAGATCACCCACCCGTTAAGCGCCGCCGCCGCGGCCCAGACCGGGCTGCGCGCCGGCACGCCGGTCAGCCTGGGCTATGTCGATATGGTGATGACGGCACTGGGCGCGGGGGTCTGGGGCGGGGCGGGCGATGTGGCCTGTTCCACCGTCGGCTCCACCGGTGTTCACATGCGCGCGGTGCCCGCCGAGGCGGTGCATCTGAATGCCGAGGGCACGGGCTATGTGATCTGCCTGCCGGTGCCGGGCGTGGTCACGCAGGTCCAGACCAACATGGCGGCCACGCTGAACCTCGACTGGGTGCTGGCGGTCGGGGCCGATCTCTTGCGCGATTTCGGGCAGGAGGTCAGCCCGCGCGACCTGATGCAGCGGCTGGAAGGCTGGCTGGCGCAAAGCGCGCCGGGGCAGATGCTCTATCACCCCTATATCTCCGAGGCGGGCGAGCGTGGCCCCTTTGTCAAGGCCGAGGCGCGCGCCGGTTTCGCCGGGCTGACCGCGACGCATCGCTTCCCCGATCTGGTGCGCGCCGTGGTCGAGGGGCTGGGCCATGCGATGCGCGATTGCTACGCCGCCATGGGCGCCTTGCCCGGCGAATTGCGGCTGACCGGCGGGGCCGCGCGGTCAGCCGGGCTGCGCGGCATTCTGTCCGCCAGCGTGCAGGCGCCGGTGCGGGTGTCGGCGCGCGAAGAGGCCGGGGCGGCGGGTGCCGCCATGATGGCCGCCGTGGCGATCGGCGCCTATCCCGACATGCAATCCTGCGTGGCCGATTGGGTCACGCCGCTGCTGGGCACGGCCGAGCCGCCGGACCCCGATCTTGTCGCGGCCTATGACCGCGTCTTTCCCGCTTTTGTCGCCGCAAGGCACGGCCTCGTTCCCGCATGGGATGCGCTGGCCGCCGCGCGGCGCTTTGCTCAAGGAGCCTGACATGACCCAGACATCCGACATGGTCGATCTTTTCGTGATCGGCGGCGGTATCAACGGCGCCGGCGTCGCGCGCGATGCGGCGGGGCGCGGCCTGTCGGTCGTGCTGTGCGAAAAGGACGATCTGGCCGAGGGCACCTCGTCGCGCTCGGGCAAGCTGGTGCATGGCGGGTTGCGCTATCTTGAATATTACGAATTCCGCCTGGTGCGCGAGGCGCTGATCGAACGCGAGGTGCTGCTGAAGGCCGCGCCGCATATCATCTGGCCGATGCGCTTTGTGCTGCCGCACAGCCCGCAGGACCGGCCCGCCTGGCTGGTGCGGCTGGGGCTGTTTCTCTATGATCATCTGGGCGGTCGCAAGAAACTGCCGGGCACCCGCACGCTCGATCTGCGCCGCGACCCGGAGGGCGCGCCGATCCTCGATCAGTTCACCCGGGGCTTCGAATATTCCGATTGCTGGGTGGATGACGCGCGGCTGGTGGTGCTGAACGCGCTTGGCGCGGCGGAAAAGGGGGCCGAGGTGCTGACCCGTTCCCCCGCCATTGCCGCCCGCCGGGAAAATGGCGGCTGGACGGTGACGGTGCGCGACAATGCCACCGGCCAGACCCGCGACATCCGCGCCCGCTGCATCGTGAATTGCGCCGGCCCCTGGGTCAGCGACGTGATCGGCAATGTGGCCGGATCGAAGTCCACCCGCAATGTGCGGCTGGTCAAGGGCAGCCATATCATCGTGCCGAAATGGTGGGCCGGGTCCAACGCCTATCTGGTGCAGAACCACGACAAGCGGGTGATCTTCATCAACCCCTATGAGGGCGACAAGGCGCTGATCGGCACGACCGATATCGGCTATGAGGGCCGGGCCGAGGATGTGGCGGCGGAGGAATCCGAGATCGACTATCTGCTGGCCGCCGTGAACCGCTATTTCAAGGAAAAGCTGCGCCGCTCGGACGTGCTGCACAGCTTTTCCGGCGTGCGGCCGCTGTTTGACGATGGCAAGGGCAACCCTTCGGCGGTGACGCGGGATTATGTCTTCGATCTGGATGAAACCGGGGGGGCGCCGCTTCTGAACGTGTTTGGCGGCAAGATCACCACCTATCGCGAACTGGCCGAACGCGGGCTGCACCGTCTGCGCCACATCTTTCCGCAGATGGGCGGCGACTGGACGCAGGACGCGCCCCTGCCGGGCGGCGAGATCGACAATGCCGATTACGAGAGCTTCGCCAACAGCCTGCGCGACAGCTACCCCTGGATGCCGCGCAAGCTGGTGCAGCATTATGGCCGTCTGTATGGCGCGCGAACCGGCGAAGTGGTGGGCGGGGCCAGATCGCTGGCGGATCTGGGCCGGCATTTCGGCGGTCAGCTTTACGAGGCCGAGGTGCGCTATCTGATCGCCCGGGAATGGGCGCGGACGCCCGAAGACATCCTGTGGCGCCGCACCAAGCATTACCTGCACCTGACCGAGGCCGAGCGCGCGGCCTTTGCCGACTGGTTCACTGCCGCCCGCCTTGCCGCCTGAGGTTCACATGGCCCTGACGCTTTCGCTCAATACCAATCCGCTGGTGAACCGCTTTGCCGATCCGGATGACCTGATCGACACCGTGGCGCGCGACCTGCGCATCCGCGACCTGCAACTGACGCATGAATTCATCAATCCAGGCTGGCCCGCCCCGGTGATCCGCCGCCTGACCCGGCAGATGGGCGCGGCGCTGGCGCGGACCGGCGTGCGGGTGACCAGCGGCATGACCGGGCCTTACGGGCGGCTCAATCATTTCGGCCATCCCGACCGCGAGGTGCGGCGCTATTATGTGGACTGGTTCAAGACCTTTGCCGATATCACCGCCGATCTGGGCGGCACCTCGGTCGGCACGCAATTCGCGATCTTCACCTATCAGGATTACGACGATCCGGCCCGGCGCGAGGCGCTGATCCAGACCGCGATCGACTGCTGGGCCGAGGTGGCGGAACATGCAAGGGCGGCGGGGCTGAAATATGTGTTCTGGGAACCGATGAGCGTGGGCCGCGAATTCGGTGAAACCATCGCCGCCGCGCTGGCGCTGCAAGACCGGCTGACGGCGGCGAATATGGCCGTGCCGATGTGGATGATGGCCGATATCGACCATGGCGATGTGACCAGCCCCAACCCCGACGATACCGACCCCTATGCCTGGGCGCGCGCGGTGCCGAAGGTCAGCCCGATCATCCATATCAAGCAGTCGATGATGGACAAGTCGGGCCACCGGCCCTTCACGGCGGCCTTCAACGCCAAGGGCTCGATCCAGCCCGAACCGCTGCTGGCGGCATTTGCCCAAGGCGGGGCGGTCGATAACGAGATCTGCCTTGAACTCAGCTTCAAGGAACGCGAGCCGAATGACCGCCAGGTCATCGCCCAGATCGCCGAAAGCGTGGCCTTCTGGGCACCGCATATCGACAGCGGCGTGCAAAACCTGAATATCTGACCGCAGGATACGGACAACCCCAAAGGAAACCGCCCATGCCCGCCAGTTTCAGCTTTGCCACCGCGACCGAGATCCTGTTCGGCCGCGGCGAGGTGGCGCAGGCTGCCCCCCGTGTGGCGGCGCTCGGGGATACGGTCTTGCTGGTGCAGGGCGCCACGCCCGCGCGGTCTGATGCGCTGGCGGCGGCGCTGGCGGCGCGGGGCTGCCGGGTGACACGCTTTGCCGTGGCGCAAGAGCCGGACATGGCGCGGGTCGAGGCCGGCCTGGCCGTGGCGCGTGCGGCGGGCGCGACGGTTGTCGTGGCGCTTGGCGGCGGCGCGGTGATCGACGCGGGCAAGGCGATTGCCGCGCTGGTGCCCGCGACACGGCCCATGCTCGACCATCTGGAGGTGGTGGGGCAGGGCCTGCCGCTCGATCACGCGCCCTTGCCCTTTGTCGCGATCCCGACCACGGCCGGCACCGGGGCCGAGGTCACGCGCAATGCGGTGATCGGCGTGCCCGCGCAGGGGCGCAAGGTCAGCCTGCGCGACATCCGCATGTTGCCGCGCCTGGCCATCGTCGATCCGGCGCTGACCGATCAGTGCCCGCGCGGCGTGACGCTGGCCTCGGGGCTGGATGCGGTGACACAGGTGATCGAACCCTTCACCAGCCCGCGTGCTAACCGGTTCACCGATGCGCTGTGCCGCGATGCGATCCCGCGCGGGCTGGCGGCGCTGATCCGGCTGATGCAGGCCGAAGACTCGCAGGCGCGCGACGATCTGGCCTGGGTCAGCCTGTGCGGCGGTCTTGCGCTGGCCAATGCCGGGCTGGGGGCGGTGCATGGGCTGGCCGGACCGCTGGGCGGGCTGACCGGCGCCGCGCATGGCGCGATCTGCGGCACGCTTTTGCCGCATGTGCTGCGCGCCAATCGCCGCGCGGTGGCCGATCCGGCCCGGCTCGATCAGGTCGCGGCCTGGATCGGCGCCGCCCTGGGCGTGGCGCCCGGGATGGAGGTTGCTGCCCCCGCGCTGGCCGCCTGGGCGCGGGCGCAGGGCCTGCCGGGGCTGACCGGGCTGGGCATCGACGCCGCCGCGCAGGCCCGGGCCGCGCAGGCCGCCGCCGCCTCGTCTTCGATGAAGGCCAACCCGGTGGTGCTGTCGGAAACCGATCTGACCCGGATCATGCAGGAGGCTGGCTGACATGTTGCACCGCGCCGCGATCGACCCCGAGGAAAGCCTCGCCATCCGCGCGGCCTGGCTGCATTTTGCCGGCGGGCTGACCCAGGCGGCGGTGGCCAAACGGCTGGGCCTGCCCTCGGTCAAAGCGCATCGGCTGATCGCGCGGGCGGTGGATGCGGGCATGGTCAAGGTCAGCATCGACGGCGCCATCGTCGAATGCGCCGAACTGGAACACCGGCTTTGCGCGCGCTTCGGTCTGGATCATTGCGAGGTGGCGCCCGATCTGGGCGAGGAGGGCCAGCCGCTGCGCGCGCTCGGCCTGGCCGGGGCGGGCTTTCTGCGCCGCGAGATCGAACGCGGCGAGGTGCCGGTGATCGGCCTTGGCCATGGTCGCACCCTTGCCGCCGCCGTGCAACATCTGCCGCGGTTCGAGGCGGGCGGGGTGCGCTTTGTCTCGCTGCTGGGCGGGCTGACGCGGAATTACGCGGTCAATCCGCATGACGTGATGCACCGCCTGGCCGAAAAGACCGGGGCGCAGGCCTATGTCCTGCCGGTGCCGTTCTTTGCCAATTCCGAAGGCGACCGGGCCGTGGTTCTGGCCCAGCCCGGCGTGCGCGAGATCTTCGATCTGTCGAATGGTGCGCGGCTCAAGGTCGTGGGGATCGGCACCGCCGATGCCGGGGCGCAACTGGTCGCCTCGGGGATGATCGAGCCGCGCGAGATCGCCGAGATCAACGCCGCCGGCGCCGTGGGCGAGATGCTGGGCCATTTCTTTGACGCGCGGGGACGGGTGCTGGAAACCGGGCTGACGGCGCGCACCCTGTCTGTCGGGCTGGACGGCCCGCCCGACAGCCGCATCGTCGCCATTGCCGGCGGGGCGGCCAAGGCCGGCGCCATCCGCGCCGTGCTGGAAAGCGGCCGCCTGCGCGGCCTGATCACCGATGAACCCACGGCACGGATTCTGGCCGGGGAAATGTGATTTCACGCGGGTGCCGTGATTTTTCGCCGAAAAATCACAACGAGAAATCACAAAATCACATCGAAAATGTTGAGTTTTACCTGTGATCTGCTATCAATCCCATAGCAAAGGGGGAGGGAATCGTGCGCCGCGACGACCGCAGACAGGCGATCATGGATTTGCTGGTCGCGGCGCGTGCCGTCGATCTGGACGATCTGGCCGACCGCTTTGCCGTGTCGAAAATGACGATCCACCGCGATCTGGACGATCTTGAACAGGCGGGTCTGCTGCGCAAGGTGCGCGGCGGCGCCACGATCGAGGCCGGCACCCGGTTCGAAAGCGATTTCCGCATCCGCGCCTTGCAGGATGGCGAGGCCAAGGCCCGCATGGCGCGCGCCGCGATGGAACTGGTGGAACCCGGCATGACCGTCATGATCAATGACGGGTCCATGGCGGCGCTGCTGGCCGAAACGCTGGTTGAAAAGCGCCCGCTGACCATCATCACCAACAATGCCGCCGTGATCGACCGGATGCGGGCCGAGCCGGGCATCACCCTGATCGCGCTTGGCGGGGTGTTCAGCCCCAAGTTCAACGGCTTTTTCGGCATCGTGACCGAACAGGCCCTGTCGCGGCTGCGCGCCGATCTGGCCTTCATCTCGTCGCCCGCCGTCGCGGAGGGGCAGGCCTTTCACATGGATGATGCGGTCGTGCGCACCAAACGCGCCATGATGGCGGCGGCGGCGCGTGGCTGTCTGCTGGTCAATCACAGCCGCTTCGGGCGGTCGGCGCTGCATGTGCTGGCCGATCTGGCCGAGTTTCAAACCATCATCACCGATGCCGAGCCCGACCCCGACCAGCGCGCCGCGCTGGAACGGGCGGGGCTGCGGCTGACCATCGCAAGGGACTGACATGGAACCGCAAATCTGGATCGGCACAAGCTGGAAGATGAACAAGCTGCTGACCGAGGGGCTGGCCTTTGCCGAAGGGCTGCGCGCCGCCGATGCCGCGCGCGACCCGCGCATCCAGCGCTTTGTCATCCCACCCTTCACGCTTGTCCGCGAGGTCAAGGCCGCCCTGGCCGCGACCAGCGTCAAGGTCGGTGCGCAGAACATGCATTGGGAAGATGCCGGCGCCTGGACGGGCGAGGTCTCGCCGCTCATGCTGCGCGATTGCGGACTGGATATCGTGGAACTGGGCCATAGCGAGCGGCGCGAACATTTCGGCGAGACCGACGAGACCGTCGGGCGCAAGACCGAAGCGGCGGTGCGCCACGGCCTGACGCCCCTGATCTGCATCGGCGAGACGCTGGCCGAGCGCGAATCGGGCCGCGCGCAACAGGTGCTGGAGGCGCAGGTGCGCGGGGCGCTTGGGCGTCTGACGGGCGATCAGAGGGACGCGCCGGTGCTCTTGGCCTATGAACCCGTCTGGGCCATCGGCGTGAACGGCATCCCCGCCACCTCGGATTACGCCGATGCAAGGCAGGCCGAGATCATCGCCGTGGCCGAGGATATTCTGGGGCGTCGCATCCCCTGCCTCTATGGCGGTTCGGTCAATCCGGGCAATTGCGAGGAACTCATCACCTGCCCGCATATCGACGGGCTTTTCATCGGGCGTTCGGCCTGGGATGTCGCGGGCTATCTCGACATTCTGGCCCGTTGCGCCGCCAAAATGTGAAGGATCACGACATGAAACTGGCAATTGCGGGCGACAGCGCGGGCGAAGGTCTGGCCAAGATCCTGGCCGATCACCTGAAGGGCAAGCATGAGGTGGCCGAGATCAGCCGCACCGAGGCCGGGCCGGACGCGTTCTATGCCAACCTGTCGGATCGGGTGGCAAGCGCCGTCGCGGACGGCACCTATGACCGGGCGATTCTGGTCTGCGGCACCGGCATCGGCGTCTGCATCGCGGCCAACAAGGTGCCGGGCATCCGCGCCGCGCTGACCCATGACACCTATTCGGCCGAACGCGCCGCCCTGTCGAACAATGCCCAGATCATCACCATGGGCGCCCGGGTCATCGGGCCGGAACTGGCCAAGGCGATTGCCGATGCCTGGCTGGCCGAAACCCTGAATTTCGATGCGACCGGCAAGTCGGCCGGCAATGTCGATGCGATTGATGCGGTGGACGCGCGTTACAACAAGCGCTAAGCGCTGCATCAGAGCTTGCCGAGGGGGCGTTGGCCCGCCCCTTCGCCCAACCGGAAAGAGGCACCATGCTTCGCCTGCCCAATGACGGCGCCGCCACTGGCGCGCCGCTGGATGGTCATTTGCGCGCCGCGGGCGGCGCCGGACCGATCGTTGCCGCGCTGGCCGCGGCCTTGCCCCCCCTTGCCGCGCGTCTGGGCTCGGGCCGCCTGCATGGCGACCCCGAGGCCGTGGTCGGCGTCAATGACAGCGGCGACAAGCAAAAGGCGCTGGATGTCGCCGCGCATGATCACATGATGCGGGCGCTGGCCGGCAGCGGCGTGCGCCGCGTGCTGTCGGAGGAGGCCGAGGCGGTGATCGACCTCGACCCCTCCGGCGATTTCGATGTGGCGATCGACCCGATCGACGGCTCTGGCAGCATCGGCATCGGCGCGCCCCTGGGCATGCTGTTTTCCGTGCTGGAGGCCGCACCCCACGGCTTCCTGCGCCCGGCGCGGGGGGCGGTGGTCGCGGCGGGTTATGCGTCCTTCGGGCATTCGCTGGATTTCGGCTTTTCGCTGGGCGAGGGCGTGCATATCGCCACGCATGACCGCGATCTGGGCGATTTCCGTCTGGTGCGGCAGGGCGTGACGCTGGAACCGGCCACTAAAAGCATCGCCTATAACGCCTCGAACGAACGGCACTGGCCCGAGGGGCTGCAAGCCTGGGCGCGTGATCTGCGCGCCGGCAAGGATGGCCCGCGCGGCAAGGATTTCAACATGCGCTGGCTGGCCGCCGCCGTCGGCGAATTGCACCGCATCCTGTTGCAGGGCGGCGTGTTCCTCTATCCCGCCGACCGCCGCAAGGGCTATGAGAACGGCCGCCTGCGCCTGATCTACGAAGCCGCGCCCATTGCCTTTCTGATCGAACAGGCCGGCGGGCGGGCGACCGATGGCGCTACGGCGATCCTCGATCTTCACCCCGAACGGCATCATGAAAACGTGCCGCTCGTCTTTGGCGCGGCAGAGGAGGTCGAGGTGATCGGCCGTTATCTGCGCGACCTTTCGCATTCCCCCACCCAACAAGGATGATTCCATGGCCCGGATCACACTCCGCCAGCTTCTCGACCATGCCGCCGAACACGGCTACGGCGTGCCCGCCTTCAACATCTCCAACATGGAACAGGGCCTGGCCATCATGGCGGCGGCCAAGGCGACCAATGCGCCGGTGATCCTGCAAGCCAGCCGGGGCGCGCGCGCCTATGCCGGCGACCGGGTTCTGGCGCGGCTGATCGACGGGCTGACCGAAACCTACCCGGAAATCCCGGTCTGCATGCATCTGGACCATGGCAACAACCTGGCCACCTGCGCGACGGCGATCCAGAACGGCTTTACCAGCGTGATGATGGATGGCAGCCTCAAGGCCGATGGCAAGACCCCGGCCGATTACGTCTATAACCGCGACATCACCCGCGCGGTCGTCGATATGGCCCATGCCTGCGGCGTGTCGGTGGAGGGCGAGTTGGGCGTGCTGGGCAGCCTGGAAACCGGGATGGGCGATCAGGAAGACGGCCATGGCGCCACCGAAAAGCTGAGCCATGACCAGCTGTTGACCGACCCGGCCGAGGCCGAAAAGTTCGTGGCCGAAACCGGCGTGGATGCGCTGGCCATTGCCATGGGCACCTCGCATGGCGCCTACAAGTTCACCCGCAAGCCCGATGGCGACATTCTGGCGATGCATGTGATCGAGGAAATCCACCGCCGCCTGCCGAACACCCATCTGGTGATGCACGGCTCGTCCTCGGTGCCCGAGGATCTGCAACAGATCATCAATGCCTATGGCGGCGACATCAAGCCGACCTGGGGTGTCCCGGTCGAGGAGATCCAGCGCGGCATCAAGTCGGGCGTGCGCAAGATCAACATCGACACCGACAACCGTCTGGCCGCCACGGCCGCGATCCGCAAATCCTTTGCCGAGGATCCGGCGGAATTCGATCCGCGCAAATATCTCAAGGCCGCGATGGCCATGATGACCGAGGTTTGCAAGCAGCGCTTCGAGGCCTTCGGCACCGCCGGCCATGCCGACAAGATCCGCCCCGTTCCGGTCGAGGCGATGGCCCGGCGCTACTGAGGCGCGGCGGCCAGAAGCCGTCACGGAAAAAGAAACGGGGCGTTGCGGCTGTTGCCACATGCCCCGTTTCACTGGCCGGTCCGGGCTCTGCCGGGGCTGGCCTCACTTGCACGATCACCGGGCCGAACAGGCCGCACTCTTGTTCAACACCGTTGCACCGGCAAGGGCCGCATGCCTCATACTGCCTCCGACCCGCCTCTGGGGCGAACACCGCGGCAGCAACGCATTGCGGCATTCAGGCGGGCCGGAGAACAGCAGTGAGGCTGGATCAACCTTCCCGTCAGACGGGGCTCGACCCAGGCCGCGACATTCACTGAACACCACGACTGGACGCTGCGTTTTCCACATCGGTATTCGCGTCCTGCCAGACACACAAACCCGATACTCGTTACAAGGCAGGGCGTCCCCCCACACTCTCACACTCTTGACACAAGACTGTGTCGGGGCGGCGGGGCGGGGGGTTCAAACATTTCGGGGCTCGTTCAAACTTTTTTCAGATTTTGCGCATCAGCCTGTGCAGCGATGCCGCAGCGGCTGCGACGCGGCGGCGCGGTGCGGCCTTGCGTCTGGTGCCGGGGGCGCATTTTCCGTAAGGATGGGGCGTGACGATTGGAATAGGTCTATGGCGCGACTGAGGGGGAACTGGCTGCCCGTGCTGATGCTGGCCGGGCTATGCGCGACGCCGGGGGCGGCGCAAGACCGTCTGGGCCTTGTGGCGCCAGGCGCGGCGCTGCGCATTCCGCTGGACCAGATCGTGCCGCTGTCGCGTCTTCGGGTCGAAATCGACGGCGTTCCCGCCGATGCGGGGCTGGCGCTGTCGGGCGGCGATCTGCTGGTCACGCTGCCGCCGGGCCTGTCGGGGCCGCGCCATGATATCGTGGTCTACCGGGTCGAGCCGGGCCAGGACAGCGAATTGGGGGTCTGGAGCTTCGAGACCCCGACCGGCAGTGCCGAACTGGTGATGACCGGCCGGGTCGAGGCGGGGTTGCGCAGTGGCCCGGCGGGGGGCGAGGCCTATCTGACCGGCTCGGGCCGGTTGGGCTTTGATCGCGACAATGGGCGATGGCGCGGCAGTCTGGGCTTTTTGCAGACGCAAGACAGCACCAGCCGCAACCCGCGGACCGAGATCACCGATTATTTCCTGGAACATCGCGGCGCGCTTTGGGGCGATGACCTGATCGCGCGACTGGGCACGCAGGATCTGCCGGGCGAGACGCTGGCCATGGATGACGGCCAGCGTCGCGGCCTGTCGCTGCGCTTGCAGGATCCGGCGCGGCGGTCCGATATCGCGGTCTTTGCCCTGAAACCCGGCGAGGCCGAGGGCGGGCGCAACCTGACCGGGCTGGAGGCGCGGGATGACCGTGTGGCGGGCGTCGCGGCCAGCCTGCTGCCCTTTGCGCATCGCGGGTTCCAGATCGACGCGCTGGCCTATGACGGTCAGGCCGAGGCAGGCCCTGGCGCGGTGGCGGGGCAGGCGCTGCGCCTGTCGGGGCCGGTGGCGGGGCTGCGCGCGGGGTCGTTCGAACTGGGCTATGCGCAATCGCGGGTATCAAGCCCCGCCCCGGGCGGCGCGATCACCCGGCGCGACAGCGCGCTGTCGGGCGAGCTGGGCTTTGGCCTGCTGCCCGAGGACGACGCCCGCAGCCTGAGCGTGACCCTGGGCGCAAGCCGCATCGGCGGCGATTATTTCAGCCCGCTGAACCCCGATCTGATCCCCGATGAAAAGGCGGCTGAACTGGGCCTGCTCTGGCAGGGGGCGTTCTGGCAATGGCAGGTCGCGGCGCGGCAGGCGCGCAACAATGTCGATGCGCTGCCGGGCCTGCCCACCGATGAGTTTCGCGATTTGTCGTTCGATCTCTATTGGTTGCCCGATGATTTTACCGGCGGGCCGCTGAATGGCATGACCTTTTACGCCTCGGCCAGCCGTGAGGCGCAGCGCCGCATCGATACGCCCTCGCTGGCCGCCGCACCCGAGGATTTCGATCTGGATACACTCAGTTTCGGGATGGACAAGCTCCAGCCCGATTACGCCTGGGCGCTTGGCGTCACGCTGGAACGGCTGACCGATCTGTCGGGGCGCGGTCTGGATGAACGCCGCACGCGGCTTGAGGCGCTTTATGCCTGGACGCCGGATGACCGCACCACGCTCACGCTCAGCGGTGAGGCGGGGCAGACCGAACGCGGCGGCCAGACCTATCGCCGTCAGGGTATCGAGGCCGGCTTTGGCTGGGACCTGGCGCCCGAACTGTGGTCGGCCTTTGTCGAGGGCGGCATCGTGCGCGACACCGATCCGCTGTCCGAGGAGGGCCGCTATCTGGGGCTGGAACTGGCGCGCCAGTTGGGGGCGCAGACCGATCTGGTGCTGCGCGCCAATTACGGATCAGGCGCCGAAAGCCCCGATCTGGCGCCGGGGGGCGGCTGGGTCGTCGGGCTGGGGCTGCGGCACGATCTGGGGGCGCGGCAATGACCACCGCCCCGCCGGATGCCCTGCTGGCCCGCATCGCGGCCGGCGATCGCGACGCGCTGGCCGCGCTTTATCGCCAGCATGAGGCGGCCCTGTTCCGCTTTGTGCTGTCAAGATTGAACGATCCGACGCAAAGCGCCGACATAGTCCATGACGTGTTTCTGGAAATATGGCGCAGTGCCGGGCGGTTCGAGGGGCGTTCCTCGGTCAGAACCTGGATTTACGGCATTGCCTATCGCAAGGTGATCGACGTGTTCAGGGCGAGCGCAAGACTGCAAGTGACGGATGACATTCCCGAAACCGAGGATGACAGCCCCGGTGCGCTGGAATGTCTGGCCGCGGCTGAAACGCGCGATCAGGTGCGCCATTGCCTTGGCACGCTCAAGCCCGATCACCGGCAGGCGGTCGAACTCGCCTTCTTTCAGGACATGGGCTATCGCGAGATCGCCGAGGTGATGCAAGTGCCCGAAGGCACGGTCAAGACCCGGATTTTCCACGCGAAAAAGCTGTTGCAACATTGTCTGGGCCGGTTCGGCCTGCAAGGGGGGACGGCATGACCGCGCCAGCCATGACCCGCGAAGCCGCGCTGCAAGACCTGCCTTTTCTGGTCAATGGCACGCTGACCGGCGCTGAACGTGTGCCGCTGGAGGCGCTGTTGTCGGATGACGCCGATCTGGTGGCGGAGCGTGATTTTCTGGCGCGGCTGCGCGCCACGATGCAGGCCGATGGCTGCGGTCAGGCCGGGGTGAACCCTCCGGGCGAGCTGGGCCTGGCGCGGCTGATGCGCGCCCTGCCGCCGCAAGAGGCGCCGCGCCGCGCGGATCGCTGGCGCGCGCAGGGGCGGCTGGCATTGGTGGCGGGGCTGGCGGCGGTGGCATCGGCGCTGATCACCGCCTGGGCGCTGCGCGACCCGGCGGCGGCGCCGGTCTATGTGCAGGCTTCGGGCGATGCGGGCGATGCGCCGGTGCTGACCGTGACCTTCCAGCCCGAGGCGCGGCTGGCCGATATTGCCGCGCTCTTGCAGGACAAGGATCTGATCATCGTAGATGGGCCGGGGGCGCTTGGGCTTTACCGGCTGGAACTGCCGCCGGGGGCGGATGCCTTGGCCCTTGCAGAGACGCTGCGAGCGGCAGATGATCTGGTCCTGTCTGTGGATGAGCCGGAGTGAGATGGCACGGATCGGCCTGACCCCATTGCGCAAGGGCGCGCTGCGGCTGGTGCTGGCGGCGTTGCTGGCGGTGCCGGCGGGCGAGGTCATGGCGCGCGAATGTTATCGCCCGGGCGAGATCGTCGATGCGCCGATGCGCAATCTGCGCGGCACGGACCGCGCGGCGCTGCATCTTTCGGTCGATTTCGACGGGGTGATGATTCCGGTCCGGCCGCTTTCGGTGACGGCGAACCGGCTGCGGGTGCGGCTGCCTTCGCGCGGGGTGCCGGGTGATGCGCTGTTCTGGCTGCGCCATGTGCCGGCCGATGGCGGGCGCGATGTGCTGCTGGCCTCGGGGCGGACCTGCGCCGCGCCGCCCACGGCCCCGGCGGGGCAGGCGGCCCTGTCCCGGCGCAGCCGCCGCCCGCTGGAACGTGCGACGGCCTCGGATGTGGCGGCGCCCAGTGGCGCGCCGGAATATCTGCTGGCGGGCCGGGCCGGTGCCATGGGCCAGGCCGAGGCGCTGTTGACCGAAACCGGGGCCGAGGTTCTGCGCCGCACCGATCTGGGCGGGCTGGGCCTGCGGATGCTGGCGGTCGATCTGCGCGGGACCATGACTCTCAATCAATTGCGGGCGGCGCTGGCGCGGCGCGGGGTGGCGGCCAAGGCCGACCGGCATACGGTCTATCGGGCGGCTCAGGGGGGCGCGGCGCTGAACTGGGCGCCGGGGCTGGTCGGGCTGATGCCGGGCCAAAGCTGCCGGCTGCGGCGGCAGGTGCGTATCGGGCTGATCGACGGGCCGGTCGATACCGGCTTGCCGGCGCTGGCCGGGGTGCCGGTGCGCGCGACCTCGGTTCTGGGCAGCGCCGATCATCAGGGATCGCCCGACCACGCGACCGGGATCGCGGCGCTGATTGCGTCACCCGGCGGGGATGGGGCGCTGCCGGCGGGGATCGCGCCGGGGGCGCAGATCTATTCGGTGGTGGCCTTTGCCCGCAGCGGCGGGCGCGAGGTGGCGCGGCTGGAAAACATCGCGCAAGCGATGGACTGGCTCATTCAGGCGCGGGTCGAGCTGATCAACCTGTCGCTCTCGGGGCCGCCCAACGATACCCTGGCCGAGATCGTGCGGCTGGCCGATGCGCAGGGCATCGTCATGCTGGCGGCGGCGGGGAATGGCGGGCAACCGGGCGTGGCCTATCCGGCCTCGGACTCGCGGGTGATCGGGATCACGGCGGTCGATGCGGCGCGCCGGCTGTATCGGCGCGCGAATACCGGGGCGGATGTGGATTTCGCGGCGCCCGGCGTGGATGTGCCGGTGCCGACCCGGCGCGGGGCGGCGCATCGTTCGGGCACATCCTATGCCACCGGGATCGCGACGGCGGTGGTGGCACAGATGATGGCGCGCGGCGTGCAGGGGCGCGCGGCGATTGTCGCCGGGCTGCGCGACGCGGCCGAGGATCTAGGGCCGCCCGGGCGGGATGACCAGTTCGGCTGGGGCCTGTTGCGCCTGCCCGACGGGTGTTGAGCGGGGGGGGGGGGGAGCCGGGCTAGCCGAAGCTGTAGCCGAAACGCGCGATATCCTCGGCGCAAAGCCCCGCCAGCAGCGTGGCATCGGCCTCGGAGTAATAGGTCCGGTAATCGCGGTCGCGGTCCGAGGCATTGGCGGGGGCCAGCGGCCCCAGCCGAAAGCCCAGATGCGCCTCCAGCGGGGCGGCGTCGTCTTGCAGATGTTCCAGCCGCAGATAGGCGGTGGCGCGTTCCTGGCCCTGGCGGTCGGTCATGTAGGCGCGGGCGGGCCAGAGCGACAGCGCAGTGCGCGTTTGCGGATGGTTCAGGAAGCCGCTGAAATCATGCGATTTTGCCAGGCCCACGGCAGGGTGGGCAAAGCCCTGCATGCGCAGCCAGTGATAATAGCTGACCGCGCGATCCCAGGGGTTGCGGACCAGCGTGAAGGTGAAGAATTCCGCGATTTCGGTGTCGGAGGCGAGGCCGGCGATATCGGTCAGGGTGGAATGTTTCCACAGCCTTCCCTGTGCCTTGACCCCCTGCCAGCGGGCTTTGCGGGCGCGGGCCTTGGGCGTATCGCCGATCAGGATGTCATCCTTCATCGCGCGGCTTTCCAACGCCAGCGTCAGCGCGGTGCCGCCGGTTTTCGGGATATGGACAAAGATATAGCGGCGCCCGCGCGACAGGATCATGGCCGTTGCCCGCGACGGGGGGCCGGCCTCGGGGGCATCGAGCCCCCTCGGCCGGCATTGCCATGGCGGGCGGCGCCGGTGCCGCGTGCGCCGGGCCGGCGGGCCTGCGGTGCCGTGACGGTCGAGTATTTGGGCAAGGAGCAAGGGGGCATCGGTTTTGCCCTCTGTCAGACCGGGTTGGGGAGGGGGCGGCCCTCGGCAAAGGCGATGAGATTGTCGAGCGCCATCAGGCCCATGGCGGTGCGGACCTCGGCCGTGGCGGTGCCGAGATGGGGCAGGAGGGTCACGTTTTCCAGTTGGCGCAAGGTCTCGGGGATATGGGGTTCGTGTTCGTAGACATCGAGCCCGGCCCCGGCGATGCGGCCCGATTGCAGCGCCGCGATCAGCGCGGTTTCATCGAGGATATCGCCGCGCGCGATGTTGATCAGGATGCCTGTGGGGCGCATGGCGGCCAGTTCGGGGGCGCCGATCAGGTGGCGATTGGCAGCCCCGCCGGGCACGGCCAGCACGACGAAATCGGCCTTCATCGCCTCGGCCAGCGGCACGGCGCGGGCGGGCAGGCCGGGGTCGCGCGGGCTACGCGTATGGTAGAACACGTTCATGCCGAAGCCGTAATGGCAGCGCCGGGCGATGGCCTGGCCGATGCGGCCCATGCCGATGATGGCGACGGTCTTGCCGGTGACATGCTGGCCCAGCAACTGTGTCGGGTGCCAGCCCTGCCATTGCCCGGCGCGCAAGAGCCTTTCGCCCTCGCCGGCGCGGCGCGCGGTCATCAGGATCAGCGTCAGGGCGATGTCGGCGGTGGCGTCGGTCACCGCGCCGGGGGTATTGCTGACGGCGATGCCGGCGGCGCGGGCGGCGGTCACGTCGATATGGTTATAGCCCACTCCGAAATTCGCGAGAAGGCGCGCGCGAGGCGCGGGCACATCGGCAAAGACCGCGGCGGTGAACAGATCGCCCAGTGTCGGCAGGACGAGGTCATGGTCGGAGAGCGCGGCGCGCAGCTCATCGGGGGCAAGGGGCAGGGTGCTGTTGCGGGCGGTGACGGTAAAGCGCGCCCGGGCGGCCTGCATGACCGGATCGGGCAGGGGGCGGGTGATCAGCAGCCGCATCAGAACAGCCGCCCGCCCAGCGGCACCTCATGACCGGGGCCGATCAGCACCACCTCGCCATCGGCATCGGGCAGGCCCAGCACCAGCACCTCGGATTTCACCGGCCCGATCTGGCGCGGCGGAAAGTTCACCACCGCCAGCACCTGCCGCCCGATCAGGGTTTCGGGGGTGTAATGCGCGGTGATCTGGGCGGAGGAGCGTTTCTCGCCGATCTCGGCGCCGAAATCGAGCCACAGTTTGAAGGCGGGCTTGCGCGCCTCGGGGAAGGGTTCGACGCGGGTGATACGGCCCAGGCGGATATCGACCTTGGCGAAATCGTCATAGGTGATGGTCATTGGCCCAGCTCCCGCCCGCGATCGGCCGCGGCCTTGACCGCCCGGCGCAGCAGCGCGGGAAAGCCGGTTTCGGGCGCCATCAGCACCGCCAGCGCGGCGGCGGTGGTGCCGCCGGGCGAGGTGACGTTGACCCGCAGCTGCGTGGCGGTTTCGGGGGAACGATGCGCCAGTTCCCCGGCGCCGCAGACCGTGGCGCGGGCCAGTTGCATCGCGAGGGCAGCGGGCAGCCCCTCGGCCTCGCCGGCGGCGGCGAGCGCCTCGATCAGGTGAAAGACATAGGCCGGGCCAGAGCCGGAGACGGCGGTAACGGCATCCATCTGGCCTTCGTGTTCCAGCCGGACGACATCGCCCACGGCGGAAAGCAGCGCCTCGGCCAGGCGCAGGTCGGTCTCGTCGGTGCGGGCATTGCCGATGATCGCGGTGATGCCGCGCCCGACCGCCGCCGGGGTATTGGGCATGGCGCGGATGATCGGGGTGGCGGCGCCGAAGGCAGCCTCGAAGCTGGCAATGGTGGTGCCGGCGGCGATCGACAGGAACAGCGTGGTGCCATTGCCAAGTGCTGTGACCTGCGGCAGGGCGGCGCCCATCATCTGCGGCTTGACGGCGAGCAGGACGATGGCCGGGTCGGCCGGCAGATCGGTGTTGAGATGCACGCCCGTCGCGCGCAGCCAGTCAGAGGGGTGAGGTTCGATCACCCGGACCGCATCGGGCGGCACGCCTTGCGACAGCCACCCTTCCAGCAGCGCCGAGCCCATCTTGCCGCAGCCGAGCAGCACAAGGCCCCGCTCCCTGATCCGATCCAGCATGCATTCCTCCTGCGTTTCGGCGCAGATTAGGCAGGAGGCGCGGCGGGGGCAATGGGGCTGCGGCAGCGCTACATGAGCGGGCGTTGCGGCGGCTGTTCCGGGCTGACCATGGCAAGAGCGGCGAGCGCCGGCAGATCGGGCAGGGTCAGCCGGCCGTCGCCCCAGCGGGCCAGCCCGCGCGCGCGCAGCGCTTTCAGTGTCTTGTTGGTATGGACCAGCGACAGGCCAAGCGCATCGGCCAGATCCTGCTGGCGATAGGGCAGGGGCACGCTGCCTTCGCGCAGCAGGCCCACGGCGCGCAGCCGTTCATGAATGCGCAAAAGCGCCCAGGCGATGCGCTGCGCCGCGTCGCGCTGCCCCAGCGAGGCGATGGTTTCGCCCAGGAAATGTTCCTCGATCGCGGCGATCCAGGTCAAATCATAGGCGCGTCCGGGATGCTGGCGGAAAAGCGTCCACAGATCGCTGCGGCGAAAGACACAGAGCGTCATATGTGTCGTGGCCTCGACCGAATGCTTCATCTCGCCCATCAGGCCGGCCTGCAAGCCGGTAAAATCGCCGGGAAACAGGAAGTTGATCACCTGCCTCCGCCCGTTTTCCAGCGTGGTATAGCGCGTGCCCATCCCGCTCAGCACGGTGAAAAGCTGGGGGCTGTTCGATCCTTCCAGAAGGATCGTGGTCCCCGGATCGACATTCAGCTCTCCGGTCTTGAAGCCTTGCATGAAGGTCAGTTCATCCTCGGTGAAGGGGGTGAACAGGCTGCGTTTGCGCAGGGGGCAGTTCTTGCAGGCAGTTCCGGCCATGAGAGATCCTGTCACAAATCCGATGCGGGCTATGTCACAGTTTAATGCGCCGCGCGCTGATCGGTTCCATGGCTCTTGGCTCGGAGGTGCCGCCATGCAACATGATCAGCCTGCCCGCGGGGGGCTTTATGTCATCGCCGTGCGCGATTTCGTGCTGCGCGCGGATCTGACCGATACGGTGCGCGAATTCGACCCGCAGGCCCGGATCCTGCCGGCCGAGGGGCTGGTGGCGGCGCTGGCGCAGCTTTCCGGGGCGGACGTGCCGGGCGTGGCGCTGATCGAGGCCGGGCCGGCTGCGCTGGCGGCGGCGCTTGGCGGGGCGGCGGATCCGGGGGCGATCCTGCTTTTGGGCGATGCGGCGGAGGAGGAGCCGGCGGCGCGCTGGCCGGTGCTGATCCGGCCGTTTTCATCGGATCAGGTGCTGACGGCGCTGACCGCCGCCTGGCGGCAGACGCGCCCTTAGGCCGCGGGCGGCAAGCCGGGGATCAGGCGCGGCCCCAGGCCTCCGCCATGGCGACGCCAAGCGCCTCGGCCGGGTCGCGGTCCCCCCAGGCGACCAGCTGGAAGGCCGGGTAATAGCGTTCGCAGGCGCCCAGGGCGGCCGAGATCATGTGATCGAACTGTGCGCTGCTGGCAATGGCACCGCCGGCCAGCGACAGGCCATAGCGCCAGACCATCAGCTTTTGTTCGGGCCAATAGGCAAAGGCGCCGGCCCAGACCTGATCGTTGCACCGGTTGAGCAGATCGTAAAGCGCGGGTAGACGCGCCGTGGGCGGCTCCATCTCGAAGGTGCAGATCAGGCGCAGCGTCTCGTCCTGCGGCGACCAGGCCAGGGTCAGCGCGTAAGACCGCCACAGCCCTTCGACCGCCATGGCGATCTGGTTCTCGGTCACCCGGTCGAATTCCCATTGGTGATCGGCGGCCAGCGTCTCGACCATGTCGATGGGGTGCAGGTCGTCCCCGATGAAGAAATCTTCTGCAAGCGACATGGCACAGCCTCTTGATGCGGCCTGATGCGGAGGGTTATCCACAAGCGGCTGGGAGATGGGCTATGTGCAGCGGAAGCCCGGGTCACCCTTACTAGATATGGTGTGCCGAAAGGGGAAGCCTGTAAAGAACCTTTTGCGCAAATCTTCTGTTGATAACTCCGCGCCTTGCCTTGCCTGCCCGCGGGCGCGTATGACCGCCGCGAAGTGGATCAAGCGGGGCAGGCGGATGAATATCCTGATTCTGGGCAGCGGCGGGCGTGAACATGCTTTGGCCTGGGCGGTGAAGCAGAACCCGAAATGCGACCGGCTGATCGTGGCGCCGGGCAATGCGGGGATCGCGGCGATTGCCGAATGTGCCAGCCTCGATATCCTTTCCGGCGCGCAGGTCGTGCGCTTTTGCGAAGAAAACGCCATCGACTTTGTCATCGTCGGCCCCGAGGCGCCGCTGGCGGCCGGTGTGGCGGATGCGACCCGCGCCGCCGGCATCCTGACCTTCGGTCCGAGCGCCGAGGCCGCGCGGCTGGAGGCCTCCAAAGGCTTCACCAAGGAAATCTGCGATGCCTGCGCTGCGCCGACCGCCGGGTATGCGCGCTTTTCGGATGCCGAGGCGGCCCGGGACTATATCCGCCGTGTCGGCGCGCCGCTGGTGGTCAAGGCCGATGGGCTGGCCGCCGGCAAGGGCGTGATCATGGGCATGACCGAGGCCGAGGCGCTGGCCGGGATCGACGAGATTTTCGGGGGTGCCTTTGGCGCCGCGGGCGCCGAGGTGGTGATCGAGGAATTCATGGAAGGGGAGGAGGCGAGCTTCTTCATCCTGTCCGACGGCAAGACCGCGCTGCCCATCGGCACCGCGCAGGATCACAAGCGGGTGGGCGACGGCGATACCGGCCCCAATACCGGCGGGATGGGCGCCTATTCCCCGGCGCCGGTGCTGACCGATGCCATTGCGCAGGCCGCGCTGGACGAGATCGTTCTGCCCACCATCGCCGAAATGGCCCGGCGCGGCACGCCCTATCAGGGGGTGCTTTATGCGGGCCTGATGATCCAGAATGGCAAGGCGCGGCTGGTCGAATACAACTGCCGCTTCGGCGACCCGGAATGTCAGGTGCTGATGCTGCGGCTGGGCGCGCAGGCGCTTGATCTGCTGCAAGCCTGCGCCGAGGGGCGGCTGGCCGAAATGCGGGTGAACTGGGCCGAGGATCACGCGCTGACCGTGGTCATGGCGGCAAAAGGCTATCCCGGTGCCTATGAAAAAGGTAGCGTGATCAAGGGGCTGGACGATCTGCCCGAAGACAGCCGCAATATGGTGTTCCATGCCGGCACAGCGGCGCGCGACGGCGCGATCGTCGCGACCGGCGGGCGGGTGCTGAACGTGACCGCGCGCGGCGACAGTCTGGCCGAGGCGCAGGCGCGCGCCTATGCCATGGTCGATGCGATCGACTGGCCCGAGGGGTTCTGCCGCCGCGATATCGGCTGGCGCGCGCTGTAAGCGGCGCCTTGCGCGCCCCTGCCGGCTTTGGCATGAAGGGCCATGGACCTGTTTGAAGACCCCGCCCCCACGGGCAACCAGCCGGAATTCACCGTCTCGGAGCTTTCGGGCGCGGTGAAGCGCGTGATCGAGGGCGAGTTCGGCCTGGTTCGCGTGCGGGGCGAGGTGGGGCGCGTGTCGCGCCCGTCCTCGGGGCATATGTATTTCGACCTCAAGGATGACCGCGCCGTCATCGCCGCCGTGTCCTGGAAGGGGCAGGTGGCGCGGATGCAGGTCCGCCCCGAAGAGGGGATGGAGGTCGTGGCCACCGGCCGGATGACCACCTTTCCCGGCCAGTCGAAATATCAGCTGATCGTCGATGACGTGGCGCCGGCGGGGGCGGGCGCGCTGATGGCCATGCTGGAAAAGCGCCGCGCGGCCCTTCAGGCCGAGGGGCTGTTCGACCCCGCGCGCAAGCAGCCGATCCCCTATCTGCCCGAGGTGATCGGGGTGGTCACCTCGCCCTCGGGCGCGGTGATCCGCGACATCCTGCACCGGCTGCGCGACCGCTTTCCGCGCCATGTGCTGATCTGGCCGGTGGCGGTGCAGGGGCAGGATTGCGCGGCGCAGGTGGCGGCGGCCATTCGCGGCTTCAACGCCATCGAACCCGGTGGGCCGGTGCCGCGCCCCGATCTGCTGATCGTGGCACGCGGCGGCGGGTCGCTGGAGGATCTCTGGGGTTTCAACGAAGAAATCGTGGTGCGGGCGGCGGCGGCAAGCCGTATCCCGCTGATCTCGGCCGTGGGGCATGAAACCGATACAACGCTGATCGACTTTGCCGTCGATCGCCGCGCGCCCACCCCGACCGCCGCCGCCGAAATGGCGGTGCCGGTGCGGGGCGAATTGCTGGCCACGGTGGAAAATCTGGGGGCGCGGCTGACCCGCGCGCTGACGCAAGGCGCCGAACGGCGGGGCCAGCGGCTGCGCGATCTGGCGCGCGCGCTGCCGCGCCTGGACAGCCTGCTGGCCGGGCCGGGGCAGCGCTTCGATACGGCGGTGCAGCGGCTGGGCGGGGCGCTTGGCCTGGCGGTCAGCCGCAAGCGCGCGGCCTATGCGGCGCGGGCCGGGCGGTTGACGCCGGGGGCGCTGCTGGCGCTGATCGCGCGGCGGCGCGACGCCATCGACAAGCGCGGCGCCGATCTGGAGGCGCGGTTCCTGCGCCGGGCGGATGCGCGCCATGCGGCCTTTGACAAATGGGCCAGCCGGCTGGCGCCAGCCCTGCATCGGCTGATCGCGCAGGCCGACCGGCAGCAGGCCGAGGGCGCTGCGCGGCTGGCCGGCCTGTCGGCGCGGCTGGAGACGGCACAGGCCGCGCGCCTGAGCGACGGCGCGCGCCGGCTGGACGCGCTGGAGCGGATGCGTCAGACGCTGGGCCACCACGCGACGCTGCGGCGCGGCTTTGCGGTGGTGCGGGCCGGCGGGCAGGTGGTGACCGCGGCCAGCCTCGCCGCGCAGGCTCCGTTGCTGGAGATCGAGTTCCATGACGGCCGCGTGACCGCGCGCCCTGATGCCGGAACCGCCAGCCCGGCCCCCGCGCCGCGCCCGCCCGCCCCGGCGCGCAAGCCGCGCGATGGCGGCGAGGGGCAGGGCAGCCTGTTCTGAGCATTCAGGCCGCCGGCTCCAGATCCGGGCAGCTCAGCCGCCCCGCCCGGGGCTTCAGCAGGATCGGCGCGCCGCCGGTATCGCCCTCCAGATGCGCGGCCAGGCCGCCCTCGGCATCGGTGCGATAGCTCCAGCACCAGCGGGTTTCCTGCCCTTCGTAATCAAAGCAGATCAGCCCCTCGGGCGTGTCGGACCAATGGCCGCGCATGCAGCCCTCGCCATCCTGCCAGATCACCCGGCGGCCCGGCAGATACTGTTCCGCGCCATAAAGGGCGCCGCCGTCATAGTGATCCATCACCCGGCCGCGGGTGAACTGGTCAAAGCCCGCGGCATCAAGGGGGGCTGCGTTCTTGTCCTGCGCCATGGCGGGCAGGGCCAGCACCAGCGACAGGATCAGCGCCGCCCTCATGCGCCGACATCCGGGCCGGAACATTGCAGCGGCCCCGCGCTTTCGCGCACCACCGACAATTCGGTGCCCTGCGGGTCGCCCTGAAACCGCGCGCGCAGCCCGCCCGCATCGCGCCAGAACTGCCAGCATTGCGGGTCGTCGCGATCCTCATAGACGAAACAGATCAGGCGGTCGGCCTCATACCAATGGCCGATCTTGCAGATATCGCCGGTAAAGGCCCAGCGGACCCGGCGGCCGGGCAGATATTGCTCGGTCCCGAAGATCGCGCCGCCTTCGGCATAGGTCAGGGTCTTGCCGGTGGCATAGGCCTCAAAGGCGGCGGCATCCATCGGCGCCTCATCCTGTGCGGCAAGGGCCAGCGGGAAAAGGGCGGCGGCAAAGGCAGACAGAAACAGCAGGCGCATGACCGATCCGGGGCAAGAAGGCCACCAGTCTGGCAGAGCCGGGCGCCCTTGGCCAGAGCGACCGCGCTGCGGACAGGCGGCCCGCGCATACGGCACCAATGTCGCAACGGCAGGCTTTTGACATGCGGCAGCTTTCCGCCGATAGTCGGAACAGAGGAGCCGGCGGCGCATCGGATGCGGCGACGGCGCGCGGGGGAGTTGGAGGAACGCCCTTGGCACATCATGCCATGCTGATCGAGGACGAGCCGAACATCACCGAGGCGATCCGCTTTCTGCTGATGCGCGAGGGCTGGCAGGTCACGGCATTGCCCGACGGGCACGAGGCCGAGACCGCGCTGCGCGCCACACAGCCCGATCTGCTGATCCTCGACACCATGCTGCCCGGCCGCTCGGGGCTGGAGATCCTGAGCGCGCTGCGCGCCGACCCGGCGCTGGAGGCGCTGCCGGTGCTGATGCTGACCGCGCGCGGCCAGCCCCGCGACCGCGAGGCGGCGGAACAGGCGGGGGCCAGCCTTTTCATGGCCAAGCCGTTTTCCAACGCCGATTTCGTGGCCGCCGCCCGGTCTCTGGTGGGGGCGGGATGAAGCGGCGCAGCCCGGTCTTTCTGGCCCGTCGCGCCTATCGCCTGCGCCGCCTGCGCGACGCGGCGCGCCTTTTGCCGCTGGTGGGGATGTTCTTCTTTCTGCTGCCGATCCTCTGGGCGCCGGGGGCGACCGACCGGCGCGATACCGCGATCGACGGCATCTATCTCTTTGTGATCTGGGGCCTGCTGATCGCCATCGCGGCGCTTCTGGCGCGGCCGCTGGGCACCGGCGAGGAACCCGAGGCCGGCGAGGGGCAGGAGCGGGACGACAGCGACATCCCGCCCGGAGGGCCGCGCTGATGCCCTTCAACCTGCTGGTCCTTGCCTGCCTGACCTATGTGGCCTTCCTGTTCCTGATCGCCTTCGTGGCGGAACGGCGCGCGCTCAGCGGGGGGCGGCGCTGGCTGGGCTCGCCCCTCGTCTATACCCTGTCGCTGTCGATCTATTGCACCGCCTGGACGTTTTACGGTGCCGTCGGCTATGCGGCGCGGTCGGGGCTGGAATTCGTCACCATCTATCTGGGGCCGACGCTGGTTTTCGTCGGCTGGTGGTGGGTCTTGCGCAAGCTGGTGCGGATCGGCCGGCAACAGCGCGTGACCTCCATCGCCGACATGATCTCCAGCCGCTATGGCAAATCGAGCGGTCTGGGCGTGATCGTGACGCTGATCTGCGTGGTGGCGGCCACGCCCTATATCGCGCTGCAATTGCAATCGGTGACGCTCAGCTTTGGGGTCTTTGCCGCCGCCGGCACCTATGGCTGGGCCTTGCCCGACACCAATTCCACCGCGCTCTGGGTCGCGGGGGGGCTGGCGCTGTTCACCATCCTGTTCGGCACCCGCAACCTGGACGCCAATGAACAGCATACCGGCGTGGTGATCGCCATCGCGGTCGAGGCGGTGGTAAAGCTGGTCGCGCTGATCGCCGTGGGCATCTTCGTGGTCTGGGTGGTGGCCGACGGGCCGGGCGATATCGTGGCGCGCATCAACGACTCGCGCATTGCCGACTGGGATCTGGTGCCCTCCCGCTGGGCGGGGCTGATCGCGCTGTCGGCGGCGGCGGTGATCACGCTGCCGCGGATGTTTCAGGTTCTGGTCGTGGAATGCGGCGATGACCGCAATCTGGGCACCGCAAGCTGGGCCTTCCCGCTTTATCTGGCGGGGATGAGCATCTTTGTGGTGCCGATCGCGGTGGTCGGGCTGAAGGTGATGCCCGAAGGCGCCAACCCCGACCTGTTCGTGCTGACGCTGCCGCTCAGCCAGGGACAGGGGGGGCTGGCCATGCTGGCCTTCCTGGGCGGCTTTTCCTCGGCCACCTCGATGGTCATCGTGGCCTCCATCGCGCTGGCGACCATGGTGTCGAACCATGTGGTCATGCCGCTCTGGCTGCGGCTGCGGCCGGCGCGGGCGGTCTCGGGCGATGTGCGGCGGCTGGTGCTGAACGCGCGGCGCTTTTCCATCGCCGGGGTGCTGGGGCTGGGATACCTGTATTACTCGCTCTCGGGCGGGTCGGCGGCGCTGGCGGCGATCGGGCTGATTTCCTTTGCCGGGGTGGCGCAGATGCTGCCGGCGATGCTGGGCGGCATCTTCTGGCGCGGAGCGACACGGGTCGGGGCGGGGATCGGCCTTGTCACCGGCTTTGCCGTCTGGGCCTATACGCTGTTCCTGCCCAGCTTTGGCCCCGGCGGGGTCTTCCCGCTGGAGGTCTTTACCATCGGCCCCTTCGGCCTGGGCTGGCTGCGCCCGCAGGCCCTGTTCGGGGTCGAGGGGATGGACCCGCTGATCCATGCCCTGTTCTGGAGCCTGACCTGCAACACCGCGTGTTTCGCGCTTGGTTCGCTTTTGTCCTTCCCCTCGCCGGTGGAACGGGTGCAGGGGCTG
The DNA here is from genome assembly GCF_008271655.1 of Gemmobacter caeruleus. GTDB lineage: Bacteria > Pseudomonadota > Alphaproteobacteria > Rhodobacterales > Rhodobacteraceae > Gemmobacter > Gemmobacter caeruleus. Next base: position 226,855 of record NZ_VKKX01000052.1, read on the forward strand.
GCCTTCGTCAATGTCTTTGACACCGAACGCGCCGAACCCCGCGCCTGGGAGGTGGGCCGGGTGGAGCCGGAAGAGCTGTTGAAGCTCGCGCAGCGCATCCTGGGTGACGAACTGGCGCTCGCCTTCTTTGAAACCGCCGCGCAGGCGCAGGGCACTGGCGGCTATCTGCCCGATCCGACCCCGGAATTTCTGGATGCGCTGGAACGGAAACTGGCCGGCGCCGTGGGGGCCGCCGCCGCCCATGCGATGATCGCCGAACTGGCGGGGCGCGCGCGGGTGACGGTGGCCGACCTGATCCGCGTCGCCGATGAAACCGCGCAGATCATGGAATATTCCAGCACGCTGGAAAGCCAGCGCGAGGAACTGGAACGCACCGCCCGCCAACTGCGCGAGGCCAATGAAAAACTGACCCAGCTTTCGATCCAGAAGGATGCCTTTCTCAGCCAGATCAGCCATGAATTGCGCACGCCCATGACCTCCATCCGCGCCTTTTCCGAGATCCTGATGGAAGGCGACGTGCCCCCCGAAATGGCGGCGCAGCAGGCGCGCATCATCCATGACGAGGCGATTCGCCTGACGCGGCTGCTGGATGACCTGCTCAATCTCAGCGTGCTGGAAAACGGCACGGTGCAGCTTGACCTGCGGCTGGCGAACCTGAACGAACTGATCGACAAGGCGTTGCGGGCGGCTGGCCAGACCCGGCCGGAACGGGTCTTCGTCGTGCATCGCGACCTGCCGTCCGAGGCGCTGTTCCTGCGCACCGACCCCGACAGGCTGGCGCAGGTCTTCATCAACCTGATCTCCAACAGCCGCAAATATTGCGACGCCGCGCGGCCGGAGCTGAAGATCAACGTCAAGCAGCGCGGGGCGCGGGTGATCGTCGATTTCATCGACAATGGCTCGGGCATTCCCAAGGACAAGCAGCAGATCATCTTCGAGAAATTCACCCGGCTGACCGATTCTGCCCGGGCCGGCGGGGCGGGGCTCGGCCTTGCGATCTGCCGCGAGATCATGGCCAATCTGGGGGGCACCATCGCCTATCTGCCGGCGCAGGGCGGGGCGGCCTTTCGTGTGACGCTGCCCTTGCGGCTGGAAAAACATCCCTTCGCGGATGCAGCGTAACGCTTTGTTAGGTCTTTCGCGTCCATTCTGACGGGGCCGGGCCTTCCGGCACGGAACGGGCGGGAGAAGACGCTGTGGATCAGGGCATCATCCGACGCAAGCTTGTCGGTGCGGCGCGGGCGGCCGCCGCCCCGGAAAGCGGGGCGGAACGGGCGCTGCCGCTGGCACTGGCGCGTGCCGCGCGCGACGGCTTTGGGTTGGTGCTGGAATGCCCGGCGGTGCGCTCGCATCGCTATTCGCTGGCGGAACTGCTGGAACTGCCCCCCGAACGCGGCCTGATCCTGCTGCTGGAGGGGCCGCGCGCCGCCATGGGAGCGATGATCCTGTCGCCCGACCTTCTGGCCGGTCTGATCGAGGCGCAGACGCTGGGCCGGGTCAGCGCGCAGCCGGTCCTGCCGCGCAAGCCCACGCGCACCGATGCCGCCATGGTGGCCGATTGGGCCGATCAGGTGCTGCTCGGGCTGGAGGAGGGGCTGCTGGCCGAAGAGGATCTGGTCTGGACCGACGGCTTTCGCTACGCGAGCTACCTTGACGAGGCGCGGCCGCTGGCCCTGCTGCTGGAAGATACCGCCTACAAGGTGCTGGTGCTGCGCTGCGATCTGGGCGGGGTGCGGCAGGGCGATCTGATCCTCGCCCTCCCGGCCGAGGGGCATGGCCGCCGCCCGCATCGCGCGCCGCCACAGCCCGGGCCGGAACCGGCACAGGGCGCGGATTTCCAGGCTGCGCTGGTCGCCGGTGTGATGGAGGCCGAGGTGGTGGTGCAGGGCGTGCTGACCCGCATCACCCTGCCGCTTTCGGCGCTGCTGGCGCTGGCGCCGGGCGCCGTGCTGCACCTGCCGCAAGCGGCACTTGACCGGATCGAACTTGCGGGGCTGGACGGGCGCTGCCGGGGTCTGGCGCGTCTGGGTCAGGCCCGCGGCCAGCGCGCGCTGCGCCTCAGCCAGATCTCGGGCCAGGAAGCGGCCCCCGCCGCCGTCGCGGTGACCCAACCTGACGCGCCCGCGCTGCCGCTGGCCAAGACGGGATAGGGATCAGGCTTGTTCCAGCGCCGGGCGCAGCCATTCCAGATTATAGCCGAAACGGGCCGGAATGCCGATCAGCTCATCCGCGCTTTGCGTGCCGGCATGGGCCAGCGCCCAGACCACCGAGGAACGGTTGCCGCTGGCGCAATAGGCAAAGACCGGGCCGGCGCTTTCGCCGATTGCCGCGCGCTGCGCCGCGACATTCTCCTCGGTGATCGCGCCGCCGATCACCGGATTGGCGACAAAGCGCAGCCCCGCCGCCTCGGCCGCAAGGCGCATCGGGTCGGTATGCAGATCGGCCGGGATCTCGGCATCGGGGCGGTTGTCGATCACGGTGACATAGCCCGCCGCCTTGATCGCGGGCAGGTCCTCCGGCGCGATTTGCGGCGAGACGGCATAGGTCGGGGTCAGGGCGCGGATGTCCATGCGGGGCAATTCCTTCAGGCGGGCAGCCGGTCAAGCCGGCGGCGCAATGCGGGTGCCGCCACCATACCCAGCCCCATCGCCAGAAGAAAGAGCCCGCCGCCCCATCCGCCGAAACCCAGCACCGCCAGCGCCGGCCCCGGGCAAAGCCCGGCCAGCCCCCAGCCCGCGCCGAACATCACCGAGCCGAGGATCAGCGCATGGTCCAGCCTGGGCTCCGCCCGCGCCGGGATCGGCGTGCCAAGAAGCGAGACGCCCCGCCGCCGCGCCACCGCCCAGGCCATCGCCATCGGCAGGATCGCACCCCCCATCACGAAGGCCAGCGTCGGATCCCAGGCGCCAAACACGTCGAGCCAGCCCTGCACCTTGCTCGTGTCCACCATGCCCGAGACCAGCAGCCCCGCGCCGAACAGCCCGCCCGCCAGCAGGGCAAACAGATTGCGTTGCATCAGATCAGCCCCCAGACATGGCGGAACAGCACCACCGTCACGCCCCCGGCCAGGATGTAGAACACCGTCGCCGCGATGCCGCGCGGCGCCAGCCGCGAAATGCCGCAGACCCCATGCCCCGAGGTGCAGCCATTGGCCAGCCGCGTGCCGATCCCGGTCAGCAGCCCGCCCGCCACGATCACCGCCGGATTGCCAGTCAGATGCGTTTCCGGCGCCCAGAGCGGCGCGAGCAGCAGCGGCACGCCGATCAGCCCGGCCAGAAAGCTCAGCCTTTCGGGCCAATGCGCGCGGTCCGATCCATCAAGCAGCCCGCCCAGGATCCCCGAGGCCCCCATGATCCGCCCGTTGACCAGCAGATACAGCGCCGCCGCCCCGCCAATCATCAACCCCCCGGCAAAGCCGAGCAGCCAGTCCGTTTCCATCATCGCGCGCGTCCTGTTCCTGCCGCCGGCCGGGGCCGGTCAGATCCCGTTCACCGGCACCTTGAGATAGCTCACGCCATTCTCCTCCGGTTCGGGCATTTGCCCCGCCCGCATGTTCACTTGCAAGGAGGGAATGATCAGCCGGGGCATGGCCAGCGTCGCATCGCGCGCCTGCCGCATGGCGACGAAATCCGCGCGGCTGCGCCCGGCGCCGACATGGACATTCAGCGCCTTTTGCGCGCCCACCGTGGTTTCCCAGGCATAGACGTCGCGCCCCGGCGCCTTGTAGTCATGCCCGACGAAGATGCGCGTCGCATCGGGCAGCGCCAGAATCTTTTGCACGGAATCAAACATCGTCTCGGCCGAGCCGCCGGGAAAATCGCAGCGCGCCGTGCCGAAATCGGGCATGAACAGCGTATCGCCCACAAAGGCCGCGTCGCCGATCACATAGGTCAGGCAGGCCGGGGTATGGCCGGGGGTATGCAATACCTCGCCGCGCATCTGGCCGATCATGAAGACATCGCCCTCGCGGAACAGGCGGTCGAATTGCGACCCGTCGCGCTGGAACCGCGTGCCCTCGTTGAAGATCTTGCCAAAGGTTTCCTGAACGACGGTGATCCTTTCGCCGATGCCGATCTGCCCGCCCAGCCGTTCCTGGATATAGGGCGCCGCCGACAGGTGGTCGGCATGGACATGGGTTTCCATAACCCATTGCAGATCAAGATCATTTTCGCGGATAAAGGCGATGACCGCATCGGCCGATCTTGTATCGGTCCGCCCCGAGGCATAGTCGAAATCCAGAACGCTGTCGATCACCGCGCAGCCGCGGCCCTGCGGTTCCTGCACGACATAGGTGATGGTGTTCGTGGCCTCGTCGAAAAACGCATGCACGGCGGGGGACAGGGTCATCGGGGATCTCCGCTGGTTTGCGCCAGCATATAGGCGGCGTCAGACGCATTGCAAGGTTTGAATATGTCTTTGGCAAGTTCTTGACCTGAGTCAAGGCAAGGGCGCAGGCTGGCGGCTAGACCGGAGAAGCGCAACAGGAGGAGAGGACGCGATGACGACGAAGACCCCCGTTTCCGCCCGCAAGGCCCAGCTTGAGGCCCGGCTGGCCGAATTGCAGACCCGCCTCGACGAGATCGAGGCCGAGCTTGACAGCCATGACGCCCGCGACTGGGAGGAAATGGCGACCGAGCGCGAGGGCGATGAGGTGCTGGAGGGGATCGGCCTTTCCGGCCAGCAGGAAATCCGCATGATCGAGGCGGCGCTGGCCCGCATCGCCGAGGGGGAATATGGCGCCTGCGCGAAATGCGGCGCCGAGATTGGCGAAGAGCGGCTGGATGTGCTGCCCTTCACCCCGTTCTGCCGCAATTGCGCGGCCTGACAGAAGGAGAGGCAGGATGCAGGTTCAGGACATGCAGCAGGCGCAACAGGCCGCCCTCGCGCTGTTGCTGGCGGAAATGCAGGGGCTGATGGGCATCCTGCCGGCCAGGGGGCTTGGGGCCGAACGCCCCGCCGAGGCGCGCAGGGCCGCGCAGGTGGACACCGATCTGGACGAGATGATCGAGGACGGTTTCGACAACATGCCGGTCTGACGGCGAAAAACCCTTGCGCGACAGCGTTTTCGGGGCGGGGCGGGATTGCCATCCGCCCCGTTTCGATTCTTACTGCGAAGATGGGGCGCGCCCTGGCGGCGCGGGATCTTGGGGGCAAGATGGCGGATGATGCGGCGGGCGCAGGGCTGGTGACACGGGTCGATCACGGCATGACGGCTGTGCTGATCCTGGATGCGCCGCCGGTCAACGCGCTTGGCCATGCGCTGCGACAGGCGCTCTGGCAGGCGATCGAGGCGGCGGAGGCCGACCCCGCCATTGCGGCCATCGTGCTGCGCGCCGCCGGGCGCAGCTTTCCCGCCGGGGCCGATATCCGCGAATTCGATGCCCCGCCCCGCGACCCGCAATTGCCCGCTTTGTGCAACCGGATCGAGGCCTGCCAAAAGCCGGTGGTGGCGGCGCTGCATGGCACGGCGCTTGGCGGCGGGCTGGAACTGGCGCTGGCCGCGCATGGCCGGGTGGCGCTGGCCTCGGCGCAGGTCGGTCTGCCCGAGGTGACGCTGGGCATCCTGCCCGGGGCGGGGGGCACGCAGCGCCTGCCCCGGCTGATCGGCGCCGATCAGGCGCTGCGGCTGATGATCACCGGGCGCCCGGTGCCGGCGGCCGAGGCATTGGCGCTTGGCCTGCTGGACCGCGTGGTGGAGGAGGGGCTGGACCTGGCCGCCCTGCAACGCGCGGCCGATCTTGCGGGCATGCCGCCGCGCCGCAGCGCCGACCGGCGCGAGGGGCTGCGCGACGGCTTGGCCTATCAGCAGGCGGTCGCAGCCTGGCGCGGCCGGGTCGCCTCGGGGCGGCTGCCTGCGCCGCGCCGCATCGTTGACTGCGTGGAGGCGGCGCAGCTTCTGCCCTTTGAGGCGGGCCTCGATTTCGAGGCTGCGGCCTTTGCCGATCTGGTCGATACCCCGGAATCGCGCGGCCTGCGCCACGCCTTTTTTGCCGAACGCCGCGCCGCGCGCTTTGCCGAGACCCGGATCACCCCGCGCCCCGAGTTGCCGCCGGTGCGGCGGCTGGGGTTGATGGGGGCGGCGGCAGCCGATCTGGCGCTGCCGGCGCTGCATGCGGGCCTGTCGGTGACGCTGGTCGATCCGACGCGGCCGCAGCTGGTGCAGGCCTTGGAGCGGATCGCGGCGCAGCATGACAAGGCGGTGGCCGACAATCGCCTGACCGAGGCCGCGCGCGACGCGGAATGGGCGCGGCTGGGCACCGGGCTGGCGGCGGCGGCGCTGTCGGAATGCGATGCGGTTCTGGCCGCCGATGATCGGCTGCTGCCCGAGGCGATGGAGGCCACGCCGCCCGGCACGCTGCTGGCGCTGATCGGGCGCGGCGCGGTCGATCCCGGCACGCGCGCGGCCGATCTGCTGGGCTTTCGCCCTGCCGGCGCGCGGCTGGCCGAGATCGTGGTGACCCCATACACCGCGCCCGCGCAGGTGCTGCGCGCGCAGGCCCTGGCGCGGGGGCTGGGTCTTGGCGTCTTGCGCAGCGCGGCCCCCGGCGGCGTGCCGGGCCGCGTGATGGCGGCGGGTCGCGCCGCGGTCGCGCATCTGACCGCGCAAGGGGTGGAGCCGGGCGATCTGGCGGCGGCGCTGGCGGGCTTTGGCCTGCCGCAACTGGCGCCAGAGGGTGCGCAGCCGCGCCCCGCCACGCCCGAGGCCGTGCAGCGCCCGATCCTTCACCGCATTCTGGCCGCCATGGTGAACGAGGGTGCCCGGCTGCTGGGGCGCGGGATCGTCGTCTCGGCCGACGAGATCGACTTTGCGCTGGTCACGGGGGCGGGTTTTCCGCGCTGGCAGGGCGGACCGATGTTCTGGGCCGACCGGCGCGGGCTGATGATCCTGCGCCGCGATCTGGAAGGATGGGCCGAGGAGGCGCCCGACCTCTGGGCCATCGCGCCGCTGCTGGCCGAACTGGCGGGCAGGGGGGGCCGCTTTGCCGATCTGGGCTGAGGCCCGGTCAGGCCAGCACGATGCCGGCCACCACCACCATCAGCCCAAGCGCCGAAACCCCGAGCGCGCCCATGTTCAGCAGCACCACCCGTTGCAGCCGCAGTCGCAGGTCATCGTCATTCGCGGCGCTCTTGCGGGCCTTGAGCGCGAGCAGGATGCACCAGATCAGCCCGGCGACCCCAGCCAGTGCGATCACCGCACCGATCCCCACCAACCAATCCATGTCACATCCCCTGTCCGGTCTTGTTCCGCGTTGCGCCCGCACCTTCCCGGATGCTTGCCTCTGGCGCAAAATCGTGCGGGCTCGGCCCGCCAATCCGGGGTAGCCGAGCCGCGCGCCGCTGGCAAGTGTGCAAAGGTATCAGAAGGAACGCCGCCGATCTCGGACCCCGCCGCGACTTGACCCCCGCCCGCCGCCACGGCTAGGGAAGGGCAAACCCAGATAAAACCCCAGACAAGAGGCAAGCATGAGCGACGATCCCTATAATGTGACGGCGGATGAGCTGCGCCAGTTCATCGAGCGCTATGAGCAGCTCGAGGCCGAAAAGAAGGACATCACCGAACAGCAGAAAGAGGTGATGGCCGAGGCCAAGGGGCGCGGCTATGACACCAAGGTGATGAAAAAGATCATCGCCCTGCGCAAACGCAAGGCCGATGACATCGCCGAGGAGGAGGCGATCCTCGAGATGTACAAGCAGGCGCTTGGCATGAATTGAGGCCGGCTCTGGCCGCCATGGCCTTGCCGCGACGGCCCGCGCCGGAGGGGTTTTGCACCCCTCCGGACCTCCCCGCAGGATATTTGTGAACAGATGAAGGGGTCAGGCGACGCGGGCGCCCCGGACCCAGACCCCGCGCAACAATGCGCTGGCGCCGTGGCGGCGAAAGCGGATCAGGTCGGCGCGCAGGCCCGGGGCGAGGCGGCCGCGATCGTGCAGCCCGGTCGCGGCGGCGGGGGCGGCGGTGACGGTGGCGATGCCGCGCGCGGGATTGCCCCAGAGATCGCCCAGTCGCAGCGCCGCCGTGAGCAATGCCGCCGGGACATAATCGGAGGAGAGGATGTCGAGGCAGCCCGCCAGCGCGAGGGTCTGCGCCGCGACATTGCCGCTATGCGATCCGCCCCGGATGAGGTTCGGCGCGCCCATCATCACCGCGATACCGGTCCGGCGGCAGGTTTCGGCCGCGGCAAGCGTGGTGGGAAATTCCGCAAAGCGCACGCCATGGCGGGCCGAGCGGGCGACATCATCGGCCGTCGTGTCGTCATGGCTGGCCAGATGCGCGCCCAGCCGGGCCGCGGCCGCCACCGCCGCCGCCTCATGCGCGGGGCCGACCCGTTCCGACAGGGCGATGCGGTCGGCGACGTGGTGGTCGAATTCCGCCGCGGTGAAGCCGTGCTTGCCGGTGAGATAGGCGCGCAACTGCGCCAGATCGCGGAATTGCCGCTGGCCGGGCGTGTGGTCCATCAGGCTGACGATGCCGACCTGATCGGCGGGGCCGAATTTCGCCAGTTCCTCGGGCAGGGTTTCGGAGCAGATCTCGGCGCGCAGATGCAGGCGGTGGCTGATCTTCAGCACCCCCGCCGCGCGCAGGCCGAGGATCTCGTCGGCAAGGCCGCGGGCATACTCGCCGTAATTGCCCTTGTTGCGCGAGGGGAGCGAGCCCACGCGCAGCGCGTCGAAGACGGTGGTGATGCCGCAGGCCGCCAGTTCGGCATCATGGGCGAGGATCGCCATCTCATGCGGCCAATGCACCCTGGGGCGCGGCTCTATATGGCGTTCGAGATTGTCGGTATGCAGTTCGATCAGGCCGGGGGCGAGGAAATCGCCGCAGCAATCCTCGGCGCCCGGGGGCAGGGCGGTGCCTTCCTCCAGCGCGACGATGCGCCCGCCCGCCACATGCAGCGCGCCGCGCGTGACGCGGTCGGGCAGGATGATCTGCGCATTGCCCAGGATCACAGCCATTTCTTCCACTTGAAATAGGCCCAGGTCAGCAGTGCCGAGGCGAGCATCAGCCCGAGCGCCATCGGATAGCCCCAGGGCTGTGCCAGTTCGGGCATGCGGGCAAAGTTCATGCCATAGATCGAGGCGATCAGCGTCGGCGGCAGGAACAGCGCCGAGACGACCGAGACGATGCGCACGGTTGCGTTCTGCGCAAGGTCGATCATGCCCAGGGTCGCATCCGAGGCCAGCGCGACGCGCTGCCCGAGGAAATCGGCATGGACCTCCAGCGCTTGCAGGTCGCGTGACAGGGTGGCGGCGACCTCTGCCAGCGGGCGCATCTCGGGCAGCGGCATGACAAAGCCGATGGCGCGGCCCAGTGTCAGCAGCGACAGGCGCAGCCGGCCCAGCATCTCGCCTTCGCGGCCCACCTGTTGCAGCGTCAGTTGCAGCCGTTCCTGCGTGCGCAGCGCCGGGTCGGCGGCGTAGATCGTGGCCGAAACGCTGTCGAGGCCGCGGCTGGTTTCCTCCAGATGGTCGGCGAGGCGGCCGATGATTTCCTCGGCCAGGCCCAGCAGGATGGCGCCGGGGCTGGCGGTGCCGGCGGCGGCCTTGCCGGCGCGGTTGGGCCAGGTCTCGAAGGGGCGGGGGGTGTGATGGCGCACCGTCACCAGCCGTTCGCGCGTCAGGATGAAGGTGACCGGCCCCGAGATGCGGGTGCCCGCGGCGGTCTGGCCGGTGGTCACGATGGTCATCACATGCGCCGCATCCTCGTGATAAAGCCGGTTCGACAGCTCGATCTCCTCCATGTCGGCCAGCGAGGGGATGGCGATTCCAAGTGTGGCGAGGCGGGCAATCTCGGCCTCGGTGGGCTGGAACAGGTCGATCCAGAGCGCCGTTTCGGGCGGCGCACCGGCGATCATCTTGCCGTTTTCGGGGCGGTAGGCGGTCAGCATGGCAGGGGTTCCGAACTCGTTCCTCCTTGCCTAGCCGCCTGTCGGGGCGGCGAAAAGCCCCGCGCGGCGGCCAGACCCCGCGAAAGGCCCGATCTTGCCCAAAACCTGCCGATATCGCAAAAGAGACTGGCGCGGACAGAGGAAAGACCAGCGGAATGAAAGATATCGTGAAGACCACCGGCCCCGCCACCCAGCGGGAGTTCCGCGATGCGCTTGGCCGCTTCGCGACCGGGGTCACGTTGGTCACGGCCGAGGGGCCAGAGGGGGCGGCGGGGTTCGTGGCGAACAGTTTCGCCTCGGTTTCGCTCGATCCGCCGCTGGTCCTGTGGTCGCCTGCCCGACGCTCGGCCCGGTTCGACATCTTTGTCTCTGCGCCGCGCTATGCCATTCATGTGCTGGGGGTGGAGCAATTCGCGCTGATCGCGCGTTTTGCCCGCGGCGGTCCCGGCTTTGACGGGCTGGCGCATGAGCGGACGCCCGAGGGCGTGCCGGTCATTCCCGGGGCGCTGGCCCGGTTCGATTGCCGGCAGGTGGCCTGCCATGACGGCGGTGATCACTGCATCATCCTGGGTCATGTGGAACGCTTTGTGCTGCGCGACGGGGCGCCGCTGGTGTTCAGCCAGGGTGCCTATGGCGGTTTTGTGCATGGCGGCTGAGCGTCGCATTGGATTTTTCCGCGACATGCACATATTCTGATACATGCCCTGTTGATCCCGGAACCTGTCATGTCCGTTGAAACCCTGCCCCCCGACCCCGAATCCTGCGGTGTGCTGCCGCCGGACGAGATGCTGACCCAGGCCACGGCGGCGGCCGGGTTCCTCAAGGCACTGGCGCATGAGGGGCGGTTGATGATCCTGTGCCATCTGCAATCGGGCGAGAAATCGGTCAGCGAGCTGGAGGCGCTGCTGTCATCGCGCCAGGCGGCGGTGAGCCAGCAGCTCGCGCGGTTGCGGCTGGAGGGGCTGGTTTCCTGCCGGCGCGACGGCAAGACCATGTTCTATTCGATCCAGGATCCCAAGGTCGCGACCGCCATCGGCATGGTCTACGAGATGTTCTGCAAGGGGGCAAAGCCCGGCTGACCGGGCCCGCCCCCCTGCGCAAAACCGCGGCCCGCGCGATCAGCCCAGAACGCCGGTCCAGCCGAATTCGGCGGCAAGGCCAAGGGCCGTCCAGCCCTCGAAGGTGATCGAGCCCGCGCCCGCCGCCAGCACCAGCCGGCCGCCAGCGGCGGTTTCGTCAAAGCCCAGCCCCTGCGCGGCGATATAGGCCGAGAGCGACTGGCCGCCGATCGTCACGCTTTCACCGCTGCTGAAATCGGTGATGACCGAATGCGCGCCCTTGCCGGCCGTGGGGTTGAAGAAATCAAAGGCATCCTGCCCGGCGCCCCCGGTCAGCCGGCTGTCGCCGCCCTTGCCGAGGCGGGCCTGCAACCAGTCATTGCCATCGTCGCCGAACAGATGCGAGGATTGGTCGCCCCCCCAGATCTGGTCATTGCCAGCCCCGCCGAACAGCGTGTCCTGATCGGAATGGCCAAACAGCGTGTCATTGCCGAAATCGCCGATCAGCAGGTCGGCGCCCCTGTTGCCGCCCAGGATGTCATCGCCCGACCCGCCCAGCAGCGTGTCGCGCCCCGCGCCGCCGACCAGCAGGTCATTGCCGTAATCGCCGTCCAGCACATCGTCGCCCTCGCCGCCGAACAGCCGGTTGGCGCGATTGTCGCCCATGATCGTGTCATTGCCGGTCAGGCCCCAGGTCATCTGCGCGGCCTCGGCCGTCACATCCTCAAAGACGACATTGTCGCCGCCGGCCAGCGTGACCCAGAGCTGCCGGCCCGCGACCGTGATCAGGTTCCCGGCATTCATCACCGTGTCGCCGGCGACGCCATCGACGGTAAAGCTGTCCTGCCCCAGGGTGAAATCCGCCAGCACGGCCTCGGAATAGCTGGCGGCAGAGACATATTGCAGGTCGAACCTGTCGGCGCCTTCGCCCCCGAACAGGAATTTCAGCCCGCCCTCCAACTGCCGCGCCACCAGCACATCCGACCCCGCGCCGCCAACCAGCGTGCTGTCGCCCGCGCCGGAATGCAGCAGGTCATTGCCCGCCCCGCCGAACAGGAGGTCGCGCCCCGCGCCGCCATAGAGCGCGTCATTGCCATCATCGCCCAGCAGCGTGTCATTGCCCGGCCCGCCCAGAAGCGCATCCTGCCCGGCACCGCCTGCGAGGTAGTCATTACCGCCATTGCCGCGGATCGTGTCATTGCCGCCACCGCCATAGATCAGGTCGGCGCCAGAGCCGCCGGTCAGGGTCTCGGCCCCCGCGGCGCCGGTCAGCGTCTGGAGGAAAGGCCCGGTCGGGGCGGGTTGAAGCGGGGGAAGCAGCGGCATGTCACACCTGTTCATGAAGGATACGAGGAACGCGCCCCCCATGGGCCTGCAACCAGGGCGGCAAGGCGCAGACTAGGGCCGGGGCCGCACGATTCGCCACCCGCCACGCGCAATTGTGGCGAAACTGTGTGTGCATGATGTGGAAACTGTGGCGGGTTGTGGCGAAATCGGGGCAGAGGCCGCAAGCCCTTGATCCTATGGAATTCCATACCTGACCGGGTGGTAAAATTCGTGAAATGCGCGAAATGCGGGCCGCATAAACTTTGGTTTGTGCCTGCACGCGCGAAATAAACCTTTAACCCCTTTCCTCTGCGGCCTCTCCGGGGCATGACTGGCGCACCGTCGGCGTGCCTTTGTGATGCACGCCACCACCCTGCGTTGCAGTTGCGATTTGAGGAGACCGACATGCCCGACGTTCCCGGCAATACTTCCACGTCCTACTGGCTGAGCCAGGGGGTGATTTCCAACGCGCTGGAGGCAAATGAAGATTACGATTATTTCAAGGTCAACCTCGTCGCGGGCTATACCTATGATTTCCAGCTGATCGCCGAGGCGGGTTCGGGCGCCAATATGCAGTTCGAACTGCTCAGCCCGACGACCCAGATCCTCAGCACCAACACCGACACTGGCCGGATTGGTTTTACCGCCACCGCGAGCGGCACCTACTACATCCGCATCTTTGACAATTACCGCAACGACAGTGCCGCAGAGGGCAACTATTTCCTCACCTCCGGGCTGAATGACGATGTCATCGGCACCACCGCCACGCAGGTGGCGATTGCCGGCACCGGCAGCACCACGCGCGAACTGGGCCAGTCGAAAGACGTTGACATGTTCCGGGTGAACATGACCGCCGGGCTGACCTACGATTTCTCGCTGATCGCGGCGGCGGGCAGCGGCGCCCATATGATGATCGAACTGGTCAATGGCAGCGGCCAGGTGCTGCGCACCAATTACGATGGCGGCACGCTGGACTGGACGGCCCTGACCACCGGCACCTATTTCCTGCGCGTCAGTGACCACTATTCCGGCGACGAGGAGGCCGAGGGCCAATATACCATCGTCTCGCGCATGGGCGACACGATCGTGAACACCACCGCGACCACCGCGGTGATCGGCGGATCGGGCAATATCAGCTCCAACCTCGATCAGTCGAATGACGTGGACATGTTCCGCGTGAACCTGATCGCCGGCCGCAGCTATGACTTTTCGCTGACGGCGGCACTGGGCACCAACGCCCATATGCGGATCGAGCTGCTCAATGCCTCGGGTCAGGTGCTGCGCACCAATTACGATGGCGGCACGCTGGACTGGACCGCCGCCAGCAGCGGCACCTATTTCATCCGCGTCAGCGACCATTACACCGACATTCCCCAAGTGGCCTGCCGCTTGACTTCAAGATCGCCTGATTTTGCTCGCTGGGCAAGCGTTTTTCGCCCCGAGCGGTGTCTGTCGTCGCGCAAACGGCCGAAGTCGGGTGGATCAAGCC
>NZ_VKKX01000053.1 GCF_008271655.1 Gemmobacter caeruleus
CCTTCGTTGTCGAAGACCAGCCGCACCGCCCGCTCGCGCACTTCAGGGGAAAACTTGTTCGTCGTCTTGCTCATGATGCTCCATCCTACTCAGGAGTTGGAGCCTCCGGCAAACCCGGCGCGGTTCACCGCGCCGTTGCAGGTGGTCGAGATTGACGGTGTCTTGCGGCCTTTCGACCCCGGCGACGGGCTGGACGATCCCGGCCGGGCACTTGCGCGGGAGGGCTGGCAGACGCTGCGCGACTATCTGGCTGATCTCGCTCCGATCCTGCCCCGCGTGGACAATCATGTGCCCAATCTCGGCCGCGCCCTGACGCGCCTCTCCGCCGCCTTGGGCGAGGCTTTTGACAGCGGATCGCCCATTGCTATCGGCACCCATGGCCAAAGGGTGATCCGGCTGGCCCGCGCCACCGGCGACAGCGCCCTGCCCGAAGACGATGTTGCGGAATTGCAGGAATTCGCCGTCGCACTTTCGCTTTATCTGGAACGATTCCCCGAATGGCGCGCCTATCGCGACCTGGCAGCCGAAACCCCGGCAAACCCCGAGACGCTGCGCAAGACCCTGCCCCGGATCGCCGAAATCGAAGCGGCACTGGCGGAACGGGTCGGCGTCGATCCGACCATTCCCGCCCGGCTGCGCGACCTGCGCAATCTGGCACAGGAAGATCCGCAAGACCCCATTGCTGCGGCAGGGTTGCTGGATTCGTTCGGCAATATCATGGCCGCGCTGGCCCATGGTCTTTGGCGCGGGATCAAGGCAACCGGCAAGGGTCTGGGTTGGAGCGTGAAGACCTTTGCCGCGAAAGCGCTGGAAACGGCGGCGGAGAAAATTGCAGGCGCACCGTTCAACCCTGCCGTCCTCACTGCCGCCGATATCCTGCTAAACAAGGCTGCGGTCCTGAAGTCCATCGCGGCAGCCTATCCCCAAAAGTTCGTCTGGCTGCTGCACTTGCTTGCGACGCTCGGCCTCTAGCAGCCGGAAACCAAAAAGCCGCCCCGAGGGGCGGCTTTTGCAGAAGTGGCGCGGTGGACGGGGCTCGAACCCGCGACCCCCGGCGTGACAGGCCGGTACTCTAACCGACTGAGCTACCACCGCGCGATCACACATCCGGGGCGCTGGCGGGCGGTGGCGCGGTGGACGGGGCTCGAACCCGCGACCCCCGGCGTGACAGGCCGGTACTCTAACCGACTGAGCTACCACCGCATGCCGCCCGGGCCAGCGCCCGGATGTGGGGCGGTTATTACGGGGCGGCGCGGGCGGCGTCAAGCGGCCTTGCGCGGATTTTTTACGATTCGCGCAAATTACTGGAAAGGCATCACTTTTCCGGGGCCGGGATGAACTCGGCATCATCGCCGGGCGGCAGGGAAAACCGCCCATGCGCCCAGTCTCCGGCGCGCCAGGCCTCTTTCGCGGCCTCGATCCGCTCCTTGCTGGAGGCCACGAAATTCCACCAGATATGGCGCGGGCCATCCATCGTCGCCCCGCCCAGCACGATGAGCCGCGCCCCCTGCGGCCCGGCGGTGACGCTGATCGCATCGCCGGGGCGGAAGATCAGCATCTGCCCCGCGCCATAGGCGGTGCCGGCCTGGCTGACCTCGCCCTCGACGACATAGACGCCGCGATCCTCGTGATCGTCGGGCAATGGCAGCCGCGCGCCCGGCGCCAGCTCGGCATCGGCATAAAGCGTCTCGCTGGCCAGCGGCACCGGCGCGCGCTCGCCCCAGCCATGGCCCAGGATCAGGCGCAGGCGCTTGCCCTCGCCCTCCAGCTCCGGCAGGGCGGCACGGGCGGTATGGTGAAAGGCGGCCGGGTCATCCTCACGGTCCTTCGGCAGCGCCATCCAGCTTTGCAGCCCGAACAGCCCGTGGGGCCGCAGGCGCAACTCGCCATCGGTGCGTTCCGAATGGGTGATACCGATCCCCGCCGTCATCAGGTTGACCGCGCCCGGTTCGATCCAGGCATCGGTGCCCAGACTGTCGCGGTGATGCATCCGCCCGCGCAAGAGATAGGTCACCGTCGACAGACCGATATGCGGATGCGGGCGCACGTCGATCCCCTGCCCGGTCAGAAACTCGGCCGGGCCCATCTGGTCGAAAAAGATGAAGGGGCCGACCATCTGCCGCGCGACCGAGGGCAGCGCCCGGCGCACCTCGAACCCGCCCAGATCGCGGGCGCGGGCGACGATCACGGTTTCGATTGCATCGACGGCATCGCCGATGGGGATCTGCGGGTCGAGAATGGGGTTCCAGCTCATCCGTTCCTCCTGTCTGTGTGGCAAAGATAGGCGGCAAGGGCCGCGCGGTCACCCGCCTTGCGCGCGCGGGTATTGTGCATCTGCGCAGGCTGGGCTTGACCCTGCCCCGCCGCTTGCGCGAAAACGCCCGGATGAAGGCGATATTGTCAGATGATCGGACCAGCTTCACCCTCAGCCGGGGGGCGTGGTCCAACAGCTATCCCGTGGACGAGGCGGCGCATTGGCTGGCCTTCTATCGAAAGCAGCCGGTGGATTTTCCCAAGGCGGGCCGCGCCTATGCCGGGTCCATTGCCGCGCTGGAGGGGCTGTGCCGCGATCTGGGCCTGCCGGTCTGATCCCGACTGCAACCAAAGCGCAACGCCCCCACCCCCGGATCGCGCCGCAGGGTTGCACGCCGGGCGACCATCCCCAGATCCGGCTGACCGCCCCCGTGAATTGACCCGTAACCGAGGTGCCCCATGTCCGCTGACCGAATCGACGCCCTGCGCAGCCGCCTGATCGACGCCGCCGAGGCCGAACTGGCCGAACACGGGCCAGAGGGGCTGAAGGCCCGCGCCATCACCCGCCGCGCGGGCTGCGCGCTTGGCGCGCTATACAAGGGGTTTGACGATCTGGGCGCGCTGGCGCTGGCGGTGAATGCCCGCACCCTGACCCGGCTGGGTGATGCCCTGACCGCCGATCTGCCCCGCGCCCCCACGCCCGAGGCGCTGACCCAGGCGCTGGCCGGGGCCTATCTGGATTTCGCGCTGGCCAATCGCAACCTGTGGCTGGCGCTGTTCGACCTGCCCGGCCATGGTCCGGCGCTGCCCGACTGGTATCGCCAGCACCATCAGCTGCTGCTGGCCCGCATCATCGCCCCGCTGGGCAAGCTGCGCCCCGACCTGCCGCCCGAGCGCATGCTCCTGCGTATCCGCACGCTGTTTGGCGCGGTGCATGGCGTGGTGCATCTGTCACTGCGCGACACGCTGATCGGCGTGCCGCAAGAGGCGCTGCGCGACGAGATCGCGGCGCTTGTCACCGCGATGACGCTGGGCGCGCGACAGGTGGCCGAAGGGGATGGTGGGCGGTGAGGGACTCGAACCCCCGACATTCTCGGTGTAAACGAGACGCTCTACCAACTGAGCTAACCGCCCCCGCGCCGCAGTAACGGATCGCGCGGCGACCGGCAAGCCTCTCTCGTGGCAACGAGAGGCGAAACGATGATGCGTGGTCGCAGGCCCATGGCGCAGATACCCGCGCCCGCGAACATCTCGAATCGACGATCGGCACGGCATTTCGGGCAAAAAGACGCGGGATCGGCCTGCCGCAGCCGAAAGGAGCGAAATGTGACGCAAGGGCCCGAAATGCGAAAGGCCCCGGAAATCCGGGGCCTTTCGGCGGAATGATGGTGGGCGATAACGGATTTGAACCGCTGACATCTTCGATGTGAACGAAGCGCTCTACCGCTGAGCTAATCGCCCGATGCGGGGGTAATACCCTCAGTCTTCGGTGGCCGCAACCCCCTCGACCGCATCTTTTTTCGCCGTTTTCTCGCCCCCGCCGCGTTTGAGCTTGATGACCAGCATCTCGCCGGTTCCGGCCTCTTTCTGACGGCCCACCCGAGCCTTGCCCAAGGGTGGCAGGTTCAGTTCCTGCCCCTCGGACAGCGCCTTGCCGATGATGGCCAGCGTCGCCTCGATCGTTTCCTTGAGGCCGTTCTTCCGCGCGCCGGTGGCAGCGGCGACCTGTTCCACCAGGGCCTTGAGCTTCAGCGTCGGGACCGCGGGTTTCACCACCAGTTCGGGCATGGCGACGGGCGCAGGCGCGGCCGCCACCGGCGCGGCCTTGGGCACAGACCGCGCGGGGGCCTTTTTCTTCGTCACGCCGGTCGTGGTCTTGCGGGTTTTCGGTGCCGCCGGTTTCGCATCCGAGAGTTTCGTGGCCATGCCGCCCCTCATTGTTTCGTGATTGGGAACAACAATAGGCCGGATTTGCCGCAGCGCAATCACCGGACCCGAAAAAAGCGAAACGGGCGCGGGGTTTGCGCCCGCGCCCGTCTGCATGGCCCCAAGGGGGCGATCAATGCGCCGTCTGGCCGGTCTGCGGCTCGCCCTTGGCGCGGGCGATGGCGGCCGCCTCTTCGGCCGCTTCGTCCCATTCCACCGGCTCGGGCGCGCGCACCAGGGCACGGGCCAGAACCTCGCGCACATGGGTCACGGGAATGATCGTCAGCCCTTCCTTCACATTGTCGGGAATCTCGGCCAGGTCCTTCTCGTTCTCCTGCGGGATCAGCACGGTCTTGATGCCGCCCCGCAGCGCCGCCAGCAGTTTCTCCTTCAGCCCGCCGATGGCACTGGCATTGCCGCGCAGCGTCACCTCGCCGGTCATGGCGATGTCCTTGCGGACCGGGATCCCGGTCAGCACCGAGACGATCGCCGTCACCATGGCCAGACCGGCCGACGGCCCGTCCTTGGGCGTGGCGCCGTCGGGGACGTGGACGTGGATGTCGATCGCCTCGAACTTGGGCGGCTTCACCCCTATCTCGGGGCTGATCGAGCGCACATAGCTCGAGGCCGCCTCGATCGATTCCTTCATCACATCGCCCAGTTTCCCGGTGGTCTTCATCCGGCCCTTGCCCGGCAGTTTCAGCGCCTCGATCTGCAACAGATCGCCGCCGACACTGGTCCAGGCCAGGCCCGTCACCACACCGACCTGATCCTCCTTCTCGGCCAGACCATAGCGGTGACGCTGGACGCCAAGGTATTCCTCCACCTTGGCCTCATTCACCGACACGGTCTTTGCCTTCTTCTGAAGGATCTCGGTCACGGCCTTGCGTGCGAGCTTGGCGATCTCGCGCTCCAGGTTCCGCACCCCGGCCTCGCGCGTGTAATAGCGGATGACGTGGTTCAGCGCGTCGTCCGAGACCGCGAACTCGCCCTTTTTCAGACCGTTCGCCTCGATCTGCTTGGGCAGCAGATGCTGGCGCGCGATCTCGCGCTTTTCATCCTCGGTATAGCCGGCCAGCGGGATGATCTCCATCCGGTCGAGCAGCGGCCCGGGCATGTTGTAGCTGTTGGCCGTGGTCAGGAACATCACGTTCGAGAGGTCATATTCGACCTCCATATAGTGATCGACGAAGGTCGCGTTCTGTTCCGGATCCAGCACCTCCAGCATGGCGCTGGCCGGGTCGCCCCGGAAATCCTGCCCCATCTTGTCGATTTCATCGAGCAGGATCAGCGGGTTGGTCGTCTTGGCCTTTTTCAGCGCCTGGATGATCTTGCCGGGCATGGAGCCGATATAGGTGCGCCGGTGGCCGCGGATCTCGGATTCGTCGCGCACCCCGCCCAGCGAGATACGGATGAATTCGCGCCCCGTGGCCTTGGCGACAGACCGCCCCAGCGAGGTCTTGCCGACGCCGGGCGGCCCGACAAGGCAGAGGATCGGGCCTTTCAGCTTGGCCGAACGCGCCTGCACCGCCAGATATTCGACGATGCGTTCCTTGACCTTTTCCAGACCGTAATGATCGGCATCCAGCACCTTTTGCGCGGCGCCAAGGTCTTTCTTGACGCGCGACTTCACGCCCCACGGCACGCCGAGCAACCAGTCGAGGTAATTGCGCACCACCGTCGCCTCGGCGCTCATCGGGCTCATGGATTTGAGCTTTTTCAGCTCCCCCTCGGCCTTTTCGCGCGCCTCTTTCGACAGTTCGGTCTTGCGGATGCGTTCTTCCAGCTCGTTCAGCTCGTTCTGGCCGTCCTCGCCATCGCCCAGTTCCTTCTGAATGGCCTTCATCTGCTCATTCAGATAGTATTCGCGCTGCGTGCGCTCCATCTGGCTTTTCACGCGGGACTTGATCTTTTTCTCCACCTGAAGGACGGACATCTCGCCCTGCATGTGGCCATAGACCTTCTCCATCCGCTCGGCCACGTCGAGCGTTTCCAGAAGCTCCTGCTTCTGCGCGACCGAGATCCCCAGATGCCCGGCGACCAGATCGGCCAGACGCGCGGGTTCGCGCGTGTCGGACACGGCCGACAGCGCCTCTTCGGGGATGTTCTTCTTGATCTTGGCGTAACGCTCGAACTCCTCGGCCACGCTGCGCAGCAGCGCCTCGACCACCGACTGATCGCCGGGCGCTTCGTCCAGCGGCGCGACGCGGGCCTCGAAATACGACTCGTTCGACAGGAATTCGGTGATGCGGACGCGGGTCTTGCCCTCGACCAGCACCTTCACCGTCCCGTCGGGAAGTTTCAGCAATTGCAAGACATTGGCCAGCACGCCGGTGCGATAGATGCCCTCGGCGCTCGGCTCGTCCACGGTGGGGTCGATCTGGCTGGACAGCAGGATCTGCCGGTCCTCGGCCATCACCTCCTCCAGCGCGCGGACCGATTTTTCGCGGCCCACAAACAGCGGCACGATCATGTGGGGAAAGACCACGATGTCGCGCAGCGGCAGGACGGGATGTCCCTGGGGTTTGAGATCGCTCATTCGCGTTTCCTTCATGGCGGGAGGGTCGTGGCCCCGACCATCGGCAGCCCGGCCTCCCCCTTCTTCGGCTTTCATATCTGGGGGGCTGTTACCGGAGTGTCAACCTTGGCCTCGTTCACATTCGACGGGATCGGGGGCATCGCGTCGCAGCGGCATTCGGGGCCGGGCTGGCCATGCCGGCGCCCTATTGGTGCCACAGTCGAATTGCAGCGTTGCCGGGTGCAAGACAATAAGGGGTGAAGGTGATGTTTTCACAGCGCATTCAGCGGCGGATGGCCGGCGCGCAGGCCGCGGGCGCCGTGGTTGCGGGGGTCGCCTCGCGCATGGCCGAAGGTGCAGGCGCATCGCTGGCCGCCCTGCACCGCAGCCGCGCCGCCCGCCGGGCCCTGCCGGGCCTCTTGGCCGCCCGGCTGATCGACCAACTGCTGACCGAAGGCAGCTTTCAGGGCGCATTGGACGGAATCGCGGGTTTCGCCCCGCGGGGGGGCCCCGAGGGCCAGACCTGGCTGCGCCATCCCGGCCATCTGGCCGGAGCGCAACTGACCCCGCAACGCGCGGCGCTGATCCTGGCCCTGCCCGATCACGCCGCCTTCGCGCACGAGACGCTTTCCACCTTGCTGGCCGCACGGCTGGGTCACGCGCCGGTCTGGCAAGTCCTGCCCGAAGGCGTGCTGGAGACCCGGCTGCCGCTGGGCGCGGGCCTCGCGCTCGGGTTGGCGGTGGTGCCGGGGCCGGTCGATCCGTTGTTCATCAACAGCGCCCTGCCGGGGCTGACCCTGCACCTGCGCGTCATCGCCTGCTAGATCAGAGCGGCTCGATATCTCCCGCCGCGCGGGTCGCGTGAAACTCGGCCACAAAGGCCGCCAGCCGCCCGCCGGCAATCGCCTCGCGCAAGCCCTGCATCAGGTCCTGATAATAATGCAGGTTGTGCCAGGTCAGCAGCATGGAGGCGATGATCTCCTGGCTGCGGAAGACATGGTGCAGATAGGCCCGGCTGTAATTGTGGCAGGCCGGGCAGGTGCAGGCCTCGTCCAGCGGGCGCGGATCGTCCTGATGGCGGGCGTTCTTGATGTTCACCTGCCCCCGTCGCGTCCAGGCCTGGCCGGTGCGCCCCGACCGCGAGGGCAGCACGCAATCCATCATGTCAATGCCACGCTCCACCGCGCCGACGATATCGTCTGGCTTGCCTACGCCCATCAGGTAACGCGGCTTGTCCTCGGGCAGATAGCCCGGCGCATAGTCCAGCACGCCGAACATGGCCTCCTGCCCCTCGCCCACGGCCAGACCGCCGACGGCATAGCCGTCAAAGCCGATCTCGCGCAGCGCCGCGGCACTTTCGGCGCGCAACTCGGGCGTGACACCGCCCTGCATGATGCCGAACAGCGCATGGCCCGGACGGTCGCCAAAGGCATCGCGCGACCGCCTCGCCCAACGCATCGACAGACGCATGGATTTCGCCACCGCCTCCTCGGTCGCGGGCAGGGCCGGACATTCGTCGAAACACATCACGATGTCAGAGCCCAGAAGCCGCTGGATCTCCATGCTGCGCTCGGGCGTCAGAACGTGCTTTGAGCCATCCACATGGCTGCGGAAGGTCACGCCCTCTTCGGTCAGCTTGCGCAGATCCGACAGGCTCATGACCTGGAACCCGCCGGAATCGGTCAGGATCGGCCGATCCCAGTTCATGAAACGATGCAAGCCGCCCAGCCGGTCGATCCGCTCGGCCCCCGGGCGCAGCATCAGGTGATAGGTATTGCCCAGCAGGATATCGGCCCCGGTCGCGCGCACGCTTTCGGGCAACATCGCCTTGACCGTGGCGGCGGTGCCGACGGGCATGAAGGCCGGGGTGCGGATCTCGCCGCGCGGGGTGGAGATGACGCCGGTGCGGGCGCGCCCGTCGGTGGCGTTCAGCGTGAACGAAAACTTCTGAACCATGTCCCGGCCCCTTCATGCGAACGGGCGCCCGTCACAGGCGCCCGCAAATTTTCGGTGAAAATTTGCCTTGTCGGATTTTCGACGAAAATCCGGTCGCGGCCTCAGCCTTTCAGGATCGACCGACCGGCGAATTCCGCCACTTCGCCCAGCAGTTCCTCGATGCGGATCAGCTGGTTATACTTCGCCAGCCGGTCCGACCGCGCCAGGCTGCCGGTCTTGATCTGCCCGCAATTGGTGGCCACGGCCAGATCGGCGATGGTCGCGTCTTCGGTCTCGCCCGAACGGTGCGACATCACATTGGTATAGCGCGCGCGATGCGCCATATCGACGGCTTGCAGCGTCTCGGTCAGCGAGCCGATCTGGTTCACCTTCACCAGCATGGAATTCGCCACGCCCTTCTCGATCCCCTCGGCCAGACGGCGCGGATTGGTCACGAACAGATCGTCGCCCACCAGCTGCACCTTGCTGCCCAGACGGTCGGTCAACAGCTTCCAGCCCTCCCAATCGTCCTCGGCGCAGCCGTCTTCGATGGAGATGATCGGATAATCGCCGCAGAGCTTGGCCAGATATTCGACATTCTCCGCCGAGGAGAGCGACAGCCCCTCGCCCTTCATCTCATACTTGCCGCCCTTGAAATATTCGGTCGAGGCGCAGTCGAGCGCGAGGTAAATATCATGACCCGGCTTGTAGCCGGCCTTCTCGATCGCCTTCAGGATGAAGTCGAGCGCGCCGCGGGTCGAGGAGAGGTTGGGGGCGAAACCGCCCTCATCGCCGATCCCGGTCGAAAGGCCCGCCGCCGACAGTTCCTTTTTCAGCGTGTGGAACACCTCCGACCCCATCCGCACCGCTTCCTTGATGTTGGAAGCCGCGACCGGCATGATCATGAATTCCTGGATGTCGATCGGGTTGTCGGCATGTTCGCCGCCATTGATGATGTTCATCATCGGCACCGGCAGGACGCGGGCCGAGGTGCCGCCGACATAGCGGTAAAGCGGCTGGCCGGTGAATTCGGCGGCGGCCTTGGCCACGGCGAGGCTGACGCCCAGAATGGCATTGGCGCCCAGCCGGCCCTTGTTCGGCGTGCCGTCCAGTTCGATCATGGTGCGGTCGATGCCGACCTGTTCGGTCGCGTCAAAGCCGATCAGTTCCTCGGCGATCTCGCCATTCACGGCGGCGACGGCTTCCAGCACGCCCTTGCCCATGTAGCGCGACTTGTCGCCGTCGCGCTTTTCCACGGCCTCATGCGCGCCGGTGGAGGCGCCCGAGGGCACGGCGGCCCGGCCCATGGCGCCGCTTTCCAGCGTCACGTCCACCTCGACGGTGGGGTTGCCGCGGCTGTCGAGGATTTCGCGCGCGTGGATGTCGATGATGGTGCTCATGGGGTCCTCCGTCGGGGGGAAGAGATGCTCTCGGCGGCGTGTTTACTCAAGGTCGCGGCACAAGGAAAGCGCGAAGGGCCGCGCGGGCGGCGGAAATCGGCAGGAAACCCCGACGGAAGCCGGCCCGCCGGGCGTAGCATTGCGACCCGAGACAGGAGCATGCGATGCAGGATGACAGACCTTCGCAAGGCAGCGACCCCGCGCCCGATCATGACGGTGACGGCGATTTTCGCAGCGATCTGCGGCGCGGCTTCGGCCGGCGCGGGGTGTTGGCGGCGCTGGCCGCCGGGGGGGCGCTGTCGCTCTGGGGGCTGAGCCGGGCACGGGCGCTGGCCGAGGTCACCGCGACCGGCGCCGACGGCCGCCTCTGCCGCCTCTTGCCCGAGGAAACCGCCGGCCCCTTCCCCGCCGATGGCAGCAACCGCCAGAATGGCGAAGTGGTGAATGTGCTGCGGCAAGAGGGTGTGTTGCGCCAAGATCTGCGCACGGGTTTCGCCGGGCTGGAGGGCCGCG
Organism: Gemmobacter caeruleus; assembly: GCF_008271655.1. GTDB lineage: Bacteria > Pseudomonadota > Alphaproteobacteria > Rhodobacterales > Rhodobacteraceae > Gemmobacter > Gemmobacter caeruleus. Next base: position 10,546 of record NZ_VKKX01000053.1, read on the forward strand.
CCGAGGGCGTGCCGCTGGTTCTGACGATCCGGCTGGTGAATGTGGACGCCGCCTGCGCGCCGCTGGCGGGGCGGGCGCTCTATCTCTGGCATTGCGATGCCGAGGGGCGCTATTCCATCTACAACCTGCCCGACACCAATTATCTGCGCGGGCTTCAGATCAGCGATTCGGCGGGGGCGATGACCTTTCGCACGATCCTGCCGGGCTGTTACCAGGGCCGCTGGCCGCATCTGCATTTCGAAGTCTTCACCTCGCCCGCGGCGGCAGTGGCGGGGCGCGACGCGCAGTTGACCGCGCAATTCGCCCTGCCCCGCGCCGCCTGCGCGGCCAGCTATGCCGACCCGCGCTATGGCGACAGCCAGGCCCGGCTGGCAGGCCAGACATTCGAACGAGACGGCATCTTTGGCGACAACACGCCCGCGCAACAGGCGGCGCAGACGCTGGTGATGACCGGCGATCCGGTCTCAGGCTATCGGGCTGACATTACCGTCGCCTTGCGGGGCTGAGCCTTCGGTCAGCCGGGCACGGCGCGCGCGCAGCCTTTCGCGGGCAAAGCTGTAAAGACCCGATCCGATGATCAGCGCCGATCCGGCCAGCGTCCAGAGATCGGGTCTTTCGCCAAAGACGACCATGCCGATGACCATCGCATAGACCAGCCGGGAATAGCGGAAGGGCGTGACCACCGATACCTCGCCGCGCCGCATGGCCTGGGTGATCGCCCAATAGGCGGCGATGCCAAAGACCAGCGCGCCGCCGATATGGCCGGCCTGCGCCCCGCTGGGCCAGCGCGCCCCGCCCGTCACCGCCAGCATCATCGCCCCCAGCACGGCCACCGCGACAAAACCCCAGGCCGAGACCTGCGCCGTGGTGATGCGTTCGGGGATGCGCCGCGTCGCCACATCGCGGATCGACAGCCCCGCCACCGCCAGCACCGACCAGAGCGAGGCCAGCTGGAACCCCTCCAGCCCCGGCCGGATGATGATCATCACCCCGGCAAAGCCCACAAGGATCGCCGTCCAGCGCCGCCAGCCCACCTTTTCGCCCAGAAACAGCGCCGCCCCCAGCGTTACCGCCAGCGGCCCGGCCTGAAAGATCGCCGTCGCGGTGGTCAGCGGCGTCAGCGCCAGCGCGGTGATGAAGCCGAAAGTGCCGGCCATTTCACCGAAATTGCGCCACAAAAGCGCGGGATGCAGGAAATCGCGGCTGAAAAAGCGCCCGCCCTCGGCCCGGGCCATGGCGGCAAAGACCGGGGTGCCGAATGCGCCCAGCATCAGCAGGATCTGCCCGGTGGGCAGACCGGCCGCCGCCCATTTGATGAACATGTCCTCGATGGCGAAGCCGCCCATAGCGGCCACCATCAGCACGATGCCGCGCAGATTGTCCTTGCTGTCGCCCATGGCGCCGCCCCTTCCCGTTCCGCAGGGCCGAGGCTTAGGCCAAAGCGGCGGCGGGGTCCATGCCCGCCGCCGCATCGGGCTCAGCCGTAGATCTGCGGCGCGCCGGCCTGATCGTGGATCGCGTTCACCTCTTGCGGCCCCAGACCCAGCCCCTGCGCCAGCCGGTGCAGGTATTCGGCCTCGGCCCGGTTGTCGAGGTTGATGGCCGAAAGCGAGATCGCATAGACCTGCGCCTCCATCCCCTCGGGCACCTGCCGGATCAGCGCGTCCAGATCGACCGGCGCCGACAATTCGGCATTGACGAAGGCCACCTCCTGTTCGCTGGCATCGTCGAGCGCCGACATGAGCTTGCGCTTTTCCTCGGCATCCAGCTGGCCATCGGCCTTCACCGCCTGGATCATCGCCCGCAGCATCAGCGCCGCCGCCAGTTCCTGATCGCGGCTGGGGGCGCTGGCCGTGGCCTGACCCGAGAGCACCTGGTCAAGCAAGCCGCCAAGACCGCCCGCGCCGGACCCCGACGCGCCCGCCCCGCCCAGCATGCCGCCCAGAAGCCCGCTCAGACCGCCCGCGCCCAGCAGATCCTCCAGCCCGCCCGCCGGTGCGGTGCTGCGCCGGGTGCTGCTGCTGCGGGTCGTGCTGGTCTGACCGCCGCCGGTCAACCCCTCCAGCAGGCTGCCCAGACCGCCCGCCGCCGCGCCACCGCCCAGCATGCCGCCCAGCAACCCGCCCAGATCGCCCAGCCCGCCGCCTTCCTGCGGCAGGGTCTGGCGGGTCGTGCTGCGGCTGCGCTGCGTGCCACCCAGTTCCCCCACCAGATCGTCAAAGGCACTGCCGCCCGCCGGCTGGGCGCTTTGCGTCGTGCGGCGTGTCGCGGCCGTCTTTGTCGTGCCGCCGCTGCCCGGCAAGCCATTCTTGGCAATATGGCTTACGCCCTTTGCCACCGCGACGCCGATCGCCACCTTTGCCAGCGTTTTCACCAAGGACATCTCGCACCCTTTCCGTTTCGGCCATTGCGGCCCGCGCCGACCGCGCGCCGCGGCCCGGTTCCAGCCTGCCTCAGAGCCGGCGCATTCCCCAGAGGGAAATGCGCGGCAGTTTCCCCCCTCGGCGGAAGGCAGCCCATGGCGTCGGAGGTGGCCGAGAATCACCCGCGCGCCCCGAAGCCGCTAGGGCGATGCCGGCGGCGCCCGTCGATGCAAAATTTCGTCCGGCGTGGAATATCCACAACATATGGTAGCAGCCGGGCGCGATCCGGGCTTATCCACCGCCATCGCGCGCAGCGCGGCGTTGCCGGCAAACCTGCCAAATGACAGGGATTTGCGCCACCCACCCGGAACGACGCACCGCTTGTCCCCGCAACAATCCACAGGGGGCGGCACGCGCCCTGAATCAATCCTTAACGCCATGGGTTGTGGGTAAACCTGTCGTCAACACATAATGAGGGCCGGTGAGGCAAATTTTCCCATTGCCCGAACTCGCAATTTGCGACAGGTTGACCTCGCAGCGGCGTGATCCACTACATATGGTGGCAACGCAGGCGGCAGACCCCAGGTTTCAAGGCGCCCGCGTGCTTGATGCGGCGCAATCCGTGCGGACCACCGCGCGGAGGCAGTGTCTGCATGCCCGCGCCATCCCGCGGCACGAGAAGGCAAAGGGGGCAAAGTCCCTCGCAACCGGGACAGGGAAAAGGGACCAAGGGGCAGATGAAGATCGAGCGCAAGTTCACGACCGAAACCACCGGCGCCTATGGCGCGATGGCCTTCGCCACCACCACCTCGGAAATCCGCAATCCCGATGGCAAGGTGGTGTTCCGCAACGAGGCGGTCGAGATCCCCGAAGGCTGGAGCCAGGTCGCCTCGGACGTGCTGGCGCAGAAATATTTCCGCAAGGCCGGCGTGCCGGCGGTGCTGAAGCGCGTCAAGGAAAAGGGCGTGCCCGAATTCCTGTGGCGGTCGGTCCCCGATGACGAGGCGCTGGCGAAACTGCCCGAGGACGCCCGTTTCGGCGGCGAGACCTCGGCCAAGCAGGTCTTTGACCGTCTGGCCGGCGCCTGGGCCTATTGGGGCTGGAAGGGCGGCTATTTCACCTCCGAATCCGACGCCCGCGCCTATTACGACGAAATGCGCTTCATGCTGGCCCGCCAGATGGCCGCGCCGAATTCGCCCCAATGGTTCAACACCGGCCTGCACTGGGCCTATGGCATCGACGGCCCCGGCCAAGGCCATTTCTATGTCGATTACAAGACCGGCAAGCTGACCCGTTCCGACAGCGCCTATGAACATCCGCAACCCCATGCCTGCTTCATCCAGTCGGTCAGCGACGATCTGGTGAACGAAGGCGGGATCATGGATCTCTGGGTCCGCGAGGCGCGGCTGTTCAAATACGGCTCGGGCACCGGGACCAACTTTTCCAGCCTGCGCGGCGAGGGCGAAAAACTCTCGGGCGGCGGCAAGTCGTCGGGCCTGATGGGCTTTCTCAAGATCGGGGACCGCGCGGCGGGCGCCATCAAGTCGGGCGGCACCACGCGCCGCGCGGCCAAGATGGTGATCTGCGACATGGATCACCCCGATATCGAACAGTTCATCAACTGGAAGGTCATCGAGGAGCAAAAGGTCGCGAGCCTCGTGGCCGGCTCCAAGATGCACGAACAGCACCTGAACGCGATCTTTGCCGCGATCCGGGGCTGGGATGGCAGCGTCGCCGATGCCTGCGACGCGACGAAGAACGATGCGCTGAAAACCGCGATCCGCGCCGCGAAAAAGGCGATGATCCCGGAAACCTATATCAACCGCGTGCTGCAATATGCGCGGCAGGGTTTCGACAGCATCGAATTCCCGACCTATGACACCGATTGGGACAGCGAGGCCTATATCTCGGTCTCGGGCCAGAACTCCAACAACTCGGTCCGTGTCACCGACGCCTTCCTGCGGGCGGTGAAGGAGGATGCCGACTGGGCGCTGATCCGCCGCACCGATGGCAAGACCGCCAAGACCGTCAAGGCGCGCGAGCTGTGGGATCAGGTCGGCCATGCCGCCTGGGCCTGTGCCGATCCGGGCATCCAGTTCCATGACACGGTGAACGCCTGGCATACCTGCCCCGAAGACGGGCCGATCCGCGGGTCGAACCCCTGTTCGGAATACATGTTCCTCGATGATACGGCCTGCAACCTGGCCTCGATGAACCTGCTGACCTTCTACCGCGACGGCCAGTTCGACGCGCAGGCCTATATCCACGCGACCCGGCTCTGGACCGTGACGCTGGAAATCAGCGTGATGATGGCGCAATTCCCGTCGAAGGAAATCGCGCAGCTTTCCTATGATTTCCGCACTCTGGGCCTGGGTTACGCCAATATCGGCGGCCTGCTGATGAATATGGGTCTGGGTTACGACTCGGCCGAGGGCCGCGCGCTTTGCGGGGCGCTGACCGCGCTGATGACCGGCGTGACCTATGCGACCAGCGCCGAAATGGCGGCAGAGCTGGGGCCCTTCGCGGGCTATGCCCGCAATGCCCAGCACATGCTGCGCGTCATTCGCAACCACCGCCGCGCCGCTTGGGGCCATGACGCGGGCTATGAGGCGCTGAACGTGGCGCCGGTCGCCCTCGATGCCGCGAATTGCCCGGATATCGACCTGGTGCGGCTGGCGAAATCGGCCTGGGACGAGGCGCTGGCGCTTGGCGAAAAGCATGGCTACCGCAACGCCCAGACCACCGTCATCGCCCCCACCGGCACCATCGGTCTGGTGATGGATTGCGACACGACCGGGATCGAGCCGGATTTCGCGCTGGTGAAATTCAAGAAACTGGCCGGCGGCGGCTATTTCAAGATCATCAACCAGTCGGTGCCCGGCGCCCTTGAAACGCTGGGCTATTCCTCGGGTCAGGTGGCCGAGATCGTGGCCTATGCCGTGGGCCATGGCAGCCTGGGTAATTGCCCCGGCATCAACCACACCGCGCTGATCGGCCATGGCTTCGGCCCGCGCGAGATCGAAAAGATCGAAAGCGCCCTGCCCTCGGCCTTTGACATCCGCTTTGTCTTCAACCAGTGGACGCTGGGCGAGGAATTCTGCAAGGGCACGCTGGGCATTCCGGCCGATAAACTGGCCGACCCGAGCTTTGACCTGCTGCGCCATCTGGGCTTCAGCAAGGCGCAGATCGACGCCGCCAACGACCACGTTTGCGGCACGATGACCCTGGAAGGCGCGCCCTTCCTGAAGGCCGATCATCTGTCGGTCTTCGATTGCGCCAATCCCTGCGGCAAGAAGGGCAAGCGCTTCCTGTCCGTCGAAAGCCACATCACCATGATGGCGGCGGCGCAAAGCTTCATCTCGGGCGCGATTTCCAAGACGATCAACATGCCCAACTCGGCCTCGATCGAGGAAACGCTGGCGGCGTATGAGTTGTCGCATTCGCTGGGCATCAAGGCCAATGCGCTTTATCGTGACGGCTCGAAACTGTCGCAGCCGCTGGCCGCGGCCCTGGTCGAGGATGACGAGGAGGCCGAGGAAATCCTCGCCACCGGCACGCCGCAGGAAAAGGCGGTGACGCTGGCCGAAAAGATCATCGAAAAGGTGATCGTGAAGGAAATCGTCCGTAGCCACCGCGAAAAGCTGCCGGAACGCCGCAAGGGCTATACCCAGAAGGCGGTCGTGGGTGGGCACAAGGTCTATCTGCGCACCGGCGAATATGGCGACGGCAGCCTGGGCGAGATCTTCATCGACATGCACAAGGAAGGCGCGGGCTTCCGGGCGATGATGAACAACTTTGCCATCGCCGTGTCGGTGGGCCTGCAATATGGCGTGCCGCTGGAGGAATTCGTGGACGCCTTCACCTTCACCAAGTTCGAACCGGCGGGCATGGTGCAGGGCAATGACTCGATCAAGAACGCAACCTCGATCCTCGACTATGTGTTCCGCGAACTGGCGGTCAGCTATCTGGACCGCACCGATCTGGCCCATGTCGCCCCCAAGGGCGCCAGCTTTGACGAGCTGGGCGGCGGCGTGGCCGAGGGCAAGCGCGAAAGCAATCTGGAGCCGGTAAGCGAAACCGCCGCCTCCAAATCGCTGGAGGTGCTGCGCCAGATCTCCTCCACCGGCTATCTGCGCAAGCGACTGCCGAAGGATCTGGTGGTGCTGCAAGGCGGCATGGGCGCGACCGCCCTGTCGGGCGAACCTTCGGCCCTGTCGATGCTGCTGCCCGAAACCGGCCTTGCCACCGGCACCGGCCCCGTTCTGGGCGGCGCCACCGCCCTGGCCACCGGCACCGTCAGCATGGACGCCCGCACCAAGGCCAAGATGCAGGGCTACGAGGGCGAGGCCTGCGGCGAATGCGGCAACTACACGCTGGTCCGCAACGGCACCTGCATGAAGTGCAACACCTGCGGCGGCACCAGCGGCTGTAGCTGAGGAACCACGAGAGACTGGCGAGTCTCGGCCCGTCCCGCAAGGGGCGGGCTTTTTTCGTGTGTGGGGTTATCGACCGCGCCATACAGATTTCCTCCACAGGACTCTGCCCCCGCCTGTGGACAACCGCGCGGACTCCGGCCCCCGAATCCCCTTAGCCTTCGGGGGTGATTTCGGCGGGTTGTCCTGCCTTTTCAGGGGGATCGGGCATGCAGCTCATCATCGGGGACCGGCGGGTGGAACCCGGCAGCATCACCCGCATCGCCGGCGGGGTCGAGGCCGTGCTGAAGGGCGAGGCGCTGTTGCGCCTGCTGGACGCGGCCTTTCACGGCATGGGCACGATCGAAGTGCTGGGCGGCGATCTGGACCGCCGCCCGATGGATGTGACCTCGATCCGCATGAAGGGCGCGGAGACCTGCGTGACCCTGATCGCCGCCGGCCCCGCGCCCCGGCTGGTCTAGGCCGAGACCGCCAGTTCGGTCATCATCCCGGTCGCCAGATGGCCCATATGGTGACAATGCAGCATCCAGGGCGCCACCTCGCCCGCGTCAAAGGCCACGGTCACGCTGCCCATCACCGGCACCAGCACCGTATCGCGCAGGGCGCCGGCGATGCGCTGGCCATTGACCTCGACCACCTGGAATACATGGCCATGCAGGTGCATCGGATGCGCCATCATCGACATGTTGTGGAAGGTCAGCTCCATCCGCGCGCCGGATTTCACCTGCACCGGCAGGCGGTTGTCCCAGCTGCGGCCGTCCAGCGTCCAGAGATAGGGCTGCATCCCGCCGCCCAGCATCATCATGTGGCGCTGATCGACCGGGCGGTCGGCCAGCGGCGTGACAGCGCGCAGCCCCAGTTCCAGATCAAGCCCCGAGGCCACGGGCGGATGCGCCGTCTCTGACAGGTCGGCCAGACGCGGCACCTCGGCGCCCGGCGGGGCCAGCACGATGCCGGTGCGCTGTCGCCCGCCCTCGCGCAGCGCCAGCACCGGCAGGGCAGCAGCGTCGGGCAGGTCGATCTCCAGATCCAGCCGCTGCGCCTGCGCCAGCGGAAAGCGCGTGCCGGTGACAGGCACGACCGGATCGCCATCCACCGCGACCAGCCGCGCCGGCACCGCGCCGGTGTCGATCCAGAAGGCGGTCATCGCCGCCGCGTTCACCACGCGCAGACGCACCCGCCCGCCCTTTTCCACCGCCACCACATCGGGATCGGCCAGCGTGCGGTCATTGGCGAGATAGGCATCCCATTCGAAATCATTGAGATCCATGGCCATGCCGCCCATGCCGCCTTCGGCCATGCCCGCCATCATCTGCGACATGTCATGCCCCGCCATGCCGCCCATCGGCGCTCCGCCGTTCATGGCCCCGTGATTCATCGCGCCATGATCCATCGCCATGCCCTGCGCCACCTCGGCCAGCACCTCGGCCGGGCTGCGGAAGGCGAAATCGTGCAGGAACATCACCACCTCCTGCCGGTCGGCCTGCACCTCCTCGGGGCGGCGCACGATCAGCGGCGCGGCCAGAAGGCCGATCTCCTGATCGGGGATATGGCTGTGCATCCAGAAGGTGCCGGGGCGCGGCGCGTAATCATAGGCGCGCGATTCGCCCGGGCTCAGCATGGCATTGGTATTGGGCACGCCATCCTGCGCATTGGGCGGGATCTGGCCATGCCAATGCACGATCGCGGCTTCGGCCAGATCATTGGTCAGATCGACTCGAAAACGCTGCCCGGGGTCAAGCGTCAGGCCAAGCCCCCCTTGCGCATTCATCAGCCCCATGACGGTGGCGGCGCGGCCCTGCACCTCGATCACGCGGGTCGTGGCGCTCAGGGTCAGGGCATTGCCCGCGGCGCGTGCCCGGGCGGGGATCAGACAGGCCGCCGACATGGCGGCGGTGGCAGCCAGAAAGCTGCGACGGGAAAGTTGGGTCATCTGCGACTCCTGCAAAATGGGTTTCAGGCCGCGGCTGCGGCGGGGAACCAGATCACAGGCGGGGCGGCGGGCCTTCGGGCGGCGGTGCCTGGCCGCGCGGCAGGGGCATCGGGGCCAGCGCGATCACGCGCCGCAGCGCAGCCCCCGGCACCGCCGGCGCGACGGCGGCGGGCGGCACCGACAGGCCGAGGCAATGCTGGCGGCAGCTCTCGTCCTTCCCCGCGATCGGCGCGGCATGCGCCGGCCCATGATGGGCGGCATGGGCCCCTGTCGCCTCCATCACCTGCGCATGGCTGGCCATCGGCGCAACCAGCCCGAAGGCCAGCGCCAGAACCAGGGCCAGATGCAATAGGGCGGCGGTCCATCTCATGCCGCCACTCTAGGCAGGGGGGCCGCTTTTGTCAGGTGACATTTGCTTGACAGGATGCCGCGCCGCAGCGCGCCGCTAAAGCCGCGTATGCACCCGATGCCCGGGGGCAAAGACCAGCCGCACCGAGGTCAGGCTGCGCCCGGCCTGAAAGGTGCTGCGCTCGGTCACGAACAGCGCCTCGCCCGGCGCGCAGCGCAGGGCGCGCGCCTCCCCTTCGCTGGCGGCATGGGCCGAAAAGGTCAGGTCGCCCCCCTCGAACGGCACATTCAGCACCAGCCATTCATTCGGGCTGATCGTCGTGAAATCGGCCTGCGCGGCGGCGGGAATCGCATCGGTCGCGATCCAGCGATCCTCAAGCGCATGGGGTTGGCCATCGGCGGTGTGCAATCCGGTCAGATGCAGGAGCGGCCGGTCCGGCGCGCTGCCCATCCGGGCGCAAATGCCGGGGGGCGGCAGTTCGGCGGCTCGGCTGAGCAGGGTAAAGCCATAGGCCTGCCCGCGCCGCTCGATCTCCACCCGCAGGACCGGGATCTCCAGCGTGGCGCGGCGCACGGGGTGCAGCGCGACACGGGTGCCGGCGCGGCGGCGGCGTTCGATCATGCCGCTATCGGCCACCTCGCGCAGCGCCCGGTTCACCGTGGTGCGGGCGCAGCCGAATTCGGTCGCCAGATCGGCCTCATGCGGGATCAGCTGCCCCGGCCGCCATTCGCGGGCGCGGATGCGGCGCAACACCTCGTCACGGATGGATTGCCAGGAAATCGCGCTGCTTTCCGTCATGCCGTCTCCTTCAGCCGGGCCATGGCGGCGCGGTAGCGGGCGGCGATGGCGTCGCGGGCGATGTGACGGCCCTGCCGCACCACATGCCGCCCCGCCGCGAAGACATCGCTGACCATCCGGTCGTCGCCCGCGAAAATCCAAGTGTCCAGCGCCATATCGCCCGCCTTGTCGCACAGGTCAATCTGGCCCATGTCCAGCGCCAGCAGATCGGCCCACAGCCCCGGCGCGATGGCGCCGCAATCGCGCCCCGCCGCCTGGGCGCCGCCCGTGCAGGCCGCCTCGAACAGCCGCCGCCCGGTGGACTGGCTTTCTGTCGCCAGCGCCGCGCGGGAATGGTCGCGTAGCCGCTGCGAATAATCGAGACTGCGCAGCTCCTCGGCTAGGGCGATGCGGATATTGCTGTCCGACCCGATGGCGATGCGCCCGCCCGCGCCGAACCAGCGCAGCCCGTCAAAGATGCCGTCGCCCAGGCTCGCCTCGGTGATCGGACACAGCCCGGCAATGGCGCCCGACCGCGCCAGACCTTCGGTTTCGCGGGGCGTCATCTGCGTGCAATGGATGAAACAGCAATCCGCCCCGGGCTGCATGTTGTCCAGCACCCAATCGACCGGGCGGGCGCCAAGCGCGGCCTCCACCTCTGACACCTCGGCCAGTTGTTCTGCCAGATGCATGTGAAAGGGCGCCCCGCCCGCCAGCGCGCGCAGCGCGGGCAGGTCTTCGGGCGCAACCGCGCGCAGCGAATGCGGCGCCACGCCCAGACGGGCATCGGCCAGACCCGCAAGCGCGCGCCCTGCCCCGGCATGCAGCCGCGCGAAACGGTCGGGATTGTTGCCAAAGCGGATCTGCCCCGGCCCCAGCCCGCGTCGGTCCAGCCCGCCGAACTGATACTGCACCGGCAGTAGGGTCAGCCCGATCCCGGTTTCGGCCGCCGCCGCCGCGATGCGGGCGCTGGTCTCGGCCAGATCGGCATAGGGCACGCCACCGGGCGCGTGGTGCAGATAGTGGAATTCCACGTTGCAGGCATAGCCCGCCTCCAGCATTTCCATCTGCACGAAGGCGGCGATGGCCTCGATCTGGTCGGGGTCGAGCCGGTCGAGAAAGCGGAACATCAACTGCCGCCAGGTCCAGAAACTGTCGGTCGGATTGGGGCCGCGGCTTTCGGTCATGCCGGCCATGGCGCGCTGAAAGGCGTGGCTATGGGCATTGGCGGGCGCGGGCAGCACAAGGCCCAGCCGCATCCCTTCGGGCGCCGCATCGGGCGTGACGCGCGCAATCCGCCCCTCCACGATGTCGATCCGCACCCCCTGCGCCCAGCCCGAGGGCAGCAGCGCCGTTTCGGCCCAAAGACTGATCATTTGCCGGTTGACTCCTATTTATGTATGCACATAATAGCCAAAACAAGCAATCAATCAAGGGCCGACATGCTGCTGATCCATGGCACATTGGCGACACAGACCGATCTGGGGCTGATCCGCGACGGTGCGGTGGCGCTGCGCGCGGGGCGCATCCTCTGGGCCGGGGCGATGGCCGACCTGCCCGACGCCTTGGCGCAGGATGATGTGACCGATCTGCAAGGCCGCCTCGTCACCCCGGCGCTGATCGACTGCCACACCCATCTGGTGCATGGCGGCAACCGGGCGCGCGAATTCGAGATGCGGCTGAGCGGCGCCAGCTATGAAGACATCGCCCGCGCCGGCGGCGGCATCGTCTCCACCGTGACCGCGACCCGCGCGGCGTCAGAGGACGACCTGCTGGCGCAGGCCCTGCCCCGGCTGGATGCGCTGATCGCCGAAGGGATCGCCACGCTGGAGATCAAGTCGGGCTACGGGCTGGATATCGAGACCGAGCTGCGCATGTTGCGCGTGGCGCGGCGGCTGGCGCAGATGCGGCCCGTGCGCATCCGCACCACCTTTCTGGGCGCCCATGCGGTGCCGGCGGAATACCGGGGCCGCGCCGATGCCTATCTGGAGACGGTCTGCCTGCCCGCCCTGCGCGCCGCCCATGCCGAGGGGCTGGTCGATGCGGTGGATGGCTTCTGCGAGGGGATCGCCTTTTCCCCCGACCAGATCGCCCGCGTCTTTGCCGAGGCGCGCGCCCTGCATCTGCCGGTAAAGCTGCATGCCGAACAATTGTCGCATCTGGGCGGCACGCGGCTTGCCGCCGATCATGGCGCGCTGTCGGCCGATCATGTCGAATACGCGACCGAGACCGATGCGCAGGCCATGGCCCGGGCCGGCACGGTCGCGGTGTTGCTGCCCGGCGCCTTCTACGCGCTGCGCGAGACCCAGGCGCCCCCCGTCGCTGCCTTCCGCGCCCATGGTGTGCCGATGGCGGTGGCGACCGATCTGAACCCCGGCACCTCGCCGATGAATTCGCTGCTGCTGGCCATGAACATGGCCTGCACCCTGTTCCGCCTGACCCCGGACGAGGCGCTCAGCGGCGTGACGCTGCACGCCGCCCGCGCCCTGGGCCTTGACGATTGCGGCGCCATCGCCCCCGGCCTGCGCGCCGATCTGGCGATCTGGAACGCCGATCACCCGGCCGAACTTTCCTATCGCTTCGGCTTCAACCCGCTTCACCGCCGCATCTTCGGACAAGACGCATGACCCTGACGCTGACCCCTGGCGCAACGCCGCTTTCGCTTCTGGAAACCCTGTGGCGCGACGCGGTGCCGCTGCGGCTCGACCCGGCCGCCCGGCCCGGGGTCGAGGCCGCCGCCGCCCTGGTCGCCCGCGCCGCCAATGGCGATCACGCGATCTATGGCGTGAATACGGGCTTTGGCAAACTGGCCTCGGTGCGCATTCCGGCGGGCGATACGGCGACGCTGCAACGGAACCTGATCCTGTCGCATTGCTGCGGCGTGGGCGAGCCGCTGGACGCCCCGACCACCCGGCTGATGATGGCGCTGAAGCTCTTGTCGCTGGGCCGCGGCGCCAGCGGCACCGCCTGGGCGACCGTGCAACTGATCGAAGACATGCTGAACCGCGGCGTGGTGCCGGAAATTCCGGTGCAGGGCTCGGTCGGGGCCTCGGGTGATCTGGCGCCGCTGGCGCATATGGCCGCGGTGATGATCGGCGCGGGCTTTGCCTATTGGCAGGGCAAGCGGCTGCCCGGGGCCGAGGCGCTGGCCCAAGCCGGGCTTGCCCCCGTGGTGCTGGGCCCGAAAGAGGGGCTGGCCCTGATCAACGGCACGCAGTTTTCCACCGCCTGCGCATTGGCGGGCCTGTGGGGCGCCTGGGGCAATCTTGGCGCCGCCATCGTGACCGGCGCGCTTTCGACCGATGCCATCATGGGATCGACCGCGCCGCTTAATCCGATGATCCACCAACTGCGCGGCCATCCGGGCCAGATCGCCTTTGCCACGGCGCAAAGCGCGCTGCTGGCCGGATCCGCGATCCGCGAAAGCCACCGCGAGGGCGATACCCGCGTGCAGGATCCCTATTGCATCCGCTGTCAGCCGCAGGTCATGGGCGCCGCGATGGATTTGCTGCGCGCCGCGGGCGCCACGCTGGAGACCGAGGCGAATGCCGTGACCGACAACCCGCTGGTGCTGGTCGAAAGCGGCGAGATCGTCTCGGGCGGCAATTTCCACGCCGAATATGTGGCCTTTGCCGCCGATCAGATCGCGCTGGCGGTGTCTGAAATCGGCGCCATCGCGCAGCGGCGCATCGCGCTGATGGTGGACCCGACGCTGAGCCACGATCTGCCGCCCTTCCTGACGCCGGCGCCGGGCCTCAATTCCGGGCTGATGATCGCCGAGGTCACCACCGCCGCCCTGATGAGCGAGAACAAGCATCTCGCGACGCCCTGTTCCACCGACAGCACGCCGACCTCTGCCAATCAGGAAGATCACGTCAGCATGGCCGCCCATGCGGCGCGCCGGCTTGTGCGGATGAACGCCAATCTGGGCGTCATTCTGGGGGTGGAGGCGCTGTCGGCCGCGCAGGGCATCGACTGCCGCGCGCCGCTGAAGACCAGCCCCGCCTTGCAGGCGGTGATGGCGGCGATCCGCGCCGAAATCGCGCCGCTGGGCGAAGACCGCTACATGGCGCCCGATCTGGCCGCCGCGACGCGGCTGGTCTCCGAAGGCACGCTGGCCCGCGCCGTGGCGCCGCATCTGCCGGTGCTGGCATGACGCCGCTTGCCGGTCTGCGCGTGCTGGATCTGACCCGGGTGCTGGCGGGGCCGTTCTGCACCGCGCTCCTGGCCGATCTGGGCGCCGAAGTCATCAAGCTGGAGCCGCCTTCGGGCGACGATTACCGCCATATCGGCCCCTTCCTGCACGGCGAAAGCGCACTGTTCACGCTGGTCAATCGCGGCAAGCAGTCGATCGTGCTGGATCTGAAAGCGCCGCAGGATCAGGCGCTTGCCCGTGACATTGCCCTGCAATGCGATGTGGTGGTGGAGAACTTCCGCCCCGGTGTCGCGGCCCGTCTGGGTCTGGGGGCCGAGACGTTGCGCGCGGCAAAGCCGGGGCTGATCTATGCCTCCATCTCGGGCTTTGGCCAATCCGGCCCGGCGGCGCATCTGCCGGCCTATGATCTGGTGGCGCAGGCCATGTCCGGCCTGATGGCCGCGACCGGCGACGAAGGCGGCGCGGCCCTGAAGGTGGGCGAAAGCTATGGCGACCTGATGGCCGGGCTTTACGCAAGCTGGGCCATTCTGGCCGCACTTCACCAGCGCGACCGCAACGGCGAAGGTGCCACCATCGACGTGGCCATGTTCGACGCGCTGTTCTCGCTCTTGCCGACCAGCCACGCCTTGCAATTCTACGCCGGCCGCGCGCCGGAACGGACGGGCAACCGCCATCCGCTCTCCACCCCGTTTGGCTGTTTCGCCTGCGCCGACGGTCAGGCAGTGATCGCCGTGCTGGGCGATGGCCAGTGGCAGCGGCTTTGCGCGCTGATTGGCGCCACGCCCGCGCCGCATCTGGCAACGGATGAGGCCCGCACCGCGCATGAGCCCGAGGTTCGCGCGATGATCGAGGCCTGGACCGGCCCGCGCCCGACCGCCGAGGTGGTGGCCGCCCTCGCCGCCGCCGGCATCCCCACGGCCGAGGTGCAGACCCTGGCGCAGGCGGCGGACAGCCCCCATGCGCAGGCGCGCGGGCTGGTGTCCGACCTGCCGCATCCGGTGCTGGGCCATGCCAAGACCATCGGCCAACCCGTTCGTTTCAATAGTGAAAAGCCGATTGCTGCCAGTTCGGCCCCGCAGCTTGGCGCTGATCGCGCCGCGATCCTGACCCGACTGGGACTTGCCGACCATGACTGACCTTTTCCATATGCTCAGCGATGAGGAACGCGCCTTCCTCGACATGCTCGCCCGCTTTTGCGCGCAGGAACTGGCGCCGAAAGCCGCCGCCACCGATGAAAGCGGCGCCTTCGTCCATGACCAGCTTGCCGCCCTTGCCGCGACCGGCATGATGGGCGCCAACCTGCCCGAACCCTGGGGGCCGGGCATCAGCGCGCAGGCGCTGCTCCGGGCCGTTGAACTGGTGGCGGGCGGCTGCGGGTCCACCGTCTCGGCGCTGACCGCGCATTACCTCGCGACCGATTCCATCCTGATCGGCGGCACCCCGGCGCAGCGCGACCACTGGCTGCCCATGGCGGCCGAGGGCACCGCGCTTGGCGCCTTTGCCCTGACCGAACGCAATGCCGGGTCCGACCCCGCCGATATGCGCACCCGCGCCACTCGCACGACGGAGGGCTGGCACCTCAAGGGCGCCAAATGCTTCATCTCCAACGGCGGTGTCGCGGATTTCCTGATCGCCTACGCCGTCACCGACCCCTCGAAAGCCCATAAGGGCATCAGCGCCTTCCTCGTGCCCAAGGGCACGCCCGGCCTGACACCCGGCCGCGCCGAGCGCACCATGGGCCTGCGCGGCGGCCATGTGTGGGAACTGGATCTGGATTGCCACCTGCCGCCCGACGCCTTGCTGGGCGACGAGGGCACCGGCTTTCGCACTGCGATGAAGGTCTTGGACAATGGCCGGGTCGAGGTCGCCGCCATGTGCATCGGCATCGCGCAAGCCGCCCTTGATGCCGCCGTCGCCTGGACCAAGACCCGCATCATCGGCGGCGAGGCGCTGGCCAACCGCCAGGGCATCCGCTGGCAACTGGCGGACATGGCGCTCGACCTGCGCGCGGCCCGTCTGCTCGCGCTGGAGGCCGCGCGGCAACGCGCCCTCGGCCAGCGCTTCAGCGAGGCCGCCAGCATGGCCAAGCTCGCCGCCTCCGAAATGGCCGGGCGCGTCACCGATGGCGCGCTGCAACTGCATGGCGGCTATGGCTACACCGCCGACTTCCCGCTTGAACGCCACGCCCGCGATGTCCGCATCATGCGGATTTACGAGGGATCGTCCGAAATCCAGCGCGGCATCATCGCCGCCCATCTGCTTGCCTGAGGATCGCCGCCATGAACAGCCGTCACAACACCCGCGACATCTTTCCACCCACCGGCCCCACGCTGAACGCAAAGAACTGGCAGGCCGAGGCCGCGCTGCGCATGCTGATGAACAACCTCCACCCCGATGTGGCGGAAAACCCGCATGAGCTGGTGGTCTATGGCGGCATCGGCCGCGCCGCCCGCACGTGGGAGGATTTCGACCGCATCTGCGCCGCGCTGAAGGATCTGGAGGCGGACGAGACCCTGCTCGTGCAATCCGGCAAACCCGTCGCCATCGTGCGCACCCATGCCGACGCCCCGCGCGTGCTGATCGCCAATTCGAACCTCGTGCCGCATTGGGCCACCTGGGAACATTTCAATGAATTGGATCGCAAGGGCCTGATGATGTATGGCCAGATGACCGCCGGGTCATGGATCTATATCGGCACCCAAGGCATCGTGCAGGGCACCTATGAGACCTTCGCCGAGGCCGGGCGCCAGCATTATGCGGGCGATTTGACCGGCAAATGGGTGCTGACCGGCGGCCTTGGCGGCATGGGCGGCGCGCAGCCGCTGGCCGCGGTGATGGCCGGGGCCTGCTGCCTCGCGGTCGAGGTGGACGAGACCCGCATCGACTTCCGCCTGCGCACCCGCTACGTCGATGCCAAGGCGAAAACACTGGACGAGGCGCTGGCGCTGATCGACGACTGGACCGCGAAGGGCGAGGCGAAATCGGTGGGCCTTCTGGGCAACGCGGCCGAGGTCTTTCCCGAACTGCTGCGCCGCATGCAATCGGGCGGCCCCCGCCCGGATATCGTGACCGACCAGACCTCCGCCCATGATCCGCTGCACGGCTATTGCCCGGCAGGCTGGAGCGTCGGCGACTGGCGCGCCAGGCAGGAAACCGCGCCCGCCGAGGTCGAACGCGCCGCCCGCGCCTCGATGAAACAGCATGTCGCGGCCATGGTCGGCTTCCATGAGGCCGGCGTGCCCACCCTCGATTATGGCAACAACATCCGTCAGGTGGCCAAGGACGAGGGGCTGGACAACGCCTTCGCCTTCCCCGGCTTCGTGCCGGCCTATATCCGCCCGCTGTTCTGCAAGGGCATCGGCCCCTTCCGCTGGGCCGCGCTGTCGGGCGACCCCGAGGACATCGCGAAAACCGATGCCGCGATGAAGAAACTCTTCCCGGAAAACAAGCACCTGCACCGCTGGCTGGACATGGCCGCCGAACGCATCGCCTTTCAGGGCCTGCCCGCGCGCATCTGCTGGATCGGCCTTGGCGACCGCCACCGCGCCGGGTTGATGTTCAACGAGATGGTTGCCAGCGGCGAACTCAAGGCGCCCGTGGTCATCGGCCGCGACCACCTCGATTCAGGCTCCGTCGCCTCGCCCAACCGCGAGACCGAGGCGATGCGCGACGGCTCGGATGCCGTGTCGGACTGGCCGCTTCTGAACGCGCTGACCAATACCGCCTCGGGCGCGACCTGGGTCAGCCTGCATCACGGCGGCGGCGTCGGCATGGGCTTTTCGCAGCATTCGGGCGTGGTGATCGTGGCCGACGGCACGCCCGAGGCCGCGAAACGCCTCGAACGCGTGCTGTGGAACGATCCGGCCTCCGGCGTCATGCGCCATGCCGATGCGGGCTATGACATCGCGCTGGATTGCGCCCGCGACCACGGCCTGCGCCTGCCCGGCATCCTCGGCAACTGAGGCTCTTGCTTCTTGCCTAAATACTCCACAGGGGTCCGGGGGTGTGACCCCCCCGGTTCCACAGCAAACGGAAGGAACAGCATATGCATTACGCGCCGGGGTCCGAACCCTGCCCTCTGCCCTATTCGCCCTTCAAGGCCTGCACCGTGCCGCGCCCGATCGGCTGGCTGTCCACCATCTCGAAAGCCGGGATCCCCAATCTCGCGCCCTACAGCCAGTGGCAGAACCTGACCTTCGATCCGCCGATGGTGATGTTCGCGGCCAATCAATATGCCGACGGTCGCCGCAAACATACCGTCATCAACGCCGAGGAAACCGGCTGGTTCGTTTGGAACATGTGCACCTATGACCTGCGCGAGGCGATGAACCAGAGCGCGGTGGAATGGCCCGAGGGCGATGACGAATTCCTGCGCGCGGGCGTCACCGCCGCCCCCTGCATCGACGCGCCGGGGCCGCGCGTGGCCGAAAGCCCGGCGCATTTCGAATGCCGTTACCTCTCCACCCACCGGCTGCGCGGCAATTCGGGGCACGGCTGGGTCGATGTGGTATTTGGCGAGGTCATGCGCATCCATGTTGCCGATCATGTGCTGACCGCCGATGGCAAGCTCGATTACGCGAGGATCCGCCCGCTGGCCCGTGTGGGCTATCACGATTACACCAGCTTTTCCGAGACCTTCACCATGCCCATTCCCGGCGCCACCGGCGCGGCGGCGGCGGGGTTGGAGGGCAAGGCTTGATCCTGGCCCGCGCGCCCCGGCTATTTCCCCTTGCCGATCTGATAGAGCGACCCGAGAAAGGCGATCACCGACAGCAGCAGGAACCCCCATTGCAACAGGTTCAGCGTCGGGCTGGGCGGCTCGGTCGCGCCAAAGATGCTATAGGCGAAATAGAGCATCGCCAGACCGCTGAGTGCGGCGGAAACCCTTGGGTTGTTCATCAAATCCTCCCTGTTCAATATCGGTCTTCTATGATGACAGGCTAACACGCTGCCCGCGCCGCACCAAACGGCGTTTCGGCCGCGCCCTTGCAGCAGGAACAACCGATGACCGACCCCGACCAGCTGATCGCCGCGCTTGACCTCGCGCCCCATCCCGAAGGCGGCTGGTATCGCCAGACCTGGGTCGATGACACCGCCCCCGGCCGCCCGCATGGCACCGCGATCCTGTTCCTGCTCCGCGCGGGCGAGCGCAGCCATTGGCACCGGGTGGACGCGACCGAGATCTGGCTCTGGCACGGTGGCGCGCCGCTGATCCTTTCCACCGCCGCGACCGAGGTCGGCCCGGCGCGGGATGCCGTGCTGGGCCCCGACGTGCTGGCCGGCGAGATGCCGCAACGCATCGTGCCGGCGCAGCACTGGCAGGCCGCGCGTTAGACCGGCGCCTATACGCTGGTTTCCTGCACCGTCTCGCCCGGTTTCCGTTTTGAAGGCTTCACTCTGGCGCCCCCCGGTTTTGACATTCCGCGCGGCTAAATTGTGCCGGGAACAAGATCGCCATTCCCGCCGGGCCGAACCGCATTTAGGCAGGGCGGATGACTGACAGCACCCTTTCCCGCCCCGATACCGACTCTTCCCGCGGCCTTGGCTTTGCGCTGGCGGCCTATGTGATGTGGGGCTTCCTGCCGCTCTACATGAAGGCGCTGGCCCATGTGCCCACGCTTGAGGTGCTGTCGCACCGGGTGCTGTGGTCGATCCCGGTCGCCGGGCTGATCCTGGTCTGGCTGGGCCGCACCGGCGATCTGAAGGCGGCGCTGCGCAACCCGCGCATGCTGGCCATGGCCATGCTGACCGCCACGCTGATTGCCTGCAACTGGGGCATCTATGTCTGGGCGGTGCAGCACGGGCATACGCTGGATGCGGCGCTCGGCTATTACATCAACCCGCTCTTCTCGATTCTGGTCGGCGCCGTGGTCCTGCGCGAGACGCTGAACCGCCCGCAGCTTGTGGCGGTCGCCCTGGCCGCCATCGCGGTCGCGATCCTGACATGGGAGGCCGGGCGCCTGCCGGTGCTGGCGCTTGGCATGACGCTGACCTGGGCCGCCTATGCCTTTGCGAAAAAGCAGCTGCCGATCGGCCCCAATCAGGGCTTCATGCTCGAGGTGCTGATCCTGTCGCCGCTGGCGCTTGGCTATGTGATCTGGGCCGGATTCACGGGACAGGCGCGCTTTCTCGGGCCGGTGCCGGCGGATACCGCGCTGCTGGCGGTCGCCGGGGTGGTCACGGCCATTCCACTGATCCTCTATGCCAACGGGGCCAAGCTGCTGCGGCTTTCGACCATCGCGATCCTGCAATATGTCTCGCCGACGCTGATCTTCCTGATCGCGGTCTTTGCCTTTCACGAACCTTTCAGCCAGGCCAAGATGCTGGCCTTCCCGCTGATCTGGGCCGCGCTGATCGTCTATACGCTGGGCATGCGGCGGAAATGACAAAGGGGGCCGCGCGGCCCGCTTTGTAGCGTTTTCCGACCCTCCGGTCAGTCCAGCGTGACCAGCGCGTGCCGCTTCTTGCCGGCGGTCAGCTTCATCGGCGCTTCGAAATCGGCGGCATGGAACTTGTGCCCTGCATCCAGCACCGGATCGTCATTCACCCGCGCGCCGCCCTCGGCGATCAGCCGCTTGGCCTCCTTGCCCGAAGGCGAGAGGCCCGCCCGCACGAACAACTGCGCCGCGGTAATGCCCTCGGCCACATCCGCCACGCCCAGAACGACGGTCGGCAGATCGGCACCGATGCCGCCCTTTTCGAACACCTCGCGCGCGGTGGCCTCGGCGGCCTGCGCGGCCTCGGCCCCGTGCAACAGCGTCGTCACCTCATTGGCGAGGATGATCTTCGCGGCATTGATCTCCGACCCCGACAGCGCGCCCAGTCGTTCGCATTCCTCCAGCGGCAGATCGGTATAAAGCTTGAGGAAGCGGCCCACATCGGCATCGGTGGTGTTGCGCCAGAACTGCCAGAATTCGTAAGGCGACAGCATGTCGCCGCGCAGCCAGACCGCGCCCGAGGCCGACTTGCCCATCTTCTTGCCGTCCGAGGTGGTCAGCAAGGGCGAGGTCAGGCCATAGATCTCGCGATCCAGCACGCGGCGGGTCAGGTCGATCCCGTTGACGATATTGCCCCACTGATCCGACCCGCCCATCTGCAACAGGCAGCCATGCCGGCGGTAGATTTCAAGGAAATCATAGGCTTGCAGGATCATGTAGTTGAATTCAAGGAAAGACAGGCTCTGTTCACGATCCAGCCTCGATTTCACCGATTCAAAGGACAGCATCCGGTTCACGCTGAAATGCCGCCCGATATCGCGCAGGAACTCAAGGTAGTTCAGCCCGTCCAGCCATTCGGCATTGTTGAGCATGATCGCATCGCCCGCCCCGTCGCCATAGCTCAGGTAACGGCCAAAGACCTGCTTCATGCCGGCGATGTTCTCGTCGATCTTCTCGGGCGTGAGCAAGGGGCGCTCATCGGCGCGGAAGGACGGATCGCCCACCTTGGTCGTGCCGCCGCCCATCAGGGTGATCGGCTTGTGCCCGGTCTTTTGCAGCCAGCGCAGCATCATGATGTTGAGCAGATGGCCCACATGCAGCGACGCCGCCGTGGCGTCATAGCCGATATAGGCGGGCACCACCCCTTTGACCAAGGCTTCGTCCAGCCCCTGATAATCGGTGCAATCGGCCAGAAAGCCGCGCTCGATCATCACGCGCATGAAGTCGGATTTCGGGTGGTAGGTCATCTCTCTCTCGTGCATTTATGGCGCAAGATGCCGTATAACGGTGCGAGGGCATGAGGGGAAGCCATGTTGAAACCGGGGCCGGTCTGGGCATTGGGCGCGATGTCGGGCACCTCGCTGGACGGGGTGGATGCGGCGCTGGTGCTGACCGACGGGCAGCGCATCCTCGATTTCGGCGAAACCGGCTATCGCCCCTATGATGCCGAGGAACGCGCGATCCTGCGCGCGGGTCTTGGCCATTGGCCCGGCGACCCCGAGGTGGAACCCGCGGCCGAGGTGGTGGAAACCGCCCATGCCGAATTGCTCAGCCAGTTCGGGGCGGCGGCGCTGGTGGGCTTTCACGGCCAGACCCTTGCCCATGATCCCCGCGGGCGCGGCACCCATCAGGCCGGCGACGGCACCGTGCTGGCCGAGGTGCTGGGCCTGCCGGTGGTCTGGGATTTCCGCTCGTCCGATGTGGCGCTTGGTGGCCAGGGCGCGCCGCTCGCACCCTATTTCCATCACGCGCTGGCCCGCCATATCGGCGCGACCGAACCGCTGGCCTTTCTCAATCTCGGCGGCGTCGGCAATGTGACCTGGGTCGATCCCGCAAAGCCCGCGCCCGAAGATGCGGGCGCGGTGCTGGCCTTCGATACCGGCCCCGCCAATGCGCCGATCAACGATCTGATGCAGGCCCGGCGCGGGCAGGATTGCGATGCGGGCGGCGCGCTGGCCGCCACGGGCCGGGCGCAGGGCCAGTTGATCGCGGGCTTCCTCGCCAGCGCCTATTTCCACCGCATCCCGCCCAAATCGCTGGACCGCAACGATTTTCACGATCTGCTGGCTGCCGTGGCCGATCTCGACGATGCCGATGCCGCCGCCACCCTGACCCGCGCCGCGGCCGAGGCCGTGGCCCGCGGCGCCGAACATTTCCCCGCGCCGATCTCGCGCCTGCTGGTCACCGGCGGCGGGCGGCTCAATGCCACGCTGATGGCGCATCTGGCGGAACTCGTTCCCTGCCCCGTCGCCCCGGTCGAGGCGGTCGGCCTGAACGGCGACATGCTGGAGGCGCAGGCCTTCGCCTATCTCGCGGTGCGGGTTGCGCGTGGCCTGCCCACCTCCGGCCCCTCGACCACCGGCGTCATGGCGCAAGTCGGCGGCGGGCGCATCGCGCAACCCGGCCTCTGACCGCTTCATCTGTTCAAAAATATCCTGCGGGGAGGTCCGGAGGGGTGCAAAACCCCTCCGGCGGCGGCCAGACAGGCCAAGGCAGGGCCCTTAGGTCAGCGCCGCCAACAGGCGTTCATATTCCTCATCCGCCATCGCCACGACATGCTGCGGCGCGGGGTAGGCGCCGACCTGCACCTCGTCACGAAAGGCGGCAAAGGCCGCGACGCGCATCTGCTGCAAGCGGGCGTATTCGCTGGCAAAATCGGCATAGCCGCGGGCATGGCGCGGCTTGTGGCCACGGGTGCAGCCCAGCACATCCTCGGCGAACAGATATTGCGCATCGGCATGCGGCCCCGCCCCCATGCCCAGCAGGATCAGCGGCGAACGGCGCGCGATCTCTGACGCCACGCGGTCGGGCACCACCTCCAGCTCCACCCCGATGGCGCCCGCCTCCTCGAACCGGCGGATATCGTCAAACAGCGCCAGCGCGGTTTCGGCAGTCTTGCCCACGGCCTTGAACCCGCCGGTCCAGGTCGCGCGCGACGGCACCAGCCCGGCATGGCCGATCACCGGGATCCCCTCATCGGTCAGCCGGGCGATGGTGTCGAACGACCCCGCGCAATAAAAGCTGTCGCCCCCCGTGCGCAGATGCCGATGTGCGGCGCGGAGGTAATCCTCGGCGGTGACGTGATGGCCATAAAGCAATCCCACCTGCACGAAGCAATCGCCCGCCGCCGCCCGCATCGCCGGCGTCCAGAAGGTTTCCACGATGGAGAGCATGTCGATGCCGGCCTCGGCGGCGGCGCGGGCCTCGTCCTCGGTCTCGACATAGAGCATGGAGAATTTGCGCCGCCCCTTGAGGGCGCGCAGATCGGCGACGGTCAGTCTGGCATGGCGCATGACGGGTCTTCCTTTGCGGTCATTGCCGCGCAGGATGGCGCAAGCGCCCCTGCCGGGGCAGAGGGACCGGCGCAGAAACCGTCAATTCTCGTCACCCGCCCGGGCAGGCCATGCAAAAAGGGGCCTTGCGGCCCCTTTTCAAGCGATATGAACGATCGTTTGCAAACGATCATTCCTGAACGGTCACCTTGACCATGCGGTCGGGGCTTTCCACCTCGCCATTGCGGCCGGTGCCCTTCTTGATGGCATCGACCACCTCCATGCCCGAAATGACCCGGCCCACGACGGTATATTGCCCGTCCAGATGCGACGCCGGGGCGAACATGATGAAGAACTGGCTGTTGGCCGAATTGGGATCGGCCGACCGCGCCATGCCCACGACACCGCGGTCGAAGGTCAGGTTGGAAAACTCGGCCGGCAGGTCGGGCAGATGCGATCCGCCCATCCCGGCCTGCGCGCTGCCGCCGCCCTTGCCATATTGCACATCGCCGGTCTGCGCCATGAAACCGTCGATGACGCGGTGGAACACCACATCGTCATAGGCGCCTTCCTTGGCCAGCGCGACGATCTGCGCCACATGTTTGGGGGCGACGTGATCGGCCAGGTCGATCACAATCTCGCCCTTGGCCTCCCCCCCGACCTCAATCATCAGATTGGGGCCGGGGCCGTCGGTTTCGGCAAAGGCGGGGGCGGCGATCAGCAAGAGCGCCGCGAGGCTGAGCTTATTGAACATCGGCGGCCACCTGCACCTTGATCATGCGGTCGGGGCTGGCCGGCGGCTCGCCCCGCATGATCTTGTCCACATGTTCCATCCCCGAGATGACGCGGCCATAGACGGTATACTGGCCGTTCAGGAAATGGTTGTCCTTGAAGTTGATGAAGAACTGGCTGTTGGCGCTGTTGGGGTTCATCGACCGCGCAGCGCCCAGCGTGCCGCGATCATGCGGCAGCTTGGAAAACTCGGCCGGCAGATCCGGCAGATCCGACCCGCCGGTGCCCGAACGACGGGCGTTATAGGCGGGGCTTTCCATATTGCCATGTTCCACATCGCCGGTCTGCGCCATGAAGCCGTCGATCACGCGGTGGAAGGCCACGTTGTCATATTTGCCGGCGCGGGCCAGTTCCTTCATCCGCTCGGCATGTTTCGGCGCCACTTCGGGCAGCAGGGCGATGACGACATCGCCGTCTTTCAGCGTGATGATGACGGTATTTTCGGGGTCTTTGATCTCGGCCATGTCGGTCGGTCTCCTCTTTCGCTGGGCGCACCGTAAAGGCGCGGGCGTTCAAGGGAAAGGGCAAACCCGCGTGAGCGGTTGACGCGGGGGCCGGTTCGGCGGAAAGAGGGGCGACAGCTTTTCGCGGAGGCTCCGATGGCTTGGAAGACGCTCGACGATATCGACCTGAACGGCAAGACGGTGCTGGTGCGCGTCGATATCAATGTGCCGATGGAAAATGGCGTGGTGACCGATGCCACCCGGATCGAAAAGATCGTGCCCACGGTCAAGGATATCCAGGGCAAGGGCGGCAAGGTGGTGCTGCTGGCGCATTTCGACCGGCCCAAGGGCAAGGTCGTGCCGGAGATGAGCCTTGGCCATGTGAAGACCGCGCTGGAAGCGGCCCTGGGCCGCAAGGTCGTGTTCGGGTCTGACTGCATCGGCGCCCCGGCGCAGGCGGCGATCGACGCGGCGACGGGCAGCGATGTGGTGCTGCTGGAAAACACCCGTTTTCATGCCGGCGAGGAAAAGAATGATCCGGCACTGGCGCAGGGCATGGCGGCGCTTGGCGATGTCTATGTGAACGACGCCTTTTCGGCCGCGCATCGGGCGCATGCCTCGACCGCCGGTCTGGCCCATCTGCTGCCCGCCGCCGCGGGCCGGCTGATGGAGGCGGAGCTGCGCGCGCTGGAGGCCGCCCTTGGCGCGCCGCAGCGTCCGGTGGTGGCCGTGGTGGGCGGCGCCAAGGTTTCGACCAAGCTCGACCTGCTGGGCAATCTGGTGTCGAAGGTCGATCATCTGGTGATCGGCGGCGGCATGGCCAATACCTTCCTCGTGGCGCAGGGCGTGGAGGTCGGCAAATCGC
Organism: Gemmobacter caeruleus; assembly: GCF_008271655.1. Lineage (GTDB taxonomy): Bacteria > Pseudomonadota > Alphaproteobacteria > Rhodobacterales > Rhodobacteraceae > Gemmobacter > Gemmobacter caeruleus. The sequence continues at coordinate 36,366 of NZ_VKKX01000053.1, forward strand.
TGGCCGAACGCGACATGGCCGAGACCGCGCGCGAGATCCTCGGCAAGGCGCAGGCGGCGGGCTGCACCATCCATCTGCCGGTGGATGTGGTCGTGGCGCGCGAATTCAAGGCGGGGGCCGCGAATGAAACCGTGGCGACCGGCGCCTGCCCGGCGGATGCGATGATCCTCGATGCCGGGCCGCAGACGGTGGCCGCGATCCGCGCGGTGTTTGCCGGGGCGAAGACGCTGATCTGGAACGGCCCGCTGGGCGCCTTCGAGATCGAGCCCTTCGACGCCGCCACCAATGCCGCCGCGCGCGCCGCGGCCGAACTGACCCGCGCGGGCCAGCTGATTTCGGTCGCCGGCGGCGGCGATACCGTGGCCGCACTGAACAAGGCCGGCGCTGCGGGCGATTTCAGCTTCATCTCCACCGCCGGGGGCGCCTTCCTCGAATGGATGGAGGGCAAGGATCTGCCCGGGGTCACCGCCCTGGGCTGAGCGTTTCGGCCACAGTGCCGCCATTTGCGCGGCGTGGCGAAAGCCACAATTGACGCGATTCAGGACGGTTGCTAGCGTCCGCTGGCCTGCCTTTGGGCAGGCCAAATCATTTTTCAGCACCCCAGGGCAAACCATGACGATTGACCATTACACCCTCCCCGACATTCCCGGACTTCCCACTGTCGGCAATATCTGGACCGGCACCAACCGCAGCGAACGCAAGGTCGGCACCTCCAAGGGCGACACCTTTTTCGGCATGGGCGGCAATGACACGCTCATCGGCTATGGCGGCAATGACATTCTCGACGGCAATATGGGCCGCGATGTGATCAAGGGCGGCCTGGGCAATGATGCGATCACGCTTCTGGGCGCCGATACGGTGACGGGCGGCGGCGGCCTGGATTTCTTCATGATGGTCGGGGTCAATCTGGGCCTGGGCCTGGGCACCGCGAACCGGTCGATCATCACCGACTTCAAGGATGCGGGCTATCTGCATGACGTGATCCAGCTTGCCGGCTATTTCAGGTTCGAATGGAAGGATCGCGATGGTGATATCGGCGACGGCTTTTCCATCGTGCGCAAAGGCGCGGATACGCTGATCACCACCCGCGATGTGGGCGGCAATATCCAGAAAATCCTGGTCAAGAACACCCTGCCCCGCGAACTCACCCAGGAAAACCTGATGATCGTCCCGCTGCCGGGGCTGAGCGCGCCGGCCGCCCCCGCCGCGCCGATCGAGGGCGGCGATGGCGCGGATTCGCTGCCGGGCGGCAAGGGCGACGATTTCATCATCGGCGGCGCGGGCAATGACACGCTGCGCGGCTTTGCCGGCGATGACGAGCTGAACGGCATGGCCGGGGCCGACCGCATGTTCGGCGGGCGCGGCGCGGACCGTATCTATGTCTCGGGCGGCGACAAGGCCTTTGGCGGCTATGGCGCCGATACTTTCGTACTGCTTTCGCCGGCCGATTTCGCCGATATCGCCGATGACGGGCGCGCGGTGGTGCATGATTTCCACGCACGCGGCACCCATCACGACGTGGTGGAACTGTCGCTGTTCGACGTGACCTGGGCGGATCGCGATCTGGGTCTGGAAGACGGGTTCGAACTGCGCAAGGTGCAGGGCGGCGTGAAGGTCAGCCTGATGGACAGCGACGGCGACGTGGTGGAGTTGCTGCTCAAGGGCACGGCGCTCAAATTCCTGACCGAAGACAATTTCATCTTCTGATCGGAGCCCGGTCTTCTGATCGGACCCGGTCGAAATGACAAAGGCCCGCCATCCGGCGGGCCTTTTCGCATCGTGATGCGGGATCAGCCGAAGACCTGATCCTCGGTCCGCAGCCGGTCGGCGAAATCGCCCAGATCGGTGACGCCATGCACGAAGATCGCATTGCCGCCGCGTTCGATCACGATGCCGCCCTCCAGCACGCGGGCATAGGTCTCCAGCAGCGCGGCCGCGTTTTCCATCCCCTGCCAATAGGCGTCGCCCAGCACGATCGTATCGTCGAGGGTGAAATCGCCCGCCACATCCGCGCCATGGCGACCGCGGAAGACAAACACGTCATTGCCCGCGCCGCCGCGCAGCCGGTCATGGCCGCCGCCGCCCTCCAGCAGGTCGCGGCCACCGCCACCCAGCAGGTAATCGTCGCCCGCGCCACCGCGCAGCGTGTCATCGGCATAACCGCCCTCCAGCCGGTCGGCGCCATTGCCGCCGATCAGCAGATCGGTCCCGCCCATGCCGCGCAGCCAGTCGGCGCCATTGCCCCCCAGCAGCGTGTCATTGCCGCCCGCCCCGTTGAGCGTGTCATTGCCAGCCTGCCCTTCCAGCCGGTCGCGCCATTCGGACCCGATCACCCGATCATTGCCGGCAAACAGCGCGGAAAAGAACGCATCGCCATCGCGGCTGTCGGCAATCAGGTCAAGCAGATCGCTTCCCGTCACCGCCAGATTGGAAAACTGCGCCACCGTCACCCGGCCTTCGGGGCTGAGCGTGCGCAGCGAAATGCCGGTGATGTCACCGGTCAGCGCCCCGCCTTCATAGCTGTAATCGCCGCTCAGTTGCAGCCGCTTGCCACCCAGCGTGACGAACAGCGCTTCGGGGTCGCGGGCATTGAGCGGGCCAAAGACCGCATCGTCGAATTGCGACAGGTCCAGGCCGCGCTTGATATTGTCGGTGGTGGTCAGGCGGGTCATGGTCACTACTCCTCATCCGGACAAGGGTCCGGCCACTGGTTCCATCTTGAAACGAATTTGCGAAAGCTTCGATGCAAGTCAAGCGACGGCTGCGGCGGCGCCGGAACTGCATGCCCGCGCAGGATCAATCCCGCCCCGGCCCGCCTGCCACGCCGGGAAACCGAAACAATCCACAGGCCGATTCGCGCCGGGTCCGCAGCTCGGCCCTGCGTGCTAGCGCAAACAGAATTGCGCGATGCCCTACAGCCGAATAGGCAGGGAAACATGGCCTGTCGCCCCGTCCGGCGCAGGATGAGAGAGGAGCTTTTTTCATGCGTGCGACCCGGCAAGTCCAGAAGATCCTGAGCCAGTATGAAGGCGAGAATGCAGGGGTGAAGGGCAATCTCTGCCGCATCCTGATGGAGGGCAAGCTGGGCGGCACCGGCAAGATGATCATCCTGCCGGTCGATCAGGGGTTTGAACACGGGCCTGCCCGCAGCTTTGCCCCCAACCCGGCGGGCTATGATCCGCATTACCATTACCAGCTGGCCATCGACGCGGGGCTGAGCGCCTATGCCGCGCCGCTGGGGCCGCTGGAGGCCGGGGCCGATACCTTTGCCGGGCAGATCCCCACCATCCTCAAGGTCAACAGCGCCAACAGCCTGATGTCGGACAGCGCGGGCAAGAACCAGGCGGTGACGGGTTCGGTCGATGATGCGCTGCGGCTGGGCTGCGCCGCCATCGGCTTTACCATCTATCCCGGCTCGGACATGGCGCTCGACATGTTCGAGGAGATCGTGGAGATGCGCCGCGAGGCCGCGTCGAAGGGCATCGCCACCGTGATCTGGTCCTATCCGCGCGGCGAGGCGGTGACCAAGGATGGCGAGACGGCGGTGGATGTGGCGGCCTATGCCGCGCATATCGCGGCCCTGCTGGGCGCGCATATCATCAAGATCAAGCTGTCCACCGACCATCTGATGCAGCCCGAGGCGAAGAAGGTCTATGACAAGGAAAAGATCGACATTTCCGACCTGACCGCCCGCGTGCGCCATTGCGTGCAGGCCAGCTTCAACGGCCGGCGCCTGATCGTATTCTCGGGCGGGGCGGCCAAGGGGGCGGATGCGGTGTTCGGCGATGCCCGCGCCATCCGCGACGGCGGCGGCAACGGGTCGATCATCGGCCGCAACAGCTTTCAACGCTCGCGCGAGGATGCGCTGGCCATGCTGGGCAAGCTGGTGGACATCTACAAGGGCAAGGCCTGAACGGCCCGCGCGGGCGGCGCCACATCGCCGCCCCGCAAATCTCTGACTCTGGCGCAATTTCCTGATTCACAAGGCGATTCGCCTGTGGCATAAAAGGGTATCGCCCCCAGCGAACGAGGGGCGCATCCAGAGACGAGCATGACCCCTCATCGCCTTTCGATCGGCAGCCTGATGATCTTCGCCCTGGCCTTTGGCCTTGGCGCATATTTCACCTTTGCGGCCGTGCAGGGTGATTTCGGGCTGTTCCGCCGCGCCCAGATCCGCGCCGAGGCCGAGGCACTGAGCGCCGAGCGTGATCGCCTGCGCCGCGAGCTGGCGGAATTGCAGAACCGCACGCATCGCCTGTCGGATGCCTATCTGGATCTCGATCTGCTGGATGAACAGGTGCGCGACGTGCTGGGCTATATTCGCGCCGACGAGGTGGTGATCCGCTAGGCCCGCGCCTCGGCATGGGCCTTGAAACGGTCGAGAATCGCCTGCCAGCCACTGCGCTGCATCTCGACCGGATGCGTATCTTCGGCATCGAAGGTTTCGCGCACCGTCACGCCCTGCGGCCCTTCGGCAAATTCCACAAGCAGGCGGCGACCGCCGAACTCAGCCTCCAGCAGCGCCATGGGGATGACGGCGGTATAGACCCCCTCGAAATCGAAAGCCATGCTGCCATCGCGGGCCTCCATCCGCGACCGGAACCGCCCGCCCTCGCGCAGATCGACCTCGGCTTCGGTGGTGTGCCAATCCTCCGACGCCGCGTTCCAGGCCAAGATGTCTTCCGGCGTTGTCCAGCAGCGCCAGACCGTTGCCAGCGGCGCATGGATCAGGGTCTGGACGGTGATCTGCATCTCGGGCCTCCCTCACCCGGTGAGTGAGCCAGCCCACGCCCGGCGATGCAAGCGGAAAAATCGCTGCGCGGCGGCGCGCACCCGCCGCATCGCGGCGAGAGTTTTGCTTGGCGCGGCCAATTTTTTCCGATATGAGCAAGATAGTTCAACACTGAACCATTTTCATGGGAGGAAGCCGCATGGCCGCCAGGAAGGCACCGGAGAGACCGAATGTCTCGAAAGAGGAACTTCTGAAATATTACCGCGAAATGCTGCTGATCCGCCGGTTCGAGGAAAAGGCCGGGCAGCTTTACGGGATGGGGCTGATCGGCGGCTTCTGCCACCTTTATATCGGGCAAGAGGCCGTGGTCGTCGGGCTGGAAGCGGCCACCAAAGAGGGCGACAAGCGCCTGACCTCCTACCGCGATCACGGGCATATGCTGGCCTGCGGCATGGACCCCAAGGGCGTGATGGCCGAACTGACCGGGCGCGAGGGCGGCTATTCCAAGGGCAAGGGCGGCTCCATGCACATGTTCAGCCGCGAAAAGCATTTCTACGGCGGCCATGGCATCGTGGGCGCGCAGGTGCCGCTGGGCGCGGGGCTTGCCTTCTCGGACTGGTACAAGGGCAATGACAACGTCACCTTCACCTATTTCGGCGACGGTGCGGCCAACCAGGGCCAGGTCTACGAGACCTACAACATGGCGGAACTGTGGAACCTGCCGGTGATCTTTGTCATCGAGAACAACCAATATGCCATGGGCACCAGCATGAAGCGCGCGACCAAATCGGTCACGCTTTATGGCCGGGGCGAGGCTTACGGCATTCCGGGTGAGCAGGTGGATGGCATGGACGTGCTGGCCGTGAAGGCCGCCGCCGAAAAGGCCGTGGCGCATTGCCGCGCGGGCAAGGGCCCGTATATCCTGGAAATGATGACCTATCGCTATCGCGGCCATTCCATGTCGGACCCGGCGAAATATCGCACCCGCGAGGAGGTCGAGAAGATCAAGACCGAGAAGGACTGCATCGAGCATGTCCGCGACCTGCTGACGCAAGGCGGTCTGGCCTCGGACGAGGATCTGAAGGCCATCGACAAGGAGATCAAGGCCATCGTGAACGAGGCGGCCGAATTCTCCAAGGAAAGCCCGGAACCGGCGCTGTCCGAGCTTTATACCGATATCTACGCCTGAGGGGGGGAAAGACATGGCAATTCAAGTTCTTATGCCCGCGCTTTCTCCGACCATGGAGGAAGGCACGCTGGCCAAATGGCTGGTGAAAGAGGGCGATGTGGTCAAATCCGGCCAGATCATCGCCGAGATCGAGACCGACAAGGCCACGATGGAATTCGAGGCGGTCGATGAGGGGATCATCGGCAAGATCCTGGTGGCCGAAGGCAGCGCCGGCGTGAAGGTGAATACCCCGATCGCCGTGCTGGTCGAGGAAGGCGAAAGCGCCGATGCCGCCGTCGCGGCCCCTGCCCCGGCGGCGGCCGCCGCGGCACCCGCCGCCGCAGCAGCAGCGGCCCCGGCGGAACCCAAGGCGCCGGTCGCGGTCGTCTCCAAGGCCTCGCCCGACTGGGCCGAAGGCACGCCGATGAAGACCATGACCGTGCGCGAGGCACTGCGCGAAGCCATGGCCGAGGAAATGCGCGGCAATGGCAACGTGTTCCTGATGGGCGAGGAAGTGGGCGAATATCAGGGCGCCTACAAGATCAGCCAGGGCCTGCTGGATGAATTCGGACCGAAGCGCGTGATCGACACGCCGATCACCGAACACGGCTTTGCCGGCATCGCCGTCGGCGCGGCCTGGGGCGGTCTGAACCCGATTGTCGAGTTCATGACCTTCAACTTCGCCATGCAGGCGATCGACCACCTGATCAACTCGGCCGCCAAGACCAACTACATGTCCGGCGGTCAGCTCGGTTGCCCCATTGTCTTCCGTGGCCCGAATGGCGCTGCGGCCCGGGTGGGCGCACAGCACAGCCAGGATTACGCGGCCTGGTATGCCGCCATCCCCGGCATGCGGGTGGTGATGCCCTATTCGGCGGCCGATGCGAAGGGCCTGCTGAAACAGGCGATCCGCGATCCGAACCCGGTGGTGTTCCTGGAGAATGAAATCCTCTACGGCAAATCCTTCGAGGTGCCGGACCTGCCCGATTTCACCATCCCCTTCGGCAAGGCCCGCATCTGGCGCGAGGGCAGCGATGTCACCATCGTCAGCTTCGGCATCGGCATGACCTATGCGCTGGAGGCCGCCGACAAGCTGGCCGCCGAGGGCATCAGCGCCGAGGTGATCGACCTGCGCACCCTGCGCCCCATCGACTATGACACGGTGCTGGCTTCGGTCATGAAGACCAACCGCTGCGTCACGGTCGAGGAAGGCTTCCCCGTGGGCTCCATCGGCAACCACATCTCCTCGGTGATCATGCAGCGCGCCTTCGATTATCTCGACGCGCCGGTGATCAACCTCTGTGGCAAGGATGTGCCGATGCCCTATGCGGCCAACCTTGAGAAACTTGCGCTGGTGACGACCGCCGAAGTGGTCGAAGCCGTGAAATCCGTCTGCTATCGCTGAGGTGTGACATGGCAATCCAGGTTCTGATGCCCGCGCTTTCGCCCACGATGGAAGAAGGCACGCTGGCCAAATGGCTGGTGAAGGAAGGCGACGAGGTGAAATCCGGTCAGGTTCTGGCCGAGATCGAGACTGACAAGGCCACGATGGAATTCGAGGCCGTGGATGAAGGCGTGATCGGCAAGATCCTGATCGCCGAAGGCAGCGCGGGGGTGAAGGTGAATACCCCGATCGCCGTGCTGCTGGAGGAGGGCGAGGATGCCTCGGCCGCTGCTGCGGCGCCCGCGCCCAAGGCCGAAGCTGCGGCCCCTGCCGCGCCGACTGCCCCCGCTGCCGCTGCTGCGGCGGCGCCTGCCCCGGCAGCGCCCGTTGCATCGGGGGGCGCGCGGGTCTTTGCCTCGCCGCTGGCCCGTCGCATCGCGGCGGAAAAGGGGCTGGATCTGACCTCGGTCAAGGGTTCGGGTCCGCATGGCCGCATCGTCAAGGCCGATGTCGAGGGCGCCACGGCGGCCCCGAAAGCCGCGGCACCCGCCCCGGCGGCGGCACCCGCCCCGGCGGCACCTTCGGCCGATGCGATCAAGAAGATCTATGCCGACCGCGCCTATGAGGAAATGCCGCTGGACGGGATGCGCCGCACCATCGCCGCGCGCCTGACCGAGGCCAAGCAGACCATCCCGCATTTCTACCTGCGCCGCGAGGTGCAACTCGATACGCTGATGGCCTTCCGCGAACAGATCAACAAGTCGCTGGAAGGGCGCGGGGTCAAGCTCAGCGTCAACGACTTCATCATCAAGGCCTGCGCGCTGGCCTTGCAGCAGGTGCCCGATTGCAACGCCGTCTGGGCGGGCGACCGGGTGCTGAAGATGAAACCGTCGGATGTGGCGGTGGCCGTGGCCATCGAGGGCGGGCTGTTCACGCCAGTCCTGAAGGACGCCGACAAGAAATCGCTTTCGGCCCTGTCGGCCGAAATGAAGGATCTGGCGGCGCGTGCCAAATCCAAGAAGCTGGCCCCGCATGAATATCAGGGCGGCAGCTTTGCGATTTCCAACCTCGGCATGATGGGGGTCGAGAATTTCGACGCCGTCATCAACCCGCCGCAGGCCTCCATCCTGGCCGTGGGCGCCGGGGTGAAGAAGCCCGTGGTGAACAAGGCGGGCGAGGTCGTGGTGGCGACGATGATGTCGATGACGCTGTCGGTGGATCACCGGGTGATCGACGGCGCGCTTGGCGCGGCCTTCCTCAAGGCGATCATCGAGAACCTGGAAAACCCGATGACCATGCTGGCCTGATCCGGCCTTGTGCGACAGAAAAAGACCCCCGGCGGCGACGCCGGGGGTTTTGTTTTGGTTCAGCGCGCCCGGCTTTCCAGGGCGGCCAGCAGGCGCCAGCTGCGCCGGCCAAGCGTCACCAGCAACCCGACCAGAATGATCCAAAGCGTCAACTGCATCACCGTGGCCGCCGTCACCGTCAGCGGCAGAAAGGCCGCGACCAGTGCGCCCACTGTCAGCGCGGCCATCCGGTGCGGCTTGGCCATCGGCCCCGAGAAATCGGGGGTGAACCCCTCGGCCCGGCCCAGTTCGCGCAGATAGGCGGTGCCCACGGCCAGCGCCGCAACCGCCAGCCCAAGCGCCGCACTTCCCGCGACCAGCCCCGCCCCCCAGAGAAACAGCAGGTCCGCCACCCGATCGGGCGCCTCGTTCCAGAACGGCCCCGAGGGCGCGCCCTGCCCGCCCTCCACCGCGACCATCCCGTCAAGCAGGTTACACAAGAGCCGCGCCTGCATCGTGACGGCGGCCAGCGTCAGCGCCATCGCCTGCAACGGTCCCAGCGTGGCCGAAGCCCCCCAAAGACACAGGAACCCCAGCAGCCCGAAAACCATCGAGGCCTGCGAGATCTGGTCGGGGGTAAAATCATGTTCCGCCAGCCAGAGCGCGGCTTTCTGCGCCCAGCGGCTGTTGCGGCTGGCGATCGGGCGGCGGTTCCCCTCGGCCGGATCGCCCCGCGCCGGATCGGGTGCCGGAGCCTCGGCCGTGGCGGGATCATCGGGGTAGCGGGCCTTCGCCTCGGCCTCAGCCGCCTCAAGCGTCGTGAAGATGTCGCGCAAATCGCTCATGTCAGGGACCAGCCGTAGCGAACCAGATGAAAGAAGATCGGGGCGGCAAAGACCACGCTGTCCAGCCGGTCGAGAAAGCCGCCATGACCGGCGATCAGATGGCCCCAATCCTTGATGCCCTTGTCGCGCTTGATGGCCGACATGACCAGCCCGCCGAAACTGCCCATCAGCGTCACGACCAGCGCCAGCGCGGCGGCCTGTGGCAGGGAGAAAGGCGTCATCCACCAGAGCGAGGCCCCCGCCGCCGAGGCGGTCAGCACGCCGCCCACCAGCCCCTCCCAGGTCTTCGAGGGCGACAGGCTGGGCGCCAGCGGCCGACGGCCCACCAGCTTGCCCCAGACATATTGCATGACATCCGACAGTTGCACGGTGAAGATCAGCCAGGCGATCAGGATGACATTGCGCCCTTCATAGCCCGGAATATGCAGCGACAGCAGCGCCGGCACATGGCTTACGCAATAGATGCAGATCATCAGCGCCCACTGGCTTTCGGCCACGCGCGCCAGAAACCCCGCCGGGCTGCCCCGGAGCGCCGACACCACCGGCATCAGCAGAAAGGCATAGACCGGGATCAGCACGGAATAGAGCCCGTACCATTCGATCGCGACCAGCCAGTATTGCAGCGGCAGCACGATGAAAAAGGCACCCAGCAAGGCCCAGTGATCGGCGCGCGCCTTGCTCGTCAGGGTCAGGAATTCCCGCAGCGCGGCAAAGGACAGCACGGCAAACAGCACCACGACCCCCGCGCGCCCGGCCAGAAAGGCCAGTGCCAGCAGCACGACCATTCCCCACCAGGCGGCGATGCGGGCGTTCAGATTCTCGATCACCGGGTTTGATCCGTCGGGGGCGATACGGGCGCGCAGCACCTCGCCGATGATCGTCGCGACGATCAGGATCCCGGCCACCCCCGCCAGCAGATAGATCAGATGCGGCGAGGTCATGGCGTCCCTCCGGTCTGGCGCAACGCCAGAAGCGCCGCCTCGGCCCGCGCAAGAAAGGTCTCTTTCGGCTCATCCGGCTCCAGATGCAGCGGGGCGCCGAAATTCAGCGTGCAGATCAGCGGCAGGGGAATGACCTCACCCTTGGGCATGATCCGGTTGAGGTTGGAAATCCAGACCGGCACCAGATCGACGCCAGGCCGCTGCCGCGCCAGATGATAGAGCCCCGACTTGAACGGCAAGAGCGGCGCCTCGCCCATGTTGCGCAGCCCTTCGGGAAAGAGAATGAGTGAATCGCCCTGATCCAGGGCCGCCACCATCAGCGTCACCGGATCCTCCACCCGCTGCTCGGGGCGGCGGTCGATCAGCACGGCGCGAAACACATCGCGCCCGATAAAGGCCCGCAGCGGCCGCGCCAGCCAGTAATCCAGCGCTGCAACCGGCCGCGTGCGCCGCCGCAACATCGCGGGCAACACCGTCCAGATCAGCACGAAATCACCGTTGGAGGTGTGGTTCGCGTAATAGATCCGCTGCGCTGGCACCGGCTCGATCCCGGTCCAGAGCGCGCGGGGCGCGGTGACAATGCGGGCAAAAAGCGTGATGGCCTTGCCCGCAATCACCGCCGCAAAAGCCCGGAGCCGCCCCGGCGGGGGCGGATCCTGCGGCGCGATCCCGGGCTGGTCCATTCCGGGCCTCACTCAGGCTGCACGACCTGGTTCATGGTCAGTGCCGGCTGGTCGCAGCCGGCTTCACCCACCACGCGCGCCGGTACGCCCGCCACCGTCTTGCAGGGCGGCACGTCCTGCAACACCACCGACCCGGCAGCGATCCGGGTGCAATGGCCGATATGGATATTGCCCAGCACCTTGGCCCCGGCCCCGATCAGCACGCCATTGCCGATCTTGGGATGGCGGTCGCCGTCTTCCTTGCCGGTGCCGCCCAGCGTGACCGAATGCAGCATGGAAACATTGTCCCCCACCACCGCCGTTTCGCCGATCACGATGGAATGGGCATGGTCGATCATGATGCCCCGCCCGATCTGCGCCGCCGGGTGGATATCCACGCCGAACACCTCGGACACCCGCATCTGCACGAAATAGGCCATGTCATGCCGCCCCTGCGACCACAGCCAATGCCCGACGCGATAGGCCTGCACCGCCTGATAGCCCTTGAAGAACAGAAGCGGCTGCAAATAGCGGTGGCAGGCCGGATCGCGGTCATAGACCGCCACCAGATCGGCGCGGGCCGCCTGCCCCAATTGCGCATCGGCGCCATAGGCCTCGTCCGCCAGTTCGCGCAGCAACTGCTCGCTCATCTCGCCCGAGGCGAGCTTGAGCGAAAAGCGGTAGGCCAGCGCGCGTTCCATCGTCGGATGGTGCAGCAGGCTGGAATGCACCAGCCCGCCCAGCAGCGGCTCGATTGCCAATGCGGCGCGCGCCTCGTCACAGACGCGCGACCAGACCGGGTCAAGCGTCTGCAATTTCTGGATCGTCTCGGCCATGATGCGCCTCCGTCTGGTTCTCCTGCATAATATACAACCAAATCCGGAAACGACCAGCCTGCGACCGCGATCCGCCGCGTCACAACGTCAGGCTGATCTCACGCGCCGGCCCCGGGCCAAAACGGGCCGAGATCTGCGCCACGCGGAACTGAACCGTGCCGCTGGCACCATCGGCGGCCTGTTGCGCCGCTGTCCAGGTCCAGGCGGGACTGGTGGTTTCATGGTCGCGCAACAGCGTGCCCTGATGCCAGACGGTGATGCGATAACGCTCGCTCTCCTCGCCCAAAGGCACTTCCTGCGATTGCCAGCTGTCGCCGTCGATGCGCGTCCGGCGAATCCAGCGCAGCGCCACATCGCCCGACGCCCCGCGTTCGGCCAGCAGATGCACCGGGGCATAGGGCCGCAGCCCGACCCCGTCAAAGCTGCGCTCCACATGCACGACCGAGCTGCCCTCATAGCCCTTGCTGGCCACGCCAACCCGGTAATGCCGCGGCAAGCCCCGCGCCGAGGTCGCCAGATCGAGCTGCACCGGCGTCCGGTCCAGCAGCACGACCTGTGACCCGATAGGCCAGGACTGCGGCGCGATCGCATCGGTGCCAAGCTGACCACGCAGCCGGGTCGAAAGCTCCCATGTGCGGGGGGCGACAAGCTCGGCCTTGCAGAACTGAAAAACCTCCCAGTCGCCGGTCGCCGGATCGCCGATGGCCATCGCATTGGCCCCGTTCAGCACGGCCCGCGCCGAGGCGGAGGAAAGGCTCCCCGAACTCAGCCGCACCCGCAGCGGCGCGCCGCGATCCCACAGGCCGGCCGCCGCGGTCTTCAGCGCCGTTTCCGTGCGCCCCACCGTCGCCCCCGCCGCGATGGTGCGATTGAGCGTATAGCCCTCATCTTCATCCGAGGACCAGACCGCCACCGGCCCCCGCCAGGGACGGGCGGAAATCGCGACATGTGGCGCATGCGGCACCTCGTCGCCGGTCAACAGCGGCAGATCGAGGAAGACCGGATAGACCGGCAGATCGGGCACGAAACTGCGCGAGGGCCCTTGCTCTGCCGCGACATCGGCGGGGCGGTAAAGCCCCGGCTCGGTGCGCACCGCCTCGATCGTCTGCACCTCGGTCTGCTCGACCCGGTCGATCCGATAGCGCTCGCCCCCCATTTGCACCACATCGCCCGCGCCCAGCTCCAGCTGGCTGCGCGGCAGCGAAAAGCGGGCAGTGTCGCGCGCCACCTGCGCCTCCGACAGCCAGCGTTCCGCGATGCCGATCCCCTCGGCCGAGGTCAGCAGCATCGGCAGATCGGTCTGCGATACCGCGGGCGAGGTTTCGTCGGGCAGCCGGGTTTCCGAAACCCGCATCTCGAAATCCGCCTCCGCGCGGTAATGCCCGATCAGCACCCGCCCCGCCACCTCGACCCCGGGGCTGCGCTGCACCTCCAGGGGCGCCGCGGCATCGCCGCCCAGCACCAGCGCCGCCGGATCAAGGTCGCGCGTCACCCGACCATCGCGCATGCGGAACCGCAAAACGCCCTCGCGCTCCACCGCATCGAAACCATGCGCCAGCATCAGCGCCTGCAAGGCCGCACGGGCCGAGCCGACCTGTTCCTGCGCATAGCCCCGCACCACGCCGCGCAGATCGCTGACATCAATCCGCGTCATGCCCGCGCGTTCGCAGATCTCGGCGACCACGGCGGCAAGCGACTGGTTGCTGGCCCGTCCCGTGAGCCAATGGCCGCGCTGATAATTGTCGCCATCCGACCAGACATCCATCTGGTTGGGAAAGGCCGGAAAGGGCCGCGCATCCCAGGCCCAGGCATGGGCACGGCTCCAGTCGATCATCCGCCCTTCATAGATCGGCGAAACCGGGTTGTTCTCAGGCATGCGCCAGTGGTCGCGCATTGCGACAAGATACTGGAACTGCATCAGGTCATCGCGCCGACCGCTGGAAAATTTCGGCAGCATCGATTCCGACGATTTCGGATCGAGGAACTTGTTGGGCTGATTGGCCCCCTTGTCGATCGCCGCGCAACCATATTCCGTGAACCAGATCGGCTTGGATTGCGGCACCCAATCGGTCGGCGCCGCCGCGCGTTCACCGTTCAGCCGGTTGAAGTGCAGCTCCGACCACCAGGACCGGATATCCTTGTAGCGAAACACCCAAGGCTCGTCATAGGCGCCATCGGTGATCGGCTTGCGACGCTGCGACAGCTCGCCCTCGAGGCTGTCATAATACCAGTCAAAGCCCTCGCCTCCCTCGACATTGGCCATGAGATAATCGCGCGCATGCACCGAACCCCAGGCCGCATCCGCGTGATCCTCGCCATCCCGCCAATCCGACAGCGGCATGTAGTTGTCGATCCCGACAAAGTCGATATTCGGGTCGGCCCAAAGCGGGTCGAGGTGGAAATACACATTCCGCCCCGTATGATAGCCGAAATATTCGCTCCAGTCCGCCGCGTAGGAGATCTTGGTCTGCGGCCCCAGAATGGCGCGCACCTCGGCGGCCAGCACCCGCAGCGCCGCCACAGCGGGAAAGCTGTCGCCCGCGCCGCGGATCTGGGTCAGCGCCACCATCTCCGACCCGATGCAGAACGCATCCACCCCGCCCGCCGCCGCGCAAAGATGGGCATAATGCAGCACGAAGCGGCGAAAGCGCCACTCATCCGGGCCTGCATAGGCGACAGTTTCGCCATTGGTGCTGAAATCCGACGGGGCAGCGCTTCCGAAAAACGCGCTGACCTCGGTCGCCGCCGCCGCCGAACGGTCGGTGCTGCCGGGCTGGCCGGGGGCCTTGTCCAGCGTGATCCGGCCGCGCCAGGGCAGCGGCGGCTGGCCCGGCTCGCCGGTCCAGGGGTTCGGCAGGCTGTTCTGCGCCATCTGGTCCATCAGGATGAAGGGGTAGAACATGACCTGCTTGCCACGCGCCCGCAGCGCGCGGATCGCCTCCACCACCGACGCGTCCGAGGGCGTGCCGCCATAGATCGACGCCCCGTCGATGCGCGGCACCTCCTGCGCCGCGGCGCGGCCAATGCCGCCCGCGCTCCAGGTCTGGCCCTTGCCCTCCAGATCAAGCTGCTCGACCTTGGGGCGGATCTCGCAGGCGCCGCAACGCAGATCGCCCCCGAACCACGACACGACCAGCGAGACCGAGCCGCATTCCGGCAACTCCATCTCCAGCTGGTCCAGCGACACGGCAAGATCGGTCTTGTCCTGCGGCGTATGCACATTGGCCGAGCGCAAGACCTCGTCCCCCTGGGCATAATGCACCTTGGTCGTGGACAGCGAGAACTCCCCCGTGCCCGGGATCAACGCCACCCCGCGCACCGCGCGGCGCATATCGGTCATCGCATCGGCCAGCGCGCCCTGCGCCGGGCGCACCACCTCGAACGAGAATTGCGGCACCCGGTTGCCAAAGCGGCCCAGTTCAAGATCCTCGATCACGACATAGGCAATGCCGCGATAGGCCGGCGCCTTATCCGCCCCTTCCACCGCCTCGATCTTGGGGTCGGGCAGCTGCGCCTCATCACCACGATAGACCCGCAGGTTCAGCGATCCCGGCGCGATCTCGACCCCATCGGCCCAGATGCGCCCGATGCCGCCGATTACCCCCTCGCACAGCGCGACCGCCAGCGAAATCGAATAGCTGTAGCTGGTGGTCTTGGGCTGCGGGGTGCCCTTGCCGCCGCCCGAGCTATTGACGCTTTCCTGAAACCGCGTCGCCCAGATGACCTGGCCCGCGACGCGCATACGCCCCCAGACCTGCGCGACCGCCGCCCCCTCCGAGGCGCCCATCAGGCGGAACCGCTCCACCCGGCCCACCTCCACCGCCTCGGCGCCGCCGCCCAGGATGCGCTGGTCGATGGCGCGACCGACCGTCGCCCCGATGGCCCGACCGATCACCGCGCCGGACAGACCCAGAACCGTGCCGCCAAAGCCCGCACCAAATGCAGCCCCTGCGGCGGAAAGCAGTATCGTCGCCATTCATTCGGCTCCTTCAGGAAAAGCAAATCGCGCCACGATGCGGCGCTGCCAGGGGGCGGAAAGCGGGCTTTCGACCACACCATGCCCCGTATAGGCGTGAATGAAGCTGGGCTGCGCCCCGACCCGGGCCTGAATACCCAGATGCTTGGCCACCGCCCCCTCGCGCATGCGAAACAGGATCACGTCGCCGACCGACGGCGATGCCAGCGGCCTTGCGATCAGGTGCCGAACCGCAGCCGCATGAAGCCGTTCGATTCCAGAGGCTTCTGACCAATCCTTCGTGTAATCTGGCACGTCTTCCGGCTCTGCGCCGTACAGCGCGCGCCAGATCCCGCGCAGCAGGCCAAGGCAATCGGTGCCAGCACCCCGCGTCGCGCATTGATGCAGATAGGGCGTGCCCAGCCAAAGCCGCGCCTCTGCGACCACCGCCGCGCCCGTCATCGCTGCAAGCTCCCCCCGTCATTGACCGAAGCCGAAGACGGGTAAGACGACAGCCAATCCTCACCTGGAATATGAGGAAAGCCGCGAAAGTTCATGAAATTGTTGAACTTTGCCAAACACGTTTCTGCCCTGCGGTCGCAGCCGGCCTCCAGCCGGACCTGATCTCCGGGGACAAGCGCCGCCCCGGGGGCCTGCCACAGCTCCACGCTGCGACGCCCCTGCGCTTCGGCGCGGTCGGCCTTGATCATCACAGTCAGGCCCGCTGCGGCGCCGGTCAGCACCGTCAGCCGCCCGCGCTCGAACCAGCGATCCTCAAAGGCTGCCATACCCGACAGGGTCAGCAACGCCCCCTCCGACACCGCCTTGACGCTGCGTTCCGCTGCATAGCCCGGCAGGGTCAGGTCAAACCCGCAAGCCGCATCGCCAAGGGCCGCACCGCAAAGCCGGTGATATATCCGCCCCTGCGGCACGTTCAGCCGCTCGGCCAGGCCGCGCAATTCGGCATTGAAGGCACCGCCCGCGCGGGTGATTTCGCCCAGCGAGCCGCGGAACAACATCTGCCGGTCGGCCACATCCTTCCAGTTGACCAGCCAGACCCGGATCTCGGCGCCGTCATAGCGGCCCGCCAGGATATCGGCCTCGGAAATCGCACCATCACTCAGCGCGCCCATGGCCTCGGTATTGTCCACCGCCAGCCCCGTGCCCTGCTGAAGCGCGCGGGCGGTCAGCCCGGTATTGGCACGAAAGACGATTTCGCCAAAGCTCAGGTCGCGGTCATGATCGGTAAAGCCCATCACCACCCCGTCTCGCCGTGTGAGCGCCCAAGCCTGGCAGACATTGGTCGTGCCGGTCGCCAGATGCGCGTGAAGATCCGCCTTGCTCATCAGACCCGCACCTCCACCACCGGCACATTCGGCACATCGCCCGCCTGGAACGACGCGACCGAGGTCTGGATCCGGTCGGTGTCAAAGCGCACCGGCACGTCGAACTCGAAGCCGGCATGGATCACCGCGCCCCGCGGCGGCGCGGTCTCAAAGGTCACAAGCCCCATGCGCGTATCCAGATCATATTCCAGCCCCGCGACCTTTTCGTCGCGATCGACCGCGATCTTCACGCTTCCCTTCACCGGCTTGGCGATCGGGCGCACATAGCTCTGCGCGCCCGAACGATAGGTCTTGATCAGCTCGAACACCGTCTGGCTGCCATCGCCGGTCGCCAGCACCTGATCAAAAGCCGTCACCGCGCGCGAGGACGGGCCGGATTTGTAATCCGACCAGTCCTTCCAGCGAAACCCGTAAAGCTGCCCGCGCCGTGCCTCGAAAAAGGCAATCAGCTCCGCCACATCGTCCAGCGACCGCAGGCCCAGCCCCGCATCATAGCGGCGGCGCGAATGGGCCCAGGGCGTGTTGCGCTCCTCGAACCCGTTGGCCAGCGTCACGATCTCGGTCCGCCGCTCCGGCCCACCGACCGAGCCGAAGCTCAGATTGGCGGGAAAGCGCACTTCGTGAAACCCCATGATCCCCTCCTCAGCGGTTGCGCTGCCCACGGGCCAGCGCGCGGCTGGCCTGGGCCGCGATCTGGCTCTGGCTGCGTTGGAAGCCCTGCACGTCGGGCGTGGTGATGTTCATGACCACGGTCACCGGCCGTCCGCCGCCCGCGCTCTGCACGCCCAGCCGGCCATCGGCACCCCGCGTTAGCGGCATGATCGCCTCGGGACCGGCCTCGCCCATCAGCCCGGTCGCACCCCGCATGGGAAAACTGACCGGCGATGCGACGACGCCCCCCTTGGCAAAGGGCATCACGCGGCCCTGGCTGAAGGCGCCGCCCCTGGCAAAGGGCATGAAACTGCTCATCAGCCCGTTCAGCCCCTCGGCGACAAAGCCGCCGACAGCCGCCTGAACCGGCTTCATCGCCACGTTATAGACGGTGTCCACCATCGTCTGCGCCACCGATTTCAGCGCGTCCGACAGCTTCATCCCGTCAAAGACCAGCCCGTCAAAGGCACCGCGCAGCCCGCGGCCAATACCGGTCGCCAGGTTGTCCACCTCGCGCCCGGTAAAGACGAGACTGTCGCGCAGCCGCGACAGCTCGCCGTCAAAGGCGGTCACCACCCCGCCCGTGCCCGTCAGCGTCGCCTCCAGCGCCGCGATCTGGTCTTCCAGCGTTTCGGTCTGCGCCATGCGCCGGGCCCTCCTGCTTCACATCGGGAAAGGCGCGCGCCAGTTCGTCCAGCCGCGCCCGTGTCAGCGCCGGGGCCAGCGTTTCCGCCCCCAGCATGATCCGCAATTCCAGCGGGCTGAGCCGCCAGAAATCGGCGGGCAACAGGCCAAGCCCCTTCAGCCCCGCCTGCATGAGCCCCGGCCAGTCGAGGCACCGGCTCATGCGCCGCCGCCCGCATCGGGCCGACCAAAGGCGCGCGCCAGCAGCTCGGTCGCGATGCGCGCGGCGCCGTAAAGTCCGCCCGCGATCTCGGCCTGGCGCAGGTCGGCGGCGCCGCCCTGCCAGCCGCCGCCCCGCAGCCCCGCCACGATCAGCGCCAGCACGTCGCGCGTGGTAAAGCGCCCCGCCTCGAACCGCTCCACCAGGTCGATCAACCCACCGCCCTCCAGCGTCGGCTCCAGTTCGGCCAGCGCGCCCAGCGTCAGCTTCGCCAAATGGCGCTGGCCGTCGATCACCAGCGCCACCTCGCCTGCCCATGGGTTCGCCATCAGAGCGCCGTGAACACCAGAGCGCCCGCCGAGGCCAGCGTCAGCTCATAGGTCGCCTCGCCGTTATGGCTGCCCGCATATTCGATGGCGGTGATCTGGAACGGCCCCTCGACCACGCCGAAATCGGGGATGATGACCTGGAAATTCGGCACCTCGCCGTCGAAAAAGATCTGGCGGGCGCGTTCGTCGGTATTGGCGTCGCGGAACACCCCCGACCCCGAGATCGAGGCCGACCGCACCCCCGCCCCCGCCAGCAATTCACGCCAGCCGCCCGTGCTTTCCAGGCTGGTCACATCCACCGTTTCGGCGTTGAAACTGATGCGCGAGGCGCGCAGCCCCGCAATGGTCTCGAATTGCTGGCTGCCGTTGATGTCGATCTTGATCAGCAGATCCTTGCCGCTTTGCACTGCCATGACAGTCTCCGATATTGCGATGATCGTCTAGCAAGCCCCGGCGGGGCCTGCCTGATTTCGGGTGATGCGCCGCTCAGTCCTCGACCCGGGCGCTGAAGCGCAGGTCGATGCGCCGCGCCGCGCCCGCATCCAGCCGGCGCGCATTGGCCTTGACGAAACGCAGCCAGACCAGGCGACCGCGGCTCAGCACCAGATCGGCCCCCACCAGTGCGTCCGAGATGCCGACCGCGATTTCCTTCGCCTGAAGAAACCCCGTCGCGTCCGAGATCACGCTGACCACCAGCCGGTGATCGGTGCCCGCGCCGCTCTGGTCGCCGGCATCCAGCGCCTCTTCGGGGCCCAGCACGACAAAGGTGCCGCTGCCCCCGCCCGGCGGCAGCGCGTCATGCACCGCCACGCCCGGCAATTCCGCCACCAGCCGCTGATAGATCGCCGCCTGCAAGGCGGCCGCGCTGCCATAGCTCATGCCGGGATCTCCTCGCGTGCGAAACAGGTCAGGAACTGGCCCGCGGCATCGGCTTCGGTCACGGCGACGATGGAAAAGACCCGCGCGCCATCCCGAAACCGCTGCCCCGGGCGCGGCCGCGACGGCGCCCCCTGCGCCGCCCCCCGCACCGTGATGCGATAGCCGACCGAGGCCAAAGTGACCTCTTCGCCCGCCACATCGCGGCCGGTGCCGGGGCGCAGCTCGGCCCAGATCTGGCCCAGCCCCGTCCACACCGTGTCAAAACCCCCAGCGCCATCGGCGATCTGGGTCTTTTCCTCCAGCAGCAGCTGCCGGGTCAGATGCGGCGCGCTCATGCCTCACCCCCGCCCAGCACGCGCACATTGCGCCATTTGCCGATCAGCGCCTGCACCATCGGCGGCACCCCGGCCACCGCCCCGGACGCATGGCGGTTTTCATAGAATTGCGCCGCCAGCAGCAACACCGCCTGTGCCAGATCGGCCGGGATATCCGCCCAGTCCGGGCCAAACCCGGCGGTGAACACGATCTCCACCCGGCCGTCAGTCGGCACCGTGGGCAGCATCATGCCAACGCCGACCAGCCGCGGGCGATGCCGGTCCAGCCGCAGCCGATAGCGTGCCGTCGCCACGACCTGCATAGCCCCCCCGGCCTCGACCAGCGTCACGCTGTCAATGGCCGAAACCGGCGCCAGCGGCAGCGCCTGCGCCGCCGGGTCGCGCCAATCCTCCAGCACCAGCTTGAACTGCCGGCTCAGCAGCGCCTTGCCGATCCGCGCCTCGATCGCCGCCAGTGCCGCCCGCAGATGGCTTTCCACCAGCCCGTCCTGCACCCCGTCATCGGCAAAGCCGGTGCCAAGGCGCAGATGGTCCCTGAATTTCTGGACCGGCAGCGCCGCCTGCGGCACCGTGGTCTGCTCGATCAACATCATGGTCCTGCTCCGATGATCCTGTGGCCCCTCTGCCCGGGGTCGGACGCGCGCCCCGGTGCCACTCGGACAGAGGGGGGGAAGCAGCTAGAAGGCGCCGGTCCGGCACGCGTCCTGAGATCCGGGCCTGCCGGCCCGGACCATCCGTCACCCGATCAGGCGGTGGCGATCTTCAGCAGCTTGATCGCCGCAAAGTCGGTGATGTCGCCGCCCACCCGCTTGGAGGCGTAGAACAGCACATGCGGCTTGGCCGAGAACGGGTCACGCAGCACGCGCAGGTCGGGGCGTTCGGCGATGGTATAGCCGGCCGCGAAATCGCCAAAGGCGATCGGATAGGCATTGGCGCCCACATCCGGCATGTCCTCGCAGATCAGCACCGGATAGCCCATCAGGCGCGGCGGCTCGCCCGCTTGCAGGCTGTCGCCCCACATGAAGCGGCCATCGGCATCCTTCATCTTGCGCACCGCGCCGGCGGTCTTGGAATTCATGATGAAGGCCGCATTGGCGCGGTAATCGGCGCCCAGGGCATAGACCAGGTTCACGATGCAGTCGCTGGCATTGGTGGTGGCGAAATCCGCCGCCGCACCCGTCGGCACATAGCCAAGGCTGCCCCAGGCCCAGGAGGCATTCGCCACCTTGGTCGGCAGCAGGATGCCCTTGGGCTTGTCCACGCCATCGCCATTGATGAAGGCCGCCGATTCCGCGCGAATGAACCGCGTGGCGATCTTGCCGGCCAGCCAGCCCTCCACGTCAAAGGCACTGTCATCCAGCAGACGCTGGCTCGCTTTCGGCATGGCCGACAGCTCGTGCAGCTTGATCGAGATGCGCTCGATCGCCGGCGACGAGGTTTCGGCCTGCGCGCCCGCCTCGGTAGCCCAGCCCGAGCCGACCTCGCTGCGGTCGATCAGAACGTCGAACGAAGGCCCGTCCACCTGCACCACATTGGCAATCGCCCGCAGGCTGGCGGTCGAAACCAGCATCGAGCGGATGCTGTCCGAGGTGCGCGGATCGACGAGATAGCCCCCATCGGCCGCCACGGCGGTGGACATGGCCTTGCCCTCCAGCACCAGGCCACGCAGCGCGTCGTCATCGCCGGTGCGCACATAGGCGTCAAAGGCCTTCACATGGGGCACCTCGATCTCCGCCTGGGTCGAAAGCACCGGGCGGCCATAGGTCGCGGATTTGGCGTTCAGCATGGTCAGTCGCTCTTCCTGTTGTTGCAACGCAGATTTCATTTCGCCCTGAAAGGTCTTGAACTCATTCAGGAAACCGGCCATCGCGGATTTCACCTCCGCTTCCGGTTCCAGGGCCGTATTCGGGGCCATGGGCATGCCGCCCCCGGCCCGAGCCTTCGTCTCGGTCATCGTCTTTTCCCCAAAAGGTTTCCGTGAAAGGCCGCCTCAGCGTTCGGCCAGGCTGCGCCGCGCATCGTCAAAGATCTGCGCCAGCGATCGCCAGGTCTCGGCCAGGCTGTCGCCCTTGGCCGCGACCCGCGCTTCGGGAAGCATGGGAAAGGTCACCAGCGACACCTCCCACAGCTCCAGCTCGGTCAGCAGGCGCTGCCCCTTCCCGTCGCGTTCCGATTTCACCGTGCGATAGCCGATCGACAGCCCGTCGATCGCCCCCGCCGCCAGAAGGGCCGCCGCCTCGCGCCCCTTCTCCACATCCGCGAGGATCCGCCCCTTGACCCAGAGGCCCCGGTCATCCTCGCGCACCTCGTCCCAGACGCCGATGGGCTGGGTCGGGTCGTGCTGCCACAACATCTTGACCCGCCGCCCCGCCGCACCCAGCCGCGCCAGCGACCCGGCATAGGCGCCGGCCTGCACCACATCGCCGCCCTGATCGCGCTTGCCGAACAGGCTCGCATAGCCCTCGATCAGCTGCCCCTCGGTGACGGTCAGCCCGCCGCCCGCCTCCGGGCCCAGCGCCACGAACTTCTGCTCGGGTGCGCCAAATCCGCCATTATATCCCATGTTCACCTCATCGCCGCTTTCAGAACCGCCTCCGCCCCCTGCGCCAGCAGAAAGGCCGCGACACCGTAAACCCCCAGCCAGATCCGCTTCTCCAGCCGCTCCAGCGTGCCCTCGATCTGGCCCAGCCGGTATTCCAGCGCGTTCCAGCGTTCCTCGGCGACCCGCTCATTGGCCTCGATCCGGGCATGGGCCGCGTCGAAACTGTCGTAAAGGAACCGCGATCCGCTGCCGCCGGGCTTGGTCATTCGCCCTCCGCCAGCCGGGGCAGGCCCAGCAGCGCCCGCTTTTCGGCCTGGGTCAGGAACTCCGCCGCGCCGACCCGCGCCCATTGCTGATCCCGCTCCACCGCCAGCGCCGGCACCTGATCCAGGTCGGGCTTCAGCTCCACCGCCTCGCCGCTGAACCCTTCCAGCCAATGCGACACCGCCGCCGTCACCCGCGCCACCAGCGGCAGCACCGTCAGGCGATAGAAGGCACGATTGGCCTCCTGGTAATTGGCATAGGTCGCATCACCCGGAATGCCGATCAGCATCGGCGGCACGCCAAAGGCGATGGCAATCTCCCGCGCTGCCGACAGCTTGGTCTCATGGAACTCCATATCCGAGGGCGAAAAGCCCATCGGCTTCCAGTCCAGCCCGCCTTCCAGCAGCATCGGCCGCCCGGCATTGCGCGCGCCCTGATGGTTGGCCTCCAGCTCGCCCACCAGCCGGTCATACTGATCGCCCGACAGCGTGCCCGCCCCGTCCGGCCCCTTGTAGACTATCGCCCCCGAGGGCCGCGCCGCATTGTCCAGCAGCGCCTTCGACCAGGCGCTCGCGCTGGAATGCACATCCACCGCCACCGCCGCCGCCTGCATGGGCGACAAGCCGTAATGGTCATCCTGCGGGTGGTAGAACCGGACATGACAGACCGGCGCCACCGGCCCGGTCATGTCAAAGCGATGCTTGCGCCCGCCCACGGCATAGTCATAGGCCACCGGCCAGCCATCGGCGCCGGGCACCAGGCTCATCCGGTCGCTGCGCAACACATGCAGCTCGCCCGGGATCTGCCCGGCCCCCGGCACCGCCTCCAGATAGCCGTTCCCGCTCAGCAAAAGCTGGGTGTAAAGCGCCTCGAACAGATCGGCCCGCCCCTGTGCCGGATTGGGCCGCCGCACCAGATCCAGCACCGGATGCTGATCATACCGCCGCTCCGCATCCTGAAGCACCAGCGGCAGCGCCGCCGCCGCCTCGGCAATCAGCTTCACCACCCGAAACCCGATGGGATTGCCCTGAAAACCGTTCTTCATCAGGCTGATCCCGTCACGCGGGCTCCAGACCACGCGCCCCGAATTACCAAAGGCCACGACGCGCCCCGTGGCCGAGGCCTTCTGTTCCGGCACCGCCTTGTCCGCGCGCCGCAGGAAATCGAACACCATCCCGTTCTCCTTGCTTCCGGGCCAGCGCCCGCCGTTCCGCGCCCCGGCGCGGTTCCGCCCGCGCTGCCGCGGGCCTTTGCTCTTTGTCGAAATACTGCCGCCGGAGGCGTCTGCCCCCGCCAGCAGCGCAGGCTGTCAGAGCAGCCGCACCTGCGGCCGCAACTGCGCCTGCGCCGGCTCAATCATCAGCGCGGTCAGCGCCCAGACCAGGGCATCCACCCGGTCGGGCGATCCCTTGCCCTCATAACCGCGCGCGGTCATGCGGCACATCTGGTCCTCCAGCCGCGCCAGATGACGCAGATGGCTGACCCGGCCTTGCTCATACAGCGCGGCCACCGGCTCGGCCCGGGCGGTCTTGCCCTTGCTCGCCCGCACCGCCTTGTAGCTCACCAGCGGATCGACCTGCCGGATCACCGCCTGCACCAGATCGCCGCCCTGGTTGACCTCCGCCACCAGCCGGTCGGCGCCGTGACGCTGCATCGCCGCCACCGCCGCCCGCGCCCAGCCATCAGGCGAGGCGCCCTGCACGCTGGCATCCTCCAGCACATAGGCGCGCCAGTCCTGCACCGGCCCTTCGGTCACGGCGCCCACGACCACGATCCCGCATTCATCCGATCCGCCATGGCCCGTCACCGGCGGATCGACCGCCACCACCACGCGGCTCATCTCGGGCAGACGCTCCACCCGGCCCCGCTCGATCATCGCACTGGTCCAGAGCGCGCCTTCCGCATCTTCCAGCAACGCGCCCTCCAGTTCCTGCAAGCCCAGCCGCGTGCCGCCATAGCGCGCCTTCACCTCCTCCAGGAACGAGGCCGCCAGATGCGCCCGGTTCGCGTCGGTCGGCGCATGCGTCACCACGCTGGACGGGTTGTTCAGAATGGCCTTCAGCACCGCCACATTGCGCGGCGTCGTCGTCACCACCTGCTGCGGGTTGCTGCCCAGACGCAGCGCGAATTGCAGCTGATCCCAGGTTTCCTCGGCCTTCTTCCACTTGGCCAGCTCATCGACCCAGGCCGCGTCGAATTGCGGGCCACGCAGGCTCTCCGGCTCATGCGCCGAATACACCTGCGCCACCGCGCCATTCGGCCAGACCAGCCTCCGCCGCCCCGCCTCCCAGGTCGGGCGCCGATCCGGTGGCGAACAGGCGAGGATCCCGCTGTCGCCGAACACCATGACCTCACGCACCTGATCGACCGTCTCGCCCACCAACGCCACCCGTGCCGCCCGGCCGGGGTCAGAGGGGCGCGCGCCTTCCACCATGGATCGCACCCATTCCGCCCCGGCCCGCGTCTTGCCGGCACCGCGCCCGCCCATGATGACCCAGGTCTTCCAGGCCCCTTCGGGCGGCAACTGATGCGGCAGCGCCCAGAACTCGAACATCCAGGGCAGCGCCAGCAGCGCCGCGTCGCTCAAGCCCCCCAGAAATTCATCCACCTGCTCCGGCGTCACGGAGGCGAGCCAGGCGGCGCCCGATCTCAGACCGGGCTGCGGCGAAATCCAGTTCTCCGGCGCCTCCGGCGACCCCGGCCACCTGTTTGCGGAGTTTGTCAACACGCGTCCTTTCATCCATCACCATCTGGAAGGCGGCGCGCAGATCCTTGACCGCCTGCATGGCGGTCTTGACCTCGCCCAGCTCGCCCTGCCGCAGCCGTTCCGTCGCTGCGGTCAGTTCAAGCGCCACCTCCCGGTAGAGTTCTTCCGTCGCCCGAAGCAATGCCTCGGGCGCCCGATCCCCTTCGGAGAATTCCATTCCCATCCTGCTGCCGCCCGCCTCTCATGCCTCTGCACGAGTGAAATGGAAAAGCGAGCGCCCGGGTGCCCCCCGATCCGTCGCTCGCCCATTTCTTCTAGCATGCGCCAAGTCTTACACCAGGCCGCACGCAAAGTCAAATAGTTTTGTATTTTCAATATCTTAACGGACAGTTCGCAACTGTGCGCCCGCGCGCAACACCGCCTCAGTCGCGCAGGCGGTGCCACAGGGCCACCCCTTCCGCCACCCGTGCCGCGATGGTTTCGGCGTCAGGTTGCGCCATGGCCCCTGTCGCCCGGCGGATCTGCCAGTCTCCGATGACCAGCCGCAGCAACAGTTCAGCCTGATCGCCCAGCAGCGCCTCCAGCCGGGGCAGCACCGTCTCGCGTCCTGACTTGGCCAGCGCTTCGCCCAGCGCTCCGCTGGCATCCGCGGCGGCGGCCCGGTTCAGCGCCACCGCCCGCGGGCCGGTCAGCATGGTCAGCAGCGCAATCAGCACCTGGTCCAGCGGCCCTTCCAGCCCACGCGCCACCTCGGCGGCGTTGCGCGCGACCAGCGCGCCGAACAGCCCCACCTTGTCGCCATACCAGCGATAGAGCGTCTCGTTCGAGGCCCGCGCCGCCTTGGCGACCGCCAGCATCGACGTCGCCTCAAAGCCCCGCTCGGTCAGCAGGGCAAAGGCCGCCTCCTCGATCGCCGACTGGCGCGACGCTTTTGCCGCATCATCCATTGCGCACCTCCGGCTTGACCGTAACGCCGTATACGGCAATATCAAGACGTACACACTGTTACGGATACAGCCATGACCAAAACCGTCGGCCTGCTGGCACTGATCCTCTCCGCGCTGATCTTCGGGTTCTTTTATGCCTGGGTCTGTTCGACCATGTGGGGCCTCGACCGGCTTGACCCCGCCACGGCCATCGCCGCGATGAATGCGATGAACGGGTCGGTGCGCAATGGCGTCTTTGCCCCGGCCTTTTTCGGCACCGCCCCGGCGCTTCTGGTCGCCGCGATCGTGGCATGGCAAAACCGCCCCGCGGCCCTGTTCTTCGGCCTCGCGGCCGTCACCTATGCCCTGCTGGGCGTCGGCATCACCGCCAGCGTCAACGCGCCGATGAATGCCGAACTCGCCCGCACCGCGATCCCCGATGACCCCGCCCAGGCCCAACAGATCTGGACCGCCTATTCAAGCCGCTGGCAGACATGGAACCAGATCCGGGCGCTCGGCTCCGGCCTGGCCTTCATCCTCGCGGCACTCGGCTTTGCCCGGCTGAAATGAAAAAGGGGGGCAACGCCCCCCTTTTCTTTCCCGGATCACGGGTTCTGCTGACCCTGCTCCTGCTCTTGCAGCATCTGCGCCTCGATCTCGCGCCATTTGGCGACATTGGCGTTATGCTCCTCCAGCGTGGTGGCAAAGGCATGGCCCCCCGTGCCATCGGCCACAAAGAACAGGTAATCGCTTTGTGCCGGGTTCATCGCGGCGGCAATACTGTCGCGCCCCGGATTGGCGATCGGCGTCGGCGGCAGCCCCTGGATCACATAGGTATTGTAGGGCGTGGCCTTGCGCAGCTCGCTCTGCCGCAGGCCGCGCCCCAGCACGCCCTCACCCTTGGTGATGCCATAGATCACCGCCGGGTCGGTCTGAAGCCGCATCCCCTGCCGCAGCCGGTTGACAAAGACGCTGGCGACCAGCGGCCGTTCATCCGCCACCCCGGTTTCCTTTTCCACCAGCGAGGCCATGACCAGCGCCTTTTCCGGCGTGTCATAGGGCAGATCGCCCGCCCGCCCGGCCCAGAGATCGGCCAGGATGCGGGTCTGCTTGTCCTGCATCTCGGTCAAGAGCGCCGCGCGGCTTTCGCCCTTTTCCACCTCATAGGCATCGGGGGCCAGACTGCCCTCGGGCGGAACCTCCGCCACCTCGCCTTCCAGGAAATCGGCGCGCTTCAGGCTCTCCACCACCTGCCAACTGGTGACCCCCTCGGCCAGGGTGATCTGCCAGCGCAGATCGCCCGCCACGGCGGCATCCACATAGGCCTGCGGTGCGGCCTCGGCGGCGGGGTCGAACTTCACCACCTCGACATAGCGATTGGTCGCCGGGTCCAGCTCGCGCAGCAGGATTTCCGCCTTGGCCACGCCGATGCGGAAATTCACCTCGCGCCCGCAGGTCGAGGCCCCGCCCGCCGTCAGCACATCGACGATCTGCGCCATCGAGGCCTTTTCGGGCACGAGGTACGAGCCGAATTTCAGCCCCTTCGCCTTGCCCGAATAATCCGCCCCGATGCGGAAGATGCGCGCGTCCGTGACCGCACCCTGCGCCTCCAACCCGCGGCTCACCTCGCTGAGCGAGGCGCCGCGTTCCACCTTGACACAGACCGGCTGGGCCAGCGGCCCCGGCCCCAGATATTGCTGCCGGCCCCAGGCCAGCACGCCCGCCACCGCGACCAGCGCCACGATGAACAGCGTCAGCGCGTTCGACGCGACCGAGCGCCACATCAGTCGCGCACCTTGCCCAGAACCAGGCTCGCATTGGTGCCGCCAAAGCCAAAGCTGTTCGACAGCGCCACGTCGATCTTGCGCTTCACCGCCTTGTTCGGCGCCAGATCCAGTTTCGGCTGGACCGCCGGATTGTCGAGGTTGATCGTCGGCGGCGCCACCTGATCGCGGATCGCCAGCACGCAGAAGATCGCCTCCACCGCGCCCGCCGCCCCCAGAAGGTGCCCGATGCTCGACTTGGTCGAAGACATCGTGGCCTTGGCCGCCGCATCGCCCATCAGCCGCTCCACCGCGCCCAGCTCGATCGTGTCGGCCATGGTCGAGGTGCCATGCGCGTTGATGTAATCCACCTGATCCGGCGTGATCCCGGCGCGGGCCAGGGCCGCGCTCATCGACCGGAAGCCGCCATCGCCATCTTCCGACGGCGCTGTGATGTGATAGGCATCGCCCGACAGGCCATAGCCCAGCACCTCGGCATAGATCTTGGCGCCGCGCGCCTTGGCGTGTTCGTATTCCTCCAGCACGACGACGCCGGCGCCCTCGCCCATGACAAACCCATCGCGGTCGGCATCATAGGGGCGGCTGGCCTTTTCCGGCTCGTCCGCGCGCTTGGTGGACAGCGCCTTGCAGGCGTTGAAGCCCGCGATCCCGATTTCGGAAATCGGGCTTTCCGCGCCGCCGGCCACCATCACATCGGCGTCGCCCCACATGATCAGTCGCGCCGCATCGCCAATGGCATGGGCGCCGGTGGAACAGGCGGTGACGACCGCATGGTTCGGCCCCTTGAAACCGAAACGGATCGACACCTGACCCGAGATCAGGTTGATCAGCGCCCCGGGGATGAAGAAGGGCGACACGCGCTTCGGCCCCTTTTCCTTGATCAGCACCGCGGTTTCCGCGATCGAGGACAGCCCGCCGATGCCCGACCCGAGCATGACGCCGGTGCGCAGGCGGCCTTCCTCGTCCTGCGGCTCCCATCCCGCATCCTTCACGGCCTGCACGGCGGCGGCCATGCCGTAAAGGATGAAGTCATCGACCTTGCGGCGCTCTTTCGGCTCCATCCAGTCATCGGCGTTGAACGTGCCGTCGCTGCCATCCCCCATCGGGATTTCGCAGGCATATTTCGTCACCACATTGGTCGTGTCGAACCGCGTGATCGGGCCAGCGCCCGATTGCCCGTCCAGCAGCCGCTTCCAGGTCTCCTCCACCCCGCAAGCCAGCGGCGTGACCATCCCAAGACCCGTGACAACAACGCGACGCATCCGATCTTCCCTCTGTCCAGAACGCCCCCGCGGGGCCAGAAATCCCCGCGTTGATACACGCAGGGGTCCGCTTAGGCAACAATCGCCACCCCCGGGATGGGCCTTGACGGCAAAGGGCCGCGCCCGATGGCACGGCCCCCGATCCTTCGCCCACCGATGCTATCACTTGCGCCGGGCGGTCAGCTCCACCTTGACCACGACCGGAAAGCCCACGCTGCTTTCGTCGCCATAGCTGGCCCCCATGCCAAAGGCGCGGCGATCCAGCGTGGTTTCGCCCTGCATCTGCGCGGTGTCGCCGGTGATGTTCAGCGTGAAGGGCAGACTGACCGGCTGGGCCGATCCGCGCAGCGTCAGGCTGCCCTGCGCCACATGGGCCGCGCCATCGGGCAGGATATCGGCCTCGAACAGCGCGGTCTTGTGGGTGGCGGTGTCAAAGAACTCGGCCCCCTTCGCCTGATCGGTGACCGAGCCCAGGACGAGCGTCGTCGTGTCGATCTCTACCCGCACATGGCCTTGCGGGCCGGCGGTCACGCTGTCGTCAAAGCGGATCTCCGCCCGCCAGTCGGGCAGGCTGCCCTGCACATCGGCCCCCATCTGGCGCACCACAAAGGTCAGACTGCCGCTTTCCACCTGCCAATTGCCACCGGCCGCAGCGGCGACGGGCGCCGCGGCCGGCGCCGCCTCGGGCGCGCGCCCCGCCAGACCCAGCACCGCCAGTCCGGCCAGCGCAAAGACCGCCAGCGCCGCGATGGCCGGCGCGCGCGGATGCGCCCCCGCACCGCTCCCCACCGCACGGCCCGTCACCATCCGCGCCAGCGTGCCGTCGCGGTCGATCAGCGCATGTTTCAGCGCCCCCACCACATGCAGGATCACCGCCAGTATCAGCAGCTTGGAAAACACCCCGTGCAGCGCGCCCGCCACCTGTCCCACCACCTCGGATTTCGGCACAAAGGGCAGCGACTGGCCCAGGGGCCACAGGATCGGCGCGAAACCATCCACCGCCGCATGATGCACCCAGCCCGACAGCGGCATCAGCACCATCGCGGCATAAAGCATCCAATGCACGCCTTCGGCCACCGCCGTTTCCAGCCGCCGCTCCGGGTGCAGCGGCGCCGGGCGCGGCTGGCTCAGCGCCCAGAGAATGCGCAACACCGCCACGAAAAACGCCGCCACCCCGATCGTCTTGTGCCAGGAATAGACCTGCGCCTTGATCGCCAGCGTCTCCGAGGTGTCAAACGGCAGATCCTCGCCATACAGCCCCAGAAAGATGGCGGAAAGGATCAGAAGCGCGGTCAGCCAGTGCAGGCTGCGCGCCACCCAGCCATAGCGGCTGGCGGTATTCGTTGCGGGCATCGTTATCTCCTGTAACCTGCCCGCAGGATAGCAAGACGCCGCCCCGGGCACGACCCCGGGACGGCGCACAGATCTTGTGCGGTGATGCGCGGGCCTCAGCCGAGCCAGAGGCTCCAGCCGTTCATGCCGTCGGCAAAGGTGACCAGCGCGATGGCGCGGGCGCTGCCATTGCCATCGACATCATAAGACAGCGTCTTTGTCGCGCTGTCATAGAGGAAGTGGTCGCTGGCATCCTGCGCCGCGCCGATCACGCAATCCTCCGCCGAAACCTGCCCGGTTTGGCCTTCATAGCCAAAGGCGGCAGCGCGCAGTTCGATCCGGTCCACCGCCGCATCGAAATCGGAAATGACGCTGCCCCGCTCCTTGGCCGAGATGAAGCGGAACGTGTCCGCGCCCAGCCCGCCCACCAGCAGATCGGCGCCGCGCCCGCCTTGCAGCACGTCATCGCCGTCGCCGCCCAGAATCGTGTCGGCCAGGCTGGAGCCGAACAGCAGGTCATTGCCGCCATCGCCCTGGATCAGGTTGCCATGCGCGGTGCCATAGATCGTGTCATTGCCCTCGCCGCCATAAACGGTGTCGGACCCGCCGCCGGCCCAGATCAGATCATCGCCCGCGCCGGCGTCGATCAGATCGGCGCCCCCCCGCGCATAGATCGTATCGGCCCCGGCCCCGCCCAGAATCGTGTCGGCCCCTTCGCTGCCGCGGATCATGTCCGCGCCATCGCCGCCATCCAGCGCGGCCCAGCTGGCCCGGCGCGCGTTCAGCACATCGTCGCCCAGCCCGCCCGACAACGAGTCATGCCCGGTGCCCGCATCCAGGTAGTCATTGCCATCGCCGCCGATCAGGCTGTCATTGCCCGCCCCGCCATAAAGCCGATCATCGTCATCGCCGCCGAACAGCGTGTCATTGCCACGTCCGCCCGCCAGCGTGTCGGCGCCGACACCGCCCGCGGCATGATCATGATTGACCACTTCCTGCGCCACATCCTTGTAGATATCGGCCCCCTCGCCCAGCGAGATCGTGCCGCTGACCGTGCCCCGGTTGATGAAGCGGTCATCGCCGGTGCGCAGGTCGATCGTCCCGGCGATCGTGCCCAGATTGCGGATCACATCGCTGCCGGCTGCGCCATAGATCGCCTCGGCCCCGCTCAGCGCGCCGCGATTGGTAAAGGCCAGGACACCGGTCCCGAAGGGCGCATAGATGCCGTAATTATTGCCCTCGATCACCCCGTTATTGGTGATGCGCGTCGTGCCATTGTCGCCGATCAGCGCCCAGATCCCCGCATTGTCGGCATCGACATGGCCGGCATTCCACATCACCGTATTCTGGCCATCCAGCACCACGCCGTTCGAATGGGTATAGAGCCCGCGCCCGCCCGAGGTGATCAGCGCCGTGGCGCCGATGACGATGCGCTGCGGCGCGCTGGAGCCGAGGATCTTGAGCCCGTCATCCTCGCCATGCAGCGTGCCGTAGATGTAATAGCGGTGCGAACCTTCCCACCCATTGATCGCGCTGGCGCCTGTGGAGGTAACGGTGATTCCCGCATCCACGCGAATCCGGTCCGTCCCGGAAAGGATGTAGCCATCCCCCTCACCATAGACGTTTTCAGCAACAATAAGTGCCATTTCCCGGCCTTTCCCTGGAATTGTTCACAATCTTTAACCAATTGAAATATATCGTGTTTTATAAAAAATGTCACGCAGGAATCTCCCATCTTGGTAAAATTGAGGCGAACTCGCGGCCCCCGCGCGGGTTTTGCGGCACCCGATGGCGCCGCCCCGCGCGCGGCCCCGCATGATGGCTGGACGATTGCGCAGAATGGCGCTTCGGGCTATCCCCGGGGGCAAACCGCACTGGAGGACAGATGAGCCGCGCATTCGTATTTCCGGGCCAGGGGGCGCAGACCATCGGCATGGGCCGCGCCCTGGCCGAGACCTATCCGGCCGCCCGCGCCGTCTTTGACGAGGTCGATGAGGCGCTTGGCGAAAAGCTGTCATCGCTGATCTGGGAAGGCGACATCGCCGAACTGACGCTGACGCAGAACGCCCAGCCCGCGCTGATGGCGACCTCCATCGCCGCACTCCGCGCGCTGGAAAGCGAAGGCATCGGCATCGACAGCGCCGCCTTCGTCGCCGGGCATTCGCTGGGCGAATATTCCGCGCTTTGCGCGGCGGGGTCGCTGAAACTCTCGGATACCGCGCGGCTGCTGCGCATTCGTGGCCAGGCCATGCAAGAGGCCGTGCCGGTGGGCATCGGCGCCATGGCCGCGCTGCTGGGGCTGGATTTCGAGGCCGCGACCGAGGTCGCCGCCGAAGCCGCGCAAGGCGAGGTCTGCCAGGCCGCCAATGACAACGACCCCGCACAGGTCGTCGTCTCGGGGCACAAGGCCGCCGTGGAGCGCGCGGTGGAGATCGCCAAGGCCCGCGGCGCCAAGCGCGCCCTGCTGCTGCCGGTCAGCGCCCCCTTCCATTGCGCGCTGATGCAACCCGCCGCGCATGTCATGGCCGAGGCGCTTGCCGCCGTGACGGTGGAAAATCCCGCGGTGCCCGTGGTCGTGAACGTGCGCGCCGAAGCCGTGATGGAGGCCGACCGCATCCGCGACCTGCTGATCGCGCAGGTCACCGGCTCGGTCCGCTGGCGCGAAAGCGTGCTGTGGATGGAACAGGCCGGCGTGACGGAATATTGGGAAATCGGGGCCGGCAAGGCGCTGTCGGGCATGATCAAGCGCATCGTCAAGGGCGCCGAGACGCGGGCCGTCGGCACGCCCGAGGACGTGCTGGCCGCGAAAGGTTGAGCCGGGCCGATTTTTCGACGAAAAATCGGGGAACGGGGACCGGATCGTGTGATGGGCTGAGAGGGCGCGGGGGGCTGTCTGCCCCCCAGGGCCCGCGGCCTTCTCCCCGAGGATATTTGGAAGAAGAACAAGGGGCGGATCGGCGCCTTTCGGAAAGGAAACGGGATGTTTGATCTGAGCGGCAAGACGGCGCTGGTGACCGGCGCTTCGGGCGGGATCGGCGGCGAGATCGCGCGGGCGCTGCACCAGGCGGGGGCGGTGGTGACCCTTTCGGGCACCCGGCGCGCACCGCTGGAGGCGCTGGCCTCGGATCTGGGCGAGCGGGTCTTTGTCGAGACCTGCGATCTGTCCGATGCGGCCAGTGTCGAGGCGCTGCCCAAGGCGGCGGCGGCGGCGATGGGGTCGGTGGACATTCTGGTGAACAATGCCGGCATCACCCGCGACAACCTGTTCATGCGGATGTCGGATGACGAATGGCAATCGGTGCTGGACGTGAACCTGACCTCGACCTTCCGCCTGTGTCGCGGCGTGCTGCGCGGCATGATGAAGGCCCGCTGGGGGCGCATCGTCAATATCAGTTCCGTCGTCGGCGCGACCGGCAATCCCGGCCAGGGGAACTATGCCGCCTCCAAGGCGGGCATGGTCGGCATGTCGAAAAGCCTGGCGGCCGAGGTGGCCAGCCGGGGAATCACCGTCAATTGCATCGCGCCGGGCTTCATCACCACGGCGATGACCGAAAAGCTGAATGACGAGCAGAAGGCGCGCATCCTGACGCAGGTGCCCGCCGGCCGCATGGGCGAGGCGGCCGAGATTGCCGCGGCCACCCTGTATCTGGCCAGCCCCGAGGCGGGCTATGTCACCGGCACCACGCTGCATGTCAATGGCGGCATGGCGATGATCTGACGGCGGCGCGGCGCGCCTGCGGGAAAGGGTTTGCCAAGCCCCTGCCCGCTTGCTATAGCCGCGAACGGAACCACCGGGCTCGAAGGGCTTTGGTGCCCTGCCCGTGGGCGGGGAAAGATGCCAAGGGGTGTGGTTGCCCCGCGGCGGGGACACCACTTGGGGGCAACCCCTGAACGATGAGGAAGTGACAATGAGCGACATCGCAGATCGCGTGAAGAAGATCGTCGTCGAGCATCTCGGCGTCGAAGAGGACAAGGTGACCGAGACCGCCTCGTTCATCGACGATCTGGGCGCCGACAGCCTCGACACCGTCGAACTGGTCATGGCTTTCGAGGAAGAATTCGGGATCGAGATCCCCGATGACGCCGCCGAAACCATCCAGACCTTCGGCGACGCGGTCAAGTTCATCTCGGGCGCGGTGTGATCCACACCCCCGTGTGACACGGATCAGGGCTCCCCTTGCGGGAGCCCTTCTGTTTTGCGGACCCGCCTGCCCAGATCGCTGAAAAAGCGCAGCAGATAGCCGTCCGGGTCGGCCACGACGAACTGCCGGTTGCCGACCTCATGGTCGTCGCGGCGATACCAGCGATCCTCCAGCGGCAGGTGCAGCGCATGGCCGGCGGCGATCAGCCGGGCGGCCAGGGTCTCGGCATCGGGGATCTCGATCTGGAGATTGACGCCGCGCCCAAAAGGATGGGCCGGCGGCGGCGCGAAATCGCGCCCGAGGCCAAGCTGGTCAAGCATCAGCGCCGCGCCGTCGCGTTCCAGCCAGCAGAACCCCTCCTCGGGCCGGGCATAGCGCAGCGCAAAGCCCAGCATCCCGGTATAGAACGCGCAAGACCGGCGCCAGTCGCTGACCGACAATTCGGGCACCAGGGCGGGCATGCGCTTTCTCCAATGACAAAGGGCGGAGGCCGCAGCCCCCGCCCGTCAGACTGGCCGCAAGGGCCGGTCGGTTCAAGCCGTCATTCGGCCTTCATCGCCTCGATCGAGATCTGCACCGTCACCTCGTCGCTGACATAGGGCGCGAACATGCCGAGGTTGAAGTCGCTGCGCTTGACCACGGTCGCGCCGGTAAAGCCCAGCCACGGCTTCTTTTCCATCGGATGTTCCATCGCCTGCGTCAGGGCAGCGTCGATCACGACCGGCTTGGTCACGCCGTTCAGCGTCAGTTCGCCGGTGATTTTGGCGGTCTTTTCGCCGGTCACCTCGATCGCGGTGGATTTGAACGACACCATCTCGTCATCGGCGGCGTCAAAGAAATCGGGCGACATGAAATGGTCAAAGCGCGCCTGCCAGCCGGTCAGCATGGATTTCACCGGGAAGGCCACCTCGACCGAGGAATCGGCCGGCGCGGCCGCGTCATAGCTGATCTTGCCGTCAAAGCCCGAGAACAGGCCATAGCTGGTCGAGAAACCCAGATGGTTGTAGCTGAACAGGATCTGGCTGTGGCTGGGATCCAGCACATAGGCCTCGGGCGCGGCCAGAACCGGGGCGGCGAACAGAGAGGCGACGAGGGCAAGGGGGGCGACGCGGATCAAGGGAAACTCCTGCATGGTCAAGGATTTGGCCAGCTTTTTGCTGCGACCGCACAATGACCGGGGTCAGGCCAGGGCTCAATTCGCCATGTTCCCACAAGTTTTGTGCGCAGATGCACATCACGCCTCTGTGGGCGCCCCTTGTCGGCCCGCGAACAGGGGGCCGACCGGCTTGCTGCGCAGCGCCCCATCGGCGGCGCGCAGCAGGAACAGCGCATCCAGACCCGCGCGCCGCGCCAGTTCCGGACCGTGCAGCGGCCCCGCGACCATCAGCGCCGTCGCCCAGGCGTCGGCCTCGGCGCAAAGCGGGGCCACCACGCTGACCGAGGCGGGCGGGGACGGCAGCGGCGCGCCACGGCGCGGGTCCATCGTATGCGACAGGCGCCGGCCCTGCACCGTCACCCAGTGGCGATAATCGCCCGAGGTCGCCACGGCGGCATCCTGCAAGGCCAGGATCGCCTGTGGCGCCCGGCGCGCGGGGTCGGGCGCCTCGACCGCGAGGGTCCAGGGGGTGCCGTCGGGCCGCAGGCCAAGCGCGCGCATCTCGCCGTCGATCCCGACCAGGGCCGCCGCGATGCCGTGATCGGCCAGCACCTCGGCCAGCCGGTCCACCCCATGCCCCTTGGCGATGCCGTTCAGGTCAAGCTGGCAGGGCGCGCGCTTGCGCAGGCGGTCCCCCTCCAGATCAAGCAGCGCATGGGCGGGCTGGCGCGGGGCGTCCAGTGCCGCCCGGATCGCCTGCGGATCGGCGGCATCGGGGCCAAAGCCCCAGGCACGCACCGCATCGCCCATGGCGATGTCAAACGCGCCGTCCGAGGCCCGCCCGATGCGCAGCGCCAGCGCCAGCACCCGCGCCAGCCCGTGCGGCAGCGCGACCCAGGCGCCGACCGGCGCGCGGTTCAGGCGCATCAGCGCACTGTCGGGCCGCCAGGTGGACATCTCCTCCTCCACCTCGTCCAGCGCGGCCTGAAGCGCGGCGCGGATCGGCGCCGTATCGACCGCAGCCGGGGCAAAGAACAGCGCCGACCAGCGGCTTCCCATGGCAGGCCCGTTCAGCGCGTGACGCCGGAGCGCATCAGTAAACATCTTCGACATAGCGCCCCTCGGCCTTGAGATGCGCGGGCGTCAGGCCCGCCGGCGCCAGGATGTCCTCCAGCGCGCGGGCGACGCCCTGCGCCATGTCGCGCCCGCCACAGACCATGACCCGCGCCCCGCCCCGGATCGCCTCCAACACCTGTGCGGCCTCTTGCCGCAGCGCGTCCTGCACATGATGCGGCCGCGCCCCGCGCGAGGCGGCGGTGACCAGCCGCGCCAGCCGGCCCGCCGCCTGCCATGCCGCCAGATCATCGCGATACAGAAAATCGCTCTCCGGGTGCCGCATGCCAAAGAACAGCAGGACCGGCCGACGGCGGCGATTGGCGCGGATGAAACCGGCCAGCGGGCCGATACCGCTGCCCGCCCCGATCAGGATCAGCGGCGCCGCCCCCCGCCCGACGCGGAAGCCTGGATTGCGGCGCAGAAAGGCATTGATCGTGTCGCCCGGTTCCAGCGCCAGCAACTGCCCGGAACAAAGCCCGCCGGGCTGCTTGCGCACCACCAGTTCCACAAAGCCGTCGCGCCGCCCCGATGCCAGCGAATAGAAGCGCGGCAGATCGGCGCCCTCGGGCAGGACACCCAATAGATCGCCCGCCTGAAACCGCCCAAGGCCCCGCCCCGTCAGCCGCGCGACCAGACCCGCCTTCGGCAGCGCAAAGCGCAGGATCGCGGTCGGTGCCTGCACCTCGGCGCCATGATCCCGGCGCGACAGCAGCGTCAATTGCGTGACCGCCGGTGGCGCGGCACGATGCGCCAGTTCCAGCCGAAGCCCGAGCGCCGCGCCAAGCGCCCGCCCCCAGCGGGCAAAATCCTGCGGGGACTGGCGGTCCACCCGATCCGGCGCGATCAGACGGGACCAACCCTTGTCCTCTGCCGCCGCAACCACACGATCGGCAAAGGCGCAGAACCCGGGAAAGCTGCGATCGCCAAAGCCCAGCACCGCGAGCGGTGCCGTCGGGGCGGCGGGCCATTGCGCCAGCCGCTCCAGAAAGCCGCGGGCCGAGGCGGGTGCTGCGCCGTCGCCATACGTCGCGGCAAGGATCACAAAGCGTTCGGCGCGCGGGTGGCGCGCGGGGTCAAACCCCGCCATCGCCGCCAGATGCACCGCCTGCCCCTGCGCTTGCAGCCCGCGCGCCAGCGTGGTGGCAAAGCCCCAGGTGCTGCCGCCTTCGGACCCGACCAGGATCACCGTTTCGGCCCTTGCGGCCGGCGCCATGCCCGCAAGACGCGGACGCCCGCGCCGCCCGGCCAGCCAGACCAGAGCGCCGGTCACCCCGAGCAACGGCACGCTCAGCGCCATCAGGCCCAGGACCAGCCCGACCAGCACCGCGCCCTGCCCGGTATGCAGCCGATAGATCGTCTCGGACAGGTGCTGCATCGCCCCCGCCCCGGCCCAGGACAGCAGCGCGCCATTGCCCTGATCGACCAGACCGATGCCCTCTGCCGTCTCGATCCGCAGCACATCCTGCGCATCCCCTTCGGCGGGAAAGCCCAGCTTGCGCAGCGACGCAACCGGCACCGCGCGCAGGGCGGGCATGTCGGCCGGGCTCAGCCCGGTCAGGCCGCTGACCGCCGCCGGCTGGGCCGGGCGTGGCGCCGCATCGGGCAAGAGGTCGAAGGTCGATCCCGTCATCCACAACGCGGTCAGCGCCGAAAACAGCAGAGCCGGCACCGCAATCCGCGCCACCTCCACATGCAGCCGCCCGGCCAGGGGGCCGCGCAGCCGTCCGGCCCAATGCCGCCAGCCCCCGGCCCGCCGCGCCACCAGCATGGCCCCCGAAACCGCAAGAACCAGCATCGCCGCCGCCCCCGCCGCCATGGCCAGCCGCCCCGCATCGCCCAGAAACAACGACCGGTGCAGCCCGGTCAGCCACCGCGCCAGCGGATCGGGATCGGCCGGCCCCAGATCGGCGCCGGTCGCCGGGTCGATCACCGCCGCCCCCGGCTGGCCGTCGGCGAACCACCAGGCGGTGATCCGGCCCGAAGGGGCGCGGCGGATTTCCTCCAGCCCAGGGTGACGTTCTGCCACCCGCGCGGCGAGGTCGGCCACGCTCTGCCCCGCGACCTCGGCCGGCGCGGTCAGCCGCTCGGCCAGCGGAAAGACCGACAGTGCCGCGCCGCTCAGCGCAAGGATCAGCACAAGGACAAGCGCCAGCAGCCCCGGCCAGCGGTGAAGCGCGCGGATCATGGAACGGCCCCCTTTTCAGCGATAGGTCAGGCTGGCGATGTAGCGCCGGCCCGGCACGGCGCGGCCAAGGCCCGCGCTGGTCAGCGGCACAGCGATCTCGTTGGGGCTGTCGCGCATGTCCTCGACCGCCGCATCGACATGCAGCGTATAGCCCGCATCAAACAGCGCATCCGCCAGATCGAGCGTGATTTCCAGATCGCGCCCGGCACCGACACTGGCGCCGGTGATGCCGTTGATCTGCGCCGGGTCGCCGCCGGTCGCGGCATACCAGTCGCTCAGATGTTCGTAATATTTCGACTTGCCGCCCGCCATCCACAGGCTGCCGACATAGGCGCCCGTGGCATCGGTCACGTAATAGGCCAGATAGGCCCCGTCGCCGCCGTAGGCGTTCAGCGTGGTGGTCAGGGTGACCGGACGCGCCAGCGCAAGTCCGGGCAGGGTCAGCGCGGTGGTCAGCGCAAGGGCGGCAAGAAGCGGTTTCATCGGGATTTCCTTTGTCAGAACCAGAGCCGGAGGGGGGGCGATCAGTTGGTCACGGCACGCGGCGGCGCGCCGTTGCCGAACAGGCCATTGGCCGGCGGCGCCACGCTGCCTGCCGGCGCGGGGTTGCCCCGCCGACCCGCCGCCCCCGCGCAATCGTCGTCATCGTCGTCGTCATCGTCACAATCGTCGTCATGATCGTCGCGACCCCGGCGGTCATGATCGTCGTCATCCTCATCGTCATCGTGATCGCTGCCGACGCGGATCAGATCCGCATCGCCGGCGGCAACACCGCCCGCCAGCGGGCCGGCGCCATGCCGAGCAAGGCCAAGGTCGATCGCCGCCAAAGCCGGCAGGCCAAGCAGCGCGGCCAGCGCGGTCGCTGCCAGGATCAAGGGAAAGGGCTGTTTCATCGCGATTCTCCTGAATGGGAATGGCGCCAGCTTCCTGCCCGAGACTGAGCGGTTCCTGACGTGGCACGG
Organism: Gemmobacter caeruleus; assembly: GCF_008271655.1. Taxonomy (GTDB): domain Bacteria; phylum Pseudomonadota; class Alphaproteobacteria; order Rhodobacterales; family Rhodobacteraceae; genus Gemmobacter; species Gemmobacter caeruleus. The sequence continues at coordinate 76,877 of NZ_VKKX01000053.1, forward strand.
GTTTCTGCTTCAGCCAGCCGTCAGAAAGACAAAAAGGCCCCGCCGGACGCTGGCGGGGCCTTTCGCCACGTCGGCGCGACACAGGTGAGGCTAGTCCTCGCCCTGCCCTTCGCGCCGGTGATGGTCATCCGCGTCATCCTCGAACTCGACCTCCAGGATGCGCAGGGTGCCGGGATGGATCTTCACCTCGATCGCGCGCCCGCCCGTATCGCGACCGTCGATCTGGTAACAACCATCGTCGATGCGGATCCGGCGCACCGCCCAGCCCTGCGCCTCGGCCAGGCGCGCCACGGCCTCGCGCGGTTGCCATTCGGACATCGGCACCAGGCAATCGTCATCGGCCTGCGCCGCCCCTGCCGGCAAGGCCGCCAGAAAAGCAAGAATTGTCAACGCCTTTCGCATGCGCCACACTCCGGTCATGGCCATCTGACGGCCGATCTGATCGCCGATCTTGCAGCAGGATGCCGCCCGAAGCTGACGGCAGCCTGAAGCAGGCCCCGCCACCGCTTCAGCCCCGCGTCAGCACGACAGGCCAGAACGGATCGCGGAGAGACCAGGAAAGGAGCCCGCGCGCATCATGCGAATCCTGCTGATCGAGGACGATGGCGTTCTGGGCGCCGCGGTGCGCGACCAGATCGCGGCGGATGGCCATTCGGTCGATTGGGTGACGCGGCTTGACGCGGCGGCGGATGCGCTGGCGGGCGCGGCCTTCGATCTGGTGCTGCTGGACCTCATGCTGCCGGATGGGCGCGGGCTGGTCTTTCTGCGCGGCCTGCGCGCGCGGGGCGATGTGACGCCGGTGATCATCCTCACCGCGCTTGACCAGATCAGCGACCGGATCGACGGGCTGAATGCCGGCGCCGACGATTATCTGGTCAAACCCTTTGATCTGGCCGAACTCTCGGCCCGGATCGGATCGGTGGTGCGGCGCTATGCCGGCAACCCGAACCCCATCGTCACCCATGGCCCGCTATCCATCGACCTTGCCGCGCGCAGCATCCATCGCGAGGGCCGGCCGGTGGCGCTGACCGCGCGGGAATGGGCGCTGTTCGAGGCGTTTCTGTCCCGCCCCGGCCAGCTTCTGTCCAAGGCCCAGTTGGAAGACAAGCTCTATGCCTTTGACGCCGAGATCGAAAGCAACACGATCGAGGTTCATGTCAGCCGCCTGCGCAAGAAGCTGGGGGCAGAGATCATCCGCACCGAACGCGGGCTGGGCTACCGGCTGGGCCGGGGATGAGGGCGCCGCGCAGCCTTCAGGGGCGGCTGGGGCTGTGGCTGGGCCTCACGCTCACCCTGATCTGGATCGCGGCGGCCAGCCTGACCGCCCTGATCGCCCGCAACGAGATCGAAGAGGTCTTCGACTCGGCCCTTGCCGAAACCGCGCAGCGCATCCTGCCGCTGGCCGTCGTCGATATCCTCGGCCGCGAGGAGGAGGGTATCCGACAGCGCCTAGCCGCCATTCGCGGCCATGAGGAGTTCTTTACCTATATCGTGCGCGACCCGATGGGGCGCATCCTGCTGCAATCGCATGCCGCCGATCCGGCAATCTTTCCCGCATGGGAAGGGCGCGGCTTTGGCCAGACCGCGACGCACCGGCTCTATAACGATGCGGCGGTGCGCGACACGATCCGCATCACCGTGGCCGAACCGCTGGACCATCGCGCCGGTATCGCGCGCGAATTGCTGATGGGGCTGGGCCTGCCCCTCCTGATCGTGCTGCCGCTGGCCCTGCTGGGCATCGCGCTCGCGCTCCGCGCCAGCCTCGCGCCGCTGCGCCGCTTTCGCGATGCGCTTGCCGCCCGGGGCGCGCGCGACCTGCGGCCGGTGATCCCCGGCGATCTGCCCGCCGAAATCGCGCCGGTGGCGGAGACGCTGAACGGCCTGCTGGCCCGGCTCTCGGCCGCGCTGGAGGCCGAGCGCAGCTTTGCCGCCAATGCCGCGCATGAGCTGCGCACCCCGCTGGCCGGCGCCATTGCGCAGGCGCAACGCATCCAGACCGAAACCGCAGACCCCGAGGCCCGCGCCCGCGCCTCCGGGATCGAGACCACGCTCAAGCGCCTGACCCGCCTGTCGGAACGGCTGATGCAGCTGGCCCGGGCCGAGGGCGGTCGGCTCCGGCGTGACACGACCGGCGATCTGCGCCCCCTCGCCCGGCTGATCGTCGATGAACTGGCGCGCGGCGAGGACGCCGGCGACCTGCGCCTGACACTGCCCGCCGCGCCGGTGCTGTCCGATCTTGACCCCGACGCCTTTGCAATCCTGCTGCGCAACCTGGTGGAAAATGCCCTGCGCCATGGCGCGCCCGACAGAAAGGTCGAGGTGACGCTCGCCCCCGATGGCATGCTCAGCGTCGGCAATGACGGGGCGGTCGTGGCGCCGGATCAGCTGGCCCGGCTGACCGGTCGGTTTGAAAGAGCCGGAACCGCCCGCGATGGAAGCGGCCTCGGCCTGGCCATCGTGGCGGCCATCGCGGAACGGACGGGCGGGCGGCTTGAATTGCGCTCGCCCCGCCCCGGCCATGCCACCGGCTTCGAGGCCCGCTTCATCCCCCCCGCGCCAGGCAACCGGCCAGAATGACCGCGACCGTCCAAGGCCTTCGGTGCAGGGGCGCGGATCACAAGCCGGTCATATATCGAATACCCTGGAGGGCAGAGATGCTGCGTTCGCAAAGGGATGCCTGAACCTGCCCGCATTCCGCCGACCCGGTCCCGCGCCACAGTCGATACGATCCAGGCGAGAAAATCCTAAGTGAAGTGGACCGGCTTCAATGATCGCTACCTCCCGGCGATTGCCTCGAAGAGTCGTCGCAAGGCAAAGCTGCGGCCGATCGATAACACGGTTTATGCTGAGCGGATGATTATGCGGAGCCGTCCGAGCGTTGGTATCGCAAGTGTCTGACTGGCATTTGTTTTCCGGCCTGCATCTGTCAGCATAATCGGATTGTCCTTCGTGAGGCGCCGCGGTGGCGCCCTTCACGGAGGAACCCATGAACGAACACGATACGCCGGTCAGACGACGGCGGCTTCTGGATGCCGGGCCACATCAACCGATGCTCGAGGGCTACGGTCAGCATCTTGCCGGAACCGGGCTTTCGCCGGTCTCGGTCCGCATCCATCTGGGCTCGGCTCTGCATTTCCTGGCTTGGCTCGTCCAGAGCGGCATCGCGCTGGATCATGCCGGGCCGGATATCGTCGATCCGCACGGTATTCAGTTTGGCGACGGAATGCCGAAGCTCAAGGGGCTGGCGCAGTACGCAGAACGCTTCGGCGACCAGTATCGTCGGATCGAGGCCGTTGCGAAGATCGGCGACAAGTTCCGTGTTCTGGACCTGAAGGAAGCCCCGACGCGCGCGTCGGTCTCTGCCGCGACAACCATCAAGGCTCTGTATGAAAGCGCGGATGCATTCGATTACTTGCCCTAACCATTACGAAGTTCGATGCCAGTTCCCTGCGGCATGGATACGGCTTTCACAACGGCTACTATTGATCTGTGGCTCAAAACCCTTCATTATCAGTGGCTTGATCGGCTTAACCGGGCCCGGCGCGGTTAACAGGTCCGGAGAATATCGGCCCGGAGAGAACGCGTGTGCGCCCTTCGTGGCGCGGGCCAGTTAACAGCCCCTGCCGCATAACCCTCGAAAACAAGGAGAAAATCCGGCCAGAGCCGGATCGGGAGAACGCTTTCGCAAGGGCAAGTGGCGGACAGAGAGGCCGCCATTGTCGCGCTGCATCGCATTGCATCCCGTTAGAGTGTTGCAGGTAAATTCACGCAGAGTCAGAAGGTTACAGGATGAAGTCATTCGCAACCCATTGCATCGCATTGCTTGGAGTGATAATCTTTTAGGCGGATAGGTTGGCGGATATGACATGCCCCGAATTGCTAAAGAACTCGGACCACTGGACATTAAGCGCGCCGTGCATGGCGGCGGGCGCGGCAATGACTTCCTACCCGTTGGCGGGGTGCCGGGGCTGCTGTTGCAGGTGACGCCCACGGGCGGCAAGACTTGGGTCTTGCGCATCACCATCGCGGGCAAGCGGGCCGAGATCGGTCTGGGCGGCTATCCCACTGTAACCCTCGCACAGGCCCGCGACAAAGCCCGTGAGGCGCGCGACCAGATCAGCCGCGGCGTTGACCCACGGGCCGAACGCCGCGCCGCCCGTGCCGCCCTGGCCTTGGCTGCAAACCGGAGTATGACTTTTGCCGAGGCGATGGACAAATTCCTAGACGCCAAGCTGGACGCCTTCCGCAATGAAAAGCACAAGGCGCAATGGCGCAGCACCTTGAAAGCATACGCCCTTCCCCAGATCGGGGCCTTGGCCGTCTCGGACATTGATACTGCGGCTGTCTTGCGGGTGCTGCAACCGATCTGGGCCACCAAGACCGAAACCGCTTCCCGCCTTCGCGGGCGGATTGAGGCCGTTCTGTCTTGGGCCACGGTGTCGGGCTACAGGTCGGGCGACAACCCGGCGCGCTGGGCTGGCAACCTGAAAGAGCTTCTGCCCGCGCCTGCCAAGCTGGCTGGCGGCGACAATCAACCGGCCCTGAATCTAGACCACGCGCCGGCATGGTTTGCCGAACTGCGCACCCGCGAAGGCTTCGGCGCGCGGGCCTTGGAATTTCTGACCATGACGGCCGCCCGATCCGGCGAGGTGCGGGGCGCGACGTGGGAGGAGATCGACTTGGACCGCGCCCTGTGGACCATCCCTGCCCAGCGCATGAAAATGAAGCGAGAACACAAGGTGCCGCTGTCACCTGCCGCTGTGGCGCTTCTGGAGGCTCTGCCAAGGCTGGACCGGAACCCGCTGGTGTTTCCGGCGGCACGGGGCGGGGAACTGTCCGACATGACCCTGAGTGCCACCATGAGGCGCATTCACGAAGCCAAGGCCGAGCGGGACGGCGACAAGGAAACCGGGGGCTATCGGGATCCCCGCAACAAACGCGCCGCCGTGCCGCATGGTCTGCGTAGCACCTTCCGCGACTGGGTGGCCGAGCGCACGCAATATCCCGGCGAAATGGCCGAGGTGGCCTTGGCCCACAAGATCAGCAACGCCGTGGAAGCCGCGTATCGGCGCGGTGACATGGTGGAGAAACGCCGCCGCCTCATGGCCGATTGGTCGGGCTTCCTGGCCGGGGCCGAGGCAAAGGGCAACGTGGTGAAGCTGGGGGCGCGGACGTAATGCCCAAAGAGCCGCAGAAGGCCGCACAAAGACGGGAAGAAAAGTTTAGGCTCGCGGTTTCATTCGCGGCCGACCATTTGGCAGATCAGGACCGCAGCGGCCGCCTCGATCATTTGGCCTATGACTGGGATACTTTGATTGAACTGTTTGGAAAGCGAAAGATCAGAACTTTACATGCGATATGGGACTCAACGCTGCCCGAGCGAAGGGAAGCAAAAGCCCAGGTGATTGCAGAGAGGTCCTACCGCGACCCGCTTCATTTCCACGTCGCCCGCGGCTTCGTTGCTGAAATGGTCGGCAAAGGGGAGGTTTTGCCGATCTGTCTGCAAGAGTGGGCCGCGCAGCTTATCGGCGGGACCGCGCCGCCGGCGCCCACGAAGCGCCCGCATACCCCGCACCAGCATCGCAATAGGGCATTGGTCTTAGGCCTTCTGGTTGAGCGTTTGCGTGTTGAACTGAGAATCAACCCGACGAGAAGCCCATCTTCTCCCCCTCATTCGGGCTGTGATGCCGTCGCAGATGCATGGAACGGCCTCGTTCGCGGATTTGATCGGGATCGAAAACGAGCCTTCCCCCGCCAGACGTATGAGACCGTTCGAAACTGCTACTTTGATGGCAAGAAAATTGCAGAGCTAGAAATTCGCCAGCTTCGCGCCTTCAATGAATGGATAGCCTCGCGCCCAGAGGTTCCGCCGCGAAAAGACTGACCCGATCTTTGGAAAGATAGAGCGCCGCGTCTTTGAAATGACGCGCTAGATTTTGGGCTTCACATTGCACCCCATCAACCGCCGTTGAATGAGGGATGCACGAATGCCGAAGCACGTTCAAAGCCAAGCTGACCGCCGCCCCGCCTATGCCAGCGATGCCGCTCTTGCCGCCCATTTTGGGGTGAACAAGGCGACCATCTGGGGATGGGTGAAGCGCAACAATTTCCCCCAGCCCGTGAAGCTGTCGCGGCAAATGACGCGCTGGCGCTGGGATGATGTTGCGGAATGGGAAGCCGCCCAGCGCGCCGCGGCCGCCTGACGGAAAACCGCCACCCCTCGCACAGGGTAGCGGCCTATTCGGTGGGGGCATTCGGGATGCCACAAGATATAGCGCCTTGCCTCTGTGCCTGCAACGAAAAGGCACGAGCAGATGACAGAACACGGATTTTTCAGCAGCGACAGCCAAGTGAAATGGGCCTGCACAGGATTGGAGGGCCGCGCATGACGCCGCTGCAACTCCAAACCGCCCGCCTTCGCGCGGCCTATGGCATGACCGAGGCGCAGGCCCACGCCTTCGCGGTGCTGATCTGGGGGGCCGCATGAGTGACGCTGAAACCCTCACGCGGCAACTGGGCGGGGAATGGCGGGGCTTTCGTGGCTCTGCCCCCTGCCCGGTCTGTCAGCCCGAGCGCCGGGCCGATCAACGCGCGCTGTCACTGCGCCATGAAGGCGGGCGGCTGCTGGCCTTCTGTCATAAGCAGGGGTGCAGCTTCCGCGCGATACTGGACGCGGCGGGGCTGCCTGCCGAGGCCCTGACACTGGACACCCACGCCCAGCGCGAAGCAGAGGCCAAGCGCGCGACCTATGACGCCGAACAAATGGCGAAGGCGGCGCGGCTCTGGTCATCGGCCCGCCCGATCCGGGGCAGCAAGGGCGAAGCCTATTTGCGCGGGCGGGGCATCACCTGCCCGCTTCCCGAGGCCCTTCGCTGGGCGCATGACGCTTACCACGGGCCAAGCGCGCGCTTCCTGCCTGCGATGGTGGCGCGCGTCAGCACGGGGGCGGTGCATCGGACGTTCTTTGACCGATCCGGGGCGCGGCTGGGCGATAGCGCAAAGATGATGCTGGGGGCCTGTGCTGGGGGCGCTGTGCCGCTGGTGCAAGGCGCTGGGCCTCTGGTGGTGGCCGAGGGTATCGAAACCGCCCTGAGCCTTGCCTGTGGCCTTCTGGACGGGCCTGCGACGATCTGGGCGGCGCTGTCTGCCCCCGGCCTTCGCGCGCTGCACCTGCCGCCCCAGCCGGGGGAAATCCTGATAGCCCAGGACAATGACCCGGCAGGCATTGCGGCGGGGCAGGTTCTGGCAGGGCGGGCCTTCGCGCTGGGCTGGAAGGTGGCGACCCTGACGCCGCCTGATGGCTTCAAAGACTGGAATGATGTATTGCGCGGGGGCGCTGTTGCATGACGATAATCAAACCCGTTCCCTATCCGGCGCGACCCGAGGGCTTCACCCCTTGGGAAGTGACCGACCCCGCCCGCATCCCCCGCACGCGCTTTGTCTATGGTGACAGCTACGCGGCGGGATACCTGACAGTCACCTTTGCCGCCCCCAAGACAGGCAAGAGCCTTCTTGCCATGGCCGAGGCGATAGACGCGGCATCGGGCCGGGGCTTCCTGACAGGGGCCGCCGCCGATCCGCAGCGCGTGCTATACTTCAACGCCGAAGATGACCAAGACGTGTTGAACGCCCGCGCCTTTGCGGTGCTGCAAGAACATGGCATCGGGCAAGACGCGATTGCAGGGAGGTTCTTTGTCGTGTCCGGGGTGCCTGCCGAGCGTCAGCTTGTGCTGTTGCGCGGCGAAAAGGCCGAAATCAACGAAGGGGCCTTTGACATCCTGACCGACCTATTCCAGCGCGAGGGCATCGCCTTGGCGGTGTTTGACCCCCTGCAAGACCTGAGCCAGAGCCCGGAAACGAACGAAGCCTTCCGGGCGCTGGGCGGGCGCATCCGTCGCCTTGCTGCCGAAACCGGGGTGGCGGTGGGGCTGGTGCATCACACGCGCAAGCCCAGCGCGGGGGTGGCTGCCACGCTGGACGATGGCCGGGGCGGCTCTGCCCTGCGCGGGGTGGCGCGGTTCAATCGGCTGTTGCTGCCGATGACCGAGGCCGAAGGCGCACAATCCGGGGTGGATGACTTCCGGCGATACTTCCGCATTGCCGAGGCCGAGAGCAATCTTGCCCCGCCGTCATCGGCCCGGAACCAATGGTTCGAGAAGGTGGGGGTGCCGATTGGCAACGGTGGGCATTACCCCACGGTGCGGCCTTGGGTCTGGCCGGAAGCCTTCGCCGGGGTGACAGTGAATGACGCCTGCAAGGTCAGGGCCGCGATTGCAGCCCGCGCCGCCGATGACCTGCCGCCCCGTGAAAGCCAGCAAGCGAAGGATTGGGCCGGGCTGGTGGTGGCCGAGGTGCTGGGGCTGGACGCATCCAAGAAAAGCGACAAGGCCCGCATTGCCGCGATGTTGCGCAAATGGATCGAAACCGGGGTGTTGATGGTGGAGGTCTTGCCCCATGGCGAGAAGGGCAAAACAGCGCCTTTCGTGTTCGCTGGGCCGAACAATCCGGGGGCCGAGGAATGAACCGCCTTCCCCCACTTACCCCCACTTACCCCCACCTGCCCCCCCACTTGGCAAAACCCCTTACACCACCCCCCACCCCCACCTTCTATAGGGGTGTGGGGGTGGGGGGGGGGAGAATGTAGCGCCCCCACTTCCCCCCCACTTCGGCATTTCCAAGCCGACCGAAACCGGGCCGCAAATCACCGCGAAAAATGCAGATCAAGGAAGGCCCAGCGCAATGAACCGTGAAGCCCGCCGCGCCATGAGGCGCAACGCCCCCGCCATGGCCGACAAGCTGGCGAAATGCTGTCTCGACTTCCAGGGCGCCGGGCTGGTGGCGGTGACAGACCCCAAGGCCATTGCCGCCCTGCGCCGCGCCTTCCGCCTCATGATCGAGGCCGGGGGCAAACCCGTGGCCGTGCCTGTGTCAGAGCAAGAGGCCGAGGGCTTCCCGCACCACGCCGCGAGCCGGATCGAGGGCGGAGTGTCTTGGCTGGCCGTGGGCTTGGACCCGTCGCGCCGGGGGGCCTATGCCCTGCAATCTGCGACGAGCAATGTCAGAGCCGCCGCCCATGACGCCGCCAAGGAAAAGGCACTGGCAAAACTCGCCCTGATCTGTGCGTCGCGGGGCTTCCCGTATGTGCAGGGGTGAACATCACATGATGCACCACGGCGCCACCCTCAACCGCGTCTCGGGTCCTTCGAGAGGGGGTTCCATATGAGGGGGCGCGAGGCTCACCGCGTTTCTAGGCACAGACCACCCTAAAGGGGGTTGGCACTGTTGAACCTGCACACAGATTGGCAGGATGCGCCAAGGCTTGTCATTTCGGGCCGCTGCATCCCCGTTATTCGGCGAGTGGGTAAACCCCGAAACCGCGCGGCTTTTCAACTCCTTGCAGAGCGCGGCGCGGACTATCTCCAACCTTCAAAAGGGGAAACCCCATGTTGAACGCTCTGAGCGGCAAGATTGCTGCCTTCCTGAAACAACCGACCGCGCAGGCGGCCGATGTTTCCGACCTTCTGGCCGCCGCCCGGCAAGATGCCACTGACGCCCGGCGGCTGTCGGATGAAGCCCGGCAGCGGGCGCTTGATCCGACCTTGACCGAGAAGGAGGCCGATGCCGCCTTTGCGGCTTCGCAGCGCGCAGCCTTTGCAGCCGATCGGCTGGACGCGGGCGTTATCGCGCTAGCCGAGAGGCTGGAGGCCGCAATGGCACAGGAAGCCGCCGCCGCCCGGCTGGCGGCCTACAATGACGCCAAGAACGCACGGAATCGCACGGTGGACAAGATCCGCAAGCGTTACCCCGCTCTTGCAAATGAACTGGCCGAGCTGGCCGAGGAAATCTGCACGGTTTCCGATCTGGTGGCCAAGGCGAATGAGAACCTGCCCGAAGGCGCCGCCCGTCTTGAACCGCCGGAAGATATGGCGCGCGGCTTCAAGGCCGCCGGGTTCGATGACAGCGGTTTCGGGCTGGTCAATACGCCGGTCCATGGCGCGGTGGCCTTGCGCATTCCGCGTTATCTCGCGTTGCCGCATCCGTCCAGGCCGAAAGAAATGCTGTGGGATTCAGGGTCAACTCTGCCTTCGGGCTACGTCTTCCAAAAATCCCGGTTCAATTCCAGCCCGGAAGGCGATGCCGGGACTTGACCCCCGCCATGGCGAGGGGCCGGGGCACCCCCCGGCCCTTGGCAAGGCCCGAGAGTTTACCCGTTCAGGGTTTAGGCTCTGACCTTTGTTTAACGTCCAGGCCGCAATGCACCTTGCCGCCCCGAATAAAAGTATGGGCGCCCATACTTTTAGCCGCGATGACGGCAAGCGGGATGCGGGCAACCATACCCCGTTGAGGTCCGAGCAATATCAAAGTGCGGGCACCCACACATTGATTACTCGGGATGATGCTGCCCGCGATGCCGGTAAACATTGCGGCGGGCGACCGCCATATTGTTAAGACCCGCACGGACGCCGCCCGTGAAGCCGTGGAAGCCCTGCCAGGTCGGCGGGGCTTTTGCTTTTGGTGCGATGGATCGGCCGGGAAGATTCTTCGCGCCCAACCCCAGCGCCCAAGCGTTTTTCTTTAGGCGGATAGGTTGGCGGGTATGGCGAAAAAATCGCCAAATTATATAATGATTTCAAGGGCAAGTGGCGGACAGAGAGGGATTCGAACCCTCGAGACGGTTCCCCGCCTACACACTTTCCAGGCGTGCGCCTTCGACCACTCGGCCACCTGTCCGTGGGGGTCGTTTACCCCGAACCCGCCGCCAGCACAAGGGGGCGGGTGGGGGTTTCAGGCGGCGGCGATGGCGCGGCGGTTGCCCTTCAATTCCTCGGCGATTTCAGGGAAGTAGCCGGGTTCCACCAGCCGCAGCGCGTGGCAGCGGCGTGCGGCATTGCCTGGCTGGAACGACAGTTCCACCAGATCGCCCACCTCGACGCCAATCCGCGTCACACCGCGCGGCGGACCGTCATAATGCGCCAGATCCCGATGGTCCGCGCACCAGATGATGGCACGGCCCGTCTCCTGGCAGCTCCAGATCACCACGCCCAGCATCATCCCCTCCTGTCCTGCCCATCTTCGGGCAATTTCTGGACATATCGGCGTCAGCACACGCCCATTTCAGAATTATGCACAGGGCAGTTGACCTCCGCATGCGCTTTTCCGCATCAGCGCGATGGACAAATCATCTGTTTTGGATCAACCATGACGCTGAATAGCGTCACATCTATGCGAGCCCGGATTTCCCGCATGACCAGCCCGGCGATATCCCCGACCGAGATTCGCGCCATCTTCGGTCGCAACCTCCGGCAGCTGTGCGAAAACGGCCAGCCGGTGACGGTCATCTGCCGCGAGATCGGCATCAACCGCACCCAGTTCAACCGCTATCTCTCGGGCGAGGCCTTTCCCCGGCCCGACATCCTGTCGCGCATCTGCACCCATTTCGGCGTGGATGCCCGCATCCTGCTGGAGCCGCTGGACGAGCTGCGCCGCCAGATGCCCGACCAGTTCCTGATGGAAATGCGCGACAAGCTGCTGATCGGCCGATCGCGCCCGGTGGACAGTGCACTTTTACCCGACGCCGTCTATCGCTTCTGGCGCAAGTCTTTCATGTTTCAAGGAAAAATCGTCACCAACGTCGCGCTGATCCGCAGCCGGGGCGAGGTGACGCTGTTCAAGGGATTCGAGGAAAACCTGCTGGCGCAGCAGGAAAACCCCAATGCCCGGCGCTTTCCGCGGCTGGCCTATTTCGGGCTGGTGCGACAGCATGTGGACGGGATCTCGATCTATTGCCAGGACCGGCAGAACCAGACCAACATCAATTTCTTCGAATTCGGGCTGGAGGGGAACATGCGATTCTTCCCCGGCTTCTCGCTGCTGGTGCGGCGGCGCATCGACGGGATGAATCGCATGACCGCCGCCGTGCTGGAACGCCTGCCCGACGACCCGGCGGTCTGGCGCAGCATCGTGCGGCAAGACACGGTGCATGACCTCGATCATGCGCCGCCCATCGTGCAGCGGGCGCTGATGCGCATTCCCGACGGGCTGTAACCCCCTGCCCCTGACGCGCTTTGGCGTCAGTCGCGCAGATGCAGGATCACCCGGCGGTTCTGCCGGCCCTTCTTTTCGATCTTGCCGATCTCGACATGGCCGATCTCGCCGGTGCGGGCGACATGGGTGCCGCCGCAGGGTTGCAGATCGACCTGCGCCCCGCCCTGCCCGATCCGCACCAGCCGCACCCGGCCCTGCCCCATGGGCGGCATGACCGAAAGCGTCTTAACCAGGCCCGGATTGGCGGCAAGCTCGGCATCGGTGATCCAGTCCTCGGTCACCGGCAGGTCGCGGTCGATCAGCGCGGCCAGCGCCTCGTTCAGCGCGGCGACATCGGCGGGCGGCTCTGGCATGTCGAAATCCAGCCGGCCGCGCTCGGCGCCGATCTGGCCGCCGGTCACCGGCATCGGGATCACCACCGACAGCAGATGCAGCGCGGTGTGAACCCGCATATGACGATGCCGCCGTTCCCAGTCGAGATGCTGCATCACCGCCGCGCCAATCGGGGGCAAGGGGCGCGGCTCGGCCGCGACCAGCGCGATGCGCCCGCCCTCCAGCTTGACCGCCGTCGCGATCTCCAGACTGCCGCCGGGCCAGACCAGCCGGCCGCTATCGCCCGGCTGACCGCCCGAGGTGGCGTAAAACAGGCTGCCATCCAGCACCACGCCGCCCTCGGGCGTGATTTCCTGCACGATGCCGGCGGCCTCGCGCGCATAGGCATCGTCGCGGAACAGAAGGCGCGTCGCGGTCATCTTTCGGCCTCGTCACTGTCGCTCGGGTCATCGGCCTCGTCACGCGGGGCGTGGCGGGCATTCTCGGGCGCAAGGGCGTCATATTCATCGGCCCGGAGCGGCGTGCCGGGCGCCCCGGGCGCAGGCCGCGCAGCGGCGACCTTTTCCAGCAGCCCGGGCGGCAATTCGACATGCAGCCGCGACAGCGCCTCGGCCACGGCCTCGGGGTTGCGCAGCCAGATGTCGCGCTGCGAGAACGGCATCTGGATGCCTTCCTCGCGGAACCGCTCCACGATGCGGTGATTGATCTCGGTCCGCACCGCCATGGAGAAGTTCACATCGCGGATGATCATGCGGATTTCGAAATTCAGCGAATCCGCCCCCAGGCCCACAAAGGCGATCATGGGCGGCGGCTCCAGGATCACCAGCGGATGCGCCTCGGCGATGTCTTTCAGCACCTCCGACACCTTGCGCGTGTCGCTGCCGTAATCGACCCCCACCGGCACGATGACCCGTCCCGCCAGGCTGAACCTTGTCCAGTTCGTCACCTGCTGGCTGACCAGATCGCCATTCGGCACGATGATGTCGGATCGGTCAAAGGTCTGGATCCGGGTGGAGCGGACCGAGATCGACTGAACCGTGCCGGCCACGCCGCCGACTTCGATCCAGTCGCCTTCGCTGACCGGGCGTTCAATCAGCAGGATGATGCCCGAGACAAAGTTCTGCACGATGTTCTGAAGGCCGAAACCGATCCCCACCGACAGCGCCGAAGCCACGATGGCCAGGCCCGACAGGTCGATCCCGGCGGCCGAGACCGCGATGATGACGGCAAGAAAGATCCCGACATAGCCGGTGCCCGAGATGATGGCATTGCGCCCGCCCTGATCCAGCCGGGTCTTGGGCAGGATCGTGCTGCGCAGCGCGCCCTGGAACAGCCGCGTGGCGCCAAAGCCCAGGATGAACAGGATCAGGAAATACAGGAAGTTGGAGGGCGAAATCCGGGTCTCACCCAGCATGAACCCTTCGGTAAAGCGATTCCACAGCTCGCCCAGATCCTCGACCCGCGCACCCCAGAGCAGCGCGAAAAGCGGCAGTGAGGCCAGCGTCAGCAGAAAGCCCGCCAGCACCGGGATCAGCCCGTTGCCCTCGCCCTCGCCCGCCTCGCCCAGCAGGGCGCGCCAGATGTCGCCGATCAGCTGCACCAAGACCAGCAGCAGCCCCGCCAGCGTCAGCGACGAGGCGGCCGGAAAGATCAGCGCCTGCGCCGCCGTGGTATAGCCGACCACCGCCAGAAGCGGCGCGACGACGGCGATCGCGATCAGGATCTTGCCGACAAAGCGCGTCACACCATCGCGAAAGCTCAGCTCCTCGCGCGTGGGGCTGGGGGCGAAGGCGGCATTCAGCAACTGGCCAAAGCGCCAGAGCAGCAAGGACAGCACCAGCACCGTCGGCAGCGCCAGCACGGGGATTGCCATTTCAGGCACCAGCGCCGCGGGCAGCAGCGCATCGCGCAGCAGCTCCACCCCTTGCACGAAGCCGATCGAGGTGATCAGGAAGCGCGCCTTGTCGCAGGTCTCAGGCGACATCTGCAACGGGCCGGCGGCGCATTCCGCCCGCGGAAACACCCGCCCCGCCAGCCAGTAGGACAGGAACAGGACCAGACCCGACAAGGGCAGCGCGGTCAGCACCTGCTGGCCCAGCCAGCCCGGCATCTGCGTGATCATCGCCGCGACCGAGATCAGCAGCACCCCGGCCGCCGGCACCAGAATCTGCCCCAGCGACGCAAGGAAGGACCAGACCCGCCGCCAGCTCGCCGAATCGGCGGTGCTGTTCAGCCAGTTGGCAAAGCGTTCGATCCAGCGGCGGCCCCGAAAGATCAGCAACAGCGCGAACAGCGCCGTGATGGCGCTGACCGGCAAGACGTCGATCATCTCGGTCCGCCGCGCCTCGCGGTTCCAGTTGGACTGCACCTCGGTCCCGAGCGAGACCAGCGCCGTGCCAAGCGCCTTGGCCGCGTCGTCCCAGTTCACCGGGTTGGCCGGCGTCGGCCAGAGCTTGAGCAGTTGCGCCGTCTGGCGGTCGCGCAATTCGCTGTCGATCTCGGCGATCAGGCCGCTGGCCCGGCGATAGGCCTCTTCCGCGGCGCGGCGCGGCGCCTCAAGCCGTTGCAGCTGGTCATTCAGGGTCGTGCGGCGGTCGGCGATTTCGGGCGCCTCGGTCGCGCCCTCGGCCGGCACGGGGCCAAGCGCGCTGATCTGGTCGCGCAGGCCCTGCACCCGGCTGGCATTGGTGTTCTGCGCCGCCTGAAGCTTGCTGCGCCAATCGACAAGCTGGCCGCGCAGCAGCTCCAGCCCCTTGTCCGAGGTCGCGGGATCGGCGGCCGCGCGTTCGGCCCGGGTCGCCAGCAGCTCCCACGCGGCGTAATCGACACCGTCCTGCCCCGGTGGCGTGACCGAAATCGACTTCTTGGTTGTGGTCTGCCCGGCGGTCTGGCTCTTGGTCAGCCCGTTCGTCTGGCCCGCCGCGGGGGCGACTGTCGGCGCGCTGCCCGGCGCGGGTGACGCCTCCTGCGCAAGGGCGGGCCCGGTCACAGCCAAGGCCAGCGCCAGCGCGACGCCGCGCCCGATCGCGCGCCACAGGGTCATGGTCAGAGGTCCGAATAGACTTCGGGAATGTCGCGCGGCCCGCTGGCCAGCCATTCCGGCACCGGCAGGCCCTTGTCACGCAGGAATTCCGGGTTGAACAGCTTGGACTGATAGCGCGTGCCGTAATCGCACAGCACGGTCACGATGGTATGGCCCGGCCCCATCTCGCGCGCCATGCGGATGGCCCCCGCAATGTTCACGCCGGACGACCCGCCAAGGCAAAGCCCCTCTTCCGACAGCAGGTCAAACACGATGGGCAGCGCCTCGGCATCGGGGATGCGATAGCTGAAATCGGGGCGGAACCCCTCCAGGTTGGCGGTGATGCGGCCCTGACCGATGCCCTCGGTTATCGACGAGCCCGGCGCCTCGAAGGTGCCCTGGGTATAAAAGCTGTGCAGCGCCGCGCCTTCCGGGTCGGCCAGGCCGACCTTCACCCCCTTGGGCTGCAACGCCATGCCGACCCCGGCCAGCGTCCCACCCGAGCCGACCGCGCAGATGAAGCCGTCCACCTTGCCGCCGGTCTGGTCCCAGATCTCCGGCCCGGTGGTTTCGATATGGGCCTGACGGTTGGCGACATTGTCGAACTGATTGGCCCAGATCGCGCCATTCGGTTCGGTCCGTGCCAGCGCCTCGGCCAGCCGGCCGGAATAGCGCACATAATTGTTGGGGTTCTTGTAGGGCGCCGCCGGCACCTGCACCAGTTCGGCCCCGGCCAGACGCAGCATGTCCTTCTTTTCCTGGCTCTGGGTTTCCGGGATCACGATCACCGTGCGGAACCCCATGCTGGCCCCCACCAGCGCCAGCCCGATGCCGGTATTGCCCGCCGTGCCCTCGACGATGGTGCCGCCGGGTTTCAGCAGCCCCTTCGCCACCGCATCCTTGATGATATAGAGCGCCGCGCGGTCCTTGACCGACTGGCCGGGATTGAGGAATTCGGCCTTGCCCAGAATCTCGCAGCCCGTCATCTCGCTGGCCTTGCGCAGGCGGATCAGGGGCGTATTGCCGATCGAGGCGGCCAGGTCGCGGTAAACGGGCATGTCAGCATCCTTCTGTCATTGCCCAAGGTTTAGGGGCAGGCGCGACGGAACTCAAGAACCCCGCCCGTTCCGTGGGCATTGACAGGCATAACAAGGACCATACCCCGAGGTTCCACTTGGTTTCTGGCGGAAAATCCGGGACAAAGGGGAGGGAGAGGAAGGAAATCCGCCAAACTGGACAAAAAACCTTACCAAAACCACCAAAATAATGTATGAGCGCGACCATCGCGCCTGAGTTCAAGGGGGGTTCTACACATGAAATCACTACTTGCGGTCTCCTCCGGGATCGACCGCATGAACGAGATCATCGGCCGGTCCGTCGCCTGGCTGATCTTTGTCGCGGTGCTGGTCAGCGCCGCCAATGCCGTCATCCGCAAGGCCCTGAACACCTCGTCCAATTCCTGGCTGGAATTGCAATGGTATCTGTTCGGAGCGGCCTTTCTGGGGGCGGCAGCCTATACGCTGAAACAGAACGAACATGTGCGCATCGACATCGTCTACGGCATCTGGTCGCGGCGGGTGCAGCACTGGATCGACCTGCTGGGGCATATCTTCTTTCTCATGCCCTTCGTCACGCTGATGATCTGGTATTTCGTGCCCTGGGTCATCCGGTCGATCCAGATCGGCGAGGTGTCCACCAATGCGGGCGGTCTGATCATCTGGCCGGCCAAGACCCTGCTGCTGATCGGCTTCTCGCTGCTCTGGCTGCAAGGCATTTCCGAAATCATCAAGAAGATCGCGGTCATGCGGGGCGTGATAGACGATCCCAACCCCTTCGTGTCGTCCCATGCGGCGGCCGAGGCCGAGGGCGAGGCGCTGAAGCAGGAGCTGGCGAAATGATCGAATTCATCGCGCTGAACCTGGCGCCCATCATGTTCTTCTCGCTCGTGATCTTTCTGCTCATGGGCTATCCGGTCGCCTTTTCGCTGGCGGCCAACGGGCTGATGTTCTTCGTGATCGGGGTCTGGCTCTCGCCCTATTCCGCCACGATCAACCTGGACTGGCCACTGCTCAACACCATGCCCAACCGGCTATGGGGGGTCTTGTCGAACGAGACATTGCTGGCCATTCCCTTCTTTACCTTCATGGGGATCGTGCTGGAACGATCGGGCATGGCCGAAGACCTGCTCGACACGATCGGTCAGTTGTTCGGACCGATCCGTGGCGGTCTCGCCTATGCGGTGATCATCGTGGGCGCGCTGCTGGCCGCCACGACCGGCGTCGTCGCCGCCAGCGTGATCGCCATGGGCCTGATCTCGCTGCCGATCATGCTGCGCTACGGCTATGACCGCCGCATCGCCAGCGGGGTCATCGCGGCCTCGGGCACATTGGCGCAGATCATCCCGCCCAGCCTGGTGCTGATCGTGCTGGCCGACCAGCTCGGCCGGTCGGTCGGCGACATGTATAAAGGCGCGATGATCCCGGGTCTGGTGCTGACCTCGATCTATCTCGGCTATGTGCTGGTCATGTCGATCATCCGGCCCAAGTCGATGCCGGCCCTGCCGCCCGAGGCGCGCACGCTGGGTTCGGGCGTGACCTCGCTTCTGGTCGCCATCGCGGCCTGCGTCGGCCTGTCCTACGCCGCCTTCCACTACCTCTACCCGATCGCCGGCACCAATGCCGATATCTACGGCCCGACCATCGGGGTGGGCGTGGTCTATCTGGCGGCGGTGCTGGACAAATACCTCAAGATCGGGGTGATGTCGCGCCTGACCCAACAGGTCATCATCGTGCTGATCCCGCCGCTGGCGCTGATCTTCCTCGTGCTGGGCACCATCTTCCTCGGCATCGCGACGCCGACCGAGGGCGGCGCCATGGGGGCCGTGGGCGCGCTGATCCTTGCGGCCTTCAAGGGCCGGCTGAACCTGGGCGTCGTCAGCCAGGCGCTGACCGCCACCACGCGGCTGTCGGCCTTCGTGATGTTCATCCTGCTGGGCGCGCGGGTCTTCTCGCTCACCTTCTACGGGGTGGATGGCCATAAATGGGTCGAACACCTGCTGACCTCGCTGCCGGGCGGCGAGATGGGCTTTCTGATCGTCGTCTCGGTGCTGGTCTTCCTTCTGGCCTTCTTCCTCGACTTCTTCGAACTGGCCTTCATCATCGTGCCGCTGCTGGTGGCCCCGGCAGAGGCGCTTGGCATCGACCTGATCTGGCTGGGCGTCATCCTGGGCGTGAACATGCAGACCTCGTTCATGCACCCGCCCTTCGGCTTTGCGCTGTTCTTCCTGCGCTCGGTCGCGCCGCGCCAGCCCTATATCGACAAGGTGACCGGGCTGAAGACCGAACCCGTGACCACCGGCCAGATCTACTGGGGGGCCGTGCCCTTCGTGTTCATCCAGCTGGTCATGGTGGCGCTGGTCATCGCCTTCCCGCAGATGGTGATGCACTACAAGGGGCCGGTGGTGGATACGACCAATGTCACCATCACCCTGCCGCAAATGCCCAGCCTCGGCGGCGGCGGTCTGGGTGGCGGCCTCGGCGGTGGTCTGGGTCAGCCCGGCGGGCTGGGCGGCGGTGGCTTGGGGCAACCCAACCTTGGCGGCACCCCTGCCCCGGCTCCCGGCCAACCGAGCCTCGGGCAACCGAACCTCGGCGGCGCCCCCGCACCGGCGCCGGCCCCCGGTCAGCCGACACTGGGGCAACCGACCTTGGGCCAACCCAATCTCGGCCAACCCTCCAACTGACCGGCCCCGCGCCGATCCCGAAAGGCCCTCCATCCCGGGGGGCCTTTGCCTTTTCCCTTCATCTGTTCCCAAATATCCCCGGGGGGACGGCCGCAGGCCGCGGGGGGCAGGCAGCCCCCCGTCCACACCAGCCGCCCCCGCACCACCGCGTCAGGCAAAGAAAAACCCCCGGTCCGTCAGGACCGGGGGCAGGATGTTCCCACAGGAACGGGGGGGTGCTTACAGCTTGCCCGCGTTCTGTTGCATCATCATGAAGGTGTCGTAGTTGTATTCGGCGATCTGCGCCCAGGTATAGTTCTCCGAGCGGAACGCCTTGATCGACCCCCAGAGCTTCGCGAAGGCCGGGTTGGTCGCTTCCATCTCGGCATAGACCGAATTGGCGGCCTCGAAGCAGGCATTCAGGATCTCGGGGCTGAACGGACGCAGCTGCGTGCCGTTGGCCACCAGGCTCTTGATCGCGGTCGGGTTCTCGTAGTCGTATTTTTGCAGCATGTCGGCATCGACACCCTGGCAAAGCGAACGCAGCAGCGACTGATAGGCCTTGGGCAGGCCCTCATAGGCCGCCTTGCCGAACATGAAGTGGACGGTCGGGCCACCTTCCCACCAGCCGGGATAGTAGTAGTAGGGCGCGACCTTGTAGAAGCCCAGCTTCTCGTCGTCATAGGGGCCGACCCATTCCGAGGCGTCGATCGTGCCCTTTTCCAGCGCCGGATAGATATCGCCGCCGGCGATCTGCTGCGGCACGACGCCCAGCTTCTCCATCACCTTGCCGGCAAAGCCGCCGACCCGCATCTTGAGGCCCTGCATATCGGCCACGGTGTTGATTTCCTTGCGGAACCAGCCCCCCATCTGCACGCCGGTATTGCCGCCGGGCAGCGCGAACAGGTTCTTGTCGGCCAGGAATTCGTTATAGAGGTCGATCCCGCCGCCATGGTAATGCCAGGCGTTGATGCCGCGCGCCGACAGCGAGAACGGCACCGCCGCCGCCACGGCAAAGGCCGGATCCTTGCCCCAGTAGTAATAGCCGACCGTGTGGCAGGCCTCGATATTGCCGGCGCTCACCTCATCGGCGGCTTGCAGGCCGGGCACCAGTTCGCCCGCCGGGAAGACCTGGATGGTGAAATTGCCATCGGTCGCCTCGGACACGCGCTGCGACAGCACTTCGGCCGCGCCATAGATCGTGTCCAACGATTTCGGGAAGGACGACGTCAGACGCCAGGTCACTTTCGGGGCCGATTGCGCCAGCGCCGGGGCGGCCAGCGCACCCGCCGCGGCCGAGCCGAGGGCAGCCTTGGTCAGAAACGAACGACGATCCATATTACCTCCTCCTGAAGCAGGGCCGCGGGAGTTGCGACCCCTGTCTGCCCGGAAGACTAGCGGCGCATTTCCCGCTTGAGAACAGGTTTTTTGCCGATGAGGGTTTTTTTGGTAATCTGGCCTTACCAATAAAGACCGTTACCGCAAACAATGCCGCCGATAACACCAGTTGCCGCCGGATTGGGCAGCAAAACCCGGTGCTGCCGCCCCCGCAACCCCGACATGACGTGGCGTCAGGCGACCGGGGTCCAGATCACGTCGT
Organism: Gemmobacter caeruleus; assembly: GCF_008271655.1. Lineage (GTDB taxonomy): Bacteria > Pseudomonadota > Alphaproteobacteria > Rhodobacterales > Rhodobacteraceae > Gemmobacter > Gemmobacter caeruleus. The sequence goes on from NZ_VKKX01000053.1 coordinate 97,598, forward strand.
CGATGCGCGGCGCATGGGTGGCCAGCATCACCAGCCGGTCAAAGCCCAGGGCGATTCCGCTGGCCGGCGGCATCAGCGCCAGTGCGGCCAGAAAATCCTCATCCAGCGGATAGCGTTCGCCATAGATCGCCTGTTTCTCGTCCATCTCGATCTCGAAACGGCGGCGCTGCTCGGTCGCATTGGTCAATTCGCCAAAGCCGTTGGCCAGTTCGACCCCGCAGGCATAAAGCTCGAACCGCTCGGCCACGCGCGCGTCATCGGGCGCGGGCCGGGCCAGCGCCGCCTCGGCCGCCGGATAGCGGTCCAGCACGGTCGGCCGACCATGGCCCAGATGCGGCTCCACCCTTTCCACCAGGATCTTCGACAAGAGGAAGGACCAGGTATCGTCGTCGCGCGCCGCAATCCCGGCGGCGCGGGCCTGTGCGATCAGGGCGCCCGCGTCGGTCTCAGTCCCGTTGCAGGTGGCCAGCAGGTCGATCCCGGCATGACGCGCAAACGCCTCGGCCACCGACAACCGCTCGGGCGCCGCGAAGGGGTCGCAGGTGATGCCGCGATAGTGCAGCGCCGTAACCCCCGCCGTTTCAGCCGCCAGCCGCAGCATCGCCGCGCAGTCCTCCATCAGCACCGTGTAATCCTCGCCCACCCGATACCATTCCAGCATGGTGAATTCGGGGCTGTGCAGCGCGCCGCGTTCGCGGTTGCGCCAGACATGGGCAAAGGCAAAGATCCGCTCCTCGCCCGCTGCCAGCAGCTTTTTCATCGCGAATTCGGGCGAGGTATGCAGATACATCGGCACCGGCACCCCGTCATTGCCGATGGCCTGGGTCGCAAAACCGTGCAGATGCGCCTCGTTTCCCGGGCTGACCTGAAGCGCCACGGGATCGACCTCAAGGAAGTCCTGCCCGGCGAACCAGCCACGCAGCGCGGCCTGAAGGCGCGCGCGCGCCAGCAGCGCGGGGCGGCGGTCGGCGTGGCGCGCGGGTGTCCACCAGGGGGTCGGGCTCATTTCTTGGGCTTTTCTCTGGAAATCGGGTCGCGGATGGTTTAGGCGCTTCGCCATCCGGGCGCCAGAGCCTGTCTCATTCCAACCAAGGACCGTAACAATGGCTAAAGTGATCGCCTCTTCGATCCGCAAGGGCAACGTGATCGACCTCAACGGCGTGTTGCATGTCGTGATCGTCGCCGAAAACGTGCATCCGGGCAAGGGCAACTCGGTGACCCAGGTCGAGATGCGCCGCATCTCGGATGGCGTGAAGGTGCAGGAACGCTGGCGCACTGTGGACAGCGTCGAGAAGGCGCATGTGGACGAGAACGAATACGACTTCCTCTATGAGGATGGCGAAGGCTTCCACTTCATGAACCCCGAGACCTACGACCAGATCACCGTGTCCGAGGATGTCGTGGGTGACGCCAAGGTCCACCTGCGCGACGGCATCCGGGTGTGGATGCTGACCCATGAAGGCGTGGCGCTGTCGATCGAACTGCCGCAAAAGGTGACGGTCGAGGTCGAGGAGACCGAGCCGGTCGTCAAGGGTCAGACCGCCTCGTCGAGCTACAAGCCCGCGATCTGCACCGGCGGCATCCGCGTGATGGTGCCCCCGCATATCGGCGTTGGCACCCGCATCGTGATCAACACCACCGACAACAGCTATGTGGAACGCGCCAAGGAGTGATCCTGCGCCCCATCGCGTGATCGAAGGCCCGGAGACACTCTGGGCCTTTGTCATTTCCGGCCCTTGATCCGGCCCCCGGGCAATGCCATGTCAGACCCGAGCCGCAGGCAGAAGGATGACACGATGCGCAATGCAGCCCTTGTTCTGGGCATCATCGGCGGGTTGATCGCCATGATGGTGGGCTTTTTCAGCTATGGCTATACCGAGGTCGTGGCCCGTCATGCCGAGGTCGCCAATCTTTTTGGCCAGTTCGACAATGAAAGGCTGATCCGCGCCGGCAGCTTTTTCGCGCCGATCCTGGCCATTGCCGGCGGGGCCATGGCGCGGATGCGCGCGCTGTGGGGCGGGGTGCTGATGCTGGCGGCCTCGGCGCTGGTCTGGCTGGCCTTCGGCTTCAACGTCTTCACGATGTTCCCCATCGGCTTTTGCCTGCTGGGCGGCATTCTGGCGCTGGCCGCCGGCAAGCCCGACGAGGCGAAGGCGCATTTCTGAGCCGCGCCTAGCTGCCCTCGCCCGCCAGCAGGGCCGCCAACTCGATGGCGTTGCGCACCCCCATCTTGGCCAGAACCCGGCCGCGATGCACCTCGACCGTGCGCATGGCGATGCCCAGCTGATCGGCGATCTGCTTGTTCAATGCGCCGGTCAGCATGGCGCGCATCACCTCGTCTTCCCGCGCCGACAGGGTGGCGCGGCGGGCGTCCAGATCGGCCCGCGCCGCCGCCTCGGCCCGTGCCACGTCATGCGCCGCCATCGCCCGCAGCGCCAGATCGACGATCTGATTGTCGTTGAACGGCTTTTCCACGAAATCAAAGGCCCCGGCCTTGAGCGTGCGCACCGCCACCGGCACATCGGCATGGCCGGTCAGAAAGATCACCGGCACGGCATTGCCCATGGCACGCAGACGCTCGAACACCTCCGGCCCTGACAGCCCGCCCATCCGCACATCCAGGATCACGCAGGCGCAATCCTCCAGCGGCTGCGCGGCCAGAAACGCCTCGCCCGAGGGCCAGCCCCGCGCCGCGAGCCCGCGCGAGGCCAGCAGAAAGGCCAACGATTCCCGGATCGCTTCCTCGTCATCGACGATGTGAATGACGCCACTCATACGCTTTCCTCCCTGCTGCCGGCCAGCGGCAGCGTCACGCGGAACACCGTGCCGCCCCCCGGCGCATCGCCATGGGTCAATTGCCCGCGATGCAATTCGATGATCGACCGGCAGATCTTCAGCCCCATCCCCATCCCCTGCGCCTTGGTGGTGGCAAAGGCGTCGAACAGCCGTTCCGCCACATCCGGCGCGATGCCGGCCCCCTGATCGGCGATCTCGATCAGGGCCTGTCCCTCCTCGCTGCGCAGGCGGAGCGTGACCGTATCGCCATGGCGCGTCTCGGTCATCGCCTCCATCCCGTTGCGGATCAGGTTGATCAGCACCTGTTCCAGCAGGATGCGGTCGGCCTGCACCGGCGGCACCGGCGCCAGATCGGTCACCAGCCGCACCCGGTGTTCCCGCGCATCGGCGGCCAGAAAGGCCACCGTCTCGGCGATAAGATCCTCCAGCCGGGTCTCCGAAAACCGCGGCTCGCGTTTTTTCACCAGATCCTGAATGCCCCGGATGATCAGCCCTGCCCGCCCGGCCTGCTGGGCCAGCTTTTCGGTGGCCAGCCGCAATTGTGCCGGATCGGCGCTGCCGCGTTCCATCAGGTTCAGCATCCCCGCAGCATAAGAGGCAATGGCCGAAAGCGGCTGGTTCAGCTCATGCGCCAGGGTCGAGGCCATCTCGCCCAGCGTGACCAGCCGCCCGGTGCGGGCCATGGTCTCATCCTGCGCCCGCGCCAGCCGGGCGGCGCGCTTGGCCTCGGTGATGTCGATCACCGATCCCATCCAGCCGCGATGCACCCCGGCCGCGTCGATCAGCGGCGCCTCATAGACCTGCACGTCGATCTCGTGCCCGTCGCGATGGCGAAAGCGAGTCTCGAAGCTCTGGCTGATCGCGCCGCCGGCTTGCAGCGCGCGGTGGCGGGTCTCGGTCTCGGTCAGGCGGGCCGGATCCCAATAGGGCATGGGCGGGTCGCGACCGACCAGATCGGCGGCCTCCCAGCCGACCAGATCGCAAAAGGCGGGGTTCACGAACAGCACCCGCCCCGCGTGATCCTTGGCGCGCAGGCCCACGGTCAGGCTTTCCTCCATCGACCGGCGAAAGGCCGTCTCGCCGCGCAGCCGCAATTCGGCCAGATGCCGGCGCCGGGCGCTGCGCGACATGGCGACCAGCGCCAGCACCGCAAAGGCCGCCAGCGCCGCAATCGCCCCGAACAGCAGGGCCGAGCGGCTAGCCGCCGGCGGATCATAGGCCACGATCCCCAGCACCGTGCCGCGCAGCGGCGGGTCAAAGCTGATGGCGTGGCGCGGGTTGCCGGGGGGCGGCACCAACCGCTGCCGTTCGGCCAGCACCCGGTCGCTGCTGTCGCGCAGCTGCACGCCATATTGTTCGGCGATCCACCAGGGCACATGCCGATCCAGCAGGAGCGGCATCGACAGCGTCGCCGCGACATGGCCGGCGCCCCCCTCCAGCGGGAAGGCCAGGCTGACCGCCCCGTCAGGGCCGACCCCGCCATAGACGGGGCGCGCGGCGCGCGGCGCCTGCGCCAGTTGCGCGATCAGCGCCGCATCGCCCGGCGCCCCCGCCCCCGGCAGGGCGCGCGCGGGCTGGCCGGTGCTGTCATACCAGATGATCGACAGCACCTCGGGATTGGTGGCGATATGCAGCCGCGCGCGCGCGTCCAGCACCTGCGGCGGCGTGCCGCTGGCCGCATCCAGCGCCAGCCGCATCAGCATGTCCTCATCCACCGAAAGCTGGAACCGCAGCGTCTGCTCGACCCAGAGCGCGTCGGTCGCAAGCTTGACGCGCAGCTGTTCATCCTCGTTGCGGGCGACCAGCCAGACCAGCAGGCCCACCAGCCCCACCAGCGCCATGATCGCGACCAGCGGCACCACCGACAGCAGGTCGCGCCGCCGCGGCACGCCCTGGGCGGCCGCGCTCCAGGCTTCCTGCACGGAAACCGGCGTCTCTGTGCCCTTGCGTGCCAGCGCTGCCCTCCCCCCGGCTGCCCTCCCCGGCGGCCTGTTCCTGCCGTTCCGCCGGGCTGTTAGCGCCTGCATTGCGGAAACCCACAATAGCGAGAGCGCCGCCCCGGTGGCAAGAAGGGCCATGACCGCCGGGAGGGCGGACCAACAGGAGGAGATCCGATATGCTGACCCGTCGTTCGCTGGCCACTCTGGCCGGTGCTGCCGTCCTTGCGCTGACCAGTGCCTTCCCCGCCCTGGCCGAACCGATCGTGATCAAGTTCAGCCATGTCGTCGCGCCGGATACCCCAAAGGGCAAGGGCGCACAGAAATTCAAGGAACTGGCCGAGCAATATACCAACGGCGCCGTCGTGGTGGAGGTCTACCCGAACAGTCAGCTCTACAAGGACAAGGAAGAGCTGGAGGCGCTGCAACTGGGCGCCGTGCAGATGCTGGCGCCGTCGCTGGCCAAGTTCGGCCCGCTGGGCGTGCAGCAATTCGAACTTTTCGACCTGCCCTTCCTGATGAACGGCTACGATGATCTGCGCAAGATCACCGATGGCGAGATCGGCAAGGGCCTGCTGGCCAAGCTGGATGACAAGGGCATCAAGGGTCTGGCCTATTGGGATAACGGCTTCAAGGTGTTCTCGGCCAATTCGCCGGTCGTCTCGCCCGACGATTTCCTGGGCCTGAAGATGCGCATCCAGTCGTCGAAAATCCTCGAGGCGCAGATGCAGGCGCTTGGCGCCGTGCCGCAGGTCATGGCCTTCTCCGAGGTCTATCAGGCGCTGCAAACCGGCGTCGTGGACGGCACCGAGAACCCGCCCTCGAACATGTATACCCAGAAGATGCACGAGGTGCAAAAGCACGCGACCCTGTCGAACCACGGCTATCTGGGCTATGCGGTCATCGTGAACAAGGCGTTCTGGGACGGGCTTGACCCGGCCGTGCGCGACCAGCTCGACAAGGCCATGGCCGAGGCGACGGTCTATGCCAACTCCATCGCCAAGGAAGAAAACGACAACGCGCTGAAGGCGATGATGGATGCCGGCACGACCGAATGGCACGAGCTGACCGACGACGAACGCGCCGCCTTTGTCGAGGTTCTGAAACCCGTGCATGAACAGATGGCCGACCGTATCGGCGCCGATCTGATCCAGCAGGTCTATACCGCGCTCGGCACCACGAACTGATCCGGTCCCCGGCCCGGCCCCTCCCCAGGGGGTCGGGCCGGCACCTGACAGGGGCACGGTCGCGTGCCCCTTTTTTGAAAGCCGCCGCCCCCGTCGGGCCGCCGCCAGCCCCCAAAGAGGTTTGCCATGATCCTGCGCATCCTCGACCGTTTCGAAGAAATCCTGATCTCGGTCCTCATGGCAGCCGCCGTGATCCTGATCTTCGTGGCGGTCGTTCACCGTTTCTCCATCGGCTTTGCCGCCGATCTCGTGGGCTTCGCCCGCGCCCATGACATCGCCTGGCTGCAATCGGCCGCGCGTTCGGCCTTCAAGGCGATCAACGCGATCAAGCTGACCTGGGCGCAAGAGGCCTGCATCTACCTGTTCGTCTGGATGGCCAAGTTCGGCGCGGCCTATGGCGTGCGGCAGGGCATCCATGTCGGCGTCGATATCCTGGTCGAAAAGCTGGAGGGCAATGCCCGCCGCATCGTGACCATCATCGCCATGTCGGGCGGCATCATCTTTACCGCCATCGTGGCCTGGATCGGTGCCGATTTCGTCTATCACGTCAAGCATGGCGGCCAGACCTCGCCCGACCTCGAAATCCAGATGTGGCTGATCTACCTGGCAGTGCCGCTCGGCTCGTCGCTGATGTGCTTCCGCTTCATTCAGGCGCTCTACCTGTATCTGACCACCGGCTATATCGCCCATCACGACCACGGCGCCGTGGACGGGCTTGAGGACGAGGCCGACGATCTGGCCAAGGGGGGCCACGCATGACCGCGCTTCTGATCTTTGCGATCCTGGCGATCCTGCTGGTCACCGGGATGCCCGTCTCCATCGCGCTTGGCCTGACGGTGTTTTCCTTCCTGTTCTTCTTCACCTCGATCCCGATGGATTCGATCGCGCTGAAGCTGTTCACCGGCATCGAGAAGTTCGAGATCATGGCGATCCCGTTCTTCATCCTGGCGGGGAATTTCCTGACCCATGGCGGCGTGGCGCGACGGATGATCCGCTTTGCCACCTCGATGGTCGGCCACTGGTATGGCGGCATGGGTCTGGCGGCGGTGCTGGCCTGCGCGCTGTTCGCCGCGATTTCCGGCTCCTCGCCCGCCACGGTCATGGCCGTGGGGTCGATCCTGATCCCGGCCATGGTGAAACAGGGCTACCCGCCGCAATTCGGCGTGGGCACCGTGGCCACGGCCGGCGGTCTGGGCATCCTGATCCCGCCCTCGATCGTGATGGTGATGTATGCCGTCGCCACCAGCGGCATGGTCGTCACCGGCCCGAACGGCGAGCCGGTCATGTCGGCCTCCATCGGCACGCTGTTCATGGCGGGTGTCATCCCCGGGCTGATGCTGGCCGCGATGCTGGGCGGCACGACGATCTGGCGCGCCTGGAAGAACAACTATCCCCGCATGACGCGCGCCAGCTGGGCCGAACGTGGCACCGCACTGCGCGAGTCGATCTGGGGGCTGATGCTGATCGTGATCATCATGGGCGGCATCTATGGCGGCATCTTCACGCCGACCGAGGCCGCCGCCGTCAGCGCCGTCTATGCCTTTGTCGTCGCGGTCTGGGTCTACAAGGACATCAAGCTGCGCGATGTGCCGAAGGTGCTGCTGTCCTCGGCCGCGATGTCGGCGATGCTGCTCTATATCATCACCAATGCCGTGATGTTCGCCTTCATCCTGACCTCGGAACAGATCCCGCAGACCCTGTCGGACTGGATCGTGGGGCTTGGCCTGGGCAAGATCGGCTTCCTGCTGATGGTCAACGTCATGCTGCTGTTCATCGGCATGGTGATGGAGCCTTCGGCCATCGTGCTGATCATGGCGCCGATCCTCTATCCGGTGGCGGTGAAGCTGGGGGTCGATCCGGTGCATTTCGGCATCATGCTGGTGGTCAACATGGAGATCGGGCTTTGCACGCCACCCGTGGGCCTGAACCTCTATGTCGGCTCGGCCATCTCCAAGCTGGGCCTGACCGAGGTGACCAAGGCCGCGACGCCCTGGCTGCTGACCGCGCTCGCCTTCCTGATGATCGTGACCTATATCCCCGAGGTTTCGCTGCTTCTGCCCCGCTTGCTGGGCATGAACTGAACCACGGCAGCAGAACAGAGGCGGCGCGGGGAAATTCTCCGCGCCGTTTCATTTGCGGCGGGCGATGTCGCGGACAGGGCAGCGGCGCGGCAGCACCGGCGTAGCGTCACGACAACAGCCCCTTTGCGCGGTGATGATCCGATGACCCGCCCCCCTGTCGCCCTGCTGGGAATCCTCTGCCTCGCTGCGGGGATCGCCGTGTTTTCGATGCAGGACGTGATCCTGAAGCGGCTGTCCGGCGATTATCCGCTGCATCAGGCCATGGTGCTGCGCAGCCTGGCCGCGGCGCCGCTGCTGTTCGGACTGGCAGTCCTGTCCGGCGGCGCGCGCAGCCTGATCGCGCCGGGCTGGCCGCGGATGGTGCTGCGCGGGCTGGTCAGCTTTGCCGCCTATACCTGCTATTACCTCGCCCTGCCCGCCTTGCCGATCGCGACCACGGTCGCGCTCTATTTCTCGGCGCCGCTGATGATCGTGGTCCTGTCGGTGGTGATGCTGGGCGAAAGGGTCAGCCCCGCGCGCTGGCTGGCGGTAATCTGCGGCTTTGGCGGGGTGGTTGTGATCCTGCGGCCCGATGCGGCGCCGGTCGATCTGGCGGCGGCGCTGGCGATCGGGTCGGGCATGGCCTATGCGCTGTCGATGATCCTGGCGCGCATCCAGGGCGGGCAGTTCAGCGCCGCCGCCATGGCCTTTCACGGCAATCTGGTCTTTCTCGGCCTCGCAGTCGGGCTGTCGCTGGTCTTTGGCCGCGGCGGCTGGAGCGCGGAGAGCCTGCATCCCAGCCTTGCCTTCCTGACCCGGGGCTGGGTCATGCCGCCCGCGCGCGACCTGGCTCTGATGGCGGCCTGCGGGCCGATCGCGGCGCTTGGCCTCACGCTCCTCAATCAGGCCTACCGGCTGGCACCGGCGCCGATGCTGGCGCCCTTTGAATATACCGCGCTGATCTGGGGGCTGATCTGGGGTTGGCTGATCTGGTCCGACTGGCCCGATGCCGCGACCTGGGCCGGCATCGCCATCATCGTGACCGCCGGTTTGGTGGTGCTGTGGCGCCCCGGCACGCCACGCGCCGACACCGCCACCCCCTGAAAGTAGAAAGGGCCGCACCTTGCGGCGCGGCCCCCTGTCAATGCATCCCGCAAAGGGATCAGATCTCGTCCAGAGCCTCGACGGCCTTTTGCAGTTCTTCCTTCGAGATTTCCTTGTCGCTGACCTTGGCGCCGGCGACGATGAAATCGACAACCTTGTCCTCGAAGATCGGCGCGCGCAGTTGCTGCTGCATCTGGGCGTTCTTCTGCACGAATTCAAAGAAGGCGCGTTCCTGGCCCGGATACTGGCGCGCGGCGTTCAGCACGGCCTGGGTCATCTCGGCGTCGGAAACCTGCACATCGGCCTTGCGACCGACCTCGGCCAGCAACAGGCCCAGACGGACCCGGCGCTCGGCCAGCTTCTTGTGCTCGTCGGTCGCCTCGACATGACCATGGTTGTGGTCATGCACATCGGGGTTTTCCTCGTGCCACAGCTGATGCGCGATCTGGGCGGCCTCGGCCTCGACCAGCTTCGACGGCAGGTCGAACTTCACCAGCCCGTCCAGCTGATCCAGCAGCGACCGCTTCAGCACGGCACGCGCGGCGCCCTTGTATTCGGCCTCCAGACGCTCGGCGATCTGGCCTTTCAGCGCCTCCAGCGACTCGGCGCCGAATTTCTTGGCCAGCTCGTCATCCAGATCGGCGGCTTTCGGCGCCTTCACGGCATGGACCTTGCACTTGAACAGGGCTTCCTTGCCCGCCAGATGCGCGGCGCCATAGTTTTCCGGGAAGGAAACCTTGACCTCGACATCGTCCTCGACCTTGGCGCCGACCAGCTGTTCCTCGAAGCCCGGGATGAACGACCCCGAGCCCAGCACCAGCGGATAGCCCTCGCCCTTGCCGCCTTCGAAAGCCTCGCCATCCACGAAACCCTCGAAGTCGATGGTGACCTGGTCGCCATCCTTGGCCTTGGAGCCCTTCTTGCGGTCGTCGAAGGACTTGGCGGTGTCAGCCAGGTTCTTCAGCGCTTCCTCGACGGCGGCGTCTTCGGCCTTGACCACCAGACGCTCCAGCGTCACGGCCGAGGCATCCAGCTCCGGGATCGGCGGCAGGGCTTCATAGGACATCTCGACGACGACGTCCTGACCCTCTTTCCACTCCTCGCCATTCACCATCTTCACTTCGGGTTGCAGCGCCGGACGGTCGCCGGAGGCCTCGAAATGGTCCTGCATGGCGCCATCAATGGCTTCCTGCATGGCTTCGCCGATCAGGCGCGGGCCGAACTGCTTGCGCAGCATGGCCAGCGGCACCTTGCCCTTGCGGAAGCCCTTCATCTCGATCTCGGGCTGCGCCTCGACCAGCTTGGCCTGGACCTTTTCGTCCAGCTCGGCGGCAGTCACCGTGATGGTGTAGCCGCGCTTCAGACCTTCGTTCAGGGTCTCGGTGACCTGCATGCGTGTTTCGTCCTTCTCATCTCTCTGGTGCGGGTGGAGGGACTTGAACCCCCACGCCTCGCGGCGCCAGAACCTAAATCTGGTGCGTCTACCAATTTCGCCACACCCGCTTTTTCACAGCCTGCACCGCCCGGCCCATGCGGAACCGGGCCCGGACAGGCCCTGAAAATCCGCGCCCTTCTAACAAAGCCCCGCGCCGGATGCGAGAGGAAAATCGCGTGCCACAATCGCGCCGGATTATGGCAGCCCCCGCCCCAGTTCCGACCGGCCCCGCCGAAAAAGACCTCGCGCCGGGCGCAATCCTGCCATAATCTGACAGGAAAAAGAGCAGAAGCAAAACACGAACAGGTCGCCCCATGAAAACCGAGACTTTCGGCACGATCGCGCACGGCTCCGCCTGCACCGCCACCGCGCTGACCGCGGGCACCGTCGTGCTGACGCTGAAAGGCGCGCTCCCGGTTGAGGCGCTGCGCCCCGGCGACCGCATCATCACCCGCGACGGCGCCCGCCCGCTTCTGGCCCTGCGCCCGGTGGCGGCCCCCCGCATGGTCCGCGTCTCGGCCTCGGCCATCGGCGTCGAACAGCCCGAAGAAGACATGGTGATCTCGGCCGAAACCCGCATCCTGGTGCGCGACTGGCGCGCCAAGGCGCTCAAGGGCTGCGACCAGGCGGTGATCGAGGCCGCGCGCCTCGTCGATGGCGAATATATCCGCTTTGAGGCCAGCAGCCCGGCACAATTCTACACGCTCGATTTCGACGCCCATGTGGTGATCTATGCCGGCGGGCTGGAACTGGCGATCGCGCCGGCCCTCGAAACCGTCTGACCCGAATTTTCTGCGAAAATTCCCGCGCGGCCGCCCCACCGGGCGGCCCTTCGCATTCCGCCCCTTCATCTGTTCACAAATATCCTGCGGGGAGGTCTGAACCGCGCCGGGTTTGCCGGAGGCTCCAACTCCTGAGTAGGATGGAGCATCATGAGCAAGACCACGAACAAGTTTTCCCCTGAGGTGCGCGAGCGGGCGGTGCGGCTGGTCTTCGACAACGAA
>NZ_VKKX01000054.1 GCF_008271655.1 Gemmobacter caeruleus
TCTTCACCCACTCGTTCAGCGTATGGGCCGAACAACCGATCTTCGCCGAAATCGACACGATCGCCTGCCAGCGCGACCCATGCTGACCTTCGTTGTCGAAGACCAGCCGCACCGCCCGCTCGCGCACCTCAGGGGAAAACTTGTTCGTGGTCTTGCTCATGATGCTCCATCCTACTCAGGAGTTGGAGCCTCCGGCAAACCCGGCGCGGTTCAGAATCACGCCGCCAGCAGATGATCAATGGGTCCTGAGTCTAGTGATCCACGTCGGTACTTCAGTCTTGCATCTGCGCCAATCCTGTTCAAGCGCATCCCGAGATCCTCTGCCCAACGCATCCGTAACGTCGGGATCATTGAGATGTTCTGTCGTCCTACTCGTTGTATAGCGCCACGTTGTGCGGAGAGAGTAACCTTTCTATTCGGTTGAGCTACAAGTCGAAACGAAGCCCTTGGTTTGGAGGTTCCGAGGGCCAGAGAAATCAGGAAGCAACTTTCACGGTACGGAAAAAGGCCCTCCGAAGAGGGCCGTTCGGTCGCTTTCAGATCATTTCATGCCGTTTTCCGGCAAAGTGGACAATTTATCTGCACTTCCAGATCGGGCGCTGCGTGGGGGTCAGCCGCATTTGCTCTGGCCGCAGCTGCCGCAGGTCATGCAGCCTTCCACCATGCGCAGGTCATAGCTGCCGCAGCTTTCGCAGGCCTTGCCGGGGCGGGCGCCGATGGCGACGACCTCGGCCTTGGGATCGGATTTCAGGCCCATCCCCTCGCCCTCGATGAAGCCGATGGAGATCAGGTGCCGTTCGATCACGCCGCCGATCGCCGCCAGGATCGAGGGGATGTAGCGCCCTTCCATCCAGGCGCCGCCGCGCGGGTCGAAGACCGCCTTCAGCTCCTCCACCACGAAGGACACATCGCCGCCGCGCCGGAACACGGCCGAGATCATCCGGGTCAGCGCCACGGTCCAGGCGAAATGCTCCATGTTCTTCGAATTGATGAAGACCTCGAAGGGGCGGCGGTGGTTCGCGATGATGATGTCGTTGATGGTGATATAGAGCGCGTGTTCGCTGCCCGGCCATTTCACCTTGTAGGTCTGGCCCTCCAGCGCGGCGGGGCGATCCAGCGGTTCGGACAGATAGACCACCTCGCCGGCCTGCACCGGGGCATGCGCCTCGGCCGGGGTCTTTTCGCTGCTTTCCGAAACCGTCAGCACCGAGCCGGTGACGGCATTGGGGCGATAGGTGGTGCAGCCCTTGCAGCCCTGATCCCAGGCGGCCATGTAGACCTCCTTGAAATCGTCAAAGCTGATATCCTCGGGGCAGTTGATGGTCTTGGAGATGGAACTGTCGATCCATTTCTGCGCGGCGGCCTGCATGCGGACGTGATCGAGCGGCGGCAGGGTCTGGGCGTTCACGAAATAATCGGGCAGGGGCGCGTCGCCCTTGAGGTCGCGCCACAGCTTCACGGCGTAATCCACCACCTCTTCCTCGGTGCGCGAGCCGTCCTTTTGCAGCACTTTGCGGGTATAGGCATAGGCGAAGACCGGCTCGATGCCGGAAGACACATTGCCCGCGTAAAGCGAGATGGTGCCGGTCGGCGCGATGGAGGTCAGAAGCGCGTTGCGGATGCCATGGGTGCGGATGGCCGCGCGCACGTCCTCATCCATCTGCATCATGTTGCCGCTGGCCAGATAGGCCTCGGCATCGAACAGCGGGAACGGCCCCTTCTCTTTCGCCAGATCGACCGAGGCCAGATAGGCGGCGCGGGCGATGGCCTTCATCCAGGCCTCGGTCTGCGCGGCGGCCTCGGGCGCGCCATAGCGCAGGCCCAGCATCAGCAGGGCATCGGCAAGGCCCGTGACGCCCAGCCCGATGCGGCGCTTGTTCTGCGCCTCGGCCTCTTGCTGCGGCAGGGGAAAGCGGCTGGCATCCACCACATTGTCCATCATGCGCACCGACAGCCGCACGAGATTGTCCAGCGCGGCGGGGTCCAGCCTGGCCTTGGGCGTGAACGGATCGGTCACCAGCGTCGCCAGGTTCACCGAGCCCAGCAGGCAGGCGCCATAGGGCGGCAGGGGTTGTTCTCCGCAGGGGTTGGTGGCGGCGATCGTCTCCACATAGCCCAGGTTGTTCATCTTGTTGATGCGGTCGATGAAGATCACGCCGGGTTCGGCGAAATCATAGGTATTGCGCATGATCTTGTTCCACAGATCACGCGCCTGCACCGTGCGATAGACCTTGCCGGCAAAGACCAGCTCCCACGGGCCGTCGGCCTTGACCGCCGCCATGAAGGCATCGGTCACCAGCACCGACAGGTTGAACATGCGCAGGCGGGCGGGGTCTTTCTTGGCCTCGATGAAGGCCTCCACATCGGGGTGGTCGCAGCGCATCGTGGCCATCATCGCGCCGCGGCGCGAGCCGGCCGACATGATGGTGCGGCACATCGCATCCCAGACATCCATGAAGCTGAGCGGGCCCGAGGCATCGGCGGCCACGCCCTTTACCTCGGCCCCGCGCGGCCGAATGGTGGAGAAGTCATAGCCGATGCCGCCGCCCTGCTGCATGGTCAGCGCGGCCTCTTTCAGCGCGTCAAAGATGCCGGCCATGCTGTCGGGCACGGTGCCCATGACAAAGCAGTTGAACAGCGTGACGGTGCGCCCGGTGCCGGCGCCGGCGGTGATGCGCCCGGCGGGCAGATACTTGAACCCCTCCAGCGCAGTGTAGAACTGCGCCTCCCAATGGGCAGGGTCTTTCTCCACCTCGGCCAGCGACCGGGCGATCCGGCGCCAGGTATCCTCGACCGAACCATCGACCGGCGTGCCGTCGGCCTCTTTCAGGCGATACTTCATGTCCCAGATTTGCTCGGCAATCGGGGCGACGAATCGGGACATGGGGGGATTCCTTCATATGGTGGTCTGCGAGGGGAGGCCCTACAGGATACGCTTATCTGCGACAATTGCAAAAGCTTGTCCTGCCCGGTCTGCCGCTCTATTTCCAAGGAGGAAAACGGGGGGCGGCATGGCCGATTTCGTCAATCTTCTGAAGCTTTGCGTCGGCGCGGATTCGGTCGAGGATCTGGAGGACTGGCAGCAGTCGCAGGCGCATCGCTGGCCCGAGGGGCGGGCGGTGCATGTCACCCGCATGTGGCCCAAACGCGAATCCGAGGTGCTGGCGGGCGGGTCGCTTTACTGGGTGATCAAGGGGCAGGTGCTGGCCCGGCAGCGCATTCTGGGGCTGGAACGGGTGTCGGGGGGCGACGGGGTCGAACGCTGCGCGCTGCTGCTCGATCCGCAGGTGATCCGCACCCAGGCGGCGCCGCGCCGGCCGTTTCAGGGCTGGCGTTATCTGGCACCCGATGACAGCCCGCGCGACCTGCCGCCAGGGCGCGCCCAGGACGATGCCCTGCCCGAGGATCTGGCCCGCGCCCTGGCCGAGATCGGGTTGCGCTGACGCCTGTCGCATTCCCGTTACGCAGCTGTCGTAACACCGGGGCGACCCGGCAGCGCAGGCCCCCGATGCTTTACGCCTACCGGCCCCGCGCGGGCCGCCTCTTTCCGCTCGATCCCGATCAGCCGCTGGCGGCGGCGCTGTGGATCGACCTCTATCGCCCCATGCCCGCGCAGGTCGCGGCGGTCGCGGCACTGGGCGTCACGGTGCCCACCCTGGACGAGATGGAGGAGATCGAGATCTCCAGCCGTCTCTATCGCGAGAACGGGTTGGATTATCTGACGGTCGTGCTGCCCGGCCTGTCGGAAAGCCGCAGCCCGACATCCGGGCCGGTAACCTTTATCCTTGGCCCCGACCGGCTGGTGACGCTGCGCCATTTCGCGCCCCGCCCGTTCGAGACCTATCCTGACCGTGCCGACCGTGCCGGCCCCGGCTGCGCCCGGCCCGACCGGATCCTGCTGGGCCTGCTGGAGGAAATCATCGGTCGGCAGGCTGACTTGCTGGAGGGGATCGGCCGGTCGCTGGATGCGGTGGCGGCCTCGGTCTATCGGCCGGCCGATACGCGCGCCCGGGCCGAGGCGCTGCAACAGGCGCTGGAACGCGCCGGGCAAGAGGGCGAATTGCTCAGCCGGGTGCGGCTGGCGCTGCTGACGCTGGAACGCGCGCTGGGCTATTTCGGGCAGGGCTTGGCAGAACGTGAGGGCGGCCCCGCGCTGCGCCCGCTGGTCAAGGGTCTGATCCGCGATGTGCAGGCGCTGGAGGTGCATGCAGATTTCCTGGGGCAGCGCGTCGCGCTGGCTTCGGATGCGACGCTGGGTATGATCAACCTTGCCCAAAACGTGACGGTGCGCATCGTGTCGGTCGTGGCTGCGCTGTTCCTGCCGCCGACGCTGATCGCGTCGATCTACGGCATGAACTTTGCCCATATGCCGGAGCTGGCGCAGCCCTGGGGCTATCCGGCGGCGTTGGTGCTGATGCTGGCCAGCGCGGTGGGCACCTGGCTGTTCTTCAGGTGGAAGCGCTGGCTCTAAGCGCAAAGCGTTCCAGCAGCCGGAACGGCCCCTCAGGCGGTTCGCCAAACAGGCACAGCGCGTCGAACAGAAAGGGGCGCGGCAGCACCGGCGCGAAATGGGCGCGCAGCCGGGCCTCGGCGCGGTCGGCCAGATCGGGGTCAAGCCGGTTGGTCAGCGTCAGGTGAAAGCGGAACTCCTCCAGCACAAAGGGATAGCCATAAAGATCGAGCAACGCCCGCTGGCGCGGGGTCAGCCGTTCAGGGCGGCGGCGCGCGATTTCGGCATCTGAAAGCGGGGCGCGAAACGCATCAAGCCCGGTCACCACCCGCGCCGCCAGATCGCGCAGCGCCGTTGCATCGCCCTCGGGCGTCAGCGCCAGAAACCCGTCATGCCGGCTGAGCTGCAAACCCGGCAGGCTGACCGGCGCCAGTTCCGCGGCCAGCCGCGCCAGGGCGGTCCGCAGTCCGGCGACGTCTTGTCCGGGCGCCAGGCGGAACGGCGCCTTGATGGTGCCGTGAAAGCCATAGCGCCGCGGGTCGGTCGTCATGTCGGCGGCGGGCAGGCCCAGATCGGGCTGCGCCACCGCCTGCCCGCGCGCCGCATCCCAGCCCAGCCAGCCGGCGGCCCTTGTGGCAAAGGCACCCTCGGGCGGGGCGTAATAGATGGCGTAGCGTTTCATGCAAAGCCCTCCGCAAACTCGAAACCCGGCCGGTCGGCCAGCGCCATCACCAGATCCCGCAGCCGCACCGCGATCGGCGACAGCGGCCGCCGCCGCAGGCTGAGCAGATAGTAAGGCGAAACCCGCACCTCGCGCGGCAGGTTCAGCGCGGCGAAACCGGCCGCGACCGGCGGGCGGGTCAGCAGCAGCGCCACCTCCTCCGACATGGCGGCGACCGCGTCGGATTGCGACAGATAGGCGATCATGAACAGGAGCGACGGGCTGTTCACCACATTGGCAGGCTCGGCCAGGCCGACAGCGGCGCAGGCCTCGAGCGTGGCCTCGCGGATCGGCGCGCCGCGTTCCTGCATGATCCATTCATAGGATTGCAATTCGGTCAGCGTGACCGTCGCCGCCCGCGCCAGCGGATGCCCGGCCCGCACCAGCAGCGCCAGCTTTTCGTCGCGCATGGCGCGCACGTCGAACAGGCGGCTGTCGAATTCCGGCAGCACCCTGCCCAGGGCAAAGTCGATCTCGCCCGCCGCCAGTTGCCGCAGCAATTCGCGCGAGGGCGCCACGTCCAGCGTGACCTCCGCCTCGGGCGCGATCTGCTTGAGCTTGCGGATCGCGGGCACCATCAGCCCGACCGCCGGCCCGGTCACCGCGCCCACGCGCACGCTGCCACCCAGCCCGGCCTCAAGCGCGCGGATCTCGGCCTCCATGCTGCGCATTTCGCGCAGGATGGCGCGGGCGCGGCGGATCATCACCAGCCCGGCTTCGGTCGGCTCCATCCCCTTGGGCTGACGCAGGAACAGCGCCGCCCCCGCCTGCCGCTCGATCTCGGCCAGCATGCGCGAGGCGGCGGGCTGGGTCATCGCCACCGCATCGGCCGCCAGTTGCAACTGCCGCTGTTCGGCGATCTCGGTGATCAGGCGCAGCTGCGCGGGTTTCAGGGTCATTGAGATACCATTTGAGACATGCAGAATGTGCGTAATGTAATTTTACTGGTATGGCAAGGCGCGGTAAAACCTGCCGCAGGTCCGCCAGCGAGGCAGGCCGCAGGAGGACGGGGCCCCCGGGAGAGGTCAGCCCCATGTCAGGGAGAGACAAGATGAAACTGAAAACCGTCGCCGCGGCGCTGGCGATGTGCGCCTCTTTCGTGGCCTATGGCGCTGCCGCCGAAACCGTCGGCATCTCGATGCCCACCAAATCCTCGGCCCGCTGGATCTCGGACGGGGATTCGATGGTGAAGGAGTTTCAGGCCGCCGGCTATGAAACCGACCTGCAATATGCCGAGGACGATATCCCCAACCAACTGGCCCAGATCGAGAACATGATCACCAAGGGCGTGAATGTGCTGGTGATCGCGGCGATTGACGGCACCACCCTGTCCAACGCGCTGGAAAACGCCGCCGCGGCCGATATCAAGGTCATCGCCTATGACCGGCTGATCCGCGACAGCGGCAATGTGGACTATTACGCCACCTTCGACAATTTCAAGGTCGGCGTGCAGCAGGCCACCAGCCTGGTGAACGGGCTGAAGGAACGCTTCCCCGATGTGAAGCCGTGGAACGTGGAACTGTTCGGCGGCAGCCCCGACGACAACAACGCCTTCTTCTTCTACGACGGCGCAATGTCGGTGCTGCAACCGATGATCGACTCGGGCGAGATCGTGATCGGGTCGGGCCAGACCGGCATGGACAAGGTGGGCACCCTGCGTTGGGACGGCGCGGTGGCGCAGGCCCGGATGGATAACCTTCTGTCGGCCAATTACACCGACAAGCAGGTTCAGGGCGTGCTGTCACCCTATGACGGGCTGTCGATCGGCATCCTGTCCTCGCTCAAGGGCGTGGGCTATGGTTCGGGCGATCTGAAGATGCCGATCGTGTCCGGTCAGGATGCCGAGGTGCAGTCGGTCAAGTCGATCCTGGCGGGCGAACAGTATTCGACCATCTTCAAGGATACCCGCGAACTGGCCAAGGTCACCGTGGGCATGGTCGATGCGATGCTCAAGGGCGGCGAGCCGCAGATCAACGACACGACCACCTACAATAACGGCGTGAAGGTCGTGCCGGCCTATCTGCTGGAGCCGGTGGGCGTGGACGCGACCAACTGGGAACAGATCCTGATCGGGTCGGGCTACTATACTATGGACCAGATCAAGTAACGCATCCGTAGCGATGCCCGGGGCCGCCTTCGCCGCGAGGGCGGCCCCGTTTTCCCAGACCGCCGAGGCCCGCCATGACCGCCCTTCTGGAAATGCGCTCCATCACCAAGACCTTTCCGGGCGTCAAGGCGCTGGATCAGGTGAACCTGATCGTCCGGCAGGGCGAGATCCACGCGATCTGCGGCGAGAATGGCGCCGGCAAATCGACCCTCATGAAGGTGCTGTCCGGCGTCTATCCGGCCGGGAGTTATGAGGGCGAAATCCATTATGACGGCGCGCTGGCGCAGTTCCGTTCCATCCGCGACAGCGAGGAACGCGGGATCATCATCATCCATCAGGAACTTGCGCTGGTGCCGCTGCTGTCGATCGCCGAGAACCTGTTTCTGGGCAATGAACGCGCCGCCAGCGGTGTGATCGACTGGCCCGAGACCTTTCGCCAGACCGAGTCGCTGCTGAAGAAGGTGGGCCTGCGGGAACCGCCGGGGGTGCAGGTCGGCAAGCTGGGCGTGGGCAAGCAGCAACTGGTGGAAATCGCCAAGGCGCTGTCCAAGGATGTGCGGCTGCTGATCCTGGACGAACCGACCGCCGCCCTGTCCGAGGCCGACAGCCAGGCGCTGCTGGACCTGCTACTGGAACTCAAGGCGCAGGGCGTCACCTCGATCATCATCAGCCACAAGCTGAACGAGGTGAAGCGCGTGGCCGACAGCGTGACGGTGATCCGCGACGGCACCACCGTTTCCACGCTGGATGCCCACAAGGAACCGATCACCGAAGATCGCATCGTGCGCGACATGGTGGGCCGCGACATGGCGCACCGCTATCCCGAACGCGACCGCCGCGCCGGCGAAGTGCTGTTCGAGGTGCGGAACTGGAATGTCTGGCACCCCGAACAGGCCGAACGCCAGATGATCCGCGACATCTCCTTCACCGCGCGGGCGGGCGAGGTGGTGGGCATCGCCGGGCTTATGGGCGCGGGGCGCACCGAACTTGCCATGTCGATCTTTGGCCGCAGCTATGGGCGCAACATCTCGGGCGAGGTGACGGTCAAGGGGCGCAAGGCCGATACCTCGACCGTGCCGCGCGCCATTGCCGCGGGTCTTGCCTATGTGACCGAAGACCGCAAGTCGCTGGGCCTGATCCTGGAGGAGACGATCCAGAAGAATACCAGCCTCGCCAATCTGGAGGGCGTCGCCGCGCATGGCGTCATCAACGAGGCGCAGGAAACCGACGTGGCCGAGAAATACCGCCAGGCGCTGCGCATCCGCACGCCCAGCGTGTTCCAGCGGGTGATGAACCTGTCGGGCGGCAATCAGCAAAAGGTCGTGCTGTCGAAATGGCTGTTCACCGGCCCCGAGGTGCTGATCCTGGACGAGCCCACGCGCGGCATCGACGTGGGCGCGAAATACGAGATTTACGGGATCATCAATGACCTGTCGGCCCAGGGCAAGGCGGTGGTGATGATCTCCTCCGAACTGCCCGAACTGCTGGGCATGTGCGACCGGATTTATGTGATGAACGAAGGGGCCTTCGTGGGCGAACTGACCGCCGCCGAGGCCACGCAAGAGCGCATCATGTCGCTCATCGTGACGGAATAAGGGGGGCAGGGATGAACCAGACCGGCAAGGGCGGCGTCAGCGCCTATCTGATGAAACACATGCGCGATTACGGGCTGCTGTTCGCGCTGATCGCGATCATGGTCTTTTTCGAGATCGTGACCGACGGCACGCTGCTCAAGCCCGTGAACATCACCAACCTGTTCCTGCAAAACAGCTATATCATCATCATGGCGCTTGGCATGCTGATGGTGATCGTGTCGGGCCATATCGACCTGTCGGTCGGTTCGGTCATGGGCTTTGTCGGCGCGCTGGCGGCGGTGATGCTGGTCACCTGGGACCTGCCGGTCTGGGTGGTGATCCCGATCAGCCTGGTGGTGGGCGCGGCCATCGGCGCGGCGCAGGGGTATTTCGTGGCCTTCTGGCGCATCCCGTCCTTTATCGTCACGCTGGCGGGGATGCTGGTCTTTCGCGGCCTGTCGCTCTGGCTGCTGGCGGGACAGTCGATCGGGCCGTTCCCCAAATCGTTCCAGGCACTGTCCAACGGCTTCATCCCCGACCTGTTCGGGGTGGGAAAGCCCAATGTGACCGCCCTTCTGGCGGGCGTCGTCGCGGTGGCCGTGCTGCTGTGGATGGGCCTGAAGACCCGCGCCCGCAATGCCCGCTACGGGATCGAGGATGAACCGATGGGCTTCTTTGTCGCCCGCAATGCCATCGTCTCGGCCGGGCTGATGTTCGTGATCTGGAAACTGGCGGGCTTTCGCGGGCTGCCGAATGTGCTGATTTCCATGGTGGTGCTGACGGTGGTCTATGCCTTTGTCACCGAACGCACCACGCTGGGCCGCCGGGTCTATGCCATCGGCGGAAACGAAAAGGCGGCAAAGCTGTCGGGTATCCGCACCGAAAGGCTGACCTTCTACACCTTCATGAACATGGGGGTTCTGGCGGCCCTGGGCGGGCTGGTCTTTGCCGCGCGGCTGAACACCGCCACGCCCAAGGCGGGTTTCGGGGTGGAACTGGACGTGATCGCCGCGGTCTTCATCGGCGGGGCCTCGATGTCGGGCGGGTCGGGCAAGATCGTGGGCGCGGTCGTCGGCGCCTTCATCATGGGCGTGATGAACAACGGCATGTCGATCATGGGCATCGGCATCGACTATCAACAGGTCATCAAGGGGCTGGTGCTGCTCGCCGCCGTGTTCTTCGATGTCTACAACAAGCAAAAGCAGGGCTGATCCATGTTCCTTTCGCAAATCCGTCTGGCGGACAGGCGCGCCGTGGTGGCGCGCAACGGGGCGGGGGCGCATGTCGTGCCCGGCGCGGCCAGCGTGATCGACCTGGCGC
The DNA here is from genome assembly GCF_008271655.1 of Gemmobacter caeruleus. Taxonomy (GTDB): domain Bacteria; phylum Pseudomonadota; class Alphaproteobacteria; order Rhodobacterales; family Rhodobacteraceae; genus Gemmobacter; species Gemmobacter caeruleus. The sequence goes on from NZ_VKKX01000054.1 coordinate 10,173, forward strand.
AGGCCGCCATCGCCGCCGGGCGCGGTCTGGCCGCCGAAGTGGCGGCGCGCGGGCAGGGCGAAGCGGTCGATCTGGCCGCCGCACTGGCCGAGGGGCGCGTGCTGTTGCCGGTCGATCACCCCGATCCCTGCCACATGCACCTGACGGGCACCGGCCTTACCCATCTGGGCAGCGCCGCGACGCGCAACGCCATGCATGCCAAGGCCGACCCGGAGACACTGACCGACAGCATGAAGATGTTCCGCATGGGGCTGGAGGGTGGCAAGCCCCGCCCCGGTGCCATCGGGGCGCAACCCGAATGGTTCTACAAGGGCAATGGCCATGCCGCCGCCGCGCCCGGCGCGCCGCTGGTCTCGCCCGGTTGCGCCCTGGACGCGGGCGAGGAGCCGGAGGTCGCGGGCATCTACCTGATCGGCCCCTATGGCACGCCCTTCCGGCTGGGCTTTACCCTGGGCAACGAATTTTCCGATCACGTCACCGAACGCGGCAACTACCTGTGGCTTGCGCATTCCAAGCTGCGCCCGGCGGCCTTTGGCCCTGAATTGCTGTTGGGCGACCTGCCGCAGCATGTGGAGGGCGCCAGCCGTATCCGCCGCGACGGCGCGGTGATCTGGGAAAAGCCCTTCCTGTCGGGCGAGGGCAACATGAGCCACACCCTTGCCAATCTGGAACACCACCATTTCAAATACCCGATCTTCCGCCAGCCCGGCGATCTGCATGTGCATTTCTTTGGCACCGCCACGCTGAGCTTTGCCGATGGCATCGCCTGCCACCCCGGCGACGAATTCGAGATCGAGGTGCCGGCCTTTGGCCTGCCGCTGCGCAACCCGCTGGTGCAGGAACCGCCGCAAACCGCCCCCGTCACCGTTCAACCGCTCTGAGGCGAAGATGACCTTCAAACCCGCCCCCTGGCCCCGCAAGCTGCGTTCGCAACACTGGTTCGGCGGCACCTCGCGCGATACGATCTATCATCGGGGCTGGCTGAAAAATCAGGGCCATCCGCATGATCTGTTCGACGGGCGCCCGGTGATCGGCATCCTGAATACCTGGTCGGATCTGACACCCTGCAACGGGCATCTGCGCGAACTGGCCGAAAAGGTGAAGGCCGGCGTGTGGGAGGCCGGCGGCTTTCCGGTGGAGGTGCCGGTGTTTTCCGCCAGCGAAAACACCTTTCGCCCGACCGCGATGATGTATCGCAACCTTGCCGCCCTGGCGGTGGAGGAGGCGATGCGCGCCCAGCCCATTGACGGCGCGGTGCTGATGGTGGGCTGCGACAAGACCACACCCAGCCTGATCATGGCCGCGGCCTCGACCGACATCCCGTCGATCGTGGTGACCGGTGGGCCGATGCTGAACGGCTATTTCCGTGGCGAAAGGGTGGGGTCGGGCACCCATCTTTGGAAATTCTCCGAGGCTGTGAAGGCCGGCGAGATGACGCAAGAGGAATTTCTGGAGGCCGAGGCCTCCATGAGCCGCTCCACCGGGTCGTGCAATACGATGGGGACCGCCTCGACCATGGCGTCGATGGCCGAGGCGCTAGGCATGGCGCTGTCGGGCAATGCCGCAATCCCGGCGGTGGACAGCCGCCGCCGTGTCATGGCCCAGATGACCGGGCGCCGCATCGTGCAGATGGTGAAGGACGATCTGAAACCTTCGGACGTGATGACGAAACCGGCCTTTGAAAATGCGATCCGCACCAATGCTGCCATTGGCGGATCGACCAATGCGGTGATTCACCTTCTGGCCATGGCGGGCCGGGTCGGCGTGGACCTGACGCTGGATGACTGGGACCGCTGCGGTCGCGACGTGCCGACCATCGTGAACCTGATGCCCTCGGGCAAGTATCTGATGGAAGAATTCTTTTATGCCGGCGGCCTGCCTGTCGTCATCAAGCGGCTGGGCGAGGCGGGGCTTTTGCACAAGGACGCGCTCACCGTCTCGGGCGAGACGATGTGGGATCAGGTCAAGGATGTGGTGAACTGGAACGAGGACGTGATCCTGCCCGCCGAAAAGGCGCTGACCCAATCGGGCGGCATCGTGGTGCTGAAGGGCAATCTGGCGCCCAAGGGGGCGGTGCTGAAACCGTCGGCCGCGACACCCGCGCTGATGGTGCATCGTGGCCGCGCCGTGGTGTTCGAGGATATCGACGACTACAAGGCCCGCATCAACGACGAGGCCCTGGATATCGACGAAACCTGCGTGATGGTGCTGAAGAATTGCGGCCCCAAGGGCTATCCCGGCATGGCCGAGGTCGGCAATATGGGCCTGCCGCCCAAGGTCTTGCGCAAGGGCATCACCGATATGGTGCGGATTTCCGATGCCCGCATGTCGGGCACCGCCTATGGCACGGTGGTTCTGCATACCTCGCCCGAGGCGGCGGCGGGCGGCCCGCTGGCAGTGGTGCAAAGCGGCGATTTCATCACGCTCGATGTGCCCAACCGCACCCTGCGGCTGGAGATTTCGGACGATGAACTGGCCGCGCGGCTGGCAGCCTGGCAGCCCCGGCATGAACAGGCGGCTTCGGGCTATGCCTGGCTGCACCAGCAGCATGTCGAGGGGGCCGATACCGGCGCCGATCTCGATTTCCTCAAGGGCTGCCGCGGGCGCGAAGTCGGCAAGGATTCGCATTGATGGCACGGGAAAAGATCGCGCTGGTCGGCATCGGCAAGATCGCCATGGATCAGCATGTGCCCGCCCTTGCGGCCTCGGCTGACTGGGAACTGGCGGCGACCTGTTCGCGCCATGGCTCCGTGCAGGGGGTGCCCGGCTTTACCGATTTTGCCGACCTGCTGGCGGAACGGCCCGATATCGGCACGGTCTCGCTCTGCCTGCCGCCGGTGCCGCGCTTTGACTATGCGGCGGCGGCCTTGCGGGCGGGGCGGCATGTGATGCTGGAAAAGCCGCCCGGCGCGACGCTGGCCGAGGTGCATGAATTGCAGGCCATGGCCACTGAGCGCGGGCTTACGCTGTTTGCCACCTGGCACAGCCGCATGGCGCAGGCGGTGGAACCCGCCCGCGCCTGGTTGGCCGGCAAGACCGTGAACCGCGCCCATATCACCTGGCGCGAGGATGTGCGCAAATGGCATCCCGGCCAGGATTGGGTCTTTGAGCCCGGCGGAATGGGCGTCTTTGATCCCGGCATCAACGCGCTGTCGATCCTGACCCATATCCTGCCCGCGCCGGTGCATCTGATCGCGGCGGATCTGGATTTCCCCGCCAATCGCCAGACGCCGATCGCGGCGCGGCTGCGGTTCAACGGCGGGGTCACCGCCGATTTCGACTGGCGGCAAGAGGGGCCGCAGACCTGGGATATCGAGGTGGCGACCGATGCCGGCCCGCTGGCGCTGCGCATGGGCGGCAATGTGCTGGAAATCGCCGGGAAGACCGTGGCGGGCGAAAGCTCGATCATGGGGGAATATCCCGCGCTCTATGCCCGCATGGCCGATCTGCGGCGGCGCGGTCAGTCGGATGTCGATCTGGCGCCCATGGTTCATGTGGCCGATGCGTTGACGCTGGGCCGGCGCGAACAGGTCGCGGCCTTTGATTTCTGAGCCGCGCGAAAGGACGAAGAAATGAGCTTTACCCCCCATGGCCGGCATCTGATCGCCGGCGACTGGATCGCCACCGACACGCAGTTCACCAGCGAACCCGCGCATGGCCCGGCACATCGCTTTTCGGTCGGCACGCCCGATCTGGTGGCGCGGGCCTGTGACGCGGCCGAGGCGGCCTTTGCCGATTACGCGGCCACCCCGCGCGAGGCGCGCGCGCGGTTTCTGGAAACCATCGCTGATCAGATCGAGGCCCGGGCCGAGGCGATCACCGAAATCGGCAGTCAGGAAACCGGCCTGCCCGCCGCGCGGCTGCAAGGCGAACGCGGGCGCACCACCGGGCAGTTGCGGCTGTTTGCGGCCCATATCCGGGCGGGCGATTACCTCGACCGCCGCACCGATGCCGCCCTGCCCGACCGTCAGCCCTTGCCGCGCCCGGAAATCCGCATGATGCAGCGCCCGGTCGGCCCGGTGGCGGTGTTCGGCGCGTCGAACTTTCCGCTCGCCTTTTCCACCGCCGGGGGGGATACGGCGGCGGCGCTGGCGGCCGGATGCCCCGTGGTGGTCAAGGGCCATTCCGCCCATCCCGGCACGGGCGAGATCATCGCCGAGGCCATCGCCGCCGCCATTGCGGCCTGCGATCTGCCCCAGGGCGTGTTCAGCCTGATCCAGGGCGGCAATCGCGAGGTCGGCGCCGCGCTGGTGAGCCAACCGCGGATCAAGGCCGTGGGCTTTACCGGCAGCCTTGCCGGCGGGCGGGCGCTGTTCGATCTGTGCGCCGCACGGCCCGAACCCATCCCGTTCTTTGGCGAATTGGGCAGCGTGAACCCGATGTTCATCCTGCCCGAGGCTCTGGCCGCACGGGGTGCGGCCATCGCAACCGGCTGGGCCGCCAGTTTGACCATGGGCGCGGGGCAGTTCTGCACCAATCCCGGCATTGCCATCCTGCCTCAGGGGGCGGCGGGCGATGCCTTTGTCGCCACCATGGCCGAGGCGCTGCGCGCCGTGCCGCCGCAAACCATGCTGACCCCCGGCATCGCCCGTGCCTATCACGAGGGCAAGGCCCGCTTCGACAGCCGCAATTCGGTGCGCCCGATCCTGTCCACGCAAAGCGAGGGGCGCATGGCCAGCCCGAACCTTTATGAGGTCGCGGCCGAGGCGTTTCTGGCCGATCACAGCCTGCGCGAAGAGGTATTCGGCCCGCTGGGCCTTGTGGTCCGGGTGACCGATGCCGACGCGATGCCCGACCTTGCCGCCGCTTTCGAGGGGCAGTTGACCGCGACCCTGCATATGGATGACGGCGATCTAGCGCTGGCCCGCCGTCTGCTGCCGCATCTGGAGCGCATGGCGGGCCGGGTGCTGGCCAATGGCTATCCCACCGGGGTCGAGGTTTGCGACGCGATGGTGCATGGCGGCCCTTATCCCGCCAGCACCAATTTCGGCGCGACCTCGGTCGGCACCCTGTCGATCCGCCGCTTTCTGCGGCCGGTTGCCTATCAGAACCTGCCCGCCGCACTCTGGCCCGGCGCGGCATGATGACGGATCGCTGGATCGCCATCGATTGGGGCACCTCGGCGCTGCGGGTCTGGCGCATGGCCGGCACGCGACTAGAGGCGCACCGCCATTCGGATGCCGGGATGGGGCGGTTGCACCCCGGTCAGTTCGAAGGCGCCTTGCTTGATCTGGTGGCCGACTGGGTGACCGAGGGGCCGTTGCGGGCCGTGGCCTGCGGCATGGTCGGGGCGCGGCAGGGCTGGCAAGAGGCCACCTATCGTGCGCTGCCCTGCGCGCCGATCGGTGCGCCGCTGCTGACCCTGCACCCCGCCGACCGCCGCCTGACGGTGCATGTGGTGCCGGGCCTGTGCCAGCCCGCCCCCGCCGATGTAATGCGCGGCGAGGAAACCCAGATCGCCGGCCTGCTGGTGCAGGAGCCGGGCTTTGACGGCATTGTCGGCCTGCCCGGCACCCATATGAAATGGGCGCGGGTCGCGGCCGGGGTGGTGCGGCAGTTCCAGACCTGCATGACGGGCGAACTGTTCGATCTGCTGGCCGGCCAATCGGTGCTGCGCCATTCGGTCGGCCCGGGCTGGGACGAGACCGCCTTTGCCGCCGCGCTGGCCGAGATGCGCGCGGCACCCGAACGACTGATCCCCGCGCTGTTCGGCCTGCGGGCCGAGGGGCTGCTGCATGCGCAATCGCCCGATGCCGCCCGCGCGCGCCTCTCTGGCCTGTTGATCGGCGCCGAGCTTGCGGCGACCCGCGCGCTGTGGGAGGGACAGGATATCGTGCTGATCGGCAGCACCGGCCTGGCCGCGCGCTATCAGACCGCGCTGGCGGCCTTTGGCCAGACCGCGCGCCTGCTGGAGGCCGAAACCGCAACCCTGGCGGGCCTTGCCGAGGCGCGCCGCCTGATCGGGGGAGAGAACGCCTGATGTCGCGTCCCGTCATCGCCATTCTGCGCGGGATCACCCCGCCCGAGGCCGAACCCGTCGCCGCCGCCTTGATCGCGGCGGGGATCGACCGGATCGAGGTGCCGCTGAATTCGCCCGATGCCTTTGACAGCATCGCGCAGTTGCTCCGCGCCTTTGGCGCGCGGGCACTGATCGGCGCGGGCACGGTGCTGAGCGTGGCCGAGGTCGAACGCCTGCACGCGCTTGGCGCCGGGCTGGTCGTGTCGCCCGATTGCAACCCGGAGGTCATCCGCGCCACCAAGGCCGCCGGCATGCAAAGCTTTCCGGGCGTGTTCACCGCCACCGAATGCTTTGCTGCGCTGCGGGCGGGGGCGGACGGGCTCAAGGTATTCCCCGCCTCGATCATGGGGCCGTCGGGCATTGCCGCGCTGCGGGCCGTGCTGCCGCGCCAGGTGCCGGTGCTGGCCGTGGGCGGGGCGGATGCGGGCAATCTGGGCGATTGGCTGCGCGCGGGTGCCGACGGGTTCGGCATCGGCACGGCGCTCTATCGTCCCGGCGACAGCGCCGAACAGGTGGCGGCCAAGGCCCGCGCGCTGGTCGCCGCCTATGATGAGGCCGCGCATGGCTGAGGTCTTTGACAATCGCCCGTGTTTTCTGGGCGAAGGGCCGCTTTGGCACCCCGACCGGCGCATGCTGTTCTGGTTCGACATCATCGGCAAGCGCCTGCTGGCGCGGGGCCAGGACGGCACGCGGGACTGGCAGTTTGACGAACATGTCTCGGCCGCGGGTCTGGTCGATGCGGCGACGCTGCTGATCGCCTCGGAAACCGGGCTGTGGCGGTTTGACATCGACAGCGGCACCCGCAGCCTGCTGGCACCGCTGGAGGCCGACCGCCCTGAAACGCGCTCAAACGACGGGCGGGCCGATCCCTGGGGCGGGTTCTGGATCGGCACCATGGGCAAGCAGGCCGAGCCGGGGGCGGGCGCGATCTATCGCTGGTATCGCGGCGCATTGCGGGTGATCGCGCCGGGCATCAGCATTTCCAACGCGATCTGTTTCGCGCCGGACCGGAGCTGCGCCTATTACGCCGATACCGCGCGGCAGATCATGTGGCGACAGCCGCTGGATGCCGAGGGCTGGCCCGAGGGCGACCGGGCGATCTGGCGCGACTTCACCGCCGAAGGCCTGTGGCCCGATGGGGCGGTGACCGATGCGGCGGGCGGTATCTGGCTGGCTCAATGGGGGGCGGGCCGTGTGGCGCGCCATCACGCCGACGGGGCCTTTGACCGCGCGCTGACACTGCCCGCGCCGCATGCCTCTTGCCCCGCCTTTGCGTCCGGGCGGCTGGTGGTGACCACCGCGCAAGAGGGGCTGGACCCCGATGCCCTGCGCGCCGCCCCGCTATCGGGTCAGGTCTTTGATCTGGGGCCGGTGGCGGGCGCGCGGGATGAACCGCGCGTCATGCTTTAGCCCAGCATCTCGCGCACCAGCGGGATGACGCGGGTGCCATACAGCTCGACCGAGCGCATCAGCGTTTCATGTGCCGTGGTGCCGGCGGAATATTTCAGGCTGAACCTTTGCAGGCCCAGATCGCGGATGGTGTCCGCGATCTTGCGCGCCACGGTTTCAGGGCTGCCGACATATTGGCTGCCGCCCTCGACCTCGGCCAGAAAGGCGTCGCGGGTGATCGGCGGCCAGCCGCGTTCGCGCCCGATCCGGTCATGCAGCGCCTTGTAGCCGGTGAACGCGGCCTCGCGCGCCTCGGCATCGGTGGCGGCGATCAGGCCGGGGGAATGCACGCCCAGCGGCTGCACCGCCTTGCCCATCTTCGCCGCCGCATCGTGATACAGCCGCACGAAGGGCAGAAAGCGGCGCGGATCGCCGCCGATGATGGCCAGCATCATCGGCAGGTCATGGCGCACCGCCCGCACCACCGATTCCGGGCTGCCCCCCACGCCGACCCAGGTGTGAATACCCCCCGGCCCGGCGGGCGGATAGACCGCCGGCACCGCGACCGGCGCGCGGTGCCGGCCCTGCCAGGATACCGCGCCGCCCTTGTTCACCGCCACGAACAGCGCGAGCTTTTCCTCGAACAGCATTTCGTATTCGGACAGGTCGTGTCCGAACAGCGGATAGCTTTCGACAAAAGACCCCCGGCCTAGAATGATCTCGCCCCGCCCGCCGGAAATGGCGTTCAGCGTGGAAAACCGCTGATAGAGCCGGATCGGATCATCGGTCGAAAGCACCGTAACCGCGGTGCCCAGCCGAATGCGCGAGGTGCGCGCCGCGATATTGGCCAGCAGGATCTCGGGCGCCGAAATCGCGAAATCGTCGCGGTGATGTTCGCCCAGATTGATCGCATCGACCCCGACCTGATCGGCCAGAACCGCCTCGTCGATCACATGGCGCAGCACCTGATCCTGCGGCAGCAGGGTGCCTTGCGCATCGCGCGTCACATCGCCAAAGGTATCGAGGCCGAATTCCATGCTCTGTCTCCTGTCCGTTGCGGGCAAGATAGGCAGGGCAGGGCGACTTGTCGCCCTGCGTGAATGCACAGGTCAGTTGCGCATCGCCGCAGGGTGTTCATCCTTCAACAGCAAGAGCAGCGCAGCGATGGTCAGCCCGACGCCCGTCAGCACGGTCAGCGGCGGCAGCGGGCGGCCAAGCACGATTTCCCACAGCAAGACCCAGGAGGGCACCAGATAGGTATAGGCCATGACCTTGGCCGCCGGCAGGCGCAGGGTGGCGAATTGCAGCGCGACAAAGGTCAGCGCGGTCGCCGCGACCGAGACATAGATCAGGCAGATCCAGACAATCGGCGGCAATTGCGCCCAGTCTGTTTCCAGCATCGCCCGGGCGCCATAGATCGCCAGCAGCAGGAACCCGGCGACCATGACACCAAAGCTGAAGGTCACCGCCGGTTCGCCCCGGTTCAGGCGCCGCACCAGCGGCGTATACAGCGCATGTGCTGCGCAGCCCCAGAAATACAGCCATTCGCCATGGCCGATCTCCAGCCGCAGCGCCGCCGACAGGTCGCCGCGAAAGATCACCCAGCCCGCCCCGACGGCTCCGACCGCCAGCGCCAGCGCCATCCGCCCGGTCGTGTGCTGGCGCAGGGTCAGCCAGCCGAACCCCGCCGCCATGACCGGCGTCAGGGTGAATACCGCCGCCGTCGGCACCGCCGCCGCGGTTTTCAACCCCTCGAACATCAGGACGAAATAGATGGCCAGCAGCCCGCCCAGCACCAGATAGCGCCATGGTGCCACCAGCGACTCGCGCCGCAGCTTGCCCTGCGCCACGGCGGCCGCCCCGACCAGCGCGCCCGCCAGGGCAAAGCGCGGCACGGTCAGCGCCGCCGGGTCGATCAGCGGCGCGGCCAGCGCCCCCAGCGAGAACGACCCCGCGACCAGCGCGGAAAAGGCCAGCATCGCCAGATGACCGGCCTGGGCAGGCGAAAGGTTCATGCCGCGCCCCAGCCCGCCGCCGCGCGGCGCAGTTCGGTCAGAAAGCTCTGGACCTTGAGCGTGCGGTGCAAATCGACATGGGTCACGAGCCACAAGGGCGCCTCCCAGTCGCTTTGCGGCGGCATCACCTCGATCAGGTCGGGCTGGCTGGCGGCATGGCGCACCGGCAGAAAGCCGAGGCCAAGCCCCGCATGCACCGCCCGCGCGGTCGAATCCGGTTCGGTCGCGCGAAAGGAAATCGCGCTTTCCGGCACATGGGCGCGCAGCCAGCGGTAAAAAGGCGCCCGGCTTTCCAGATTGTCATTGCCGATGAAGCGGTGGCGCGCGAAATCGTCGGCGCTTTCGGGCAGGCCATGCGCCTCGGCGTAGCTGCGCGCGGCGTAAAGCGCCGAGCGCATGCGGATCAGCGGCTGCACCACATAATCCGGCTCTTGCGGCTGGCTGCCGGCGCGGATCGCCACATGTGCCTCGCCATAATCCAGCCGGAAGACGCGCATGTCGGTCAGGAAACGGATGATGACCTGCGGATGGGCGCGCTGGAAATCGGCAAAGACCGGCGCCAGCAGATCGGCGATGCCGGTGATCGCCGTCACCAGCAATTCGCCCGAGACCACCTCGCCCTGGCCCTTGATGCGGCTGGCCAGCTGCGCGAACTGATCCTCGGTTGACTGGGCCACCGTCAGAAGGTCGCGCCCGGCCTCGGTGGGGGTATAGCCCCGCGCATGACGCTGGAACAGCTTGGCGCCCAGCCGTTTTTCCAGCGCGTCGATATGGCGGATCACCGTCGCATGATGCACGCCAAGCGCATCTGCCGCCCCCGATACGGTGCCCAGCCGGGCCACCTGAAAGGCGGTGCGGATCTCGTCCCAATTGTCCATCGCGGCCCCCGTTCTGCCGCGCCAGATTATCCGCGCCACCTGCGGCGTCCAGCACAAACGCGAAGGGCCGGGGAATGTCTCCCCCGGCCCTCTGACGTCTCTGTGCGGCGGGTTCAGGCCACTTCGAATTGCAGCGGCTTGACCTGCTGGAACATGCCGGTCGCCTCCAGCGTGTCCACCACTTTCGGGTCGATCGCCTGATCCAGATACAGCAGCGCGATCGCATCCTGCCCCACGCCCGACCGGCCAAGGGTGAAGTTGGCGATGTTCACGCCGTTCTTGCCCATGGTCATGCCCAGAAGGCCGATGATGCCCGGCACGTCCTCGTTGGTGGTATAGAGCATATGGGCGCCGACCTCGGCGTCGATATTGATGCCCTTGATCTGGATGAAGCGCGGCTTGCCATCGGCAAAGCAGGTGCCCGCGACCGAGCGTTCGCGCTTGTCGGTGACCATGGTCACCTTGACATAGGCGTCGAACACCCCGGTCTTGTCCTGCCGCGTGGTGGAGATCTGGATGCCCTTGTCCTTGGCCACGATCGGGGCCGACACCAGGTTCACATCCGGGTTCTGCGCCTTCAGCACGCCCGCGATGACCGCCTGGTTGAGCGCGGCGGTATTCATCTCGGCCACGCGACCGTCATACAGGATGTTGATCGCACGGATCGGCTCGTCGGTCATCTGGCCGATGAAGGCGCCCAGATGCGAGGCAAGCTTGATCCACGGCCCCATGATCGCGGCCTGTTCGGCGGTGACATTGGGCATGTTCAGCGCGTTCTGCACCGCGCCGGTCAGCAGGTAATCCGACATCTGTTCGGCCACTTGCAGCGCCACGTTTTCCTGCGCCTCGGTGGTGGAGGCGCCCAGATGCGGCGTCACCACGACATTGGGGTGGTTGAACAGCACGTTCTCGGTCGCCGGCTCCACCTCGAACACGTCAAGCGCCGCGCCCGCGACATGGCCGCTGTCCAGCGCATCCTTCAGCGCCGCCTCATCGACCAGACCGCCCCGGGCGCAGTTGATGATGCGCACGCCCTTTTTCGTCTTGGCGAGGTTCTCGCGCGACAGGATGTTGCGGGTCTTGTCGGTCAGCGGCACATGCAGGGTGATGAAATCGGCCTTGGCCAGCAGCTCGTCCAGCTCCACCTTGTGCACGCCCAGCGTTTTCGCGCGTTCTTCCGACAGGAAGGGGTCATAGGCGATGACCTTCATCTTGAGACCGACGGCGCGGTCGCAGACGATGCCGCCGATATTGCCGGCCCCGATCACGCCGAGCGTCTTGTTGAACAGCTCGACCCCCATGAATTTCGACTTTTCCCATTTGCCGGCATGGGTGGAGGCCGATGCCTCGGGCAGTTGCCGGGCCACGGCGAACATCATGGCGATGGCATGTTCGGCCGTGGTGATCGAGTTGCCGAAGGGCGTGTTCATCACGATCACGCCTTTCTTGGACGCGGCCGGGATATCGACGTTATCGACACCGATACCGGCGCGGCCCACGACCTTGAGATTCGTGGCGCTTTCCAGCAGTTTTTCGGTGACCTTGGTGGCCGAACGGATGGCAAGGCCGTCATACTGCCCGATGATTTCGGCCAGCTTTTCCTTGTCCTTGCCGAGCTTCGGCATGTAATCGACCTCGACGCCGCGATCGCGGAAGATCTGGACGGCGGTTTCGGAAAGTTCGTCGGAAACGAGAACGCGGGGAGCCATATCGCTATCCTTTGCGAATATCTGTTCACATTGATGCGCGGGGCGCATCCGGGGGATGGGGAAAGGGGGGGGCGCATCCGCGCCCCCGAAAGGATCAGGCCGCTTCGGTCAGCGCCGCGATCTCGGCCGCGAAGGCGTATTCGATCCAGGGCATCAGCGCGGTCACATCGGCGGTTTCCACCGTGGCGCCACACCAGATGCGCAGGCCGGGGGGCGCGTCGCGATAGGCGCCGGCATCCAGCGCCACGCCGGCCTTTTCCAGCCGTTTCGCCACATTCTTGGCAAAGGTCGCGCCGTCCGCGATGCGCGGATCGGTGAACTTCAGGCAGACCGAAGTGCAGGAGGCCGTGGCCGGATCGACCGCCAGATTGGCGATCCAGTCCTTGCCGGCGATGAAATCGGCAATCGCCTTGGCATTGCCTTCGCTGCGCGCGATCAGCCCTTTCAGCCCGCCCAGGGATTTCGCCCATTTCAGCGCGACCAGATAATCCTCGACGCAAAGCATCGACGGGGTGTTGATCGTTTCGCCGACGAAGATGCCCTCGATCAGCTTGCCCTTGGAGGTCAGGCGGAAAATCTTGGGCAGCGGCCAGGCCGGGGTATAGCTTTCCAGCCGTTCCACCGCGCGCGGCGACAGGATCAGCACGCCATGGCCGCCCTCGCCGCCCAGCACCTTCTGCCAGGAGAAGGTGGTAACATCGAGCTTGTCCCAGGGCAGGTCCATCGCGAAGGCGGCGCTGGTGGCGTCGCAGATGGTCAGGCCGGCGCGGTTCGCCGGGATCGCGTCGCCATTCGGCACGCGCACGCCCGAGGTGGTGCCGTTCCAGGTGAACACCACGTCGCGGTCAAAATCGACGGTGGCGAAATCGACGATCTCGCCATAGCCGGCCTTCTGCACCTTGGCATCCAGCTTGAGCTGTTTCACGACATCGGTGACCCAGCCTTCACCGAAGGATTCCCAGGCCAGCATTTCGACCGGGCGCGCGCCCAGCAGGCTCCACAGCGCCATTTCCACGGCGCCGGTGTCAGAGGCGGGCACGATGCCGATGCGGTAATCGGCGGGCACGCCCAGAATGTCACGGGTGAGGTCGATGGCCTCTTTCAGCTTCGCCTTGCCAACGGCGGCACGGTGCGAGCGGCCCAGCGGCGCGTCAGCAAGCATGTCGAGGGTGAAGCCGGGAAGTTTGGCGCAGGGGCCAGACGAAAAACGCGGATTTGCCGGGCGCGCAGCCGGGGCGATCAGATCAGCCATGGTATCCTTCCAGATATAAGCCTCTCGTTGGGGAGAGGTGTCCCGCTGCCGGGATTACGCGAAGGAAATCGGCTTGGCAAGCGGATTTATGTCGCTTGCGAAATATGACGTGCCGCTTTTGAATTACGGTTTGCGATCCGGCCCCCCGGGGCCGGCGCGCCAGCGGGTGACCAGTTCAACCTCCAGCAGCTTGAAGGCCAGATAGAGCGCAAGGATCAACAGCCCGCGCAGCCCCAGCATCAGCGCCTGAATCAGCCCGCCATCCAGCAGCGCCATGCCGCCATGGCGCTGCACCAGATCGACATTCGCCATGGTCAGCCGGATCACGTCAAAGGACAGCCAGGCCCCGGCCCCGCCGACCAGCCCCATCACCAGAAAAAGCACCCAGGCGGGGTAACGCGCCAGCCCGCGCATCTGCTCAGCCCGGCCAGATCATCGCGGTGGCGAATTGCACCCCCGCGATGAGGGCAGTCAGCCCGACGGCGAGCGAGCCCAGATCCTTGGCGTTTTTCGCCATTTCCGACCAGCCCGGGGAAAGGTGATCGACGATCTCCTCCAGCGCGGTGTTCAGCGCCTCTACCGCCAGCAGGGCCAGCACCAGCATGGCAAAACCCGCGACCTGCCCGGCCGAGGCGCCGCGCAGCAGCAGCGCGGCCAGCCCCAGCCCGCCCCACAGGCATTCATGCCGCGCGGCGGATTCGCGCAAAAGCCGCCGCAGCCCCTGCAAGGAATAGCCGGTCGCATCGACCAGATGCAGCAAACCGCTGCGCGGCGGCACCACCTTGGGCGGTTCGGACATGTTACATCGCCTCTGTCTTGCGGCAGGACGCGACGAGATCGAGGTCATCGCTGCGCACGCCGGTCTGGATATCCATCAGACCTAGCACGCTGTGGAACAGGTTGTCATGGCTGACGGCATCCGCACCCTTGGCGGCAAGACAGGCCTTGTCGATGCCCATGGCGCCGGCAAAACGTTCCGACAGCCACAGCACGAAGGGCACACGGGTCTGCACCTCGGGCGCCATGAAGGCGGGCGCGGCATGCAGATAGAGACCACCCTCGCCCAGCGATTCGCCGTGATCCGACATGAACAGCACCGCCGGCAGAACATTGGGCGCGGCCTCGGCCATGTCGATCGCATGGGCGACCACGCGGTCGGTTTGCAGGATCGAATTGTCATAGGCGTTCACGATTTCCTCGGGCGTGCAGTCCGAGAATTGCGCGGTCCGGCAATCGGGGGTGAATACGGCCGCGGCCTTGGGATAGCGCAGGTAATAGGCCGGGCCATGGCTGCCGATCATGTGCAGGACCAGAACGGTGTCTTCGGTCATGCCCTTGATGGTGGTGTCGATCACCTTGAAAAAGGCATCATCGGTGCATTCGCCCTCGGCGCAGGAGGCGGGGTCGAATTTCGCATCCACCCGCTGCCATCCGGTGCGCGCGGCAACTTGCTGATCGCCGGTATTGTTGTCCCACCAATCGGCCTTGACGCCGGCATGGGCCAGCACATCCAGCAGGTTTTCCGACCCCAGATATTTCGGGCGCGAATAGTCGTCGCGCGCGAAGGGCGAGAACATGCAGGGCACCGAGACGGCAGTCGAGGTGCCGCAGGAACTGGCCTGGGAAAAGTTGATGACATCGCGCTTGCGCAATTCCGGCGTGGTATCGCGGGCATAGTCGTTCAGGCCGAAATTCTGCGCCCGCGCGGTTTCGCCCACGAACAGGATCAGCAGGGCGGGCTTGTCGGCGGCAGACAGATGCGGGCCCTTTTTCGCATCGGTGCCCAGCGGTTTCGCGGCAACCTGTGCGCCGCGCATCTGATCCTTGCCGTATTTGAACAGTGCCGCGATGGTCGCACCGGGTTGATAGGCGCCCATCATCTCCTTGTGTTCGCGGATCACGGCAGAGTAGGCCTTGAAATCGGTCATCAGGAAGGCGACGGTCAGCGCGAACCCTGCGACGATAGAGGTCGGCCAGCGCCAGACAAGATGCCGCAGCGGCGGCCATTTCACACGCGGCCAGAACAGCAGCACCGCTGGCAGCACCCCGGTCAGCGCCATGTGGCGCAGGTAATCGGCGGTGATCAGGTGCTTTGATTCCGTGACCGTGGTTTCCATGATGTTGCGGATCATGTCGCGGTCGATCAGCACGCCCAGCGTTTTCTGGTAATAGGCCGCCCCGGCGGCGACCAGGATCAGCACGGCCAGAAACGGCCGGTGCAGCCAGGGCAGCGACACCAGACTGAGCGTGAAGAACGTCACGCTCCAGACCGCGAGGCCGATGCCGATGACATCCAGCGGCGCACCTTTGAACAGGGTGCTGGCGGCGGCCCAGAAACCGCCATTGCTCACGACCATCAGATAGGTCGCGACCACGAGATTGAGCGCGAGCGGGGTGGTTTGCGGCCGGCGCCACAGCGCACTGTCCCGCGAAAGGATCGTAGTCATTCCATAGCCTGCAAGAGTGAGGAACGGGGCCGGCAGTTCCCTGCCAACCCCAGGCCCGCAAGGGGCGCTTCAATGGCCGCGCTTGTGGCCGTCAATCATCGCCGTCACGAGGTTCTCGCGGTGGCGCCAGCTTTCCACGATCACGCCCGCGACATGCACCGCCGCCAGCACAAGGATCATCGTCGCCGCCATCTCATGCACCTCCTCCAGCCATTCCGCGCCCCAGAAGGCATCGGTGGTCTGAAGCCAGCCGGTCAGCGCGGTGGCGCCCACCGCCAGGATCAGCGCGACGATCATCGCCCCGCCCGCCGGGTTGTGGCCCAGAAAGCGCGGCTCGCGTCCGGCAAGCAGCGCGGCCAGATAGGCCAGCACCTTGCGCGGGCCCCTGACAAAGTCGCTGAACCGCGCGTGGCGCGGGCCGACAAAGCCCCACAGGATGCGCATCACGATCAGCGCCGCCACGCCATAGCCCGAGGCCTGATGCAGCGTCTTGGGGCCGTCTTCGGTCAGCCAGCACACCGCGATCAGCGTCAGCAACAGCCAGTGGAACCCGCGCACGAACGGATCCCAGACCTTGACCATGCCGGGGGCCGTGGCGCGATCACTCATCGCTGCCGACGATTTCAAAGCTGGCCGGGTCGATGAAGACCTCGACCTTCTTGCCGTCCTGATCCTTGCCATAGACCTCAAAGCAGCCATCCTCGGTCTTGATGTTGCTGATGGTCCAGCCCTTGCCTTCCAGATCGGCGCGCAGGTCGGCTTCGGGGCGCCACTGGTCTTGCGGCACGTTGCAGCGCTCTTCCGCCAGGGCGGGCACGGCGGCGGCCAGGGTGACGAGGCCGGCGATCAGGAACTTGCGCATCAGTTTCTCCTATATGCTCGATGCTTGATGGCGACCTGATCGCAGCCCAACCTTGCGGCCGGCTTACGGTTTTGGAGGGGCACAAGTTTTTTCCAGCCGCGGGGAAACGGCTCGCCTTGGCGCGGCGGCGGCGCTATCTCTGGGGGCATGAGATTGCTGCTTGTCGAAGATACGCTTGATCTGGCCGAGGCCGTCGCGGGGTTCCTGCGCGGCGAGGGGCATGCGGTGGATCACGCGCCCGACCTTGCCACCGCCGATGCGGCCTGGGCCGTGGCAGATTACGCCTGTGTCATTCTGGATCTTGGCCTGCCGGGCGGGTCGGGGCTGGAACTGCTGCGCGCCCGTCGCGCGGCGGGGGACAGGACGCCGGTCCTGATCGCGACCGCGCGCGACCAGATCAGCGACCGCATCGCCGGGCTGGATGCCGGGGCGGATGACTATGTGGTCAAGCCCTTCGATCTTCAGGAACTGGCCGCGCGCATCCGCGCCCATGCCCGGCGCGGGCAGGGCCAGCCGGCAAACCGTATTGCGCTGGCCGGGCTGGAGATCGACCGCGCTGCCGCGAAGGTCTGGCGCGACGGGGCCGAGCTGCGCCTGACCTCGCGCGAATGGTCGGTGCTGGATGCCTTGCTGGGCCAGCGCGGCCGCATCATGTCGCGCCCCGCGCTGGAGGAAACACTTTATGCCTTTGACGACACGATCGAAGGCAACGCGGTGGAGGTCTATATCTCGCGCCTGCGGCAAAAGCTGGGGCCGGGGGTGATCGAGACGCGGCGCGGTCTGGGATATCTGGTGCCATGAGCCGGGGCTGGTCTCTGGCCGGGCGGCTGTCGCGCCACATCCTGCCGCTGGTGGCGCTGGGCTGGGTTGCGACCATCGGGCTGGTGGTCTGGGCGCTGGACCATGAAATCGGCGAGCTGATGGACGAAGAGATGGAGACGGTGGTGCAGACCACCATCCTGCTGCTCGATTCCGCCGAACATGGCCACGGGCGCGACCCGATCCCGCGCGAGCTGGGTCTGACGCCCGACAGCGACGAACAGGTGCTGCGCGTCACCGCCGCCGATCTGCCGGTCTCTCCGGCGCCCTGGGGCGTGCTGAAGCGCGATGGTTTCAGCAATGCGCAGGGTTGGCGCGTGCTGCGCCGGCAGGCCGATGGCGCGACGATCGAGATGGGGCATTCCCTGGCCTGGCGGCGCGAGGAGGTGCTAGAAAGCACCAATGTCCTCGTGGTGCCCATGCTGCCGCTGCTGGCGCTGGTATTATGGGCCACGCGGCGCACCATGCGGCGGTCGATGTCGCCGGTCGGGCGCTTTGCCTCCGAGGTGACAGGGCGGCGGCCCGACGACCTGTCGCCGCTGGAAACCGGCGGCCTGCCCGATGAGCTGCGCCCGCTGGCGCTGTCATTCAACGATTTCCTGCACCGGATCGACGCGCTGCGGCAGGCCGAGCGGCACTTTGTCGCCAATGCCGCGCATGAATTGCGCACGCCGCTGGCCACGCTGCGCGCCCGGCTGGAAACCGGCGGGCCGGATGTGGCGGCGCAGGACATCGCCACGCTGGATGCGCTGACCCGCCGGGTGGAGCGCCTGCTGCAACTGTCGCGCGCCGAGGCCGGGCTGGGGCGCGAGGCCGGCGAGGCCGATCTGGTCCGCATCCTGCGGCTGGTGCTGGAGGAGGAGGCCCGCCACAGCCCCGGGCCGATCCGGCTGGATGACGGCGATGTGGAACGTCTGCCGCTGCGGGTCGATCCCGATGCGCTGGCGATCCTTTTGCGCAACCTGATCGAGAATGCGGTGCAGCATGGCATCGGCGATGTGCGGCTGCGGCTTTACCCCGAGGGGCGGCTGACCCTGTCGAACGCCGCCGCCCCCGCCGCGGCCTTTCGCATGGCCCCCTTTGACAAGCGCGACGGCTCGCCCGGCACCGGGTTGGGTCTGGCCATCGTGCAGGCCCTGGCCGAGGATCTGGGTCTGACGCCGGAATGGCGCATCGCCGAGGGCCGCGCCAGCGTCACGCTGGATTTCGCGCCGCTGCGTCAGGGCTAGGGCCGGGCGAACAGCACATCCGACAGGGCGTCGGGCAGGATGGGCTTGGGCAGGATCGGCACCCCCATCCGGGCCGCGCGCTGGCGCATTTCCTCGCTGCGATTGGCGGTGACCAGCCGCGCGGGCACCGCATCGCCCAGCCGGTCGCGCAGCGCCGCCAGACAATCCAGCCCGTCCATCCCGTCGCCCAGCTGATAGTCGATCAGGCAGATGTCGGGTTCGACCCCGGTCGCGTCGATCAGCTCCAGCGCCTCTTCGCCCGAGGCGACATCCAGCACCGTGACACCCCATTGTTCCAGCAGTTGCACCATGGCGCCCGACAGTTCCGCGTCGTTCTCCACCAGCAGCACCAGCCGGTCCGAGGCCTCGGGGTCGCGTTCGGCGCCGGGGCGGGCGGGGCTTTCGGGCAGGGGCTGCGCCGGCCCGGTCGCCGGCGGCAGATCGACGGCAAAGCATGACCCCCGCCCCGGCGCCGAGCGCAGGTCCAGCGGGTGCTGCAACAGCGCCGCCGCACGTTCCACGATGGCAAGGCCCAGCCCCATCCCTTCGGCGGCCGAGGCATGGGCATTCACCCGATGAAATTCGCGAAAGATCAGCGCCTGATCGTCGGGCGCGATGCCGGGGCCGGAATCGCGCACCTCAAGCCGCCACAGCCCGCCGCGCCGCCGCGCCGCCACCAGCACCGTGCCGCGCGCGGTATAGCGCAGGGCGTTGGAGATCAGGTTTTGCAGGATACGCCGCAGATAGCTGCGATCCGAGACCACCACCGCCTCGGTCGGGCGGATCACCAGCCGCAGCCCCTTCTTCGCGGCCATCGGGGTAAATTCGTCGGCCAGTTGCCGAAACAACGGGCCAAGCGCCACGCTGCCCGGCTCCACCGCCGCGCGGCCCGATTCCAGCCGCGAGATATCCAGCAGCGCGCCCAGAATTCCCTCGACCGACCCAAGCGCGTTCTGCGCCTTTTCCAGCGTCTTGCGGGCCGGCGCCGACAGCGCGTCATCGCTGAGCGAGGCCAGAAACAGCTTGGCCGCCGACAGGGGTTGCAAGAGGTCGTGACTGGCCGCCGCCACGAACCGCGCACGCGAGGCATTGGCGCGTTCGGCCAGCGCCAGCGCATCCTCCAGCTCCAGCGTGCGTTCGGCCACGCGGGCCTCCAGCGTTTCGTTGGTCTTGCTCAGTGCGGCCAGCGCGCTGCGTTCCGAGGTGACATCCGACAGCGACATGACAAAGCCGCCATCGGGCAGGCTTTGCGCGAAGATCTCGTAGATCTGCCCGCCCTCGCGCGTGACCTCCATCTGGAACGGATGCCGCCTGCGGTGGCGCTGCACCCAGTCGGCCAGCCGATAGGGGCCAAGGCCGGAGGGAAAGATGAACTGCCCGCGCACCTGTTCGAACAGGCTGTCGAACTGCATGCCCTGCCGCAGCCGGGTGCGCGGCAGGGTCAGGAATTCGGCCAGCCTTTCATTCCATCCGAGCAGTTGCAGCCGCGCGTCAAAGATGCAGACCCCCAGTTGCAGATGTTCAAGCGTGGCGCGCAGCACCGCCGCCTGATCGTCCAGCATGCGGCCCCGCGCCTCGCGTTCGGCGCGGATCAGGTCGGTCACCTCGGTTTGCAGGATGACGGTGCCGCCATCGCGGGTGCGATGTTCCGAGACCTGCATCCAGCGATCCGGCCCCATGCGCTGCGTCAGGATGAAATGGTGCTGCTCGTGCCGTTGCAGCCGCATCTCGATCCAGTCTTGCGGGGTCATCCCTTCGGGCAGGCCCAGAAAGGCCGAACCGGCGGCGATGCGCAGGTAATCGGTGAAATGCAGGCCCGGCACCAGCCGGTCGCGGATATCTGGCAACAGCGCGTTGAAGCGCGAATTGCACATGACCAGCACATCCTGCGGGTCGAACAGGGCAAAGCCCTCTTGCACCGTCTCGATCGCGGTGGCGAGGTTTTGCCGCGCCGCCTCGGTCTCGCGGCTGGCTTCGGCCAGACGGGCATTCGTGGCGTTCAGCAGATCGAGCGTGCGTTCCAGATCGCGGGTGCGTTCGCGGACCTGATCCTCCAGCATGGCGGCGCGCTGGAATTGCGCATAGGCGGCGCCGCGATCCTCGGTCATCTCCTCGGCATGGCGGATCAGCGCGGCGGCGATGGTCAGCAGTTTCTGGTTTTGCCGCTCGGGCGTGTCCTGCGGATTGATGAGCGACAGCGCGCTGTCGAGGTCGCGTTCGGCCAGCCCGTTCATGCCGCCGCCCCGGGCGGATAGAAGGCAAGGCCGGTCATGGTCTGGTTCACATGCATCGCCCCCACCTGTTCGCCATAGGTGGAAAAGCCGGTCACCCCGTGGCGCGCGAGGATGTCGGAGATCTCGCGTCCGCATTGGCGGCCCTCGGCCTCCAGCCGGCGAAAAAAGCAGTCAAAGCCCAGAATGGCCGCCGGCGCCCCGTCGCGCGACAGGCGGGCCAGTTCCTCGGACAGGTGCCCGGCCATGTCGCGCGATTCCGCCAGCGTCAGGATCAGCCCCTCGGCAATGGCGGAAAAGAAGATCAGCGATCCGTCCGGTTCGGCGCTCTGAATGGCGCGGGCATGGTGACGGCCGCCCACCCGCACCAGCACCGGATGGGTGGCAAAGACAAAGGGTGACAGCAGCTCGGGGCGCAGGCCCAGCAGGCGGGCATATTCCTCGGCGGCGGGTTCGTCATTGATGCGCGCCACAATGCGATGCGCGGGGTCGGCATGGGTCACCACCATGCGCGCCCGCGTCGGTCGCAGATGATCGAGCGAGAAGGGCCGCACCCGCCCCTGCGACCGCAGCAGCGTCAGCACCGCCGCATTGCGCAGCACCTTGCCCTGCGCATGGACCAGCGTCTGCCGGAAGGCGCCGCCATCGCCCGCCGATCCGCCGATCACCGGCACGGGGCCAAGACCGCCCGACAGCGCGGCCATCAGCGCATCTTCCTGCCCCGACAGCCCATCGACCAGCAACACCGCGCATTCATTCGGTTTCTGCGCGGCGCGGTTGCCCAGATTTTGCCGCGTGCGCAGCAGATCGGCGATCACCTGACGCGGATCCAGCTGATCGAGATCCTCGATCACCAGCTGCGCCACTTCGAACCCGGCGGCGGGCAGGGCAAAGGCCACGATCTGCCCGTCATCATAACCCCGCCCCGTCAACTCGCCCGAGGTGGTGCAGCCGCTGACCCGGGCGGGGGCAAAGGCATGCGCCGCGCGGCGGCACAAGGCGGCGCAATCGGCGGCGGGGCTGACGAACAGAAACACCTGCGCAAAGGGGCCGGGGCCAAGCGCGCGCTGCAACTGGGCCAAAGCGTCCGGGGCATCGGCTGGGGCGGTGGCGGTCAGCGGCTGACCGGGGCGCGCCGGACGGGCATCGGGGGGGGCGGCGGCATCCATCCTGCGGCCGGGCCTATCGCCAGCGCCAGGGTTCGGCGACGGCGCCGGTCGAATGCGCCTCGCGCGCCAGCAGCACCGCCTGGGTGCGGCTATAGACCTCCAGCTTGCGCATGATCGCGGTGACATGCGCCTTGACCGTGGTTTCGGCGATCGACAGGTCATAGGCGATCTGCTTGTTCATCTTGCCCGCGCAGATCTGTTCCAGGATGTTGGCCTGCTGGCGCGTCAGCTGGCTCAGCCGGCGGATCGCCTCGTCCTGGGGGGTCATGCCATTGCCCTCGGCCAGGGCGTCACCGCTGCTTTCGGGCAGGAACACCTCGCCCCGGGCGATGGTGGCAAAGGCCGCGCGGAACATCTCGCGCCGCGAATGCTTGGGCACGAACCCCGCCGCGCCGGCCAGGATGGCAGAGCGGATGACCCGCGGTTCGTCATTCGACGACACCACCACCACCGGCAGATCGGGCGCGGTCTGGCGCAGGCGCATCAGCCCTTCTAGCCCGTTCACATCGGGCAGATTGAGATCCAGCACCACCACATCGGGCATCGGGCGGCGCGCCTCGATCCGGGCCAGCGCGGTGGTCAGGCATTCGGCGGTTTCCACCGTCTCGATCCCGGCCACGGCCTGCAAGGTCATGGTCAGCGCGTCGCAGAACAGCGGATGGTCATCGACGATCAGCGCCGTATGAAAGGCTTGGGCAGCAGCGGGGCTGGGGCGTTGCTCGGCGGTCATGCGACAGGCTCCGGGTCGGGCAGGCGGTTTCCGCAAGCCTAACAAGCCGGGCAGCAGCACCATATGCTCCATAAGTCGAAGCCGCAGCGCAGCGAAACCCGCGTACCGATGCCGCGCAGCGAAACGGGCGCCCGGTTTCCCGCGCGCCCGTTCCCCGTGTCAGATCATGCCGGTCAGTTGGCGGCGGCCAGCTGCTTGGGCAGGCGGAAGGTCCAGACCGTCGCGCCCTGGTTCAGGTAGTTGACCTTCTTGGCCACCTCGCCCCCCCAGAGCGGCACCGCCCCGCCCCAGCCCGAGATGACCGAGACATATTGCTCGCCATCCTGTTCCCAGGTGACCGGCTGGCCGACGATGCCCGAGCCGGTCTGGAACGACCACAGCTTTTCGCCCGTCTCGGCGTCGAAGGCCATGAAATCGCCCTCGGGGTTGCCGGTGAAGACCAGCCCGCCGGCGGTGGACATCACGCCACCCCAAAGCGGGGCGTCATTCTTGTATTCCCACTTCACTTCGCCGGTATTGGGGTCGATCGCCTTCAGGCTGCCGATGTAATCCTCGAACAGCGGCTTGATGGTGAAGCCGGCGCCCAGATAGGCCGCGCCCTTCTTGTAGCTGATCGGTTCGTTCCAGATATCCATGCCCCATTCGTTCGAGGGCACATAGAACAGGCCGGTCTTCTGGCTATAGGCCATCGGCATCCAGTTCTTGCCACCCAGGAAGGACGGCACCGCAAAGACCTGCTGGCCCTTGCCGCCTTCGGCCGCCGCATCCGGCGCGCCGGGGCGGTTGTCCTCGTTGTAGATCGGGCGGCCGGTCTCGTCGATGCCGCTGGCCCAGGTGATGTTCTTCACAAAGGGATAGGCGGCGACGAACTTGCCGTCTTCGCGGTTCAGCACATAGAAGAACCCGTTGCGGTCGGCGGTGGCATAGCGCTTGTTGCCGTCCTTGTCGACAAAGCCCACCACCTCGTTCACGCCGTCGAAATCCCAGCCTTCACGCGGGGTGGTCTGGAAATGCCACTTGATCTCGCCGTTTTCCGGGTCGATGCCCACGCGGCTGGCGGCATAGAGGTTGTCGCCGGTATTGCCCTCGACCGGGGTGCCGGCATTGCGCAGATGGCTGTTCCAGGGCGCCGGGTTGCCCGCGCCAAAGACCAGCGTGTTGGTATCGGCGTCGTAAGACCCGCCCAGCCAGGTCGCCCCGCCGCCGGTCTTCCACAGATCGCCCGGCCAGGTCGCGTTCAGCGTCCCGGTCATCGTGCTTTCCTTGCCCATATAGGTGCCCATATGGCCTTCGATCATCGGCCGGGTCCAGACCAGTTCGCCGGTTTCGGCGTTGCGGGCCTGCACTTCGCCGACGATGCCGAATTCACCGCCGGAATTGCCGGTCACCACCAGCCCGTTCACGATCAGCGGCGCGGCGGTATAGCTGTAGCCTTCCTTGTAATCGGCGATCTTCTTGTTCCATTTCACATCGCCGGTCTTGAGGTCGAGCGCGACGATCCGCGCGTCCAGCGTGCCGAAATAGATGTTGTTGCCATAGATGGCGCCACCCCGGTTGATCACGTCGCAGCAGGGCAGGATGCCTTCGGGCAGGCGGGCATCGTATTGCCACAGTTCCTTGCCGGTCTTCAGGTCGATCGCATACATCCGCGAATAGGATCCGGTGATATACATCACCCCGTCATGGATCAGCGGCTGGCTTTCCTGCCCGCGCTGCTTTTCCCCGCCCAGCGAAAAGGCCCAGGCCGGGACCAGGTTCTTGACGTTGTCGCGGTTCAGCGTTTCCAGCGGGCTGAAGCGTTGCAGGCTGCGGCCCATGCCATTGGTCAGCACGTCGCCGGGCGTATCCTGATCGGCCAGCAGATCGGCCTCGGTCACTTCGGCATGGGCGGCACCCATGCATGCAAAGGCCAACACAGTGGCCAGAACGAAACGGTTCATCTTGTTCCTCCTCCCCTTCGGTCCGCGCCCGCCAGGCGACCGGGCTGTCAGGCCGGGCGGTCAGGGTGGTGGGCATGGGCCAAGTATCGGCGGGGCACGCGCGGAACGTATATTGTCCATTGGTCTTACGACCCGCGCGCATGGGCGTTCAGCCGGGTCAGGACAGTGTCAGATTGGCCAGAAGCCGCGCCGCATCGCGGTCACCGCCCTGGGCCGCGCGGTCCAGCCAGAACCGGGCCTGCCCGGCATCGCGGGGCACCCCATGTCCTTGCAGCAGGGCAAGGCCATAGTGATAGGCGCCGGTTGCATAGCCCTGCGCGGCGGCCTGCTTGACCCAATAGGTTGACCAGGCCGCATCGGGTGCGGTGCCAAGCCCCTGATCATAGGCCTGTGCCAGCAGGATCATCGAGGGCGCGTTGCCCGCCTGGGCGCAAAGCTGCAAGCCCTTGAATGACGTGGCACTTTCTGCCGCGCCGCCCTTCTGGGTTTCATAGACGACCCAGCACAGGAACCCCGCGCGATCGGGGCGCGCGGCCAGTTCGGCGGCCAGATGGGCGATGCCGCCCTCCTCGGGGTTCAGGTTCCCCCAACTGTCCGCGCGGGCTTCGCCGCCCGGCATCAGCGCGATGATCGCGGCGGCCAGCCCCAGACAGGCCGCGCGCGACAGGATCGAAAATCGGGACATGCTGCTTTCCTCCTCTGCGATGAGGAACAGCCTGACACAAC
The DNA here is from genome assembly GCF_008271655.1 of Gemmobacter caeruleus. GTDB lineage: Bacteria > Pseudomonadota > Alphaproteobacteria > Rhodobacterales > Rhodobacteraceae > Gemmobacter > Gemmobacter caeruleus. The sequence continues at coordinate 35,588 of NZ_VKKX01000054.1, forward strand.
CCGGCAGGGCGCGGCTCTGCGACCTTGGTCGCAATTCCGGCCCGCCGCGCCGCCCTATTTCGACACCGAGACAAGATAGCTGACGATGAAATCCTGCACCGTCGGGTCGGTGATGCCGACATGGCGCATCTTGGTGCCGGGCACCAGCTCGTCATTGGCCTCCATCCAGGCCTTGAGCGCCCCGGGCGTCCAGACGAATCCCGCACCGGCCAACGCCTCGGAATAGGGGTAGCCCTCGAAACTGCCGGCGCGCCGGCCGACCACGCCTTCCAGCAGCGGGCCATAGCTGGCCTTGTCGGCATCGACGGCATGGCAGCGGTGGCATTCCGCGTCGAACAACTGCCGCCCCGCCGCCACCTTCACGGTCTCGAACGTGTCGGCCAGCGCGGGCGCGGCAAGGGGAGCCGCCACAAGGGCGGCGGCGATCCAGATGGCTTTCATGATGCTCTCCGTTCTGACTGTGCCGCGACTGTCGCGCGGCGGGCCGGAAAGCGGGTTGATCGAGGTCAAGCGCGGTCTAGCACTTTGGTCGTAAACGGGTCAGGAAACCGGCGCATATTTCCAGTTGTCGGCGTCGGGCGTCACCTCGTCCAGATCGTAATCCGCCGCCTGCAACCGCCGCGCCACCGGCAGCCCGGCCCGGGCGGCCTCATCCACCAGTGCCCGCCCGCGCGCCTCGTCCTGCGCGACGCCGCGCCCGCGCATCAGATCCAGCCCATAATTGAACTGCCCGACCGGGTCGCCCGCCTCGGCCGCCTGCCGGTCCCATTCCGCCGCGCCGTCGGAGTCCAGCGGGCCACCCAGCCCGTTATCCTCCAGCTGGCTCATCCAGGTCATCGCGCCGGTCCAGCCATCATTGGCGCAGGCCTCGAACAGCTCGCGCGCCTCGACATGCCGGCCGGATTTGGTGATGAAATATCCGCTGGCGCAGGTCGTCATCGAGGTTTCGCCGCGCTCGATGTTGCGCATCATGCGTTCCAGCGTCATTTCCTCGGGGTTCAGATCGCCGCCGCCTTCGACAGGGTCGGCGGCGGCGGGCAGGGCGGTCACGCCCAACAGCAGCGCCAGTTGCAGCATCTTGCGCATCTCGATCCTCCTCGATCCGGGTGGCCCATCGTAGCACGGCATGGCGTGCCCGTGGCGGGGCAGCGTCTAAGACATTGGTCTTATTGCTGCGCTATCCCCCCTCTCGCAGTCTGGGGGCGGGAGGACGACATGGCACGCATATCGGTCTGTCTGGCCTTGTCGCTGATCGCGGCACCGGCGGCGGCGGAAACCATTCGAATCGACTGGCTGGAACGGCAGGTAACGCCGCCGCCGGTGCAGTCGAACATGCAGGCCCGGCCCGAGCGGCTGGGGCTTGACGGCGCAAGGCTGAGCGTGGCGGATATCGCGACGACCGGGCGCTTTACCGGCATGGATTATCAACTGGTCGAAACCGTGATCCCGCCCGAGGCGCCCTTTCTGCCCGCGGCCGAGGCGGCGCTGGCCCAGGGCGCGCGGCTGCTGGTGGTCAGCGCGCCGGCGGCGGATCTGCTGGCCCTGGCCGACCTGCCCGCCGCGCGCGACGCGCTGATCCTGAATACCGCCGCCCCGGAAACCAGCCTGCGCGGCGCCGATTGCCGCGCCAACCTGCTGCATACCCTGCCCTCGGTGGCCATGCGCACCGATGCGCTGGCGCAGTTCATCGTGACGAAACGCTGGACGAACCTTGCCATGATCGCCGGCACCCTGCCCGAGGATCTGGCCTATGCCGAGGCGATGCGGTCCAGCCTGACCAAGTTCGGCCTTTCGCTGGCAGGCGAAAAGACCTGGCCCTTCCAGTCGGATCTGCGCCGCGCCGCCACGACCGAGGTGCCGCTGTTCACACAAGACCTGCCTGACCATGACCTGTTGCTGATCGCCGATGAGCGGGGCGATTTCGGGCGCTATGTCGCCTATAACACCTGGCTGCCGCGCCCCCTTGCCGGGTCGGAGGGGGCGCAGCCGCTGGGCTGGTCGGGGGTGGTGGAACAGAACGGCGCGGCGCAGTTGCAGAACCGCTTTCGCGATACGGCGGGGCGCGAGATGGCGCCCGCGGATTTCGCCGCCTGGGCCGCCATCGCCGCTCTGGGTGACGCCACCACCCGCACCGCGACCGCCGATCCTGCGGCGCTGCGAAGCTATCTGCTGTCTGATCGCGCGCGCATCGCGGGCTTTCTGGGCCGCCCGCTCAGCTTTCGGGCCTGGGATGGGCAGATGCGCCAGCCCATCCCCATCGTGACCGAACGCGCGGTGGTTGGCCTCGCCCCGTTCGAGGGGTTCCTGCATGCGGTCAACGAGCTTGATACGCTGGGCCCCGACCAGCCCGAAACCCTTTGCACCGCCTTTCAGGAGGGACCATGATCCGCAGCATTCTGATGGGCACCGCGCTGTCGCTCAGCCTTGCGCCAGCACTGGCAGACGAGATCTGGGTCACGAACGAGATCGACGATACGGTCAGCGTGATTGACGCGCGCACCCTGGAAGTGAAGGCCACCTATCCCACCGGCGAACGCCCGCGCGGCATCACCTTTTCCAAGGATTTCAAGCGGCTTTACATCTGTGCCTCGGATAGTGACGCGGTGCAGGTGATGGATCCCGATACCGGGCAGATCCTGCATGACCTGCCCTCGGGCGAAGACCCGGAGCAATTCGTCCTCGCCCCCGATGACCGGCTGCTTTACATCGCCAACGAGGATGACGCGATCACCACCGTGGTCGATACCGAAAGCCGCACGGTGGTGACGCAGATCGACGTGGGCGTGGAACCCGAAGGGATGGGCATCTCGCCCGACGGGCGCATTCAGGTCACCACCTCTGAAACCACCAACATGGCGCATTGGATCGACACCGAAACCCACAAGATCATCGCCAATACGCTGGTGGACAGCCGCCCCCGCCACGCCGAATTCCGCCCCGACGGGACCGAGCTTTGGGTCAGTTCCGAAATCGGCGGCACGGTGACGGTGTTCGACACCGCTACCCAGGCCGAAAAGGGCAGGATCGGCTTTGCCATCACCGGCATCCAGCCCGAAAAGCTGCAACCCGTGGGCATGCGCTTTTCGCCTGACGGGCAGCGCGTCTTTGTGGCGCTTGGGCCGGCGAACCATGTCGCTGTGGTGAATGCCGCCACGCTGGAGGTGGAGCGCTATATCCTGGTCGGCCGCCGCGTCTGGCATATGGAACTCTCGCCCGATCAGACACGGCTTTTCACCACCAATGGCGTCTCGGGCGATGTGACGGTGATCGACCTCGCCTCGCTGGAGCCGATTGCGACGGTCAAGGTCGGCCGCTTTCCCTGGGGCGCCGCCGCGCGCCCGACCCCCAACTGACGGAGCCTGCCATGCGTCTTGCGCTGATCCTTGCCCTTGCCCTGACTGCCGCCTTTCCCGCCCTGGCGGAGAGCGAGGACGACGACGCGGCACCGCCGGCGGGCCTGCTGGCGGGCGGCAACAAGGAAGACCTGCCCGAGGTGATCCTGTCGGTGGGCGAGCCGCTGGGCGGCCCCTGGGCGCTGAAATCCGGCCGTTATTACGAGGTGGAGATCACCGCCGACGGATCGGGCGAGATCGGCCTTCAGGGCAGCGATTTCTTTCGCGCGATCTGGGTGGACGAGGTGGTCATCAAGGGGCTGGAGATCCGCCCGATGGGCCTGCATTCGATCGAATTCGACCGCGCCGGCACGATGGAGATCGGCTTTGTCGCGGTCAAACCCGGGCGCTATGCTCTGGAAATTCCCGGAGCGAGCAGCGATGCGCAGCGGATCGAGATCACCATTGAATGACGCCGCGCTTGCCGTTTCGGGGCTGAACCACGCCTGGGGCGGCAAACCCGCGCTGCGCGATGTGTCCTTCAGCCTGGCGCCGGGGAGGTTCTGCGCGCTGCTGGGGCCGAACGGCGCCGGCAAATCGACGCTGATGGCGGTCTTGACCGGGCTGATCCGGCCCGCGCCGGCTGTGGTGCTGGTGGCGGGGCAGGATATGGGCCGCGCGCCGCGCCGGGCATTGGCCGGCATGGGGGTGGTGTTCCAGCAGCCGACCTATGATCTGGATCGCAGCGTGGTCGCCAACCTGCATTATTTTGCGGCGCTTCAGGGCCTGACCCGCGCCGAGGCCGATCGCCGCATCGCCGGGGCGCTGGCCCGGCTGGGCATGGCCGAACGGGCGGGTGAAAAGGTGGGCGCGCTGAATGGCGGGCATCGCCGGCGGATGGAGATCGCCCGCGCCCTTTTGCACCGCCCGCGGCTTCTCTTGCTGGACGAACCGACCGTGGGTCTGGATGCCCCCGCCCGCGCGGCGATCACCGCCCATGTCCATGACCTGACCGCCGAGGGGATCGCCGTTCTCTGGGCCACGCATCTGGTGGATGAACTGCGCGACAGCGACGATCTGGTGCTGCTGCATCGCGGGAAGGTCGCGGCGGCGGGGCAGGTGGGGGCGGTGCGCGGGGCGCAGCCCTTGCAGGACTGGTTTCTGGCACAGACGGGGGCTGCCGCATGACCGCCCTGCGCGCCGCCACCGCCATCCTGACCCGCGAGGTCGCGCGGTTCCTGACACAGCGCGAACGCTTCTTCGCCGCGCTGGTGCGGCCGCTGGTCTGGCTTTTCGTCTTTGCGGCGGGGTTCCGGGCGGCGCTTGGCCTGTCGATCATCCCGCCCTACAAGACCTATATCACCTACGAGACCTATATCGCCCCCGGCCTGTGCGGCATGATCCTGCTGTTTGCCGGGATGCAAAGCTCGCTCAGCCTGGTGAATGACCGCGAAAGCGGCACGATGCGGCTGATGCTGACCGCGCCCTGGCCGCGCTGGTTCCTGCTGGGGGCCAAGCTGGTGGCGGGGGCGGCGGTGGCGCTGTTGCAGGTGGCGGCCTTTCTGGCCATCGCCGCCGCCTATGGCATCCGCTTCAGCCCGGCGGGCTATCTGGCGGCGATTCCCGCGCTGGTGCTGGCGGGGCTGATGCTGGGGGCGCTTGGTCTGTTCCTGTCGTCGCGCGTGCGGCAGCTGGAGAATTTCGCGGGGGTGATGAATTTCGTGATCTTCCCGATGTTCTTCCTGTCTTCGGCGCTTTATCCGCTGTGGAAGATGCAGGAAAGCTCGCCCCTGCTGGCCATGATCTGCCGCGCGAATCCGTTTACCCATGCGGTCGAACTGGTGCGTTTCGCGCTTTATGGCCAGGTCAACCTGCCTGCCTTGGGCTGGACGGTGCTGGCGGGCGGGCTGTTCTTTGCGCTGGCGGTCTGGGGCTATGAACCCGCGCGCACCCGCCCCGCCCGCGGGGAAGGCTAGCGCGAAAGCAGCCGCGCCGGGCGCCCTTCCAACCGCGCCCGCCTTGTGGTCAGCCGCGCCAGCTCGGCCTCGGAATGCGAGGCGAGGATGACGGCGGGTCGCGTCTCCGCGATCAGCGCGGCGGTCAGATCCAGCAAATCCTCCACCCGTTCCTGATCGAGCGAGACAAAGGGTTCGTCCAGGATCAGCACCTCGGGGCGGGCGGCAAAGGCGCGGGCCAGCCCGACGCGCCGCGCCTGACCCAGGGACAATTGCCCCGGCCAGTGCTGTTCCATCCCCGCCAGCCCGACCCGCGCCAGCCAGCCCCGCGCCTCGGCCCCGGTCGCGCCCGTGGGCAGGGTGACATTGTCGATCACCCGCCGCCAGGGCATCAGCGTGGGCGACTGAAAGACCATCGCGCTGCGTCCGGCGGGATGCAGATCGCCATCGAAGCGCGTATCCACCCCGGCGAGGATGCGCAAAAGCGTGCTTTTGCCCGCGCCCGACGACCCCTCGATCCCCAGCACCTCGCCCGGTGCGACGGCAAGCGACAAGGGCCCCAGGATCGCGGTTGCGCCAAAGGATTTGCCCCGCAGGTCCAGCCGGATCATGCCGCCGCCCTCCAGCCCGTTGCGCGGCGCGCCAGCGGCGCCAGCACCAGCCATTCCACCGCCAGCATGACCGCCACGAAGGCCAGCGCATTGGCCAGAACGCCGGTAATGTCGAACATCTGGAAATTCAGATGGATGCGAAAGCCGATGCCGTTGGAGCGGCCCAGAAATTCGACCACCAGCACGATCTTCCAGATCAGCGAAACCCCCGCCCGCGCGGCGGCAAGCAGATGCGGCACCAGTTGCGGCAGCAGGATATGGCGCAGCCGTGCCAGCGGCGCCATGCGAAAGGCGCGGGCCATCTCGGCCAGGGCCGGGTCGCGGGCCTGCACGCCCTCGCGCAGGATCACGGCGACCAGCGGCACCTTGTTCAGCGCCACGGCGGCGATTGCCGCCGTCTCGTTCAGCCCGATCCAGAGGTAACACAGCACGATCAGCACCAGCGCCGGGATGTTGTTCCAGACCGTGAGCCAGGGGTCGAGCCAGTCATTCGCGCGGCGCGACAGGCCAAGGCCGATGCCAAGCGCCGTGCCCAGCCCCATGGCCAGCACGAAGGCCGCCGCCACCCGGCCCAGTGTCGCGCCCAGATCGGCCCACATCCGCCCTGAGGCCAGCCCCTCCCACAGGGCGGGCAGCACCTGCGCCGGGCCGGGCGCGCGCAGGGGGTCGTCCAGCAGCGCCGCCCCGGCCGCCCAGACCCCGATCAGCGCCAGCACCGACAGCATCGGGCGCAGCGGCCCCGCCCCCGGCGCGGGGGGCGGGGCCGTCAGGGCCGGAGCCGGGGGGGCGGCGGGGCGCGCCAAGCCCAGCATGCCCTATTGCGACAGGAAGGTGCCGGGCGGCAGGTCATGCACCTTGCCCACCAGCTCTTCTCCGCCCAGATCGGCCATCAGGGCCAGCATCCGCCCCGCCGCAGCCTGATCGACCGGCGCATCCGCGGGGATGCCGGCGCGATAGCCCGCCACCAGCGCCGCATATTGCGCGTCATTCTTGGCGTTCATCTGGTCGCGCAGCCGGGCAAAGGCCGCTTCGTCACGCGCCAGCAGTTCCTTGGCGGCGCGCGAGGCACGTTTCAGCCCGGCCACCATCGCGGGGCGTTCCGCGACCAGACGGTCTGACACCACATAGCCCAGAAGCGGGGTTTCGGGGTCAAGGCCAAGCGCCTGTGCCGCGTCCGACACGCTGACCAGCGTGGTCATGCCGCGCGTCTCCATCTTGGCCATGAAATGCCAGAAGTTGATGGCGGCATCCACCTCGCCCGACAGGGCCGATTCCATGATCAGGGGCGGCGCGCCGAACACCTGTTCGGTCTCGGTCGCCAGGTCCAGCCCCAGTTCCTTTTGCGCATAGGCGCGCAGGATCAGCCAGCTTTTGTCCAGCGGGCCACCGGCGATGCCGATCTTCTTGCCCTTCAGATCGCCCAGCGAGGCGATGCCGCCCTCGGGGCGCACCATCAGCCCGCCCACGGCGCGCGAATAGGGGATGAAGGTGAAATCCTGCCCCTCGGCCCGCATCCGCGCGACCCAGAACCAGTCGGTCACGATGGCATCGGCCTCGCCGCCTTGCAGGGCCACTTGCGCCGCCGGATTGCCCGCCACCGGCATCACCTCCAGCTCAAAGCCCTCGGCCTTGTCCAGCCCGTAATGGCGGATCGTATCGAGTTCCCAGTTGACCGTGCCGCCCTCAAGCGCGGCGACCTTCAGCACCGGCAGGTCTTCGGCCCGGGCACCGACGGCGCCCATTGCCATACATGCCGCCAGCAGGCAGCCCCAGAGTCGTTTCATCGCATCCTCCCTTGCCCCGGCATCGGGCCCTCGGGAAAAAGCCTAAACCCGGGTGGCGGCGGCGCTCTATTAGACCATTGGCCAATACGGTTTGCGCCCGGTTTGCCGCCAGTTTGCTCTGGTCGCGACCAAGGTCGAATGGCGCCGGGGCGGGCAGGCCGGTTAATCCCAAGGAACAGTGGATCGAGAGGGAGAGAGAGATGCTCGACACCCGCAGCCGCCGCGTTGTCGCGGCCCTGACGCTTGCCGGCCTCATGGCCCCCGCGCTGGCGCCTGTCGCCGTTCTGGCGCATGGCGATGTGGCGCCCCAGCCCGTGAACACCGATGCCCTGCCCGATGTGGGCGAGGAATGGCTGACCGAAAACCCCTACCGCGCCGAGAAGGCCGGCGAGGAAACCTGGCGCGCCGCCCTGCATATCGGCGATTCCGGCTATAACCAGAACTGCGCCCGCTGCCATGGGCTTGGCGCGGTGTCGGGCGGCCTGGCCCCCGACCTGCGTTTCCTTGAGGCGGCGGAATATGGCGATGAATGGTTCGCCGAACGGTTCCAGCATGGCTACACCCAGGACGGCACCACCAAGATGCCCGCCTTTGGCGAGGTTCTGGGCCAGAAGGCCGGCTGGGCGATCCGCACCTATATCGAGACGCGCCCCGAGGATGGCGCGCTGGATGGCCATTCCGACCGGTTGCACAAGCTGCGTGATGAACTGGCCGCCGGACAGGGCGATGGCGCCGCGATCAAGGCCGAGCTCATGCAGATCGCCGCCGAGGTCAAGACCGCCTCGGGCGCCCCCGTGGCCGACAGCGTGGTCAGCCGCGCCGCCGAGACGCTGACCGACGATCCTGCCAGCTTCAAGCACGCGGCCGAGGTGCTGACCATCGGCCTGTCCGCGGCGCAGTGATGCGCGCGCGCGGCAGGCCCGGGCGCCGCGGGGTTCTGGCGGCGATGGTGCTGGCGCTGGCCGGGCTGGGGTTTACCCCCCGCCCGGCCCTTGCCGCTTGCGAGGGGGTGGCGCCGGAACAGCGCCTGCAAAACACCGCGCCGCAGGATATCGGCCGGTCGCTGGATCGTATCCGCGAGGATGGGTGGATCGAATTCGCGCTTTATGAGGATTACCGCCCCTGGTCCTGGCAAGAGGCCGGTCAGCCGCGCGGCATCGACGTGGATATCGCCCGCCTGATCGCCGCCGATCTGGGGGTGGAGGCACGCATCCGTCTGGTCACGGCGGGCGAGACGCTGGATGCCGATCTGCTGAATTACGTCTACAAGGGCGCGGCGGTCGGCGGGCATGTTTCCAATGTCATGCTGCATGTGCCCTATGACGTGGATTATGCCTGCCGTTTCGATCAGGTGGTGTTTACCGGGCAATATGCCTCGGAACGGCTGGCGATTGCCTATGATCTGGCATCCTACCCCGAAAAGGGCCCGACCCCGGCGGTGTTCCGCTATGATCCGGTGGGGGTGGAGAATGACTCGATCTCCGATTTCTTCCTGACGTCGGTGGCGCATGGGGCGACGGCCGACAAGGTGCATCGCTTCAAATCCACCGGCGCGGCCATGGAGGGCCTGGCCCGGCATGAGGTCATGGCGGTGATGGGGCCGCGCGCGGAAATCGACGCTGCGATGACCGAGGGGCTGGCGGTGCATGAGCCGGGCCTACTGGGGCTGGCGCGGTCGAAATGGACGCTGGGGGTGGCGGTGTCGTTCCAGCACCGGCCGCTGGCCTATGCGGTGGACGATGCCATCGCCGCCGCGCTGGCAGATGGGCGCATCGCGGCGATTTTCGCGGGCTATGGCGTCGATTACATGGCGCCGGTCAGGTAAGGGCGATTTCGCGCAGATCGCCGGCCGCATCGACCAGCAGCACCGACCACAGCCCGAGCGCGGCCGCCGCCTTGCGGATGGCCGGCTCGGGCATCAGCACGAAGGCGGTGGAGGCCGCGTCGCAGATCGCCGCCTCTGGCCCCTGCACCGTGACGGTGGACCAGAGCGGCACCTCGCCCCGCGGGCCAAGGATATGGCTGCCGCCGGGCAGCGACAGCGCGGCGGGGGAGCTGGTGGCCATGGCGCCGCCGGTCAGGCTGCGCCAGCCCAGCAGGCCGGTCTGCGGATCCTCGATCCCCAGCCGGAACGCGCCGCCGATGGCCGCGAATTCGCCCATGTCGATCAGCGCATGGCGCAGCCCCTGCGCGGCACAGATCGCGCGGATGCGGTCGGCGGCATGGCCCTGCGCGATGCCGTTCAGCGTCAGGGCCTGACCCGGGGCCAGCCGGATGTCGCGCCCGATGCGCAGCCGGTCAAACCCGATCCGCCCGCGCGCCACCCGCCCGTCGCCCCCCTGTGCCAGCGCCTGCCAGAGCGGCTGCACCGTCGGGTCAAAGGCGGCGCCCGTTGCCGCATGAACCTGTGCCGCCTGTGCCAGAACGGCGCGCATCCGGGCAGAGCCGGGTGCCTGGCCCCGGGCGTTCAGCCGGGTCAGCTCGCTGTCGGCCATCAGCGAAAACGCGGCCTCGATCGCTGCGATCTCCGACAGGATCGCGCGCATCGGCGCGGGGCCGTCGGTCTGGATCACCAGATCCGCGCCGAAGGCCCGCCCGCGCCAAAGCGTGTCGGCCCGGGCCGGAAAGGCCATTGCCGCCGCCAGAACATGCAGGAACCGCCGCCGCTTCATGCCGCCCTCCGCGCCCGTTTCGCCGCCAGAACCAGCGGCACGCACTGGCCCGGGTCGTCATGGATTTTTACACAGTCAAGGCATTGGAAACATTCTGAATACCGGATCTCGCCCTTAGGGGCGATGGCCTGATAGCGGCATTTCACCCGGCAAAGCTGGCAGGGCGTGCCGCAGGCGTCGCGGCGCGGAATCCAGCGGCGCAGGCGCAGCATCCCGCCCAGCCGCATCGCCGCGCCCAGGGGGCAGAGCGACCGGCAAAAGCCCTTGAACCACACCGCCGAGACCGCGATCCATCCCGCCGCCCACAGCACATAGGGCAGGGGGCGGGCAAAATGCACGGTGATCGCGGTCTTGAACGGTTCGATCTCGGCCACCGCCTCGGCCCGGTCGGGGGAAAGAAAGGCGATGGCGATCAGCGCCACAAGGGCCACCGGCCCCGTCCAGAGCAGCGCGCGGCCAAGGGTCGGCGGCGGCTCCCATTGCGGCAGGCGCAACAGGCGGCCAAGGTGATGGGCGAATTCCTGCAAGGCACCGAACGGGCAGAGCCAGCCACAGAAAAAACCGCGCCCCCAAAGCAGAAAGCCGAGCCCCGCCGCCGCCCAGACCATCAGCCCGAACGGGTCATAAAGCAGCACCTCCAACCCGCCGCCGACCAGCCCGCGCAGAAAGGCCAGGATGGTGACGACCGACAATTGCCCCTGCCCCCAAAAGCCGACAAAGCCGGTCATCACCGCCAGCAGGCCCAACCGGATCGCGGTGAAATGGCGCTGCGCCGCCAGCCGCGACTGCATCGACAGCAGCCCGAACAGCAGGGCGAGAAACAGGCCCAGCCAGACCAGATCGCCCGCGCGATTGCGCAGCGCCTCGGCAAAGGGCGACAGCGGCGCCGGCGCCTCGGGGCGCAGGAAGAACCGCTCCGGCGTGGCCAGCGTCACACTGAAATACGCCGATCCCGGTTCGGGCTGAAACTGGCCATGCAGGCGGATGGCCTGAAGGCTCAGATCCCAGGGCCGGGTCGGATCGAAACCCAGCCGGCGATCCAGCCGCAGCACCATCTGGGTGGCGTCATGCAGGTCGCCGGGCAGATCGGAGGCCAGCGAGGGCAGGATATCGGCATCGCGCAGCGCCAGCGGCAACCCGTCTTGCTGGGCCGACAGCCGGTCGGGCGCGGTGTTGCGCACGAAATCCTCCGATACCAGGCCATGCCGCCCGGCCTCGATCAGCAGGAACAGTTCGTCATCCGGCGCGCGGCTGGAAAAACGTGCAATCTCGGCCAGCGTATCGGGCGCCAGCACGGCACGCGCCAGAGCCGGCGGGCCGAGGTCGATGACGTAAAGGTCGATATAGGGCGTGTCGCCCGGTGCCGCATCGCCGTCGGCGGCCCATTTCGTGCCGGCAAAGGCCGCGTCCAGATCGGTTTCCGACACGGTCAGCCGCCCGACCAGCCCCTGTTCCAGCAGATCGGCCCAACCCAGCCGTTCATCATGGGCGGGGTCGGGGCGGGGGGGCGGGCCGGCACTGACCCCTTGCATCTTTTCCCGCGCCACGGCCAGCGTGGCGGCGAGAATGGATTCATGCGCGATGCGCACGCTGGCCGTGGCCTTGGTCACCCCGTCGAGATAGACATTGTCCGAGGCCGCGCCGCCCTCGCCATAGGGGGTGCCGACGACCAGCGGTTCGTTGATCGCATGACCCCGATACTGGTCCAGAAAGGCGCGGAACGGTGCCTCGCCCAGGCCCGAGACGAAGATCGGCTCGTTCTGCGCCAACAGCCGCACGTCGATGAACCGCCCCTCAAGATCGAGCAGCACCAGCATGTTGATCGGCTGGCCGGAAAAGCCGGGCAGCGGCGCCAGTTCGCCGGTTTCAAAGACATAACCCGCCTCGCCCCCGCCGGAATTGCGCAGGCTCCAGACGCCCTTGTCATTCACCGGATCGCCAAGCGCATAGGGCGCAAGGATCAGCGGCTCCAGCCCCTCGCGCGACAGGGGGGCCGCGGCAAGGGGCGTTGCAAGCAGGAACAGAAGGACAAGCATGCGCCACATGCGCCCAGCCTAGAGCGCGCGGGGAAATTGCCTATTCGACCTAAGTCGCGCCCGGTCAGTCGCCCAGCTTGGCGTGGACCTCCTCAAGGTCGATCTCGCCGATCGGCATCTTGTTGTTCGGGTCGTCGAAATCGTATTTGAACAACTGGAAGTCGCGCTTGTAGATCTCCCACACCAGATGGCGCGACAGGTCGTCGAAATAATCGGCCACCGGATGCGCGCGCTTGGGGCCGTGGCCCTCGCTCTCGTTGAACTTGGGGATCTTCTTGAGGTTCACCTTCTTCTTCACCTTGATGTTGTCGAGGACGTGCTGCATGCCCTCGTCGAACTTTTCGGTAAAGAATATGTGGTCGTATTGCCCGCCATTCACGATGAAGGTGGAGATATGGCCCGACATGGCCGACCAGTGGATGTCCGGCTCCATCGGCTTGCGAAAGCGGATGGTGTCGCGCGCGAACAGCAGAAACCGGCGGAAGCTGCGGATCTGATCGAATTCGAACCCGTTTTCCGGGTCGCCCACCTCGATCCCGTATTTCTGGATCAGCAGCGGCACCAGATTGCCGCGATAGCGCTTGCCGTTGCGCTGGATGCCGCAGATCTTGTCAAAGAACGATGACAGGATCCGCGCATAGGGGTTGCGCACGCAGGTAAAGGCGTAGGACTTGTGCCCCTTCACATTCGCCTCGATCAGCGGCTGGCTGATCTCCTGGCTCCACTTGTGCAGGCCCGCGGTCGAATCGTGGATATCGCCATCAAAGAACTTGCCATGGTCGGAATAGAACATGATCTGCCCGATGGACGAGCAGGCACATTTCGGCACCACACGGTACACAACACTTTCACTCTCGGTCATCCAGGTGCCGGGAAAACCCATCTCTCTCGCCTCCAATCCGCAATCTCCGCGCGGCCGCACGGGTTGCATTGTCATGGTCGGAAAAAAGCAAACAAACTCTGTCTTTTCAATGACCCGTAAAGCACTTTATGGAGACAATACTCGCAAAGTGTGGTTCGAGTTTCCTGAATGGCAAAAATCGCCTACATTCTTTTGTGTCACAAAGACCCGGACGGGATCATCGCGCAGGCCGAACGCCTGACCGCGGCGGGTGACTATGTCGCCATCCATTTCGACGCCCGCGCCCGCAAGGCCGATTATGACCGGATCCGCAGCGCGCTGGCGCCGAACCGTTCCGTCGCCTTCGCGCGGCGCCGGCGGAAATGCGGATGGGGGGAATGGAGCCTGGTCGATGCCACGCTTCTGGCGGTGCAGGCGGCGGTGGAGGCCTTTCCGCGCGCGACGCATTTCTACATGCTGTCGGGCGACTGCATGCCGATCAAATCGGCCGAATATGCCCATGCCTTCCTCGACCGCGACGAGGTGGATTACATCGAAAGCTTCGATTTCTTCACCTCGGACTGGATCAAGACCGGGATCAAGGGCGAAAGGCTGATCTATCGGCACTGGTTCAACGAACGCACCCAGAAATGGCTGTTCTACGCCTCGATGGGGATGCAGCAACGATTCGGGCTGGAGCGGCAGATCCCCGAGGATCTGGCGATCCAGATCGGCAGCCAGTGGTGGTGCCTGCGGCGGCGCACGGTGGAATGGATCCTGGATTTCTGCCGCAAGCGCAGCGACGTCATGGCGTTCTTCCGCACCACCTGGATCCCGGATGAGACCTTCTTTCAGACGCTGGTCCGCCATCTTGTGCCGCAGGACGAGATCCGCACCCGGACCCTGACCTTCCTGATGTTCACCGATTACGGGATGCCGGTGACCTTTTACAACGATCACTACAACCTGCTCGTGTCACAGGACTATCTGTTTGCGCGCAAGATCTCGCCCGATGCGCGGCAGCTCAAGCAGCGGCTGGGCGATCTTTACAATTCCGAGGGCGAGGTGTTTCCCATCTCGAACGAGGGGCGCAGCCTGTTCAAGTTCCTCACCGGCCGGGGCCGCATCGGCCGCCGTTTCGCGCCGCGCTTCTGGGAAACCGAGGCAAGCCTGGGGCGCGAACGCACGTTGCTGATCGTGACCTGCAAGAAATGGCACGTCGCCAAGCGTCTGGTGGACAAGGCCCGGCAGGTGTCCGGTGTCGCGGCGGTGGATTACCTGTTCGATGAGGCCGCGACGGCGGTGCCCGATCTGGGCGGCATCCAGACCACGCTGGAAAAGCGCACCCGCCACCGCCGCGCGCTGGTGCGGATGCTGTTCGACTACTGGAATACCGACAAGCTGATCCTGTGCATCGACCCCGCCAATATCGAGCTGATCCAGGATTTCTATCACGACAAATCGACCGTCCGCCTGCTGGAGATCGAATGCGACTTCAGCGACGACTACCTGCTGGGTCATGCCCGGCGCGTCGGTCTGGCCGGCGACAGCACCCCGGTCGAGACGCTGGAGCGGCTGTTGCCGACCATCCGCTATGACGTGAAGTTTGAAAGCGACCGCCTGCGCGATGCCGATTTCGAGAACTTCCATCGTCTGCGCCAATCTGCCACTGTGGAGGAGAATACCGGCCCGCTGGCCGCCTTTCTGGGTGTGCCGCGCGACGAGGCGAAGCGGATCGCCGAAACCCATTATCTGTTCGTGGACTGACCATGCCCTATGACTACGACCCCCAGAACATCTTTGCCCGTATCCTGCGCGGCGAAATCCCCAACAAGACTGTGCTGGAAACCGAACATACGCTGGCTTTCCACGATATCGGGCCGCAGGCGCCGGTGCATGTGCTGGTGATCCCCAAGGGGCCTTATGTCACCTATGACCATTTCTGCCGCGATGCCTCGGATGCCGAGATCGTCGATTTCCACCGCGCCGTCGCGCAGGTCTGTGCGATGACCGGCGTGCAGCCGGGCGAGGGGGGGCAGGGCTTCCGCGCCATCACCAATGCCGGCGCCCATGGCGTGCAGGAAGTGCCGCATTTCCACCTGCATGTGCTGGGCGGGCGGGTGCTGGGGCGCATGTTGGCCCGCGCCGAATAAACCTGCATTCTGCCCGATCCGGCGGCTTTTCTGTCACATCCCTTGCGCATCGGGGGGTTAGGCCCTATTTGGGCCGCTCTTGTCCCTTTTGGCCCCGGGG
The DNA here is from genome assembly GCF_008271655.1 of Gemmobacter caeruleus. Classification (GTDB taxonomy): domain Bacteria; phylum Pseudomonadota; class Alphaproteobacteria; order Rhodobacterales; family Rhodobacteraceae; genus Gemmobacter; species Gemmobacter caeruleus. The sequence continues at coordinate 51,072 of NZ_VKKX01000054.1, forward strand.
GGGATTCTTTATGATCCAGACGCCTTACTACCTGATCGACCGGGCGAAGCTTTCGCGCAACATGGAGATCATCGACCGGCTGCGCGCGCAGTCGGGCGCCAAGGCCCTGCTTGCCCTGAAATGTTTCGCCACCTGGCCGGTCTTTGACCAGATGCGCGAACATATGGACGGCACGACCTCCAGCAGCCTGTACGAGCTGCGGCTGGGGCGCGAGAAGTTCGGCAAGGAAACCCATGCCTATTCGGTGGGCTGGTCCGATCACGAGATCGCCGAGGCCGTGGGCTATGCCGACAAGATCATCTTCAATTCCATCGGCCAGCTTGAACGCTTCGACAATCAGTCGGCGCAGATCGAACGCGGGCTGCGGCTGAACCCGCGCTTCAGCACCTCGGGCTTTGATCTGGCCGATCCGGCGCGCCCGTTCAGCCGTCTGGGCGAATGGGATGCGCGCAAGATCGAAACCGTGATGGACCGCATCTCGGGCTTCATGATTCATTACAATTGCGAGAATGCGGACTTCGACCTGTTCGACACCCAGCTTTCGCGGATCGAGGCCGAGTTCGGCGACCTGCTGAAACGCCTGAAATGGGTCAGCCTCGGCGGCGGCATCCATTTCACCGGCGAAGGCTATCCGGTGGACAAGCTGGCGGCGCGGCTGCGCGCCTTTCAGGATCGTTTTGGCGTGCAGGTCTACCTGGAACCCGGCGAGGCCGCGATCACCAATTCCGCCAGCCTTGAGGTGACGGTGATCGACACGCTGAACAACGGCAAGGATCTGGCCATCGTGGATGCCTCGGTCGAGGCGCATATGCTGGACCTGCTGATCTATCGGCAGGCCGCGAAGATGGAGGTCGCGGGCGATCACCCCTGGATGATCTGCGGCAAATCCTGTCTGGCCGGCGATATCTTTGGCGAATTCAGCTTTCCCACGCCGCTGTCGGTGGGCGACCGGCTGTCGATCGCCGATGCGGCCGGCTATACGATGGTCAAGAAAAACTGGTTCAACGGCGTGAAGATGCCCAGCATCGTCGTGCGGGAACTGGACGGCTCGCTGAGCCTGAAACGCGAATTCGGCTATGCCGATTACGAGAGCAGCCTTGGCTGAGGCTCTCCCTTCCCCCCAGTTACTTCCCACAGTCCTTAAAGGAGACGGTTCGAAGTGAAACGGAACGTGTTGATCATCGGCGCCGGTGGCGTGGCTCAGGTCGTGGCGCATAAATGCGCGCAGCATAATGACCGGCTGGGCGATCTGCATATCGCCAGCCGCACGCGGGCGAAATGCGAGGCGATCATTGCCAGCGTCCATGAAAAGGGCGCGATGAAGCAGCCCGGCATTTTCGAGGCCCATGCGGTGAACGCGATGGACAGTGCCGAAGTGGCCGCGCTGATCCGCAAGACCGGCTGCCAGATCGTGATCAATGTGGGCTCGTCCTTCGTCAACATGACGGTGCTGGAGGCCTGTATCGAAACCGGCGCCGCCTATATGGACACGGCGATTCACGAAGACCCCCAGAAGATCTGCGAAACGCCGCCGTGGTATGGCAATTACGAATGGCAACGCCGTGACCGCTGCAAGGCGGCGGGCGTCACGGCGATCCTGGGTATCGGCTTTGACCCCGGCGTGGTGAACGCCTGGGCGCGGGTCGCCGAAGGGATGCTCGACACCATCACCTCGATCGACATCGTGGATATCAACGCCGGGTCGCACGGCAAATGGTTCGCCACCAATTTCGACCCCGAGATCAATTTCCGCGAATTCACCGGCACGGCTTATAGCTGGCAGAATGGCGGCTGGCAGTCGAACAGCATGTTCGAGGTCGGCAAGACCTGGACCCTGCCGGTGGTGGGCGACCAGAAGGCCTATCTGACCGGCCATGACGAGGTGCATTCGCTGTCGGCCCGCTACAAGGACGCCGATGTGCGGTTCTGGATGGGCTTTGGCGATCACTATATCAATGTCTTCACTGTGCTGAAGAACCTGGGCCTGCTGTCGGAACAGCCGGTGAAAACCGCCGAGGGGCAAGAGGTGATCCCGCTCAAGGTCGTCAAGGCCGTGCTGCCCGATCCGGCCAGCCTTGCGCCCCACTATACCGGCAAGACCTGCATCGGCGATGTGGTGAAGGGCGTGAAAGACGGGGTGGAGAAGGAAATCCTGCTCTATAACGTCGCCGACCACAAGGAAGCCTATGAGGAGGTCGGCAGCCAGGGCATCAGCTATACCGCCGGTGTGCCGCCCGTGACCGCCGCGATCCTGATTGCCGACGGCATCTGGGATGTCGGCCATATGGCGAATGTGGAGGATCTGGATCCTCGGCCCTTCATCAACCTGCTGAACAAGATGGGCCTGCCCAGCCGGATCCGCGATGAAAACGGCGACCGGCCGCTGGAATTCTGAACCGGAACGGGGTGCTGTGTAAGCGGGGGCTGCGGCCCCCGTTTTTGTCTTTAGCGTTTCATCATCGCCAGACGGATCAGCGCGCGTTCCATCACCGCCATGGCCGGCGCGCGCGAGGCCGAGCGCAGCGTGAGGTCGGTTTCCACGATCAGCGCCAGCGCCTCTTCCAGCCGCCGCACGCCCCAATCCTGCGCCTGCCGCAGGATGCGGTCCCTGCGCGGGCCACGCACCCGGAACGAGGCCGGGCCGCGCGGATCGACGGCAATCGCATGCAGCAGCCGGAAATGCCGCATCGCAAAGATGCACAGCGTGACCGGCAGAACGCCTTGCCCCTCCAGCCGCCGCATCAATTGGCCGACCGCCGCGCCGCGCCCCTCCGACACCGCCTCCAGCACCTCATCCACCTCGGTATCCACCGTGGCCGGGGCCATGGCGGCGACCTCGGCCGGGGCCAGTGGCGTGGCATCGCCCCATTTATAGAGCGCGATCTTTTCGACCGTCTGGCGGAAATCGCCGGGATCGAGTTCCCGCGCCAGCGACTGAAGATCGGTCATCGCCTCGCGGCTGATCTCGGTCAGGCCGCTTTTGCGCAAGGTGGTCTCGATCTCCTCGCGCGAGGGCGGATCGTCATAGATGCCGACCGACCGCGCCGTCGGATGGGCGTCGAACAGTTTGACCAGCGCCGATTTGGTGGTGAGGCTGGATGAGGTCACGACGATCTGCGCATCGCCGGGCCGCCAATCCTTCAGCGCCTCGGTGATGGCGGCGGCGGCGCTGTCGGGGGTGTCCTCGACAAAGGCCACGCGCGGGCCGGGAAAGAACCCCTGCGCCTTCATCGCATCCATGATCAGCGCCGGATCCTTGCGCAGATCGCCGCCCTGAAGCCGGGTAAGCCGCATCTCGCCTTCGCCCTCGGGGCCGATCAGCGCCAGGATCACCTCTTGTCGGCGCAGCGCCACGCGCATGGCATCCTGTCCATAGATCAGGATCCCCGCCGCATCGGGGTCAGGTTTGGCGAAATAGCCGACCGCCGCCGCCCCGGACAGTTTCATGGGGTGTGGCCGACGCTGGCCAGCAGGCGCGTCACGATCTGGTCGGCCAGAATCCGCATCAGCCGATAGCCCGCATCCTCCTCGGCCGCGAGGCCCGACACGGTGGAGCCGGTGGCCGACCAGGCGGTAAAGCCCTCGGCCACACCCTCGGTCACGCTGCCGCCGGCCATGTCGGTCAGCCGCCAATCGACGCGGCCGCGCAGGTGATAGCGGGTGATCGCATTGCCGGTGGTGACGCCCACGCCGATACGGTCGGTCTTGATCTGATAGGCCAGCTTGAAGCGCGGATCGGTGGGGCGACCCAGCCGTTCCTCCAGCCGTTCGACCAGATCGAAACCGTTCTTGGTATCGGGGCTGTCCACCCGCACCGCGCCTTGCAGCGCCTCGGCGGGGCCGCCGGGCGCATAGGCGGGGGTAAAGGTGCAGCCCGCAAGGGCCGCACCCGCAAGGGCCATGAACTGACGGCGTTTATGCCACGACATTGATGATGCGCCCCGGAACGACGATGATCTTCTTGACCGGCTGCCCGGCCAGGAACTTGACCACATCCTCGTTCGCCAGCGCGATCTTTTCAACCTCTGCTGCCGCCATATCCTTCGGCACGCTGATTTCCGCCCGCCGCTTGCCGTTGATCTGGATCGGCAGGGTCACGGTATCATCGACCAGCAGCGCGGGGTCGGCCTTGGGCCAGGGCGCCTGCGCGCAAAGCCCCGCGCCGCCCTGATAGGACCAGATGGATTCCGCGATATGCGGCACCATGGGCGACATCAGTTGCGCCAGCGTGCGGATCGCCTGTTTCATCACCGGCGTCGCCGCATCGGCCTTGGCCAGCGTGTTGGTAAAGGCGTAAAGCGTCGCGATGGCCTTGTTGAAGGCAAAGCCCTCAATGCCGCGGGTCACCTCGTCGATGGCCTTGGCGGTGGCTTTCAGCAGCGCCGCATCATCGGGGCCGGTGTGGTCCGCCGGCATTTCGCCGATGCGCGAACACAGGTTCCAGACGCGGGAAAGATGCTTGTAAGCCGCCTCGGCCCCCGCCGCCGTCCATTCCACGTCGCGTTCCGGCGGGCTGTCCGACATCACGAACCACCGCGCGGTATCGGCGCCGAAAGAGGCGATGATGTTCATCGGATCGACGACATTCTTCTTGGATTTCGACATCTTGGCCGAGGGGATGACCTCGACCGCGGTGCCGTCCTTCAGCGTGGCGCCGGCCTCGCTGCGGATGATGTCTTCGGGCAGGTGATAGACCGGGCGGCCCTTGTCATCGGTGGTCTTGTAGATCTCGTGCGTGACCATGCCCTGCGTGAACAGCGCGTTGAACGGCTCGCGCGCCTTGGCGGGCAGGTGGCCGGTCTCGTTCATCGCGCGGGCGAAGAAGCGGCTATACAGCAGGTGTAGGATCGCATGTTCGATGCCGCCGATATACTGGTCCACATTCATCCAGTAATCGGCATCTTCGGCCACGGTCGGGGTGGTGGCGCGGGGTGCGGTGAAGCGGGCGTAATACCAGGACGAATCGACGAAAGTATCCATCGTATCCGTCTCGCGCTGCGCCGGGGCGCCGCATTTCGGGCAGGTGCAGTCGCGCCAGGTGGCGTGCCGGTCCAGCGGGTTGCCGGGCTTGTCAAAGCTCACGTCATAGGGCAGCTCGACCGGCAGGTTTTCCTTCCGCTCGGCCACCACGCCGCAGGTCGGGCAATGCACGACCGGAATCGGGCAGCCCCAGTAACGCTGACGCGAAATGCCCCAGTCGCGCAGACGGAATTTGGTGACACCCTGGCCAAAGCCCTTGGCCTCGGCCAGCGCAATCGCCTCGGCCACGCCCTCGTCGCCGGTCATCGGCTTGTTGTCGGCGATGCCGCGAACATATTGAACCCGCTCGGATTTCATCGGCACATAGGCATCAGTCAGCGGCGCATCCTCCGCGCCTTCGGCCACATAGACCGCCTTGATCGGCAGGCCGTATTTGGTCGCGAATTCGAAATCGCGCTGGTCATGCGCCGGGCAGCCGAAAATCGCGCCGGTGCCGTAATCCATCAGGATGAAATTCGCGATCCAGACCGGCAGCTCCCAGTTCGGGTCCAACGGGTGCTTCACCCGGATGCCGGTATCCATGCCCAGCTTCTCGGCGGTTTGCAGGGCCTCCTCGCTGGTGCCGATGCGGCGGCATTCCGCGACAAAGGCGGCGATCTGCGGGTTGGTCTTTTCCAGTTCCTTCGCCAGCGGGTGATCCGGGCTGATCCCGGCGAAAGAGGCGCCCATCAGCGTGTCGGGGCGGGTGGTATAGACCTCCAGCCGGTCAAAGCCTGCCGGCGCCGCCACGGTTTCAAAGCCGAATTGCAGCCCGCGCGACTTGCCGATCCAGTTGGCCTGCATCAGGCGCACCTTCTCGGGCCAGTCCTTCAGGCCATCCAGCGAATCCAGCAGATCACCCGCCATGTGGGAGATCTTGAAGAACCACTGGGTCAGCTCGCGCCGCTCCACCACGGCGCCCGAGCGCCAGCCCTTGCCGTCGATCACCTGTTCATTGGCCAGAACGGTCATATCGACCGGATCCCAGTTCACCACCGCCGCCTTGCGATAGACCAGCCCCTTTTCCATCATGTCGATGAACATGGCCTGCTGCTGGCCGTAATATTCCGGGTCGCAGGTGGCGAATTCGCGGCTCCAGTCGATCGACAGGCCCAGTGGCTTCATCTGCCCGCGCATGTCGGCGATATTGCCATAGGTCCAGTCCTTCGGATGGCCGCCACGCTCCATCGCGGCATTTTCGGCCGGCATCCCGAAGGCGTCCCAGCCCATCGGATGCAGCACGGAATAGCCGCAGGAGGATTTGAACCGCGCCACCACATCGCCCATCGTGTAGTTGCGCACATGGCCCATATGGATGCGGCCCGACGGGTAGGGGAACATCTCCAGCACATAGTATTTCGGCTTGGCCGCGTCGCGCCGGGCGGTAAACACCCCGGCCTCATCCCAGGTCTGCTGCCATTTCGGCTCGATCTGGCTCGGTTCGTAACGCGACATGCTCGCCTCATTCCGCTGGATTATCCGCGCGGAATTACACCGGACGGGCGGCGAAGGTCCAGCCCAAGCAAGAAGGCCGCGTGAAATCACGCGGCCTTCCGGTGAAAAGCGGGGGCTGTTCTTACAGCTTGCTGTCGCGCACGCGCAATTCGCGGGCCCGGGTCAGGATCGCATCCTCGACCGCGCGCTGCGTCTCGGGCGAAACAGAGCCGCCGCGCCCCTGAAGCGAGATCTTGAGCGACCGCGCGTCCAGCGCCGGATCGCTGACATAGATCGTAGCGCGATAGGCGCGGCCGCCGCCGGGCGGGGTGCCATAGCCGGTCACGATGACGCCGGTGAACGGATCGACCGATTCGATCGGCAGGAAATTCAGCACCTCAAGCGAGGATTGCCACAGATAGCGGTTCACCTGCACCGTGGTATTGGGGTCGCGCGAGTTGGTGAACAGATCCCAGATCGTGCCCTTGTCTTCCTGCTTGCGCGCCTCTTCGATCTTTTCGATGGCGTTGCGCTGTGCGCGGGCGGTCTGGCGCTGGTCGAATTGCTCGGCGCTCGGCACGCTGTCGCGGCGGCCAAAGGGGTTGGACCCGAAGCCCGACCCGCCACCCCCGCAGGCGGCAAGCGCCAGAACAAGGCTTCCGGCAAGGGTAGGTGCGGCGAGGCTCTTGAGGTTCATTCCCGGTTCCTTCGACGTGCTTCCTTGCTGTCTATACCGAGGGGGGCAAGGCAAACAAGGGCTTTTGCCCCGCCCGCCTCGCGTGCGAGTCATGCAGGATTCGCGCGCGAGCGGGCGGACGGGTGCCACTTTGCCGGGATGGACAGGCGGGATGAATGCCGTGTTTTTCGGCCCCGCGCCGGGGCACTGTGGCAAGCCTGCACCACCCTGCCCGCGTTTCGCCCGGGCCGCGCCGCGGCGATTGCAATCCGGGGCGGTTGGGCTGAAAAGGATGCCATACCCAACTCGGATTCCCCTGAGTTGGGCCGCACCTTGAGACAACGAGGGAAAACGATGAAAAAGATTCTTCTGGCGACCAGCATCCTGGCTGCTACCACCGGCTTCGCTGCTGCTGAAGTCGCCGTTTCGGGCAATGGCCGCATGGGTGTCGTGTATGACGGCAACGACGTGCAGTTCAGCGCTCGCGCTCGCGTTCAGTTCGATCTGTCGGCCGAGTCGGACAGCGGCCTGTCGTTCGGCGCTTCGTTCCGCGCCGACAACGCTGCTGGCGCTGCTGGCAACACCAACATGGGCGCTGGCACCATCTGGGTTTCGGGCGCTTTCGGCAAGCTCGCGATGGGCGACGTCGTTTCCGCTGGTGAAGCCGCTCTGGGCGACCTGTCGGGCGTTGGCTACACCGGCCTCGGCGACTACTCGGACATCCCCTACATCAACGGCGATGACGGCAACGACTTCGACGGCACCGGCGCTCTGTACTCGTACTCGGCTGGCGCTATCGGCTTCCACGTTGGCCTGACCGACGGTTCGGATGACAATCCGGCCACCGTTGACGCCGACGCTTCGTACTCGATCGGCGTCGCCTACGACACCGACGCCTACTCGGTCGCTCTGGCCTACCTGTCGGGCACCCCGGGCAACGACACTGCCGAAGAAATCATTCTCGGCGGTTCGGGCTCGTTCGGCGCTGCCAAAGTCAAAGCCTACTACGCTGACTTCAGCAACATGGCGATCGAAAAGTCGTTCGGCCTGTCGGTTGACTACGGCATGGACGCGACCACCCTCACCGCCTTCGCCCGTCGCGACGACTTCGGCGCCGCTGGCGACATGGACACCTTCGGTCTGGGCGTTGCCTACGACCTGGGCGGTGGCGCGAAAGTCAAAGCCGGTGTGGTCGACTCCGACTACAACGCCGACACCGTTGCCGACCTCGGCATCACCATGTCGTTCTGATCCAACCGGATCAGTTCGAGGGAAAGAGCGGGCATTGCCGCTCTTTTCTTTTTGGGTCCGGGCCATTATCCCGTCTGAAACAGGAGGGACCGCATGGCACTGGCAGAGATTTCCGCACGCATCGCCGCAGCCGAACGCGCCGCCGGGCGGCCCGAAGGCGCCGTGACGCTGATCGCCGTGTCCAAGGTGCAGCCGCTTGACCGTGTGGTCGCGGTGCTGGAGGCCGGGCATCGCATCTTTGGCGAGAATTATGTGCAGGAGGCCGCAGGAAAATGGCCCTCTCTGCGCGAACGCTTTGCCGGCACCTCGGTCCATATGATCGGGCCGCTGCAAACCAACAAGGCTAAGACCGCGCTGGAACTGTTTGACGCGCTACACACGCTCGACCGTCCGTCGCTGGCGGAAAAGCTGGCGCGCCTGGTGCAGATCCGCGGCACCTGCCCGGAACTGTTCGTTCAGGTCAATACCGGGGCCGAGCCGCAAAAGGCAGGCATATTGCCCGATCAGGCCGATGATTTCATCCGGGCCTGCGCGCTGATGGATCTGCCGGTGGCCGGGCTGATGTGTATCCCGCCCGAGGGCGAGGACAGCGCGCCGCATTTCCGCATGCTGGCCGCGATTGCGGCGCGCAACGGGGTTGCCGGCCTGTCGATGGGGATGAGCGGCGATTTTGAAAGCGCGATCGCCCATGGCGCGACCCATGTGCGCGTGGGCAGCGCGATCTTTGGCGCGCGCAGCTACGCCTGACGCTCAGACCAGCCAGAGCCGGGCCTGAGGCGGCAGCGCGATATGCCCGTCATGCAGCGCGACCGCGGCCTCTGACAGCTCGTCGTGAAAGCGGGTGATCCCCTGCGCGCGCAGCCAGTCGGCGGGCAGGTGGCTCCAGCCCTCGGAAAAGTTGTAGATACCCAGCAGGTTGTGGGTCGGCGCATGGCGGGCCGCGATGAACAGGCCCGGGATCGGCGCCGAGAGAATCTCGGTTGGCACGCCGCCATGCAGTTCCGCCACCGCCTTGCGCCGCGCCAGGATATGCCGCACGCCGCGGAAACAGCGCGCGGCAGGTGTGTCGGCGCTGTGCCGCGTGGCGGCAAGGGCCCAATCCATCATCGGACGATGCAGCCAGCGGCTGTCATGGGCATGGTCGGGCCGATCACGATAGCTGTAATCGTTCAGCGTCGCCAGTTCATCGCCCATATAGATCAGGGGGATACCGCCAAACCCCGCGATCAGCGCATGGCCCAGAAGCACCCGCTGCACCGCTTGTTCGGCGGCGCCCGCATCGCCCTCGCTCAGGGCCTTTTCCAGCCCGGCGAGCGAGGCAAAGCTGCCCGAAATCCGCTTGTCGCCGGTCGCCGGGTTTTCCTGAAACAGCGCGCCGCGCGCGAAACTGCCGGGAAAGCGCCCCTCGTAGAAATCCGCGAGATAGGCGCGATGTCCGGGCCCCGAGATGCCGAACACCGCCGCATCCTCATCGGTCACTGCCCAGCCGATATCGTCATGGCAGCGGATATAGGTCGCATAGGTCGCGTTGGTCAGCACCGGCGGGAAATGCGTCTGCATCACATGGGTCATCATCCGGGTGTCGCGCGTGGCCAGCGCGTTCCAGAACTGCACCATCAGGCTGTTGTGATAGGCCAGATTGCCCTCTTTGCCATCATGCGCACCGCGTCCGAAATAGGGCAGCATCTCGGCCGGGGCGACGATCGCTTCTTCCAGATGCAGCACGGCTGGGCAGGCAATACGGCAACAGGCGCGCAGCGCTTGCAGCAGCATATGCACCTCGGGCTCCGACTGGCAGCGCGTGCCGAGCCGTTTCCACATGAAGGCCACCGCGTCCAGCCGCAGCACATCCACCCCGCGATTGGCGAGGAACAGCATGATCTCGGTGATTTCCAGAAAGACCTGCGGATTGGCCCAGTTCAGATCCCACTGATGTTCGTTGAAGGTGGTCCAGACCCATTTCCCGAAATCGGGATAATAGGTGAAATTGCCCGGTGCATTGTCGGGAAATACCTCGACCAGGGTTTCCTCAAATCGCTTTGGTTCGGTATCGGAGTCGAACATCAGGTAATAGTCCTGATAGGTCGGGTCGCCCGCGCGGGCGCGTTCGGCCCAGTCATGTTCCTTGGCGGTGTGGTTCAGCACCAGATCGACACAGAGATTCATGCCACGCGCGCGCAGGGCGGTGGCGACGCTCTCCAGATCCTCCATCGTGCCATAGGCCGGGTTCACCGCGCGGTAATCCATCACGGAATAGCCGCCGTCGCTATCGCCTGGCCGGGGCTTGAGGCAGGGCATCAGATGCACATAGCTGACACCCAGATCCTCAAGATAATCCAGCTTGTCCAGCACTTTGCGCAGATCGCCGGCAAAGCGGTCGATGTAGAAGACATAGCCCACGCGATCAGGCCGCTGGAACCAGTCGGGTTCGAGGTCGCGTTGCAGGTCCAGCCGCCGCAGGTCTTTCGGTCGGTCAGCCCAGGCTGTGCGCAGCGCCGTCAGCAGGCGGTCGCGAAAGGCGGGATACTCCGCGCGATGGCCATAAAGCCGCTCCAGCATGGGCCAGAGATCGGGCGCGCTCCGCGCCAGACGCAGCGCAAAAATCTCGTCATCCTTCGCCACTGCCTTGCGCGCCATGCCATCCTCCGCCCTTGTGGGGGCAGAATAGCGATTTGAAAGCGTTTTGAGAAGCGCTTGCTACAGAAGATGCCCCGACTTGGTCGCCTTGGTCGCCAGATAGGCGCGGTTCTGCGCCGTCTCACCGACCTTGAGCGCGACACGCTCGGTCACGGTGATACCCTGGCCCTCCATCATGGCGATCTTGCGGGGGTTGTTGGTCAGCAGCCGCACCGCACCAAAGCCCAGCTGGCGCAGGATCGCGGCACCGATGCGGAAATCGCGCTCGTCATCCTCGAATCCCAGTCGATGATTGGCCTCGACCGTGTCAAAGCCCTGATCCTGCAAGGAATAGGCGCGCATCTTGTTGGCCAGCCCGATGCCGCGCCCCTCCTGGTTGAGATAGAGCAGCACACCCGCCCCCTCGGCTCCCATCTGGGCCAGCGCGGCGCGCAGTTGCGGTCCGCAATCGCATTTCAGACTGCCCAGCACATCGCCGGTGAAACAGGCCGAATGCAGACGCGCCAGCACGGGCTGATCGCGCGGGGGCTGGCCGATCTCGATTGCGTAATGTTCCTCGCCGCCATCCTCGGGGCGGAAGATATGCACCCGGCCCGCCTCGGAGGCCAGCATCGGCAGGCGCGCGGCGACGATCTCGTTCATCACCGCGGCGCGGTCCAACTCCGGCGCGGCCTCGGCCAGGTCGATCAGCGTCAGGTTCAGCCGCGCCGCCGCCGCGGCACCGTCGGTAACCGGCACCAGAAGCGCGGCCGGCAACAGATGCGCCGATTTCACCAGCCGCAGCGCCGCCCGGGCCAGCGCCGGATCGCCGTCGCGCAGGCAGAGGAACGGCCCCTTCATGGGCATGCGCAGATCATCGGCCGGGTCGGCCATGGCGCGCAGCCAGTCCACCCCCAGATCGGCGGGCACCGCGAGGCGGGCGCTGTCACCGTCATAGACCTGCGCGCGCAGCGTCTGCGCGCGCCGTGCGGTCAGCGCCAGTTCCGGCCTGCCGATCAGGCGCAGATCGGCGAGGCGCGGCTCGGTCAGCACCTCGACCGCGACGGCCAGCGCGGCGCGGCCCTGGCTGACCAGCACCACCGGCACGCCCATGCGCAGATCGCCCCGCGCGCGGGTCAGGCGTTCGACGATGCTCGGGCTCAGCGGCATGGCGGCTTCCTTTTTCCTTTCATGTAACGGTCGCGGCGCGGAATTGAAACATATCCCGGTCATGCGACACGTCCGCGTGAGGGTTCTGTCGCAAATCTTGTCGTGACGCCGGGCCTCGCGCATCTGTGAGGGGCAAACAAGGAGAGGTGCCATGGCCCAGCTTCGGAAGATCCTGCTCGTCGATGATGATGACGACCTGCGCGAGGCGCTGAGCGAACAGCTTGTGATGACCGAGGATTTCGACGTGTTCGAGGCCTCGACCGGGCTGGAGGGTATGGAAAAGGCCAAGGCCGACAATTACGACATCGTCATTCTGGATGTGGGCCTGCCCGATACCGACGGGCGTGAATTGTGCCGGCGGCTGCGCAAGGCCGGGGTGAAATGCCCGGTGCTGATGCTGACCGGGCATGATTCGGATGCGGATACGATTCTGGGTCTGGATGCCGGGGCGAATGACTATGTGACCAAACCCTTCAAGTTTCCGGTGCTGCTGGCGCGTATCCGCGCGCAACTGCGCCAGCATGAACAATCCGAGGATGCGATCTTTCAGCTTGGCCCCTACACGTTCAAGCCGGCGCAGAAGCTGCTGGTGGACGAGAAAGAACGCAAGGTTCGTCTGACCGAGAAAGAGACGAATATCTTGAAGTTCCTCTATCGCGCTCAACAAGGGGTTGTGGCGCGGGATGTGCTGCTGCATGAGGTCTGGGGCTATAATGCCGGGGTCACGACCCATACGCTCGAGACCCATATCTACCGTCTGCGGCAGAAGATTGAACCCGATCCCTCCAACGCCCGTCTGCTGGTAACAGAGAGCGGGGGTTACCGGCTGGTGGTGTGACGCATTCGCAACGCTGCGGCTTTAGGTGGAAATTAACATCTATGGGCCTTATTGTTGACAGGATGCGCACATAAATCTGGGTGAACGGCAGGGCGATGTTCCCCATTTCATCGTCTGGCCCATCGGTTCCCCTCGCCGTGTCGGGGTTATGACACGGCTCCTCCCTGTTGGACTGGCCGGGCATCTTGCCCGGCCTTTTTTCTGTCCGCCGCCCGGCGCGACATTGCTGGAATTCTCTTCTGGGTTGTGTTAGCCTGAACGGGTGAACGGCGCTTGGCAGTCTGCCGTTCGCCTCCCTGAGGGTGACTGGCCGGGCCTTGGGCCCGGTCATTTTCGTCTGGCCTGACGCGCGGCGCCGAATTCTCCCCCCTGGCGCGGCAGTTGAAACGCGGGGCCAAACCCCTATCTTTGGCACAAGGCGCACCCCGCGCCCGGAGGTCCGCGCAATGATCCTGCGTTGCATTCTGATGGTGGCCGGCCTGACCCTGGCCCTGCCGGGGCTGGCTCTGGCCGATGACGTGTCCTTTACCCTGTCGAACCAGACCGGGTCGGAACTGACGGAATTCTACGCCTCGCCCGTGGGCAGCGACAACTGGGAGGAAAACATCCTCGCCGGGGGCGCGCTGGCGGCCGGCAGCGAGGGGCAGGTGCAGATCGCCGGGGCCAGCGGCTGCGATTACGACCTGCGGATGGTCTTTGCCGATGGCGATGTGCTGGAAGACAAATCCAACATCTGCGAAGCGGGCACCTATACCATTCAGTAACCGCAGGCTCCGGGTTGCCCCAGGGCAGTCTGGCCCCTAGAAATAGGGGCCAAGGAGATGCCCATGACCTTTACCATTGCCACCTGGAACATCAATTCGGTCCGCCTGCGCGAGGCGCTGGTCTGCCGCCTGATGCAGGAGGAGGCGCCCGATATCCTCTGCCTGCAAGAGATCAAGACCCCGGTGGAAAAGTTCCCCTTCGACGGGTTCCGCGCCTTGGGCTACAGCCATGTCGTCGCGCGGGGGCAAAAGGGCTATAACGGCGTCGCCATCCTGTCGAAACAGCCGATCAGCGATGCCGGCGGCGAGGATTTCGCGGCCCTCGGCCATGCGCGCCATGTGGCGGCGCGGCTGGAAAACGGTGTGACGGTCCATAATTTCTATGTGCCTGCCGGCGGCGACATCCCCGACCGCGAACAGAACGTGAAATTCGGCCAAAAGCTCGATTACCTCACGCAGATGCGCGACTGGGCGCATGGCAACCGGCCTGAGCGGTCGATTCTGGTGGGCGATCTCAACATCGCCCCGCGCGAGGATGATGTCTGGAGCCACAAGCAGCTTCTGAAGATCGTGAGCCATACCCCGATCGAGGTGGAGCATCTGGGTGCCGCGCAGGAGGCCGGCCGCTGGGTGGATGTGACGCGGCAGGATCTGCCCGAGGGGCGGCTTTACAGCTGGTGGAGCTATCGCGCCGCCGATTGGGATGGCGCCGACAAGGGGCGCCGGCTGGATCACATCTGGGCCACGCCCGACATTTCCAACGCGGCGCATGGCTCGCGCATCCTGCGGCCCTGCCGGGGCTGGGATCAGCCCTCGGACCATGTGCCGGTGCTGGCGACCTTCGATCTGTGATCAGAGCCGCCGCACTGCCTCGGCCACGGCGGCGCCAAGGGTGGCATGGGCAGCGGCCTCGAAATGCACGCCGTCCAGCGGGCTGACCGCGATCACCTGACCCGCATCGAGGAACCCCGCCTTGCGCGAGGCCGCAAGCGCGGCATAAAGCGGCGGCAAGGCGCGGGATTTCGCGGCCGCCCCCCAGAAATCGGCGGCCAGAACGCCGGTTTCCATGACCGGCGGCGGGCAGATCAGCAAGACGCGAAAGCCGCCATGCCGGGTCTGCATCTCGGCCCCCGTCGCCAGATCGAGCAGCCCGGCGACCCCGCCCATCACGGTTTCGGGGCTGGCGCCAAAGCGGGTCTTCACGTCATTGGTGCCCAGCATGATCGTCAGCACGTCGATCGGCCCATGGCTTTGCAGCGCCTGGCGCAGGGCAGGGTGGCCGTTCATCAGCCCGTCCATGCCCGGATCGTCGAATTGCGCGGTGCGGCCGGGCAGGCCTTCCTCGACCAGATCCCAGCCAAGCGCGCGGGCCATGACCTGCGGCCAGCGGGTTGCCGCATCGAAACGGGCATAGGTCTCGGGGTCGGCCATGGGGGGCGTGCCGTGGGTATTGCTGTCGCCAAAGGTCAGGATGGTGGGCATTGCGCGCTCCTCGCGGGTTTGGCGCAGGCTATCGCCGCCGCGCGGTGCTGCAAACCCCCTTGGCCTTTGCGCCCGCGCCGCCCATATAGGGGGCAAAGCCATCCTGCGTGAGGATCCCATGTTCGGACTGACCGAAAACGCCCTGCCGCAAGGCGACCTGATCAAGGATTCGTCCGAGGCCACCTTCATGGCCGACGTGATCGAGACCAGCCGCGAAGTGCCGGTGATCGTCGATTTCTGGGCGCCCTGGTGCGGCCCCTGCAAACAGCTTGGCCCCGCGCTGGAGGCGGCGGTGACCGCGGCCAAGGGCCGGGTCAAGATGGTCAAGGTCAATGTTGACGAAAACCAGATGATCGCCGGGCAACTGCGCATCCAGTCGATTCCCACCGTCTATGCCTTTTGGCAGGGCCAGCCGGTCGATGGTTTCCAGGGCGCGCTGCCGGGATCCGAGATCCAGAAATTCATCGACCGCGTGGCGGGCATGGCCGGTGACGGCGGTCTGGGCGAGGCGCTGGACATGGCCGAGCAATCGCTGACCGAGGGTGACGCCCTCGGGGCGGCCGAAATCTTTGCCGCCATCCTGGGCGAAGATCCGGAAAACCCCGCCGCCTTTGGCGGTCTGGTCCGTGCGCATCTGGCTGCCGGCAATCTGGAACAGGCCGAGGCGTTCCTCGCCGGCGCGCCGGCCAGGATCGCGCAGGCGAAAGAGGTCGAGGCCGCCCGCGCCCAGATCGAACTGGCCAAGCAGGCCGCCAATGCCGGCCCCGAGGCCGAGCTGCGCGCCGCCGTTGCCGCCGACCCCGCCAACAATCAGGCGCGCTTTGATCTTGCCGTGGCGCTGAATGCCGCCGGCAAGGTCGAGGAAGCGGTGGATGAACTGCTCGATCTGTTCCGCCGCGACCGGGAATGGAATGACGGCGCCGCCCGGGCGCAGCTTTTCACCATTTTCGATGCGCTGAAGCCGCAAGACCCCATTGTGCTGAAGGGGCGGCGCAAGCTTTCGTCAATGATCTTTGCCTGATCGCCGTGGGCGGGCTAGGCTCTGAACCATGACAAGAACGACCGATCTGCCGGAGGTGATCCCGGTCTTTCCCTTGCCCGGGGCGCTGTTGCTGCCCCGGGGCCGTTTGCCGCTGCATATTTTCGAGCCGCGCTATCTGGCCATGCTGACCGATTGCATGAAGACCGATCACCGGCTGATCGGCATGGTGCAGCCGCATGACACGCCCGGCGGGCAGCGGCTGCATCTGATCGGATGCGCCGGTAGGCTGACCGGGTTTTCGGAAACCGAAGATGGCCGCTACATGATCACGCTGACCGGCATCTCGCGGTTCCGGCTGCGCGACGAGGTGGAGGGTTTTACCCCCTATCGCCGCTTTGCCGTGGATTGGGCGCCCTTTGCCCGCGATCTGGCCGGGGCCGAGACCTATCCCGGTTTCGACCGCGCCGGGTTTCTGGATCTGCTGGCGCGCTATTTCGCCTCGCAGGGGCTTTCGACCGATTGGGACAGCCTGCAAGAGGCCGAGCCCGAGCTGCTGATCACCACGCTGTCGATGCTGTGCCCCTTCGACGCCGCCGACAAGCAGGCCCTGCTGGAGGCGCCCTCGTTGCCCACGCGCTGCGAGACGCTGGTCACTTTGATGGAAATCGCCCTTCGGGGCGGCACGGACGGGGAGCCGCTGCAATGATGGACACGGTCACGGTAGAACGCCGGATGCTGGAATCGCTGGTCTGCCCGGTGACGCAGGCCCAGTTGACCTGGGATGCGGAGCGGCAGGAGCTGATCTCCAAGGCGGCCAATCTGGCCTTTCCGGTGCGCGACGGCATCCCGATCATGCTGGTTTCCGAGGCGCGCCCGCTGGAATAGCGCCGCGCCTCAGATCGGCCGCCCCGCCAGCAGCCGCGGCAGATCGCCGGTCAGCCCCGCCGCCTGCCGCATGAAGCCGCGCCGCAGCCCCGGCATGGCATTCACCAGCCCAAGCCCCAGATCGCGCCCGGCGCGCAGCAGCGGGTTGTCGTTGGAAAACAGCCGGTTCACGCTATCCATGCCAAGCGCCAGCACCGTGCTGTCGAACCGCCGCCAGCGCTGATATTGCTCCAGTGTGGTCAGGCTGCCGAAATCCTCGCCGCGGCGATGCGCCTCGATCACGACCTGCGCCAGCGCCGCCACGTCGCGCAGGCCAAGGTTCAGGCCCTGCCCGGCGATCGGATGCACGCCGTGCGCCGCATCGCCCACCAGTGCCACGCGTGGCGCGACAAAGCTGTTGGCCAGCGTCAGGTTCAGCGGATAGGTGAAACGCGCGCCGGCCAGCGCGATCTCGCCCAGAAAATCGCCGAAACGCGGGCGCAGCGCGGCCAGATAGCCGTCATCGTCCAGCGCGTGAATGGCCTGCGCGGTGGCGTCACTCTCGCTCCAGACGATGCTGGAATGGTGCCCCCCTGCCAGCGGCAGGATGGCCAGCGGCCCCGAGGGCATGAAGAACTGATGCGCGGTGCCCTCATGGTGCTTTTCGTGCCGGATCGCGGTGACCAGCGCGGTCTGGCCATAGCCCCAGCCGCTGCGGCGGATGCCCGCGCGGCTGGCCACGCCCGATTGCCGCCCGTCGCAGCCCACCAGCAGCCGCGCCGCGATCTGCCGGCCCGATGCCAGCGTGACCGTCACTCCCTGCGGGTCAACCTCTTGTGCCGTCACGGTTTCGCCGGACAGAAGCGTGATGCCCGGCATGTCGCGCAGAGCGGCCAGAAAGGCCGCGTAAAGATGCCGGTCTTCGACCATGAAGCCCATCGGGCCTTCTTCCAGTTCCGCCGAATCAAAGCCCAGCCAGAGAGGGGAGGGGCCGCGCCCGGCCACCCCGTCGCTGGCCTTGATCTTCAGGATCGGCTGGGGGCTTTCGATCCGGGGCCAGACGCCCGTCACCGCCAGCAGCCGCCGCGACGCCAGCGCCAGCGCATAGGCCCGCCCGTCAAACCCCGCCTCGGCGCGGGCCGGGGCAGGGCGGCTGTCCACCACGATGACCTTCAGCCCGCCCTGGGCCAGTGCCAGCGCCAGCGCCGGCCCGTTCAGCCCGCCGCCCGCAATCAGAATGTCGCAATCTTCGCTCATGGCGCCACTATGCCCCGCCGTTCGGGATTGTCCATGCGTTGTTGCGCCGCTAGCGTGGGGCGAAACAGGAGGGTCGGGCGATGATGGACAAATGGCTCGGGCGGAGCGCGGCGGATCTGGGCCGCGCGATCGAGGCGGGCAAGATCAACCCGGTGGACCTGACCGAAGCCTATCTGGACGCGATCGCCCGCCACCCCGAGGCACGCCAGATCTATGCGCGCACCACCGCCGATCACGCCCGTTCGACCGCCGTCGCCGCGGCAGGACGGCAGCGCGCCGGCACGCGGATCGGTCCGCTGGATGGTGTGCCGCTCAGCTGGAAGGACAATTTCGATGTGGCGGGCGTGGCCTGCGAGGCCGGCAGCGCGCTGCTGAAGGGCCGCATCCCCGCGCAGGATGCCGAGGTGCTGCACACCGCCACCACACAGGGCCTGGTCTGTCTGGGCAAGACCCATATGACAGAACTGGCCTTTTCCGGACTTGGCCTCAACCCGGTGACGGCGACGCCGCCTTGCATCAACTTTCCCGGTGCGGTGCCGGGCGGGTCATCCTCGGGCGCGGCGGCGTCGGTGGCCTTCGGGCTGGCGGCGGCGGCAATCGCGTCGGATACCGGCGGATCGGTGCGCCTGCCCGCCGCCTGGAACGATCTGGTCGGGTTGAAGACCACGCATGGGCGGCTGTCGCTCAAGGGTGTGGTGCCGCTTTGCGAACAGTTCGATACGGTCGGGCCGCTGGCCTCTACCGTCGAGGATTGCGCGCTGATCCTGTCGGCGCTGACCGCGCGTCGGCCGGCGGATCTGAAAGGCGCCACGCTGACCAATGCCCGGTTCGGCGTGCTGGATACCGTGGCCTTCGACCAGATCCGCGAGGCCCCCGCCAACGGGTTCGAGGATGCGCTGCATCGCATGGCCAATGCCGGCGCCACGATCGACCATTTCACCGCCCCCGAAGTGGCCGAGGCGATGGACCTGGCGGGCCTGCTGTTCACCCCCGAGGCCTATGCCATCTGGGGCGAGGTGATCGAGGGCGCGCCGCAAAAGATGTTTCCCCCGGTGCTGGAGCGGTTCCGCGCCGGCGCCACCGTCAAGGCCACCGAATATGTGCGCGCCTGGCGCCGCCTGGGCGATCTGCGCAAGGAATGGGAGCGGCGGACCGGCGGCTTTGACGCCGTGCTGCTGCCCACTTCGCCGATCCTTCCGCCCGATGCGCAGCGCCTGATCGACGATCACGCCTATTTCACCGCCGAAAACCTGCTGGCCCTGCGCAATACCCGCATCGGCAATCTGATGGGGCTTTGCGTGTTGACCCTGCCCACCATGCAGCCCTCTTGCGGCCTGTCGCTGATGGGGCCGGCCATGCAGGAGGAACGGCTGTTGCGGCTGGGCGCCGCGGTGGAGCATGCGCTTGGATAAGGCGCGGGCAAAAACGCCACAACCTGCGTGACGCCCCCACCTTTGGTGTGTCGTTTTGCTGGACCGGGAAGAACTTGCCCGTTATCCTGCCTGTCAAACGGGGCGATACGACCCTGACATGAGGCAGTATAATGGCGTTTCCTGAGCGGTTCTCGAACCTGCCGGATTATGCGTTTCCGCGTCTGCGGAAGCTGATTGATCACATGCCCCCGGGCGGTGCCCCGCTTGCCATGACCATTGGCGAGCCGAAGCATGACATGCCCGCCTTTGTCGGGCCGATCCTGGCGGCGAACCTTGCGGGCTTCGGGGTCTATCCGCCCAATGACGGGACGCCCGAATTGCTGGGCGCGATCTCGGGCTGGGTGGCGCGGCGCTATGGCGTGACCCTGGCCGAGGATCGGCTGATGGTGCTGAACGGCACGCGCGAGGGGCTGTTCAACGCCTGCATCGCGCTGAGCCCGGAAACCAAGCGCGGCAAGCAGCCGGTCGTGCTGATGCCCAACCCGTTCTATCAGGTCTATGCCGTGGCCGCGCTGACCGTGGGGGCAGAACCTGTCTATGTGCCGGCCACCGCCGCCACCGGCCATCTGCCCGATTATGCCGGCCTGCCCGCCGATCTGCTGGATCGCGTGACCGTGGCCTATATCTGCTCGCCCGCCAATCCGCAGGGTGCCGTGGCCAGCCGCGACTATTGGAAGACGCTGCTCGCGCTGGCGGAAAAGCATGATTTCCAGATCTTCGCCGATGAATGCTATTCGGAGATCTGGCGCACCGCCCCGCCGCCCGGCATTCTGGAGGTCGCAGCCGAGATCGGCGCCGACCCCGAACGCGTGGTGGCCTTTCATTCGCTGTCGAAACGGTCGAACCTGCCGGGCCTGCGGTCGGGTTTCGCGGCTGCCGGGCCGCAAAGCATGATCCGCCTGCGCAAGCTGCGCGCCTTTGCCGGGGCACCGCTGCCCCTGCCGCTGCAACGGGTGGCCGAGGCCGCCTGGGCGGATGAGGATCACGTCACCACCTCGCGCGCGCGCTATCAGGCCAAGTTCGCCATGGCCGACCGCATCTTTGGCGGCATGCAGGGCTATGCTTCGCCCGAAGGGGGCTTTTTCCTGTGGCTGCCGGTCGAGGATGGCGAGGCGGCGACGGTCAAGCTCTGGACCGAGACGGGGGTGCGGGTTCTGCCCGGCGCCTATCTGTCGCGCGATGTGGCCGGGCAGAACCCCGGCAAGCCCTATATTCGCGTCGCGCTTGTCGCGGCAGAAGAAGAAACCGAGCGTGGCCTGACCCGGCTGCGCGATTGTCTTTACGGCTGAGGTTCCCATGGCTCTTTATCAGATGCGTCAACGCGACCCGCTGGTGGACCCCAATACCCAGGCCGCATTGGAACGCCGGGCGCGCGAATTGATCGGGCTGGGGCTGATGGCGCTGGCGACGATCTTTGTCGCCATGCTGCTGAGCTATTCGCCCGAGGATCCGGGCTGGCTTGTCGCCTCGGACCAGCCGGTGAGCAACTGGCTGGGCGGGCTGGGGGCGGCGATCTCCTCGACCCTGATGATCATCATCGGGCGCGGCGCCTGGGCCATTCCGCTGATCCTGTTCGCCTGGGGGTTGCGCTTCGTGCTGCATCGCGGGGCTGACCGGGCGATGTCGCGCATGGTCTTTGCGCTGATCGCGGTGGCGATGGTCTCGGCCTTTGCCGCGACCCATGTCCCGGGCGAGGCCTGGGAACGCGCGCATACCTTCGGTCTGGGCGGCCGCTTTGGCGATGCCGTGGTGGGGGCGCTGCTGGGTGTGGCCCCGGTCAAGGCGACCTTCGGGCTCAAGCTCATGTCGCTGCTGATGGGGCTGGCGGCGCTGGCGATGCTGAGCTTCGTCACCGGCGTTGACCGCGAAGAACTGCTGGCGCTGCGGCATTTCCTGGCGGTCGGGTCGGTCATGACCTATTCCCAGGCGATGCAGCTTGCCGGTCGGGGTGGGGTCGGGGCAGTGCAGGCCGCGCAGGCCTTGCAGGAACGCCACCGCCAGCGCCGCGCAGATGCGCAGGCCCTGCGCACCGCCGAGGCCGATCTGATGGCCCGCGCGCCGGTCAACCTGTCGGCGCCGCCGCCCATGGCCGCCGCCGGCGCCCGCCGCAGCCGGGTGATCCGCGCCGAGATGGAGCCGCCGCTGTCGCATCACCCCGAAGACGATTTCGTGCTGGAAGATGACGCCGACTGGCAGCCCGATTACGGGACCGCGACGCCGCTGCGCGGCATGGCTGCGCCCATGCCCCAGCACGCGCCCATGGCCGAGGGCTATGAGCCGATACCCATGGCCGCGCCGAAAAAGCGCGAAGGGCTGTTGGGGCGCCTGTTCTTTGGCGCGCCCGAGCCTGAAATCCCCGAAATCCAACCCGCGTTTGAAGACTTCCAGATGGCCGACGACGACCTGCCCCCCGAAGACCGCATCAAGGCGCGCATCTCGGATGTGATCCGCAACCGCGTGCGGCTGGGCAAGGGCGCCGCGGCACCGCAGCCGCATATGACCCCGCTGCAAGCCGCGATCGCCCGCCGCGAACCGGCACTGGCACGGCGGGTGCAGCCGGGCCTGCGGGCAGAGCCGCCGCTGGTGGCCGCCCCCGTCGATCCGGCCGCGATGCCGGCGATGACTGCGGTATCGGCCGCCGTGGCCTCGGCCGCGGCGCGAGCGGCGGCGGCACAGCAGCAACTGGCGCAGCAGGTGGCACAGCGCCCCGTCGCCCCCATGACGGCCCCTGTCTTGGCCCCGGTGGCCCGGTCGGCCCTGGCCTCTCCGGCGATGCCGCCGCTGATGCTGCACCCGGCAGCCCCGCAATCTGCCGCACGACCGGCCCAGGGCGCGGCAGCCGCGGCCGCTTCGGCCGTGGCGGCGGCGATCCGTGCCGGCGCCGCCCGGGCGCAAGGACTGGCCCCGCAAGAGGTGCCGCAGGCCGGTCGCCCGGCGCCGCTGTCGCGCCCCCTCGGCGCACCGGCCGCGATGCAGCCGGCCCCGGTGATCGAACCCGTGGCCGAGACCATGGCCGAACCCGTCTGGGACGAGGCCCCCGCGCCCGCCCCGGCCTTCCTGCGCCGCAGCGCCCCCGCGCCGCACCTGCCGGAGCCGTCTTTCGGCCTGTCAGACGATCTGGCCGATTATGGCGACGATCCCGCCGATTGGCAGCCCGATACGCAGGACGATTTCGCCGAGGACGATTATACCCCCCTTGGCGCCGCGCCGATGCAGGTGCCGGGCAATCCGATGCCGCTGCGCGTCGCACCGCAACGCGATGGCGCGCTGCCGCATCCCGCGGCGCCGCTGGTCGCGCCCGAGGTCAAGCGCGGCGTGGTGCAGCACCCGGCGAAAAAGCCGCTGCAACCCTCGACCCGCGCCGTGGCCGAGGCCCAGCCCCGCCTGCGGTTCGAGGATCAGGTGACGCAGGAATACGAACTGCCGCCGCTCTCGCTTCTGGCATCGGCCTCGACCGTTCAACGCCATGCGCTGTCGGATGAGGCGCTGGAAGAAAACGCCCGCATGCTCGAATCCGTGCTGGATGATTACGGCGTGAAAGGCGAAATCGTCTCGGTCCGTCCCGGTCCCGTTGTCACCATGTATGAACTGGAACCCGCGCCGGGCCTCAAGGCCAGCCGGGTGATCGGTCTGGCCGACGATATCGCGCGGTCGATGTCGGCGCTGTCGGCGCGGGTCTCCACCGTGCCGGGCCGGTCGGTGATCGGCATCGAACTGCCCAATGCCAGCCGCGAAAAGGTGGTGCTGCGCGAGATCCTCGCCGCGCGCGACTTTGGCGACAGCAACATGCGGCTGCCGCTGGCGCTGGGCAAGGATATCGGCGGCGACCCGGTTGTGGCCAACCTGTCCAAGATGCCCCACCTGCTGATCGCGGGCACCACTGGCTCGGGCAAGTCGGTCGCGATCAACACCATGATCCTGTCGCTGCTCTACAAGCTGACGCCCGAGGAATGCCGACTGATCATGATCGACCCCAAGATGCTGGAACTGTCGGTCTATGACGGCATTCCGCACCTTCTGTCGCCCGTGGTGACCGACCCGAAAAAGGCGGTCGTCGCCCTGAAATGGGTCGTGGGCGAGATGGAGGAACGCTATCGCAAGATGTCGAAGATGGGCGTGCGCAACATCGACGGCTATAACGGCCGCGTGCGCGAAGCGCAGGCCGCGGGCGAGATGTTCCGCCGCACCATCCAGACCGGCTTTGACGAGGATACGGGCGAACCCGTGTTCGAGACCGAGGAATTCGCCCCGGTCGCGCTGCCCTATATCGTGGTGATCGTGGACGAGATGGCCGACCTGATGATGGTCGCCGGCAAGGAGATCGAGGCCTGCATCCAGCGTCTTGCGCAGATGGCGCGGGCCTCGGGCATTCACCTGATCATGGCGACGCAGCGGCCTTCGGTCGATGTGATCACCGGCACGATCAAGGCGAACTTCCCCACTCGGATTTCCTTCCAGGTCACCTCCAAGATCGACAGCCGCACCATCCTGGGCGAACAGGGCGCCGAACAGCTGCTGGGGCAGGGCGACATGCTCTATATGGGCAATGGCGCGCGCATCACCCGCATTCACGGACCCTTCGTTTCGGACGAGGAGGTCGAGGAGATCGTGAACCACCTCAAATCCTTTGGCCCGCCGCAATACATGTCGGGCGTGGTCGAAGGCCCGGATGACGAGGTGGCGGGCGATATCGACGCGGTGCTGGGGCTCAATGCCGGCGGCAATACCGATGGCGAGGATGCGCTTTATGATCAGGCCGTGGCGATTGTCGCGCGCGACCGGAAATGTTCCACCTCTTACATCCAGCGCAAGCTGGGCATCGGCTATAACAAGGCCGCGCGCCTGGTGGAACAGATGGAGGAGGAGGGCGTCGTGACCCCCGCCAACCATGTCGGCAAGCGCGAGATCCTGATCCCCGAAGCCTGACCCCGAACCCCGCCGCAACCGGCGGGGTTTTGCTTTGCCCGGCCGTGTGGCGGGGGTGAAAGCCCATGGCCGAATCTGCCCGCCCATGCTAGGTATCGTGGCATGATGCTCGATACCCCCAAGATGACGCGGCCTGTGATCCGCCAACTGGACGAAGCCGCGATCAACCGCATCGCGGCAGGCGAGGTGGTGGAGCGTCCGGCCTCGGCCGTCAAGGAACTGGTGGAAAACGCGCTGGATGCCGGCGCCCGGCGCATCACGGTCGATTATGCCGAGGGCGGCAAGACCCTGATCCGCGTCACCGATGACGGCTGCGGCATGACCGGCGATGACCTGCCGCTGGCGCTGTCGCGCCATGCCACGTCCAAGATCGACGGGTCGGATCTGCTGAATATCCGCAGCTTCGGCTTTCGCGGCGAGGCGCTGCCCTCGCTGGGCGCGGTGGGTCGGCTGAGCCTGACCTCGCGCGCCGAGGGGCACGAGGCGGTGTCGCTGGCGGTCGAGGGCGGACGCATGGGCGCGCTGCGCCCCGCCGCGCTGAGCCGGGGCACGGTGGTGGAACTGCGCGATCTGTTCTTTGCCACACCCGCGCGGCTGAAATTCATGCGCTCGGACCGGGCCGAGATGGGCGCCATCGCTGATGTCGTCAGACGGCTGGCGCTGGCCGAGCCGCATGTCGGCTTTACCCTGCGCGATGTGACCGGCGGCGGCGAGGGGCGGGTGGTGTTCCGCGCCGAGCCGGAGAATGGCGATTTCTTTGACGCGCTGCATGGCCGGCTGGCCCGGGTGATCGGCACGGATTTCACCGACAACGCGCTTCGCATTGATCTGGACCGCGAGGGGCTGCGGCTGGTCGGCTATGCCGCGCTGCCCACCTATTCGCGCGGGTCGTCGGTGGCGCAATTCCTGTTCGTGAATGGCCGCCCGGTGCTGGACAAGCAATTGTTCGGCGCCCTGCGCGCGGCCTACATGGATGTGCTGAGCCGCGACCGCCATCCGGCGGCGGTGCTGAACATCCAGTGCGACCCCGAGCGCGTGGACGTGAACGTCCACCCCGCCAAGGCCGAGGTGCGGTTCCGCGAACCGGCGCTGGTGCGCGGGCTGATCGTTTCGGGGCTGCGGCTGGCGCTGAGCGGGGCGGGGCATCGCGCCTCCAGCACCGTCGCGACCGAGACGCTGGAGGCGTTCCGCCCCGAACCGGCCCCCGCGCCCCGCATCTATCAGATGGACCGCCCGTCGCAGCCCGTTCTGTCGCGCGCCTATGCCGCGCAGGCCCCGGCGCCGCTGCCGGATTTCGGCTTTGCCGAGGCGCCCTCGGCACGGGTGGAGGCGGTAGCCCCCCCCGCGCCCGACCTGACCGAACGCCCGCTGGGCGCCGCGCGTGCGCAGCTGCACGAGAATTACATCATCGCCCAGACCGCGCGGGGCATGGTCATCGTCGATCAGCACGCCGCGCATGAGCGGCTGGTCTATGAACGGCTGAAGGCCCAGGCGGCAGAGACGGGCATCGCGGCGCAGGCGCTGTTGATCCCGGAAATCGTCGATCTGTCGGAACCCGACGCCGCGCGGCTGCTGGACATGACCGAGGATCTGGCCGGGCTGGGGCTGGTGATCGAACCCTTTGGCGGCGGTGCCATTGCGGTGCGCGAAACCCCCGCACTGCTGGGCAAGATCGACGCCGCCGCGCTGATCCGCGATATACTCGACGATCTGGCCGATCTGGGCCGGTCGGACCGGCTGAAAGGCCGCATCGACGCGGTGCTGAGCCGGATGGCCTGCCATGGCTCGGTCCGCTCTGGCCGCCAGATGCGCGCCGAGGAGATGAACGCGCTGCTGCGCGAGATGGAGGCGACCCCGATGTCGGGCCAGTGCAACCATGGCCGCCCGACCTATGTCGAGCTGCGCCTTGCCGATATCGAAAAACTGTTCGGACGCCGATGATCCGCCTGGGCCCCCTTGAACTGATGTGGAACGATCCGCTGGTGCTGGCCGTGGCGGGTGTGCTGGCACTGCTGTTCCTGATGCTGTGGCTGACGCTGCGGGCGGCGCGCGGGGCCTCGGCGCCCATGGTGCAGCAGGTGGGGCTGATGGCGCAGCGCGTGCAGTCGCTGGCTGAAGGGCAGGAGCGGCTGGCCGGCGGCCTGCACCACGTCTCCGAGGCGCAGGCAATGAGCCAGACCGCGATGTTACAGGTGATGGAACAGCGCCTGGCCGAGGTGCAGCGCCAGATGGGCGACAGCCTGCATGGCACCGCGACCCGCACCGCGCGCAGCCTGGGTGAATTGCAGCAGCGGCTGGAAACCATCGACAAGGCGCAGGCAAATATCGAGAAACTGTCGGGCAATGTGCTGTCCTTGCAGGATATCCTGTCGAACAAGCAGACCCGCGGCGCCTTTGGCGAGATCCAGTTGCACGATATCGTGCTGAAGGCGCTGCCCTCGGATGCCTATACGATGCAGGCCACGCTGTCGAACGGGCGACGCGCCGATTGTCTGGTGCATCTGCCCCAGCCCCCCGGCCCGATCGTGATCGACAGCAAGTTCCCACTGGAACCCTATGAGGCGTTGCGCCGCGCCCAGACCCAGCCTGAATTCGATGCGGCGGCCCGGCTGTTGCGGCAGGCGGTGCGCAGCCATATCCGCGCCATCGCCGACCGCTATATCCTGGAGGGCGAGACCGCCGACGGCGCGCTGATGTTCCTGCCCTCCGAGGCGGTCTATGCCGAATTGCACGCCAATTTCCCCGAACTGGTGCGCGAGGGGTTCGCGGCAAAGGTCTGGATCGTGTCGCCCACCACCTGCATGGCCACGCTCAACACCATGCGGGCGGTGCTGAAGGATGCGCGGATGCGCGAACAGGCCGGTGCCATCCGCAAGGAACTGGCGATGCTGTATCAGGATGTCTCGCGGCTGGGGGAACGCGTCGCCAATCTGGACCGCCATTTCGGCCAGGCCGCCAAGGATATCGACGAGATTCGCATCAGCGCCGAAAAGGCGGGCAAGCGCGCCCGCCGGCTGGACAATTTCGATTTCGAGGAACTGGCGCCCGAAACACCGCCGATGATCGGCGCGGCGGAATAGCGCTATTCCGCGGCCAGCGCGCCGGGCGGGGCCATGCCCGCGACGATTTCGGCCAGCACCGACCCGATCAGGCGGCGGAAGACGTCGAAATCGGCGCGTTTTTCGATACGGGCCTCGTGCATGTAAAGCGCGCGGTCGATCTCGATCTGCACGGCGTGATGGCGGCGCGAGGGGCGGCCATAGGCCTGGGTGATATGCGCGCCGGCAAATGGCACGTTCCGCGCCACCCGCAGACCGGCGCCACGAAAGGCGGCCTCGATCCGGTCCACCACATCGCGCGCGGCAGCGGCGCCGAAACGGTCGCCCAGCACCACATCGGGCTGCGGTGCGCCCAGCCGTCCATGCCCCTCGATCGCCTCATGCGGCATCGAATGGCAATCGAGCAGCACCGCCTGGCCAAAGCGACGGTGCGTTTCCTCCATCAGGCCGCGCAGGGTGAGGTGATAGGGGTGCCAGAACCGCTCCAGCCGCAGCTCGGCCTCGGCCCGGGGGATCTTGCCGCGATAGATCGGCCGTCCCTGCGCCACGACGCGGGGAATCACCCCCAGCCCGGAACAGATGCGCGGATTATGCGGCATCCGCGTCACACCTTCGATCAGCGCGGGGTCCAGCTCATCAGGGGCGCGGTTCAGATCGACATAGGCGCGCGGCACATTGGCCAGCAGCAGCGGCGCCCCCAGATGGGGCGCGTCGGCAAAGAGTTCGTCCACGAAAGCATCCTCGGACGACCGCAGATGATGCGAATCGAGCGCGGAACCCGCCAGAAAGGCCCGCGGATAGACCCGCCCGCTATGCGGCGAGGAAAATACCAGCGGCACCGCCTGTTCAACGGGGCGGATCAGGTCGCAGGCTTCGGTGGCGGTGCGGTGAACCATGCCCCCAGATATAGCGCAGAAATTTTCTGTGCCGAAACCCTCTTGATCCCCCCGGCGACTCTCTTTATAGACCGCTCCACCGACGCGGGGCTGCCGCGCCTGTTCTTTTGGAACAAGGGCTTGTGGCAACACCGGACGGAGCGTGGGCGGTTAGCTCAGCGGTAGAGCACTACGTTGACATCGTAGTGGCCACTGGTTCGATCCCAGTACCGCCCACCATTTTCACCGCTTTCGCAAGAAGGCACGAGTTTTCAAGGCGCACGCGCGCCGCGATATGGAGAGATGGCCATGAAGGTCAAGAACTCGCTGCGCTCGCTGAAGACGCGTCACCGCGACTGTCAGGTTGTGCGCCGTAAAGGCCGGGTCTATGTGATCAACAAGACCCAGAAGCGCTACAAGGCCCGTCAGGGCTGAGGCGTTCTGCCAGCAGATTGAAAGGCCGCGCGGGTAACCGGGCGGCCTTTTGCTTTGGCGATCAGCGCGCCATGGCGTGATATTCGGGGTTGGGCCGCATCTCGACCGCCGCGGCCAGCCGGTTCGACATGTTGTAGAACGCGGCAACGGCGCCGATATCCCAGATGTCATGGTCGTTGAACCCCTGCGCCCGCAGCAGGGCGCGGTCGGCCTCGGCCATCTCGGCGGGGCTATTGGTCAGCTTGACCGCAAAGGCCAGCATGGCACGCTGGCGCTCGGTGATCTCGGCCACGCGCCAGTTCTGGGCGATGGTCTCGGCCAGGGCGGGGTTGCCGGTCAGCTGCCGCAGCGCCGCGCCATGGGCTGTCAGGCAATAGACGCATTCATTCTGCGCCGAAACCGCCACCGCGATCATCTCGCGTTCGGCCT
Organism: Gemmobacter caeruleus; assembly: GCF_008271655.1. GTDB lineage: Bacteria > Pseudomonadota > Alphaproteobacteria > Rhodobacterales > Rhodobacteraceae > Gemmobacter > Gemmobacter caeruleus. The sequence goes on from NZ_VKKX01000054.1 coordinate 80,582, forward strand.
TGGTCAAGCCCGAGGGCGCCAGCATCAGGTCGTTATACATCGCGGAAAAGGCGCGCAGCTTTTCGGCGTCAAAGGCATAGGCCAGAAGCACATTGGGAATGAGGCCCAGCTTTTCCTGACATTTGCCGAAATAGGCGGCAATATCCTCGGGCAGCGGGCTTTCGGGTTCCAGGTCAAGCGCGGTCGCCCGCGCGGTATGGCTGTCGGTCATGGTGTCCTCCCTCTCGGGAAGCCTGCTATGACAGGTCGGCCGCGCCAACCGGGATCTCGCCCGGCGCAAAGTGACGTTACGGCATATCGACCGCAGATGATTCGGAAGGAGACCCCATGCGCCTGTTCCATTCGCCGACCTCGCCCTATGTCCGCAAGGTGCTGGTGGCCTTGCAGGAAACCGGATTGCTGGGCCGGGTAACGCTGGTGCCGGTGGCGGGCACGCCGGTTGCGCCGGATGCCACGGTGACGGCGCTGAACCCGTTGGGCAAGATCCCGGCGCTGGAACTGGACAGTGGAGAGGTGATCTATGACAGCCGCGTCATCTGCCGCTGGATCGACGCCGAGGCGGGCGCCGGGCTGTATGGTCCCGCCGGCGCGGAATGGCCGATCCTCACGCTGGAGGCGACGGCGGATGGCATTCTCGATGCGGCCTTGCTGATGGTTTACGAATGGCGTGTCCGCCCCGAGGAGCGGCGTCATTCCCCTTGGGTGGAAGGGCAATGGGGCAAGATCGCCCGCGCGCTGGACGCGCTGGAAAGCCGCTGGATGGGGCAGTTGAACGGGCCGCTGAACATGGGGCAGATCGCCGTCGGCGCGGCGCTTGGCTATCTGGATTTCCGCCATGCCGACCGCCCCTGGCGCGCCGCCCACCCGCATCTGGCAGCCTGGGAGGCCGAATTCTCGGCCCGCCTGTCGATGCAGCAAACCCGGCCGCCCGCGGCCTGAGCCCCCTGTTAGCGCCCGCATAGGAAGCGCCGGGCGCGCCTTCAAGGTCACACCGCGACAAAAGCGCCATTTCGCTGCACCTGCGCGCCTTTGACCGCTGGACGTGAGAGGAGGGCTTGGCTAAAACCCGCGCATCCGGGTTGCGGGAAACCGCCGCCCCCGATTTTGCATGGGTCGCATGAGGCGGCCCTTGAGAGGGAGAAGATCTCGTGTCCCACGCAGAAGATCACGCAGGCACCCGTCGGGATTTCCTGTACTACGCCACGGCCGGGGCGGGCGCTGTCGCGACCGGCGCCGCCGTCTGGCCGCTGGTCAACCAGATGAATGCCTCGGCCGATGTGCGCGCGCTTGCCTCGATTTACGTCGATGTGTCCACGCTGGCCGTCGGGTCGCAGCTGACGGTGAAATGGCTGGGCAAGCCGGTCTTCATCCGCCGCCGCACCGCCGAGGAAATCGAGGCCGCCCGCAAGGTTCAGATGTCGGAACTGGTGGACACGAGCGCCGAGAATGCCAACAAGCCCGACGCCGATGCCGAGGACCAGAACCGTTCGCTGGACGAAGCCGGCGAATGGCTGGTGATGATGGGCGTCTGCACCCACCTGGGCTGCGTGCCGCTGGGCGATGGCGCCGGTGAATTCGGTGGCTGGTTCTGCCCCTGCCACGGCTCTCATTACGATACGTCGGGCCGCATCCGCAAAGGGCCTGCCCCGCGCAACCTGCCGGTGCCGGTGGCCAAATTCGAAAACGAAACCACGATCAAGCTGGGCTGAGGGAGAGACCGATGGCCGGAATTCCGCACGACCATTACGAGCCCAAGACGGGTATCGAAAAGTGGCTGCATTCGCGCCTCCCGATTGTCGGGCTGGCCTATGACACGCTGATGATCCCCACGCCCAAGAACCTGAACTGGATGTGGATCTGGGGCATCATCCTGACCTTCTGCCTTGCGTTGCAGATCGTGACCGGCATCGTGCTGGTGATGCACTATACCCCGCATGTGGACCTGGCCTTTGCCAGCGTCGAACACATCATGCGTGACGTGAACGGCGGCTATGCGCTGCGTTACCTGCACGCGAACGGCGCCTCGCTGTTCTTTGTCGCTGTCTATCTGCACATCTTCCGCGGTCTCTACTACGGCAGCTACAAGGCCCCGCGCGAAGTGACCTGGATCGTCGGCATGCTGATCTACCTGGCCATGATGGGCACCGCCTTCATGGGCTATGTGCTGCCCTGGGGTCAGATGTCCTTCTGGGGTGCGACCGTGATCACCGGGCTGTTCGGCGCCATCCCGGGCATCGGGCCGGATATCCAGGCCTGGCTGCTGGGCGGGCCGGCCGTCGATAACGCGACGCTGAACCGCTTCTTCTCGCTGCACTACCTGCTGCCCTTCGTGATTGCCGCGCTGGTCGCCGTGCATATCTGGGCCTTCCACACCACCGGCAACAACAACCCCGCCGGGATTGATGTGCGCCGTGGCTCGAAAGAGGAAGCGCAGAAGGACACCGTGCCGTTCTGGCCCTATTACGTCATCAAGGATCTGTTCGCCCTGGCGGTGATTCTGGTGGTGTTCTTTGCCATCGTCGGCTTCATGCCGAACTACCTTGGCCACCCCGACAACTATATCGAGGCGAACCCGCTGGCGACGCCCGCGCATATCGTGCCGGAATGGTATTTCCTGCCGTTCTACGCGATCCTGCGCGCCTTCACCGCCGATGTCTGGGCCGTGCAATTCGTGCAGTTCATCACCTTCGGCATCGTGGACGCCAAGTTCTTTGGCGTGCTGGCGATGTTCGGCGCGATCGCGGTCATGGCGCTGGCGCCCTGGCTCGATACCTCGCGCGTGCGCTCGGGCAAGTATCGCCCGATGTTCAAATGGTGGTTCGCGCTGCTCTGCGTCGATTTCATGGTGCTGATGTGGGTGGGCGCGCAATCGACCGAGTTCCCCTATGACTGGATCTCGCTCATCGCCGCGACCTACTGGTTTGCCTACTTCCTGATCATCCTTCCGCTGCTCGGCATCATCGAAAAGCCGCTGCCGCTGCCGGCGACGATCGAGGAAGACTTCAAGGCCCATTATCCGGCGGCCGAGTGAGAAAGGACGTGACGAAGATGCTTCGCAAAATCGCAATCGCCGCTGTCACGACGCTGATGATGGCGCCCGGCGCGGCCCTGGCCGCAGGCGGCACCGCCCATATCGAGGACATCGCCTTCTCGTTCGAGGGGCCGTTCGGCAAATATGACAAGCACCAGCTTCAGCGCGGGCTTCAGGTCTTTACCGAGGTCTGCTCGGCCTGCCACGGCCTGAAATTCGTGCCGATCCGCACGCTCGCCGATGAAGGCGGGCCGGAATTGCCCGAGGATCAGGTGCGCGCCTATGCCGCCACCCTGTCGGTGATCGACAAGGAAACCGGCGAGGAACGCGCGGCCATTCCGGCCGACAAGTTCCCGGCCAATACCGGCGCCGGCGCGCCGGACCTGTCGCTGATGGCGAAGGCCCGCGCGGGCTTCCACGGCCCCTACGGGCTGGGGATCAACCAGTTCGTCAAGGGTATCGGCGGGCCGGAATACATCCACGCCATCCTCACCGGCTATTCCGGCGAGGAAAAGGAAGAGGCCGGTTCCACCTTCTATGAAAACCACGCCTTCCCCGGCGGCTGGATCAAGATGAACCCGCCCCTGTCGGACGATCAGGTCACCTATGAGGACGGCACGCCCGCCACGGTCGATCAGATGTCCCGAGACGTGTCGGCCTTCCTGATGTGGACGGCGGAACCCAAGCTGATGGATCGCAAGCATATGGGCTTTGTCGCCGTGCTGTTCCTGATCGGCCTCTCGGCCCTGCTCTACCTGACCAACAAGAAGATTTGGGCCGGCGTGAAGGGCAAGAAACTGGTCTGATCCGGGCCAGTGGCAAAAGAAAGAACCCCGCAGGAAACTGCGGGGTTTTTTGTTGTGCGGCTGTTGGGGGCAGGCGCGTCGATGCCGGCGCGAGGGCCGCTGTTGACGGTGGCTCACTCGCTGCCCAGAAGGGCGGTCTGCACCTCCATCAACGATTTGCCCGAGGCTGTCGCGGCCTCGGACAGCGGGCCGCTGCCGGGGGTGACGCCCGCGGCGGCAAGGCGCGCGGTCGCCTGTTCCACCGTCAGGCCAAGCGCGGGCGCCACCACGGCAAGCGGTTGCTGCATCACCTGATTGGCCAGACGGAACGGGGCCGGGCCGCCTCGGGTGCCGCCCGCATCTCCCGAGGGCAGCAGGAACACCCCGGCGGCGATGGTCGAAACCACCAGCGCCACGATCATCGGGCCACGCTTGAAATAGCTGACCATCGGCCGCCAGTTGCGCCACAGATGCAGCACGAAGGGGACGATCAGCGCCAGCGACAGGATTTCATGCATGCCATGAAAGCCCGAGGGGCCGATGTGGAAGAACAGCGCCAGCCCCGAAATGAGCGAGACAAGGAAAAGCCCCGTGATGAAGGGCGTGGCGTAACGGTAGAACAGGCTCGACATGATGGCTCCGGTCAGGGCGGCGAAAGGGTTCTTGCCGCTAACGCCGCCCGGCCGGATTTCCGTCGCTCAGATCGCCGGGCAATCCAGCCCCAGCCGGGCGCAAAGCGCCGCCAGCGTGGCGCGCGTGCCGGCATCCCAGACCGCGCGGCGGGCCAGGAAAAGTGTCGCCTGGCTTTGATGGATCACCGCATCTTGCAGGATCTTCAGGTGGTTGGCGCGCAGCGTCTCGCCGGTGGAGGTGATGTCGGCGATGGCCTCGGCGGTCAGGTTCTTGACCGTGCCCTCGGTCGCGCCCTGGCTATCGACCAGCTGGTAATCGGCGATGCCGTTTTCGGTCAGATAGTCGCGCACCAGCCGGTGATATTTGGTGGCGATCCGCAGCCGGAACCCGTGGCGCGCGCGAAAGGCGGCGGCGGCGGCGTCCAGATCATCCAGGCTGTCCACATCGACCCAGCAGGCCGGCACCGCGATGATCAGATCGGCATGGCCAAAGCCCAGCGGCGCCAGTTCGGCAACCTGCTGGTGCCAGTCGGCCAGCTTGTCGCGCACCAGATCCGACCCGGTCACGCCCATATGGATGCGCCCTGCCGCCAGTTCGCGCGGGATCTCGCCCGCCGACAGCAGCACGAGTTCGACCCCCGCGACGCCTTCGACCGCGCCGGAATATTCCCGCTCGGCCCCGGTGCGCGCCATGGTCACGCCGCGCGCACCGAACCAGTCAAAGGTCTTTTCCATCAGCCGCCCCTTGGACGGCACCCCGATCTTGAGGCTCATGCCCGGCCCCGCTTCAATGCGGCGACAAGGGCGGGGCGGATGATGCCGCCCACGGCGGGGATCGACCGGCCTTGCCCCAGAATCGCGGTCAGCGCGTCATAGCGCCCGCCCGAGGCGACCGGCGGCGCCTCCGGCCCCTGGAAGGAAAAGACGAAGCCGTCGTAATATTCCAGCGTGGTGCGGCCGTGGCTGGCCTCGAAGGGCAGGGTCGCGGTGTCGATCCCGCGCGCGCGCAGTGCCGCCAGACGCGCGTCGAAACGGTCCACCGCCGGGGCGATGGCGGGCATCAGCGGCTGGATGCCGCGTAGATGCAGCAGTGCCGCATCGGCCGGCGCCGCCAGCCCGATCAGGTCATAGATCAGCGCGGCCTCTGGTGCGGCAATGGCCGGGGCCTCGGCATCTTCCAGCAGGGCGGCGGCACGTTCGGCCACATCTTCGGCCGAACGCAGGCCGATCTGCGGCCCGGCCTCGGCCATCAGGGCGGCCATGTCCGACCCGCGCAGCCGCTCCAGCAGGGCGCGGCGGCTGTCGGGCAGCGGCGCGCGCCCGGCGAACCGATCCAGCAACGCGCGGAACCGCCGGGGGCGCCAGACATGCCGGCGCAGCGCGGCCTTGCGGCGGGGCGTGGTGGCCAGCCCCTCGATCGCGGCCAGCAGGATACCGATATCGCCGGTCAGCGCCTTGAGGCCCAGCCCGTCAAGCAGACGCGCGAACAGGGCAAAGACCTCGGCATCCGCCGCCACGGCGTCGCGGTCAAACACCTCATAGCCGACTTGCAGATATTCATGCGCGCGCGGCCCCAGATGATCCTGCTTGCGGAACACCTCGCCGCGATAGCAATAACGCGCAGGTTCGGCGCCGCCGGCCATATGCGCCTGCACCACGGGCACGGTGAAATCAGGGCGCAGCACCATTTCGCCTTGCAGCGGGTCTTGCGTCACATAGGCGCGGGCGCGGATATCCTCGCCATAGAGATCAAGCAGCGTGCCCGCCGGTTGCAGGATGTCGGCCTCCACCGGCGCGGCGCCGGTGGCGCAAAGCGCGGCGAACAGCGCCTCGGCCTCGGCGCGGGTTTCGGGCGTAACGGTCATTCGGCCAGCATCCGCCGCACCGCCGATACCAGATCGCCGCGCGCGACCTCCACCTGGGCGGGGCGGTCCTTCCATTCCTCGAGCGAGGCGCTTTGCGCGATCTTTGCGCCAAGGATCAGGTCTTTCAGCACCACGGTGCCCTTGGCCGCCTCATCGCCGCCCTGGATCACCGCCACCGGGCTTTCGCGTTTATCGGCATATTTCAACTGGTTGCCGAAATTCTTGGGGTTGCCCAGATAGGCCTCGGCCCGGATGCCCGCGCGGCGCAATTCGCCGACCATGGCCATGTAATCAGCCATGCGGTCGCGATCCATCACGGTCACGATGACCGGGCCGGGCGCGGCGGCGCCCACGCGGCCCTTGGCGCGCAGGGCGGCCAGCAGACGGTCCACCCCGATGGAAACCCCGGTCGCCGGCACGGCTTGCCCGGTAAAGCGCTTGACCAGATCGTCATAGCGCCCGCCGCCCGAGACCGAGCCGAACTGCCGCTTGCGGCCCTTTTCGTCGAGGATCTCGAAGGTCAGTTCGGCCTCGAAGACCGGGCCGGTGTAATAGCCGAGGCCCCGCACCACGCCGGGGTCGATCACGATGCGGTCGGGACCATAGCCCTGCGCGTCCAGCAGCTCGGCCATGGTTTCCAGCTCGCCCACGCCCTCAAGGCCGACGGCCGAGGCACCGACCAGATCGCGCAGGCGTGCGGCGGTGGCCGCGCCGGTGTCGCGCTTGGCGGCCATGAAGGCCATCACGACCTCGGCCTGTTCATCCGACAGGCCCGCGCCCTTGGTGAAATCGCCGCTTTCGTCCTTGCGGCCGGCGCCCAGCAGGGCGCGCACGCCGGCCTCGCCCAGGCGGTCGATCTTGTCGATGGCGCGCAGCACGATCCCGCGTTCGGACTCAAACCGGGTCGGGTCGGTCGGGTCCAGCACGCCCGCGACCTCCATCACGCCATTCAGAACCTTGCGGTTATTGACCCGCACGATGTAGTCGCCGCGCGGAATGCCCACCACCTCCAGCGCGTCCGACAGCATGGCGCAGATCTCGGCATCCGCCGCGACCGTCGGGCTGCCCACCGTATCGGCATCGCATTGATAGAACTGCCGGAACCGCCCCGGCCCCGGCTTTTCATTGCGCCAGACCGGCCCCATGGCATAGCGGCGATAGGGCGAGGGCAGGTCATTGCGGAACTGCGCCGCAACGCGGGCCAGCGGCGCCGTCAGGTCGTAACGCAGGGCGAGCCATTGGTCGTCCTCATCCTGCCAGCCAAAGACGCCCTCATTCGGGCGGTCCACATCGGGCAGGAACTTGCCAAGCGCCTCGACCGTCTCGACCGCGCTGGTTTCCAGCGGATCGAAACCATAGGCATGGTAAACCCCGGCGATCTGATCCAGCATCGCCTTGCGTTCGGTGACTTCGGCACCGAAATAATCGCGAAAGCCCTTGGGCGGTTCGGCCTTGGGGCGGCGGGCGGGTTTATCCTTGGACATCGGGGCGGCCTCGCTTGCAATCGGCCCTGCCTTAGCGGATGGGGCCTGGCAGAACAAGTGGAGGCAGGCGGATGGATGATCTTGTGGCACTGGAAGAACGGCTGGCGCATCTGACCCGCGCGGTCGAGGAGATGTCGGACGAGATGGCCCGCCAGGGTCGCGAGATCGACGTTCTGACCCGGCGGGTCGCGCTGTTGCTTCAGCGCGAGGCCGAGCGCGAGGCGATGGAGGGCGGGCTGGGGGCGATTCCCTTGGCCGATCAGAAACCGCCGCATTGGTAGGCAGTTCCGGCGGCCCTGCCTGCAGTCGCGGCAATAAAATTCCGGGCCGGAGGTCTGCCGCGCAAGGTTTCGCCGAGGGACCTTTGCTGCGCTGCAACAGGCGGGCAGATTCACGCTCAGGCCGTCACGGCACAGCGAGGTGATCTTGCAAAGCGCATCTGCTCACCGATATAGCACCGCGGAAAGGGGTGCGCCGTCGCGCGCCCCGTAAGTATCGGATATTCGCCATGTCCTACGGCCCTGCCGCCGTTTCCCGTCTCTCTCGCCGCGCGCTGATTCTTTCGGCAGTGTCGGCCTCTGCCGTGGTGTCGGCGGGCCTGCTGCCGCGCGGTGCGTTCGCGCAAGAGGCGACTGCGCCGGCCGGCGCGCAGGCGGCTTCCGCTGCGCCGCAGCAATTTTCCTTCGACATGCTGACCCTGTCGATGCAGGACAAGGCCAAGGGCGCCTATGTCGCCCCCGAAAAGATCAGCGGGTTCTTTGCCGGCCTGAAATATGACGATTACCGTCTGGTCAGCTACAACCCCGAGCGCGCGCGCTGGCGGGCCGACAAGGCCGCGACCGCCGAGGCGCCGGTCAGCCAGTTCCAGCTGCACGCCTTTCCGATGGGCTGGCTCTTTGCCGAGCCGGTGCAGATGTATGAGGTGAAGGACGGTCTTGCGACCGAGATGGCCTTCACCACCGACGATTTCCGGTTTCTGAACGAACTGGCCGCCAAGGTGCCGCCGGGCGAAAAGATGCCGGGCGTCGCGGGCTTTCGCCTGCATTACCCGCTGAACCGTCTGGATGTGATGGATGAGGTCGTGGCCTTCCTGGGCGCGTCCTATTTCCGCGCGCTCGGGCAGGGGTCGGGCTATGGCCTGTCGGCGCGTGGCCTTGCGATCAACACCGCGACCGATCAGGCCGAGGAATTCCCGCGCTTTTCGGCCTTCTGGGTGGAAAAGCCGGTGCCGGGCGCCCGCGATGTCGTGGTCTATGCGGCGCTGGAATCGCCCAGCGTCACCGGCGCCTATCGCTTTGTCATCCGCCCCGGCGAGGAAACCGTGATGGATGTCACCGCGCGGCTGTTCTTCCGCGCCGATGTGAAGCAACTGGGCATCGCGCCGCTGACCTCGATGTATCTGTTCTCGGAACGCAATCGTCACGCCTTTGACGATTACCGCCCGCAGGTGCATGACAGCGACGGGCTGCGCATCACCCGCACGGATGGGGATGTGCTGTGGCGCCCGCTGAACAACCCGCCGCGTCTGGCCGGGTCGCATTTCATGGAGCAAAGCCCGCGCGCCTTTGGCCTGCATCAGCGCGACCGCGAATTTGCGCACTATCAGGACTCCGAGGCCCATTACGAACGCCGCCCCTCGCTGGAGGTGGAGCCGGTGGGCGATTGGGGCAAGGGCGATGTGCGCCTGGTGGAGATCCCTTCGGATCTTGAGGTGAACGACAATATCGTCGCCTTCTGGGTGCCCGAAGGCGCGATCAAGGCCGGCGATACCCGCGAATTCAGCTATCGCCTGCGGTGGGGCAGCCTGCCGGTCGAGGATCGTGACGATCTGGCGCATGTGCTGGAAACCCGGTCGGGTGTCGGCGGTGTCTCGGGCGTCGAAAGCGCCGAGAATGTGCGCAAGTTCGTGGTCGATTTCACCGGCGGCCCACTGGATCCGCTGCCCGCCGATGCGGCGGTGGAGCCCGAAATCGTGGTGCATGGCGGCGAGATCGCCGCGCAGAGCTTTTCGCGCGTCTGGGGTTCGGATATCTGGCGGCTGGTGCTGGATGTGAAGGCCGAATCCGGCGCCACCGTGGAAATGGTCGCCCATGTCGCGGGCTTTGGCCGCAAGCTTTCTGAAACCTGGCTCTATCAGTGGATCAATGCGTGATGACGAAGATCGCTACCCTTTCCGCCGCCGAGATCGAGCAGCGGGTGCAGGAAATCGGCCAGCCGCTTGTGGCGCCGCTGGTCATGCCGAAACAGGTCCTGGAATCGGCTGAACCGCTGAGCCTGCGCCGCGCGGGCCGCGGCCTGCTGGCGCGTCTGCATCTGGCCCCGGCACGGCGTCAGGGGATGTAATCCATGCTTTCGCCCGTGGCGCGCGGGGGCACCGCGCGCGACAATGCCGCGCTTCCGCGCGCGGTGGCCATTGTCCTCAGCCTTGTGGCCGGGGCGGGCGCCTTCATGCTGTTTCTGCAATTCGGCTGGTCGGACGGGCTGGATTTCATCGACATCGCGCGGGCGGTGCTGATCCTGATTTCAACCTGGTGGCTGGCCTGGGGCGCGGTGCAGGGGCTGATGGGGCTGACGACCGAGGCGCGGCCGCCGGCGGTGACGCTGGCCGGGCCGCTGACCGAACGCTGTGTGGTGCTGGTGCCGGTCTATAACGAAGACCCGATCACCACCTTTTCCCGCGTCGCCGCGATGGATGAAAGCCTTCAGGCCACCGGCCATGGCGATCTGTTCCATTTCGCCATCCTGTCGGACAGCCGCAACGAGACCATCGCCGCGCGCGAACGCCTGTGGTTCCTGCGGCTGCTGGAGGATCGCAAGGCCGAGGGGCGCATCTTCTATCGTCGCCGCAGCGACAACCGGGGCAAGAAGGCCGGCAATGTCGAGGATTTCATCATGAAATCCGGCGGGGCCTATGATCTTGCGCTGATCCTGGATGCAGACAGCCTGATGGAGGGCGCGACCATCGTCGAGATGGCCCGCCGTATGCAGGCCGAGCCCGATATCGGCCTGTTGCAGACCCTGCCGGTGGTGACCCGGGCGCAGACACGCTTTGGCCGCGCGATGCAGTTTTCGGCCGCCTTCCATTCGCCGATCTTTGCGCGTGGGCTGGCGATGATGCAGGGGCGCACCGGGCCGTTCTGGGGCCATAACGCCATGGTGCGGGTGCGCGCCTTTGCCGAAAGCTGCGGCCTGCCCGAACTGCGCGGCAAGCCACCGTTCGGCGGCCATATCATGAGCCACGACTATGTCGAGGCCGCGCTGCTGGCGCGGGCGGGCTGGCGGGTGCGGCTGGACGACGATCTGGGCGGCAGTTTCGAGGAAGGGCCGGAAAACCTGGTCGATCATGCCAAGCGCGACCGCCGCTGGTGCCAGGGCAACCTTCAGCACGCGCGGCTTCTGGCCGCGCCGGGCCTGCGCGGCTGGAGCCGCTTCGTGTTCTTTCAGGGCATCATGGCCTATATCTCGCCGCTGTTCTGGATCGGCTTCATGCTGGCTTCGGTGGCGGCGCCGTTCTTTGCCCCGCCGCCCGATTACTTTCCCGAACCCTACTGGCCCTTTCCGATCTTCCCGCAGGCCGAAACCTCCAAGGCGATCGGGCTGGCGATCGGGGTGTTCGGCCTGCTGATCCTGCCGAAATTCGCCGTCGCCCTGAATGCGGCAATGAGCGGGCGCGCGCGGAGTTTCGGCGGGGCGTTCCGCGCCTTTGCCTCGATGTTGGCGGAGCTGCTGTTCTCGTCGATCTCGGCGCCGGTGCTGCTGGCCTACCAGACGCGCAGCGTGTTTCAGGTGCTGCTGGGCCGCGATGGCGGCTGGCCCACTAACAATCGCGGCGATGCGCGGCTGAGCCTAGGCGAGGCCTGGGCGGCAAGCCATTGGGTCGTGACGACGGGCCTGCTGAGCCTTGCGGCCACCTGGTATCTGGCGCCGGGGCTGGTGGTCTGGATGCTGCCGGTGCTGGTGCCGATGCTGCTGGCGCCGGTCATCATCAGCTGGTCGTCGCGGCCGATGACGGGCGGGCTGTTCCTGACGCCGACCGATCTGGACGAACCCGCCGTGATGCGCCGTCAACATGCGCTGCTCGCGGGGTGGGAGGGCGAAATGATTGCGATGAAGGATGTCTCCTTCGTGACGGAGGCGTCCCATGTCGGCAACTGAACCGGCCCGCAAGCAGCGGGATCTGCGGCTTGACGTATTTCGCGGGCTGGCCTTGGTGATGATCTTCATCAACCACACGCCCGGCACGATCTACGAGAATTTCACCACCCGGAACTTCGGCTTTTCCGACGCGGCCGAGGGGTTCGTGCTGATGTCTGGAATCGCGGCGGGGCTGGCCTATGGCAAGTTCTTTGCGACGCCCGCCCGCCCCTGGACCGGGGTCGCAAAGATCTGGCGCCGGGTCTGGACGCTGTATCAGGTGCATATCGTCACCACGATCATCGCCCTGGGCATCGCGGCGGCGACGGCCTATTTCCTGGGCGAATTCACCGCGATGCAAAAGAACGCGATCCGGTTTCAATGGCAGATGCCGCTGCAATTCCTGATCGGGATTCCGCTGCTGACCCATCAGATCGGCTATGCCAACATCCTGCCGCTCTATGCCGTGCTGCTGTTTGTCGCGCCGCTGACGCTGGCGGCGGGGCATCGCTGGCCGCGCCTGACGCTGGGCCTTTCCATCGGGCTGTGGCTGGCGGCGGCGATGATCTATTTCAACATGCCGAACTTTCCCATGAAGGGCGGCTGGTTCTTCAATCCGTTCAGCTGGAACCTGATCTTTACCATCGGGCTGCTGACCGGGCTGGCCTATCGGCAGGGGCGGCGTTTCGTGCCGGTGCGCTGGTGGCTGCTGGTGCCGGCAATCGGCTGGCTGCTATTCGCGCTGGCCTGCCAACTGTTCAAGCCGGTCTCGGATGCCTTTGGCCATTCGCTCTATCTGCTGGGCGAGGCGATGCCGGTGCATTGGATATTCACCGCCTTCGACAAGACCTTTCTGGGCCTTCCCCGGCTGAGCCATGCCCTTGCCCTGGCCTATGTGCTGAGCGCCTTTCCCGCGATCCGCCGGGCCTGCGGGCATCGGCTGGCGCGGCCCTTTGCCCTGCTGGGGCGCAACGGGCTGGCGGTGTTCGGGCTGGGGGTGGTGTTGTGCTATTCGGCCAACGGCATCAAGCTGGCCGCCGCGCCGAGCCTGTGGCTCGATACGCTGCTGATCGGCGGCGGCATCGTGCTGATGTTCCTGCTGGCCTGGTCGAAAGAGGCCTGGGGTCGCGCCGAAACCCGCGAAAGCCGGCCTGAACCTTTGGTATAACGCGGGCTGCGACGGCGAATATCACCTTCGGTTTACATCTTTTCCCTTGACCGGATGATAAACTTCACGCATGCGGTGAATGAACGTTCACTCCCTCGGAGCCGCGCGCCATGCAGGTGCAACTTGTCCCGTCGCCGCAGATGCCCGTCGCTGCCGACCCGAAAGAGCAGCGCGAGGCCGAGATTCTGCACAGTATCCGGACGACCTTTGCCGAAAAAGGGTTCGATGGCGCCTCCATGCAGGATCTGGCGCGCGCGGCGGGGATGAGCGTCGGCAATTTCTACCGCTATTTCCCGTCAAAGGCCGCCATGGTCGAGGCGATCATCCGCCGCGATCTGGCCGAGGTGGAGGCGAAATTCTCGCTCGTGCTGAATGCGCCCGATCCGGCGCTGGCGCTGCGGGCGGGCCTGCACGAACGCATCGCCGAGGAATGCGGTGGGTGCGTGGATGGCCCGCTCTGGGCCGAGATCAATGCCGCCGCCGCCCGCAAGCCTGAAATCGCGGACGTCGTGCGCGGGATGGAGCGCGAGATCTGCCGCTATCTGACGCAGGCTTTTGCCCGGATCACCGGGCTGCCGCAGGCCGAGGCGATGCAGCGCTTTGGCGCCCATGGCACGGTCGCGGTCATGCTGGTCAAGGCGGTCGCGATGCAGGGCGGTTGCAGCAAGGATCTGCAAGCATTGGTTCAAAGAATTATCGACGTCATTCTGGATGAAGTGGCGGCGGCAAGGTCGGAAGGGTGATGGAAATGCGGTTGATCAATTTGGCTCTTGTGGCGGCGTTGTCGGTCGGTGCGGCTCCCGCGGCACTGGCGCAGGAAGCGACGCCTGAACAGGCCGCGCCGCAAACGCCCGCGCTGCCGGCCATTTCGGTTTCGGTCGTGGCAAGGCGCGATCTGAGGGATCGGGTGATTGCCGGCGGTCTGGTGGGCGCGGTGGAAGAGGTGCTGGTGCAGCCCCTCGTCGAGGGCCAGCCGATCGAGACGCTGGAGGCCGAGGTCGGCGATTTCGTCGAGGCCGGGCAGGTTCTGGCCACGCTTTCGACCTCGACCCTGGAATTGCAGCGCAGCCAGTTGAAGGCCGCGCTGGCGGCGGCGCGGGCTTCGGTCGCGCAGGCCGAGGCGGGCGTGCTGGAGGCCAAGGCCTCGTCCGATGAGGCCGCGCGGGTGGCCGAGCGCACCAAGGCGCTGAACAAGTCGGGCAATGCAAGCCAGGCCGCGCTGGATCAGGCGGTCGCGACGGCGACGGCGGGGGCCGCACGGGCCACGGCCGCGCGGCAGACGCTGGAATCGGCGCAGGCACAGGTCGAAAGCGCCGAGGCGCAGCTGGCCAATATCGAGCTGAACCTGACCCGCACCAAGGTGGTGGCGCCGGTCTCGGGCGAGGTTCTGTCGCGCAATGCGCAGGTCGGCGGGGTGGCCAGTGCCGCCGGTGCGCCGATGTTCATTCTGATGAAGGACGGCGCGCTGGAGGTGAAGGCCGAGGTGGCCGAGGCCGATCTGGTCAAGCTGCAACCCGAAATGCCGGTCGCGATCCGCACCGCCGCCAACCCCGAACCGCTGCGCGGCAATGTGCGGCTGGTGGAGCCGGGGGTCAATTCGGCCTCGCGTCTGGGCATCGCCCGCATTGCCATCGAAAACGCCCGCACCGTGCGGTCGGGCATGTATGCCGATGCCGAGATCCTGGTGGCCGAACGCAATGTGCTGGCCGTGCCGGTTTCGGCTGTCGGTTCGACGGCGACGGGCGCCATCGTGCGCAAGGTGACGGAGGGCAAGGTGACCGAAGTCGCCGTGCAGACCGGCATCCGCGAAGGTGAATGGGTGGAGATCATCGACGGTCTGGCCGAGGGCGATCAGGTCGTGACCAAGGCCGGGGCCTTTGTGCGGGACGGGGATCTGGTGAACCCCGTTCTGGACGCGACGCAATAAGGGGGCGGCAATGAACTTTTCTGCATGGTCGATCCGCAATCCGGTCGGGCCGCTTCTGGTCTTTTTCATCCTGATGGTGCTGGGCTGGCAAAGCTTCAACGCCCTGCCGATCACCCGATTCCCCAATATCGACGTGCCGCTGGTGGCCGTGTCGGTCAGCCAGGGCGGCGCCGCCCCGGCCGAACTTGAAACCCAGGTGACCAAAGAGGTCGAGGATGCCGTGGCCGGCATCTCGGGCGTCAAGAACATCACCAGCAAGATCGTCGATGGCAACAGCCAGACCCTTGTGGAATTCCGCATGGAAGTGCCGACCGACAAGGCTGTGCAGGATGTGAAGGACGCCATCGACAAGATCCGCGGCAGCCTGCCCGCCGATGTGGACGAACCGATTGTCAGCCGCATCGACGTGGAGGGCCAGGCGATCATGACCTATGCCGTTTCGGCACCGGACATGACGATGGAGGAACTGTCCTGGTTCGTGGATGACACGATCAAGCGCGCGCTTCAGGGCCGCCCCGGTGTCGGCCGGGTGGACCGCTATGGCGGCGCCGACCGCGAGGTGCGGATCGAGCTGGACCCGGTGAAGCTGGGCTCCTGGGGTATCACCGCGCAGCAGGTTTCGGCGCAGTTGCGGGCGACCAACGCCAATATCGGCTCGGGCCGCGCCGAGCTGGGGGTCAACGAACAGTCGATCCGCACGCTGGGCAATGCGCAGACCGTGGAAACCCTGTCGAATACCATGATCTCGGTCGGGGGAGGGCGCCATGTGCGGCTGACCGATCTGGGCACGATCAATGACACCTATGAGGAAATGCGCAGCTTCGTGCGGTTCAACGGCGATCAGGTGGTGACCTTTGCCGTGTTCCGCGCCAAGGGCGCCTCGGAGGTGTCGGTGGCGGAAACCGTGAATGCCACGCTGGACGAATTGCGCGCCGCCCATCCGGGGGTCGGCATCTCGCTGGTGGATGATACGGTGTTCTACACCTATGGCAATTACGAAAGCGCGATTCATACGCTGCTGGAAGGCGCGCTGCTGGCGGTGCTGGTGGTGCTGGCCTTCCTGCGCAACTGGCGCGCCACGCTGATCACCGCGGTGGCGCTGCCGCTTTCGGCGGTGCCCACCTTTTATGTGATGGATCTTCTGGGCTTCTCGCTCAACCTCGTGTCCTTCCTCGCCATCACGCTGGCGACCGGGATCCTGGTCGATGACGCGATCGTGGAGATCGAGAACATCGCGCGCCATATCCGCATGGGCAAGACACCCTATCGCGCCGCGATTGATGCGGCGGACGAGATCGGGCTGGCGGTGATCGCGACCACCTTCACCATCATTGCGGTCTTTGTGCCGGTCAGCTTCATGCCCGGCATCCCGGGGCAGTATTTCCGGCAATTCGGCATGACCGTGGCGATTGCCGTGGCGTTTTCGCTGATGGTGGCGCGTCTGATCACGCCCTTGATGGCCGCCTATCTGATGCGCACCAAGGATGCCGAGGGGCATGGTGACGATCACGAAGATGGCTGGTTCATGGCGCATTACATGGCCCTGGTGCGGCGGACGACGGCGGGGCATCTGTGGTGGATTCCTGCGCGTTACATGACGCTGGCGGGCGCGATCCTTGCGCTGGTGGTGTCCGTCTTCTTCATGCTTCAGGTGCCCGGCAGCTTCATGCCGCCCGAGGATGTGAGCCGCATCTCGATCAGCGTCGAACTGCCACCCGGCACCACGCTGGACGAGACCGAGCGCGCCACCGATGACATGTATGCCCGCATCAAGGATGTGGAGGGGGTGGAACGGATCCTGATCGTGGGCGGCACCTCGCCCACCGGCGATCTGGACCTGCGCCGCGCCTCCATCGCGGTGATCCTGGAAAAGCTGGATCATTCGCTGCTGCACCGGATGGCCGGCATCGCGCAGCGCATTCCGCTTTTGGGGGCAGTGATCCCCGACCTACCCTCCGACGGGCGGGAGCGCCCGCAAAACGTGATCGAGGCCGAGATCTTTGACATCCTGCATGCGGTGCCGGATGCGCGGATCACCAAGCTGAACGACCGGGGCGAACGGGATGTTTCCTATTCCATCCTGTCCTCGAACGCGGACGATCTGAACCTCGCCGTCGCCCGGCTGGAGGCCGCGCTGGCATCCGAGCCGCTTTTGGCCAATGTCGCGTCGTCGGGCGCGCTGCCGCGGCCCGAACTGCATATCGAGCCGAAACTGCAAGAGGCCGCGCGGCTGGGCGTGACCACGGCGACCATCGCCGATGTGGTGCGGGTGGCGACGATCGGCGATTATGACGCGGCGCTGGCCAAGCTGACCATCGACAACCGCCAGATCCCGGTGCGCGTGCGGCTGAACGATGCGACCCGCAGCGACATCGCCCGGATCGCCGCGCTCAAGGTGCCGACGGTGACCGGCGGCACGGTGCCGTTGAATGCGGTGGCGGATATCTCGATCTCGCAGGGGCCGTCGATGGTGGAGCGGCTGAACCGTGAACGCAAGGCGACCATCGGGGCGAACCTGCCGGTGGGGGTCGCGCTCGGCTCTGCCGATGCCCGGTTCAAGGAAATCATGGATTCGGTCGAACTGCCGGCGACGGTTCGCATCGCCTCGGCCGGTGATGCGGAAATTCAGGCCGAAATGAACCAGAGCTTTGGCAATGCCATGATCATGGGGCTGATGCTGGTGCTGTCGGTGCTGATCCTGCTGTTCCGGTCGGTCATCCAGCCCTTCACCATCCTGTTCTCGCTGCCTTTGGCGATTGGCGGGGTGGCGGCGGCGCTGATCCTGACGCAATCGGCGCTGTCGATGCCGGTGATGATCGGCATCCTGATGCTGATGGGGATCGTGACCAAGAACGCCATCCTGCTGGTGGATTTCGCCATCGAGATGCGCGCGCGCGGCATGGACCGGTTCCAGGCGGTGATCGAGGCCGGACACAAGCGGGCGCAGCCCATCGTCATGACCTCCATCGCGATGTCGGCGGGGATGCTGCCCTCGGCGCTTGGTGTGGGCGAGGGCGGGGCCTTCCGCGCGCCCATGGCGACGGCGGTGATCGGCGGGATCATCGTATCCACCGTGCTGTCGCTGGTGGTGGTACCGGCCTTCTTCCTGATCATGGATGACCTGTCCGGCCTGATCTCGCGCTTTGCCAGCCGCCTGATCGGCCCCAAGGAGCGGGAGGTTGAGGTGCTGACGCCCGAAGCCGTGACCGAAGGGCTGAGCGATCTTGAGGCGCGGGTCAGCCAGCTGGAACGCCGCCCGCCGGCGGGCGAGGGCAAGCCGCCCAAGCTGATCGTGGCGGAGTGACCGCGACAGAAAATGGCGCCGCCCCCTGATCGGGGCGGCGCTTTTCTTTTGCGGCGGGCTTTGGCAGGGTAGCGCAAAACGGAGGCGAACATGGGCGATCTGGCAGCGGCCTTTCAGGCCATCGACGCGGCGAATGCCGCCGACCCCACGCAAGAGGCCGGCCGCCCGGCCGCGCTGCTCTATGGCGAGCGTATGTCGGCGGAGATGGACCGCCTGTTCCCCGGGGCCGATGATGTGCTGCGCATCGCCGCGCGCGGTCAGCATGTCGAACGCTGGCTCTTGCCGCGCCGCGACTACCCGGAGGGCAAGGCCGGCTATTTCGCGTGGCGCCGCGAACAGGGGCGGCGCCATGCCGAACGGGTGGCGGGCATCATGGCGGATGCGGGCTATGACGCCGCCGCGCAGGAACGGGTGGGTATCCTGCTGCGCAAGGAAGGCATCAAACGCGACGCCGATGTGCAGGCGCTGGAGGATGTGATCTGTTTCGTCTTCGTGCGCCACTATTTCGCGGGCTTCGCGGCGGCGCAGCCCGATCATGACATGGTCGATATCGTGGCCAAGACCGCGCGCAAGATGTCTGCCGCGGCGCGGGCGCGTCTGCTGGCCGAATTCGCCCTGCCCGAACCCTTGGCAGAGGCGGTGCGCGCGGCGGAATAGGGGGGCGGTCGGGTGAGGGCGCAGCCACCAGACATGCGGGGCCGGGCGTGAAGCTGGTTCTCCTCCACAAGGCCAATTCGATCTATGAGGACGAGCCTGATGTCGTCTACGATTTTCCGCGCGCCTATCTCAAGGCGATGCAAGAGGCGGTCGGCGATTGGGTTGTCTATTACGAGCCGGTCAAGGCCGGGCCGCGCGGCTATTTCGCGGTCGCCCGGATTGACCGCGTGATCCCCAAGCCCGGGATGGCGGGCCGGTTTCTGGCGCTGATCACCCCCGGCAGCTTTCTGGCCTTTGATCGCCATGTGCCGCGCCTGATGAACGGGCGCCCGCTGGAGGCGGCCTTGACCGGCGCGGCGGGGCAGGTCTTGCAAGGCGGGCGCGTGCAGCTTGCCGTGCGGCGCCTTCCCGAGCCGGATTTCGCCCGGATCGTCAATCTGGGCCTGCCCGAAAACCTGGAGGAGCTGGAGGCCCGGCGCTATGACCCCCATCCCCCGGCGCAATTTGACGAGGGCGCCGCGATATTCGAACGCCCGGTGGTGGAACGGCTGAGTCGTCGCCCCTATCGCGAGATCGCCTTTGCCCGCAAGGTGCGCGCGGCCTATGGCTATCGCTGTGCCATGTCGGGCCTGATGTTGCGCAATGGTGGCGGAAGGCCCGAGGTGCAGGCCGCGCATATCCGCCCTGTCGCGCGGCAGGGCAGCGATTCGCCCCGAAACGGGCTGGCGCTGTCGGGCACGCTGCACTGGATGTTCGACCGGGGCCTGATCTCGGTCGCCGATGATGGCGAGACGATCCTGGTGTCGCGCAACAAGGTGCCGGGCGAGGTTGTCAGCCGGCTGCTGGCGCCGGATGGCAAGCTGCTGCCACCGCTCGATCCCCGCGACGCGCCGCATCCTGAAAACCTGCGCTGGCATCGCGAGAATGTCTTTGGGCAGGTGCTGGCCGATGCGCCGGCAGACTGGCTGCCGCCGCAAGCCCCCGGGGGGATTGATCAGCCCTGATCCTGCCAATCGGGATGGCGCTTTTCGAGAAAGGCCTGAATGCCCTCGGCCGTGTCGCGCCAGAGCATGTTTTCCTGCATGACGGCGGCGGTATGGGCATAGGCCTCGGCCAGACCCATGTCGATCTGGTCGTAAAAGGCACGCTTGCCGATCTTGACCGCGGCGCCCAGCTTGCCGGCCACGGTCTGCGCCAGCGCCAGCGTGGCGTCTGACAGATCGGCATGCGGCACGACGCGGTTCACCAGCCCCAGATCGCGCGCGCGGTTGGCGTCGATGAATTCGCCGGTGGTCAGCATCTCGAACGCCTGCTTGCGCGGGATATTGCGGCTGAGCGCGACCATGGGGGTCGAACAGAACAGCCCGATATTCACCCCGTTGACGCCAAAGCGCGTGCCTTCGGCCGCGACGGCCATGTCGCAGGTGGCAACCAGCTGGCATCCGGCGGCGGTGGCGATGCCCTGCACCTCGGCGATGACGGGCTGCGGCAGGGCGGGGATCATCTGCATCACCGCGCCGCAGCGCTGGAACAGGTTCAGGAAATAGGCTGCCCCCTTGTCGGGCGCCACGCGGGCGGCCTGCATCTCTTTCAGGTCATGGCCGGCGCAAAACGCCTTGCCGGCGCCGCGCAGGATGACGACCCGCGTCGCGCCATCGCTGGCCAGCGCGGTGAAACGCTCGCGCAGCGCGGCCAGCATCGCATCCGACAGGGCGTTCAGGCTTTGCGGCATGTTCAGCGTCAGCCGCAGGACCGGGCCGTGACGTTCGGTCAGAATCAGGTCATTCATCTTGTCTTTCCTCCGCTTTGCGCGAAGGCTATCGGCGGGAGCAGAGGGAGAAAAGCGTGAACGAGACGGAATTGCAGGGCTTTCTGGCAGAGGCCTTTCCCCAGGTCGCCGAGGATTTCGTGGTCGAACAGGCCGGCGCCGAAACCGTGGTGCGGCTGGTGGTGGCCGAACGACATCTGCGGCCGGGCGGCACCGTATCGGGGCCCAGCATGTTCGCGCTGGCCGATGTGGGGGTCTATCTGGCGATCCTGCACCGTATCGGCCCGGTGGCGCTGGCGGTCACCACCAATTGCAGCATCGACTTCATGCGCAAACCCGCCGCCGGGCGTGATCTGATCGCGCGGGTGCGGCTGTTGAAGCTGGGCCGCGTGCTGGCCGTGGCCGATGCGCTGATCTTTTCCGATGGCGAGCCGGCGCCGGTGGCGCGGGCCAGCCTGACCTATTCGATCCCGCCCAGGGGCTAGGGCCGCGCTCAGGCGCTGCGGGTCAGGCGGCCCTCGATCTGGGCGCCGCTTTCGATCACCACAGATTTGTAATTGATATCCGCCTGCACCTGCGCCGCCGAGCGCAGCGTCAGCGTGTTGCAGGAGATCTTGCCCTCCATCCGGCCGCGCAATTCGACCGTATCGGCAGAGATCATGCCCTTGATCTGCCCTTCGGCCGCAAGGACCACATTGCGGGCGGCGACCTTGCCGTTGATGCTGCCGGCGATCTCGACCGTGCCTTCGGAGCCGATATCGCCAGTGATCGCCACATCGGCGGCGATGAGCGACCGGCCGGCGGCGGCGCGGGGCGATTCGGGGGCGGTGGTCATGCGCAGGCTCCTGTTCAGGGGTGGCCGCGATAGAAGGCGCTTGGCGGTGCAGCGTCAAGGGGGCCGGGCCGCGAAGCGCGTGGATCGGCGGGAAATGTCGTTTTCGGGCGTGACAAGCGGGGGCGCGGGCTGGTTCAGTGGCAATGTGATCAAATCAGGGGCCTGTCGGGGCCGAACGGGGGGCATCGTCATGCAGGATGGATACTTTACGCCGGTTTCGGGCTTTGACCTGCCGCGCTTTGCCGGCGTGCCGACCTTCATGCGGCTGCCGCATGTCGGGCTGGATCATCCGCGCATCGCCGAGGTGCAGGTCGGGCTGATCGGGGCGCCCTGGGATGGCGGCACCACCAACCGCCCCGGCCCGCGCCACGGGCCGCGCCAGCTGCGCGATCATTCAACGATGATCCGCGCGCAGAACGGGGTGACCGGGGTGCGCCCCTTTGAACTGGTGCGCTGCGCCGATCTGGGGGATGTCGGGCCGAACCCGGCGGATCTGATGGACAGCCTCGCGCGGATGGAGCGATTCTATGCCGAGGTTCGCGCGCGGGGCATCGTGCCGCTGACGGCGGGGGGCGATCATCTTTGCACCCTGCCGATCCTGCGGGCGTTGGCGAGGGAGCGGCCGCTGGGCATGATCCATTTCGACAGCCATACCGACCTGTTCCACAGCTATTTCGGCGGCACGATGTATACCCATGGCACGCCGTTCCGCCGCGCGGTCGAGGAAGGGCTGCTCGATCCGCTGCGCGTCACGATGATCGGCATCCGGGGCACCGCCTATGACAGCGAAGACCGGGATTTCGCGCGCAGCGTCGGCATCCGGGTGATTCCGATCGAGGAATTCCATGCCCGCGGCGTCGAGGATGTGATGGCCGAGGCCCGCGACCGCGCCGGCAGTGGCGAGACTTATGTGAGCTACGACATCGACTTTGTCGATCCGGCCTATGCGCCGGGGACCGGCACGCCCGAGGTGGGCGGGCCGACCTCGTGGCAGGCCTTGCAGGTGGCGATGGGGTTGCGCGGGGTCAAGGTCGTGGGCGCGGATCTGGTCGAGGTCTCGCCCCCCTTCGATCCGTCGGGGGGAACGGCATTTCTGGGCGTGTCGATCCTGTTCGAGATGCTCTGTGTCATTGCCGAGGGGCTGGCGGGGTAGGGGGGCGCTGCCCCCGCCGCGCGCGATGCGCGCGACTCCCCCGGGATATTTCGGAACAGATGAAGGATGACGGGATGCAGGCCGATCTGATTGTGACCAATGCGCGGGTGCTGACCATGGATGCCGGGCAACCGCGCGCCGAGGCGGTGGCGATCCGGGCCGGACGGGTGCAGGCCATCGGCACTGCCGCCGGCATTGCCGCGCTGGCCGGGCCGGCAACCCGGGTGATCGACGCGGGCGGGCGCAGCGTGCTGCCGGGTTTCGTCGAAAGCCACCTGCATCTGGTGTTGGGCGGCGCCGAGCTTGCGCAGTTGCAACTGGGCGGGCTGCATGGGATGGCCGCGCTGGCCAATGCCTTTCGCGCCTATGCCGCGCGCCATCCTGACGCGCCGATCCTGCTGGCTCAGGGGGCCGAATATGGCATTCTGGATCATCCGGTGACCCGGGCCGATCTGGATCACGTCATCGCCGATCGTCCGATTGCCATGATGGCGCCCGATCATCACACGGTCTGGGCCAATACCGCCGCGCTGCGGGCCGCGGGCCTGTTGCAGGGCGCCGAGATGCCGCATGGCCATGTGGTTGTCATGGGCGCCGACGGTCTTGCGACGGGCGAGCTGCGCGAGTTCGAGGCCTTTGGGCCGGTGCTGGCGCTTGGCGGTGAGGCTCATCTTCAACTGGGCATCGCCACCGGCGGCGAGCCGGAGCCCTGGCCCGATGCCGCGCAGCGCGCCGCCGACAAGCGCAAGATCGCGGCGGGCCTGGCCCATTGTGCCGCGCAGGGCATCACCGCGATGGTGAACATGGATGGCAACCGCTATACCTGCGCGCTGCTGGCCGAGATGGAGGCCGAGGGCACGCTGACCGCGCGCGTCAAGGTGCCTTTCCACATGAAGCCGCATATGGGGCTGGAGGCGCTTGACCGTGCCGAGGCGCTGCGGGCCGAATTCGACACGCCCTTCCTGCGGTCGGGCTTCGTCAAGATGTTCATGGACGGGGTGATCGACAGCCGCACCGCCGCCATGCTGCATGAGTATCCCGGCGCCCCGGGCGAACGCGGCGAGGCGCTGTTTGGCGCCGCGCAATTCGAGGCGATCTGCGTCGAGGCGGACCGGCGCGGCCTTCAGATCGCCGTCCATGCCATTGGCGATGCCGCGGTGCGCCGCACGCTGGACGGCTATGAGGCGGCGTTGCGCGCCCATGGCCGCGCCGATGCCCGCCACCGGATCGAACATATCGAACTGATCGACCGGGCGGATGTGCCCCGGCTGGGCGCGCTTGGCGTCACGGCCAGCGTGCAGCCCCCGCACCCGCCCGGCGTGATGGACTTCCCGCTGGAACCCACGATGAGCACGGGCTTTGCCCCCGCGCGCCGCCGCGATGCCTATCTGTGGAAGACGCTGCGCGACCATGGCGCGCCGGTCGCCTTCGCAAGCGACTGGCCGGTCACCGATGTCTCGGTGATGCGCGGGCTTCAGGCCGCGCTGACCCGCATCCCCTTTGATGGCGCCACGGATGAACGGCTGGACCGCATGGCATCGTTGCATGCCTATACGGCAGGCGGGGCCTGGGCCGCGCATCTCGATGACCTCTGCGGCTGCCTGCGCCCGGGGCTGGGGGGCGATCTGGTGGTGATCGACGGCGATATCGAGTCGATTCCCGCAGACCGACTCGGCCAGACGGGAATCGCCCTGACCGTGATGGCCGGGCGCATCACCCATGACGGGGGCATCCTCGCGCTTTAACCGCAGGGGGCGGCAAAGATTCGCACCAATGAAACAAGGGGTTGCACAGAAGTGTGACAGTTTTTTCGCGGTTCTTCGCTTTTTTGCTCTTGCGGCTTCCGGCGCCCCCGCCTAAATACCGCCTCACCGAAGCGACGGAGACGAAGCGACGGTGCAGAAATCGGAAATGACCGGTCGGAAAGGCTGAGAAATCAGCGCCCAGTCTGTTGTTTCCACGCTCTTTGACATTGATGGGAATGAAGGGATATGCGGGCGGTTTGGTCGTTTTCGACGGCGGACGTTTGCATATCGGCTCACTAGCTTCGGCGATGATGTGAGTGTCAGCTTCACGTTTGTGGGTCTTGTTCCTGAGGGGACTTGGC
>NZ_VKKX01000055.1 GCF_008271655.1 Gemmobacter caeruleus
TGGAAAATGGCAGGTGCGGTCATGTTGCACGGCGAGCACCGTTATGTGTCCGACTTCGGTCCACAAGCCATTGAAAGACCAACCCATCTTGACGGTAGGAGACATAAGAAAACGGGGCACAAAAGGTCCATTATGTGGCGCGCCACATAATGGATCAGGATCAAGGCGCTGGCGTTCAGCATCAGCGCCCGCTTGATCACCTCACGCGGATAGACCGGGACATGGTCGACCGTGCCGGTCGAGAGAAGCTCATCGGAGATGATGCGGTTCTTGCGGTCGAGGTAGAGCACGTGGAATCGCTCGATCGGACCGCGGACGCTGAACGCGCAATAGTCCATCAGCGCCTGCCAGCTGCCGATGACCGGGTTCTGGCTGAGGTAGCGGCCGAGGATGTCGCGGGCCTCAAGGATGATGGTTTCTTCCTGGGGAGTCATAGGGGTCTCGCTGAATTGCACGCACCGGACCCCCCTGCCCTCTCGGGGCGGGGCGAGTGGGATGCATGTGGAAGGGGAGTGCGCGACCGCCGCGGATGCAGGCGGTCGCCGTGTCGGGGCCTGCGTCAGGCGACCCGGTCGAGGAGCTTCTTGGCGCGCCCCTCCATATCGAGGCGGGCATCTTGCTGGGTCTTGTCGCGCGCCAGCCGCGTGATGCCCTGCACGAAGTCGAAGATGCTTTCGGGCGGGCGGCCCTCTTCCATCAGCACCTTCTCGATGATCTTGCCGGATTCGGCTTTCGAGAAGCCGCGTTTGCGCAGGAAGTCATCCCTGTCCTCGTCCGACCTCGCGACGATCTGCTGCCGCGCCGCCTTGATGCCGTTCACGAAGCCCTGTGGCGAGGAATTGGCAAACCGCGTCAGCGCCGGGGCCGCCTCATGGGCGAAGCGCGACGCGGCGTACTTGGAATGACGGATCGTGATCTCCTGAAAATCCTCGACGCCCCAGAGGTTGCGGTTCTGGCACACCGCCCGCAGGTAGAAGCTCGCCATGCCGAGGGTTTTGGCGCCCACCTCGGAGTTCCAGCAGTAGAAACCCCGGAAGTAGAGATCGGGGGAGCCGTCGGGCAGACGGCCCGCCTCGATCGGGTTGTGATCGTCGACAAGGAACAGAAAGACATCGCGGTCAGAGGCATAGAGCGTGGTCGTGTCGCGGCTGATCTCGACATCGGGGTTGTAGACCCCGGTCGGCCAGTCGAGCACGCCCGGCACCTTCCAGCGCGTGTCGCCCGTGCCATTACCCGCGATGCGCTGCACCGCTTCGACGAGTTCATGGTCATGGATGCGGCCATAGTCGGGGCCGGTCACCGCACGCAGTTCGGTGCGACCGTCTTCCGTCTCGAAGGTCTTGACCTGCTCGGCGCGGTGATTGGTCAGGCCGTATTGCAGGTTGATCCCGGCCAGCGGCGCAGGCAGCTGCCTCAGGTAGGAGGCCGGGGCCCCAACGATGCTGGCAAGCTGGCCGAAGGCCCAATGCGTCGGCGCGACCGGCTCATGTGCCTTCGGCAGCATCAGGTGCAGCCGCTCGGGGTTGTTGCGCGCGGCTTCGACGCGGATGTCCGCCGTCTGCACGACCCGGCTGCGGCTGCGCTCGGAGCGGCCCTTCACATTGGCCCAGAGATCGTCGAGCGACAGATACCGCTCATCATCGGGCCGGTTGAACCATTCGGACGACACTCGCCCGTTCCGCTCACCCCGGCTCACATCCACTTTCCAGCCACCCGCCCGCGCCGGTGCGACTGGATCCAGAACTTCCACAACGCCCATCGGCTATCTCCCGTGACAGGCGCCGGGAGCCACTCTCCCAGCCATCAACCCGTCACCGGGAAACCGGCACAACTCAGACTCTTGGCAGTTTGGGCGGAACTCAGTCTGAGGTAGGGCACCGCGTCCGCCAACATGGATGCAAGCGGTCGTTCGCTCGTCGCGCAGGCATTGGTCCCGAAGTGACTTGTATGCGCATTGCAAAATGCTGATCGGTAACCAGCAGTTGTCCAGTCAGTATCCATACTTGTTTTGTCTGTCCTTGAATGCCCGCTCGCCGCCCTCCATGGTCCCAGTTATGACCTTGCGGATTTCCGGGTCATCAATCGCGCCGACACATTCGAACTGACGGGCTCCGGTGTCCGTGACTTCAAGATGCCCTACCAGCTCCGACGATCCATTGACGACGATGTTCGCGTTGTGGCTGGCGAAAATTATCTGGCGCTTGCCCTTCGCCGTGTGCAGCTTGTCTGTAAGCTCAGCAATGATGCGGTTGTCGAGGTCGCCCTCCGGCTGGTCGATGATAAGCGGACCGCCGGGCTGCTCAAGCAGCATAAACAAGAGGGCCGCAGCGCGCTGCCCTTCCGATGCTTTCTCGAACGATATCTTTCGGGTTTTGTCGATGTAGCTGAGGGTGATCGCGGGCACCGGTACCGCCGCAGAAATCGCGACCAGGCGCGCTGTGTCCATCCTTTCCGTGATCGCATCACGCAACTTGTCGCTCGCGCCCAGAACCTTCAGCAAATCCAAACAGGCCGGAGGCTCCGCCCCCGTCGCTGAGCCGAGGAGCCGCCAGTACAACAGAGAAAAACAGTCCGCCCGCAGGCGGTCGAGGAACGTCCAAAGCCCGTGCGCGCGGAGGCCTTCGTCCAGTTCGCGGATGCGCGTGGCCTCCTGTGATCCCGTCTTGGCGGCGACGATATCGATCGCCTCCCTGATGGCAGTGATGTCGCCTTGAGGATCGACGACAGCCTCTATCTTTCCGGCCGACAGGGTTTCGATTTCTTTGGCCCAAGCCTGCGTGCGGGTGGCCCGGGCAGCCACAGCCTCCTTCAATGCAATCAGCGCCGCCGTCAGCGCGGTGCCCGGATCGCCCTGCGCTAACAGGAGCGCTTCCAGGTCGTTGATCTCGTTTGTCAGCTGGGCGATCTGCTCTCTCAGCTTGACGATCTGCGCCGTTACGGTGGAATGTTCCCCCAACTTTTCAAGAACAGCGTCACGCGCAACGCGCGCCTTCTCGAAAAGGGTCTTCCACGCGGTTTCAGCTTCAGTCAGCACCGCCCGGTCAGTTTTCAGTGCTGCAACAAGAGCCGACAGGCCCGTTGCAAACTGTGTGTGGAGCGCGGCATAGCTTTCGGCGATGGCCTTCGTTTCGGATACAAGCGCGGACGAAAGGTCCCGCTTCTTATCCAGGGCGGCAGCGGTAGCGACAAGATCGCCGACAATCTGATCCGCGTGCTTGGACGCCTGAATGCGCTTTGCCTCAAACTCGGCGGCTTCATCAAAGAAGGCAACCGTCGCCTGATCTTCCGCCGACAGCTTCGGCAAAGTCTTTTCCAGGGCGGCGACCCGCTGCCGCAGTGAATCGCGTGAGGTCATCAGCCGGTGCAGGTTCGCCTGCTGACTCCAAAACTCCTCCTGCTTCTGGACAGCGCTGGTGACGCTGCCCTTCGTGGAAGCGATGGCGGCCAGAAGGCGGTCATCCTCGCGCTTATAGTCCGCATCAACAAACTGAAGGAGGTCGCTGAGTTCAGCCTTGGTCCCCGCCTGTTTGCCAATCTCCGCTAGCTCGCCCTGGCTGTAGACAACAGCCGGAAACAGAGCGCGCAACTCCTTTGTCGAGATAGTCTGGGACGTGCCGTTGGGGTAGGTGATCTTCGGCTGGTACGACGTGGCCGGGCTGCGCACAATCGTGAACACAGCCCCGTCCTGCAACAGGTCCATCGTAACGGTGGCTGACTTGGCGGTCAGTGTGTCGGTGATGAGGTCCCGCATGCGAGCGGTTTCAGAATAATGATCACGCTGCGCATCACTGCTGCTGCGTCCCAAAGCAAACGCAAGGTATTCCAGAAGCGAGCTCTTTCCGCTGCCGCGTCCGCCGATGAAGGAATTCAGTTCAGGGCTCAATGAAATTTCGGTGGGCGCAAGGATCGCAGAGCCCTCAATCTTGAGCTTTGCGACGGCCAGCGATGCCAGCCGGGGCGGACCAATCGAAATCCGGGACTGAAACCCGAGAAACGCCTGCCGTACCGCCTCAGCGGTGGGAGCCGCCACCTTGATCCAAGTGTTATTTGTCCCGAGATGCGCGCGGTCGGCAGAACGGCAATCAGAGGTCGGCAACGGGTAGATACGCCGCACAGACCACTGCTCCAGCTCACCGGACAGGCGCTGGCGATTCTTGGCCAGGAGGGTATCGAGGGTTTGGCCGCGATCCAAATAGCCGCCCACATAGGGCATCCGCCGGAAATCAGCATGGCTGCCCTCCGTCAGGACAGTGTGGCCACCGCCCTGCGAAACATTCGGCAGTATAATGTATCGTCCCTTCAACCCCGGAAGTGTGTCGAGCGCGGCGCCGATATCAGGGTAAACACTCTCCAGCTGCGTGAGCGGCGGTCCTTTGGCCTGGTTAGGATCAAGCACCGTGTAGTCGATACCGAGTTTGCCCTGAGCCAGCTGCCAACTGTTCTCTGGAAGGTCCGTGTCGAACAGGATGATGCACTGAACACCGCCACGACAGGTCAGCTCCATGCCGGGGAACAGCCACAGACTGAAGCCGGGGTCGGCCTTCATTCGGCTCGAGATGGCCCTCATAACATAAGGAATCATGATCATTTCATGGTGATCGGTCAGGGCGACGGCCTGCAGTCCGCGGTCAGCGCATTGCCCCACGAATTCATCCGCCCATTGCGCGCGGGCCGCTTCTATCTGTGCGGGCAGCACCGGCTGCCCTGTCGCGGGGTCAACCTCGCCTGAGCCGACAGGACGCGCGCCTACCCAGTTCGGGTCCCGCGGCGAGTGAACCTGGAAGTCGCATTTT
This sequence comes from Gemmobacter caeruleus, assembly GCF_008271655.1. Lineage (GTDB taxonomy): Bacteria > Pseudomonadota > Alphaproteobacteria > Rhodobacterales > Rhodobacteraceae > Gemmobacter > Gemmobacter caeruleus. The sequence goes on from NZ_VKKX01000055.1 coordinate 4,794, forward strand.
TTCCAGCTGGCGTAGGTCATTCTGTTGCTCGGTAACTGTGGTCGGTTAATGGTCACTGCCGTTTTCGCCCATCCGCCAACATTGTAGGTATCTGGCCAATGCGAGAAGCAAATGTGCACTTGCTGCAGCATGCATGAACGGCCGCTGCAGACAAGTTTCGCTAGTGTCGATCCACAACCCTAGTGGCAGTTCCGGACTGGAACGTCCGAACCCGGCGGGTTTCCCCGCCGGGTCCTGTCGGGGGAGATCCCGTTCCTCAGAACGGGATCTCGTCGTCGCGATCGACCAGCTCGGGGTTTTCGTTCTCGGCCGATTTCGGGCGGCTCAGGAAGTCGACCCTCTCTGCGATGATCTCGCAGCCGTAGCGGTCAGTGCCGGTGGCGTCGGTCCACTTGGTGTAGTGGATGCGGCCGTGGACGAGGACCTTCATGCCCTTCTCGCAGTGCTCCGCGACCGTCTTGCCGAGACCGTTGAAGCAGGTGATGCGGTGCCATTCGGTGTCCATGACCCGGTAGCCGTTCTCGTCGCGCATCACGCGACCTTCCGAGAGGCGCGGCCGCGAGGTGGCCAGGGTAAAGTTGGTGATCTTCGTGCCGCTTTGGGTCGAGCGCACTTCGGGCTTTTGACCGATGTTGCCGGCGAGGATGACGATGTTCTGCATGCTAAGCTCCTGTGTTTCCTGTCCCTGGGACCGTCCCTTCGACAAGACCCGGAAAAAGCCTGTCGGCTGAGGCGTGCACGGGAGACGGAACGTCGACCGGAAACCTCCAGAGGGCCGGGGTGGAGCGGGCAGGTGACGCGATCCTTCAGGATCGCTAGCCAACACGGCCCGGACTGACGCGGGGTTGCGCGCCAGAGGCCGAACAGGCTTAGGGGATTGTCAGTCGAAGGGATGGCACCGGGGATAGGAGCGGCCTGGGGCTCTCGCAGAACTCGGCCTTCCTGGCCAAGGCAACGGGGTTGAAGCATCTTCGAGAGCATCGACCCGGCGGCTCAAGCCAACCTCATCCCCCTGCCCTATCGCGGCGTCCTCCGTGGGAGTTGCGATGTTGCAGCCTGACGGCTATCCCGGACGCATCATTCAGGACACGAGGGCCCAATGGCTGATTTCAATCTCGAGGCGATGTCGCTCAAGGAACTGCGTCAAATGCAGAAGGACCTCGCCAAGGCGATTTCCACGTACGAGGACCGGCACAAGGCCGAGGCCCGCGCCAAGCTGGAAGCCATCGCCAAGGAGATGGGCTATTCCCTCGCCGATCTGATCGGCGTCGAGGTGAAGAAGACCCGTGCGCCAGCCGTGGCGAAGTACCGGCACCCTGAGAACCCGGCACTCACCTGGTCGGGTCGTGGGCGCAAGCCGCAGTGGTTCGTGGAGGCGGTGGAGGCAGGGAAGACGGCAGGCGAGTTGGCGGTCGGTTGAGCGAAAGCGGCGACGCACCCGGCCCAAAGCCTCCTTTCCCATCGGGCAAGCCTACAGACTGCTATCGGTCAGGGATACTAGCGCCAGTCTAAATGTAGATTGGACGACAGGAGGAGGGGGAGGGAATGCGGTTCAACCTCCTCCACATGAAATCACTAAGTTGCAATGGCTTGTTGGTTGGGCTTGCCCATGCCTGCTCTTCGGCACTGAAAGTTCGCGACATCGCCGGTGAACGAAGGTGATCATTGCTCGCCGGAACCCGCTGCGTCGCATCAGTTTCCGGTTGCCCTCGGTGCAAAGAGGACGATTGCCGCTCCGAGCAAACAGAGCATGGCACCGCTCAGGTCCCACGCGTCCGGTCGTTGCTTCTCCACTGCCCACAGCCAGACCAGCGAGGCGGCGATGTAGATGCCACCGTAGGCCGCGTAGGCGCGCCCGGCGAAATCCGAAGGGGCAAGAGTCAGGAGCCACGCAAAGGCCGCAAGGCTCAGGATCCCCGGGACCAGCCAGAGCATGCTTGCCCCTTGCCGCATCCAGGCCCAGACCGCAAAACAGCCTGCGATTTCGGCGAGTGCGGCACAGATGTAGATGGCGAGTGTGCCAGGGGCGGTCACGAGGACAACTCGGGTTCCGGGTGGCTGTGATCGGTCGCGCAGAGGGAATGGTCGCCCAGAACCTCGATCACCCGACAGTCTGCGATCCGACCGCCCGCGCATTGCAGGACCATGCGTTCGAGTTCAGCTTTAAGCGCCGTGAGGCGGGCAAGGCGGCTCTCGACCTCGGCCAACTGCGCTTTGGCTATGGCATCGGCGGCGGCGCAGGACTGGTCGGGCCTGTCCGACAGGCTGAGGAGGTCGCGTATCGCCTCGAGTGTGAAGCCAAGGTCGCGCGCATGTCGGATGAAAGCCAGCCGTTCGAGCGACTTCCGGCTGTAGAGGCGTTGGTTTCCGGCACTGCGCTCGGCCTCCGGAAGAAGGCCGATCTGCTCGTAGTATCGGATTGTCGGCACCTTGACCCCGGCCTGCTGCCCGAGTTTCCCGATGGTCAGCACTAGATTCCCCTTGAAGCTATAGTTGCTAGAGACATTAGGTTCCTGATTCGATGAAGGCAACTGTCCGCATTCGGACAGAGGGGACGACGATGACAGACGCTACACGCGAAGCCACCTGCGACTGGACAGTTTCGGGCATGGACTGCGGATCTTGTGCCACCAAGATCAAAGATGCTGTGGCGCGGCTGCCAGGGGTCAGCGGCGTCGAGGTCGGCATCATGTCCGAACGCCTGCGCCTGACGCTGGACGAGGACCGGACCAGCCGCGAGAAGATTGAGTCCACGGTCAAGTCGCTAGGCTACGGGATCGCGCCGCGCGCGGCCGGGGCGAAGAAGGACTTCGTTCTGCCGGGGGCGCCCCCCGCGACCAACCCGCGCGGCGAGGATAGCGGAGACGACCACACAAGTCACGACTACGCCACGCAGGCGGAACGGATAGTAAGGTCTGACGACAGCGGCCACGACAGCCTCGGCCATGTGCATGACGAACCCGCCGATCGGGGCAAGCACTGGTATCAGACCGCCAAGGGGCGCTTGGTGATCGTGACCGGCCTGCTCCTTGGGGCAGCCTGGGTTGTGGAAACCCTCGCGCCCGAGATCGGTCGCTGGGCCTTCATTGCTGCCTGCCTGATCGGTGTCGCCCCCGTGGCGCATCGTGCCTTCGCCGCGCTACGGATGGGCCAACCCTTCACCATCGAAAGCCTGATGACCATCGCGGCCATCGGTGCCTTGATCATCGACGCGGCCGAGGAGGCAGCGCTGGTCGTGTTCCTGTTCGCCGTGGGCGAGGTGCTGGAAGGTGTGGCCGCGGGCAAGGCGCGGGACGGAATCCGGGCGCTGGCAAATCTCGTGCCCAAAACGGCCCTTCTGGAGGTTGGGGGCACGACCCGCGAGGTTCCGGCGTCCAGCCTTGCCATCGGCCAGATGATCCTCGTGCGCCCCGGTGACCGGATTCCTGCCGATGGCGAGATCACCGAGGGCACCTCGGGCATCGACGAAAGCCCGGTGACGGGGGAAAGCGTGCCGAAGTCGCGCGGACCGGGGGACTCGGTCTTTGCGGGGGCGATCAATACCGAGGCGGCCTTGCGCGTACGCGTCACCAAGGGTCCCGAGGACAACACCATCGCCCGCATCATCCGCCTGGTCGAAGAAGCTGAAGAGGCCCGCGCGCCAACCGAACGCTTCATCGACCGCTTCAGCCGCTGGTACATGCCCGCCATCGTGGCGGTGGCGGCACTGGTGATCGTGGTGCCGCCGCTGGTCTTTGGTCAGCCATGGGATACCTGGATCTATCGCGGGCTGGCTCTGCTCTTGATCGGTTGCCCCTGCGCGCTCGTCATCTCGGTCCCGGCCTCCATCGCCTCAGCCATGTCGACGGGTGCGAAACGCGGGCTGCTGATGAAGGGCGGCGCCGTGATCGAGGCTGCGGCCAAGGTTGGCTGGGTCGCCTTCGACAAGACCGGCACCCTGACACATGGTCGACCGCAGGTCACCGATGTCGTGCCCTTCGGCAGCATCACCGAGGCGGACCTGCTGGCGGTGGCGGCAGCGGTCGAGACGGGGTCGAGCCATCCACTGGCCATCGCCATCCTCAACAAGGCGAAAGAGGCCGGTGTTGCTGCTCTGCCGTCGCGGGATGCCAAGGCTCTGATGGGCAAAGGCGTGGTTGCTACCGTTGGCGAGGCCTCCGCGTGGGTTGCTTCGCCGCGCTATGCGATGGAGCACGATGGCCTCGATGGTCTTGGCCTGCGGCGGGCCACGGTGTTCGAGGATGCAGGTAAGACCGCTGTCGCTGTCTTCCGCAAAAAGACTCCGCTCGGCCTGATCGCCATGCGGGACGAGCCGCGCGCGGATGCAAAGGAAGCCGTGCGGCAGCTAACGGCGATGGGTGTCTCTTCTGTCATCCTGACCGGGGACAATCCGCGCACCGCAGCGGCCATTGCCGGGGATCTGGGCCTGAAGTTCGAGGCCGACATGATGCCGGAGGACAAACTCGCTTACATTCGCGAGATCGGCACGCGGGACGGCGTGATGATGATCGGCGACGGCATCAACGACGCGCCCGCGCTGAAACAGGCGAGTGTCGGCGTGGCTATGGGGTCGGGCACCGATGTGGCGCTGGAAACCGCGGATGCGGCGATCTTGCGCGACCGGGTGACGGACATTCCCGCCACGATCCGGCTGTCGCGGGCTGCGATGGCCAACATCCGCCAGAACGTGACCATCGCGCTTGGGCTGAAGGCAGTGTTTCTGGTGACCTCGGTTTTCGGTCTGACCGGCCTATGGATCGCGATCCTTGCCGATACCGGGGCAACTGTCCTGGTCACTCTGAACGCGCTGCGCCTGTTGCGGTTCAACCCGGAACGCGAGGCGTGATGCGATGATCTCCGGTTTTAGCTGGGCCGCGCTGGCTCTTCTCTTCGGCTATCTCGCGCTGTTCTTCTGGGGCAGCGCCATGGCGGCACAGGCTGCGGGTAAACCCGTCTGGCTTTTCTCTCGAGCCACGGGGCGCGACCGACTGGCCGCCATTGGGTTCCGTGCGGCCTATGCACTCGCCTTCTTCGGGCCACTCCTCTGGCTCGCCGTGCCCATGCTCCACAAGATCGATCCGCTCTGGACCGAGGGCCGTGCCGTCCTTATCGGCCTAATCGGGGTCTTTGTCGCAGGGCTCGGTGCGATGGTGGCCTTTGCCGCCCAGATGTCGATGGGGTCGTCTTGGCGCGTTGGAGTGGTCGGCGGCGAGACAGGTGAACTGGTTACGGGCGGGCTCTACCGATTTAGTCGCAATCCAACCTTTGTTGGGCAGGCGGCACTTTTGGCCGGGGTCGCTCTTGCTGTGCCATCCACTCCGAGCATCATTGCGCTGCTACTGTTTCTCTGGTCGGCCGTGACACAAGTCTGGTCGGAAGAGGCTGCCCTTCGGCGCTCAGTCGGGTTGGAGTATGACCGATATGCCGCGTTGGTCCCGCGCTGGATCGGCTTGAATTGGAGCAAAGCCGAATGACCGCATGACTGACTTGGATTCAAAACACCGCTATGGCCGACCGGGCTTTGCGCACTGATCGCAATCATGATCGTCGTGTTGAACTTGAGCCGTATGCGGGCAGTCCTGTTCGGCTGAGGCTTCACCGTTGCGTGACGTCGAGAATTGAGCCTTGAACCTCAAGTAGCTGGAGGGTCTAGCCATGATGCCGAATGAGGAGTTGGAGACGGATGCGACTGACAGGGATGCAGAAAGCCTTGTGGGCGGCGGCGGGGATCGCTGTCCTTGCCTACGCAACCCTGCTGCGTGATACGGACCCGTCACCCGGAATTGTGGCCGACGCCCCGTTCCGCCCGACCTTTTCCCTTCCGGACGAGACCGGTCGCCTGCTTTCGCCGTCAGACTTCGGAGGCAAGCACCTTCTAGTCTTCTTCGGCTTCACGAACTGTCCGGATGTCTGTCCGACCACGCTCGCCGAAGTCGCCCAGGTGATGGACGATCTCGGCCCGGACGCTGGCAACGTACAGCCTCTGTTCATCTCCATCGATCCGGAGCGCGACCGCCGGCTGGGATTGGCCGACTTCACCGCCGCCTTCCACCCGGCGATCATCGGATTGGCCGGAGACGCGGCGCAGACGCGCGCCGCAGCGGACAGTTTCCGCATCCACTTCGCGCGTGAGGACGATGCGGCCGCATCCGATGGCTACACGATGTCCCACAGCCCCGCGCTCTACCTCATCGGGCCCAAAGGCGATTGGCTGCGCCAATTCACCTACGGCACGCCTGCTTCCGAAATCCTTGCCGACCTTCGTTCCAGATTGTGAGATCCATGAAAGCCCTTGCCTTCTCCGCCATATTGACCCTGACCGCCTCTGCCTCCTTCGCCTGCGAGACGGTCACACTGGGTGATTTGACCATCCAGAACGCCTGGTCGCGCGCCACTATCGGTGCGGGTCGGCCTGGCGTGCTCTATCTCGAGATCACCAACAACGGTGGCACGGACGACGCTCTGGTAGGGATCGCCACCCCGGCGGCGGGGATGCCAATGCTGCATGAAACCGTGGTCAGCGATGGCGTCGCCTCGATGCCGCATGCCATGGCTGTGCCGGTCCCGGCAGGTCAGACAGTGGCACTGGCGCCCGGCGGATACCACGGGATGCTGATGGATCTGACCGCGGCCCTGAAGGAAGGCGAGACCTTCCCGGTCACGCTGATGTTCCAGGCGGCAGGTGAGGTGACCGTGACCGTCGATGTCCTTTCGATGCGCGCGGAGGGACCGGATTGCGCGGACGCCGGACAGTAATCCTCGGCCTCGGCGGAGTTGCGGGCGCCACGGCCTACATGCTCGGTCTCGGCTGGTGGCAAAGCCGTAGCCGCGAAGGGGCAGGCCCGGCGCTGCTGCCGTTGCCGGTCGCCGAGATGGCTTTCAGCCTCACCGACCACCGCGGTAACCGTGTGACGCCCGCTGACTGGGTCGGCCAACCGACGCTGGCCTTCTTCGGCTTCACCTGGTGCCCTGATGTCTGCCCGACCACTTTGAGCGACATCTCGCTTTGGTTGGACGAGCTTGGTGCCGACGCCGACCGATTGAACGTGGTGTTCATCACCGTGGATCCCGAACGCGACACTGGACCGGTCTTGTCTGACTATCTGGCGAGCTTTGATCCCCGCATCACAGGGATTGCAGGACCGGTGGCAGAAGTCGAACGCGCCGTCGCAGGATTTCGCGCGCGGTTCGAAAAGGTTCCTCGCGACGGTGGCGATTACACAATGAACCACACCGCCGGCGTGTTCCTGTTCGACGCGGACGGGCGATTTGCCAGCATCATCGACTATCACGAGGATCGACGCTTTGCCCTGCCCAAGATCCGGCGAGTCCTTGGGTAGAACAGGACGTCCATGGTCGACCCTGTTCACAATGAAACTCGGATCGGCGTCTGCCGATCAAGGTTTGCCATTGCACTCAGACACTCGCCGATTGCCCGCAAGTTGCTATCTTTCTCCCAAGACGAAAAGGATGACTGACATGCTGATCGACCGACGCACGCTTCTTCTCGCAATTCCCTCTCTTGCCGGTCTTGCTGCCGTGCCCCTGCATGCGGAAGGCGATCCGGGGATTCATGTCGTCAAGGACCCCGGTTGCCCGTGCTGCAACAGCTGGATCGGCCACCTGCGCGACAACGGTTTCTCGGTCAGCTTCGAGGAACGCAGCATCGGGGATCTGGCAGCGTTCAAGCGCGAACGTGGTATCTCGGACGCGCTTGCCTCCTGCCACACCGCAACGACGGCCGACTATACCCTCGAGGGCCACGTCCCGGCTGCCGACATCCGTAGACTGCTGTCCGAACGTCCTGATGCGGTCGGGCTGGCAGTCCCGGGCATGCCCTACGGCTCGCCCGGGATGGGACCGGAAAGCGAAAGGGACGCCTATGACGTGATCCTGATCCGCCGGGATGGGACGACCGAGGTCTTCACGAGCTATCCTGCTGCCTGATCACTGATGCGGCGCGGCCCCGGTTGCGATGGCCCAGTGATGGGCCTGGTGGTGCATGCCGACCGTCATGGCACCGATGAAGCCGAGCGCACGGATTTGCGCCGCGTCGCCCGTCACGGTCAGGTCCGCGCCTGTTGCCGTGGCGACCGCGCCGTAGCGCCACCCGGACGGATCGTCCATCGTAGCCGCGTGCGCTGTGACCATCCGCTGGATAGAGGCGACCACGTTGGCATCGTCCGAGGTGACCGAAAAGACGGCACCCTCCGGCACCTCCGCCGCCGCAACTTCGCTGCGTAGCGTCACGTTGTCCATGTCGATCAGGTGCTGACGCAGGGCCTCGATATCGACGCGGGTCCAGTCAGTCGCAGGGTCGGCGCGCAACAGGCCAACGATCTCGCCAATTGCGGCGAAGGTGCCCGCCGAAGCCTCTGCCTATGCCGCACGCACCCACTGCTGGGCCGTGGCCGTGGGCAGCACCGAGGCGCGAGCGCTGCCGCTGGTCTCTTTCCACGCCCGAATTCGGCAGGACTCCATTCTTGCGGCGGGATGGGCCGCGCATCTGGCGCGTGCCGTGCAGGAGGCCCGTTTCCGCGTCGAGGTGCGGTCCTTCCCGACCGTCAGCGCACGGCTCGACGCCTGGCTGAGCGACGGGAATGCCCTTCCCGGAAAGGGCCAACTGCAAGGCGTTGCTGCCGAGATCGGCGTGTCACGCGAGGCGCTTTACCGTGAACTGGCCCGCCGCCGGGCCGTGATGCCGCCGCAAAGCCGTGACATCACGCCGCCCTCGGCCAGCGGCGGTGCAGGTCGTCGATGACGATGGGATGGGCGTGATGCGGCGCGTGTTCGGCCAGATGCGGGTGATCGGGCGGAAGGTCCGGGTGATCGTGAGCCAAGACAGCCTGATCGTCGGAGGGCCAGAGGCGCAGCACGGCCGCCACCCCGACCGCGCCGATGATGGCGAGGACAATCGCCGCCACCGAAAGCCCCGCGCCGGCACCAATCCAGCCTGCAAGCGGGTAGGTCACCAGCCAGCAGGCGTGGGACAGGGCGAACTGCGCAGCAAACACGGCGCCGCGGTCGGCTTCGCGCGCAGAGCGGTTGACGATTCGACCGATGGGCGTCTGTGTCAGCGAGAAGCCAAAGCCGATTGCGGCCCAGAGCGCGATCAACGCTGAAAGGCTGGCAACGAATGGAACCAGGGCCACGCCTGCGACCATCAGGGTCGCACCGCCGATCATCACCGGCCTGTCGGTAAGCCGCTCGAGGATGCGCGGCAGAAGGAAGGCCGCCAGCATCGAGCCCGCGCCGAAGCCTGCGAATGCCAGCGCCACGGCCTCCTCGCCCAAGCCGAGGCGGGCTTGCACCAGCACCACGGTGTTCACATAGATCATTGCGCCTGCGGCGGCGACCGACGCCTCCATCACCATCAGTCCGCGCAGACGCGGGGTGCGGGTGTAGATTCGGATTCCCTTGGTCACATCGGCCCAGAAATGGCCGGGCTCCCTCGCCGCCCGACCGGGCAGCCGCGTAGTCACGACCAGCAGCGCCGAGCCAACAAAGCCGATAGTCGTGCCCGCAAAGAGCACCGGGAAGCTGACGACCGTCAACAGCAGCGCCGCCAGCATGGGCGAGGCCAACTGCTCCAGATCCTCGGCCAGCCTTAGGAGCGACAAAGCGTTGGTATAGTCATCCTCGTCTTTCAGCACGTCGGGGATCACGGCCTGGAAGGAAGGGGTGAAGCCGGCCGAGGCGGCCTGCAGGAAAAAGATCAGCACATAGACCTGCCAGACCTCGGTGACGAAGGGCAGAAAGGCGATCACGCCCGCCCGGATCAGGTCCAGCGCCACCAGAAACGCCCGGCGCGGCAGGCGTTCGGCAATCGCCGCCGCCACAGGGGCCAGCGTCACATAAGCCACCATCTTGATTGCCAGCGCCGTGCCCAGCACCGCACCCGCGTTGTCGCCCGCGAGCTGCCAGGCCAGAAGACCAAGCGCTACCGTGGCCAGTCCCGTGCCCAGCAGTGCCACGAGTTGCGCGGCAAAGAGGTGGCGGAAGGTCGGGTTGCGGAGGGTGGACAGCATCTCAGAGCAGCTTCGTCAGGGCCTTGATCTCGGCCAGGTCGTGATCGCCCCCTGCCGTGAGGCAATGGTCGATATGGTCATGGATCAGCGCCCGCTTCGCCTCGGCCACCGCGCGCTCGACAGCGTGAAGTTGTGTCGCAAGATCGACGCAGGGCCGCCCTTCCTCAATCATCCCGATCACGCGGCGCAGGTGCCCCTCGGCGCGCTTCAGCCGGGTGGCGATAGCAGTGTGGCTTGCGTGTGTATGATCTTCTGGCATATATCCAGCCTATCCCCCTAGGGGGGATGAGGCAAGAAGCTAAGCGGGGTCAACCCCGAAGGACAACGATGCAGGCACGGCAACCGACATGGCGGGGGATCAGGACGCTTTGGGCGGCCCTGTGTTTTGCCATTTCGCTGGCAGTCGCACCCGCCATCGAAGCGGTCAAGCATGGTCCCGGAGCCGTGTCTGCCGAAGCCGATCACCGGGCCTATCACGCCGAGCATGGCCATTCGCACGACATTGCCGGGTCGGATCATCACGACTCGAGCGACCACGATCATGTAGGCGCGGCGCTGCTCGCATCACCAGGGGCGGAAGTGCCGCCGCCACCCTTGCGGACGCTGCGCCCCGGTTCCCTTGCTGCGGATGGCACGATCCGCGACGGGCCGCGACGGCCACCCCGCCTGACGTTGATCTGAGCCGCCGCCCCAAGCGGGCGGTCCGACAGTTCCATCAGTCAGGATAATCCAAAGATGACATCCTCCCCACGGGCGCGATGGCGCCCCTTCACGCCATGGCAGGCACTTGTTGCGCTGGCCACGACCCTTGCCGCCTTTCTGCTTGCAGACGCGGCCTTTGCCCACAACGTCACCGAAGGCGACGCGGGCTATGTGCAGGAGGTTACTGGCTTCCGCCCGATCGCCTTCATCTACCTCGGTGCCAAGCACATGGTGACGGGCTACGACCACCTCCTGTTCCTCGCAGGGGTAATCTTCTTCCTCTACCGGTCGAAAGACATCGCGACCTACGTCAGCATCTTCGCCATCGGCCATTCAGTCACGATGATCGCGGGCGTCTGGTGGTCCATCTCGATCAACGCCTACATCATCGATGCGATCATCGCATTTTCGGTGGTCTATAAGGCACTCGACAACCTTGGCGCATTCCGCCTCTGGTTCGGGGTGCAGCCGAACACCAAGGCCGCGACACTGATCTTCGGCCTGCTGCACGGCTTTGGTCTGGCCACGAAGATCCAGAGCTATGAGATTTCGCCAGATGGCCTGCTGGGAAATCTTATTGCCTTCAACGTGGGTGTGGAGCTTGGCCAGCTGATGGCGCTCGCCCTGATCCTGACAGCGATGACCCAGTGGCGGGGGCGGCCTGCCTTCGCGCGGCAGGCCTATGCCGCGAATGTTCTGATGATGGTGGCCGGCTTTGCCCTGATGGGCCTGCAGATCACCGGCTATTTTGTCGCCTGAAAGGAGGGCTGACCCATGACCAACCGTTTTGAAGCACCCAAAGCCCCCCTGCGGGCAGAACCGCGGGTCTTCGCCGCCACACAGAACGTCCAACCCGTTCCTGCCACCTCCGGCGGCCTGATCCGTTCCACCCTTCTTGCGGCCGGGGCAGCCGGCGCGATCCTCGTCCTGTTCTGGCTACCTGCTGAATATGGGATCGACCCGACGGGTGTCGGAGCCCTGACCGGGCTGACCGAGATGGGCGAGATCAAGCAGCAACTTGCGGCTGAAGCGGAGGCTGATGCTCGTGCCGCCACGCCAGCTGCCGTAGCGCCCCAAACAGAAGTCGCCGCCCCGGAAATCCTCGCGCGGCTAGACCGGATCGACGCCCAGCTTGCCACCATCGCCGCCGTAATCGGCACGCCCCCCGGCCTGTCCGATCCTGGTGCCGCCGCACCAGCCGCCGCCGACCCGGCACCCGAGGGGGTCGCCGCAGTAGCGCCCGAACCCGTCGAGGTGGCTGTTGCCGAGGCCGACGCTTCGGAGTGGCGAGACGAGGTCAGCTATACGCTGCCCTCCGGCGAAGGCGTCGAGGTGAAGCTTGTCATGGAGCAAGGCCAGGTCGCGCGCTATGCGTGGACCGCGAATGGTGGCGTGGTGAACTTCGACCAGCACGGCGACGGTAGCGGTGAGGAAATCAGCTATGAACAGGGCCGCGCTGTGCCCGAAAAGACAGGCGAGCTCGTCGCAGCCTTCACCGGCAACCATGGCTGGTTCTGGCGCAACCGCACCGACGAGCCAGTAACCGTGACCCTGCGGACAGGCGGAGAGTACCAGGAACTCCGCGCACCCTGACGCAGCGATCTGTGCTTGAAAATGCCCGCGGCGGACAGTCAGAACACCAGAACCTTGTCCGCCGCGATCGTAGCCTGCGCGAGTCCGTCCATGGTGGAGCGGGTCGCCCCCTCCACCATGTCTTTTTCGTTCAGGCCACGCGCGTCCATGCAGGTGCCGCACATCAGGACGCGCCCTTTGGCAGACAGGACCAGACCGATCATGCGTTCGATATTGTAGTATCCATCGGGCGTCTTCTGGCCAGCCTTGGCGCAAAGTACGGCGTCCGCCATCAGGAAGACGGTGATCTCTGCATCGGGATCGTTCTTGGCGAGCGCGTGCGCCATCCGCAAACCGTTAAAGCTGCGCTCGGTGCCATATGGCGGATCATTCAGGAGGATAAGGTATTTCAAAGCTGGCCTCCTTTGCGGGCCGGATTAAGCCGCGGATGGGTTTCCTCGCCGAGCCAGAAGAGAACGGCGCCAGAGACGAACATGGAAATCGCGACGAACCAGAAGGCAGATTCAGCCGCGCCTGTCAGGCTGGCAGCAAGACCGAGGCCGAGCGCACCAATGGCGTAGCCGAGGTCGCGCCAGAAGCGGTAGATGCCGATGGCCGACCCACGCCAAGCGGGCGGTGTGATGTCCGCAACCGCCGCCGAAAGGTTCGGATAAAGGAGCGCCATTCCAAAGCCCGCCACACCTGCCGAGACCGACCACCAGAGCGCGCCGCTGCCCATGACCACCATCGCAACACCTGCACCGCAGATCCACATGCCCAGCACGTTCGGCCAGAACCGGCCCACATGGTCCGACAGCCGCCCGGTGATAAGCTGCGAGCCGCCCCAGACAAAGCCGTACGTGCCGACGATCCAGCCGACCTCTGTCAGGCTTGCACCTCGGCTAACCAGGAAAACAGGGAACAGCGCCCAGACCAGGGCGTCGACAAACTTCTCGACAAGCCCAGCCTGGGAGATCGCGAAGAGGCGTCGGTCGCGCCAGCTCATCAGGGCGAAGACCTCGCCCGTTGTGGGGTGATCAGAGACGCCTTCGGGATAGCGCGGCAAGGATTTCGGCGGTGCTGCCTTGTGCGCGGCGGTCTCTGCCCTGGCCCAGGGGAGCGTGTCCTTGACCCAGACCACCGAGAGCAGCAGTGCCAGCAGAACCACGGCCATGCCAAAGACCAGAAGTCCGGTCCGTGCGCCCAAGGCTTCGGCGATGTAGGCGGTCAAGATGCCCGCGGACGCCACGCCGACATAGCCCGAAAACTCATTGAGCCCCATGACGAGGCCACGTTCTTCGGCGTTGGTGATGTCAAGCTTCGCGGTCTGCGTCATCGACCAGCAGAGACCCTGGTTGACCCCAAGCAGCAGGGTCGCGGCCACGATCCAGTTCCAGTCGGGCGCATACCAGATCATCACCGGGATCGGCAGCGCTGCAACCCAGCCCCAGAATTGCACGCGCTTGCGGCCGATCCGTTCCGACCAGCGGCCGGCGACAAAGTTCATCACCGCCTTCACCGTGCCAAAGGCCACGACGAAAGAGGTGAGCAGAAGGAAAGCGCCACGTTCCAGCCCGAACTCGCTTTCGGCCAAAGCCGGGACTACCGTGCGCGTCATCCCGATGGCGAAACCCACCAGCATCACCTGGATCAGCTGATGGGCGACCTGAACCTGGTTTTCCCGGATGCCTCGCGTGAAGTCGCTTGCGGTCATTTGGCGGGCTCCTTTTTCGTGTTACGGGGATCGAGCGCATGGCCCGATGCCGGGCCGCGGACGGGCTGGATCAACATCCGGTCAAGCCACAGGTCGCGACGTGTGCGGAATTGCTCGATCCCGATCTCCATCCCTTGGTGCCCCTTAGCGGGCTGCGCGATGTAAGTGCCGAGCAGCCAGTCCCACCACGGCAGATTGAAGCCGTAGTTCGAGTTGGTCTCGCGCGGATCGATCGAATGATGGACACGGTGCATGTCGGGGGTAACGACGAACAGCCGCAGCACACGGTCCACCGGGCGCGGAAGGTCTATGTTGGCGTGGTTGAAGATCGCGGTGGCGTTCAGGATCACCTCGAACAGCAGCACCGCGATGGCGGGCGGTCCGAGCGCCGCGACCACCGCTAGCTTGATCCCCATGGAGATCAGGATCTCGACGGGATGAAAGCGCAGGCCGGTCGTGGCGTCAAAATCAAGATCGGCGTGGTGCATCCGGTGCAACCGCCACAAGCCCGGGATCGCGTGGAACATCACGTGCTGGAGATAGATCGCCAGATCGAGCAGAAGCATCGAGACGACGATGGCCACCCACACGGGCGCGTCGATATTGTTGAACAGCCCCCAGCCACGGTCCTCAGCCATGACAGAAAGCCCGACCGCAAGGATCGGGAACGACAGCCGCAGGATGATCGTATCGACAACGACAAGAGCGAGATTGTTGGTCCAGCGGATGACGCGCGGGATCTCCAGCCTGCGCCGGGGGGCTGCCACTTCCCAAAGCGCCATCGCCGCCAGAACACCCAGAAAGATGGAAAGTCGGATGGACGCCTCAGTCGCAAGGATGGTCTCGGACATGGGTGCTGGCCTTGGGGCTTGTGGAGCGCGATGGAATCGCTATTATTCAAGTCATCGCTTGAATGATGTAGCGTCAGGAGACACGCCTTGTCAATCAGCCCGAAGCTCGCCCTGCTGGAGGAATACGCCCTCGTCGCGCGCGCCTTGTCGGCACCGGCGCGTCTGATGCTGCTGGAACAACTGGCGCAAGGCGAACGCGGCGTAGAGGCGCTGGCCGACAAGACAGGCCTCACCATCGCCAACTGCTCGCAGCACCTGCAACAGTTGCGCCGGGCCGCTCTCGTCACCAGCCGCCGCGACGGCAAGGCGGTGATCTACCGGCTGACCGACGCAAAAACGCTCGCGCTGATGGACCTTCTGCGCATCGTTGCGGAGCGGAATCTCGCGCAGGTCGAGCGTATCTTGCGAGGGCTTTCAAGCGGCAAGGATGCCCCCGAGCCGGTGAGCAGGGAAGACCTGGCAGTCCGGATCGCCGAGGGTTCTGTGACCGTGCTCGATGTCCGCCCCGCAGACGAATACGCTGCAGGTCACATTTCGGGCGCGCTCAACATGCCGCTGATTGAGATCGAGCGGATCATTCCGACGCTCGATCTGGCCGCCGAAATCGTAGCATATTGCAGAGGCCCCTATTGCATCTACGCCCATCAGGCTGTGGCCGCCCTGCGCAAACACGGCATCAATGCGCGCCGCCTTGACGGCGGTTTGCCGGAATGGCGCGAGGATGGCCTGCCAGTGATGTCAGGCGCGCAATAGTCCGATGACCGTGCATTTCATCGGCGCACGGCCACTCGGTCGGCGATAGGCCCGGAGGCGCTCCAGCGCCGTGCCCGAGCCCATGAAAAGTGAGGCCGAAGCCTCACCCGAAGGGATCGTATTCCGAGACGATCACGACCTCGTCGCCGTCGATTTCATCGGCGGGGACGGCGCCGAAGGTTCCATCCCCTGCCTGGAAGACGACGATCGAGACCATGAGCGTGGCGGCGAGGGAGGCTGCGAAGGCGTGAGCATCTTTGCGGGACATCTGTTTGGCTCCTGTCTTGGAGGCGGGGGACCATCCCCCGCGCGACAGGACCCCGCAGGCCCGAAGACTGGCTGACATCACCGGGTGCGTTCGGCTCGCCCGAATCCACCCGGCGGCACGGGCTCGCCCGTAGTCCGACCCCTCGCGGGTTGATCTCGAAGAAGGGATTCGGGGCAAGGAAGGGAATGGCGAGCGGGGGATGGTCCCCTGACGACTGGAGCCGGTTGTCTCGCTGATGCCTGGAACGCCGCCAGCCTCCCGGGAAGCCTCTTGGTTGATAGCCTTTGTACTGGGGGATGGATCCTTTGGTGCCCCGCGGCATCGCGGGACGAGATTGATGTGGTCGGTGAAGGGCCCGCCCATGGGTAGGCCCCTCACGCATTGTCAGGGCTCAGGCGGCTAGGTCTGCGCCCCCTGCCCCATCGCCGCCCTCGGCATCGACGATCTCGAGCCGCGCGTTACGATAGCCTTCCCGTGCGATCCAAAGCTCGGCCGCGGTGACGGACTCTGCCAGATGCAGCAGTTCGGTGTTGCCACCGAAATCCAGCAGCACGCGCACCTGCCCGGGCTTCGGTTCCTCGGCGACTTCGAAGATCAGTCGGCTATCCGCCGAATGGCTGCGCATGATGGTGACGAGAATGACCCCGTCGGAGGAGAAGTTCCCTTCATGCAGCGTGAAGGCGGCCGGTGCGGTCCAGGTCGGATAGGCTCGGGGCGGTTCCTTCTTCACAAGACGGCCGACCCCGTTCGAGCGCTCCCAGGTTGCCAGCTTCTTGGTAAACCGTGCCGGCGGCTTGGGACTGCCGTCGGTGTAGCGGATCAGTGCCCCCAGAGGGGCTGTGTCGATGATGGTTGTTGCAGACATGATTCCTCATCCCGAATGCGAGCGTTCGCATTCATCATATTGAAATTGCTGTGTTTTGTGAGATAGGGGCGGGTTTTCCCGCCCCCGGATGGCTCAGATCACTCTGCCGCCATCATCGACGCATCGCTGTCCGGCAGATCGGCCGTCAGGAAGGCCGGGAGATCGACTTCCTCGGGCTGACCCGCGTGCTCCCCCTGCCCTTCTGCAATCTCCTCGCCGTCGTCCACCGCCAGATCAGCGCGGCGCAGGACCTCGGGCAACCAGCCGCTGCCCTTGAGGAGCCGTTCGGCCTCAGTCGCCATCTCGCCCTTCTTCAGGTGATCGAGAAGCTGCGCAGTCCCCTCCCCCTTCGCCTCACGAACGGCTTCGAGGATCCGGGCCTTGGGCACACGGTTAAGATAGGCATCAACCGTGGGCTCCCAGCCCGCCTCGACCATGTCGAGATCGACAGCGCGAGCCAAGAGGTCGGCATGCGCCATGCGACGAGTCAGACCGCTGGCGGAGATGCCCGACCCATAGGGGTTCACCTTCTCATGGAGCGCGTTGATGCCGAAGCTGAGGCAATGCGCCAGGAGCGCCAAACGGCTGCCCTGGTCGAGGACCGTCAAATAGTCCCAGAGCGCCCCATCATCGCCGAGGGGCAGATCGGTCTCCCAAGCGGCGTGACGCTCGTCGACCAGCTTGGCCGCGATGCTGTCTTTGAGATCGGGCGCCTGCGCGGACATGTAGACGTGACGCACCGAGGCCTCGAGACAGCTCCCCGAGGCAGAGGAGGTGCGGAAGGTGTCCGTCACCAACTTCAGGAGCAGGAGCGTCAGCGCCACGTCGGGCGACCGCCCGATGGCCTCGCGCAGCGCGAGGGTCCGGTGGGCCGTCAGTTCCATGACCAGCCGCTCGGGCAACGGCTTCAGCCCACCGTCATCTTCCTCATCGGATGCATCCGCGCCGACCGCCTGACCGCCCGAAGTGATGACGGTGCCGCCGACAGAGGTCCCCGAGGGTTTCCAGCTGGAAACACCGACATCACCCCCCTGCCCCATGACATCCGCGCCATCGGCATCCTTAACCGCGGTCTCCTCGCGCGGCTCGTCCTCGGGCCGGACATAGCCGCGATAGACCGCGAGACTGCCGTCCCGATCAAGCGTGACGAAGACGCCCGCGCGCCCGACCTCGGCCGGATCGTAGATCAGCGGCCGCTGCTCGAGCGCTTCCATCGCCATTTCCAGCTGACCGAGCCGAGCGTCGATCTCCTCGGGGTATTCGTCCTGGCCGGAGTATTCCTCCTCCAGCGCACGATACTCGGCGAGGAGCGTCGCGTGGGCCGCGCTTTCCTCTTCGGTCATCGGGGCGGGATCACCGGCCAGACGCCGCAGGCCATGGCTGTAGCCATAGGGCAGGTCGGTCGCCACCTCGATCCACTTCCAGCTCTCGGCCGCAAGTGCTTCAGCCTCAGTCTGAAGCCTCTCGCTGACGAGCCGGTCGAGCAGGGCAGGGTCCTCAAGCCAACCGCCGTCATCGCCCTGAAAGAGATCGCGCAGCACGACACCGCCCGCCGCCTCATAGGCATCAACACCCACGAAGACGGCGCGACGATCCGAGGCCCGGACCGAGGTCTCGGTCAGCATGCGCCGGATGGCATAGGGCTCCTTGTTCCAAGAGTTCTTGATCGCCTCCCAGACCTGGACCTGACGCGCATGATCCGGGTTCACCGTGAAGGCCATGAGCTGTTCCAGCGTCATGCCATCCTCGGCATAGACTTCGAGAAGGGCAGGGGCCACAGAGGCGAGCTTAAGGCGCTGCTTTACGATCTGCGGCGTGACGAAGAAGGCTGCCGCAATCGCTTCCTCCCCCTGACCCTTTTCGCGCAGAGCCTGGAATGCGCGGAACTGGTCGAGCGGGTGCAGGGCAACGCGCTGCATGTTTTCCGCGAGCGAGTCGTCCTCGGCGAGGATCTCCGACGCCGCATCCCGCACGATGCAGGGAATCGGCGCGGTCTTCGCCAGCCGCTTCTGCTTCACCAGCAACGACAGCGCCTGGAAGCGACGACCACCGGCCGGAATCTCGAACATCCCGGTCTCGACACCACCGGCATCGAACATGGGCCGGACGTTCAAGCCCTGCAGCAGTCCGCGGCGCGCGATGTCCTCTGCCAGTTCCTCGACGGAGACGCCCGCCTTGATGCGCCGGACGTTGGACTGGCTCAGCACGAGCTTGTCGAAGGGGATGTCTCGCGAGGAGGACAGGGTGATTTTCTGGGCAAGTTTCGCCATCAGTTCTTCTCCACGACGGGCGCCGGAAGCCACTCTCCCGATCTCACTTCCCGTCACCCTTCAAACGCCCAACCTTTCCCTCTCTTCGGCTACCGACCCATTGCCGCGTGACTTAACAGCTGTAAAGTCGCGCCGAACTTGATGATCGCTCCAAGAGACTTAACAGCTGTTATGCAGCATTTCGCCGGGACATCAGTGCCATGACCATCGGCCCGCAGGAGAACTCGCCCGCCGCAGCCTTCGATGTCAGCGCACGGAGGTAGCCACCGGGCGATCGGATGTCGGCAAAGCGTTCCAGCATGGCGACAACAACGATCGACGCCTGCTCGGGCCCCATGAACCGTTGCGCTTCTTCCCAAGCGGAAGCACTGATCCCCATGGCCGGCCGTACATGGCAAGCCGCGTCAAAAAGCTGATGCCAGTGGCGGATATCGCCCTGGTAGAAGGTTTTAAGCGACGGGCAGCCCGCGATCACCAGATGGAGCGGGATCTTTGGCACGCGTCTTGTGTCTGCTTCTTCCACGTCAGCACCAGGTGCATCCGTTTCAACATCTGGCGCGCCGGCCGCCGCCCCGCCTTCCTCTAAGGCAGGTTCAAGTTCTATAGATTCTTTATTTGAATTATGGTGGTGGCGCTCAGTATTGGCACCATTGGTGTTCATTTCTTCTGTTTCAGAACCATCAATGACATTGCGTGCGTGGTCGAGAAGGGCTTCAAGGTCGGCGCGAAATGCTGAGAGCTCCTCGAGCGTGAGTTTGCGGCGAAGGGCGCGCGCTGTGAGAACAGCCTTGTCGCGAAACTGATCCCAGAGGCCGAGGCCTGGCTGGACCTCTTCTCCGAACTCCGCCAGGGCAGCAAGATCGCGCCGCATGAGGCTCACGACCTCCCGCAGTCTCCGGACACGGTCCTCGGCCTCACGCACAGCCTCTGCGGCCCGTGCAACCTCTTCGGATTGGCCGTAGAGTGGCGAGAGGTCGAAGCCAAAAGCCACACGCTCTTCGCCGTGCTTGCGAACATACCTCTTGCCGTTGGGACTATCGCGGCGCATGAGCAAGCCAGCATCCACCAGACGGGCAATGTGCCTGCGCATCGTGGAGCAGGGCATGCCGTTCAGCCGCTCGCAGATTGCCTTGTTCGACGGGAAGACGACCATCTCGGTATTCCCGCCAAGTGCATCATCCGGAAAGAAGCTGAGAAGCCCCTGCAGAACGGTCAGATCGCGTTCGGAAACCCCAAAGGCCGCCTGCGCCTTGGACAGCTCGCGAAGGAGCTCCCACTTGTTGACGGGCTTGCCCGGAACAGACGCCTCAGGACGCTCGACCACGCGCAGATGGGCGTGCGAGATCGGCCGCATAAACGGCGAAATCGGTGTGTACTCCATGATGTCATTCACGAAGGCAAAATTTCCC
Source organism: Gemmobacter caeruleus (assembly GCF_008271655.1). Taxonomy (GTDB): domain Bacteria; phylum Pseudomonadota; class Alphaproteobacteria; order Rhodobacterales; family Rhodobacteraceae; genus Gemmobacter; species Gemmobacter caeruleus. The sequence goes on from NZ_VKKX01000055.1 coordinate 25,226, forward strand.
TGGCCCGCGAATCGCTTTGCGCTTGCGGGAAAGGGGCCAGATCGCTACATTCAGAGGTGCGAAAACTGAGTTTTGTAGCGGGCTGGTCCCGTGCGAAACCTAAGAAAGGTCTCGTGAAGCTTGCTTCTCGGGGCCTTTTTCTTTTCTGCCTGTCTCGTGCCTCCTTTTTGCTTGTTGCTCTTCCTCAGTCTTCCTTGCGCTTCCAGCGCTCGTGAAGCTCGGCGATCAGCTGCGGGGCCTTACCCTGAAGCCAGCTGACAAAATCTCTGTCCTCGGCCTTCAGCTCGAGCTTGAACTGTTGGCCGCGGCGCCCTGTCGCGATGGTTGCAGCCCCGACACCCGGAATGGTCACACTGGGTGCCCCTCGGGGACTTGATGGGCGGGTCGGTCGCACTGCCTGCACTACTGCTGCAAGGACGGCAAGAAACGCGGCGTCCGACTTTTCGTCAGGGCCACCTGAGTGAGAAGACCTGGCCTCTGCCGCCACTACAGCGAGACTCTCGCGGTCCACAGATGCATCGCCCAATGACTTCTTGAGCTCCTCCCAACGAGGCCGGCCGATACCTGGCGCAGCACCGATCGCCAGGACGAGGCTCTCGCCAACCGCGCGGACGACGCTTAACAGCTGCGACACACCAGCTTCGGTGAGGCCCAGAACCTCCGCCACGCCCTTGTTGGTACGTTCCGCCTCTCCCAGATGATCGCCATTGAGCAAGGCCGCCGCGACCAACGCGCGTTCGATGAAGCTAAGGTCACGTCGTTCTTGGTTCTCGAGCAGCTGATCCCGAAGCGCCTGATCCCCGTCCATTTCAGTTACGATCGCACGGACCTTGATCCCGAGTTCCCGGCAGGCTTCAAGTCGACGCCGTCCGTAGATCAGGCTGTAGCGCTCCCCTTCGAGAGGTCGTACGAGGATCGGCACCCGTTGGCCGCTTCTGGAGATCGATGCCTTCAGCCCAGCAATCTCGATTTGGAGACGGTCATCCAGCCTGCCCACGGTCTCGACATGGTCAGGCTCGATCTCGAACACGCCGCCCCGCAGCCTGCGCCCTTCAAGAGCGTCGGGGGCATTACGCAAGGTCTGCAAGGGCAGTCCCAGTTTAGGCTTTCTTGCCATTGCGTCCCCACGTGCTCTGGATGATCGCTGCGATCTCATCGTTGACGGCATTCATGGACTCGATGGCGCGGTCGAAGGTCTGACGCGTAAAGTCCTTCTTGTCCGCCTCATACAAGGTCTGCTTGGTCAGCCCGGCATCCGATATCGCCGTCGACTCGACCATGTGGTTGGTCAGCACCGAACGCCCGAAGAGTCCGCGGATGAAGGCGATCACCTCGGTCTGTGGGGCGTCGCCCACCTTGTAGCGGGTCGGCAGGAACCGGAGCCAATCGAACCGAAGGTTGGCACCTGCATCGCGGATCACACCCAGCAGGTCAGCCGTCATCCGCAGGAACTGCGACATGGACATGAGGTCAAGCATCTGCGGGTGGACGGTCACCAGGACCCCGGAGGACGCGGATAGGGCGGACATGGTCAGGAAGCCCAGTTGCGGAGGGCAGTCGATCACGACGACATCATAGTCGCTTTCGACGCTGTCGAGTGCATCACGGACCCTTGCGAAGAATGCGCGGGCACCGCCACGCTGGATCGCGGCCGGGGTCTCATGCTCGAACTCCATGAGCTCAAGATTGCCCGGAATGAGATCCAGGCCACGGATGTAGGTCTTCCTGATCACCTCGGAAACAGGGACAGGGTCGTCATAACGGACCGCGTCGTACAACGTCCCGCCTTCCATGAGATCCAGTTCAGGCTGAATTCCATGCAAGGCGGACAAGGACGCCTGCGGATCTAGATCGATTGCCAGCACCCGATAGCCCTTGAACGCAAGTCTCTGTGCAAGGTGCGCTGATGTTGTTGTCTTGCCCGACCCACCCTTGAAGTTCACAACCGAAACAACCTGTAACTCATCGCCGCTCCGACGACCCGGCACATAGGTGCCTGGCTTTTTGGCATTTGCCTCGAGGCTTTGTCTGATCTCCCAGACATCGTCGAGGGTATAGCGTCGATGGCTGCCGGCCGTCGTCTCGACGTCTGTGATCTTGCCTTCCCGATGAAGTTTGCGAAGGTAGGTGTGATCGACACCGAGCAGCTCGGCCGCCTCACCGCTCGTCAAGCTGCGCATCACCTTCTTCGCGTCGGGTGGAAAGTGCGCGGCGCGTTGTGCGTGCAGGTTCGACGCCAAGAGTTCGGCGTAGTGGCCAATGGCGATGTCTAGATCTTTGTCTATTTCGGTCATGCCCTGCTCGATCCGTGGGCGCGATTTTTATGTGACCGCGCGGTATTTTTCGAGACTATTGCCTGCCCGACCAGATTCGCGCAAGCCTTTTCCACATCTAGTGTCTGAGCGTACAGCAAGCACAAGCACAGTGAGACTCGCTGGCCAAGCTTTCTCTGGCGTTCATGGGGATGTAGCCTTCTCGACGTTAGTGGTCGCGGGAGGTCAGGATGAAGGTCGAGAGATAGGGCAACTCCCTGGCGGTGCGCCTGCCTGTAAAGCTGGTCAGAGAGCTCGGGCTGGTGGAAGGTGACCGGATAGGCTTGATCCGTGAGCATGATGTTCTGCGGGTTCATCGCTTGCCGCGCACCCACGAGGTGCTGGACAGTTTGCGAGAGTTCCGCGGCCGACTGCCCGCCAACCAGCGCCTTGACCGCGATGATGCTCAAAGCCGGTAAGGGCCACTGTCTGAGAGGGGAGGGTGGGCTGTCCTTTGCTGAGGGAGACGTGGCGCAGCGTTGTGACGGGTCTTCGACGCACGTTGAGAACTCTACAGATTGCGCAACTGCTCCACGGCGGTGGCCAAAGGCATTGCTCTTAGCCCGTCACCTGCCGGCACATCCTGTTCACCGGCATAGACCAAGATCTTCCGGTCGGCCTTAATGTCATCGACTGACAGGTGGAAACCACGCGACACCTTGGGTGTTGTGGTGCGCTTGATCTCAATGGCCCAGATCGCATTCCCGGGAAGCCGCAGAACAAGGTCAAGCTCGGCTCCCGCTGCAGTCCGGTAGAAGAAGTGTTCGGTCCCTACTGGCGCGGCGGCGATCAGGGTTTCGATGGAGAACCCTTCCCAGCTTCCACCGACCACCGGGTGCCCCAGCACGCTTTCCAGCGAACCAAGGCCAAGCAAGGCATGGACGAGGCCGCTATCCCTGACAAAGACCTTTGGCGACTTGACGACGCGCTTGCCCGCATTCTCATGCCAAGGCTGCAGGCGCCGGACCAACATAAGGTCGACGAGCAGATCAAGGTATCGTCCCACCGTCTGGCCTGAGACGCCCAAGCCCTCGGCAAGCGCGCTCGCATTCAGCAGTCCACCCTGCGCATGCGCCAGCATCGTCCAGAAGCGGCGCAGCGTAGCAGCCGGAATGCGCGGCCCAAGGGCAGGGATATCGCGTTCGAGGTAGGTGCGCAGGAAATCCTCGCGCCAGGTCAGGCTGTTCTGGTCACTATCTGCTTGGAAGCTGTCCGGGAAACCGCCTCTCAGCCACAGGTCGTTCATTCTATCCTCGCCGACTTCGTCCAGCAGGAGTGGCGACATTTCGATATAGCGAACACGCCCGGCAAGGGACTCGGCCGATTGGTGCAGAAGCACATTCGATGCAGATCCAAGCAGGAGGAACTGCCCTGTACGGGCCCCCTTGCGGCGTCGCATGTCGATCTGTCCGCGGAGGGTCTTGAACAGGTCCGGCATCTGCTGGACTTCATCAAGGATGACGAGTTTGCCGACCTGTTCGTCCAGATACAGATCGGGCTCTGTCAGGACCCGTCGATCTGCGTCGCGTTCCAGATCAAGGTACACGGATGGGCGTTGTCCAGCTATCTCGAGGGCGAGGGTGGTCTTACCAACCTGCCGAGGCCCCAAGAGGACAACAGCCGCTTGAGCGTCGAGGGCGGATTGAACGGTCTGAGTAGCATGGCGATGATACATACCTTGCAATTACTCCACGTCATGGAAGATTTGCAAGGTTATTTCGCTCAACCCAGCAAGCCAAGCCTCTCGGCGCGCTCCAGCAGCATCTTCACCGAGGAGGGTTGCCAGCTTGTCCGCCCGCGGGGCGTGCGCTCGCGCATCGCCTCCAGCCGGGTGCAAATCGCCTGAAGCGTGATGTCGGGGGCCGCGCCCTTGATGGCGGCGACGATGGCGGGCAGGCGGTCGTCGGTCTCGCGGCGGTCGGCGCGGGCGAGCACACTCTCGGGCAGAAAGCCGTCGCGGACGTAGGCGCTAACGGCGCGCAAAAGCCGGCTTTGCGTCCATTGGCGCTCGCGGGGCAGGGGGCCGTTGACGATGCGCACCACGTCTTCCCAGGCCAAGTTGGGGCGCAGGCGACGGACATGGGGAACCCAGTCCTGCGCCGTCTCATTCAGCCGCTCCATGTAGCCGTCCTGCCGCGCCAGCCGCACCTTGCGCAGCGCGGCCGGATCACGGGCGCGCAGGCCCGGATTGCCGCCGACCCGGCCTTTGGTTCGTGCGCTGGCCAACCCCGCCTTGGTTCGTTCGCGGATCAGGGCGCGCTCAAACTCAGCTGCGGCGCCGAGGACCTGGAGGGTGAACTTGCCCTGCGGCGAGGACGTGTCGATCGGGTCCATGAGCGATCGGAAGAAGGCGTTCTTGGTCTCCAACCGCTCGATCACCTCGAGGAGATGCGAGAGGGACCGCGCCAGACGGTCGATGCGCACGACGACCAGCGTGTCGCCCTTGCCGATCCGCTCCAGCACCCGCGCCAGCACGGGCCGCGCGCGGTTCCCGCCCGAGGCCTGCTCCTCGTGGATCTCGACGCAGCCTGCGGATTTCAGGGCCTGCGACTGGGGCAGGGGGGTCTGATCCTCGGTTGAGACGCGCGCATAGCCGATCAGGGGCATCAAAACAGGCCGTTTGCAGTTTCATATACTACTAATAAACGACCGTTTGTAAACGGATGCAAGGGCGCTCTCTACGGCCGAGGTCCGCGAAATGCCCTTGGTTTCCTCAGGCTGTGCGCGATCAGAGTGGTCTCGCAGGCAGTCGCGCGCGCGTGCTATGTAAGGAGCGCAGACGCAGTTCGAGAAAACCATTGAGTAAAGTGCAAAATGTACGTATTTTGCACATATGAAGCCGCAAGCATCTGCTCCACATGATAGTTTTGACGAGCCCCTGACCTGGGTAGAAGAGGTCGAGGAGAGATCCGAAGATGATCTGTGGTTCCTGCCCGGTCCGATCGAAGACGAGCCCGACGATCTGCCGCCTAACCCAAGGGGCGAACCCCGCGAGACTGCGATCCTCGACGACTGGCGCAAAGCCGAGGCGGACAATGCCGCGCGGCTCGCCCATGTCGCAGGTCGGCTCGGTGGGCTGGACGAGCGGTTGCGGAGGGGGCCTGAGGGCTGGCGCCACAGGCTCGCCCTGATCGAAGCGGCCGACCTAAGCTGGTTCGCAGGCGACCGCATCGGGCCGGATCGACTGGCGCTCTGGATCGCCCTGCGCCTGTCTGGCGTGCAGGACGACAGTGTCGCCCTGGCGCGGGTCGGATGGGCGGTTCGGCGCCTGATAGGGGGGCCAAGGCCGGAGGTGGACCTGGCCGCTTTTGTGGATCGTCGTGACCCCGAGAACTTGGCGGATGAGGCGGAGCCCTTTGCGGATCGCGCGGGCGGTTGGCTGGACCTGATGGCGCAAGCTGCCGACCTGCACCCGATCAGCCGTGCCTGCATGGGCTTTCACATTTGGAGTTTGGCGGGTCTCGGGCAGCACGGAGACCGGATGGAAGCGGCTGTCACGGCCGCGCGGATTGCGACCGGAGAGGGCAGGGGAGCGATATTTGCCCCTCTCGCCATGGGCGGGGCAGGCGGGCTGCGCGCCGGTGGCACTGCTGCTGACCGACTGGTGCGATGGCTCGACGGGATGGAGACAGCAAGCCGGACCGCGATGCGGCACCTTGACGACATCGAGGCTTGGTCAGCGCGGTCCGAAACCGAGATGGTCACGCTCTCGGGCAAAACGCCCCCAGCCTTGCGCGCAGTTCTGACCGAATGGCCCCTTGTCTCCGCCCCAATGGCCGAGGCAATCACCGGCGCCAGTCGCGCGGCCGTTCAGCGGAACATGGCCTGGATGCAGGCGCGAGGTTTGATTCGAGAAGTGACCGGGCAGGGAAGATTTCGCATGTGGTGTGCACGCGCAGCCTAGGTTGCCTTCTCTCACCCCGGCTCCGTCAAACCGTCAGCATCGGCCTTCGCGCCTGCTTCCGGCAAAAGCCGCAAGAGTGCGATGGCCAGCACCAGCCAACCGATCAGGTTCACGCTTAGCACGCGCGCCGCATAGAGCGCCGCAAGGTCGGGCGGCACTGCCGGGGCAGAAACGGGTGGCAAGGGCGCTCCGAAAAGGTGGGGTGCCAGGATCAGGGCAAGGCCCGCGAGCCGCCCGGGCCAGGACCGCAACCCCGCAGCAAAGAAAATGCCGGCAGCCGTCATCGCGACAGTCGCAACCCACCAGAGTTGCCGGTCCGCCAGTTCCGCTGCCTCCATTCCGGGCAGTTCGGGCGGAAGGTCGATTGCAGGCGCAAGGGACAGGACGGCAAAGCCGATAAGGCCGAGGGCTGTGGCCGGGATCCTCCCGCCGCCGGGCAGAGCCCGGAACGCGGTCAGGCCGGCTCCGGCCAGCAGGCCAAAGCCCGCCCAGGTGAGGATCAGGGTCAGGACCGTCAAGCCATTGCGCACAAGCAAGTTGTCCGTATTTTCCGCGCCCTGCGCATCATGGCCGGGCGTTTCTAGCGGGTTAGGTGCAGGGTCGGGCTTGTTGCTCTCGATCCCGATCAGAACGAGTTCGCCCGTCTCATACCGTTCAGCCTCGACGATCAGGGGTTGGATGAGAAAGAACTGAAAAACGGCAGCCACGAGGCCCGCGATGGCACCCGCGATTACCCCGCCGGACAGCAAGGTCTTTGTCATGTCGATTATACAGAAACGTCAGTGGCAGGGAAAACCGGTCGCATGACGTGTGTCATGCGTTGCAGCGTGCAATGCGTCAGGCGAAGCAAAACCAGCGGCAAAGATCAGCACTGCGCCAATAAGCGCGCTGGTCAGGATTGGTCCGAACTGGCTCTTCGATTGCTCCGCTGTGGCGGACAGGATTCTGGTGGACATGAAGGTTCTCCGCCCGTCACACCCGACGGGATTAGGGTTGCGCCATCGCTTGGCCGGTCTCCTGGCTCGCGGATTAACACAGTCCTTCGCCTTCCCGGGCATTGGCCCAGTGGCACGATGAAGGACCGCTACCGCATACAGTCGCGGGGGCGGCTGAGGCCTTGGGCGCCGCAATTGGGTCCGCCCTTCCTCATTCCCGATTGAGTTCCAGGACTCTGCGCCCCTTGAACACCAAACAATGAGAGCTTTGCGCCGAACCCCCGCGAAGTCAACTGACTACCGGGAGTGAAAATGCTGCACCGGTACTGCTTTGCCGCTCTGCTGTGTCGTGCAATCAGATCCATGCTCCACCCCGTGCCCGAGGTCAGCCAGGATTGGGCAGTCGGGCCGGTGATCGCCGCAGCATGCGTCGGCTAGGTGGCGCAGTGTGTCGATCATGGCCTGCATCTCGCGCACCTTCCGTTCGAGGCCGTCGATCTGGTCCGTCGCAAGGCGTTTCACATCCGCGCTTTGACGGGTCCGGTCGCGCCAGAGTGCCAGAAGCTCTTCGATCTTCTCGACCGAAAAGCCAAGGTCGCGGGACCGACGAATGAACCGCAGCATCTGCACTTCAGTCGGAGAGTAGACGCGGTAGCCTGATCCGGTCCGCCCTGCGGTGGGAATAAGGCGAATAGATTCGTAGTAGCGGATCATTTTGGCCGACACGCCCGAGGCCTTTGCCGCTTCACCAATGTTCATGATCATGCCTCCTTCAATGCACAACTGCGGCCTGGAACCGCCGCAGCCGGAGGGCGTTTCCAAGAACAAAGACCGACGACAAGGCCATCGCGGCGGCAGCGAAGATCGGTGACAGAAGAACGCCGAAGCTCGGCCACAGCACGCCCGCGGCAACAGGGATCAAGGCAGCGTTATAGGCAAAGGCCCAGAAGAGGTTCTGCCGGATGTTGCGCATCACGGCCTTGGACAGCGCGATGGCGTCCGATACCGCCGTCAGGCGACCGGTCATGAGCACGACGTCCGCCGCCTCGATTGCTACGTCGGTCCCCGTTCCGACAGCAAGGCCAACGTCAGCCTCGGCCAGGGCCGGGGCATCATTGATGCCGTCGCCGACATAGGCGAGCTGTCCCAACGCCTTCAGTCGCTTGACTGCGGCGACCTTGCCGTCCGGCAGCACTTCGGCCACGATCTCGTCGATGCCGAGTTGGCGGGCGATGGCGCCTGCGGTGCGGGCGTTGTCGCCAGTGATCATCGCAACTTTCAGCCCCATAGTGTGCAGGGCGCGGATTGCCGTTGGCGTGGTCTCCTTGATCGGGTCCGCGACAGCAAGGATGGCAGCGAGTTTGCCGTCGATGGCGGCATAGAGCGGCGACTTGCCTTCGTCTCCCAATCGAGCGGCAGTATTCCCAAAGGGCGATACGTCAATCCCCAGTCGGGCCATGTAGCGATCAGCGCCGATCTCGATCCGCTGCCCGCCCGCCTGTGCAGTGACGCCGAAGCCGGTAACGGAGTCGAAGGCTGTGACGGCGGGCAGGGACAAACCTTCGTCTTCTGCGGCCTTTACGATGGCGCGGGCGATCGGGTGCTCGGACTTCGCTTCGACGGCTGCCAAGAGTGACAGAACGGCGGCGCGATCGAAACCTGGTGCAAGATCGAGGTCGGTGAGGCTCGGCCTGCCCTCGGTTAGCGTGCCGGTCTTGTCGAGTGCCACGACCTTCACTCCCTGAAGAGACTGGAGCGCCTCGCCCTTGCGGAACAGCACCCCCATTTCGGCCCCGCGCCCGGTGCCCACCATGATCGAGGTCGGCGTGGCGAGGCCCATGGCGCAGGGGCAAGCGATGATCAGCACGGCTACGGCATTGACAAGACCGAAGGTCAACGCGGGGTCGGGGCCGAAGATCAGCCAAACGGCAAAGGTCAGTGCTGCAAGCGCCATCACTACCGGGACGAACCACATCGTGACCTTGTCGACGAGTGCCTGGATCGGCAGCTTGCCGCCCTGTGCCGCCTCGACCATGCGAATGATTTGAGCGAGCATCGTCGCCTCGCCCACCGCGGTGGCGCGGAACGTGAAGGCACCTGTCTGGTTTACAGTCCCGCCGGTTACCCCATTCCCAGCGGTCTTCTCCACCGGCAGCGGCTCGCCCGAAATCATGCTCTCGTCGATCCAGCTTGCGCCAGTCATTACCTCGCCATCGACTGGCACCCGCTCACCGGGACGGACCTCGACGACATCTCCCGGGCGCACCTCGGAAACAGGCACCTCGACCACCCCGCCGCTGCGGATCACCCGGGCTGTCTTGGCCTGTAGGCCGACCAGCCGCTTGATCGCCTCGGACGTGCGTCCTTTGGCGCGCGCTTCGAGGTAGCGACCGAGCAGGATCAGCGTGACGATCACCGCCGCCGCCTCGTAGTAGACATATGTTGTCCCGGCAGGCAGGAGCCCTGGAGCGAAGGTGGCGACCAGCGAATAGCCGTAGGCGGCCGAGGTGCCGACGGCGACCAGGCTGTTCATGTCGGGGGTGAGGCGGGCAAGCGCAGGCAGGCCCTTGCGGAAAAAGCGCAAGCCGGGGCCGAAGAGGACTGCCGAGGTCAGGGCGAACTGCAAATACCAACTGTTCTGCATCCCGATCGTGTTCATTACGGCCATGTGGACCGACATGAACAGGTGCGACCCCATTTCCAGAACGAAGACCGGTAACGAAAGGGCGGCAGCGATTACAACATCTCGCTTCAGCAACGCTTCTTCTGCGGCCTTTTTCGCTGTCGCGCCATCATGCGCAGCCATAGCTGGGGCTGCGGGGCGGGCGTCATATCCCGCGTCTGCTACCGCTCGGGTCAGCGCCGCCACATCGGCCGATCCTCGCACTGTTGCCCGCTCGGTAGCCAGATTGACGGTGGCAGACGCTACCCCCGGCACTGATGCCAACGCCCGTTCGACCCTCGCCACGCAAGAGGCACAGGTCATGCCTTCGATAGCGAGATCGATGGGCTTTGCTGGCACATCGTAGCCCGCATCTTCGACGGCCCTCACCAACGCACCGCGATCGAGCGCCACGCCCGTAACCTCGGCTCGCTCGGTGGCAAGGTTAACTGATGCCGTCGTCACCCCCGGCACAGCTTTCAAAGCCCGTTCGACATGTGCGACGCAGGACGCGCAAGTCATCCCGTCGACGTCGATCGTCATAAGATCGGTATCAATTCGAGACGATTGCTTTGCGAGCATGTTCATCACGGAATTCCTTTCAGGGATGCCTCCGCCGTATGAGATACGGCTTCCCATTATGGTAAGGTCAAGGGGCAACCTGAGATTCGTCATCACGGCTTTGTGGGCTTGACCTTACAACCGTGGGAAGCCCTATCTGATGACGCATGAGGCAAAACCCTGAAGGAGGCACTCATGAAGTTCCATATCGAGAACATGACCTGTGGCGGTTGCGCCAACAGTGTGACGAGGGCGATCCAGTCGGTGGATCCGGCCGCCGACGTCAAGGCGGACCCCAGCACGCAGAAGGTCGAAGTCACGTCCGCAGTTGCGCGTGATCGGCTGGTCGCGGCCCTGACCAAGGTTGGCTACGCCCCTGCCTGAAGCATCCAAAACAATACAGGACATCCGAAAATGAAAAAACGCACAGTAGTGCTCTCCGCAGCAGCCATTGCCGTTGTTGGCGGCCTTGCCATCGCCCAGACCATGGAAGGGATGGACCATTCTAACATGGGCGGAATGGGAGACATGGGCATGATGAGCCACACGTCGCTGATCCCGCCGGAACTCGCCGACAATCCGGCCGCACAGGCCTATGCCGCCGCCATGGATAAGATGATGGCCGACATGATGGTCCCATATACAGGCGATGCGGACGTCGACTTTGTGCGAGGCATGATCCCGCACCACGAAGCCGCAGTCGCCATGGCGCAGATCCAGCTGGAACATGGAACCGACCCTGAAATCCGCAAGCTCGCGGAAGAGGTGATCGCGGCTCAGGAAGCCGAGATTGCCGAGATGAAGGCCTGGCTCGCCGCACGCGGCCTGTAAGGCTCTTCAGTGGCGTGCGGGGTGGCTTGCTCCCGGCCATCCCGCCGCCCGACTGGCAGGGGCTCTTGATCCACCCTGGCAACGTGAAAGGAGCGCAGCTATGTCGGATGCACACCGGAACAAGCATCATCAGCATGGACATGGGATCGCAGCGGGCTCTGGGCCCGCCGACGTTCAGTCGGGCGCTTCGGCAGCCACTGATGAGAGACCTGCAACTGCACATGCAGGACACCATGCCGGGCATGGCGACATGGTCGCCGACTATCAGCGCAGGTTCTGGGTCTCGCTGGTACTCACGATCCCTGTTCTGATCCTTTCGCCCATGGTGCGCGACTTTGCGGCGCAGGGGATGACGCCGCTGTTTACCGCCGAGGAGTGGGTCGCACTTGCCCTGTCCTCCATCATCTACTTCTGGGGCGGTTGGCCTTTCCTGACTGGCGCGCTTCCGGAGATCCGGACGGGCCGTCCTGGGATGATGACGCTGGTCGCACTGGCGATCTCGACCGCGTATTTCTATTCCGCCGCCGTCACGCTGGGCCTGCCTGGTGGTGAGCCGTTCTATTGGGAACTGGCCACGCTGGTGACCATCATGCTGCTGGGTCACTGGCTGGAAATGCGGTCGGTTCTCGGTGCATCGCGGGCGCTGGAGGAACTGGTGCGCCTCTTGCCCGACACCGCGCTGCGGGTGACGGCCGATGGCGGCACCGAGGAGGTGGCGGTGGCGGCGCTGATCGCCGGCGACCGGGTGGTGATCCGCCCGGGCGCGAAGGTGCCAGTGGACGGCGTGATCACCGACGGCGTCTCGTCGTTCAATGAGGCGATGCTGACGGGCGAGTCGAAGCCCGTGACGCGCACGGCCGGCGAGACCGTTATCGGCGGGGCGGTCAACGGCGAGGGCGCGGTCACCATCGAGGTCAAGGCAACTGGGGAGGCGACCTACCTTTCGCAGGTCATCGCCATGGTAAAGGCCGCGCAGAACAGCCGGTCGCGCACCCAGGACCTTGCCACCCGCGCGGCCGCAGTTCTGACCTGGGTCGCCATCACCGTCGGCCTGGGTTCGTTCGTCTGGTGGATCTGGGCGGGCGAAAGCGTCACCTTCGCACTGGAGCGGATGGTGACGGTGATGGTCATTGCCTGCCCCCACGCGCTTGGCCTTGCCGTGCCGCTGGTGGTGGCAGTCTCGACGTCGCTGGCGGCCAAAAACGGCCTCCTGATCCGCGACCGCGCAGCCTTTGAGCGGGCGCGCGACCTGAACGCTGTGGTGTTCGACAAGACAGGTACACTGACCGAGGGGCGGTTCGGGGTCAGCGATATCGTCATGCTCGACGGTGGCGATGCAGCAGTGGCGCTGCGCATGGCAGCTTCGGTCGAAAGCCAGTCGCAGCACCCGATCGCGCAAGGCATCGTGGCCGATGCCAAGGCCAGGGGGATCGACTTTCCCGCCCCGGAGGGGCTGCACAGCATTACTGGCGCCGGCGTCACCGCTCGGGTGGACGGAGAGGACGTGGCCATCGTCAGCCCCGGCCACCTGCGTCGGCAGAACACCCCTGTGACAGATCCGCGCCTTGCGGCACTGGAGGAGGCGGGCAAGACAGTTGTTGTCCTTGTGAGGGGCGGCAAGCCGCAAGCACTCTTCGCGTTGGCCGACATCGTGCGGTCGGAATCTCGCGATGTTGTGGCGCGCCTCAAAGCCAGGGGTGTGCAGTCGATCATGATGACGGGTGATGCGGAAGGCGTAGCCCGGTCGGTCGCAACCGAGCTGGGGCTGGACGAATACTTCGCTCAGGTCCTGCCCGATCAGAAGGCGGCCCGGGTCAAGGAATTGCGTGCCCGGGGACTGAAGGTTGCTATGGTCGGTGACGGTGTCAACGACGCCCCGGCGTTGGTCGAGGCCGATCTTGGCATCGCCATCGGCGCGGGCACGGATGTGGCGGTAGAATCAGCCGATGTCGTACTCGTCCGCTCCGACCCGCGTGATGTCGAGGCCATTCTCGGCCTGTCGCGGGCCACCTACAACAAGATGGTGCAGAACCTGATCTGGGCCACAGGATACAATGCGTTTGCAATTCCGATGGCCGCGGGGATCACATTCGGCACAGGATTCCTGATGACGCCGGCCGTCGGGGCCGTGTTCATGTCGGCGTCCACCATAATCGTCGCCATCAACGCCCAGCTTTTGCGGCGCTATCGGGGCTGACGCTCCGGTCACATGCCATGCAGCCCGTGCAGGCTGCCGGTGAGCAGGACCGGCGCCAGCAGGGGCGCCGCAACGGCAAGGACCAGTGCACGGTCGCGCCATCTTTCCAGACGCCAGCAAAGAAAGCTGGTCAGCCCCACGACCAGCGCAACTTCGAACATCCCGAAGGCCTCGCCGTAGAACTGCGGATTCCAATAGCTGACCGGACTGCGGAAAACCCAGTCCGAGACAGGCCAGAGCTGGCGGCGGGCATCATCGTGATGTGTCAGAAAGTCCGCAAGGGCATGCAGAAGACCGGCGCCCGCGAAGGCGCGCAGGATCAGACGTCTGCGCCAGAGTGCCAACCCGAGCAGACTTCCCCAGACGAAAAAGCTGTGGTCCACGGCGAAGACAGCCTGCCAGCTCTCCGAAAAGAACAGTGTGCTGAAGACCTCATGTTCCGGAATGCCTGAAACGCGGGTTGACCAAAGGACCATTGCAAACATCGGAAGGTCCGGAGCGAGCCCACCTGCGAGCGCGGCCCCCAGGGTTGCGATGCAGAGGGGTCGTGCGAAGATTGCAGCCCCGATCAGCATGTGGGACGGCGTGTTCATCGGGTCAGCAAACTGGCGCTGCCTGGGCAGCCTCGTCTTCCACAATCCGGCGAAGGAGCGCGTAAGGGATTGCGCCGTTCAGGACGGTCCGCCCGATTACAAGACCTGGCGTTCCGATGAAGCCAAAGACATCGGCGAGCGCTCGTGTTCGGTCCAACTCTTCCTGCACCTCTGCAGAAGCCATGTCTTTGGCCAGCCGATCGACGTCGAGGCCGATATCCGCCGCCACCCTGAGGACGGAGGCTTCTTCGGCGACCAGAGGTGTTCGCATGAATCGACGCCGAAGTTCTGGTTGTTTGCCTTGCTTCGCGGCAGCGACCGACGCCCGCGCGGCAAGCTCGGAAGCGGGCCCGAAGATCGGAAGTTCATGCTGAACCAGCCGGAAGGATGCAGGATAATCGGCCATCAGCGTGTCGAGGTCTCGCTCCAGTGCCCGGCAGTAGGGACAGCGGAACTCGCTGAAATAGGCAATGGGAACGACCCCCTCAGAACCGCTGTTGCCAAAGAGGGCAGGGCAGGGGTCAGCACGTACCGCTTCGGCACGCGCGCGGCGCTGGTCTGCATCCTGAGGCGGCGCATCGAGTCCGACAAGGGCCAGCGGTGTTCCGGAGGTCTGGCCAACCCCGTCAAGTCGGCGAAACGGCGGCAGATCCGCAATGTCTGCAAAGCGCGGCCCGCGGCCCGGGAGCCGGTCCCAGGGAAGAGCCCGCAGACCATAGATCACGGCAACGATCCCTCCGAAGACCAGAAGGTCGCGGCGTCTCACGGTCACACCACGGTTACAGGTGTTCCGACCGGCACCTGCTCGTAGAGCTGGATCACATGGTCGTTCAACATCCGGATGCAACCGTTCGACACGGACTGGCCGATGGACCACGGCTCGGTCGTACCATGGATTCGGTAGTAGGTATCGCGCCCTTCCCGGTAAAGGTAGAGTGCCCGCGCACCCAAGGGATTGTTTGGTCCCCCGGGCACGCCATCGGCGAATTGGGCGTAGCGGTCAGGATTGCGGCGGATCATGTCGTTCGTCGGGCGCCAGGACGGCCATTCGGCCTTGCGCTCGATGACTGCCGATCCCTTGAATGCGAGGCCTGCCTTGCCCACGCCAACGCCGTAACGGATTGCACGCTCGGAGTCGAAGACATGGTAAAGAAAGAAGCTTCGCGGAAACACAAGGATCTGACCGGGTGCGTGCTGCTCGCGGACACGCACCTCACGCGGCTGGAACTCGTCGGCCAGCACGAACGGTTCTTGGGTATGGGCCCGCAGTATGCCGGGCGAGGACAGCGCCGCGACTGCGACTCCGCCGATAAGGGTGCGTCGGGTAATCATGCTTTCTCCTGAGGGGAACGGAAAGAAGAGGTTCGCTCAGAGGATGTGTCGCGGGGGCGGCGTTCGGGGGGAAAGGCTGTGGCTGGGGGCCGCGAACGGCGTGATCTCGAAGCGAGATGAACCGGCACTTGCCATCAGGCTGAAGAGCTGGGGCTGGTCGGCAATAATAAGCTGACATACCCCGTGCCCAGACCCTTCACCACACAGGCCGTCCGGTATCAGGGGAGCCGCGTGAAGCGCATCCGCATGGGCGCTGTGCGATGACCTGTCTGGGTGCGCCAACCCCATCAGGGAGGCGACCAGAAGGAAACTGCACAACAGGGCCATCATCGTCCGCATGGATCGATATTAGCCTTTTGCACCTCGATAGCGGGTGATCACATGAGAGTGAGCAGCAGATTTCCCTGCATAATTGGCGAAAACGCAACGCATTCACCTGTTTGTGACCCGGCCGCGATGCAAAGCCGTTTGACCTTCCCACGTTGGAAGGAAGCAAACCTTGCCCAAAAAGGAGCAGAACATGCGATTCACTCGACGGCTTTTTGTTGCCGGAGCACTTGCCGCGCCTTTCGTGACCGGTCGCGCCGCCAGCGCGTCGGAAGACACGCCGGGCCCGGTCCGTAACAACATCTCGGCTTTTCGCACCCACGAGTGGCAGGATCACTTCGATGCTCTGGGCGTCGGGATCATCATCTCTGACACGACGGCCAAGGTCCTCCAGCACTGGACGAGCGACGGTCAAATGTACCTCTACCCGACCTCGGTCCCGCTGTCGGACGAGCTGACCCGCCGGGGCTATACCGAGGTCGTCGAGAAACGGGTGAACCCGAGTTGGGCCCCGACACCGTCGATGCGGGAAAGGAACCCGGAATGGCCGGCCTTCGTGCCTGGCGGCGACCTGACCAACCCGCTCGGCACCCGCGCCCTTTACCTGTCGTGGCAATACTACCGCATCCATGGTACACACGACACGCGCAAGATCGGTCGCCGCTCGTCGAACGGCTGCATCGGGCTCTACAACGAACATATCGAGGAAGTTTTCGACCGGACGCCGGTCGGGACGCAAGTGAAGCTGATCTAGCAAGATGAAACCTTCGTCGACCTCACCGAACCCACTCAAGAACCTGTTTTCGCGCGGGTCGTTTCGGTTCGTGTCGATGTGGCTTCTGTCCGTGGTGCTGACGCTTGGCTTGGTCCTCGGACAGACCGCAGAGGCGGGCCCGGTCGAGGATCATCATCCCGGCACGTCGGTCGAGATCGCGGGCAACGCCGGGCAAGAGACCGCGCCGGCACCTGCTTGCCACCCGGGCCTCGCCTGTTCTGTTTTCGTGCTGCCCGAGGGGCCGGTCACAGCACTGTCGTTGTCAATCGTGATCACTCTGCGACCGGACCTGACACAGTCGCAACGCCGCTTTGGCGGCCCGTCCGTCACCCTGCCTCCCCCCCGAACCCGGATCTGACAGTCAGGCCGGACGTGCGTCTGACGGTTCGATAGGCTCTCCGCAGCTCTGTCGACAGTTCAATCTCTGTCAGCCTGACACCAGACAGTTGTGCAAGCCGCACGATCCGCCGGAAGGGCGGGTCGCGGGATCGGTCAACAACAAGAAACCAAGGGCAGTCAGGCAGATGAAACCACAATGGACAGGCGCTTTGGCGCTTGCCGCTTCCGCAGTTGCGGCAGTGGCGCTGGCACATAACGGGGCGACGGGTGTCGTCCTGGAACGGATGAACGGTATGACGGCGATGCGGGACACGGTGGCGGAGCTGGCGCCGATGATGCAAGGCACGATCCCCTACGACACATTTATCGTGTCGGAGGGTGCGAGCGTCATTGCCGGTCACGCGGGCGAAACAATGCTGTCGTTGTTCCCGGAAGGCAGCCTCGAGGGGGTGACCTATGCCAGGCCAGAGATCTGGTCCGACTGGCAGGACTTCGCAGCACTTGCCGAGGAATTGAAGACCTACGCTGACGCGCTCGCCGTGGCAGCTCCGAACGGTCTTGAGCCGGCGCTGCCGCCGCCCAGAGATATGGCCGGGATGGATCACTCGGCGATGGCCATGACCCCGGCACCACAGGGAGATGAGGGCTTCACGATAGCGGAGTTGATGGGCTACGGCGAAAGGACCCAAGAGGTCCAGGTTGCGCGTGGCACGTCGGACCCGGCGACGCTGGCGTCTGATCTGACGACGCTGGCGGCAGACGACCTCTTCACCCGGATCAGCGCTACCTGTTCGTCCTGCCATTCGCAATTTCGCGCCGGTCGGAACTGACGATGCGGGGCTTGATCCGCTTTTCGGTCATTGTCCCGGTCGTTGTCGCCGGGTTCGGTGCCGGGGTACTGGCGCTATGGCCTGTAGGCGCGCCCGAGCCCGCCGCGTTCCCGCCCGGGGATGCAGAACGCGGCGCCTATCTGGCCCGCGCCAGCGGCTGCGTGTCCTGTCACACCAACGCGGCTGCCAAGGGACTGGCGCTCGCCGGAGGAGCGCCGCTCGACACGCCCTTCGGCATCTTCGTGCCCCCGAACATCACTCCGCATCCTACTGCCGGGATCGGCGGCTGGACCATTCAGGATTTCGCCAAGGCTGTCCGCCAGGGAGTCTCGCCGGAGGGTGACCCCTACTATCCGGTCTTCACCTATTCCTTCTACGCAGGCTTCACCGATCAAGAGATCGCCGACCTGTGGGAGGCGTTCCGCACCGTTCCGCCGGTTGCGGATGCTGCCCCGGCGCATGATGTCGGGTTTCCGTTCAGCTTTCGCTCGGGGCTGAAGCTCTGGCGCGCTGCCTACCTCGACGCGCCGGAGACGGATGCGCTGATGGGCACATCATCGCCCTGGAACCGCGGGCGTTTGCTCGTCGAAGGGGCGGCGCATTGTGCGGCATGTCATACCGGCCGAACGCTTGCGGGCGGCCTGGACGCTTCCGCCCGGTTCGCCGGAAACGACAGCCTTCCCGGCGGCAGCAAGGCACCGTCGATCCTAACAGCCGACCTTCTGGAAGGCGGCTGGACGGTCGCGAACCTCGCCTATGCGCTCCAGTCGGGGCTGCTGCCCAATGGGGATGCTTTCGGCGGCAGCATGGCCGAGGTCGTGGCTGAGGGCACCTCGTACCTCACCGACGCCGACCGTGCGGCCATCGCAACCTACCTGCTCGACGCCGATGGAACAGGCACGATCCCCACGCCTCCTCCTCCCGCGACCGAGACGCCGATGGCGGGGATGGATCATTCGCAGATGGATATGACAAATGAGAACTAGAGTTGTTGCCGCTATTTTGGCTGTGGGGGTTGTTGCCTTCGTAGGCATCTTTGTCTGGACGGTCGTATGGACCCTCGAACCGCAAGCGACCGGCGCTCAAGGCGACGCACCGACGGCTGAAACGTCCGAACAACTTTCCGACGGCCGCCTCGATGTCCAGGTATATGCGCTTGGTGACCGCAATGTACGGCTCGAGATCCAGTTCATGCCGGACGCAGACGCGATCGAGCTTGCAGTCCAGCGCCCAGACGTAAATTTCGCGATGGTCGATATGCACATGGATGGGATCGATTCACCGCTTGAGTTGGTTGAAGCCGGCGTGTGGCGGGCAAACCTCAAACTGCCGATGGCCGGTCGCTGGGTTGTCAATGTGGGTTTCGGCGACGAATTCATGGAGATCGAATTCGATGCCAAGTGATGCAGCGAGAGTTC
This sequence comes from Gemmobacter caeruleus, assembly GCF_008271655.1. Taxonomy (GTDB): domain Bacteria; phylum Pseudomonadota; class Alphaproteobacteria; order Rhodobacterales; family Rhodobacteraceae; genus Gemmobacter; species Gemmobacter caeruleus. The sequence continues at coordinate 44,242 of NZ_VKKX01000055.1, forward strand.
ACGCACGGCATCTAGATGCTATGCGCAGGGGGCTTCGCGGCACTGCCGTTGGCCTTGCGCTCTTTGTGGTCGTGGGCACAGTGACGGCGGTCTGGGCGAACCCGCTGTTCGTCCGCATGACTCCGGTCGGACCTTGGGAGTTTGGGGCGACGGTCCTGACGGCGTTCCTAGCCGGAGTGACGACTGCGCTATGGGTTCCCCGATGCAGTCTGCGTACATCCGGGACGGGTGGCCTTGCGAGCTTCCTCGGGATCGCCTGTCCGACCTGCAACAAGGTCCTGATGCTGATCTTCGGCGGGCCGGCGCTGCTCGCATGGTTCGATCCGGTCCGGCCCTGGCTCGCGGCAGCCGGGGTCATCACCATGGGCTTTGCTGCCTTTCGCACATGGCGCGCGTTTCGCGAGTCCCGATCCGACCTTCAGATTGTCGGCGGCGTTGAAACTCCCATGACGGGAGGCCCGCTGTGACAGCGTCAACTGGTTTGCGGTCAGCGATGCGTGGGCTGGCCCGGAAGACGCTGGTTCGGCACACGCTCGTGGCCATCCTTGCGACGGGGCTCGTGCTGGGCTTTGCGGCGGTTCACGCGCAGTTCAGCCCGATGCATCGATGGAACCGCGCCTTCGGGGATGCCTCGCTGGTGCTGATCGCGCTGTCGATGGCCTTCGGGCCGCTGACACGCTTCCTGCGCGCGGCGGTTCCGCTGCTGCCGTTCCGGCGTGAGATGGGTATCCATGCTTGCCTTCTGGTGATCGTCCACGCGGCGATCATTCTCGTTGGCTGGGTCGAATGGGATCTGATGCGGCTGTTCGGGTTCGAATGGCATCCCGACCTCTTGGCCTATGTCATGTTCCAGCATGGTTTCGGACTTGCCAATGCCATCGGGATCGCGGCCCTCGTCCTCGCGGTGCTGCTTGCCGCCACGTCGAGCGATTTTGCGATGCGGCGTCTGGGACTGTCAGGCTGGAAGTTCTTGCAGATGGGCGTCCTGCCGATGTGGTGGCTGACCGTCGCCCATGTCGCCTACTTCCTCTTCATGCATTTCCTGAGCTTCCACCGGGCAACGCCACCGCCGAACCCGCTTCAGCCCTGGTTCGTCGCGCTGGTGGTCGTCGTCTTTGGTCTGCGCGCGGCGGCCTACCTAAAGACCATCCGCGCCAAGGCCCTGTCCGAACTGCCGGGAGAGGAGGCAAGCCATGCGTAGATCGGAACGTGACCTCGTGCAGGCGGCGAAAAAGACAACCCGCCGGGCACTGATCGTTGGTGGTGCGATGACGTCAGTGGTGGGCGTCCTTGGTGTCCGGATGTGGCAACTGAGCGTCCGTGATGCCGAGCAATACTACCTGCTGGCCGAGGAAAACCGGATCAGCCTGCGGCTGGTGCGACCGGACAGGGGGCGCATCCTTGATCGGGCTGGAAAAATCGTTGCGGACAATGAGCAGGCATTTCGCATCACGCTGGTGAAGGAAGAAGCCCGCGATGTCGACGACGTTCTGGAAAAGCTGCAGGTGCTGCTCGGCCTGGACGCAGAGACTGTCTCCAAGGTCAAGGAGCAGATCGACCGTGTTCGAGCCTTCGTGCCGGTAACGGTGAAAGACCGCGTCACGTGGGAAGAATTGTCGATCGTGGCACTGAACTCACCTGTCCTTCCCGGTGTGCAGCCCGAGATGGTCCTGTCGCGCGTCTATCCTTTCGGGCCGGATTTCGCGCATCAGGTCGGTTATGTCGGGCCAGTCAGCGACAGCGATCTGGAAAACGAAGCGGCTGACAATGAGCCGTTGCTCCGCCTGCCCGATTTTGAAGTCGGCAAGACAGGAGTTGAACGAAGCCACGAACGCACCTTGCGCGGCTTGCCAGGCACGCGCCGCGTCGAGGTCAACGTGTCCGGCCGCACAATGCGCGAACTCGCTCTCGATCCGGCCACCCCGGGCCCGGACATGCAGATCACGCTCGACCACCACTTGCAGAACTTCATGCGCGTCCGGCTGGAAGGCCAAAGCGCGGCCGCGATCGTGATGGACGTGACGAACGGCGATTTGCTTGGCTGCACCTCTGCGCCCTCCTTCGATCCGAACCTCTTCGTCCGCGGGATTTCCAGCCGCGACTACGGCGCGCTCCGTGATAGTGAGTTCCGCCCGCTTGCCGACAAGACGGTGCAGGGGGCCTATCCGCCAGGATCGACGATCAAGATGTCGAATGCATTGGCCGCGCTGGAAACCGGGCTGATGGACCCCGAAGAGACTGTCGCCTGCAATGGCTATGTAGAGATCTCCGGCCGAAGGTTCCACTGCTGGAAGCGCGGCGGTCATGGCCGGGTGAACATGGTCGGCGCCCTGCGAGAGTCCTGCGACGTCTATTTTTATGAGGTCGCTCAACGTATCGGCATCGATGGCATCTTCGCGATGAATGACCGGCTTGGACTGGGTCAGAGGTACGATCTGCCGCTGTCCGGAATGGCGCATGGCAACAACCCGTCCCGCGCTTGGAAGCAGGAACGGTACGGGCAGGACTGGCTGATCGGTGACACCATCAATGCCTCGATTGGCCAAGGCTTCACGCTCACCTCGCCGATCCAACTTGCAACCATGACTGCACGACTGGCATCGGGGACCGCCGTGCTTCCCCGGCTGGTGCGGCCGCTTGCCGGGCCGGACCAGGTAATGGTTGCTCCCGCACCGCTTGGTCTCTCTGCCGAAGCACTGGCCATCGTGCAACAGGGCATGTTCGAGGTCTCAAACCATGAGCGCGGGACGGCCTATTCCTCGCGGATCGCCGATCCGACATTGGCGATGGCCGGCAAGACGGGAACGAGCCAGGTCTTCTCGATCACCGCTGCCGAGCGGGCGGCAGGCGTCCGCTCGCAGGACGAGCTGCCGTGGAACCGGCGCGATCACGCGCTGTTCGTGGCCTTTGCACCCTTTGACGCGCCCCGCTTTGCTGTCACGGTCGTGGTGGAACACGGCGGCGGCGGGTCAACGGCAGCGGCGCCAATTGCGCGCGACATCATGCTGTTTGCGCAGCATGGCGGCCTGCCGCCTGAGGACGCCTATCCGACATCGCAGAGGGCGCGCATACGGGAGGACCTGGCCCTGCTGTCCGAACGCATCCTGCCGCCGGACGGCACGACCGCCACGGTGAGCCGGACATGATGCACCGTCTCAGAAGGGTGTCCTGCCGAAGCTTTCTTGGGGTCGCCATGACCGCAGTCGCCCTAGTTCTTCCGCCGGTTCCCGCGCGAGCGTTCTTCCATGATGCGCCCGACATCGAAGACGGGCGAGTCATTTACGCGGCCAAGTGCGCGTCCTGTCACGGTGCCAACCTGGAAGGGCAGCCGGACTGGCAGTCGGCGAGGGAGGACGGCACCTATCCCGCGCCGCCCCACGACGAGACCGGCCACACCTGGCACCACGGGGATGCGATGTTGCGGGACTACATCCGTCGCGGCGGACAAGCGGTGCTGGACGATATGGGGGTCGACTTCACCTCCGGCATGCCCGGGTTTGGCGGTGAGCTGACCGAGGACGACATCGAGGCCGTCCTCGCTTATATCCGGTCGAACTGGCCCGACCGCATTCGTGCCGCACAGGCTGAACGCAGCCAGATGGAAGCAGGTTCGCCTTGAAGCCGCAAGTAAGGCCACCGACCTCCCAATTCCCGCTTGCCTCTCCAGGGACTAGAGGGTGCAGACCGCCTGAAACTCAAAATCTTCATCCGTCACACAAGGCTCTTCCCATGCGCGTCACGTCAATCCTGTTTGCTATCACGCTCGTTTTCGCTCCCGGCCTCACCCTGGCGCAGGAGATTACGGAAGATCGGATCAAGGAACTGGTCGCCGAAACCTTGCGCGAGAACCCGGAGCTTGTGCTCGAGGCTCTCCAGACGCTGGAGGCGCGCCAGGCAGAGGCCCAAGCTGCCGCCGTTGCCGCGACCCTGGCCGACGAGCGCGCCCTGCTGGAGCGCGACCCCAACGCTCCGGTCCTCGGCAACCCGGAAGGCGACGTGACGGTGGTGGAGTTCTTCGATTACAACTGTCCCTATTGCAAACGCGCGATGCCTGAAATCGACGCCCTGCTGGCCGAGGACGGAAACATCCGTCTTGTTCTGAGGGAATGGCCAATCCTTAGCGAAGGATCAGCGATCGCGGCGCGGGCCGCTTTGGCTGCACGGAAGCAGAACAAGTATGCTGAACTGCACAATGCGCTGATGGGTGCACGGGCGAAGTTGGACGAGCAGTCGGTGCTGCGGATCGCGGGCGAGGTCGGACTCGATGTCGAGCAGCTCAAGGTCGACATGCAATCGCCCGAAGTCGAGGAACATATCGCCACGTCGCTACGTCTGGCCGAGGCTCTCGGCTTCAACGGCACACCGTCATTCGTGGTGGGTGATCAACTGATTCCGGGCTTTGTCGAGAAGGCTCAGCTTGCCGAGGTGGTGGCCGCCGCGCGGGCCGCCGAATGAGTATCCGTCTTACGCGTCCTTTCGGTTTCCGACTTCAGCGGCCTTTCACGATCACCGAGACGGTCTTGGGCCGGATCAGGCATTCCGTCGTGGCAGCCACTTTGTGGATCGCCTTGACAGGGATTGCTTCGGCGCATTCATTCACCGTCGGCCTTCTGGTCGTCGGCGAGGACGTTGACGCAAGTCTGGCAGAAGCGGTGCGCGGTTTCCTCCTAGCGGCCGACGAACGGGACGGGCACGCCAACGAAACATCGGACGGACATCTCGGTGGGGTTGATGTGCAACTGCTGCCGCTGCCACGAGATGCGGCGGGGCTGGTCGAAGGACTGTTCGGTACGCCCGACGAGCCGACCGATGTAGTCATTGTCATTGGCGCCGAACCCGCGGCCAGCGACGCCGCGCGCGCGTATGCCTCGGCAAGCACGGTCTTGCGGCAGTTCGTACTGCCGGATGGGTGGGACAGCGCAGACGGAACCGACGGTTTTGTGTCGCGTTACCGGCTCGCCTATGGCGCAGCGCCCGGCGTAATGGCGGGGACGGCCTATCATTCGGCTCGCAGGCTCGACGCCGCAGTCAGACCGTTGGACGGTGTGGTACCCAAGGAAGCACTGCTAAACGCCTGGAGGTCCACCGAATCCGGTCTGTCCTGGTGACCCGGGAACCAATGGCGCAAGGCGTCATTGGTTCTGGGCAGTCCTTGCACGACTGAGCGGGATCAGGCTGCAGGGTAGCTCGTGAAGACGCTACTGCTGCCGTCCAACCCGACAAGGATGACGTCATAGGCTTCGCGCTCGGTCTCGGGTCCCATGCCGGGTGACCCGTAGGGCATGCCAGGCACGGAGAGACCGACGGCGACGGGTCGTTCAGCCAAAAGACGGCGGATGTCGGCGGCGGGAACGTGCCCCTCGACAGTATAGTCGCCGATGGTGGCGGTGTGGCAGGACGCGAGGTCTTCCGGAATGCCACGCTCGCGCTTGAACGCCGCAAGCTCTTCGATGCTGCGTTCCTCGAAGGATACCCGAAAGCCGCTGTCGCGCAGATGTCCGATCCACCCGTTGCAGCAGGGGCAGCCGGGGTCCTTGACGACGTGGATGGCTTCGTCGCCCTCGGCAAGTGCTGGGGTAGCCGCAATGGCGGCCAGCCAAGGAACGGCGGCGAGAACCTTGCGCCGGGACAGTGTCATGATGTCGGCCTTTCGTTGGAACTTTACGGGAAACATAGCTGCAAGTGCGGGGATCGGCGAGCAAAGTCTGATGAACCCGGCGACAGATCACCGAAATGCTACTCCAGCCTTGGGTCCCCGGCTTGAACCAGCAGAACCCCGTGGTTCTCGTCGGCGTCGTCGTCGGTGATCGTCCGTGTGGAGACGCCCGGCAAGTCGGCAAACCCCTCCATCATCCGTTTCGGAAACCAGGTCATCGGCAGGCTTTCAAATCCGGGCACCCCTTCCAGCACCCGCGACAGCGCGATGGTGCAGTTTGCTTTCGGCACCGCGCCATAGGCCATTGCCCGCTGCATGATCAGTGCCGCAACCTCGGGCGATACCTCGATAGTCTGTTCAACCACGTCGTAGGTCTCGCGGGCATGGTAGTCGATGTAGAAATCCACCATCTTCGGGGTGACCCCGAAGTGCACGTCGTTGCGCTCGGGCAGCCGGGGATGCCGCCAGGTGCCAGCCGGATCGAACAGCACGCGCTGCGATCCGTTGATGAGCAGGCCCGCATGCGCTCCCGCTCCGCTGCGTGTCGAGAGGACCGTAAAGAGCGTGACCGAGGTCGGGCCGGGATGCTCGTAGCGGGCGGCGGCCACGGCCTCCTCGGGTGCCCAGATCGGTTCGGCACCGCAGGATGCCAGGCCAAGGATTGCCGCCATGGCGAACAGAAGTTTCCACATCGATTCACTGTCCCGCGTTTTGCGCAGGTTCGGCGCAATCGCGACGGATTCCAGTAAACTCTGCGATAGTGGGGCAGGGAATTCGGAAACTCGGCATGGATGCCGCAGCTTTAGAGGTCAGAGTGCCCCTCAGGGACACCAAACTGTCAGGTGACGGAAGCAGGTTATCCTGATAATTGTCCCAAGCATGGCGTTCCTCACATTTCGCATGCATGTCCTGATCCTCGCCGCCTACGTCTTTGCGGCGATCATTCCCGTATTGGCTCTCGGCGAACGGCAGCAAGCTCAGGCTGACCATGCACAGATGATGGCGATGGCCGGCCATCTGGCGCACATGCCCGCGACTGACGGCCCGAAGGACCTGACACAGCAGCTGATCTGCCAACAGCACTGCCTTTTCGCAGCGGCGACCTTTCCTGCGCCGGACCGGGTTGCGGAAACTGTCGCGCGGTCCTCCGATGTGGAGGCTAGTGTCGACATCCTTGCCGCCTCGCTGGCCATTCCGCCCCCAGGTCCGCCTCCGAAGATCGCCGTGATCTGAGCCTGCGGCTGCGGCATTCGCCGGGGACCGCTTGTCCAATTCACGACGCGATACAGGAGAATTCGCATGTCGCCCTTTTCTCGCCGCGGCTTTCTGGCCGCTTCTGCGGCCACGGCCGCTTCACTGATGCTTCCCGCACGGGTCCGGGCCCAGTCCGGCCGAATGTCGCTGACCGCCGCCACCCGCACCATTGACGTGCGGGGCAAAGCCGCAACCGTCTGGGGGCTTCTGGACGGCGCCGGCCGGTCCGGCCTTGTCCTCGATCCGGGCCAGGCGTTCGCGGTCGATCTGGCAAACACTTTGGCCGAGCCGACGATCATTCATTGGCACGGGCAGATTCCGCCCAATGCGCAGGACGGCGTGCCCGACCTGCCGATGCAGGTCCTCCAACCCGGCGAAAACCGCGCCTACGATTTCGCCGCGCGACCGGGTACGCACTGGATGCACGCCCACATCCCGGCGCACGAGATGATGCTGCTTGCAGCACCCCTGGTCGTGCGGCGGCCCGAGGACGTTGCTGCCGACCGGCAGGAAGTGACGCTGTTCCTGCACGACTTTTCCTTCAAGCCACCTGCCGAGGTGCTGGCCGAGATCACCGGCGGCGCTTCGATGGCCGGGATGGATCATGGCCAGATGGGGCAGGGCGGCATGGACCATTCCGGAATGGACATGGGTGGCATGGGTCAGGGGGACATGATGGCGATGCCGGGGATGGATGGCATGGCGATGGACCTGAACGACTACAACTTCGACGCCTATCTCGCCAATGATCGCACGCTGGACGACCCCGAAGTGGTTCCGATCGACAAGGGCGGCCGCGTTCTCGTCCGCGTCATCAACGCTGCGGCCGCCACCGTGTTTTGGATCGACACTGGCGCGCTGCCGGGACGGCTGGTCGCGGTGGACGGCGAGCCGGTGCGGCCTTTGCCCGGCAGCCGCTTTGGCGTCGCAATGGGCCAGCGGCTGGATATCGAACTGGATGTGCCGGGCGAGGGCGGGGCCTTCCCGATCCTTGCCCTGCGCGAAGGTGCCAAGGAAAGGACGGGTGTCATCCTTGCCACGCCGGGCGCGGCGGTGACCAGGATCGCCGAGATGTCGGAGGCCGACCATCCGGCCTTCAGCGGTGATCTGGCGCAGGAGGGTGCTCTGCGCGCCGTCACCCCGCTGCCCGAACGCGCGCCAGCCTCGCAGCCGATGCTGATGCTGGGCGGCACCATGATGCCCTATGTCTGGACGATCAACGGCCAGACTTGGGGGTCCCATGTGCCGGTGACTGCGAAATCCGGCGACCGAGTCGAGATCATGTTCCACAACATGTCGATGATGGCGCATCCGATGCACCTGCACGGCCACGCCTTCCAGGTAGTGGGTGTCGGCATGGACCGGATCGCAGGCGCGGTCCGCGACACCGTGCATGTGCCGCCGATGGGCATGGTGACGGTCGCGGTGGACGCGGGCGAGGCGGCGCGGTGGATGCTGCATTGCCACCACATGCCGCACCTTTCGACCGGCATGATGACCGAGTTCGCGGTGTCGGCCTGACGCACGGCCGGACCCGCAGCCTGCCTGCGGGTCCGGGCCCTTTCCCGGAGAGAGCGGACCCATGCCAACACTCATCGGACGCCGTGCCGTCCTTGGTGCCCTCGCCGCGCCCTTCCTTGCAGGGTCCGCCGAGGCGCGCCCGCCCTTCCGGCTGCGCGAAGACCCGCAACCGCTGCTGTCCCCGCCGATCCTCGACGAAGCAGGCACAACGCGGAAACTCGACGATTTCGCCGGCCGGGTGATCCTCTTGAACATCTGGGCGACCTGGTGCCCGCCCTGCAGGGAAGAAATGCCGACACTTGACCGGCTCCAGTCCCGGCTGGGCGGCGCGGATTTCGCGGTGCTTCCGCTCTGCATCGACGACGCGGGGATCGGAAGGGGGCGGCGCTTCTACGACGAGATCGGCCTCGTCGATCTGCCGCTCTATTGGGCCGAGCAGCTGCGGGTTCAGCTTGCCCTTGCCTTCATCGGCCTGCCGACAACTCTTCTGATCGACCGGCAGAGCCGGGAGATCGGACGTCTTCAAGGCCCGTTTGCGTGGGACAGCGAGGACGCCGTTGCCCAGATCGTTGGTTCCTTCTGAGGGATAAGTCGGTGTTGGCCGAAGACCATCAGCCAAAGATCGGACCCCGGGCGGATGTGATTTCAGGCCGCCGGATAGTTGGTATAGACCTCAAGCTCGCCATCGCGCCGGATCAGTACCATGTCATCGGCATCGCAGTTTTCTTCTGACCCAATGGGTCTCGGGTCGCGTTTGAACGCGACGCTGGCAACTCGAAAGGATCAACGGTCAAGCGTCGCTCAGTTGCAACATTCTACCTTAGTGCAGCATTCTCTCCTCTATACGTGAGACGAGGTCACAGGGCTGATCAGTCAATGATGAAGCTAAGCAATAACGAAAAAGATGAGAATCCCGTCGCGGAGAGTCCGCGACGGGCATCGATCTTGCGCCGACTGGTCGTGGGCTATTCTTCCAGGCCCGGCAGTTTCGAGAGCGGAAACTTCGCGCTCTGACTTACTCTTGGTGCGCAATCAGATTCTGGAATTGAAGCGTCCAAAAAAACCTTTGTGAGATTCAACACAACCAAGTTGAAAAGTATGTCACAGAACGCCCGTCAATACACTCTCACCTAAGGAAAATCCCCCCTGCCATAACTGAAACCCATCGTTTGGGCTTCCGAGGGTCCTGCATTCTCAAAAAGGTGTATCCTGTCTTGTGAGCTACTCCCCGAAAATCGGACAGTTACGGAAGCTATGATCTGACGTCTGCTGGTCTCTAAGAACGAGGAGATCAGGATATGAAGAAACGTAGGAACCATGACGCTGGGTTCAAAGCCCGCGTGGCGCTGGAAGCCGTGAAGGGCGAACGCACGGTTTCGGAGTTGGCTGCCGAATACGGTGTGCATCCGACGATGATCCACCAGTGGAAGAAGGCTCTGCTGGAGGGGGCAGCTGACATTTTCGAACGTGGCGGCGGCAAGAAGGCCCCTGAGGTCGATGAAGACACGGTGCGGGCGTTGCATGCCAAGATCGGGGAACTGGCCGTCGCCAATGATTTTTTGTCCAGAAAGCTCAAGCCCTGGACCGGGAAGTGAGGCGTAGCATGATCGAACGGACCCACCCAAAGCTGTCGGTCGGTGAGCAGTGCCGCCTGCTGTCGATCTCGCGGTCGTCGTTCTACTACGCGCCGCAGGGCGAGACGGCGATGAACCTCGACTTCATGCTGCTGATCGACAAGCAGTTCCTGGACACCCCGTTCTACGGCGTGCGGCAGATGACTTGGCACTTGCAGAACGAGGGCCATGCCGTGAACCAGAAACGCATCCGGCGGCTGATGCGTCTCATGCGCCTGATGCCGATCTACCAGAAGCCCGACACTAGCAAGCCCGCGAAGGGGCACAAGACCTACCCCTATCTGCTGGGCGGGCTGCGGATCGACCGACCCAATCAGGTCTGGTGCGCCGACATCACCTATCTGCCGATGAGAAAGGGCTTCCTGTATCTGGTCGCCATCATGGACTGGTTCACCCGAAAGGTTCTGGCCTGGCGCATCTCCAACACGCTGGAAGCCGACTTCTGCGTCGAGGCGCTGAACGAAGCAGTTCACAAGTTCGGCACGCCCGAGATCATGAACACGGATCAGGGCAGCCAGTTCACATCCTTCGCCTGGACCGACCGGCTAAAGCGTATCGGCACCCGGATCTCGATGGACGGTAAGGGGCGCTGCCTGGACAATATCTTCATCGAGCGTCTCTGGCGGTCCCTGAAGTATGAATGCGTCTACCTGCATGCTTGGGAGACCGGATCGCAGGCCAAGGCCGGCATTGGGCGCTGGATCATCTTCTACAACCACCATCGCCCACACACTGCCCATGGCGGACAGCCGCCCGCCGTGGTCTACTTTACCGCAACCCAAACCGATCAGCAGGTGCAGGCAGTAGCTTAAATCAGCCGGAAAACTGTCCAAAAGTTGGGGAGTAGCTCACTCTCCTCAAAGTCGCCAAACCAGCCGCGAGCTGATTCTTGACGGGTACTAAGCGGGATAGTCTGCCGACACCTCATTATTCAGGTCGTCAGAACTGTCCCGCCGTATTCGGCTGCTGTACAGCGCCTACGGCAAAAATTGACGTCGATAATCCGACGTTGTGCTGAAACCTCGGTTAGTCAAAATAACATGACCGGACACCATTTTCTGCGTGAGCACCAAAAGACGCACAGGCAGTCTGGCTGATCCGATATAATTACAGTTCATGTCAGGCGGCCGGATAGCTTGAAAAAACTTCCAGGCTTCCATCCCGGCGAACCAGCAGAACGTCATAGGCGTCCCGACCGTCTTCTGATCCCATGCCCGGCGAGCCGTAAGGCATGCCGGGCACGGCGAGGCCAACTGCGTCAGGACGCTCGTCAAGAAGCCTGCGGATATCCGCAGCCGGGACATGGCCGTCTAGCGCATAGCCGTCAACAGTGCCCGTGTGACAGGAAAACGCCTTTGCTGGTATGCCCTGATCCATCTTGAAGCGGATTAACAAGGTTCCCATCGACACCTCATCCGTAACCGTGAACCCCTGTTCGCGCAGATAGTCCACCCATGCATCGCAACATTCGCAGCCACGCCCCTTTACGACATGGATCGGCGGTTCTTCCTGTGCCCTTGCAGCAGGGGCTATGGCCAAGGCGGTCGCTGCCAGAATGACCTCGCGGCGGCCGATGCGATAGTCCGTCATCCACGTTCTCCATCGATCGCCGTCATGAAGCCGGTTTCGCTGCGCCAGGTGGCGAGGGTATCGAGATCTTCTGCCGAAGCAATCTCTTGTTCCGGCAGGGCATCCTGATCTTTCGGGTCAACCGGTCGGCCGTCGACACGAACTTCGTAGTGAAGGTTGGGGCCGCTCACGAGCCCGGTCGCGCCGACGGCACCAATCTCGTCTCCAGCCTTGACCCGTGTGCCCACGCGAACGTCTTCGGCAATTTCAGAGAGATGCGCATATCGCGTCACAACCCCGCCGCCGTGATCGATGTCGATCGTGGTGCCGTAGCCGCGGATCGTTCCCGCAAAGATCACCCGCCCGGCACCAGTTGCCGAGACGTCGGTCCCCACAGGTGCCGCATAATCGATCCCGGTATGCATGCGCACGCCGCCCAACACCGGATGGTTTCGGCGGCCGAAAACGGATGACAGTCGTGCGCCAAGTATGGGCGCCGCTGAACGCTGCACGGCTTCACCGTCTTCGAAGACTATGACTGGACCCGCGGCTTCGGTCGCAACGAGTTCGAGCACGCGATCCGCAAGTTCAAGTCTGGCGTAACTCAGGCGAGGCTCTCCCGCGATGCTGCCATCGGGAAGCTGATCTTCCTGCCAGACCAGCGCGAAGGTTTCTCCGCCTTTGAGATCGCGCCTGAAATCGACCTGACCCGCAAGCAGTGCGGTCAAATCAACAGCAAATCGTTCGGGTGCATTTCGTGCCATCAGGGCGTCATAGAGAGTTCCGTTGAGGGTCAAGGTCTCTCGCCGGTCTGTCTCACGAACCGGCGGGTCAAGACGCTGTGCCGCGATCGGCCCGTCGAACGAGAGAGCGATCTCCACACCATCTTCCACGAAGAGCGATAGGCGTGTCAGCGATGCCGGATCCCAGGACGCCGTAGTCCATTCGATCCGGTGGCCAGGTCGCAGGTCCGTCAGGTCGTAGACACCTGAGAGCGCAAGGGCTGCTTCTGCCCGGACCGTCCCGGGGATTCCTGCGTGACCAAGGACGCTGTCCAGGGTGTCACCGGGGGCGATTGTGGCTTCGAATGCCACGGGCAAATGCGCCGTCGGAGGATCGGCCACTGCCTGGAGCGGGGCGAAAGCCGCGATAGCAAGGATCAGAAATGCGGAGCGGATCATCTGGCAGAATGACCTTTCAACTGAGGGTTCGGCGGAGTTTGGGGACGGCGAAACGCCGGTCTTCATGGAAGTCTATGATGCTGGCAAAGCGCCCATCGGGGTGGAAAAGAAATACACCGGCGGTGTGGTCCATCGTGTAGTCGCCGCCCTCCTTATCGACGCGGCGATAGGTTGCGCGAAAATCCGCGGCCGCCTGAGCGACCTCGTCAGCAGGGCCCGTCAGCCCAATGATGCGTGGATCGAAGTTGCTGACGTAACCGGCTAGGGCATCGGGCGTGTCGCGCTCCGGATCGACCGAAATCAACGCCACGATCAAACGATCCGCGTCGGCACCCAGCTCCTCGAGCCAGAGCGATATGTCGCTCAATGTGGTCGGGCAGACGTCCGGGCACCAGGTGAAGCCGAAAAATACCATGACAGGGCGACCGGCCCAGTCAGAAGGTCGGACCAAGCGACCCTGGTGGTCGGTCAATGTCCAGGTCATCTGACCGATCGGCACGGGCAGGACCTCGCTGCGGGCTGGCCGATTGCGCGTGCGATAGGCCCCGACGCCCAGCATGAAGGCGACGGCTCCGACTGCCCCTCCCGCACCCAGGATTATTGCCCTGCGTCGGCGCAATCCGGACCCTCCGCGCGCAACGAGAGGACGTCGACATTCACGGTAACCTCGCCAGACTTTTCGAAGGAAAGGGTAACCGGAAAGCTGTCGCCCTCCTTGAGGGCCGTCGTCAGCTCCATCAGCATGCCGTGGTAGCCACCCGGCGCGAGCTGGACACTCTGACCGGCAGGGACCGGGACTGACATCGCATGCGGCATCGATGCGATGCCATCCTGTACGACAGTCTCGTGCAACATCGGCATTCCGGCTGCTGGCGTCGTGATGCCAACGAGCGCATCGTCGGTCGTCCCGGAGTTCTTGATCTCGACATAGAACACTCCGGGCCGTCCCGCGCCGATTGTCGCCTTGGACCAAGCGTGTTCAACGGTAAGATCGCCGATTGTCACGGTCTCACAGGCCATTGCTGCAGGTGCGGAGAAGATCAGTGTTGTGGCGAGAAGGAAGTGTTTCATGGGTCAGAGCCTTGTTAGAAGGTCGGAAACGATTTCGGCAGCAGATGTACCGTAGGTGAATTGACGCAGCCACTCCCCGTCTGGGCCGATGAGATAAAGGCTAGGGCTGTGCGCCATCGTGTATCCGTCCGGCGACGAAGTGTCGGCCTCCTGCTCGTAGAAGATCTTGAAGCTTGCGGCCGCAGACTTTGTATCCTCTTCGCTTCCTGCCAAAGCAAGGATCGCTGGATGAAAGGCCTTTGTGTAGTCATCCAGCCCTAAACGCCTGTCCCGTTCTGGATCGATTGAAATGAAAATCGGCTGCACCGATCCCGCGGCAGATCCAAGATCATCCATGACCTGAGCGACTTCGGAGAGCGTCGTCGGACAGACATCCGGGCAGCTTGTAAAGCCGAAGAACACCAACAGGAACTTTCCGCGAAATTCGGCAGTCGTGCGCATACGGCCTTCGCTGTCTGCAAGCGCGAAGGTAGGCATAAAGGCTGAATCAGCTGTTGCGGTGTCGTCCGTTGCAGGCCACCACCGCACCGCCAAAAACGTGATGACCGCCGCAGTGGCGGCGATCCAAAGGATAATCTGAAGAGAACGAAGACGCATGAACAGTCCGGAAGGCGAGATCAGCCTGTCGTCTAGAACCTCGAGCAACTAGAGGTTCAACCGACGAAAAAGTGAGGATTTCAGGATCGGCGATGTTTCGCCGATCAGGCTGCCCCAAGATACCTTGCGAGAGCGATTCCAAGGAGAGTGCCGAGCAGCCCGAAGGCGATGGCGAAGCCTGCGCCGTACTGCAGGCGGTCGACGGTCTTTCCGCCCCGCCGCCGTGCAACGAGGTAACCCCAAAGGAACCCGATGATTGCGAAGAGCGGCCCGATCATTTCGATGCACCTTTCAGGTTTGCCTGTTGCTGCCGGGCCCAATAGCCACTGATCGCCCACGAAGTGAGCATGAGAAAGAGAAGCGCCCAGTCTCCGAAGCGGGCGTAGATGGTTGCGGGCAATGGGCGGGGCAAGCGGATGTCGATCACGCCTGACGTGTCGATTTCGAGCATGGCCAATGTTGCCCCGTAGGAATCAACCACTGCCGAAATTCCCGTGTTGGCGGCCCGGACGAGAGGCAGGCCCTCTTCAATGGCCCGCATCCGGGCCGATGCCAAATGCTGCCATGGCCCGATCGAGGCACCGAACCAAGCGTCGTTTGTCGCGTTGAAGATCCAGTCCGGTCTGATCGCATCATCGACCACGTGTCCGGGAAAAATGATCTCATAGCAGATTGCGATCCCTGCATAGGGGTGTGGGCCGAACGCCAGTGTCCGGGGCCCTGGCCCCGGCGTGAAGTCTCCGAGCGATTGAACCAGACGCTGAAGGGGCAAAAGGCTCCGCCACGGAACGTATTCACCGAACGGGACGAGATGATGTTTGGCATAGCGGGTCAGGATGGTGCCGTCACGAGAGATAGCAAGCACGGCATTCCGGTAGACTGTCCCGGCCCCGGTTTCCTCCCGTTCCGGGCTGCCTGTCAGCAAGACGCCGGTCTCGGGCAAGAGCCAGCCCAACATTGCCCGGGCACCGGCATCCTCTGCCAGGAACCCTGGCCAAGCGGTTTCCGGCCAGAGCAGAATGTCGAAGTCGCCGGGCTGGGCCGAAAGCGCGATGAGTTTCAGGATGTTTGAGTTTCGGGTGGCATCATCCCATTTGGCACTCTGTGCGATGTTCGGCTGGACGACACGGATTTGCGCGCCGCGCTCTGACGGCACATCGGCGAACAGCAAGCGCATTGCACCAAATGCGGTCACCGACAAGGCGATCGCGCCCGCAGTGGCGAGGCGGCTGATGCGTTTCCCGTCGGCGGCCGAGACAAAAGCCAGTCCGGCCAGCGCGGCGCAGAGCACCAGAAGAAATCCCAGGCCGTAGCTTCCGAAGACAGAGGAAGCCTGCGCAGCGACCGGCCAGTCAGAGAGTGTGTAGGCAGCCAGGTTCCAGGGAAACCCGGTGAGAACATGGCCTCGCAGCCACTCCGTGGCGGTCCAGCTTGTCGCCATCGAGAGTGCCAACGGCAACCCGGCGCGTTCCATCCGTGCCGCCAGAGCGCAGGCCAGGGCAGGAAAGACCGACAGAAGCGCCGAAAGACCAAGAACCGCCGGCAGAGCCAGCCAACCGAACCGGTCCGCCTCAACCTGAAAACTTTCGGTGATCCAGAAAAGCCCGGGCACGAATTGACCGAGGCCGAAGAAGTATCCCAGCCTGAACGCGATGAAACCGGATGCGCGACGCACCAACACTGCCAGCAGAGCAAAGGCGATCAGCGCAAGTGGCAAGATCGAGTATGGCTGCAGAGCCAAGACGAAAAGGACACCTGCCACGATGGCGGCCCCCAAACTGGCCCAGCTTTGGACAGGCTTCCGGCTCGAGAACTGGTGTGCGCTTGAAACGTACATTCTTGCCACAACCCCTAAAATGGGAGGGATGGATAGCTGCTCTAGTAGCTTGAGGTGCAACGCATATGTTCGAAGATCACGGCATTGTCAGATTGGTGGCGCAGCGGTCGATTTTCGACGTGGGCTTGAAACTGTGGAAGGATCTTCCGCTTAGAACAAAACGACCAAGAGTTGGTGGGACATCTTCGTCGCTTGCAAGCCGCCAGATAAACTAGTGTGCGGTTGCGGGGAGAAAGGATGGTCGCGCTCATCGCCCCGAGTGCCGCGTGCTAACGGCTGTTTGATTTGCCTCGTCCACGAGCGAACGATACTCACACTCGAAAAGCGCTTGGAGGAGTGTTCCATGACCAGCGATTTGATGAAGCGGCGGGCTTTGCTGAGGGGCGCAATCGGGGTGGCCAGTTTTGCATCCCTGCCAGCCTGGGCGCAGGAAGGCAGCACGGAGTTTCAAGCTCCCGTCTCCAGCAGCGTGCGGAACAACGTGTCCAGCTTCCGGATGCCTCAGTGGCAGGATTACTTTGAGAACACCCGCGGTGGCGCGATCCTTGCGGACACCAAGTCACGTGCACTGCACTTTTGGTCAGAAGATCAATCGATCTACCTTCTCTATCCATCGTCCGTCCCTCTGTCCGAGGAACTGACCCGGCTCGGGCGAACCGAGGTTGTCCGCAAGGCCGTGAACCCGCCGTGGCGCCCGACGGCTTCCATGCTCGAGCGAAACCCAGATTGGCCGAAGATGGTGGAGGGCGGTGCACCTGACAACCCACTGGGTGTTCGGGGATTGTATCTGTCATGGCCAGCCTACTTGATCCACGGTACTCACGACACCCGAAAGATCGGACGCAGATCATCGAATGGATGCATCGGTCTATACAATGAGCATGTCATAGAACTCTACGACATCGCACAAGTTGGCACTCAGGTGCTGCTGATCTGATTTCTTGTACCGCCACACTCTTTGACCCAAGCGGGTTTCCGTGACGGGTTTCACCCTTGGAATCCAGAAGGAACAAGCAGGCGTTAGCCCAACACAACAGTCGACAGCAGATTCACGTTTAGCACGATGATCACCGTCGCGATCAACCAGCACACGGCAGTCAACCACCATGGAGCCACCAGTTCGCCCATCTTGGCGCGGCTGGCGGTGAACATGACCAAAGGCACGATGGCAAAAGGCAGCTGGAATGACAGCACGACCTGACTGAGGATCAGAAGCTGCCCCACGCCTTCGGTGCCATAAAGCAGGATCACGAAGATCGCGGGCACGATCGCAAGGCAGCGGGTGATGAGCCGCCGCGCCCAGGGGGCGATGCGCAAATTGATGAACCCTTCCATCACGATCTGGCCTGCCATGGTAGCGGTCACTGTGGAATTGAGGCCCGCACACAACAGCGCCACGCCGAACAGGATCGGCGCCAGCGATGATCCCAGCAAGGGCTCTAGGAGCAAATGCGCCTTGTCGATCTCGGCCACGTCGTTTTCGCCCGCAGTGTAGAAGGTGGCGGCCGCGAGGATCAGGATAGAGGCATTGATTGTCAGAGCGAACATCAGCGCGATGGTGCTGTCCCAGGTCGCCAGTCGCAGCGCCTCGCGCTTGGCGGGCAAGTCAAGGCCGAAGGCGCGGGTCTGCACGATGCCGGAATGTAAGTAAAGATTGTGGGGCATCACGGTCGCACCGATGATCCCGAGCGCCAAATAGAGCATGGTCGGGTTGCCCAAGATCTCGCGGCTGGGGGCAAACCCGGCGATGACCTCACCCCACACCGGATCAGCCTGCGCGATGAGCACGACGAAACAGGCGGCGATTAGCGCCATAAGCGAGATGATCAGAGCCTCGATCCAGCGGAAGCCCTTGTTCTGGAGCCACAGGATCAGGAACACGTCAGCAGCGGTGATGAAGATGCCAATCTCCAGCGGAATGCCGAAGAGCAGATTTAGGCCGATGGCGGTGCCGATCACCTCAGCCAGGTCGGTGGCGATGATGGCCAGTTCGGCAAAGATCCAGAGGGGAATGGACATCCACTTCGGAAAGGCGTCGCGGCAGGCTTGTGCCAAATCGCGGCCCGACGCGACCGCCAGGCGCGCGCAGAGAGATTGCAGGAGGATCGCCATGATGTTCGACAGCAGCGCGACGAACAACAGCGTGTAGCCAAAGGCCGCACCACCCGCGAGCGAGGTCGCCCAGTTGCCGGGGTCCATGTAGCCCACGGCCACTAGGTATCCGGGGCCGATGAAAGCAAGGAAGCGCCTGAACCTGCTGGTGCCGCCATTGCCGACCGCGATAGTGCGGAAGACTTCCGAAAGGGAGGGTGTCTCGCTCTCTCGACGCCAAGCGTTCGCGGACATGGATTTTGCTTTCTGCAGTCATATGGTCGCGCCAAAGTCTTGGCGCACAAAGTTAGACATGGCTAACAATCTGCCCTATGCCTTTACTTGTCAATCCATCCCATGCGACACTGACGCGATGACAGAGTTTGATCCTGCACCCCACGCCACATCGGATGACCGGCCTGCGGACCTGCGCGCCGGAGCGTTTCAGGGCGTGCGCGAAGCCCGGCGCAATGAGCTGGCCGAGGATTACGTCGAACTGATTGCGGAGTTGATCCACGACCAAGGTGAGGCGCGGCCCGTGGACATCGCCGCGCGGCTTGGCGTGAAAGTGCCGACGGTGAGCAAGACGCTCGACCGCCTGGCGCGGGAGGGGCTGATCACGCGCGCGAAGTATCGGTCGGTCTTTCTGACAGATGACGGGCGTTCGCTGGCAAAGGAATGCCGGCGGCGGCACGAGATCGTGCTGCGCTTTCTCATCAGTCTAGGTCTCGACCCCGTAACGGCGGAGCGCGATGCCGAGGGCATCGAGCATCACGTCAGCGAGCGGACGCTGGCCCTGTTTTCGGCCTTCGCTAGCCGGTCCTGAACGCCGTCAGCTATTCTGGACCGCGAACCGCACATCGGCGATCAGGCTGTCGGCGCTGAAGTTTTCCAGCCGCTTTCCGTTCAAGAAAAACGTCGGTGTCTGGCGGATGCCCAGGGCTTCGACATCGGCCGCGTCCTGGTTCAGAATTCCGGTGATCCCCGGGAAGAACTGGTCGGTTTCTGCCTTCTCGAGATCGAGACCTGCCGCACCAGCGATTTCCCAAGCGACATCCATCTCTGGCGAGCCGTGAACGGCCCAACCGGGCTGCTGCTCGAGAAGTGCGTCCAGCACCGGCTCGAACTTGTCCTGCATCCGCGCGGCCTCGAGGATGCGCACGGCCTCGTCCGAGCCTTCGTGGAAGACGGTGTAGCGCAGCACAACGCGGACCTGCGTCGGAAACTGCCGTCGGATTTCCTGCACCACCGGGTGGTAAGCGCGGCAGGCCTCGCAAGAGGGATCGAAGAACTCGACCAATGTGACGGGCGCATCGGCGGGACCGAAGCTGGGGGAATACTCTCGGACCAAAAGCGCCTGATCTGCGGTGGGCGTGGCGGCTGCCAGTGCCTCGGCCTCGGCTTCACGGCGACGGTTCAGGATGATGGTGCCAGCTGCAAAGGCGGCAAGCCCGACTGCGGATGCTCCGATCAGGAGGTTGCGGCGATTCATGGGCGGTGCCCTTTCGGCAAGAGGAGACAAACAAGGATCGCCGCGAAGGCGACCGCTGAAAGATAGGGGATGGGCAGGCCGAGGATCATCTGCGCCTCGCCGGTGCAGGATGGGCCATTCTCAGTGCAAGGCACGATAGGCGCGGGCAAGAGGCCGGCGTATAGGCCCGAATGCCAGGCCGCTAGCGCCAGCCCGGCCAAGGCCAACGGCAAGGCGTATGTGCGCGCTATGCCGTCTGCACGCCAGAGCGACAGACCAAGGATTGGCACGAGCGGGAACATGGCGATGCGCTGATACCAGCAGAGCGTACAGGGCATCTGTCCCAACACTTCGCCGATAAAGAGCGCGCCAAGCGTCGCCGCCAATGCAATCAGGAAGGCGGCGATCAGTGAGAGATCGTCGCGCGACAGACTCTGCGGGTCAGCTTTGGTCAAGAACAGGCTCCTTGCGGCGTCGAAGGGGAAGAGAGGCGGCAAGGATCAAGACCGCGCCCAGAGTGATCGCAATATCGGCGACGTTGAACGTGGGCCAATGCCAGTCGCGCCAATAGAAATCAAGAAAATCGGTCACGGCACCCTGTCGCAGGCGGTCGATGATGTTGCCAAGCGCCCCACCCACAACCAGGCCATAACCTATTCGTTCCAGCGGGTGCTGCGCCCGAAAAGCCATGACGGCGAAGGCAAGCGTCAGCGCGCCCGTCAGCGCCGCCATCAGGAGCGGCTTGCCCGCCATGACGCCACCCATCATACCAAAACTCGCACCCTCGTTGAAGCCAAGGGTGAGGTTGAAGCCCGGAAAAACCGGGACCGCAATCCCCTGCGACAGCGCAGACAGGGCCGCTGCCTTGGTCAATTGGTCTGCCACCACTGTGGCAGCGATCAGGCAGATCAGCACCGCTCGGGTCATCGTGCAGCCTTTCGGTTTATGCCGATCCAGCGCGGGACCGATGCGGCGTAACGGTCATAGTCAGACCCGATTGCGTCATGCAGGGCGGCCTCTTCCGACCGGACTTGCGTGCTGGCCGACCAGAGAAACAGGATTGGCGCGAGGACTGTCGGGACTGCCGGAACCGCCATCGCAACACCTGCCAGCAGGGCAAACTGACCGACAAAGGTTGGGTTGCGGCTAAAGCGGTAGAGCCCGTTCGAGACCAGATCGCCGGTCTCGCCGCCTGCCACGCCGACGCGCCACGACGATCCCATCGACATCTGTGCTGCAAAGGCGACCATCGCGCCAAGTCCGGCGACAAATACTCCGATCAGGCCGAGGACCACGGCACCCCCCTCGGTCCAGAGGGGATCGACCTTGTGCAGGGCAGGCATGGCGAGCCAGAGGAGTGGCCCGAAAAAGGCAAGTACGAAGGCGAGACGGAAGCCCATCGCAGCCAGACGGTCGCGTCCCGTGGCGCGCGAAAACAGCCAGACAGGCCGACCCGCCGCTTGCGCCGCCAGCGCACTACCCCAGAAGAACAGAGCCAGATAGCCGAACAGAAGGGCCAACGCGGCCCAGCCAAAACCTGAGATCATGATGTCAGCTCTCACGCTCAGGGTTGAACCGAAGCAGGCGCAGGGCGTTCAGGGTCACAAGCACTGTCGCCCCGGTATCGGCCAGGATCGCAATCCACAGGCCGGTCAGACCGAAAACCGAGGTCACCAGAAACACGGCTTTCAGCCCCAATGCGATGGTCACGTTCTGGCGGATGTTGGCCATCGCTACACGCGACAGGCGGATCGTGGCGGGGATGTCTGTCACCCGGTCGCGCAGGATTGCCGCATCGGCGGTTTCCAGCGCCACATCGGTGCCCGAGCCCATCGCCACGCCGACCGACGCCTGCTTCAGCGCCGGCGCATCGTTGATACCGTCGCCAATCATCATGACGCCACCCTTGGAGCCAATCTCGCGGATATAGGCGAGCTTGTCTTCGGGTAGCATGTCGGCCTCGAACCGCAGGCCGAGGCTTCCGGCAATCGCGGAGGCTGTGCGGGGGTTATCCCCGGTCAGGATCACAGAGGTCACCCCCATGGCCGTCAGCTGGCGCACAGCATCCTTGGCGTCCGCCCGTGGCTCGTCTCGCATGGCGATCAACCCAAGTGGGGTCTTCTCCCGGAACACCGCAACAGCGGTCTTGCCATCCTCTTCGAAGATTGTGGCCTGTCGCAAACCAAGGGCTTCAAGCCCACCATGTTCCATCGCGTAACGCGGAGAGGTGACCCATGCAGGCGCACCACCCACCGTCGCGACCACGCCTTTCCCCATCAACGCCTTTGCATCCTGCGACGACAGCGCGGCCACGCCTGCGTCCTTTGCCTTGTTCAGGATGGCGATGGCCAGCGGGTGGCTCGACCCCGTCTCGACCCCGGCCGCAACGGCCAGAAGCTCGGCTTTGGTGGTGGCCCCGAACGGCACGACGTCCGTCACCTGTGGACGACCATGTGTCAACGTCCCGGTCTTGTCGAAGGTCACGACATCAACCTTCGCCGCCGCCTCGATCACGGCACCGCCTTTCATCAAGAGGCCGCGCCGCGCGCCCGTGGACATAGCCGAGGCAATGGAAGCGGGGACCGAAATGACCAGCGCGCAAGGGCAACCGATCAGCAGTAGGGCAAGACCGCGGTAAACCCAGGTGTCCCAAGGCTGGTCGAACGCCAGCGGCGGCACCAGCGCCACCAGCGCCGCCACGGCAACGATGGCGGGCATATACCAGCGGCTGAAGCGGTCGATGAAGCGCTCGGTCGGCGCGCGGGCCTCCTCGGCCTCTTCGACCAGACGGATGATGCGGGCGATGGTGTTGTCTTCCGCGCCCTTAGTGACTTTTACCCGCAGCGCTGCCTCGGTGTTGATTGCGCCTGCGAAGACCGCATCCCCCGGCCCGCGCGTCTTGGGCACGCTTTCGCCAGTGACCGGGCTTTCATCGACGCCCGACGTGCCGTCCACGATCTCGCCATCCGCCGGAATCCGGTCGCCGGGGCGGACCAGCACGGTCTGGCCCACGTTCAGGCTTGCGGCAGGCACCTCGCGCGTGGTGTCGCCGGTGACGAGTTGCGCGGTCTTCGGGACAAGATTTGCCAGCGCCCGGATCCCGTCGCGCGCTTTGCCTGCCGCGACGCCTTCCAAAACTTCGCCCACGGCGAAGAGGAAAACGACCAACGCCGCCTCTTCGGCCGCATTGATGAACAGCGCGCCGATGGCAGCGATGGTCATCAGGCTTTCGATGGTAAATGGTTGCCCCATCCGCAATGCCGCAAAGGCACGCTGCGCCACCGGGGCCACGCCGATCAGACAGGCCGCGACGAAGGCCCATTTGCCGATCTCGGGCGCAAGATATTCGATGATCCAGGCGGCACCCAGCAAAAAGGCAGTGAAGATCACCAGCCTACCCTTGGCCGTTTGAAACCACCGCTTGCTCCGGTCAGCAGGGTCGTCATGGATATGGCCGGCGCTACCGTGGCTGGACTCGTCCTGCTTGGTGCCGGCTGCCTTTAGGCCGTGATCGTGACCGGCATGATTGTGACTGGCATGATCGTGTTTGGCGTGATTGACATCCGCATCCGCGTCAGTCTTTTCGACTGCAGCTTGTCCGGGCAAAACGAACTCTTTCTTCGCCGATGCCGTGCGTGGCGCAATCTCGTAGCCAAGTGCGCGGACAGTCTTCTCGATCCTGTCTTTCCCGGTCTGTGTTTCATCGAGCGTCAGTCGCAGGCGCTCCGACATGATCCCGACCTCAACGCCGCTTACTCCCGGCAGACGCGCGACAGCATCTTTGATTTTAGTTGCGCAGGACCCGCAGTCCATGCCTGTCACTGTCCAGTCGCAGGACGTTTCGCGTGCAGCTTCTGGCATCGTCATTCCTCCTGCCGCAGGGCGGGCAGTTGATTTCATCGAATCAGTAACTTAATGTCTCTAGCAACTATAGCTTCAAGAGGAATCTGATGCTGACCATCGGAAAATTGGGCGAAGCCGCCGGGGTGAAGGTTCCGACGATTCGCTACTACGAGCAGATCGGCCTTTTGCCCAAAGCGGAGCGTAGCTCAGGTAACCAGCGGCTTTACAGCCGCAAAGCGCTGGAACGGCTGGCCTTCATCCGCCACGCCCGAGACCTGGGCTTCAGCCTCGAGGCAATCCGCGACCTCCTCAGCCTGTCGGACAAGCCCGACCAATCCTGTGCCGGCGCCGATGCCATCGCCAAGGCGCAACTGGCTGAGGTCGAAAGCCGTCTTGCGAGGCTGACGGCGTTGAAAAGTGAACTGGAACGCATGGTCGTGCAATGCGCAGGCGGGAAAATCGCCGATTGCCGGGTGATCGAAGTGCTGGGCGACCATTCCCTATGCTCTGCTGATCACCGCCACCCCGAGCCTGAGCCGAATTGACGGCCGCCAAAAGCGCGCGTGCGGTTGATGCCGGAGCGGCGTCGGCGCGAGATCGCGGTGTGCTTCATCTATTGGACATATACGCGCCAAGTCGCAACAAAACTTTGACTGGTTCCCGGTTTGGCAAGTCCTGCCATCTTCTCCAGTCTGTTAACCTTGGTACTTTCGAATCTTGCAAGAAGGTCGGGTGCGGTGAATGATGAGATCTACATCATTTCCTTTCGGTTCCTGGCGTGCAGAGCAGTAGTGGTCGAATCATGTCTGACTAACGCACCAGTCGTTCTTTTTTCCCTCCTGACCGGCGCGAGACGTCACGTAACAAGCAATCGCTCAAACCAAAAAGCTGGTCAACGACTGCTTACCGTGGCCACGATGAATTAGAATTCGGAGTTTCTCTTCTCATCGCGATATCTCAGACGCGATGACCGCGTAGCCATGGACCGCAAGGATGGCCGCGAACCTTGCGCATCCGAATTGTTCAGCGACTCTAATAACCCGGGCATCGTAGGCCGCTTTGCCAATAAGCCTGCAGAGATCAGATGCGTGAAACTGCCAATTCTTGCTCGGAGCAGCCGAAATCAGCCGCTGCAGTTCCTGTTCCTTCAGGGTTGCCGCGCGCTTCGGCTCTACGTGCACAGCGCCTTTCACTTTCGTTTCTGGCAAGGCGCGCCACCGCCGCATGAAGCCCAGAAGAAACCCCGCGGGCACAGCTGCATTCCCGCGCGCTCTGTTGAAGGCAACGAAGCGCTCCCAAATGACCTGCGCATCGACGTTCCAGCAGGCGAGCGACGCTTTCGCAGCCTTGATCAGATCCGCCCAAGGTGTGCGATAAACGTTGCTCCCTGCATCAATGTCGATCCTGCCTGCAAAGATAGTTTTGTTCTTAGAGTCGCTAGATAGTGATGTGTCGCCTGAGGCTGACACGACATCTGGCGGCGCATCGGCAGCCTCGTGCCCCCCAAACCTGAAGAGCCACGGCGCGAACTTACCGTTTGGCTTCCACCGGACCAGCGCCAATCCTGAAGCCGCAAGCTCGACCAACAGTGCCGTGAGGTGCTGACGCGACACTCCCATCTTCTCGGCGAGATGCGCCAGCGTGAACGCGGCTGTTCCGCGCTCCAGGCCGTTGTAGCCATCCTTCCAGGCGATCCCGTCGAGGATGATCGTCGCGAGCTTGTGCGCCGCCGTGGAGAGCGGCGTTTCGGTGATACGGCGCAGGATGGCACCGGTCGTGAGTTCCATGATGTGTCGTTCCGTCTTGGGGCGACACCAGACCGTGAGGCGTGCAAAATTTCGTTTCGGCAAAGGCATTTGCCGGTTGAACGGACCCAAAGCTCGCGCTAGATTCCCACTACCACGAGGGAATTCAGTGCGGCGTCGGGCCTATGGTCTGGCGTCGTTTCTGTTTCTCGGTGCTACGTCTTCCGATCGTTATGTCAGAGGGGGGTCGTTCAGGGCTCAGTAATGAACCTCTTCGTGTCCGTAGCTGCCTTCATAGTCGCGCCACTCGACGAAGACTGACCGGTGCCGATAGTCGCGGCAATCCGCAGGAACAGCGAGATCTGATGCAGCTGGAACAGCAGAAACACTGCTCCGGCGACGGCTGTAGTCGCCCTGATCGCCATAGGTGCCCATGTACACGACGCCCCAGCTGTTGCAGTCGCCATGCTGATTGCGTCGCTGCTGGTAGGTGATCTCGAACACGCGGATCGAGCGGACGAAGTCAAACGCGGGATCGGAGATGTCGACATCTGCCCGGTCCTGGACGAGCTGAAGCGCCCACGGCGTTTCTGGGATCGAGACGAGAGGTTCACCGCGAACGGCGATGTCGAACAGGCGCTCGATCGGTTGCGCCTCACCATGGAAACTCGCCCGCATTGGACAGTTCCAGATCTGCAGCGGCGGTTCGATCGGCCAGGGTGTGATGCGCCGGATGAAGACCGCCCGCGCGTGGGCGCATTCGGCGGAGGCCGGCCAGCCCCCTGCGAGACAGAGGAGGATCGCGCAGTCGACCGGATAGGCAGCGGCCGGTGAGACGACGGCAGTCGAAAGCCCAAGACCAAGGAGCAGGGCATGGAGGTGACGTTTCACGGGAGATCCTTTCTCACAGGGATGGTGTTGATGAGGCGGGTGTAGGCCTTGGTCGCCGCCCGGGCCTCATCCATGACGCGGGCGCGCTCTTCATCGAGGCAGGCGATGTGTTCCGTGATCGACGAGAAATACGTCTCGAACTCTGCGGCAATTTCTGCGCGGTACTCGGTCAGGACGTCGACTGGCAGCTCGGTACTCGGTGCTTCAGGGGGCAGGCAACGAATCACCTCAGGTTGTGCCGAGGTGGGGGCCACACCGAGCAAGGTGCTCGTTGCTACGGCGTATGCGACACGCAGCACGCCCATCTGACGTAAATGCATCGCGCTGATCGGCACCGGAGGCGGGGCGCTATTTCCCTTGTTCCGTAGGTCGCGCGAGGTCTGTTGATCTTCTGAATTCGTCGACACCTTCGGTCCTTCCCCAGTCATCAATCTCGCGTCTGGCCGACCAGGAGCGACCCTTGTCGAACGCCATCGAAGACTTATTTTATAGTGTTTGTCATTTTTACGTTGTATGCGCCAGACTTTCTGTTAGGCATCGCCGCACGGAAAACTTTCCGTTACAACGATCCCCGACAGATCGAACCCGAGGGGAACCCATGACGACAAGAAGACGTGCTTTGCCCGTCTTGCTGGAACGCGATTTCCGCAAGATGGCGGCAACGGAAGGAGCAACGGTTGAGATCGAGTGTGTGTCAGCTCCGGACCCCGAGGGGCGCTTTTCCGGCGAGTGGCTGTTCTATGTCGTCAACGCCTCAGGCGAACGCTTCATGCTGGTCACGGCCCTTGCACGGGAACGGATCGTCAACTCGCCGATCGGGATGTTCGGCCTCGCCTTCGGCAAACTTGCCCTCGATCATCTCGACGTGCCTGCTGTCGCTGGCGATGTCCGGCGCGGCATGCGGAGCCTCGCAGGCCGAGGTGATCCGGTGGAATGACAGGGGCGGGCAGGGGACAGCGATCGAGCTTGCCGCACTCGATACATCCGTCCTGCGCTATGACGGACAGGGCAAACTGATTGCTCCGATGCGGCAAGAACCGGAAGAAGAGGCCCGGGAAGGGGAGGGGGAGACAGTCGACGTCTCTTTCAGCTCCAAAGGCGTTGCGGCACCGGCTGAGGTGCTACCCGCGATCCGGCTGATTGCAGCCCGCTATCAGGATGATCCGGCTCTCTTGGCGCTGGATCTCTCACCAGCTGAATGGGCCGCGTTCTTCCAGGCGATGATTAAGGTCGAGAGCAATTACACCCAAGGGGCCAGCAGCCATGCCGGGGCCCTGGGCCTCGCTCAGCTGATGCCCGGGACGGCCAACTACCTCCGCGTCGACCCGGCCGATCCGATCGAAAACCTCGACGGTGGCGCGCGCTACCTCCTCGAGCAGATGGCCGAGTTCGGCAGCCTTGAGCTTGCGCTTGCCGCATATAACGCCGGGCCGGAAGCCGTGCGCAAATACGACGGCATCCCGCCCTATGACGAGACCCAATCCCACATCGTAAAGGTGATGGCGGTTTACGACCGCCTCCTCGCCGATCTCTGATCAAAAGGACAAACCAAACCATGCGCACTTCCACACTGGCTCTTCTGGGCCTGACCTTTTGCACCCTGTTGGTGGCTCAGGCTGAACCTGCTCTCGCACAGGTCGTGTTCACGAAAGCTGAGAAGGTCGCGACAGGCCTCCTCGCGTCCTTCCGGGGCGTCCTTGCGACTGCATTCTTTGGTATCGCCTTTGTGGTGACCGGTTTCCTTGCAGCGTTCAACCGCATCAGCTGGGCCTGGGTGGCGTTGGTTGTGGTTGGGGCCTTCCTGGTATTCGCAGGTCCTACCATTGTTGCCAATCTGCGCACCTCTTTCAGCTAAAGGGGGCGCGAGATGGAGAAAAGCGCGGTCATCCTCGGGCTCTCGCGGCAAGCCAAGTTTCTCGGCCTGCCGATGCCCTATGCCATGGCAGTGGGAGCGATGACCGTGGTGCCCTTCATCTTGTTCAAACCGGTCTGGTGGTTCCTGACGGCACCGGTCTGGTACGGCATTGCCCGCACGGCCGCAAAAATCAACCCGAACGGCCACCATGTACTTGCGGTCATGATCGAAACCACGCCGCTCGCCATTTTGAACCGGAGGCGGCGCCATGTTTCTTGAGAGTACGATAACAAAGGGCAGGGCAGGGCGGCTGATCCCGGCCAGCCCGAAGATCTATGCCCATCTGCCATACGTCATCGAGCTTGATGACGAGGTCGTCCGCACCCGGGACAATGCGCTCATGCTGTCACTTGAAGTGACGGGCATCGACGGCGTCACCTCCGGTGCGGCTTCGGTCTCAGCCCTTCGGGCAGGCTTCGCGCATCTCCTCGACACGCTCGACGAGCGGTTCACCTTCTATCTGCACCGGATGATGCGACCAGCGGACACCGGCATCGTGCCCATCCATGGGCTCAGCTTTGCGGCCGACATCGACAAGGCTTGGAGCCGGGAGCTCACCCGCCGCAACCTGCAGGACTCGGTGTTGATCCTGACAGTGGTTCGGCGACAAGTGGCCCCGCTGGCCGTTCCGTTCTTTGGCAGGGCTGCGGCCCGGGTCTGGGGCGAAGACACCGCCCGCCGTCTGGAGGAACTGCGCGAGGTGGCCTCCATCCTCGAGACCGGTCTTGGCATCAAGACCCGCCGGATGAAAATCAGCGATGGTAGCCTGGTTGGCTTCTACGCTTCGCTCCTGACCGGCGAGTTGCGGGACCACCCGCGCAGCCCGTACTGCCTCCTCGCGGAAGACGCCGCCGGTGCCTCCGTGCAGTTTGGCAAAAGTGTGGTCGAGATCGAAGAGGGGACACCCACCACAAAGCTTGCCGCCATCCTCTATGTCAAATCCTACGCCACCGCGACCTGGCCGGGCATGCTCGATGCGCTTGGCGCCGCGCAGGACACGATCATCACCCACAGCTACACCCCCATCGAGCGCGGCAGCATCGCCGAACGGGTGAAGCGCCGCGTGGCCCAAATGCGGTCGGCGGAAGACATCGCCGCCACTGTCGAGGCCCAGCTTTTCGAGGCAGCGGACAAGGCCGAAAGCGGCGCGCTTGGCTTTGGCGTGCATCAGATGACGATCACGGTCTTTGCCTCAAATGAGGCAGAGCTCGACTCAGAGGTCGCCCGCATCCGCGGTATCGCGCATCAGAATGGTATGCGGCTCGTGCGCGAGGTGACAGCGCTCGAAGCGGCGTTCTTCGCCATGCATCCCGGCAACATGGACTACCGGGCGCGCGACATGACAGTGTCGTCAATCAACTTCGCAGACATGGCGTCCCTCCACGCCGCCGATACCGGGACGGAGAAGGCGCGTCTCCCCTGGGCGACGCCGATCACGGCTTTTCAGACGCTGCAGGGCTCATTGCACCGGTTCAGCTTCCATGAGCCGGGCGATCCGGCAGCGGAGCCGACCAATGGCCACACCCTCGTCCTCGGAAAATCCGGCGGAGGCAAGACCACGACCGTCGCCTTCCTTGCCGCCCAAGCGCAAAGGGCAGGGGGCCGGACGATCATCTTCGACAAAGAAGCTGGTCTCAAAATGGCCGTGCACGCCTTGGGCGGTCGCTATGCCGAAGTTCGCGCGGGACGTCCAACGGGCTTGAACCCACTCGCGACCGAGGCCGGAGAGCGCGGGGAAGCCTGGCTCCTCGACTGGCTGGTGGCACTTCTGGAAAGCCGATCCGGACCCATGACGCCCCTGCAATCCGAGGCTCTAAAATCCGCCATCGCCCAGAACGGGAAGGCGCGCGAGGGTCTAAGGAACTTTCAGTCCTTCCAGGAACTCTTCGGCGATGTGGGCGACGGCCTCGATCTCGCGCAGCGCCTGCGCGAATGGGGACCGGATGGCCGCTATGGCTGGGTCTTCGGCGAGGCCAAAGAACCGGTGGTGGATTTCGCCAGCCATGACGTAACTGCCGTCGATCTCACCGAGATCCTCGATCTCGGCACCGAACGCACCGCGATCCTCGGCTATCTCTTCCGCCGCATCGAGATGCTGATCGAAGAAAAGCGCCCGACGCTGATCCTGATCGACGAGGCCTGGAAGGTCCTCGACGACGAGTATTTTGCGAAGAAGCTCGCCGAATGGCTGGTGACGGCCCGGAAGAAGAACGTCGTCGTCGTCATGATGACCCAATTCCCGAGCCAGATCCGGGGTTCCAAAGCCCGGTCGATCCTCGAAGCGCTGCCAAACCAGCTTCTCTTCCCGAACGGCGAAGCGGCCTCGGCCGACTATGACAGCTTCCGGCTGACCGATGGCGAGCTCGACTTCGTGCTGAACCCGATCCCCGGCCAGCGTCTGGTCCTGTCCCGCTCGCCGCGCGGTTCGACCGTTCTGAACGTCGATCTAAAGGCGCTCGGGCCTCTGCTGACGGCCCTCGGCGGCGGTCAGGCCGGGCTCAATGCCTTCGGCGCAGACTATGCCACGCGGCCCAAATTCTGGAAGGAATAATTACTAAATGAAATCATTGTATTACATAACTTTGCTTATCGGACTCGGATGTTCTGGCCTCGCGGGCTGCGCTGAAGTGCCGATCACCAAGACCAATTGCTGGGCCACCGCTGGTTCTACTGTGACGACTTCCACCAAGGGTGCAAGCCCGGATGCGGGCCTTGTCTCGCGTGGCAACACCTCGCCCGTCGATGTCATTCCCTGCCGCTAAATCTTCCCGATCCGTTAGGGCGCTTGCCCTGATGGCGGCGGCGCTGCCGCTGGCGGCTTTTGCGCAAGGCGTGCCGATTGCCGACGGGAAGTCGATCATACAGCACAGCCTCGAGATCGCGCAGATGTCCTATCTGAGCGGTGCGCGGGAGCTCGAGGCCGACAAGAAGGCGCGGATCGCGGAGTTGCATCAGGAACAGCTCGATGCGCTCGACGCCACGCTGGCGATGATGACGGGCAACACACCATGGATCGGTGATCTGGAAGTGATCCCCGGAGCCGAGGCGGAAGTCCTCTATGATGTCGAGGACGACAGCCCCTATGCAGCGCGGCTGTTCGGAGATGGCAAGACCGGCATCGAGGAGATGATCGTCACTACCGCGAAGAAGTACGCGGGCCATCCGGGCCTCGCGCGGGCCGGTCTCAACCCCGTCGAATTCCGCATCTGGTTCCAGAGCCTCGTGAAACAGGAATCCGGGTTTTCCATCGGTGCGCGGTCACCCGTCGGCGCTTTCGGTCTGACGCAGATCATGCCCGATACCGCCCGAGGCCTCGGCATTTATCCGGCCTATTACGACGACCCGATGCTGCAGCTTGATGGGGGTGCCCGGTATTTCCTGACCCAGCTCAACAAGTTCGGCTCGGTGCCGCTGGCCTTGGCGGCCTACAACGCCGGCCCCGGCAATGTCACGAAATACGGTGGCATCCCGCCCTTCAAGGAAACCCAGGACTACGTTGTCCGCATCACCGGGTTCTTCAACGCCTATGCATCAAAGATCAGCGGCATTGATCAGGTCGGCACCTTCGATCCGCGCGACATGGCGATCGCCACGGCTTCGAATGTCTCGGATGCCGGGCTGCACTATGGCATGGAAGCGAGCCTCGAGATCGAAGCCTCGCTGAAACGGCTCCGCGCAATCATCGAGAAGATCCCGACCACAAAGTCGGCCAAGGAAGCGCTGGATCTCAACACTTATGCCCGGGCCGAGGCCGTGCGGATCGCGCTGATGGTCGACCGAGTTAAGGCCGCAAGGATCAAGGTCGATCAGGCGCGCTACGCGCTCTGGATCGAGGCTTACGCCCGCGACGCAACATTCATCAAGGTAAAGGCTGGTTCCGAATGATCCCAAAGCGCATCCGGGGCGTCAGCGCCCTTCTCCTCACCGCATCCCTGGCGCTGCCGCTCCCAGTGGCGGCCCAAGGCGTGCCCACCATCGACCTCACCAGCATCGCCAAGATCGGCGAGGTGCTGACCGAGGCCAAGCTGCAGGTGCGCGAGATGATCGCCTCGAACCTGAAGCTCGACGAGCAGATCCTGAAGCAGATCGAACAGATCGCCACCCTGAAGGCGCAGCTCGACGCCCTTCGGAACGGGCTGACGCTGGAAGCCTTGGGCATTCCTGACCCCGACACCTTCTTTGACGACATCATGCCGGACGTGGCTGACCTGACGGGCGGTCTTATCGCTGCGAAGGACGGGAAGTACTCCCTGATGACCACCTCGGGCAAAGTCGGCGACAAGCCGGCCGGACAATATGTGTCCGACTTCTTCGCCTCGGTCGGTCTCGACGCGGCCACCGTCGACACGCTTTCGAAAAGCGAGGATCCGGGCGCAGCGCGGATTGGTACGCAGGCCAACACCGCCGCCTTCCTGTCGGCTGCGGCAGAAACCTCCTCCGTCAAGGCGTCCGAAAGCCTGGAACGGGTCCACGATCTCGTTCAGGAGATCCCGGACACCGAGGGGCTGAAGGAAGCCATCGACCTCAACACAAGGGTTACGGCCGAGCTCTCGATCGCCATGGCCAATATCTGGAACATGGAATCTGCCCAACTCATGGGAATGGGGGAAGCCGGTGTCATGGATGCCGCGACGGCCGCCGAGGAAGAGAAGTTCATCAAAGTGATCCGGAAGGAATGAGCATGGACAAGTTTCAAGGTAAGCCGTTCAGCGCGGCACTGATCCTGGCGACCCTGCTGGCGGGGATGGCCAGGGCCGAAACCCCTGCCCCGGCCGATCTGGTGCAGGAAGAGTCCTTTCTCGACGTCCTGCCGAAGGTCGTTTTGCCGGACGATGTCCAGCCGATCCCGGGTGCGGTGAACGAAGAGTTCCGCAACTGCGAGGCCCAGTGGCCGCCGGAATATGCCCTGAGCCAGAAAGGGCCGGAGGCACGCGCATATCGGGATATCTATGGCTACGTGAAGGTGCGGAACGTGATCGCCACAAGCGACTGCACCTGTGCAGGGAAAGTTGCAGCCTGGTCCGACGTGGACCTCATTGCAGCATCTATCCGCAAAGAAACCGGAACAGAGCCTCTGAGCTGGCAGGACACCAAGGCGGTCTTCGACGCCTCGAATGAGCTGTTTCCCATCGCCGAGACCATGTGTGGCGGTTCTTTCTGATGGACAGCGTCTCGACCATTCTGACGACTTTGGATGCGGCGATCACGGCGGCGGGCCAACGGTTTTTCGAAGCAACGGCCAGCGCCGTCGGCCCGATCTATTCGAGCCTCCTTGCCCTCCTCCTCGTCATGGTCGGGATCAATGCCGCCCTCAACGTCTACCGGATCGCCATGCGCGATGCTGTGCAGCTCGCTTTCCGCATCGTGATGGTGCTGATGTTCGGTCTTACCTGGTCGAACTTCAGCCAGATCTATCAGGCCGCCAGCAATGGTCTGAGCGATCTGGCGCTGGAATATTTCCGCCTTGGCGGCAGCGGTGTCGCGACCTCCGCCACAGCAGCCATGGATGACATGGCCAACATGATGGCCGGGAACGTCGATAGCGTTTCCTCTGCCATGTCCTCGATCATGCGGGGGTTCGTTGCCGCCATCCTCTATGTGGTCCTCGGCATCCTGATGGCGGTCTATGTTTTCATCGTCGGCTTCGCCAAGCTGATGATCGCCTTCCTTCTGGGTGTCGCCCCGCTCGCCATCGGGGCCACGATCTTCGAGAAGACCAAAGGCATCTTCGAGGCCTGGCTCTCGGCGATGATCGGCTACCTGATGTACCCGGTTGCCTCCGCAGGGATCATCGTTGCCGTCGTGACCGTCGCGCATGATGTGTTTCGGAACGCAGATGCGGTCACCGATCTCGGCTCGATCCTCGGTTTCTTCGTCATCGTCTTTGTGGGCATCTTCGCCCTGAAGGCCATACCGAATGCCGTGACGCATATCACCGGCCAGATCAGCCTCGCCAGCATCGCGCCCCAAGCCCTCCGGGTTGCGGGCAAGCCTCTCGAAAAAGCCAGCGACTATTCCGCCAGGCGCATGAACGAGTTCCGCTCAGGCTTCATGACCGGCAAGACCGAACATCACCATTTGCGCGATCAGGCGCGGTCGGATGCCGAGCGAGGCCATGCCGCCCGCATGCGGCTCGGCCAGTTCATCCGCGACAGCTGATCGAGCCACCGCCAGCCGCGCCAAACCCCATTTTCCGGAGCAAGACCATGACAGGTTCACCCCCTGAATTGAGAAGTTTTCTCGAAGCCGAGATGTTCTTCGGTGTGAAGAAACGCGAACGCATCGCCTATGCCGTGGCGGGCGGCGGTCTCGCCATCGGCCTCATGGGGATGATTGCCGTCGTCTCCCTCCTGCCCCTGAAAGAGACAGAAGCCTTCCTCGCCATCGTCGACAAGGACACCGGCGTGGCCGAGCGGGTGGTCGCCGTCGAGAAGGCCGGAATGGAACAGGCCGAGGCCATCCGTCAAAGCCTCCTCTTCGCCTATGTCACCGACCGCGAAACCTATGACCAACACGACAACGAGGAACGGATCCTTCGTGCCTATACCTGGTCCGAGGCCAATGCGAAGGCGTCCCTCGTGGCGCTCTGGACCGAGGGGCATCCGAACTACCCGCCAAAGCTCTACGGCGAGAGTTCCAAGGTCCGGGTCGACATCCTCTCGATCACGCCGGTGACCGAGACCACAGCACAAGTCCGCTTCACCAAGACCTGGGTCTCGGATGGCGAGGGTATTCCGGACCGGGAAGGCAAGTTTACCGCGACCGTTACCTACCGGTTCGAGCCCACGAAACAGACCACACTCGATCTCGTCTGGCAAAACCCGACCGGATTCCTCGTCACCGATTATCGCCTCACATCCGAGGCCCTCACCCCTTCGGAAGGCTGACATGACCCGACGCTTCACATTCCTCACGGCGGGTCTTGTGGCCAGCCTCGCGGCCCTGCCCGCCTTTGCCGAGACCGCCCCGAAATCAGGCAGCCATGATGCCCGGGTGACCTATGCCACGTATCAGGAAGGTCAGGTCTACCGGATCACCACGCGGCTTCGGACCGTGACCCTCGTCGAACTGGGCGATGGTGAGAAAATCCAGTCCATCGCCATCGGCGATCTCGAAAGCTTCAAGATCGACAAACTCGAGCGGTCGAACCTCTTCATCATCAAGCCGGTGGTGGCGGGCGCCACGACCAACCTGACGGTCGAGACCCAGAAGAACATCTATTTCCTGCAGGTGACCGAAAGCGCGAAGGGCAGTCCGAACTATTCCGTGAAGTTCACGGTCCCGGGCAGCGCCCGGGCCACGTCGCCCGGAACCGACATTCCGGCGGCCCTGCCGATGACCTACAAGGTCATGAAAAAGGGTAGGCGGCTCCCCGACTTCGCGCCAGTGTCGATCTCTGACGATGGGCGGAAGACCATCTTTGCCATCCCGCCTGGCGCGCCGATGCCGACAATCTTCCGGGCCGATGCCAAGGGGCAGGAATATTCGGTCAACTCCGCCGTGCGCGGCACCACGATCACCGTCAGTTCCCGTTCCGAACGCTGGGTCCTGCGCTACGGGGATGAGTATGTCTGTGTCACCGCGGTAGCGGGTGTCGGCCAATGAGTGAAGAAGATCAGGACGGCAAACTCGCCGCGCGCATGGCTCGTATGAAACCCTCCGAGCTCCCAAAACGCCGACGCGGCGTCAACCCCTACGCCCTCTCGGCAGTGACCGCCGTGGCGGGCGTCGGCGTTGGGGCCTGGCTTGTCCTCGCCGCACCGGAGGCCCCAGCGCCCTCACCCGCGCTCGAAACCGCCTCGGTCAGTGACTTCCAAGGAGCGCAAGGTGCCGACGGTTTTTCAATCACGAAGGAAAAGCCGCAGATCGTCCCGGCCGTCCCGGATACTTCCGAAGCGGATCGGCTCAAGGCCGAGATCGAGGCGCTGAACGCCCAGATCGCCGATCTGAAAGCCAATCCCATAACCGTCACCGATGAGGCGGCGCTCGCCGATCTGAAAGCACAGGTCGCGGCCCTCGATACCGATGCCAAGGCGCGGGAGGCGGCTCTGTCCGACCTCGAACGCGAAAACATCCGGCTCCAGACCGAACTTGAAACCAAAGCTCTCGTCGAGGGTGACGCGGAGGCCGAAGCGGCCCGAGCCCGCGAAGAGGAACTGGCCCGCAAGCGCCAGGAAGCCGAGATGCTGAAAGAAGCCCAAATCCATTCCGACATGGTCGCGATGCGCTCTTCTATGGATATGGGCGGGGAGTCGGGTGGCGCAGCCCCGGCGGCCGGTCCCGGAGGTGGAGGGGCCGCTGTCACGGGCGATGAGGCCTTCCGGCGCGCGGGGGCAAAATCGGCCGAGGTCCGGCAGGCGGAGGTGATCGCCAATCCCGCCTATACCGTGATGCAAGGCACCCTGATCGAGGCCTCGCTTGAAACCGCCGTCAGCACCGGTCTTTCCGGCAACGTTGCCGCCATCGTCAGTCACGATGTCTGGTCCTTCGATATGTCCCGCGTCCTCATCCCACGCGGCTCCCGTCTCTTTGGCCGTTACGATTCCGAGGTCGATGCCGGTCAACGCCGGGTGCTGATCGCCTGGGACCGGATCGTGACCACCGATGGCCAATCCGTGGAACTCGCAGCCTACGGCACGGACCGCATCGGGCGCTCGGGTCTGCCCGGCAAGGTGCGCAACCACTTCCTGCAGCGCTTCGGCACCGCCGCCCTGATCTCAGTGATCGGGGCCGTCCCTGCCATCGCGGCCAGCCGATACGAAGGCGACGAGGTGGCATCCGACACTGCAGAGAGTGTCGGCAATGACCTTGGCGAGGCGGTGAATGATGTCATGGCCGATTATCTGCGCATCCCGCCGACGATCAGCGTCAATCAGGGGGCTGTCGTCATGGTCCGGGTCGACGCCGACATCGAGTTCTACTGATGAGCTACCTCGATACCTATCTCGGGCAGCTCGACGCGGCACTCGCCGACCCGGCCGTCATGGAACTTGCGATCAATGCCGATGGCACGATCTGGGTGGAGCGGTCGGGGCAGATCCACATGGGCCCGAGCGGGCTTGCACCCCTGCCCGCGCGCTCGGTGCGCGATCTCGCCGCCCAGATCGCCAATTCGACCGCGAACACATTTACCGAAAGCGTGCCCCTCGTCTCGGCGGCGGTCCGCTACCGCGAACTGATGTTGCGCTGTCAGGTGGTGGGCACCCCCGCCGTCTCCGGCGGCACAGTCATTGGCATCCGGGTGTTTCGGTCGCGGCAGGGGGACCAGAGGCGCGCACCGCGATCGTTCAGCTTCTTGCGCGGGCAAGAGAAATCCCTGGAAGAGGAGCGGCGGCTCATGGTCGCGGAAATCCGCGCCGGGTCGGAGGGGACTGATGTCAATGCCTTCCTCTTGCGTCTCGTCACCGAGCGGCTGAACGTCATCGTCTCGGGCGGCACCTCGACCGGAAAGACCGAGCTTGGCCGCAAACTTCTGGAGATGGTCGCCCCAGAAGAGCGCATCGTGACCATTGAGGATTCCCTCGAACTCCTGCCCGGTCAGCCCAATACCGTGAGCCTGATCGCGCAGCGTGACGAGGCCTCGCCTCGCTCGGCCGACAAGCTTCTGCAGGCGACCCTGCGTCTTCGGCCCGACCGGATCATCCTCGGCGAATTGCGCGGGTCCGAGGCCGTGACGTTTCTCGATGCGATCAACACCGGCCATTCCGGCTCTTTCACCACGCTCCACGCCCATTCGGCGCGCAAAGCCATGGACCGGCTGGCACTTCTCGTCATGGCGCAGGGCACCAAGCTCAGTTTCGCCGAGGTCATCCGTTACCTCGAGACCTCGATCGACGTGATCCTGCAGATGGGCCGCCAGGGCGACCGCCGCGGGATCATGGAGATGTATTTCCCCGGGCTCGAGAACTGACGGGCTGCGGTCCCCGCCCCTCCCTTTCCTCTCTTGAACGGCCAGCGGGCCGAAAGGTTGCATTCATGGACCAGGAAATTGACGGCCAGCATCTGAAAGGGTCCACAGGGCGTACCGCCGCCCCGGAGCCCGAGGCAGGTGTGACCCGAGCGGCCGCAGAACGGAAGAAGGAATACTTCTCGGTCCGCTTGACCTTCTCCGGGTCTTCCCAGAAGTTCGAAGATCCACGTCTTGCGGGTGAGGCCTTCTTCCGGGCCGATCCGGCTGAGCGGCCTTCGGTCACCCATGTCGATGGCAACACCGCCAGGACCATGGCCCGGACGGAACTCCATGGGCAGCACGAGAGCGGCGAGACGCGGTATTTCAAAACGCTGCCGGACTCGCACGCCTCTGACACAGAATTCCGGGCCGGGTTTTTGGCGGCAATGGAGGCTTCGATCACCGAGCGGCTTGAGAAGGTCGCACTTGGGCGGGATGGCGCAAATGTCCTCGAGCGGCTGGACGCCGGGCTGAAAGACGACCTCGAGGCCTTCGCGCGCCGCGAACCCGAGAAGGCAGCAAGCCTTTGGTCAGAGCGGACGGAGGAACCTGCGCCAGGACCCATTTTGCAGGCGGCAGTGAAGGCGCGGGAAGGGGTGGTGGAAGCGGAAGCGCAGGTTGGTCAGGTCGCCACGGCGGAGAAGCCGCAAGTGGTTGCGACCGGAGATTGGGTGACCACGGACCGGAATGTTGAATTGCGCCCAGTGACTGTCGCAACCGACAGGGGTCTACATGCAGGCTTTGAGGCAAGGGTGCCGGAAGGAGAGACGGAGATCAGCTTTTCGGACCGGGCCTTTGCGACCAGCCGCGATGCCCTGCGCCACGCCTGGGATTTCTACGAAGGCGGCGAAGAGGGGCTCGAGATTGCCATCAGCCGGGCCGCGGCGATGGAGCATGACACGGACGATGATGCGGACCGCGTGCCCTCGGGCCTCGTATTGGAGCATCGCGAACAGCCGGAACTCCCCCGCCCGGAAACCGCGATCTACGCGGGCGAAGAGGCCCAACTCGTCCTGACCCTTGGCCGAGACACGGAAGCGAGTCGCGATCTTGCCGAACGTCTGCTCGCCGATACCGCGTTTCGGCAGGTCGTGGCCGAGCATATCGCCGATGCCGAAGCCACCCTTGGCACCGGCCGGTTTGTCGACGGCGAAGGTTCGAGAGGCTTTCTGCCCGATGAACTCCTGGCCGTCACCTCCTATGGCCGCGATGGGAGTGTTGAGGTGTTGGCCAAGTTCCCGGATGAAGGGCCCCTGAGTGAGGCCTTGGCCAAGCATTTGGCTGAAAGCCCGGTTCTCACGGCCCATGTCGAAGAAGAAAGGTTGCGCAGCGACTTCACGGCTGATCCCGCGCGGGCGATCTCCGCTTGGATCGCGCAGTCAAGCGCCCGGATTGATCGATTGCCGTCGGACCGACAGGAAGAGCTGCGATCCGAAATGCGGGGAATCGCCCAGGAAGCCGCGGCAGCCCTTGGTCTCGATAGAGATCACGCTGGGCGCGAGGCCCCTCCCCGCTCGACGCTCTACAGCACTGCGATCAGCCCAACCACGTTGTCGATAGCAGGCGAAGAAACGGCACTTCAAACGGGCGGCGCCGGCAATCTGCAGACAAGTCTGACCCTCAACGCCCGCCTCGCAGGCATCGACGCCGAAAAGCTTGGCAAGCGTCTCGAAACTGGTGCCGCCAATGCCCGCGAAGAAGAAGCTTGGGTGAAATCCGATCTCACCGACGTCGCCAAGCGTCACGGCTATGACCTCGACAACCCGCAAGGCCGCAGCGCGGCAGCGGAACGCCTGGATCGCTTCTACGAACGTGCCGCCGAGATGATCCAGTCCGCCCGCGGCATCGACGTTTCGCGAGCCCCCGATCCCATGTTCGAAGCCTTGGACAGGATGGCAAAGCTCCATGCCCAGCAAGGTTCCGTCGCCTTCCGCAATGAGACGCAAGCGCGGGATTTCGCGGAAGAGATGAAGGAGCGCTATGGCGCCACCGTACTGAAAGACATCGTCGCCGGACGCACCGATGCCTTGGCCAAGGATGTTCCCGACGCGAGCGCCCGCCAGGCTATGGCAGCGGCCGTTGTTTCCGCGGCAAAGGAACACCCTTCCCTCGGCCTCAGCGCCCATGAGGTCGAGGCTGCAGAGCGCCGGATGGCTGCCGAGGCCGCGAACAAGCCGCCGGAACATGCGCGCGCGCCTGTCCCTGACCGGGCGCATGCCAAGGACAGGGAGTTCTGACCATGCAACGTATTGCGCTGTTGCTCCCGCTCGGCTTGACGGCTGGTGCTCTGGTCGGCCTCATTGCCGGCGGCCTCGTTCTGAACCTGATCCTTGGCCGCGATCCGAACGCGACCGGCATCTTTGTCCTGATCGAGGAATTCCCCGGCTTCGCCCGGCTGACCTCCGTGCCTTGGGTTCTGCCCTGGCAGATCGTCGGTGCCTCGACCGTGGTCTTCACAATCGCCGCCGTCGCCCTGACCTTCCGCCAGCAACTCACGGGCTATGGTCAGGCCAAGTTCCAGGCCCGACCCGAGATGAAGGCGAATGGCCTTCTGCAGCCTTTGGGCGCAGGGATGGTCTTCGGCAAACTCGCGGCTCCCTCAAAGCGCGCGCCTTACGTCAGCGCCACTTTCCAGAAATTCCCGCATTGTCTCGTCGTCGCGCCCACCCGCGCCGGCAAGGGCGTGGGCTATGTCATCCCGAACACGCTTCTGTTCAACGGCAGCATCGTCGTTCTCGACGTGAAGGGGGAGATTTTCGAGGCCACGTCCCGGCACCGGCAGGCCGAAGGCGACGCGGTCTATCGCTTCTCGCCTTTCGATTTTGAACACCCGACCCATCGCTACAACCCGCTCGAGCGCGTCGCACGCATTGAAAATCTCGAACAGCGATACACCGAACTCGCCAAGATCTCGGACTATTTCTTGACGGTCTCGGACAAGGGGACGGCTGGCGACTTCCTGACCGAAGGGCGCGAGCTGTTCGTCGCCGCAGGGCTTCTTGCCATTGAGCGAGGCAGGCCCACCATCGGCGAAATCAGCCGCATCCTCTTTGGTCGTGGTGCGACCCAGGAGATCTACGGGGAGCATGCCGAGGAGGTGAAACACCCCAACGCCGCCCAGACCTTCCGGAAGTTCGCGGGCTATTCTGACCGGACCCTGTCCTCTCACGCTTCAGTCCTTGGTGGCGCGGGCATGACGCTCTGGAACAACCCCGCGGTAGATCGCGCTACCTCTGGCAACGACTTCTCCTTCACGGATCTCCGCAAGCGCCCGATGTCGATCTATGTCGTCGTCAACGCCGATGACATCCGCACCTTGTCGCCGCTCGTTCGTCTGTTTTTCGGCGAGCTCATCGCCACGATGCGTTCCACCCTTCCCGACCCGAAGACCGAGCCCTGGCCCGTCATGGTTATGCTAGATGAATTCGACCAGTTGGGGCCCATGCCCATCGTCGAGCAGGCCCTGAAACAGCTCGCCGGTCACGGCGCGCGAGTGT
This sequence comes from Gemmobacter caeruleus, assembly GCF_008271655.1. Taxonomy (GTDB): domain Bacteria; phylum Pseudomonadota; class Alphaproteobacteria; order Rhodobacterales; family Rhodobacteraceae; genus Gemmobacter; species Gemmobacter caeruleus. The sequence continues at coordinate 85,964 of NZ_VKKX01000055.1, forward strand.
CGATCATCACCCAGTCGATCCCCGGCCTCGACAACATCTATGGCGAAAACATCCGCATGTCCCTCGAGTCCGCCGCCGGCATGAAGCTTTACCTCGCGGCCAACGACAAGAAGACGGCCGGGGAGATCTCGGACGCACTGGGAAAGACCACGAAGCTCTCGGTGTCGGACAGCGTATCGCGGGATCGGGACTTCATGCAGCGGCGGTCGGTTAGTCGACGCATGGAGGAGCGGCCGCTCCTGACCCCCGACGAGGTGCGCCGCTTGAACCCGGATCAGGCGATCCTCATCCCGGAACGGCAGAATCCGCTCCTCGTCCATCGGATCGTGTACTTCCAGGACCCGACCTTCAAGACGCTCTTTGAGGCGCAGTCCGGGCCCCTGCCCTATCCGCCCAAGGAAGCAGCCGCGGTTCAGGTGCTGACCGAGCGAATGGAAGCGCTGGAGCGGCGGCTGGCCGAAAAGATGGTCGTCGATTTTGTGCGACCGGAGAAGGCCAAGGCGGACACCTTGGTGGAGCGTGAGCCGAAGCTCGCGACCGAGATAGTGGCGCGGCAGGGGGTCTCCGCGAAGGCGGTGCGGGCACAAACCGATGCCGACGTGGAGGTTGAAGGAAAGGCGATTGCCGCGCGCGAGGTTGATCTCGATGTGCTCAAGCCATCCGTCACGATCGCGGTCGCCAAGATGAGCAAGTTTTCGCAGAAGCTTACCGGCATGGAGCTGTGACACCATCCGGGATTGGACAAGGGACGCAGTCCGTCGTTTCGAGCACTCTGGGCTTGTCAGATACGGGCAGTTTCCAGAGTCTCTGGCAGTCGGTTTCCGTGAAAATACTGGACCAAACGCCCCCTGCCGTGCGATTAAGGGCACCTTTTCCAGTGCTCAGGAGGTTTTGCCATGCGACCCGGTCGCCCCCTGCCCTTGACCCTGACTCGTCGTGCCCTCGGCACCCGGCTTGCCGGGCTGGCCGCTGCAATCGGCTTTGCGCAGAGTGCCGCGGCCGGCGTTGCAGCCCAACCAGCATCTCCCCTGGATCACGAACTGCGTGACGCTGCCCTTCGCGGGCTTGCCCTTGCACGCCACCGCGGCGATCCGGTAGCCGCGGCAACCGCCGAAGCGACGCTGGCCCGCCTCGCGGAAACCGACCCCGAAGCCGCCCTTCTCGGCCGCATTTATCAGTTGCTGGACGTGCGTCCCGCTGCCTATTGGCACGGGGATTTGACTGAGGCTGCCGCTGCCGATCTTGCTGTCCTCCACGGGGCGATCCGCGCCAGCCAGCCGGTGGCCTTCGGCTACGTCGACCTTTCGGGCCAAGAGACCACGCGCACCGTACTGCCACTGGCCCTGGTGCATCCGCCGCAGGGGGTGAAGCTCCTTGCCTGGTGCGAAGAACGAAAGGATTTCCGCCAGTTCTTCGTCCGCGCCATGAAGGGGTTGAGGCTCGGGGTCGGTGATTTCGGCGGGGACCGGCTGGCGCTGCTGCAGGGGTTGCTGGACAAAGAAGCCGGTCGCGCTTGACTGTCGGGGTGAGCGTCGATTGCGGCCCTAAGCCGACCTCCATTACACTACCGATGCCGCGGCGCGGCCCGTCGAACCGGACATTCGCGGCGAGCGCAAAAATTGCTGTTTTTCGGAGATCGGGACCGCGGTGCAAAGTAGACTTTCGCTGCACCTCAGCAGCAATCTCTTTTGCAGGCCGGAGCGCATGGCGTGCACGACGTTGCCCCTTTGCGTCACCAACCTTGCATCATCACGGCAAGGCGGATGATCTCGGGGCTGGTGTTGGAATAGCGGAACAGGGAGCGTTGGGGCATGGCCGGCCACTAAACCGCAGCCCATCCCGGCTCAAGCCAGGTTCTTCTGACAAGACCCTAAGTTGCCCTCGACATCCGATACGGATGGTTGATCACGAACTACAGATCGAAAATCGTCACAACCCAAGCAGGCGCGGGAGCTCAGACCGGAGCCGGAGAAGGGCTGCCGTGACGATCGGTTTTTGATTGATATATCGAGGACTGGGAACCGGAACCGAAACCGCGTGAAGGTCGCCGACGGAATCCACAAACGCAAATCCAAGGGCACTGATACCTTCGGTGTGGTCGTCATGATCCTCAGCAAGTCCAAGAGCCCGGGCTTTCGTGAGAGCCTTGGAAAGGCCGGGCCAGTCGCTTGGTTGCCCCAGTCGTTCCCACTCGTTTTCGGCGATCTTCCGCGCCTCGCTCTCGGACATAAGGGCAAGGCAGGCACGACCGTTAGCTGTTGAAGTTACCGGAAACACCTCGCCGACTGACGACACGGCACGAAGCCGATGCGTGCCCTGCACCTGATCGAGGAAAATCATCCGGCCGCCACGCAGCACGGAAAGATCAACCGTCTCGCCGGTCTCTTCCATCAGTTCCTGAAGAGGCGGACGAAGCTGATCAACGATGTTGTAATGGGCAGCACCTGCCAAAGAATGCAGCTCAGGCCCGAGGCGGACTCCTCCGGCTGCGCCCGAAGTGATCACCAATCGTTCCTCCTGCAGCGCCTGGACGATTCGCTGCACCGTCGAGCGGGGCAGTTCAGCGCGGTCCGCGATCTGGCCAAGGCTCATCCCGCTTGGTGCATCCTTCAGTGTTCGCAGGATTGCCGCGGCGCGGGCGATCACCTGGATGCCATTGCGATTGCCCGACTTGTCCGTGTCGATTTCCTCGACGTCCATAACTGACCCTTTCAGCACACCGGCCGCATCCCGTATCGCCTCAGTGCATCACAGAACGCGGCGAACTGCAATACGATGCAGCTGAACCGACATGTGAGAAATATGTTGACCGTATCGCGGTTCATATGCATCAATGTGCGGGACAGGCGGGGGAGCCTTCCTGAAAATACTAAACGGAAAAAACGCCGCGCTGCGGTGAACGGAGGAGTCATTTCATGGTCATGGTCCGTGGCATCGAGTTCGAAGGTAACCTCGACAACAGTATGGGGCTCGAGTTCTACAACCTCTCGCACCGCTTCGGGTATCAGCACCCGAACTGGCCTTACTTCCAGGACGTAAAGATCGAGCGCATCCATTACATGGCCAAATCGGGTGTGCTGTCGCAGCGCATCACTACGACTATGCACGCCACCACCCACATCGACGCGCCCGCTCACGTTGTTCAGGGGACGCCCTTCATCGACGAAGTGCCGCTGCCACATTTCTTCGGGACGGGCCTCGTTGTGTCGATCCCGAAGAAGAAGTGGGAGCCGATCACCAGCGAAGACCTCGAGAAGGCCTGTGGTCATGCCATCCGCAAAGGCGACGTGCTGATCATCAACACCGGATGGCACAAGCAGTATGAAGACGGGGATTACTTCGCCTATTGCCCTGGCTTCGTGCCGTCTGCCGGTCATTGGCTGGTCGAAAAAGGGGTGAAGGTCGTCGGTCATGACACGCAGGCAAACGACCACCCGCTTGCAACGGCCATCGGCCCCCAGCGCAACGGTCCACTACTACCGCACTTGGCCGAAGAATATAAGGAATGGTCCGGCGGTCGCGACTGGAAGGACGACTTCCCGGAGTGGGAACCGGTTCACAACATCCTGTTCAAGAACGGCATCCTCGGGATCGAGAATGTCGGCGGCGATCTGGATGCCGTGACCGGCAAGCGCTGCACCTTCGCCTTCTTCCCGTGGAACTGGGACAGGGGCGACGGCTGCATCATCCGTCTCGTCGCCATGATCGACAAGGGCGGTAAATACCGCATCGAAAGCGGCGAGGCATTCTGATGCTCGTGAAGCGTTTTCAGGACGCGAAGCCCTATGACGCTCCGAACCATCGGGGCGTCTCTGGCCTGCGCTTACAGGGTTTCGAAGAAGGCGGTCCGACCAACCAGTGGCTGGGCTATTCGCAATTCCTGCCCGGCGGCGGAGCGGGGCCCGACGCAACGCCGTTCGAGAAGGTCTACGTCGTCCTCGAAGGCGAGATGACGGTGATCGTCGGCGGGCAGGAGACTGTCCTGGTGGCGATGGACAGCTGCACAATCGAGCCGGGCGAGGTGCGCGAAATCGTCAACCGGTCCAACCACGTCTGCAAGATGCTGGTGGTGATCCCTTATCCGCCAAAGGTGAACTGATGTCCCTTTCCGACCCGCTTTCGATGTTCGACGTGAAGGGTAAGGTAGCGTTGATCACAGGTGCTTCCGGTGCGTTTGGTGCGGTGGCCGCGCGCGTGCTGGCGGGCGCCGGTTGCTCGTTGGTTCTGACTGCCGGCAACAAGACAGCACTGGACGGGGTCGTTACCGAGGTCGAGGGGATGGGTGCCGCTGCAAAAGGCGTCAACATTCGACCGGACTCGGAAGATGTCTGTGCCGCCCTTGTGCAAGCGGCGGTGGACACCTTTGGCCGGCTCGATATTCTTGTCGTGGCGTCCGGTATGAACAAGGTCGCCAAAATCGAAGATATGGATCCGGAAACCTTTCTGTCGGTGATGGATGCGAACGTCACCCAAAGCTGGCTTCTTGCCCGGGCGGCTACGAAACAAATGAAAGCGCAAGGGGACGGCGGAAAGATCGTCCTCGTCTCTTCTGCGCGCGGGCTGCTTGGTCATCCGGCCGGATACACGGCCTATTGTGCCAGCAAGGCAGCGGTCGATGGCATCACCAAAGCCCTGGGATGTGAACTTGGACCCACGGGAATTACGGTCAATGCCATTGCTCCGACCGTTTTCCGTTCGCCTTTGACGTCCTGGATGTTCGAAGACAGCGAAAATGCCAAGCAAGTCAGGACCGGCTTTCTTGCGCGAGTTCCCAAGGGGCGCCTGGGCGAGCCGGAAGACCTGGCGGGTCCGCTCCTGTTCCTGTCGTCCAGAGCGTCGGACTTTTACACCGGCCACATCCTCTATGCCGATGGCGGATACACGGCGGGCTGAAGCTATGGTCAAGAACCTACAGACAGCGGTGATCGGTGCGGGCCTGATGGGCCATGGAATCGCCCTCACACTGGCGCGCGCGGGCCAGTATGTCGCCATAACGGATTCCATCCCCGAGGCGCGCGCCGCAGTAGCAGGCCGTATAGCGGATAGCCTCCGCCTCATGGGCGAAGACGAAGCGCGTATCGAGAGAATCCTGAGGAAGATCGAAATTTTCGACACCGTGCCGGGCGCGGTGAAAAACGCAGCCTTCATCTTCGAAGCTGCTCCGGAAAAAATGGCCTTGAAGCAAGCGATCTTTGCCGAGATCGAGGCATATGCGCCTGCAGATGCCATCCTTGCGTCCAACACGTCCGTCATGCCGATCACGGAAATCATGTCGGGTTTGCGCGTCAAGTCCCGCGCATTGGGGACGCACTGGTGGAACCCGCCGCACCTGATCCCGCTCGTCGAGGTGATCCGCACCGCTGACACCTCGGAAGCCGCGATCGAGGCGACGATGTCGTTGCTTATGGATGCAGGCAAGACGCCCGTGCGCGTGGAGAAGGACGTTCCCGGATTCATTGGAAACCGTTTGCAGCATGCCCTTTGGCGCGAAGCGGTATCGCTCGTCGAACGCGGCATTTGCGATGCTGAAGCGGTTGATACGGTCGTGAAGTCCTGCTTCGGCCGACGTCTGGCTGTGCTGGGACCGCTCGAGAATGCCGATCTCGTCGGCACCGATCTGACGCTCGACATTCACAACACCGTTTTGGCTGATCTTGAGCACCGGCCCGGTCCGTCGCCGTTGCTCGAACGGCTGGTGGCCGAGGGGAAACTCGGAATGAAAAGTGGTGAAGGCTTCCGGCGATGGACACCAGAAGACGCGAAACGACTGCGCGAGAAGGTGGCCCGCCATCTGATCCGATTGGAAGGACTGTTGAACGATAACGAAGCATGACGGGTGAATGGCCGGAGGAGAGCCAGGTAACCTGAACAGGGAGGAAGACTATGCAACGATTGACCAACCGCCGCCGTTTTCTGACTGGAGCGGCCGCCATATTGGCCGCACCCGCCATTCTGCGGTCCACCCGCGCTTACGCCGACACCCCGACGTTGCGCATCGGTCATGTCAGCCCCCGCACCGGCCCGCTCGCCGGCTTTGCCGAGGCAGATGACTACATTCTTCAAGCCATTTCCGAAAAATTCGGGGCGGGCATCGACAACAACGGCAAGACATGGGCAATCGAGATCATCTCGAAGGACAGCCAGTCGAACCCGAACCGCGCGGCCGAGGTCGCAAGCGAGCTGATCCTGTCGGACGAGGTAGATATCATCGTCGCGGCATCAACCCCGGACACCGTGAACCCGGTTTCCGACCAGGCGGAACTGAACGGCACACCCTGCATCACGACGGACTGCCCATGGCAGCCTTATTTCTTTGGTCGTGGGGGTGTCCCCGACAAGGGCTTCGAGAATACCTATCACTTCTTCTGGGGTCTTGAAGACGTGATCGGCGCATTCCTCGACCTTTGGGGCAAGTCTGGCGCCGGCAAGACCGTGGCTGGCTTGTTCCCGAACGACGCCGACGGCAACGCATGGGGCGATCCCGAGCTCGGTCTGCCGAAACCGCTTGCGGCTGCAGGTTACACGTTGGTCGATCCGGGTCGCTACCAACCCCTGACCGACGATTTCAGCGCCCAGATCACCGCCTTCAAGGAAGCCGGATGCGAGATCGTGACGGGCAATATGATCCCTCCGGATTTCGGCACGTTCTGGGCTCAGGCAGCGCAGCAGGGATTTGCTCCAAAAGTGGTGACGATCGGCAAGGCGCTGCTGTTCCCCAGCGTGATCGAAGGGCTTGGCGATCGTGGCATCGGCCTGACCTCCGAAGTCTGGTGGTCGCCCAACCATCCGTTCAAGTCCTCTTTGACGGGCGTGTCGTCCGCAGATCTGGCCGGCGGTTACACTGCGGCGACGGGTCGACCCTGGACTCAGCCCATCGGCTTCAAGCACGCACTCTTCGAAGTTGTGGCGAATGTCGTCGCGCGCGCACAGGATCTCGAAGATCCTGCGGCCATAGTTTCGGCAATCGCTGCGACCGATCTTTCTACCATCGTCGGCCCCGTGAACTGGTCCAAAGGGCCGGTCAAGAACGTGACCAAGACCCCGCTTGTCGCCGGCCAATGGCAGAAGGACGAGAAGGGGCTCGACCTGAAGATCGTCGCGAATTCGAGCGCGCCCGAAATTCCGGTGAACGGCGAGCTGCAGCTTTTGGGCTGAACGAGATGCCCGCGCGTCGCTCTGGGGACGCGCGGGGTTCCACCCATGCGGGGCAACCATGACGGAAATTCTGCGACTTGACGATCTATCGAAGGCCTACGGGGCGGTGACGGTGGCCGACAGCCAAAGCTGGCATTTGAGTGCAGGCGAGGCGCTTGGTGTTATCGGCCCGAACGGGGCGGGCAAAACCTCGATGTTCAACCTCGTGACCGGCACGGTTTCCCCTGACAGCGGGCGTATCTTCTTTGGCGGGCAGGATGTTACCTCGTGGCCTGCGCCGCGCCGCTGCCGTTCCGGCATGGCCCGCAGTTTTCAGGTTCCCCAGCCCTTTGGGGGCATGACGGTCTTCGAAAATGCCATGGTCGCGGCAACCCAAGGTGCCGGACTCTCTTCGCGGGACGCAGAGGCGCTTTGCCTTGATATCCTTGACCGAACAGGACTGTTGCACCGATCCAATACGCTCGCGAAAGGGCTGACGCTGCTCGAACGGAAGCGTCTTGAACTGACACGCGCTCTTTGCGCAAAACCCAAGCTCTTGCTGCTCGATGAAATCGCAGGCGGTTTGACTGAAAGCGAATGTGTATCGCTGATCCAGACCATCAAGGACATTCGCGAAACTGGCGTTTCCATCGTCTGGATCGAACATGTCGTCCACGCGCTCCTTGCCGTGGTCGATCGTCTGATCGTTATCGACTTCGGCAAAAAGATCGCGGACGGCACGCCGCACGAGATCATGAACAGCCGCGAGGTTCGGGAAATCTATCTGGGGATCGAAGCCGATGCCTGAGCCGATCCTCAAAATTGAAGGCCTCGACGCGCACTATCGCGATTTCCAAGCCCTCTACGGCGTGTCCGCGCAAGTAGATCAGGGCGAGGTCGTCGCCATAATCGGGGCGAATGGCGCGGGCAAGACGACGCTGATGCGCTCTGTCGCCGGGTTGCTGAAAAACCGGCCCGAGGCGATCCGTTGGAAAGGCCAAGCCATTGGCCGGCTGCGTGCGGATCAGGTCGCTGCACTCGGCATCGCCCTGGTGCCCGAGGGGAGGCTCTTGTTTCCTTCGCTTTCGGTCGAAGAGAACCTCATCATCGGCGGACAGATCGGGCGCAAGGGGCCGTGGTCGCTGGATACTGTTTACCGGCTTTTCCCGATCCTCAAGGAACGCCGAAATCAACAGTCGACCTCGCTGTCTGGTGGACAGCAACAGATGGTCGCCATCGGGCGCGCGCTCATGTCGAACCCCGAGCTCATCCTGATGGACGAAATCAGCCTTGGTCTTGCTCCGGTGATCATCCGTCAGATCTACGAAGCCCTCCCCGGTATCGTCGGCGAAGGCATGGCAGCGGTGATTGTCGAGCAGGATATCGCCAAGGCGCTGTCGGTCACGAGCCGCGTCTACTGCCTTCAGGAAGGCCGCGTGGCGCTGCAGGGCCTTTCGGCCACTCTCTCGCGGGAAGAGATTTCCCGCGCCTATTTCGGGATGTGACGCGTATGGATTGGGTAAATGCCATTCTTCAGGGCACGCTGCTGGGCGGCCTTTACGCGCTGTTTGCGGCGGGGCTCAGCCTCATCTTTGGCGTGATGCGTTTGGTAAACATCGCGCATGGCGATCTTATCGTTTTGGCAGCCTATCTGGGCCTGACCGCCTCGACGGCGCTTGGACTTCATCCGTTGGTCGCGCTCGTGCTGGTTGTGCCCGCGATGTTTGCCATCGGCTACGTCCTTCAGCGCGGCATCCTGAACCGGACCATGGGGGACGATATCCTGCCACCGCTTCTCGTAACCTTCGGCCTTTCCATCATAATCCAAAACGGACTTCTGACCGTTTACACCGCTGACCCACAGAAACTTCAGGCGGGCAACCTTGAAACAGCAAGCCTTTCGGCGGGCGGGTTGACCGTGGGTGTGTTGCCCTTGATCGTCTTCATAACGGCGGTTGCGATTATCGGTGCGTTGCAGTGGATGTTCTATCACACAGCGCTTGGTCGCGCCTTCCGCGCCACCTCTGATCGTCAGGACATTGCCCAGCTCATGGGCCTCAACCGCGCGCATGTCTTTGGCCTTGCCATGGGCCTCTCCCTTGCTGTGACGGCCGTGGCCGGAATCTTTCTTGGAATTCGCACCTCGTTCGATCCGGCAGTAGGCGGCAGTCGTCTGATCTTCGGGTTTGAAGCGGTGATCATCGGCGGGCTTGGAAATCTTTGGGGCACCCTAGCCGGCGGCATTGTTCTTGGGGTTTCGCAGGCATTGGGCGGGCAAATCCATCCCAGTCTGCAAATCCTTTCTGGGCACATCGTATTCCTTGTGATCCTCGCGGTCCGCCCACGCGGCCTTTTCCCGAAGATGGAGGGCTGAGCCATGCAGGTGACACGCACTTCTCCCCTTTCGCAGGGCGCGATGATGATCGGCTTGCTCCTACTGATAGGGCTTGTCGCCGCGCCCTGGTGGGCTGGACGCGCCGATCTGCGGCTTCTGGGCGAGATCTTCCTTTACGCATCGCTTGCAACGCTCTGGAATCTGCTCGCCGGTTACGCGGGCCTCGTTTCAGTCGGCCAGCAGGCCTATGTGGGACTTGGCGGCTATGCCTTCTTTGCCCTGACGATGCTTTTCGGTGTGCCGATTTATCTCGCGCTTCCGATCGCAGCGGTGGCGGGGGCAATAATTTCAGCTCCGGTGGCCGCACTGATCTTTCGCCTTCGCGGCGCATATTTCGCAATCGGGACTTGGGTCATCGCGGAAGTGTTTCGTCTGGTCGCTGCACAGATCCCGGCGCTTGGTGGGGGATCTGGCGCATCTTTGCCCGCAGACATCGTCAAGACGCTGGCCGACGGTCGCGATGCACGTGAGGCGGTTGCCTATTGGCTTGCCCTTGGCATCGCGGTTGCGGTGCTTGCTGCGGCCTTTGTGGTTCTCCGCTCCCGTCAGGGCATCGCACTGATGGCAATCCGCGACAACGAACTTGCGGCGCGCAGTCTCGGGATCGACATCTGGCGCACCAAATTCGTGACCTACGTTATGGTTGGAGGCCTGACCACCTTGGTCGGTGCACTGATCTTTCTCCAAAAGCTGCGCATCTCACCCGAGGCGGCTTTCAGCGCGAACGACTGGACGGCCTTCGTCATCTTCATCGTGGTCATCGGCGGTATCGGCACGCTAGAAGGGCCGATCCTCGGCACCCTCATCTTTTTTGCCCTGCGCGAAACGATGGCTGACCTAGGCACGGTCTACCTCATCGCTCTCGGCGCGGTCGCCATTGCCGTCATGCTCTTTGCCCCGGCGGGCTTGTGGGGCCTCATCCGGGCAAAGACCGGCGCCGAACTCTTCCCGCTTTCTTTCCGTGTCGTGGGTCTGGCGGCCCGTCAAGCGACCTCGTCAAAGGACTGATCCCATGGCCAAGCGCCCCAAGACGATCATCACCTGTGCGGTAACAGGTGCCATTCACACGCCGACCATGTCGGACGCACTTCCTTACACTGCCGATGACATTGCCGCCCAGGCGATCGCTGCGGCGGAGGCGGGGGCGTCGATCCTGCATCTGCACGCGCGTCGCCCTGCAGATGGTGGCGTAACCATTGATCCCGACGCCTTCGCGAGCTTTCTGCCACGGATCAAGCAGGCAACGGGCGCGGTCGTGAACATCTCGACCGGCGGTAGCCTGAAAAACACCATCGAAGAGCGCATTGCGCCTGCGCTGCGTTTCTCACCCGAGATGTGCAGCCTGAACATGGGCTCGATGAACTTCAGTTTCCATCCCCTCGCGAAGCGATACGAGACCTGGAAATTCGACTGGGAGAAGGACTACGTCGAAAACTCCGACACTTACATTTTCCGCAACACATTCCGCGACATACAAACCGTCGCCGAAACACTCGCACCCCATCAGATCAAGTTCGAGCACGAATGTTACGATGTGGGCCACCTCTATAGAACAATCCGTCAAGCCGATGGAGCGTGTTCTTCCCGGTGCGGCTGTCTCGCAGCGCCTCCGACGCCAGATTGGACAGGCCGAGCACGTCATCAAGCTCGCGCATCACCAGCAGGCCACCGTCTGAACTGATCTGCGCACCACGGAACTCCAGACGCACACGGCGGTCGAAATCAACCCGATCTCCCCGCGCCAAGCCCGCACCCTCCAGGTGATCCATGAAACGCGCCCCTCGCAGCCGTCAACGCCATGATTTATATGCGAAATATCACGATTACGACAGCGAAATCAGCGACTTACTTGGAGAATGTGGGCTATAATCTGCGCTTCTGCATGGACATCGGGCTTTTCAAAGCACCGATCTTTATCCAGTTCATCTTCGGCATTCTCGGCGGCATCGGACCCGAGGTCGACAACCTTTTGTTCATGAAGCGGACCGCCGACAGGCTGTTCGGAGACGACTACCGCTGGTCCGTCCTCGGAGCCGGCGGCGCTCAGATGAGCCTTGGAACGACGGCCAGCCAAATGGGTGGTAATGTTCGCGTTGGTCTCGAGGACAGCCTGTTCATCGGTCGCGGCCGCCTTGCTGAAAGCAATGCTCAGCAAGTCTCGAAAATCCGGCGTATCGTCGAAGACCTTGGTTGCGAGGTCGCCACCCCTGACGAGGCCCGTGAAATCCTGGGTCTCAAGGGCGGGGACCGCGTCAATTTTTGAGATCCTGAAATTGCAGGAGCTCCATCCGGCGGTTCAATTTTTGCTGTAGAGACGTTTGAACCGACTGCAAGAGAAGGTCGCGTTGATCGGCGCGAGGGGCAGGTCCGGACCCGTCTGATCGAAACGGCGCGGGTCTTGATGGTTGAAGGGGGCGAAGCGGACTCCGCCATTCGCGCCTCATGCGACACCTCACTTGGTCCAACATGGCCACGTGGCCGTTTCAAAGCGGCCGTTCGCACGAAGTGCCGCGAACGACCGCTTCCCGCCCATCCTGCTGTTCAGCCAGCTAGGATCTCGAGCCAGCAAAAAACATCGTCGGGATCGACCTCTGTGCCCTTGAGCCGCGCGTGGTACCAGCGCGCGATGATGGCCTCCCTCCGCTCAGGCGCAATCTTTAGTTGCCTCGAGCCGATGTATCGGTCGAGGTCCGAGACAAACGTCCGGAGCGCGCTTCTCTCGGTCGGCGATCCCACCATTTCGGTGCCAAGGAGCACCCAGGCCGCATCGATTCCGAACGCCTTCTGCAGTCTGACAAGTGCGGCAGCAGGGACCGACTTCTTGCCGCGCTCGAAGTCCTTGTACGTATAGAGGCCTATGCCAATGCAAGATGCGGCTCTTTGCTGAGACAAGGAAGCATCGATCCGAGAAATCGCCAGACGGGCACCAAGTGCGACGTGTTCATTTTGCTTGCCACCCGAAGCACGCCGGCCTTTGCAAACGAAGCGCGCGCCAACACTCGTAAACAATCCCGCAATCGTCATCTTGTTCCTTCCTTGCCCAACATGGAGGTCGCGACGCGTTGCGCAGTCACGGCCCATATCCTGTCCTTCCGATGCATCAGCGCTCCCAGTCTCGCGCTTCCGGGTTTCCTGCTTCGCGCAGTCCTCGCTCGGACTCCCGCGCCGCGCTCAGCGTAAGGCCAAAGGCGACATGCGCTTTTGCGGCTGACACCACCGCCCGCGCAATCCAGCGGCGGTCCTGGTCTCCCTCGATGTCCCGCGCCAGTGCGTCGGTCTTCCCGGCCGCCAGATCGGCTATGACGCCCTTTCCATACCGCTGCCGCAGCTCTTCGGCGAAGCGCTCGGCATGGGCATCGCCCCGGAACTCAACCTTGCCCTCGGTCTGCATGATCCGCCCCAGCGACCGCAGGGTCCGCACCAGCCGGTCGTTCTCAGGCACGGCCTCCTGCTCAACGGCGTGGTCAATCACCGCCGCCGCTCGGTCATAGAACCCTTGCAACGCGTCTGCCACGCGCCTCCCCTGATCCGGGTTACGCAGATCCAGCCGTCGCCGACCCGCGAGGGCCAGAAGATCACTGCGGACCCAGTCCCGTTCTTCCCAGGCGTTCGCCGCGCCGGTTTCCAGACGGCTGGCGATGCGTTCGCCGCTCAAGCCAATCGCAGTCGCGCCCGCAACGATCTCCGCTCGCAGTCGCTCCGCCGCCCCACGATGCAGGGTCGTTTGCGCCCTGCCCCGCGTTAAGGCTTCGCCCTCAACCGCCACGCCATAGACCGCCGACTGCGGCATCATCTGCAAAAGCTGCGCACCGCGGGCATCGCCAAGCCCCCGCGCGATATCGACGGCATAGCCATAAAGCTCATCCCGCAGGCCCTTCCGCTCTGCGATGGGGGCCTTGCGGATCCTGCCCTCCGCCTCGGCCATCCACCCGTTGAAATGCCGCTCCAGGTCAGCGCGCTCAAGCGTCGCCGCCTCAGCCGGGAAGGGATGGAGCACCCCGCCCTGCCTAAGCACTTCCTCGGCCTTGGCGATCTTCGCGGCGATCTCGGGCAGCCCAGTCAGCGCCGCCACATGGCTCAGGCTGCGCATTGTGTCGGCCGTGTGCGCCATCGTGGCAAGTGCATCCTCCAGCGCCCTGCCCTCGCGCAGCCGTTCCTCAGGCGCCCGACCTTCTTCCCGTGCTCGTTCCATCTCTGCCCGAGATGGGCCATAGGTCAGAAGCCCCCGCTCTGCCCGCGAGGTCGCATCCAGAAACACGCCTTCCTCGGCCGCAATGGCCACCATGCGACCCTTCATCATGTCGAGGTTGAACGCATGTTCCTTCGCCATGAAGAACCAACTGTCGTTCAGGTTGCCGCGGTTGTTCACGACGATATGGACATGGGGATGCGACCGGTCGGTGTGCAGCGCCGCGACATAGGACCAGACATCGCCCTGATGGTCACCCGACTGAAACATCTCGAAGGCCCAGACCTCGGCAATCATCTTGGCCTTCTCCGGCCGCACATGGGACGGAAAGCTCAGGAGCAAGTGACTGGTGTGCCCGTTCTTGGGCGAACCGCGCCAATCCTCGACCCAATGGCCGACGATGTCGTTCCGCTCGTCAGTGGACAGCCCCTTGGCGTGGGCGTCCAGCATGACCCCGTTGCCGAAGATCGCGGCAGACTTCGAGAACAGATAGTCCATCTGGATCGCCAGCTCTTTGGCGTTCGCCGTGCCACCCTTGCTTATCTTCTTGATCACCGCGGCGTTCGATCCCAGCGAAAACCGCCACAACTGGCTGGCGCGCGGCGCGAACCGGAAGCCCTGCCGAGAGAGGGAAGATGGTCCGGGTTTCACACGCCCGGACTGGGGACGCAGGAAACCGATTTCCCCAAGAATCGCTTCTGCCAGCCCGATCGGACGCGAGCCAAGCTTAACCATGCCGCGCGCCCTCTTGGGCTTCGACAAACTTCCGAAACAGCGCCACGCCCTGCCGGCGCCGTTCCGCGATGATCTGGTTCAGCGTCTTCGCCACCATCGGCAGCGACCGGCGCAACTCATCCACCGACGCCCACTGCGCTTTGACCATCGGCGCCCTGCCCCGGTTCGCCGCCAGCGCAATCTGATTCACGTTGGTCCCGATCTTTGCCAGCTCGTAGCGAATGTCCTCCAGCTTGGCACTGTCTTCCCGGCTGAACTCGAGGAAACCCGAGGCCATCCGCACAACCGACCGCACACCGTCAGAGCGGGATTTCGCGCCAAGCTGGGTGCAGAGCGCATCGAAGGCCTGAAGCTCTTCGGCAGGCAGACGGCAGCTGACCACCTGGCCCGAACTCTCGCCTCGGGGCCGCCCCCGCCGGGTCATTTGCTGCGCTGCAGAATCAGTCGTCACGCAATTCTTCTTGGCTGAAAAATCGGACCCCGACTTAAGTTCTGTTTTGCGAGGCTCTGATTTTCCTGCCAACTTCTGCCACTGATTATTTGTAGACATCACGCATTTCCTGCCACCCTTTCTATCCCCTTCTTTCAGCTCTTGATCAAGCACAATCTATGCGCGATATGACCCCTTGCAGGTTGTGTTAACCTTGGGTAACTCACCTGCCACCGAGTGCACTTCGCTGATCGCCGAATGCACAAGGCGCAACCGGAGAAGGTGCCCCTCGAATCCCTTGGCAGGATGGTATTTACCGGGCAGAAGTGGCGGTAACGCCCTGTTTTGTTTGATGTACGGACCCAACCGTTCAGTGTTGCGGGTTCGGAGAAAGGAAGTGTGGGATGCGTCTTGTGGCATCAGCGACGTGTGATCAGGGCTATGCCTTATGATACACGCCTTGCGCGATCAGATAAAAGACATACGCATCCAGTAATCAGACAAGCGATTAAAGATATACGCCTTGCGCAATAGGAGTTGCGCGAGATGGTTTCTGATATCCGCGGTCGTGGTTCGGATTTATGAGATGCGATTTAGGATAAAAGTTTTCAGCGATCGGCATTCAGAAAAATGGGATCGGCGATACGCGAAGTGAGGGAGGTGATATGGGTTACGGAATACGGGTTGTTCTGGTGATGAACAGGAAGGGCGGATCGGGCAAGAGCACGCTCTGCCGCGCCCTCGCCTCTGCCGCAGCAAGTCGCGGCGAGACGGTCACGATCTTCGACACGGATGCCTCGAAGTCTTGCCTCAAGTGGATGAAGGCGGGGCAAGAGGCCGGAAACTGGTCGCCGCTGGTCGAGGTGATCCACACACTTGATGCCCACCGGGTCGTCGAGGCGATTGACCAGATCTATGAACAGCCGGACCAAGAACATCTGATCCTGATCGACACCTTCGGCGGCGGATCTGAAGCGCAAGACGTTCTGGCGGTCGCAGCGCACCGGATCATTTGCCCGATGATGCTGTCGCGCGGCGATCTCAGCGAGACCCTTGAGACGGCCAGCTGGTATCTGAAGCTGCGGGGGCGGGTCGACAACCCGGATGAGCTTGCCGGCTTCTCTGTTGTGTTCAGCCGTGTGCAGGTCCGGCTTTCTGAGGCGGAGCGCGCGGTGGCGGATGAACTCTTCCGGTCATTGCCCGCCTGCGAGGCCTGGCTGTCCAATCGCAGCGCCTATGTCCGGATGGACAAGGAAGGGCTCCTCGGCCCGATCGCGGACAAGACGCCTAACCGCGGGTTGGCGGCGCATCTTCAGACGGCCGTGAAGGAGGCAGGGGAGCTTCTCGACGAAATCGATCAGTTGATCGCGGCCCCGGCGGAGGTCGCATAATGGCACCGCGTAAAGATCAGATGCGGATCATCCGGCAGGACGCGGGTTTTTCAGCGAAGCTTGGGTTTGGTGGGATGGTCGCGCCCCCGGCGGAGGTTGAAAGACCGAGCGCGATGCCGTCGGCGCCGGTCAACTCCCGGCCAGAATCGAAGCCCGAGCAACCGGCAATCGTGACAGCCGCCGCACATGTCATGCCCCAACGCGATGATGATGGCGGGTTGCCCATCCGCGGAAAAGAAGAAGCCCGGAAAGAGGAGGGTGAACCGCGGGCACCAACGAACTTGGCGCGGCCCCATGCGGTGCCTGCCCCTTCCGCAGCGGCACGGGGGCAGGTTGTCTATGTTGCGGTGTCACTCACTGCCCGGCAAGCCCATCTCGCTGAAGCCTGGGCCTCAGTGGCGCGGTGCTCGGTCCAGTTCCTGATCCGTCGCGTGGCGCAGGGACTGCGTGACCAAGTCTTTGACGATTGGGAGCGCGATGGCATGCCCGAAGTCGTTGAGCCTCGCGGCGCGCGGGGCAAGCATCCGACCAGTGTTACCTTGACCCTGCGACCGCCTTTTGCAGCCGACCTGACCGCCCGGCACGATCCACTTGGGATTCTTGGTTTGGCGCGGGTCATGGGCCCGGCTTTCCGCGCGCGGTTCCAGGAGGCATTCGACATCGCCTTGGACAAGGCGCCGCTGCACACGACAACCGAGGGAGAAGAGAAATGACTGATCAGAAAACGAATGCCCTCGACGACGACACGTCGGCAGCCAAGTTTGATGTTGGCAGGCCTGTGGAATGGATGGTCGACCCAGATCATCGCGAGAAGATCCTCGGCGTCACCTATGAGTTCAGCCACACCGGCGAGCGCAAGACAGTTTGGTACACGGCGAACAAGCGGCGGGCGAAGAACTTCGTTGCCGTGGATGTCCCACACTCGCGGGATGTAGCAACAGTCTGACATTGGCAAGCAGCTAGCGGGCAACGCCTTGGTGTCCAGTATACGCGGACAGAACGGCAACCCATCAAGTTTCTGAATCGATCCGCTGGTTTCGATTCAGAAAAGCAATTGGACTTGGAACGCGGTAGGACAGATTCTGTGCGAGGGAGACCCACCATGGCTTTGGCACATCTGCATCGCATCGACCCTGAGGCCAACATGGCGCGGTTCTACTGCATCGATGTTGCTGCGACACTGTTCGGGGAGGTTTGTGTCATACGGGCTTGGGGCAGGATCGGAACGCGAGGTCGGACATCTCTTGAAACTTGGGCATCTCCCGCCGAGGCAGAGAAGGCAGCAGTCCGGACCCTTCGTCAGAAGGCGCGTCGCGGGTATCTACTTGCCAGCCCAATGCATCAATGAGTTATAGATCTTGAGTCCATCGCTCATGCTTGGCCTACAGACGTCGGTCGCTTGCAGTCGTTGAAAACACATCGCGAAAGAGCTATGGTGTTCCAACAGACTACCGGCGGAGAAAATCATGGGCGTACACAAGCAGAGTGTCAGCTTCACGGATGCAGCGTTCAACTTCGCTCGCGAGTTGGTCGAAAGTGGTGAGTATCCGAACATCAGCGCTGCTGTCTCTGGCGAAATGGCCCGTGCGCGCGCAACGCGGGAGAGGGAGCGTCTTCTCTTCGAAGCCGAAGTGCAACGGCGCCTCGCGCTGCCCCCTGATGCCTGGGAGCCCGTGCGAACAGGCGAGTCCATCACGTCAGGCGCCCGCTCGCATCTTGCCCGACTCGCAAAGACCGCCGGTGGCACCGCTGCCTGATGCGCATCGTTCGACATCCCTTGGTCGACCAAGACCTTGCAGCATTGGTAGACCACATCGTCGACGTCACCGGCGGGGACTTCAACGCCGCCAGCAGGCGCCTTGATGAGGTGGACGACCTAATTGCCGAGATCGCTGCCAACCCGATGTCTGGAGTTCGCTTGGCCCCACCGCTGGACGGTTGGCTGGTCCGCCATGGCGGCCGCGGCTATCGTCTGACCGTCGTGTTCCGCGCCGATGTCAACAAAAACTGTGTCTTTGTCGCCCTCGTCGCCTTCGGCGGGCAGGACTGGATGACCGAGGGAGAGGCAAGGAAGTCCTTTAGAGGGTGACCGGGGTCCCAGTGACCGAAAGAGCGTGCGGCACAGTTCAACTTTGCGCTTACAGCGCCGTGCCGCAGAATTTTGATTATGTAATGCGCTCTACAAAAAGTAAGCATGCGCCGAGAGCCGCGGTTATGCAGCCTTGACGTTGGCTTTTTCCGACGGCTTCCACTGCCACGGCAGCAATTCCGGCAGTCGAGAGACCGGCAGGTCTGAGATCCGGGCGATGACGTCT